>NZ_SHKX01000010.1 GCF_004217445.1 Fluviicoccus keumensis
CAACACCACCAAACAGGAGAAGCCAAGCACCAAAAAAGCTGCTTAAATGAACAACCCGCCGGGGGCGGGTGTCAGGTGAATACTGTCACTGTACAGTTTATATGATTTACTTTTGGGTTCAATAGCGGCCACTCGTGACGACACGGGAGACTTCATCAAATTAGCAGGTAACAGCATATGTATCAATTTTTGTTATGTACAAAAAAACCATCAACACCGACATAATAAGCTCCATTATCACCCACCTCCAAATCAAAAATTGTCGATTTATACGTTTCGTTTTTATAAACACTATCATCAGCGCCAGGCAAGTTACCCCAAGTTTGATTGGAGCTGAAGAAATATTTTTTGTACATTTCGCCAGGGTCATTTGCATCAAATCTGATGTAAACCCCTTCATCAACTGAGCGGTCTACGAACATCCACGCTCTAACTTCGTCTCCAACAACAGAATTATATAGTGGCTCCGATTTAAGAACGAAGCATTCATCGCCTGCATCAATACAACCAAGATATTTCCCCGTACATATTTTCTCAGCTGCCATCCATCCACTTTCATTAACCCAAAATTGATGACTATAGGCTGATATAATGCACTCCATGCTTTCTGTTTTACAGTTGATTGCAAAAATAGCCCAAAGTGGCTTATCCGTATATTTAAATATTTTCAAGATTGGCTTGAATGAAATTTCACCAACATCACTTTCCGGCTTGGATAAAACCATATCTCCGGGCTGAATTATTTCAATAGAAACCAAACCCTTATCCGTATGAACAAGCGTTCCCGCTACAAAACCGCCTACTCGTTTCTCTGCCACCGCGCAACAATTTGATTCATCATGGTCAGCATCACAATCAGCGACCGTATTATTGCGTTCCTCCTGCTGGCATTCGCATCCTTCCTCATAAGACTGATGGAATTTTATATTGACTGGCTCAGATTCATAACCGCTTGAACTGCTGACCAAAACACCATAATCACCGACATAATAAGTGTTATATTGAGAAATCTCAAAATCATAAACCTTCGCCGTATGCTTTTCATACGCTTGAATGTACCCATCATCAAAAGGCAAAGATCCACTGCCCTGTTCTGATTCCAAAAAATATTTTGCATAGGGAGCTCCGGGGTCACTCGAATTGATATCGATAAACACACCGGCATCTACAGAACGATCAACAAACATCCAAACCCTAGCCTCATTGTTAACTATCGCCTTATATAGAGGCTCTGACTTTATTACAAAACATGTCGAATCTTCGTCAGCATACTTAAGAAAATTATTTGGTCTAACGAATTCGGCCGGTATCCATCCTATACCATCAACCCAAAACCGTTGGTTATAGGCCGAGATCAAACAATCTATCTTTAATGTATTTGTATTTATCGCAAAAACAACCCATATCGGATTATCTTCATACGCAAATTTCTTCACAACAGATTTAAACAAAGGCTTGCCAAATAAGCCTTCCGGCTTGGACAATACCATATCGCCAACCTGAATATTCTCAATAGAAACTAATCCCTTATCCGTATGAACAAGCGTTCCCGCCACAAAACCACCAACCTCCTTATTCTCTATCGCAGCCAGATATGTACTGTCGCCATCAGCAATCTCATTGGCCTCATGCATTGCATAAGACTTCAGCTCGGAATTATGTACCATAAACCTTTTCCCTCTTTAAAATATTTCCTCTATCAATACGAGGATAATGCTTTATATATCCATCCCCGCACTCCGCGCGGCCTCAGAAGCACTACGCTGTTTTATCACAAAATCAGCCGCTCACCGCCCTCACCCCCGACGGCGCCACCCCCTCCCACCGCTTGAACGCCCGCCTGAAATTCGCCACATCCGAATACCCCAGCAAAAACGCAATCTCCTGAATCGACAACCGCCCCGACTTCAAATGCTCCAGCGCCAGCCTGTGCCGCACCTCCTCCAGCACCTGCTTGAACGACGTCCCTTCCTCAATCAACCGCCGATGCAGCGTGCGCGGCGTCAAATGGAACAACCGCGCCACCATCTGCAACGACGGAAACCCGTTCTGTTGCTCCAGCATCAACCGCCGCACCCGCGCCGCCATCGACACCTGCCGCGTCATCTTCTCCAGCTCACGGCGGCAAATCTCCACCGCCTCGCTGAACGCCGCCGGATCGGCCATCCTCAACGGCATATCCAGTTGCGCCATCGGCAATGAAAACCCCGTCCAGCCCGCCCCGTAACGCACCCCGCACTTGCAGAATTCCGCCGCCAGCCGCGCATCCGCGTCGGACCCGGCAAAGTCAAACGCCACCTCCCGCACCTGACACGCCCCCATCGTAATGAAGTCGAGAATGTTGCGGATCGACAGCACCACCGTTTCCAGCCCCATGCGCCGGGTTTTCCCCAAAGGTACACTCTCCCGGAAACACACCCGCAACATCCCGTCCTGCTCTTCCTGGCTCATCGCCACCAACGTGATGCGCAAGGCCAGAAATTGCTCCAGCAATCCCAGCACCTGCCGCAACGAGCCGCCGTTCAACGCGGCATAGCTCAGCACGCCATGTGTATTGCCCAGCAGCCGCGACCCCAGCAGCAGCCCCAATGCGGGTTCGCCCGTTAGGCGTACCGCATCCTCCATGAGCAGCAGGAAACCGGACAGGGAAAACCCGACCGCCGCCTCATCCAGCCCCTCCGGAGTCAGACCCGCGCGCGCCAGCCAGGCTACGGTATCAACACCGGCATTGCCGACCAGCTCGGTCAGCTGGCGCAAGTAATACCCAGGAAGAAACACATCTTTGGACGTCATGGCAGGCAACTCCCCGTCTTTTTATGCTTTTGGAAGGATCGGCAATGACCGGATTGTCAAAAAATGACCCCTGCCTGTCAATCCCGAACCTGTCGCCGCGGCGTAGCCACGCCTATGCTCAACCTCATCGCAAACCCCGCACAGAAGGTGAATAACATGGGCTCGCAAGCACCCGAACAGGCTATTCAGGCCGCCACCCCCATCCATCCGTCCGGCTGGAAAGACCGCAAGCGCCATCTGTGGATGCTGGGAGCGGCCCAGCCGGTGATTGGTGCCGCCATGCTGGCCGCCTACGCCGTTGCCCCGAAAAAACTGCGTGCCTTGGCTTGGGCAGGCCCCGTCATGCACAACGTCATCATCCCCGCGCTGGACCAACTGATCGGCGAGGACACCCATAACCCGCCCGAAGACGCCATTCCCGGGCTGGAGCAGGACCCCTATTACAACCGGCTGGTCAAGGCTTTCATCCCCACGCAATTTGCCGTGACGCTGTTCGGTTGCTGGGCGGCCACGCGCAAGAACGTGCCGCTGGCCGACCGCATCGGCATCGCCATGAGCGTCGGTACGATGAACGGCCTGGGCATCAACACCGCCCACGAATTGGGCCACAAGCAGGACAGCGAGAATCGCAACGCCTCGCTGCTGGCGCTGGCCCCGACCTTCTATACCCATTTCCGGGTGGAACATAACTATGGCCACCACAAGCGCGTCGCCACGCCGGAAGACCCCGCGTCCAGCCGCATGGGGGAAAGCTTCTGGAAGTTCCTGCCGCGCACCGTCATCGGCAGCCTGAAGTCGGCCATCGACATCGAAAAGCAGCGTCTGGAGCGCAAGGGCAAGTCCTTCTGGAGTCTGGAAAACGAACTGCTGCAAGGCTGGGCGATCAGCGCCGGACTGGTCGGCGCGGCGACGGCGATTTGCGGGCCGCGCGCCATCCCGTTCATGGTGGCGCAAGGCGCTTACGGCGCCAGCCTGCTGGAGGTGGTGAACTATCTGGAGCACTACGGCCTGAAGCGCCGTCAGGATGAAAACGGCAAGTACGAGCGCACGCTGCCCGAGCACAGCTGGAACAGCAACTTCATCCTGTCCAACCTGCTGACCTACCATTTGCAGCGTCACAGCGACCATCACGCCAACCCGACGCGCAGTTACCAGTCGCTGCGCCATTTCGAGACCGCCCCGCGCTTGCCGGCCGGTTATCCCGCCATGTGGCTGGCCGCCTACATTCCGCCGCTGTGGTACAAGATCATGGACCCGAAACTGGTGGCGCACTACCGGGGCGATCTGTCACGGATCAACCTCGATCCGCAGCGCCGGGCCGAGCTGCTGGCGAAGTACGGTCAATCCGGTACGGCCACACTTTCCATCGCGGCCGCCAACGCCGCCTGACCCTGAAACCCGGACACCTGCCGCCCCGACCGGCAGGCTGTCCGCATCCCTGCCCCTCGGCTTTCGCCACCGCCGGAATTCGATCTTCACCTTGTCAAGCAAGCTGTACAAAAAGCCCCATGCAACAGTGCTAGAATCCTTGCCATCGAACCATCCCATACCCCCCAATCAAGGAAACGCACGCATCATGGCCCGCACGCTTGCTGCCTTCGGCTTCGCCGCCTTCACCGCCTCCATCGTTAACGCCGCCACCATCGTTCCCGCCGCGCCCGTGCTTGAAAACAAGGGTTTCGTGGTCATGGACTACGATTCCGGCCAGATCCTCGCTTCGTCCAACCCCGACCAGCGCCTGGCCCCGGCCTCGCTGACCAAGATGATGACCAGCTTCCTGGTGGAACAGCGCCTGATCAAGGGCACGCTGAAGGAAACCGATCCGGTGATGATGAGCGAGTCCGCCTGGTGCCGCGGCACCAGCGCCGAGTCCTGCATGTACGTGCCGGTCAATACGACCGCGCCGGTCATCGACATGCTGCGCGGCGTCATCATCCAGTCCGGGAACGACGCCTCCAAGGCGCTGGCAGAACACATCGGCGGCAACGAGCCGGCCTTTGCCGAGCTGATGAATGCCGAAGCCAAACGTCTGGGCATGAACGGCACCCATTTCGCCAACGCCACCGGCCTCTCCGACCCCAACCACTACACCACCGCGCACGACATGGCGGTGCTGGCGCGCGCCATCATCCACGACAGCAGCAAGTACTACCCGATCTACTCCGAGAAGGAGTTCACCTTCAACAACATCAAGCAGGGCAACCGCAACGCCCTGCTCTACACCGACCCCACCGTCGACGGCCTGAAAACCGGTCATACCGAAGAAGCCGGCTACTGCCTGACCGCCTCCAGCAAGCGCGGCCCCATGCGCCTGATCTCGGTGGTGATGGGCACGCCCACCATGCAAGCCCGCGCCGACCAGACCCGCGCGCTGTTCAACTGGGGCTTCGCCAACTTCGAAACCGCTCAGGTGCGCCCGAAGGGCCAGGAACTGGGCAAGCCCGTCGTCTGGTTCGGCAAGGCGGACACCGTGTCGGTGGGCCTGGCCAACGACATGAACGTGACGCTGCCGCGCGGTCAAAAGGACCAGCTCAAGCTGAGCCTGCAATTGCCCGCCTCGCTGGACGCCCCGATCAAGGCTGGTCAGGAAGTCGGCAAGGTCGTGGTGACGCTGGACGGCAAGCCGGTCGCGGAACAAGCGCTGGTGGCGCTGCAGCCGGTCGAGGAAGCCAATTTCTTCGTGCGCGCCTGGCACCACATCAAGAAGTTCTTCGCCAGCCTGTTCTGAGACCATCCGGCATCAGGAGCGCCTTGGCGCTCCTGATGCCGCCAGCGGAGCGTCAAAGCACCATCTTGCCGGTAAACAGCACCGGCCCGGTCGGACTGCCGGTTGGCGACCCGCCGCGAGGTTCCAGACTGATCGCCAGAATCCGGCCTTCTCCCAAACGCTGACGTTGCGCTGCGGTGAATGTCAGCTCCCCATCCTGTTCCTGCCTGCGGATCACCCCCAACGACAAGGGCTTTTCGCGGGCCACCACCCATAGCTCCAGGTCACGGTCAGAAGGCACAACCGTTTTCTGCAGCCCGGTCAGCTTCAGGGTCTGGCCATCGGCGCTCATGCGCACAATCCAGGCCGGTTCGGCCTTGTCGGTACTCAACACCGCCAGATCACGATAGACCGGCAGGGCTGCCTGCGGATCCATCCACAGACGCCATACCAGCAGGCCCGTGATGAAGGCCGCCGTCATGCTGCCCCCCCAGGCCCACCATGCCCAGAACGGCATGCGGGCCGGCGTTTTCGACTCACTGAAGCCCAGACGACGGCTGATGCCGGGCCACAGCGTGTCCGGCAAGGGTTGCGGCCGGACCTGGACGGCCAGCGGCGCCAGACGCATTTCCCACGCCTGAACCAGACGCCGCAAGGCGGGCTGTTCGGCCATAAGCGCCTCAAAACGCACTCTGGCGCCGCCCTGCAAGGTACCCAATACATATTCCGCCGCAAGGCGTCGCTGCAATTCGGGCTGCTGATAGTTCATAGCTGCAAACACCCTTTCAATTTGTCCATACCGCGCCTGACCCACGCCTTGACGGTCCCCAGGGGGGCCTGCATGCGCACCGCCAGCTCGCTGTGCGACAGGCCCTGCAGGTACGCCAGCACGACCGACCGGCGCTGGTTGTCATCCAGATGGGTCAGGCACTGATTGAGCCGGCGGATCTCCGCGGCCGCCTCCACGCTCTCGGAGGGCTCCAGGCAGTCGGCCGCAATCTCCTCCCACTCGCGCGGGCTCAGATCCGTCGGAGGCAGTTTCTGGCGGCGCAGCTTATCCAGGCAACGGTTGCGCACGATGGTGCTCAGCCAGGCATGCGCGCTGCCGCGCTCCGCCGCAAAACTGTGGGCGGAATGCCAGATACTGACATAGGCATCCTGCAAGGCCTCCTCCGCCAGATCCTTGCGCCGGGTCACCAGCAGGGCCAGACCGTACAGCCTGGGAGCGGACAGGCGGTACAGTTGTTCGAAGGCGCGCTGGTCGCCCAATGCGGTTTTTCCCAGCAAAACCGTCAGATCATCTGTCATTTATCCCGGTATCCATACTACGTTCAGAATTCGCTGGCCCAGCCACAATCCCGCCACCACCGCAATGGCGACTGACCCGCCCGTAACCACCGCGCGCTGGTACAGCGCCGAGCGCCGCAGGACGTAGGCCGCCGGTACAAACAGGCCGACGATCAGCAACTGCCCGCTTTCCACGCCCAGATTGAAGCCCAGCAAGGCAACCAGCAAGGAGTCGGAGCGGGTACTGAGATCGGTCAGGGCGCTGGCAAAGCCGAAGCCATGGATCAGGCCGAAGGCAAAGGCCATCAGGAAACGCCACTTGTCGAGCACAGGCTTCAGGTTGTGCATGGCGGCCACCAGGACGGACAGGGCGATGGCGGACTCGACCAGCCGGGAGGGCAAATGCACCCATTGCAGTGCGGCCAGCACCAGCGTCAAGGAATGCGCCAGCGTGAATGCCGTGACAATCCCGGCCGCGTCCCGCAAGGCCGACGGCCAGCGGCTGACCGGCTGCCAGCCCCCGCCCTGCCGGATCAGGACAACCGGCAGCAGCAGGGACAACAGGAACAGGATATGGTCGTAGCCGCTCCAGATATGAAACACGCCCTCCTTCCAGAAATCACGGAAGGTCAGGCTGTGGCTGGGCTGGATCAACGTCAGCGGCTCCGCGGAGGCCGCGACGATTCGTGTCTGGGCGGCCGCGCCTGCCGGTTGCCACAGGACGATACCGCGATGACTGGGGTCCTCGGCCTGCAGCAAGCGGTACTGCAACGACCAGTCTCCCTGCGCGGGACAGTCGCCCCGCATCTGTATCACGGCATAAGCGCCATCCGAGTGCTCATCGGTCATCAACGGCGCGAACTGCCAGGATTGGCAAGCCACGTCGCCCCGCCGCACACTCAGGGCGCTTCTGACCAGTGCGGTAATATCGGCTGTTCGCGCCTGCAACTCTCCCCAGGTCAACTCACGGTCGTGGTTCCGGTCCAGGTCCAGCAACAGATCCAGGTCGCTGACGGCAATGTCCCAGCGCAGCCCGACCTGCCCGCCCTTGCCGGTATCCAGGGTCAGGTAACTGTCGCTGGCCTTGTGCGCCTGCGCCAGCCCCCCCAGACACAGCCACAGCCACAGCAAAATGAAGATCCTGATCACGAGGCTCCCTCCTGACGGGCGGCATGCCCCGATAGCAAACTGTCATCCTGGAAACCGCTGCCCAGCATCCATTTTTTCAGCACGGCCCGGTCGCTTTCGGAATCGTTGGCCAGCGCAGCCTGCCAATAGACTTCAAAATCCGGGGTTTCGCGCTGCTGCAGCCAGTTGGCGCGCGCCAGCGCCAGGGCCTTGCTCCGGTCATTTTTCAGGTAGAGCGCGAAAATGGCCTCTTCGCGCAAATGACTGACCTCGCCCCGCAAGCGCAAGGCCTTGAAACGCGCATCCAGCGCGGCGATGGTCTGACCGGCGCTGGCCAGCCCCAGCGCCTTCTCGGCCAGCCCCAGTCTCAGCAACAGGCCGTCCTGCTGGCGGTCCCCTTCCAGCAGGGTCATCACCTCGGCGGGACGGTGCTGGCGCAACAGTACATCGGCCAGTGCGGCGCGCACTGCCGGATCCTGTACCGGCAGGCGGCGGTACAATTGCTCCGCGCGCCGCACTTCGCCAAGACGCAGCAACAGATCGCCGTATCCCAGGAAAAACCAGACTTTCTGGTCGGGGGCGAGGCTGTCGGCAACCGTCAGCAGGCTCGCCAGCGTTTTTTCCGCCGGCTTGGCGCGGCCATTCATGGCGTCAACCTGAGCCTCGCAAATCAGGGCCAATGACAGGTTCGCGAGGCTCCGGATACGCTGGCAGCCCTGACGGGCCAACGCATACTCGCCACGCACCTGATAGATCGACGCTTGCAGCAGCAGGGCCTGCGGATGATGCGGGTCATGCTGCAAGATCTGGGTAAGGTCAATCAGCGCATTGCCGAAGCGGTGATTGAATTGATGGATGCGCGCCTGCAACAGCAGCACCTCATCCGGCAAGGGCGGTTTTTGGGCTATCCGCCCCAGCACGGCTTCGGCATAGCCCATGTAGCGCGGGTCACCCGTCCGGTGCGCCTGCGCCATCAACTGCGTAACCTGTTCCAGGCTGTCCTCGACCGTGTCAGCGCCGGGGGAACTGTTACGGTCGGCACGCAAAATGGCGGGCCGTTGCGGCAAATGCGCAATGACCTCCGCCGGCGAGCGCGGAATGCGGGGCTCGGCATGAGCCCCGCTTCCGACAAGCGCCGCCAGTATTATGCACAGCACATAAAACATGGCAGGCTCCTGTCAGTTCACCGCCACCGGCTCGGCATCTTCCGGGGTATTCAGAACCACGGCGCTGATGTCCTGCGGCTCCGTGTCCTCCGGCGCGGTGGCGGCCTGAGCCTGTACCTGTGCGGTAAACGCGTCGGTGGCGGGCATAGCGGCCTGTGTGGCCACAGGATCGCGATTGCTGTTGCAGGCCGACAGCAACAGCATGCCCAACGTGATGATTGCCAGCTTTTTCATGATGCGCTCCCGGGGCTTAGCGGATGGTGGCGGGCGAGCCGGGCAAGGCCGGCTTCAGGTACGGGAAGGTGTCATCAAACTGCATCGGGCTTTGCAGGGCGCCGTCCGTGAAGTCGATGCCGCCGGAAACCGCATCCGAAGGCTTGCAGCCGATATTGAGCACGCACAAGCGCCCCATCACCACGCGCAGGGCGATATCCACCACATCGTCGCCCGGACGACGACCGTTGGGGAAACCGGCGTTATCGCCGCCAATCACCCCCAAGCGCTTCTGGTCCGCCTTGGCGGCCGGCGCGATGCCGGTGTTCAGGCGCAGCATTTCCGAGGCCACCACATTTTTGGGCTTGTTCAGGCCGTCCACGCCGGTCAGGAACGCCGCCACCAGATCATTACGCGGGAAATTGGTGGGGGCCTTCACCCCGGCGCTGCCAAACAGGATCTGCAGCAGCGCGGGTAAGGTGGGATTGGTCACGTAGGTCGCGAACTGGCCATCGTTGACCGGCTTGCTGGCATTGAATTTATCCTTGTCCTTCAGGCCGATGACCACTTCGTTGACCAGGGGCATGCCCAGTCGCGACACCTGGGTCCAGGCGCCGCCCTCGGCGCTGGCCGAATTGTTGTCGCTCTTCGGATTGGGGTTCAGCAGGCGCGCCTGTCGCAGGCTGGCGGTTGTCCAGGCGCCGATCACCGGCTCGCCGTTGCTGGTCAGGCAACTGATGGGAAGTTCCAGGGCGATCGTGGTCACATTCTTGTCGGCCAGCGCGTCCAGCCCCTTGTCCTCGGCCGCCGGATCGAAGGCGGTTGCCGGGGCCTGGATGTTCACCAGGTCAAAGGTTTCACCCAGATTGACCACAAAGGGGTCCTTGCGCTGCCCGACAAAGACGCGCCCTTGCGTGCTGCAGCCGGGCACGTTGATGTTCTGGATGAACTTGCGGGCATAATCGGCATAACCGGGAATCGACTTGCTGCCGATATTGTCCGCGGGCTTCTGGAAGGTGGCCTGATTGGCGGCATTGGTGACCGCCGCGCGCACCCCGCCCCGTCGCGGTCCTTTCACCAGATCAATGGTGTAGGTTTCCCGCACATTCAGGGCGCTGTTGTCGCTGTTGCTGATGGCTCCGATGTTCAGCAGCGGCACGGAGACATTGACCCCGTTGACGGGCACTTTCAGATCCGCCAGCGTATTCTTGAACCGGAACTGGAAAGTCAGGTCTTCCTTGGCGTCACCGTTGTTGTCGATGTGGATTTCATACAAGGCATTGGGGTCCAGCGAGAAATAGTTGGGACCGCCATAGGCATCCTGAAGGGGCAGGTAGTTGGCAATCAGGGTGACAAAGCCCGCCCGGTTCGCCTCATAGCTGCGGAACATGTAAAAATCGCTGGCATCGACTTTCGGCGATTTGGTGATGCCCGGGGCCTCGCGGTGACTGGAGGCGAAAGCCGTGCCGGCGATGCCCAGCAAGGCGGCGGCCAGTGTCGTCATGACAAAACGGCGGGAATGAATAGTGTGCATGTCCTTCTCCTGGAAAATGGTTCTGCGCGGTACAGTCCGATGCGCCTTTCACGCATTACTGTTCCTGCATCTACCTTTACGCAGCGAATTCCCGAATGGATGCACGATTTGCAAAATAAAATTCCGGTGGGCGCAGGCACGCCCATGACAGGAGACCCCGCCGGTGTTTCCATAACCAGAACACCCCTTTCGTCCTGATGACGCTAGGCGCGGTCCCGGCCCCCTTCTACCATGGCGATATCGGGCCAGCTCAGACCCATCCGACCACCCAAGGGGAACACATCATGACTACCGCCATCGCCATCGCCTACCACAGCGGTTATGGTCACACCAAGAAGCAAGCCGAAGCCGTCGCCGAAGGCGCGCGCAACGCCGGAGCCGCCGTCAGCCTCATCGCCGTCCAGGACATCAGCGCCGAGGACTGGGCCACCCTCGACGCCGCCGACGCCATCGTTTTCGGCGCGCCCACCTACATGGGCAACGTCTCCGGCCAGTTCAAGGTTTTCGCGGACGCCACCTCCAAGCCCTGGTTCCAGCAGAAGTGGAAGGACAAGATCGCCGCCGGCTTCACCAACTCCGCCTCCATCAATGGCGACAAGTACGCCTCCATCCAGTACCTGTGGACGCTGGCGATGCAGCACGGCATGGTCTGGGTCGGCACCGGCCTGCTGCCCTCCAACAGCAAATCCGCCACCCGCAACGACATCAACTGGCTGGCCGGTTCCGGCGGCGCGCTGGCGCAATCGCCGTCCGATGCTTCGCCGGAAGAAGGCCCGCTGCCGGGCGATCTGGAAACCGCCCGCCTCTTCGGCGCGCGCATCGCTGCGGTTACCGCGCAGTTCGTCAAGGGCGGCCGTTGATAGCTCCCTCTCCCCTTGTGGGAGAGGGTTGGGGAGAGGGGTACGGCATCCATCCCGGAGACGCCTCCTCTCCCTTTGATGCGCCATCCGCACTATAATTCCCGCAACTCCTTGAATCCCTCCGTCATGCCCCGATCTTGGGGGCATACCTTCTGTATTGCGAGATCCGCCATGTCCACGCCCGAGCCGCATCTGGTCCATAACATCGACGTGTGGGAACTGCCCTGCCACCATACCTTCAAGGTCATGGGGGAAATGCAGTACCCGCTGGCGCAGGTGGCGGCGGAAATTGCCGGCCGGCTCTGCAACGGCTTCGACCCGTCCACCATCACCATGCGTCCGTCCAGCGGCGGCAAGTACCTGTCGGTGACCATCGAGGTCTATCTGGAAACCCGGGAACAGATCAACGCCCTCTACGCCGCCTTCAACGCCGCGCCCGAAATCAAGCTGGTGTATTGACCGATGCTGACCGTCCGGCATGTCAGCGGCGACTTCCAGACCGTGTGGCAGGCCATGCGCGACTTCACCGACCAACGCACGCCGGACACCCCGGACGAACTTTGGTATGTGCAGCATCCGCCGGTATTCACGCTGGGTCAGGCGGGCAAGCCCGAGCATATCCTCGCCGCCGGCGACATTCCGGTGGTGAAAACCGATCGCGGCGGCCAGGTAACCTATCACGGCCCCGGCCAGCTGGTCGGCTACTGCCTGTTCGACCTGCGCCGCACCGGCACCGGCGTGCGCGAACTGGTCGAGTTCATCGAGGACTGCCTGGTGGACGTGCTGCGGCAGCACGGCATTGCCGCCCGCGCTGACCGCGACGCCCACGGCGTCTATGTCGATACCCGCAAGATCGCCTCGCTCGGCCTGCGCATCCGCAAGGGCTGCTCCTACCACGGTTTCGCCCTGAACGTGGACATGGACCCGGAACCGTTCACCCGCATCAATCCCTGCGGCTACACCGGCCTGCAGATGACCACCGTCCAGCGGGAAGCCACCGTCATGCCCTCATGGCAGGCGTTGGAAGAAGGCATCCGTCTCGCCCTGGAAAAGACCTTCTAAAACAGTATGTTATTAACAATATACTTGCAATTTCCCTTGCTTTCATAGGCCTATTATTTGTATGGTTAAAGTGAAGATTCACTCCATCACAAGGTAGCCAACATGATCATCGAAGTATCCGGCGACATCCTCCTCAGCAACGCTCAGGTCATTGCCCACGGCATCGCCCCCAATGACGATTTCGCCGTCGGCCTGGCCCATTCCCTGCGCGAGAACTGGCCCAGCCTGTACAAGGATTTCCGTCATTATTGCCAGACCCAGCATCCGAAGGCGGGTACGTTGTGGTCGTGGATGGGTTCGGACGGCAAGGTGGTGGTCAACCTGCTGACGCAGGAAGCCGCCTACGATCACGGCCAGAAACCCGGCCGCGCCACCACCGCGCACGTCAATCACGCCCTCAAGGAACTGCACAAGCTGATTGAAAGCGAGAAGTTCAGCAGCGTCGCCCTGCCGCGTCTGTCCACCGGCGTCGGCGGTCTGGACTGGGACGAAGTCTACCCGCTCATCCAGCAGCATCTGGGCAGCCTGTCCATTCCCGTCTATGTCTACACCACCTACCACAAGGGGCAAAAGGCCAACGAAGCCTGAGCCGCCGGTCAGGCAGCCCCTCCTTTTGGTGGGGCTGTTTTCTTTTTGTATCAATACTTTTAGTCAATTGTTAATGTTTTACTTCAACTTCATCCTGTTGACCGCGCCTTCAATCCCCTTTGGCTTGACGCTGTTCACATTTGAAGCTATAGCTGAAACGTAAGGGAGCAATTCATCCCATCTGCACAGTTGTCCAGGGTGGCGCTTGGCGTCGGACATGTGCAAAAAGACAATGAGGCACACATGAAAAAAATCCTTCTGGGAATGCTGCTGGCCGCCAGCCTTCCGACCGCAGCGCTCGCAGCGCGCGACGATCTGGATGAACTGCGGGACTCCGGAACCGCCAAAAACGAATGGCGCATGACCAAAAATGACCGCATGCGCGACATCAAGGTTTTCGTGAAGAATGAAGAAGGCAAGAATATCCGTTCATTCCGCGTGGAAGCTGTTTTCAGTTCCCCCATCGAAGATCTGGCGCGCGTTCAATCCGATATTGAAAGTTATCCGAAATGGTACTTCGAAGTTAAAGAGGTCAAGTTCCTGAAGCGGGTCTCTGAAAAGGAATTCATCTTCTACATGGTGCACAACGCCCCGGTGGGTCTGCCCGACCGCGATGTCATCATGCGCGCCGTCATTGAGCCCATGAGCAGCAAGCGGCCCTACGTGCTGATCCGCATGTCCGCCCTGCCGGACTATCTGCCTTCCAAGCCGCCGTACGTTCGCATGGAAGCCGAGAACTACACCGTCAAATGGACGCCGATGGGGCCGAACAAGACCAAGCTGGAAGCGGAAGGTTTCATCGATCCGGGTGGAATTTCCCCCGCCTGGGCTGTCAACTTCGTGCAGGGCAAAGGCCCCTACGCGAACATGATCGGCATGGGCCGGATGCTGGACCTGCCGAAGTACAAGGACAAGGACCAAAAGGATCCCCTGCCCTACAAGTTCTTCGAGTAACGGCTTCCCCCATGAAAAAGGCCCGGTTATACCGGGCCTTTTTCATGCCTGCGAGACTGCGCTCAGAACAACCGGTTCAGCCCGTTCAGCGCCGCCACCCGATAGGCTTCCGCCATGGTCGGGTAATTGAAGGTGGTGTTCACAAAATACTTAAGCGAATTACCCCCTCCCTTCTGCTGCATGATCGCCTGGCCGATATGGACGATTTCCGCCGCGTTGTTGCCAAAGCAATGAATGCCCAGGATTTCCAGCGTGTCGCGATTGAAGAGGATTTTCAGCATGCCCACGGTTTCGCCGGTAATCTGCGCGCGCGCCAGATGCCGGAAAAAGGCCTGCCCGACTTCGTAGGGCACCTTTTCCTCGGTCAGCTGCTTCTCGGTCTTGCCGATCGAGGAAATCTCGGGAATGGTGTAAATACCGGTCGGGACGTCATCGACATGTTCCATGTCGCCGGTGCCGGTCATGTGCGCGCCGACGCAACGTCCCTGGTCATAGGCCGCCGAGGCCAGTGACGGATAGCCGATCACATCACCCACGGCAAAAATGTGCGGCACCGAGGTGCGGTACTGGCGGTCGGTGGCAAGCTGGCCGCGGCTGTTGGCGGTCAGGCCGACATTCTCCAGCCCCAGCGTGTCGGTATTGCCGGTGCGGCCGTTGCACCAGAGGATGGCGTCGGCCTTGATCTTCTTGCCCGACTTCAGGTGCATCACCACGCAGTCATCGAAGGTTTCCAGCTTTTCGTACTGTTCCTGATGGCGGATCAACACGCCCAGCTCGCGCAGGTAATACGACAGCGCGTCGGCGATTTCATCGTCCAGGTAGGACAGTAACTGGTTCTGGGTGTTGATCAGATCGACCTTGTAGCCCAGCCCGACGAAGATGGAGGCATATTCGCAGCCGATGACGCCCGCACCGTAGATGATCAACTTGTGCACCGGATAATCCAGCGACAGGATCTTGTCGCTGTCGAACACGCGCGGGTGCTTGAAATCAATGTCTTCCGGCTGGTACGGGCGGCTGCCGGTGGCGATCACCGCCTGGTCGAAGGTCACCAGCTCCTTGCCGCCTTCCAGCGTCTTGATGCGCAGGGTATGCGGATCGACAAAGGTGGCCTGGCCGTGGTGCAGGTCGACGCGGTTGCGGTCATAGAAACGGGTATGGACGCTGACCTGTTCCTGGATGATGTTCTTCGCCCGCGCCAGCACTTGCGACACCGGCACGTTGCGCAATTCGCCAACCCGCTGGAACAAGGGATCGCGCTGGTAGCGCATGATGTTGAAGACCGTCTGTCGCAACGCCTTGGAAGGAATGGTGCCGACATGGGTGCAGTTGCCGCCTACTTCCTGACGGGCATCCACCACCGCCACTTTCCGTCCTTCCTTGGTCAGCTTCATGGCCGCGCCTTCCCCGGCGGGTCCGGCTCCGATGACGACAACATCATAATGGCTTTGCATCGATACTTTCCTTCAGGCTGCGCATGGGTGAAGTTTAACAGTCTTGGCGGGCCACGTGGCAATTCGCCAAAGGTATGGTATGACTGCAAGATTGACGCCACGCGCCGTCCACCCCCTGTCAACCGAGCAGGAATTGGGGTAGAAGATCATTATTGGACGATCGTGCCATTTACTGCTTTGATTCGCGGAGGGGGAATACCATGGGATTTCACGGACATCTGGCCGTCGTCACCGGCGGCGCCAGCGGCCTGGGGCGTCTTGCCGCCCGCCGTCTGGCCGCCCAGGGCGTCAATGTCGCCATCATCGACACCAATGAAAAAGGCCTGGGCGAAACCGCGCACGGGCTGCGTCATGTCCATCCCTATGTCTGCGATGTCTCGAAGCATGTGGATGTAGAGCGCACCATCGCCGAGATCCAGCACCGCCACGGCCAGATCGACCGGCTGATGCATTGCGCCGCCATCATGCCGATGGGCCTGCTCAACGAACTGCCCAGCACCCAGATCGTGCGGCAGATGCACATCAACTACGACGGCACGGTATTCCTGACCAAGGCAGTGCTGCCGGAAATGCTGGCGCGCAAGACCGGCGACATCATCATCTTCGGCTCGCTGACCGGCTACCTGCCCTCGCCGTGGATGGGAGCCTACAGCGCCACCAAGGCCGCCACCAACATGTACGCCCGCCAGCTGATCCGCGAGAACCGGGGCAGCGGGCTGCGCATCGCGCTGGTCTGTCCGCCCGCCGTCAACACGCCATTATTGGATACCCAAAAGACCCACCATAAGGGCGGATTCCTGGCCCTGTGCCGGAAGGCGGGGCTGGTGATCGAACCGGACTTCGTGCTGGACGAGATGGAGCGGGCGCTGGAAAAGGGCCGGGAAGTGATTTTCCCCGGCAAGCTGGCGCAGGTCGGCCAACTGGTCAACCGCCTGGCTCCGGACTTCAGCTGGCAGGTCCTGCAACTGATGGAGAAAGCCGGCGATATCGAGAAGGGCAAGCGCTGAGCACCTTCGACCTTGGCCGCATGAGGCCCCCGGACGCAATCATTTGCGCTAGAATACCGCCCTCAATCCAGCGGGGGTGACCATGAACGATCCAGTCAAGGTGGTGCAGGGCGAAAAGCTGCGCGGCGCGGAAAAGGTTGCGCGCATCCCGGTCAAGGTCATCCCCACCGAAACCCTGCCGCGCAAGCCGGACTGGATCCGCGTCCGCGTCAGCAATCCCGGCGAGGTGCAGCGCATCAAGGGCCTGCTGCGCGAACAGAAGCTGCATACCGTCTGTGAAGAAGCCGCCTGCCCCAACCTGCCGGAATGCTTCGGCGGCGGCACCGCCACCTTCATGATCATGGGTGACATCTGCACCCGCCGCTGCCCCTTCTGCGACGTCGCCCACGGCCGCCCCAACGCCCTCGACGCCGATGAACCGCGCCATCTTGCCGAAACCATCGCCAACCTGAAGCTGAAGTACGTGGTGGTGACCTCGGTAGACCGCGACGACCTCGAAGACGGCGGCGCACAGCACTTTGTCGACTGCATCCGCGAAACCCGCGCCCTGAACCCGGACACGAAGATGGAAATCCTTGTCCCGGACTTCCGCGGCCGCATGGACATCGCGCTGCGCATCATGCGCGAATGCCCGCCCGATGTGTTCAACCACAACATCGAGACGGTGCCGCGCATCTACAAGGCCATCCGTCCCGGCTCGGATTACCAGCATTCGCTGCAACTGCTGAAGCGCTTCAAGCAGGAATGCCCGGACGTGGCCACCAAGTGCGGCATCATGGTCGGTATTGGCGAAACGAAGGAAGAAGTGTTTGCCGTGCTTGACGACCTGCGCGCGCACGATGTCGAGCTGGTAACGATCGGCCAGTACCTGCAGCCGTCGAAGAATCACGCGCCGGTGGACCGTTTCGTCCATCCCGACGAGTTCAAGGAATACGCCGAGTACGGCCGGAAACTGGGATTCACCAATATCTGGAGCGGCCCGATGGTGCGCTCCTCCTACCACGCCGACCGTCAGTACGAAGGCAAGGCGCTGTAAGCCCCGCGACCGGCCTCAGGGCCGGTCCTGCCCCTGCCCCGCTTTCAGGTTGGCCTCATACAGCTTGGCCTCCTTCAGGAAGGCGTAAAAGGCATTCACCGTGCTGGAAATGAAACCGCGCTTGCCATTGAGGAAGGCGCGGCGGAATACGTACGACTTGATAAAAGTCAGCGGAAAGACCAGCACCAGCTTCAACACACTGGCCTGCTTGCCCTTGGCCGCTTTTTCCCGAGCGCGCAGGCTGGAATAGAGGTTGTTCTTGTCCACCTTGATGGCGATGGTGTTCTCGCCGTAATGCCGAATGGCGCCGGCGGCCTGCTTCACGGCGCCCTGCACGGTGATCGATTCGTGCACCTGCTTGCCGGTGTCATACGCGCCGGTGGCGCGGCGGAAGAAGCGCACCCGGCGGTTGAAACGCCCGAAACGCGGCGGCGGGAAACCGAGGAAATAATCGTGGATGGGAATGTCCAGCCCGTCAGCGCGGCTATACTCGATGCAATCGATGATCTCGGCCTTCAGTTCCGGCGACAGCACTTCATCGCCGTCCAGGTTCAAGACCCAGTCCTGCGTGCAATAGCTTAACGCCAGCGTCTTCTGCCCGGCATAGCCCAGCCAGTCCTGGTGCCAGATGCGGCAGCCGTAGCGCCCGGCAATCTCCAGCGTGCGGTCGGTACTGCCGGAGTCCACCAGCACGATTTCGGCAAAATCCTGCACGCTGGCCAGGGTGGCGTCGAGGGTTTCCTCGCAATTCTTGGTGATCAGGTAAACGCTGGCGGGAATCAAAACCGGTACCTCCCCCGACTGAACGCCACCCGGAACTGCGCCATGTCCATTTCGCCGTGGGTGCTGATGCGGGGAATGGTGTAAGGCTGTGCCGAGGGCTGCGGAATGATGCTTTTCTTGGTGGTGACGGCGCTGCTGAAACCGGCCTCGCGCACCAGCGCCGCCGTTTCCTCGCTGAAGCGTCCGAAAGGATAGGCGAAGGCCGTGCACGGCAGGCCGGTCAACGCCTCGACCGCCGCTTTCGATCCGGCGATTTCCGCCCGCGCGGCGTCAGAGTCCAGCTTTGATAGATTGACGTGGTGAACGCTGTGCGCGCCGAACTCGATCAGGCCCGATGCCTGCATCTCGGCAATCTGCGCCGGCGTCAGGCGGTCGATCTCCGGGATTTCCGGGGCCAGGTAAACCGTCGCCTTCGCGCCGTGTTCGCGAAGAATGGGAAAGGCGTGCTCGTAATTGTTGGCGAAACCGTCGTCAAAGGTCAGCGCTACCGCCTTGGGGCCGGGATTGTGCAGCAACTCGCTGACCGTATGGAAACGGTAGCCCTGCGCCTGCAGCCAGGCAAGCTGAGCCGCGAAAACGTCCGGCGGCGTGTTCATGCCGGTGGGGGCTTCCGGGGCGATGCTGTGATACATCAGCAGGCGCGGCCAGTCGGCCGGCTTGGGAACGCGCCACCATTGCCAGCGGTTGGCCAGCGCCAGTCCGCCGCCCACCGCCAGACCACTGCCGATCACGGCCAGCATGCTCATCGGGATATCTCCAGCAAGGAATCGCGCGCGGCATCCAGCCCCTGCACCAGCGTCTCGACCCGGAAGTGCTCGGCGCGGGCGGTGCAGGCGGCCGCCAGCCGCTCCAGCGCGGCGGGGTCGGCCATCAACGGCCGCAACGCGTCAGCCAGCGTGTCGCCGGTAACCGGATCCACCACCACGGCGGCGTCGCCGGCAATTTCCGGCAAGCCGCCCATCGCCGAGACGATCACCGCGCAGCCCTGCTGCATCGACTCCAGCGGCACGCGCGGAAAGGCGTCGATGCCGGTGGACGGCGTCAGGGAAATGGCGGCCTGCGCCAGCACCCGCATCACCTCTTCCTGCGGCACGTGGCCGCGCAGGTCGATGCGGTCGGCCACCTGCGCCAGCGTCGCGTAGACTTTCTGCTCGTAGAGCGAACCGCCCGCCTGCTGCCCGAAACCCGCCGCGCCCAGAAACACCGCCCGCCAGGCCGGGAATTCCGGCAGCACCCTGACCAGCGCCTCCGCCAGTTCCAGCACGCCCTTTTCGGGAATGAAACGACCGGCGAACACCAGCCACGGCTGGCGGCTCAAGCCGTCGGCGCGCGGACGGCGCGGCAGCGCGTTATGGATCACCGTCACCGGGCAGCCCGGCTCGGTCACGCCTTCCAGCAGACGCCGCCGTACATAGCCGCTGACGGCATAGAGTCCGTCCAGTTGCCGCAACAACGCCGTGCGTTCGGAAGCGGTTTTCGCGCCTTTCATGCCCTGCGGGTCGTTGTGCAGGTGCAGGGTCACCTTCAGGCCGGGCAAGGCGCGCTTGATCTGGCGGGCCAGCGCGGTGCGGTTATGCACCTCCACCAGCCGCACCGAGGGCCGCGCCTTCAGCCAGGCGATCACCTGCCGCACATAGGCCAGATTCTGGCCCAGCAGCCACGCGCCTTGCGCTTGCAGGCTGCAGAACGCGACATCGGCAAAAGGCTCCGTCTCCGTACCCACCACGACAATATGGTCACGAAAGCGGCTGGCCAGCGTGAAATCGCGGACGATCATCGCCACCGCCCCGGCATCCCGGGGTCGGAAGCGCTCGCGCGGCGGCAGCACCACGGCGATGGTCGGCTCGGACATCAGGCGGGTTCTCCGGCGGGCGGACGGGGAATCAGGCGCTGCGCGTCCATCACCACCAGGCCATGCTTACGGTCGACATGGTGCATGGCGCGCCATTCCGGGTTGACCTCCGGGCCGCTGCGATGCCACACCGTCTCCTCGCGATAAGCGGTCGGCGTCAGCGTCAGGATGCGGTTGATATTGAGGCCATGCCCATAACGGCGCACGCAGTCCTGCGACGGCCGCAGCCAGCCGCCGCGACCGTCGGAGGTAATGGTGCCGGCGCAGCGGCCGTTGGCCAGGCTGCGCACCAGCGGATTGCCGGGATGCGGCGTCCAGTCGGTACTCAGCGGGCTGTCGGCATGGAACGCAAACAGGGACTCGTTGATGCGGGTGCGGCCGGTCTTGGCCGAACCGAACAGCCACCAGCGGCCCTCATGTTCGAACAGGGTGCTGTCGGCCATTTTCAGGTCGTTGATCAGGGTCCGGTCGATTTCCCACCGATGCGGGAATTCCACGCAGCGGTAGAGGTCGACGCGTTTCACTTCCGTCTTTTCCGGCACCATGTACAACTGGCCGTCATGGCGGAACAGGAAGGGATAGGACAGGTGGTAAGGTTCCTCAATCACCGGCGCCGCCGGACCGATGGCCCGTCCCTGCGCATCCACCTCGATGACGCTGATCAGGCCGCGCCAGGTGGCGTAAGGGAAGTCTTCGAAGAAGATGTAGTAGCAGCCCTGCTCTTCCCAGAGGAAGGGGTCGGCCCAGAAACGGTCGGCGGGCGGATACAACGGCATCAGGCTTTCCGGGGACGGCGGCGCGGCGGGATCGGCATCCGGGCCGCACAGCAGGAACCACTGTTGCAGGAAGCCCGCCTCTTCCTTCTTGTCCGCCTTGCGCCCGGCGCGCCGCGCCCGGTTCTGCCGGAAGTGCTCAAGCCACGTTGCCATAAAACTGCCCGTCGGAGTCAGCGGTAAACCTCGTTCCGCCACTCGTAGTCGCTGGAATAAGGCTTGCCGAAAATGGTTTCTTCCATGAACTTCGCCACGCGCTCGGCGGCGCAGACTTCATGGGCCCGTTGCCAGCCGGCACGCGCTACCGTCGCGGCTTCTTCGGGATGAGCGGCATAATAACGGACTTTTTCGATCAGTTCTTCCGTTGTCGCGAAGTAGGCCAGCTCGTGCTCGCGGAACAGGAGGTCGAAGCCGGGAATGCGCGGGCTCAGCGTCAACAGGCCGTTGCCGGTCAACTGCGCCACCCGGTCGGAACTGTACAGGCAGACATCGTTGAGCCGGGAATAGTTCAGGCCCATGCGCGCTTCCGCCAGCGCCCGGTAATAGGCGACCCCGTTGACGGTAGGCACGCCCGGCATGCCGTAGAAACAGGTGGCGATGCCGTCCAGCGCCTGTTGCAGCCCGCGCAGGTACTGCTCGCGCTCGGGATCGCCGCCGACGGAGCCGCAGAAAATGAATTCGCGGACAAAATCACGCTGCTCGAAATTGCGCAGGCTTTCCACCGAGGCCTCCACCGGGTTGGGGAAGTACGCGCGCACCGTCGGCCCCGGCACCAGATCGCGCAGCAGCTCGCCGCCGGTGGTGGCGAAGATCACGTCCAGATACAGCGCCCAGGTCTTCATGTAGCCGGTCTTGTGGTAGTGGAACAACGCATCCACATACCACAGCGCAATCGCCGTATTCGGGTAAAGGCGACGGATTTCGGCCAGCGTTTCCGGCTTCACCAATTGCGCGTGACCCAACAGCACCAGATCCGGCTCCACCTGCGCGCAGATGCGCAGGATTTCCTGATTCATCCAGCCGCCGCCCCAGTGCTTGCTGCGGAAGACCGTGCCCATGCGCGCCATGTCGCGGCTGCTGAATTCGTAGACAAAATGCCCGTTGCGCACCCATCCCGCCGACAACTTGCGGTCGCAGTTGTAGAACGACGCCCCGTGCGTGTTGTAGGCGAAGTTGGCGATGTGCAGGACTTTCATCCGAGTTTCTTCCGCGCTGCCGGACGCACCATGAACCAGGTCAGGCCTACCCCCAGATAACAGGTCGTGGCCATGAAATAAAACGAGAAGTCGACCAGACCGTGCATCAGCATGTACACCAGCATGCCCGCGCCCCAGACCTTCAACAACGGCAGGCCGCGACTGGGCGCCGAGCTGAGGCGGAACGCGAGAGTGGCGTACCATGCCGCCCAGAAAACCGCACCGACCGCGCCGGTGGCGTAAAGGATATCGAGGTAGATGCTGTGCGTGTGGGCGTTGACCACCGCCGGATAGGCCGTATGCAGGACGTTGTCATAGGGCATGGGGCGCAAGCCGTGGCCCAGCCACGGCGAAGCCTGGATCCGGCTCCACACCGCCTCCCAGATTTCCGAGCGACCGTTCAGGAAACCGCCGCCATGCATGATCAGCTTGTTCAGCAGTTCGGCGGACTGCGAAATCACGCCCAGGACCGCCAGCGACAGGATCAGCCCCACCGCCGCCAGACGCGGCGCGACAATCAGCGTCATCACACTGGCCGCCATCGCCATGCCCAGCAGGGTGCCGCGAGCATGATTCAGCACCGCCGCCGTCAGGATGATCAGCAAGCCCAGGGACAGCAGACGCCGTCCGCCGCAACGCGGCAAGTCCAGCACCAGCGCATAGACCATGATGAACAGCATGCCCAGACCCACGCCCAAGCGGTTGCGGTTGACATACCAGTCCAGCCCATCGCCGCCCAGCAACCAACTGGCGCCGGCGGGGTGATTGAACAGGCTGACGCCCAACAGCGTCATCACGCCGATCAGCAACAGTAACGCGAGCGCGGCGGCGATCTGCAACAGGCTGTCGCGCGTCATCCGCGACACATACAGCGCCGGAAACAGCAGCAGGATGCCCCGCAAGGTGGTCCAGGCATCATGAAAGGCGGCGACGGGACGAATGGCGAACGCCGACCACAGGATCAACGCAGCCAGCGCCGACAACAGCCAGGGCAGGAACCGCATCAAGTCCGGACGGGTCGCCTTCCCCAGGAAGTACCAGAGCAGGCTCAGGTTCAGCAGGCCCGAACCCAGTCCATTGGTCGGCACCAGCGTGACCAGACCCAGCAGGAATACCGTGGCGAAGGCTTCATCCGAACGCCACGCGCGGAACAGGACATTTTGACGCATCAGTGTTTGTTCTCCAGATTCTGATAAACCGCAATGGTCTTCCGCACCATCGCCTGCAAGGTCAATTCGTTATCGGCCTTGTCGAAATAGGGTTGCATCTTCTGCCGCCAGTCGTCGGGGTGCTCTACGGCCCAGGTCAAACGGTCGGCCAGCGCGGCGACATCCTCCACCGGCGCCAGCAAATCGTCCGGCACGAAACCGGCCACCATCGGAATGGTGGTCGCGACGATCGGGCGCTTGGCCAGGATCGCCTCGACAAACACGTAGGCGAATCCTTCGTTGCGCGAGCTGAGCACGAAACCGTCCGCTGCCGCCATCAGATGCTGGGCGTCGGTGCGGAATCCGGCCAGCCGGACCTCGGCGCCGGTTTTGGCGATGGCCGCCTCCAGCTCGGACTTCATCGGTCCGTCGCCGACAATCAGCACCTGCGCCTTGGCCCGCGCCGCCGCCGGCACCAGGATGTCAAAGGCCTTGGCCTCCACCAGCCGCCCGACACCGATCAGGATGGGACGCGCCGCATCAAAGCCGAATTCCGCCGCCAGCAGCGCACGCCCGTTTTCCACCGGTTGCGGCGCGCGGATGCCGTTATAAATGGCGGTAACCGGTCGACTCTTGATCAGCACCGCAATGCCCGGACTGACAGCGATCACGTGGTCGAAATGCCGGAACATGCCGGTGGAACCTTTCTGGTTGTGCAGCGTCGCGACAAAGCCGCCCGCCTTCACCAATGGCCGCAAGCGGCCGACCAGGCTGGCGGCTTTGTTGGCCTGGGCATGGACGATATCCGCCGGCCAGGACTTCAGCGCCGCCAGCAGGTCGCGGTGCAGCCCGGGCGACCAGCGCCCGCGCGAGAAATCCACCGGGATGAAGGTAATACGCGCATCGAAACGGGATTGCATCTCGGGGTGGGCGATCACCGCCACCTCATGCTCCTCGCATAGGGCGTTACCCAGCTCCACCACATGCTTTTCCAGACCGCCATGTCCCCAACTGGCCAGAACCTGACAGATACGCATATCGATGCTCCCAAACAATAATCAGTCACGAAAGCCGCCAAAGCCACCTAGGCAGCGGCAGTCGTCAACAACCCTTCACAACGCAACAGCCAGTCCGCCACGCGATCGGCCTCGCAAAAGCGCGGGGCGCGTTGCAGCACGCCGCTCTTCTGCCAGGACTCGAACGAGGTCAACCAGCGCTGCACCAGCAACTGGTCAATGGCTTGGGTAATGCGGTCTTCCTGCAAACGCGGCGTTTGCAGCACACCCACCTGCCCGCCCGCCGTCAGGCTTTCAAAAATCATCGAAACGCTGTCCTCGCTGACCCAGACCTGTCCGGCTTCCTGCAACTGCTGTTCCACCCAGCCCTGCGGCGTTTCACTGGCGGACCACACCTTGGCGTGCGGGGCGATGTTGCGGATTTCTAGGAAAGTGTGCTCCGGGGTGCGGCGCGAGGTGCTGATCTGCCATTGCACGTTCGGATTGGCCGCCAGCACCGCCTTCATCTGGCTGACCATGGATTCTTCATCCCAGCCGTGACGCTTGGACGGACCGCCCAGCAACATCAGCCCGCGATCGGCTTTCAGGGCCGGCGCCGGCGTCACAGGGTTGAGTACGCCGTAGGTGCCCATGACATGCGGCTGATGCGGCGGATGGTCGTGCTGCGGCATGATCACATAATCAAACCAGCTCAGCGGCAGCGAGGGCTTCATCAGCACCACGGTGCGGCCGCCGGTGGCCAGCTTCGCCGCCAGCATCGCCAGATGCGTGCCGTGGCCCGCGCCCAGCACCAGCGACGGCTCGGGGTAATCGTTGGGAAAACGGCGCATCAGGATATCCATGATGCCCACCGGCTGTTGCCTCAGATCGATGCGGATGGTCTGCACCGGGATCAACCGTTCCATGGCGCGGATCAGGCCCAGGGTCTGATGTTCATGACCCGGCTTGCCGTCCGTCAGTTGCCAGACTACGAGGGGTGCTGTCATAGGAAAGGGCTGCAGGCTGTTGGGGAAGTCGGGAAAACCGGCGTCGGAGCGCCGCGAAGGCGCTCCGGGAGGGTGCGGTTCAGCGAACCGGCGTCAGCCACTCCAGATGCTTGGCGTTGCGGCCGTGCACCGTATCGAAATACAACTGTTGCAGGCGGGTGCTGACCGGACCACGGCTGCCGCAGCCGATGATGCGGCCGTCGACTTCACGGATCGGCGTCACTTCGGCGGCGGTGCCGGTGAAGAAGGCTTCATCGGCGATATAGACTTCATCGCGGGTGATGCGCTTTTCCACCACCTTCAGGCCCAGGTCTTCAGCCAGATGGAAAATGGTGTTGCGGGTGATGCCGTTCAGGCAGGCGGTCAGCTCGGGGGTGTAGATGACGCCGTCCTTCACCAGGAAGATGTTCTCGCCCGAACCCTCGGCCACATAGCCTTCCGGATCCAGCAGCATGGCTTCGTCCGCGCCGCCCGACAGGGCTTCCTGCAGCGCCAGCATCGAGTTGATGTAGTGGCCGTTGGCCTTGGCGCGGGTCATGGAAATATTGACGTGGTGACGGGTGTAGGAACTGGTGCGCACCTTGATGCCGCGTTCCAGCGCTTCCGCGCCCATGTATGCGCCCCACTCCCAGGCGGCGACGATGACGTGCACCTTGAGGTTGCTGGCGCGCAGGCCCATGCCTTCGGAACCGAAGAACACCATCGGGCGCAGGTAGGCGCTGGGCAGGTTGTTTTCACGCACGGCGGCGCGTTGCGCCTCGTTGATCTCGTCCTTCGAGAACGGGATCGTCATGTTCATGATGTGCGCGGAGTCGAACAGGCGGTTGGTGTGTTCCTTCAGGCGGAAGATGGAAGTCCCCTGCTCGGCCTTGTAGGCGCGGACGCCTTCAAACACGCCCATGCCGTAGTGCAGGGTGTGGGTCAGGACGTGGGTCTTCGCCTCACGCCAGGGCACCATTTCTCCATCAAACCAGATAACTCCGTCACGATCGGCCATACTCATGGCAACTTCTCCACAAAATCAGCGGCTTTACAGCTTGCAAAAATAATCACGAACGCCGTCCGCGCATCGGACCGCGCCCACCGGGAAATCACACGATTTCAAACAGGTTGTTCCAGCACTGTTGTACCAGCGCCCGGATTTCAACAAATTCCGTTGGAGCCACCCGGGCAGGTTGTTGCGCCAGGGCCAGACGGTGACTTTGGGCGCGAAACGCCAGATAGGCTTCCTTGAGGCGCACGGCCAGATCGGCCGGCATGCAGCCGCAGGCGGCAAAGCCGTCAAGGATTCGCACATTGTCGGAGTAGCGGGCGAGCTCGGGATACGTATTCGCCCATGCCAGCACGCCATATTGCACCATGAACTCTATATCGACAATACCGCCGGCGTCGTGTTTCAGGTCAAAGACGTGGCTGCCGGGGTTTTTGGCGGTGCTGGACAGGTGGTCGCGCATCTTCTGGCGCATTTCCAGCACCTCGGCGCGCAATTTGGCCAGGTCGCGCGGCTGGCACAGCACCCGGCGGCGCAGGTCGTCGAACAGGCGGCCCAGCGCTTCGTCCCCCGCCACCAGCCGCGCCCGCACCAGCGCCTGGTGTTCCCAGGTCCAGGCATGATGCAGCTGGTATTCTTCCTGCGCCTTCAGGCTGCTGACCAGCATGCCGGAATTGCCGGAAGGCCGCAGGCGCATGTCGACTTCATACAGTTGCCCCGCCGAAGTGGACGTCGTCAGCAGGCTGATGATCTTCTGCGCCATGCGCGCGTAGAACTCGCCGCCGCTGATCGGCTTCGGGCCGTCGGTGTCGTCATCGTTGGCGACATTGTGCACGAAGACCAGATCGAGGTCGGAGCCGTAACCCAGCTCGATGCCGCCCAGCTTGCCGTAACCGGCCACCATGAAGTCGCCGGTGGACAGCGAGCCGTCGGCACGGCGGGGAAAGCCGTAACGGGCCGTCATCTGCTGCCAGCTCAGGCCGACCACCGACTCCAGCACCGCCTCGGCGATCCACGACAGGTAATCGCTGACCTTCATCAGCGGCAAGGTGCCCTGCAGGTCGGAAGCCGCCACGCGCAGCACATGGCTCTTCTTGAAGATGCGCAGCACGCGCATCTGTTCCTCGACATCATCGTGCGGCACACGCAGCAGCTGCTGCCGCAACTCGGACAGCAACTGCTCCTTCTGCGGCGGCGTATAGAGGGTTTCGGCGTTGAGCAACTCGTCGAGCAGCACCGGGTAACGGGCCAGCTCGTCGGCGATCCACGGACTGGCGGCGCAGAGGGTTACCATGCGCTGCAAGGCGGCGGGGTTTTCCAGCAGCATCACCAAATAGGAGGTGCGGCGCAGCACCGACTCCACCAGCGGCAGGCAGCGGGTCAGCGCCAGATCGGATTCGGCGTGGGCGCTGATTTCCTCGATCAGCAGCGGCATGAACTGGTCCAGCCGCTCGCGGCTCAGCAGCGGCAAGGTACGCAAGGCCCGGCCGGTGCGCAGCGCCTGCAGGCGTTCGGCGGATTCGGCGGCTTGTTTGAACCCCAGTTCGGCCATCACCTCCGGACTGACGTCGCAGCTGTCCAGCCACAAGGCGCGCGCCTTATCGCTGGCAGGCGTAGCCGCCTTCGCCTCGACCCGCTCCACCACCACCAGCCGGAACTGCTCGCGCACCTTGTCGCGGTGACGTTCCAGCGCGGCATAAAAATCCGCCCAACCGGCAAAGCCCAGGCTGGCGGCCAGCCGCGCCTGCCCGGCGGGATCCAGCGGCAACAATTGCGTCTGGTGATCGTGCAGCGCCTGGATGCGATGCTCCACTTGGCGCAGGAAACGGTAGGCGGCGGCCAGATCGTCGCGCACGGCGGCGGGCAACAGGCCCAGATCCACCAGCACGTTCATCACCGGCAGCAACGGCCGCTGCTGCAAGGCCTTGTGCACGCCGCCGCGAATCAACTGGAAGGCCTGGGCGATGAATTCGACATCGCGGATGCCGCCGGAACCGAGCTTGACGTTGTCGGCCATGTCCTTGCGCCGCACTTCCCGCTCGATCATGCCCTTCATTTCGCGCAACGCGGCGAAGGCGCTGAAGTCGATGTAGCGGCGATAGACAAAGGGCCGCAGGGTGGCTAGCAATTCCTCGCCGCCCGCCAGATCGCCGGCGATCGGCAGCGCCTTGATGAAAGCATAACGCTCCCACTCGCGGCCGTGCTGCTCGTAATAGCGTTCCATGGCGGTGAAGGACAGCGCCAGCGCGCTGCCGTCGCCCCAGGGCCGCAGGCGCATGTCGATGCGGAAGACGAAGCCGTCGGCGGTGACCTGGTCGAGCAGGCGGATGACGGCCTGCCCCAGCTTGATGAAGTATTCCTGGTTGCTGATACAGAACTTGCCGTTGGTTTCTCCCGGCTCGGCGTAAGAGAAGATCAGGTCGATATCCGAGGACAGGTTCAGTTCCTGCGCCCCCAACTTGCCCATGCCCAGAACCACCATGCGCTGGATCTGCCCGGAATCTTCGCCGACCGGCTCGCCATGGCGTTGCTTCAGCGGGTCTTCGGCAAAGGCGATGGCGGCATCCACTGCCGCTTCGGCGAACTCGGACAGCTCATCGGTCAGCTCTTCCAGCGAGCACAGTCCGTTGACGTCGCGATAGACCCAGCGCAGCATCTGGCGGTTGCGGTAGCGGCGGATGCGTTGCATCCATTGGGTTTCATCGGCAATCTCCGCCAGTTCCGCCGCCAGCGCCGCGGCGTAATAAGGGCGGGTATTGGGGCGGTCAAATTCTCCGGCGATCGCCATCGCGGCGCACTCGGCCGGAAAACGGCAAAGCACATCGGTGCAGAACTCGCTGGCCAGCAATAATGGCCCCAAACGGTCATCCGCCAAGGCCGACGGAATTACCGCCACCCCGGCAGCCGTGAGCGCGGCGCGGCAATCCGCCGCCTTTTTGGTCACCAGACCTTCAAGCGCAGCATCGAGCATCAGTATCTCCGCCAGTTTCAGGTTGCCAAGGCGGTACGTATCACCTTGATGATATGTTCCTGTTCCTTCTCAGTCAGCGTCGAGCCGGAAGGCAGACAAATTCCCTCAGCGAACAGGCGCTCAGAAATGCTGGTGCCATCAGCACCATGCGCGTAATACTCACAACCCGCAAAGAGTGGCTGTAAATGCATAGGTTTCCAAATTGGTCGCCCTTCAATTAGCTCACTCGACAAGGTACGCAGAAGATCGGACGGACACAGAGACGTGTCGGAACGATCCAACGTCAATGCGCTGAGCCAGTGGGTGGCACGGCCAAAACCAGGCTCTGGCATCATGCTCACCGGCAACCCCGCCAATCCCTCGACATAACGGGCGTAAACCGCGCGGCGAGCGGCAACCCTGTCCTCCAGCACGCGCAACTGGCCCCTACCGATGCCCGCTAGGACATTACTCATCCGGTAGTTATATGCCATTTCCTTGTGTTCATAATGCGGTGCCGGTTCACGGCCTTGGGTCGCAAGGAATTTGGCTCGCTGAATGTAGTCGGGGTTATCGGAAACCAACATGCCGCCGCCCGATGTGGTGATGATCTTGTTGCCGTTAAACGAGTAAATCCCCATGGCTCCCAAGGTGCCGCTGGCCTTGCCGCGATAGGTTGCCCCCAAGGATTCCGCTGCATCCTCCACAATGGGAACACCGTAACGGTCGCAGGCATCCTGGATGGGGTGCATATCGGCGCTCTGACCATATAGGTTGACCACGATGACCGCCTTCGGGAGACGGCCTTTTCTGGCGGCGGCATCCAATGCTCGCGCCAGTGCGACCGGAGACATGTTCCAAGTGTTCGGTTCGGAGTCGATAAATACAGGCTCAGCGCCCAAGTACAGGATGGGATTGGAGCTGCCGATGAAGGTCAGGCTGGAACAGAACACCGTATCACCCCGACCCACTCCCAGGATATGCAGAGCCAGATGGATAGCCGCTGTCCCAGAGCTGAGTGCGGCAGCGTGACCGACACCGACATACTCGGCCAACTCGGCTTCAAAGGCATCCACATTCGGGCCTAGAGGAGCGATCCAGTTAGTAGCGAACGCCTGTTCAACATACTCCCGCTCGTGTTCCGACATGTGCGGGATCGAAAGCAGGATCGGCGCATGGATATCGCAGCGCGCCAGCAGGCCGACTGGACGTCCGAGCTCATCCAGAACCGGTAAATGATCAATTCCTCGCGCATTCATGAGCGCCAAGGCCTGTTGCGGGGTGGTCGACGGAGTCATAGTCACCGCTGTCTGCGCAGGAATGTCCTCCAGCGTGTCATCCAAGGTCCGCCCCGAAAGCAGGTAACGGCGGATATCACCATCAGTCAGCGTGCGCAACAGTCGTCCTTCGTTATCCAGCAACAGCAGGATTCGCTCTCCCGAGTGGTCCAGCAACTCCATGGCAGCGCGAACGGTGCTTTCACCGTGCACAATCAGTTCCGACACTTGGTTATTCATGCTCATACCTGTCTGTTCAAATCCACCGCGCAGGACACCCCTTGGCCACCTGGCCATCGGGTACCGGCCTGGTCACCACTGCGCCCGCACCAATCACTACATCCGCGCCGACCGAGAGGCCCGGCAATACGTTCGCGCCCGCGCCCACCAACGCGCCCTCACCGACCGTCACCGCCCCCGCCAGCGTGGCGGCAGGCGCAATATGGCAACCGTCCGCCACCCGGCAGTCATGATCGACCACCGCGCCATGATTGACGATGACGCCCCAGCCCAGCCGGGCTCCGGGCGCGACAACGGCGCGTGCAGCAATCAGGCTGCCCTCGCCAACTGCGGCAAACGGCGACACCACGGCGTCCGGATGGATCACGGTCACCCAGTGGACCCGCTTGGCCGCCAGCCGCTGCCGCATCGCCAGCCGCACCTGATTGTTCCCGATCGAGACATGGCAATCCGCCCCTTCCGGAATCAGGTCGGGCGTGCCGTACACCGTCAGGCCGGGCAACAAATCCTGTCCCGCCAGCGCCGGATTGTCATCAACCAATACCAACGCTCGCTCCGGCCAGCAACGCAAGGCCGCATCCGCGATCACCCGCGCATGGCCGCTCGCACCGATCAGATACAAGGGGCGCAGCGGCTCAGTAGGCATTGGTTTTCTCCAACAACGCGCGATCCAGCGGCAACGTCCGCAGCAGGTGCGCGATACGGTCGGCGGCCTGCCCGTCACCATAGATATTTGTCCAGCCGCCCCGTCCGGGCAAGGCCAGCGCGGCGCGCGCGCTGGCGCAGACGGCCTCCCGGTCCGGCGCCACGTCGATCGCATTACCGCTCTGTTCGCGATCACGCTGGCGATCGCCGATATTCAGCACCGGCAACTGGAACGACGCAGACTCGATGATGCCACTGGAGGAGTTACCCGCCAGCAGGTCCACCACCGACAAGGCCTCCAGATACCGATCACGGGGCCAGTGGGTCAGTACGCGCAACGCGCCTTGCGCGGACGCTTCTTCCAGCACAGCGCGCACGGCATTGCCGCCAGCGTCGGCGTTGGGCATCAGCGCCAGCAGTTGCAATCCGGCGTCACGGAGACCGGCAACGGCGGCCCGCGCCTGGGCGGCGGCCTCCCCGGCCGACTGCACCACCGGATGGAACACGAACAGCGCGACGGGTCGCTCGGGGTCAAGGCCGTGGCCACGGCACCACGCGGCCCGCTCGGGACGGGGAATCTCCGCCAGCCCGTCGAGCCCGGGCGCACCGGTGACATGGATGCGATCAGGGGCCTCGCCCATGCGCACCAGACGCTCCCGCGCGCCGGGGGTGGCCACGAAATGGTAATGCGACAGCTTGGAAATCGCGTGGCGCACCGGTTCGTCCACGGTGCCCGAGCGCTCGCCGCCGTGCAGGTGGATCACCGGGATGTTCTGGTAAAGCGCCGCGATCGCAGCGGCCAACATCTCGCCGCGATCGCCGAGCAGCAGGACGGCATCCGGGCGATGTTGCGCCAGATGCGCCGCTAATCCCTGTGTAATGATGCCGACGGCAGAGGCCATGGCCTCGCCGGTGGTGTGATCGACATCGACCGGAATCCGCAATTCAACCGTGAGTCCGGCCGCCTCGATCTCGTTGACCGTCATTCCGTAGCGTTCGGACAGGTGCATCCCGGTCGCCGCCACGCCCAGGCTCAGCCCCTCGGTCGCGCTGATCCGGCGCAGGGTCCGGGCCATCAGCCCGAAATCGGCGCGGGTGCCGCTAACGTAGAGGATGCGCTGGCTCATGCAAGGTCATCCCAGGTCAGGGTGTGTCCGGCGGGCAGATCGCGCGCGGCGCGGCGCTGCCCGGCCACTGCGTCCAGATGCTTCGGCGGAATGCCGGTTCCCGGCCGCAGCAGGACCAGGTCATCGCCGGTCAACAGGCTCCCGGCTGTCACCGGTCGCGCCAAGGTCAGGCTCCGGCGCACCAGCGCGCGCACGGGCAACTCGGAGGGACGCGGCGCTTTCACGCCGTCGCCCAGCGCCTGCTCGACATCGCGGATGGCGCGCACCATGGCCGCCAACTCATCCGGCTCCAGCGAGGCCGCATGGTCGGGTCCGGGCAGGTCGCGATCCAGTGTGAAATGCTTTTCGATGACGCGCGCCCCGAGGGCGGTCGCGGCAATCGCGATGGTGATGCCGTTGGTGTGGTCCGAATAGCCGACCGGCACGCCCAGCTCACGGCCGATGGTGTTCATCGCCATCAGATTGACGTCTCCCGGGAGTGCCGGATAGTTTGAGGTGCAGTGCAGTACCGTCAGGAAGCCTTCCGGCCGCGCGCCCAATCCCGAAACCTCGCGCGTCCGGTCGATCACCGCCATCGCCTCGCGGATTTCATCCAGCGAACCCATGCCGGTGGACAGGATCAGCGGCCGGTTACGACGGGCAAGCTCCGCCAGGAACGGATGGTTGGTCAGTTCACCGGACGGGACCTTCACAACCGTCATGCCCAACCCGAGCAGGAAGTCGGCCGCCTCCAGATCGAAGGGCGTGGACATGAACAGGATGCCCTTCTCGCGACAACGCGCCGCCACCTGACGATGGGCCTCCTCGGACAGCTCCAGCGCCTTGAGCATGGAAAACTGGTCGCCGTCGCCGGTCTGTTTCTTCTGGTACTCGGCCTTTTCCGCCCCGGCGCGCACCAGCGTTTCCGCCTTGAAGGTCTGGAACTTCACGGCATCCGCACCGGCCTCCGCCGCCACGTCGACCAGTTGCAGGGCCAGTCCGGTGGAGCCGTTGTGATTGACGCCCGCTTCGGCAATGATGAAAACCGGCTTGCTCATAGACTGAACCCGTCATCGACCACGATATTCTGCCCGTTGATGCCGCGCGACGCCGGTGAAAGCAGATAGAGCAAGGTCGACGCGATATCCTGCGGCTCCAGCATGCCGATGCGTCCGGCATGGGCGTCATAGGCGGCCAGGAAGGACTCCGGCTGGCGGTCGCGGATGCCGCCGGGGCTGATGCAGTTCACCCGCACGCCGTCCTTGAGGAAGTACTTGGCGACATAGCCGCTCAGATGGATCAGCGCAGATTTGATCGCGGCGTACTCCACCGGCATGGTCATCGCCGTACCTGCATATACCTCGAAGCGCGGCTGCATCACGCCGTAGATTGACGAGATGTTCACGATATGGCCGCCCTTGCCGTGCGCGCGGAAGTAAAGCGCCGCCTGCTGCATCACCAGATGATAGCCACCCAGGTGCAGGCCGAGGTTCTCGCAGAAATCGTCATATTCGACCTCTTCGTAGCGACGGCCGTAGCGCGGGTTGCGCGGATAGGCGGTGTTCACCACCGTATCCAGCCCGCCCCAGGTTTGGTCTGCCAAGGCCAGGATCGCACGAATGCTGTCGGCATCGGTGATGTCGATGGCGGCCGGCATCGTGCGCTCTCCCAACGACGCCGCCAGCTCCTCCACCGCCGCCAATGCCCGGTCGGCCAGCAGCACGCGCGCACCCGCGTCGATCAGGGCCGTGGCAAACGTCCGGCCCAGCAGGCCGCCAGCGCCGATCAGCAGCACACGCTGTCCATCAAGATTCATCATGTCCCCTTTTCCTCACTCCAGCGTCGACAGACAGTCTCGCAACGGTCCTGACGCGGATCAAACTGCGCGCGCGCCCGGATCACTACCTGCGGGTCCAGCTCGTACACGGCCAGCGCCCTGTCACGGCGCACCGGTTCAACGCGCTCGCCGTCCGGATCGAAAACGGCGCTGCACTCCACATAGCTCCAGCCGTTGCCGTCTTCGCCGGTCCGATTGACGCCCACCGCGTAAGCGCGCTGCTCGATGGCGCGCGCGGCCAGCAACCGCAGCCAGTGCGCCGAACGGGCGGCGGGCCAGCTGGCGATATTCAGCAGCAATCCGGCCTCGGTTTTCCGGGTATCGTAGACCTCCGGAAAGCGCAGGTCATAGCACACTGACAGCCTGGCCTGAAATTCACCGAACGGGGCATCGACCCGCCGCTCGCCCGCCGAAAACAGCCCCGACTCGGCGCCGGGGCGGAACAGGTGGACCTTGTCATAGCACCCAACGATCTCGCCAGCCGCATCCAGCACCTGCAAGCGGTTATACAGACGATCTTCACGGCGAACGATCAGACCGAAAGCGATCCCGATCGCCTGCGCGCGGGCCAGTTGGCGGAACGCGAGCAGGCTAGGCGCGTCCGGTCCGTCCGGCTCCGCCAGCCCGGGATTGGCCACGGAAAACCCGGTCAGCGTCATCTCCGGAAAAACCACGAAGCGGCACCCGTCCGCCGCCGCCTGCGCCGCATAGGCGCGGCAGGCCTCCAGGTTACGGGCCTTGTCTTCCCAGACCGCGTCCAGCGACACCAGCGCCAGGCGCATCAGTTGTATTTCCGGAACACCGGCTTCACTGCCGGGCCTTGCAGGTACTTGTCGACCCCTTCGCGCAAGGCGGCGGCATACACCGGCAAGCTGGCCTCCAGCGCCGTACGGGTCCGGTCGAGGGACTGTTCGTCATGCCGGTACGCCAGTGCGATCCACGGCATCATCACGCCATGACGGATCATTTCCTGGAGGAACAGCGTACGCAGCGCCGGATCAGGCTTGCCGTCCGCGCCGAGGGTCATGAAGTACGGAGAGCAGGCGTAACCGCCCACCTTGAAGCTGTCCGCCACGCCCGCGTCACGCGCGACCCGGGCCATCAGGTCCATGAGGGACTGGCCGTAGGTCCAGAGATGTTCGACCACCCGCTCCCGGCGCATGAAATCCAGCGCCGCGACAAAGGCCCCGAGACTGCTCATTTCCGCGCCGTGGGTACTGGACATCAGGAACACGCGTTCGGTGCCGGTTTTGTCGATGCCGCCCAGTTCCATGATGTCGCGCTTGCCCGCCACGCAGGCCACCGAGAAGCCGTTGGCCATCGCCTTGCCGAAGGTGCTGAGGTCCGGCTCCAGACCGTAGTAGTGCTGTGCACCCTGCAGGTGCCAGCGGAAACCGGTGATCATCTCGTCCAGGATGAACACCGCGCCATGACGGCGGCAGAGGGCCTGAACGCCCGGCAGGAAGCCTTCGGCTGGCGGCTCGGTGGTCGCGGCCTCCATCACCACACAGGCGATCTGCCCGGGATACCGGTCGAACAGGCGCTCCAGCGAGGCCAGATCGTTGTAATGGAAGGTCGTCGTCCCCGCCTGGACGGACTCCGGAATCCCCCGGGTCAGCACGGTGGAGCCGATGAACCAGTCGTCATAGGAAAAAAACGGGTGCTCCTGGCAGCGCACCGCCAGCTCGCGGCCGGTATAGGCGCGCGCCAGCTTGACCGCCGCCGACACCGCCGAGGAGCCGTTCTTGGCGAACTTGACCATGTCGGCGTTCGGCACGGCTTCCAGGAAAGCCTCCGCCGCCTCCAGCTCGATCAGGGACGGCCGGGTCAGGTTGTTCCCCAGGCGGATCTGGGCGATGGCCGCCTCGTCGATCGCGTCTTCCGCATAGCCGATGGTGACCGCGCGCAACGCCATGCCGTAATCCAGGAAGCGGTTGCCTTCCGGGTCGAAGACCTCCACGCCCTTCCCGCCCTTGAGGATGGGCGGCGCATTGACCGGAAACTGGTCATGCCCGCGGGAGTAGGTGTGCGCTCCGCCGGGAATGGCGTCCAGCAGACGGCGTTGGTAGTTCATGGGGCCTCCGGGCGTGTCGCCTTGGCTTTCTCTTGGTGAAAGTTTTCCCAGTAGCGTTCATGCACGCTCTGGTTGAGCCGGGTCAGGCCGTCCGCCTTGACACGCTCGACGATATGACGGTCGGTCGCGGTGTCCAGGGAGCCCTCGGCCTGCAAACGGCTGATGATTTCGGTGAAGAAACGGCTGTCTTCCGGATAGTCGAGGGTTAAGCGGCATTCGTCCGCCGGCACGCCGACATCCAGCGCGATGTCATGCCAGGCATCGGCAGGAAAAATCGATCCCCATCCCGTTTCGCACATCCCGTCGGGATCAGCGGGGGCGCAGGCGCGGATCAATCGGCCGCTGTAGCCCATGGCGTTCATGCCGAACGGCAAGCCCTGGGTGCGCACGAGTTCGCGGCCCTCACGCAAGGCCAGACCGACAGCACGCACCGCTTCGGGAGAACACAGGATGTCGTCGCCATCCACCGCAATGATGCCGTCCAGCCCCAAGGCCTCCGCCGCCTGGGCGTGACGCAGCGGGATATTGTGGAGACTGCCGTAGAACACACTGACATGCTCGCACACGAACTGTTCGAAATCGCGGTTTTCCGGTTCGTCGCTGGTCACGATGACCACCGGCACGACCTGCCCGTCCGGCCAGCGGATCGCCAGCAGGCGACGCAGCAGGCAAGACAGGAAACTGAGTTCGCCGACACGGATCAGATGTTTGCGCGGCAGGCGGGACGAGCCCAGCCGCGCCGTGACGAGGATTGCCTGCTTCATGACGGCAGGACCTCGACAGAGCGGTTGGCCGAGGCGCGCTCGGCCGCGTAGAGCACGCCGAGGATACGATGATCGTCGCCGAGGGCGTTCGGGAACGGCGCAAGACCATCCACGGCATCGCAGAAGGCGCGGATCTCGTCGATGTACATCTGCTCGCCGATATTGGCGTTATAGCCCGCCTCGGCCTTGCCCAGATCGTATTCGATCTTCGACCATTCAGCCGTGGCGGCGTCATACAGCCGGATGCAGCCCTCGTTCCAGTCCCAGACCAGCTGGCCGGTCTCGCCATTGACCAGCAGGCGGCGGGTCGCGACCCGCGAGACCACATCCACCGTCAGTTGCAGCGGGAACGCGCCCATGTCCAGCATCAACGCATAGGTATCGTCGATGGTTTCCGCACCGGGAATCTCGATGGTTTTGCGTACCTGCGCGCTGACGGTGCGCGGCCAGTCGAACACCGTCACCAGCCAGGTCAGCTCGAAGGGGACAATCTCCCGGGCGCCGCCGGTATCACGGTTGGAGACGTAGTAATCGGAAACCGCCTCGTAGGTATGCCAGTCCGGCAGGTACTGGCCGGAATGCATGCTGACCGACGACAGGCGGCCCAGGCGGCCTCCGGCGACAATGTCGCGGATCTGGCGGATGGCCGGGTGGAAACAGAGCGTGGCCGACGGGGCGATCAGTGCCCCCGCCTCCTCGCGCGCCAACAGGGACGCCATGCCGGTATCAACCACACTGGCCTCCACGAAGGACGGAATCCCCGCCGACGCCGCGCGCTCCAGATAGACATGGTGAAGGTCCGGCGGCACGCTGATTATCCAGGCTTGCGGGCCGCTCACGGCGGCGGCGTCCAGGCTGGCGTGCACCGGCACCTGATAGCGGGCAGCGGCCTCGGCGCAACGATCCTCGCGCGGGTCCACGCCGACGATGGCGGTCATGCCCAGCGCCTGAAGGCAGCGGATGCGGCGCTTGCCCATCGACCCCAACCCGATCACCACAAAAGTACGGCTCATGCTGTCAGCCTCGACATTCGTTGAATAAGGATTCGATCACCGCCGCCACGTTCGGCGTCGCGTGACCGGGCGCCGGCAGACCGCCGCCGGGCGCAGCCGCTGACGGGACGGACAATGCGGCCATGACAGCCGCCTCCAGGTCCTCCACGCGGCCAATGCCCCGGGCAATGCCCATGGGGACATACGGCACGTCCGGCGTGGACGCGGACAGCTCGACGGCAATCACCGGCTTGGCCAGCAGCGCCGCCTCCAGCCCGACCGTGGAGGACATCACCACCACGACATCCGCCGCCTTCAGCAGCACCGCCAGATCATCCTGACGGCTGCTGTAGGCCGCCCGTTCCGGCAGCGGCGTCAGGGCGACCTGCTCGCTGGGATGATGACGGATCACCACGAACCAGTCCGGATGCCGGCCCAACGCGTCCAGCAGTGCACGGTCAATTTGGCGCGGCACCTCCGGGTAACCCTGCCGCCCCGAAAAGGGGTGGATCGCCGGTTCGTCCTGCGAGGCCCACACCACCAGCTTGCGTCCGGCCAGCCCTTTCTCCGCTCGCCACGCCGCGGCCCGTTCCGTCAGGGAGGCATCACCCAGCCGGTCAAAGGCCGGATTTCCGGTCACCACGATCTCACCCCCGACGCGTCCGCAAGCTACCAGCCGCTCGCGCACAAACGGTGACAGCACACACACCCTCGAGGCATAACCGGGACGACCGATCCAAGCGCTTTCCTGGGTCGCGAACAGGTCGACCATGCACACCGACGGGATCCCGCACTCTCCCGCCACCTCGATCGCTGCGCGTTCCGCACGGGGAGAATTGGTGGCAACCACCACATCCGGCCGCCAGCGGTCCATCAGACGGCGCATCGGGCCTCGCGGCAAGAACGCATGCCTGCCCTGCCGCGCGTATTCGGCGCGCGCTGCCGCCTCGCCGCCGCAACGCTCCGCCAGATCGGCAAACGACAATCCCAGATAAGCGATGGTCTCTTCCGGGGCCACGACATCCGAAGCCGCCATCTGTCCGGCCAATTCCCTTCCCCACGCCAGCGCTTCGGCATCGGCGACCGGGTCCACCAGATCGCGAAAGCCGATGACCGGCAGACCGGCCGCCTGTGCGCGCGCATAGGCGGTGGTCAAGGCCAGCACCAGCACCTCCGCCCCCGCCTCGCACATCGCCTGCGCGACCGGCAATACCATGGCGACATGACCGCCGCCGTAGCAGACAAACAGCACCCGCTTCGCTGCTGCCATGGCCTACGCCCCGATACCGAAACGCTGACGCCACAGATCCACGGCCATCAAGGCACGGATCTCGCGGGTGTGGTTGGCCTCGCCGCTCACATGCGCGTCCACCATGCGGCGCAAGCCGTCACGATCCGCCCAGCTGCCGCCGAAACCGGTATCCACGGCTGACTGCAGCCACGCCTTGCGCGACGACTTGAACCATTCGCCGACCGGCACCGTGAACATCTGCTTCTTGCGGTAGGCCAGGTCGTCGCCGATCAGTTCGCGCACCGCCTTCTTGAACAGATATTTGGTTTCGCCGTCCTTCAGTTTCAGCCGACCGGGCATGCGGAAAGCGAATTCCACCATACGGTAATCCAGGAACGGCGTGCGCGCCTCCAGCGACACCGCCATGCCCATGCGGTCCGGCTTGACCAGGTTGTTGCCCGGCAACAGCAGCATCATGTCGAGGTATAGCGCCTGGTTGATGCGATCCCAATGCCCCACGCGGCCAAGCAGCGGGTCGACCACCTCGCGGGCGTGATCCACAGACAACATCGGCGTCAGGCGTGGGCCGTACACCGCCTGCTTCTGCGGCAAAGTCAGCAGACCGATCGCCTTCAGGTAATCCTGCCGGAACTCCGCCTCCGGCGCCGTGAAAGCCGACTCGCGAGCGAAGAACTGGCGGTACTTATCATAACCGGCGAACAGTTCGTCTCCGCCATCGCCGGTCAGCACCACCTTGAGGCGCGATGCCGCCAGTTCCGCCACGCGGTAGGTCGGCATGAAAGAGACATCGCCATGCGGCTGATCGCAGTAGTACAACACCTGCGGCCACATATCGAGCATGTCGGCATCCACCCGGCGACTCAGGTGCGTTGTGCCGAAACGCTGCGCCGCCGCCTCGGCAAAGGGCGACTCGTCAAAGCGCGGATCGTCGAAGCCGATGCAGAAGGTCTGCAGCGGGTAGTCGAGATGACGCGCCATCAGCCCGGTGATCGTGCTGGAGTCCACGCCGCCCGACAGGAACGCGCCGACCGGCACGTCCGAACGCAGGCGCAAACGCACGGCGTCATCGAGAATCGTCAGGAACTCCGACATCCACTCGGACTCCGGACGCTCCTCCGGCGACATGCGCGCCAGATCCCACCAGACATGATCGCGGATTTCCGACGAGGTGATTTCGAGGTAATGTCCCGGCATCACGTGGCGCACGCCCTTGAAAGCCGTATGGGGCGGCGGCACGAAATTGAAGCTGAAGAACAGGTCCAGTGCGCGGTCATCCTGTTCCGCCGGCCAGCCGGCCGCCAGGATCGACTTGATCTCGGATGCGAAGAAAGTCCGACCGTCATCCTCGGCGACAAACAGCGGTTTCACGCCCACACGGTCGCGCGCGAGGTACAGCGTCTGGCGGCGGGCATCCCAGATGGCGATGGCGAACATGCCGTTGAGCTGCGACAGGAAGCCTATGCCCTGCTGTTCGTAGAGACGCAGGATGACCTCGGTGTCCGAGTGGGTCCGGCAGGCGAACGGAGTTCCGGCCAGTCCGGCAGCCAGCTCGACGTGGTTGAAAATCTCGCCGTTCTGCACCACCACCACCTGGCCGTCATCGCTGACAAAGGGCTGGTGGCCGTGCGCCACGTCAATGATCGACAGGCGCTGGTTGCCCAGCCCGACACCGGGCTCATGGAAGATTCCCCGGTCATCCGGACCGCGATGATGCAGGCTTTCGCCCATCCGCTGAAGCAAGCCCTCTTCAAGCGGCCGCTTGCCGGCGTCGAAATAGCCGAAAATGCCGCACATGCTAGTTCCCTCCCCGGGTCAGCACCTGGCGGACCGTCATCAGCAATATCTTGGCATCAAGGACGAGGGAAATCTCGCGGACATAGCGCAGGTCCAGCGCCTTGCGCTGGTCCTCGGTGCCGGAGGAACGCAGGGTGGCCTGGGCCAACCCGGTAATGCCGGGCCGGACCAAATGCCGCTCGCGCCATTCGTCGTCGGTGTAGAGGCCGCGCTGCGCGGGCACATCCGGACGCGGCCCCACCAGGCTCATGTCGCCCACCAGGACATTCCACAGTTGCGGCAGCTCATCGAGGCTGGTCTTGCGGATGAGGCGGCCTACGCGAGTGATCCGGGGATCGTTTTCCTGGGTATTGAACGGTCCGCGCGTAGCGGCGTCGGTCACCATGCTGCGGAACTTGAGAATCTGGAATTCCCGGCCGCCCAGCCCGATCCGCGTCTGGCGGAACAGCACCGGACCGGGGCTGTCCAGCCGGATCGCCGCCGCGACCAGCAACAGCACCGGCGAAAGCACCGCGAGACCGGCTCCCGCCGCCAGACCATCAAGGAGTCGTTTCATTGCGCCACCTGCTTGCCGATAATGGTCGCGACTGCCGCACGCACCGCTTCATGATTTCTTGCCAGCTCCGCAGCCGACGCGTTTCGCCAGTCGGTTTCGCACTGCCGCAACTTGGCCAGCTCACGTCCGAAATCCATATCCGCCTGAATCCCCGCGACATCATCCGCCATCCGGTGAAAGGTGCGGGAGAGGATCACGCGGGTCGAGCCCAGACGGACGTGCTCGCCCAGGACCAGTTCCGCAGGCAGCATGCCCTCGCCCACCCGCGCGATGCCGCCAAAGCCGAACGGCTTGCCCGACGGACGGATTTCCGCCGCCAGCCGATCCACCAGGCCGTCCGCCAAGGGCTCGAACATGAAGCGGCAGCCCAGTTCCATGTGCAGGTCGTTGAGGCCGATGTAGAGCTCATGGACGCACGTCAGCGCCGCGATCTCGCCAATCGCATTAGCGGAGGCCACGGTCTCGATCAGCGGGATGATCGCCGCACGACCGGCCACGGCGGCCCCCAGCCGACGGACCTGCCCGCTGTCGCGAATCATCGGTAACATGATCAGGTCGGCTCCGGCGGCAATCACCGCCTCGACTTCTCCCGGGGATCGCTCATCCGACCACGGATTGATCCGGACCAGCAACTCCACACCCGGTGCGGCCTTGCGCACTGCCGCCACGTCGGCGATCTCATGACGGCTGATCAGCGTGTTGCGGTGGCCCTGCCGTTCGAATTTGCCTTCCTGCTCCAGATCGACAAAGATTCGGTTGACGCCTGCCTCCGCAACAAAATGCGCCATCTCAGGCAAGTTCGTAATAAACATCAACCGGATCACTTCGAAATACTCCTAAACCGATCTCCAGCCCAGAGACGTAAGCGTGGATGCAAACCAACAGCAACCACCGTTAGCACTATGAACTGGCAAAAGGCACCAACTAGCCCCAACCACCGGCCCAGACTGCTGGGAATCAGGAAGAAGGGCAATGACGCCAAGATCATAAAAACAAGCACTCTGATAAAATGATTATCAAAGATATCTGCCAATCCTGCCTGAGCCACCCCACCAAGCCAGAATAACTGGAGCAAAACCATTACCCCATAGGCTGCTGTAAGTGCCACCATCAAACCTTTTGCTTCCCAAAACCAGAATCCAATCCAAGCCGCAAGTATAAAGACCATTAGTCCTGCGAGGGAATAAAACATCATGCGTCGGGTTTCATGCAGCGCAGAAAGAACAACGTTATTCAACGCATAGACTCCCTGAAAAATCAATGAAAGCATCCCAGTGATCGTCATATCGGCGATGAGCTTTAATTGAGTCTCTGATAACTGCCCCCAGCCAAACGCAACCGATGTTAACTCTTGACCAAACGCAAAGGTTGTCAAACAAATCATCACAGACAAACCAACAACAACGCGAGCACTACTGCGCCACAGTGAAGCCCAATCCTCTTTTTGTTGGACCAAGCGCGCCAATGGAGAAAATACCACCACTGAGACCAGAGTGATGGCAACAGCGAGAGGCAACTCCACCAACTTAGACGCATAGTTATAAAGCGCCATTCCGCCATCGCCAGAACCGGTCGCCATTGCACGACCAATCACGGGAACCAGGAATAGTGCAATACTAGTAAGAAGAGCATCCAGATAACGGCGGAACATGGCTACCCAGTCCATGCCGTGGGGCGGTGTCGGATTAACACAACCACGCAGGTCGAACCACAACCAAAAGCATCTCAGCAGACCAGCTGCGACCATAGCCAATGCCAGCGCGCGCAAGGGATCTCCTGCTGGCAGCCCGGTCCAGATCGCCATCACTACAACTGCGTTATAAAGCAGCGTGGAAAAGGCACTGGCGGCGAAACGCTGTAAGGCCTGTAACCAGACTGTTGTCGCTGTCGCGCATACAATCAGCGGCATTAACCAGGCTGACCAGGCCACGCCATGTGCCATGAGCTCTTGCGTAGATACACTGACCCCGGGAGCCAGTAATCGCACTACCGGCTCCGCACAAGCCGCCAGACAAATTGCCATGGCCAATGCTAACGCACCACCCCATTGCGTAACTTGCCGATGTAACACCCATGACCCCTGCTCGCCTAAACGAACAAATTCGGTCACCAACACAGTAGACAAAACCCCTCCAAAAAAAATAGTCATCAACAAATCAGGAAACGTTAACGTGAAAATGATCGCGTCAGCCATACCTGTTGCACCGAACCGAGCTGCAACACCTAATTCACGACCAAAGCCCAGCAAGCGCCCTAGCAGAAGCCCCAAAGCTAAAAGCAATCCAGAACGTACTAACACGACCATTTCTCCGCCAAATCAGTCACGGCATGGTCACCGCACTTATTGGCAGGCATCTCGGAAGGTGCAGACTAGAGGCAAATCCAATCCCAAGCGTCCTGAAAAGCTCATATATATCAGCCACGCGCCCTTCCTCACATAGTAGGCGCATGCGAATCAAAATATCATCCAACTCATCAGGCGAGAGTGACACTTCAATAGCTCGGCGGATACGCTCATGACGAGTCGGCTCATCGGCGTCACCCACCAATAACTCCTCGTACAACTTCTCGCCCGGCCTCAACCCCGTGTATTCAATCGCGATGCCATGCTCCTCGCCGGGCTGGCGCACCGGAAAGCCCATCAGGTGGATCATGCGCCGCGCCATGTCGGCAATGCGGACCGGCTCGCCCATATCCAGCAGGAAAACATCACCGCCGCTGGCCATGGCCGCCGCCTGAATCACCAATTGGGCGGCTTCGGGAATTGTCATGAAATACCGGATGATATCCGGATGCGTCACCGTCACGGGACCGCCCTCACGGATCTGCTCCTTGAACAGCGGCACCACCGACCCCGAGGAGCCCAGGACATTTCCGAAGCGGACCATGCAGAAACACGTGCGTTTGTCCGCCGGCTTGCGTTGTTCTTCCTGCGCCAGCGCCTGCAGCAGCAGTTCAGCCATGCGCTTGCTTGCGCCCATGATATTCGTCGGACGGACCGCCTTGTCGGTGGAAATCAGCACGAATGTCGCCGCCCCGGCCTCCTGTGCCGCCCTGGCGACAGCCAGAGTGCCGAAGACATTATTACTGACACCCTCGACGACATTGCTTTCCACAATCGGGACATGCTTGTACGCCGCCGCATGAAAAACCGTGGCCACTGCATATTCACGGAACACCGTCGCCAGCAGGCGCGCATCGCGCACCGACCCAAGCACGGTTCCCAACAGCACATCTCGCAATTCGGGATGACTGCGCTGGATACCCCGCAGCTCCTGCTCGATGGCGTAGAGTCCGTATTCACTCTGCTCCAGCAGCACCAGCATCGACGGCTTCAGCTCCAGAATCTTTCGGCACAACTCACTGCCGATCGACCCACCCGCTCCCGTTACCAGCACGCATTTGCCGGTAATGGTTGTCCCCATGAGCTGCATATCGGGAGGCACGGGGTCGCGCCCCAGCAAATCTTCCAGGTCAATATCCTTGACCTCTTCCGGCCGCGCCTTGCCGTCGATGATATCCCGCAGGCGCGGCACCGTTTTGACCTTCAGGGAGCAAGGTTCCAGGAACAGGAGAATGTCTTTGCGACGGGAGTTGGAAAGCGAGGGCATGGCCAGGAATATCTGCGCCACCCCATATTCTTCGATCAGCCAGCTAAGCCGGGATGGCGCGTGCACCTTGATGCCGAAAACGAGCATCCCCTGCAAGGCGGGGCGATCATCAATGAAGGCCACCGGCCGGTATTCGTTGCTGTGCTGAAGGCTGAGCGCCAGTTGAGAGCCGGTATTGCCGGCGCCGTAGATCACAATGGGAATACGCGCCTTGCCGGACTTCCGCTGCAGATAGCGCTGGGCAAGAAAGCGGGAGGACACCACCAGAAAGCCCGCCACCAGGAGATAAAGCACGGGCGCCGAGCGGGGAAGCTCGGCCCGGGAAGCCATGATCGTCGTGCCCAGCGCCAGCGCGGATACCGCCAGCGCCTTGAAGACGATACTGACCGTATGGCCGCTGACATACCGGACCATCCAGCGGTAGAACCCGAAAAAGACCAGCGAAGCCACGCCGCTTCCAACCGCTACGCCAATGCACAACCACTGCTCCAGCGTAAACGGAGCCCAGAGGTAACCGTAGCGCAAGGACAGGGCCAGCCACAGCCCGAACACGAGCAGCACGGTGTCAACCGACACCATGAGGGCCACCTTGGCCCGGCGCGACAATCCCACCAGTAGTTGATGCAGCATTCCCGCCTCGTTGCCCCAAAAACAAAAGCGAATCTTATCAGATAGGTCTTCGGAGCGCCTTAATCAATCCGCCCGGCCCGGAGCACTACGATGGCTGCCGGCACACCATCTCCAGGCCAGTCCGCCAGTCAGGCAGGTTGCAGCCGAACACCTCCGCAAAGCGATCGGCCGCCAGCACCGATCGCGACGGCCGAGTCACCCGGGAAGGATAGGCGCCCGAACTAATCGGATTCACCCGACCGCCATACCCGCAAGACTCGGCGATGGCGCAGGCGAAGCCGTACCAACTGGTCTCCCCGCGAAGACTCAGATGATAAAGCCCGGCCTTGCTGCGGTCGGCCAGCACCTCGCCAATCGCATGCACGGTCAGCTCCGCCAGGAGCGATGCCGGATTGGGCACGCCCCATTGATCGGCAACCACCTGCAGCTCGGAACGCTCGCGCATCAGGCGACGCATCGTCAGCCAGAAGTTATGCCCGTGCGGGCCATACACCCAACTGGTTCGCAGTATCAGATGCGCCGCGCCAGACGCCTGGATCGCCCGCTCCCCTTCCAGCTTCGTCCGCCCGTATACATTCAACGGATTCGGCGCGTCCGTTTCGCGGTAACGGCCGGCAGTGCGGCCATCAAACACATAATCCGTGGAGAAATGGACCAGCAAGGATCCCATCCGTCTGGCGGCGTCCGCCAGAATCTCCGGGGCTTGGGCATTGATGCTTTGCGCAAGGCCGGTTTCGCTTTCGGCCTGCTCAACGGCCGTATACGCCGCGGCATTCACGATCAGGTCCGGACGAATTGACGACAACTGCCTCTGCAGGCCGTCGGGATCCGCCAGATCGAATTGCTCTCGGGACGGCGCAAACACTTCGCCCAAAGCACTCAAACGCCCCTGCAACTCACGGCCGATCTGACCATTCCGGCCGATCAACAACACGTTCAAGGAAAAACCTCGGCATCGCGGAACCAGGCGGCTGCCGCATCCTTGCCGGACAGTGCCGGTGCGACCGACAGCCCCCAATCGATGGCCAGATCGGGGTCATCCCAACGAATCGTGCGCTCATGCTCCGGGGCGTAATAATCCGTGGTCTTGTAAAGGAAGTCGGCCGACGGCGACAACACCACGAAGCCATGCGCGAATCCCGGCGGCAGCCATAGCTGGCGATGATTTTCCGCAGAAAGGCGAAACCCGGCCCAGCGTCCGAACGTCGGCGAGGATCGACGGAGATCTACGGCTACATCGAGCACCTCTCCGGCCACCACCCGGACCAGCTTTCCCTGAGGCTGGCGAATCTGGTAATGCAACCCGCGCAGCACATGCCGGGAGGACCGCGAGTGGTTATCCTGCACAAAGCGGACATCACAACCCGTCAGGGCGGCAAAGCGCGCCTCATTGAAGCTTTCCATGAAAAAACCCCGGTCGTCACCAAACAACCGAGGCTCGATCAACAACAAATCCGGAATCGGGGTTGGCAGCACCCTCATGTCTCACCCGCCACCTTCAGCAGATATTGACCATACCCGGTATTACGGTGCAAAGCGGCGCTCTGACGCAATGAGTTGCGGTCAATCCAGCCCTGGGTATAGGCAATTTCTTCAAGGCAGGCCACTTTCAATCCCTGCCGGCGCTCAATGGTCTGCACGTATTGCGACGCATCCAGCAGGCTTTCGTGCGTTCCGGTATCCAGCCAGGCAAACCCCCGCCCCAAGCGCTCGACGCGCAAGTCCCCACGCTGCAGGTAGGCATTGTTGACATCGGTGATCTCAAGCTCGCCCCGCCCGGAAGGGCGAATCGTCCGCGCAATGCTGACGACATCATTGTCGTAAAAATAGAGCCCAGTAACCGCATAACTGGATTTGGGGATCGCGGGTTTTTCCTCGATCGAAACCGCCCGGTCTTCCGCGTCGAATTCCACCACGCCGAAGCGCTCGGGATCGCTGACCCAGTAGCCAAAGATCGTCGCGCCGCGTGTTTGCGCCGAGGCGCGCAACAGCTTTTCCGTAAAGTGCTGGCCGTGGAACACGTTGTCGCCCAGAATCAGGCAAACCGGGCTGTCGCCAATGAAATCCGCCCCCAGCAAAAAGGCTTGCGCCAATCCGTCCGGTGATGGCTGTTCCACATAAGACAGCCGGATACCGAAACGCGAGCCGTCGCCCAACAGGTGCCGGTACGCAGGCAAATCGCGCGGCGTGGAAATGATCAGGATTTCGCGGATGCCGGCAAGCATCAGCACCGACAAGGGGTAATAGATCATCGGCTTGTCATAAACCGGCAGCAATTGCTTCGAAACCGACATAGTCAAGGGATACAACCGCGTCCCCGTGCCACCGGCCAGCAGTATTCCCTTCATGACCCGGCTCCCGCCCCGTATTGTTGATCCGACCAGCGACGATATTCGCCGTTCACGACTTGGCTCACCCATTCCGGATGCTCCAGATACCAGCCCACCGTCTTGCGCAGACCGGAGGAAAACGCCTGCGCCGGCGCCCAGCCCAGCTCCTCACGGACTTTGCGGGCATCAATCGCGTAACGCCGGTCATGACCGGGACGATCCGCCACAAAGGTGATCTGCTCCGCATAAGAGCGGCCGTCCGCGCGGGGGGAAAGCTCGTCCAGCACCGCGCAAATCTGCCGCACGACGTCCAGGTTGGTCTGCTCGGAATCCCCGCCGATATTGTAGGTTTCTCCCGGTCGCCCCTGCGCTAGCACCCGGCGAATGGCCTCGCAGTGGTCTCCGACATAAAGCCAGTCACGGATATTCTGACCATCGCCGTAAACCGGCAGCGGCTTCCGCGCCAACGCATTGAGGATCATCAATGGCATCAGTTTTTCAGGATGCTGGAAAGGACCGTAATTATTTGAACAATTGGTGGTCAGCACCGGCAGGCCATACGTTTCCCGCCAGGCCCGCACCAGATGATCCGAGGCGGCCTTGGATGCGGCGTACGGGCTGTTCGGAGCATAAGTTGCCAGCTCGGTACTGGGTGGCGCATCCACCGCCAGCGAACCATATACCTCATCGGTTGAAACATGCAGGAAACGGAAAGCGGCCTGAACGGATGACGGCAATGCCGACCAATACCCCCGGACGGCCTCCAGCAAGCGGTAAGTACCGACAATATTGGTCTGGATGAAATCGTCCGGGCCGTGAATTGAGCGGTCCACGTGGCTTTCCGCGGCAAAATGCACGATCGCCTCAGGCTGATACTTCTGCAGGAGGCTGGCGACGCAGGCCTGGTCGGCAATATCTCCGCGCACCAGCACGCACAATCCCGACGCGATGACCCCTTCGAGATTTGCCGGATTGGCAGCATAGGTCAGCCGGTCCAGCACAACAACCCGGCCCCGTCCTGATCCTATCCACTCCCGCACAAAGTTTGATCCGATGAAACCGGCGCCACCCGTGACCAGAATAGTCATTATTCTAATTATTTCCTGAAGAAACAAAGCCCCATTCAGGGAGCAGGTGCAATCTCGCTACCCTGAAAAACATTGAAATTGATGGCGTCACTTGCCACCTTCACTCCCCTGGCATTGACAATCACCACCTCCAGGCGCTGCTCTCCGCGCGGCAACTCGGCGGGATCAAGCTTGGGGGAATATTTGTCACGGGCAATCTTCTCGCCATTCAGATAAATCTCGACATGATGGCCCTTCCACAAATTCGGCGTCAGCTCGAACTCCATGGAGAAAGCCTCATCCCCATGCTGCAAATGCGCGTCGGGGAGCGGTTTAGTGATCTTGACCTGATATGACGAAGGCTCGGCGCCGGCGGCACCTTTCTTCTTTGCGTCGCCCATGTTGAGCTTCTGGTCAATCACCTGCCGGGGCAAGGACGGCACCACCATGGTTTCACGGGTTTGCACCTCTTCGGCGCCGCCTGAAGGAGCATCCGAGTAAATGGCATTGCCGTTCTTGTCATAGGTCTTGTAAATCCCGGCCATTGCCTGCCCGGCCAGAAGCCCCGCCATGATAAGGACATACCAACGCATAACCCTCTCCCGCATGTAATTTATAAGCCTAGTATAGAAAACAAAAAGGCCCGCCAAGGCGGGCCTTTTGTAACTGACCGTCCCGGAGGCGCGGTCAGTCTGCCATATCAGCAGCTGTAGTACAGATCGAACTCGATCGGGTGCACTTGCGTGCTGACCAGACGGGCTTCTTCGGTCTTCAGCTCGATGTAGGCTTCCAGCATTTCCTTGGTGAACACGCCGCCCTTCAGCAGGAACTCGTGGTCAGCCTTGAGCGCGGCCAGAGCCACTTCCAGGCTTTCGGCCACGGTCGGGACCTTGGCATCTTCTTCCGGCGGCAGGTCGTACAGGTTCTTGTCAGCAGCTTCGCCCGGATGGATCTTGTTCTGGATACCATCCAGACCAGCCATCAGCAGGGCGGCGAAAGCCAGGTACGGGTTGGCGACCGGATCCGGGAAACGGGCTTCGATACGCTTGGCCTTCGGGCTGGACACGAACGGAATACGGATGGAAGCCGAACGGTTGCGGGCGGAGTAGGCCAGCTTGATCGGAGCTTCGTAGTGCGGCACCAGACGCTTGTAGGAGTTGGTGGCCGGGTTGGTGATGGCATTCAGGGCGCGGGCATGCTTGATGACGCCGCCGATGAAGAACAGGGCCATTTCGGACAGACCGGCATACTGGTCGCCGGCGAACAGGTTCTTGCCATCCTTGGAGATGGACATGTGAACGTGCATGCCGGAACCGTTGTCACCGACCATCGGCTTCGGCATGAAGGTAGCGGTCTTGCCGAAAGCATGGGCGGTGTTCAGCACGGCGTACTTCAGCACCTGGACTTCGTCAGCCTTGCGCACCAGCGTGTTGAAGGACACGCCGATTTCGCTCTGGCAGGACGCCACTTCGTGGTGTTGCACTTCGACGCGGCCGGGGCCCATCATGGCTTCGATGGCGTTGCACATGGCGACACGCAGGTCCTGACCGGAATCGACCGGGGGAACCGGGAAGTAGCCGCCCTTGACGCGCGGACGGTGGCCGGTGTTGCCGCCTTCGTAGTCATTGTTGGTCGACCAGGCGGCTTCCTCGGCGATCAGCTCGTGGGACACGCCCGACATGTTGATCTTCCACTTCACTTCGTCGAACACGAAGAATTCGGGTTCCGGACCGAAGAAGGCGGTGTCGCCAATACCGGTAGCCTTCAGGTAGGCTTCGGCGCGCTTGGCGATGGAACGCGGGTCGCGCTCGTAGCCTTGCATGGTGTTCGGTTCAATGACGTCGCAAGTCACGACCACGGTCGGCTCGTCGAAGAACGGGTCCATGAAGGAGGTTTCGGCATCCGGCATCAGGATCATGTCGGAAGCTTCAATGCCTTTCCAGCCGGCAATGGAGGAGCCGTCGAACATCTTGCCGCTGACGAAGGTTTCTTCGTCGACAGTGGCGGCCGGGAAGGACACGTGCTGTTCCTTGCCCTTGGTGTCGGTGAAGCGGAAATCAACCCACTTGGCGTCGTTCTGCTTGATCAGGTCTAAGGTCTTGTTGGACATTTACAAAAGCTCCAGAGTTACCGGAAATCGGAAAACGGGGTACAAAAACTGTGTGAGTCAGTCGTGAACAGGCCCGGCTCAGCATCCGTCCACGACAGTGGCGCGTTCGGTCGGCAAGCAGTTTAAAGCTTTGCTTCGGCAAAACCAACCTGAAAACCACCGTATTGGCGTGCCTGTTTTCGGTGCAGTGACTTTATAGCAAAAGTTATGCCATTCGCCTCAGGCCTCCCGAATGCCTCCCCTTCAAGCACTTGCCGGGATCATTTACCCAAAATCGAACTGGCGCACCAAAACAGCGCACCAAAACAGCGCTAAAGCCCCGGACAGCGCACCAAAAAAGAGCGCTAGACTTTCAGGCGCAAACGCAGCTCTCGGCCCGCCTGCTCACACCCCAGATACTCATGCCCCTGCACCCGACACCAGGCCGGAATATCGTGCAGAGCGCCGGGATCGGTCGTCAATACTTCGACGCATTGACCGGCGGTCAGCTTGCGCACCGCAGCCTGTGTCCGGATCACCGGCATGGGGCACAACAACCGGCGGGCATCCACCACTATATCGGCGACAAATTCAGACATACCAACCTTTCTCCAGCTCGGCATCCGGCAATGGCCGCACCGTGATTTCCCGCACCACGCCGTCGGGCTGATGAATGCCGACCCGAACGGAGGTTTCGTCTCGCCCCTGGCAGAAACGCGCGGCGATCCGGGCTGCAAAATCCAGATCGGAGGCCTCCGGCTCGCCGTCAATCAGTGTCAACGGTCCGCGATGGCTGAGAATGCGGATATGCGGATAATCCTGATGATAGCCTTCAAGGAAATTGTTCTCGCCCTCTTCCCGGCCGATCATCAGCTTGTAGTGGGATGCGGGGCGGATATGCCGCCCGACCTTCAGCATCAAGATGTCATCTAACTCGTAATCCTTGCGCCCGCGCGAATTCCACAGGTCACGCAGCTTGCGGGAATAGGCCTCGTCGGTGAGGAAACAGCAGCCGCCCGCCGGCTGCGACCAGTCCTCCAGCCCGAAGGATTTCGCCAGGGCGATCTGCGGGGCGCGGCTGCGGCCGCTGAATCCGTAAAGTTTCTCGCGATCCACCCAGCCTTCACGCTCCGGCAACGTCGGCGGCATGATCTTGGCCGCCAGCGGGCGCAACAGCCGTTCATCCACCCCGGACTCGGAAGCCACCAGCCGCATGTAGCTCGATTTCTGCGACTTCGGCCGCTGCCCCGGCACCTCGCCGGTAATGATGAAGTCAAAGCCTTCATCCGCCGCCACTTCACGCGCGCGGTTCAGGAACAGGTTGGCCTGGCTGACCATGAATACTTTGCAGTCCAGACAAGGATTGAGGTGGGTACCGTAGCCATAGCGCGGCTGCAGCACAATGCGCTTGTATTCCTCGCTGATATCCTCGATACGCAGACGGATGCCCAACTGCTCGGCGCTCCACAGGGCATTGTTGCGCACCGGCTTGTCCGGACTCTGGCGGCGGATGGCGTGGGTATGCCCTTCCACGCAGAAGCCGGTATAGAAGTTGATGCCCTCTACCTCGATGCCCTGCGCCTGGATCACTTTCACCGCCAGCATCGAATCAAGCCCGCCCGAAAGCAAGGCCAAGGCCCGGCGCCGAATTGCCATATCACAACCCCTCTACGTCAACAGGGCGCGAATTATACGGCAAACCTTGCGCGACAACCGCCCGGCCCGATAAAGTTGAAGCTTCTCCCCCTCCCGACGGATGCCTCCGATGGATTGCCTGTTCTGCAAGATCGCCGCGAAACAGATTCCGGCCAAGACCGCCTTTGAAAACGACCGCGTCATTGCCTTCCACGACCTGTTCCCGCAAGCACCCACCCACATCCTGATCATTCCCAAGGCGCACTACACCACCCTGAATGATGTCCCCGCCTCGGAAGCGGCATTGGTGGGGGAACTGATGACCACCGCGTCGCAACTGGCCAAGGAGCACGGCTTTGACGAAGCGGGTTATCGCGTGGTGATGAATTGCAATCCCGATGGCGGCCAGAGCGTCTACCACATTCACCTGCATCTGCTGGCCGGCCGCAAGCTGACCTGGCCGCCGGGCTGAGACCCGTAAACCCGGCTATCCTTTCCCGAAACCCACTGACCCGGCAGGTATCCCATGCGCCGCTACACCCTGGCTGACCGTCTGATTGAACATGCCGACCAGATCCTCCGCACCCTGACACCGAACAATCAGGCCGCCCTGCGCGTCAACCCCGGCGCGGCGCTACCCGTCGCGGAACTGACGCCGGAGCAGCGACGCGAAGTCGCGGGGCTGATGCGCGTCAACCACAGCGGCGAGGTTTGCGCCCAGGCGCTCTACCACGGCCAGGCGCTGACGGCGCGCCTGCCGACCGTGCGCCAGGAAATGGAGCGCGCCGCGCTGGAAGAACAGGATCATCTGGCCTGGTGCGAAGACCGGCTCAAGGAACTGGGCAGCCATATCAGCATTTTCAATCCGCTGTGGTATGGCCTGTCCTTCGGCATCGGCGCGGCGGCGGGCATTGCCGGCGACAAATGGAGCCTGGGTTTTGTCGCGGAAACCGAGAAGCAGGTCTGCGCGCATCTGGAAAGCCACATGCAGCGGGTTCCCGCGAGTGATAACCGTACTCATGCCATCCTCAACCAGATGCATGAAGACGAAGACCACCACCGCAATCAGGCGCTGGCGGCGGGCGGCATCGACCTGCCGCCGCCGATCCGGCGCATCATGGGACTGGTCTCGAAGGTCATGACCCAAGCCAGTTACCATGCTTGAGCGCCTGCCCAGACACTGGCTGCTGCGCCTGCGCCTGAATGCCTACCTGCCATATCTGGGCGCGGGCGTGCGCGTCGAGCGCATCAGCCCGGACTTCCTGGCGATTGATGTGCGCATGAAACTGCACTCCGGCAACGTCAACTACGTCGGCACCCACTTTGGCGGCAGCCTCTACAGCATGACCGATCCGCACTTCATGCTGATGGTGATGGAGAACCTGGGCCGGGATTACATCGTCTGGGACAAGGCGGCGCGGATTGATTTCATGGCGCCGGGACGCGGTACCGTGCATGCACGCTTTAGGCTGGATCCTGCCGAGATCGGACGGCTGCGAACCGAGGCGGCCGAAGGCCGGCCGGTGCTGCCGGAATATGTGGTGGATGTCGTGGACGATAAAGGAAAGCTGGTTGCCCGCGTACACAAAACCCTTTATGTACGCAGGAAAAAGCGGACTCAGCCGATAGCTCAAGCCTCCTGAACAATCACAAAATCGTGGGTGATCTTCACCCCGCCCGCCGCCAGCATGGCCGAGGCCGAGCAATACTTCTCCGCCGACAGCTCCACCGCCTTCTTGACCTGGGACTCCTTCAGATCCTTGCCGGTCACCACGAAATGCAGGTGGATGGTCGTGAAAACCGCCGGGATGGTGTCCGCCCGCTCCGCCTTCAGCTCGGTGCGCACATCGGTCACCTGCTGGCGTGCCTTTTTCAGGATCGTCACCACATCGAACGAGGCGCAACCGCCCAAACCGATCAGCAGCAGCTCCATGGGACGCGGCCCGATGTTGCGGCCGCCGTACTCCGGCGATCCGTCCATGACCAGCGCATGGCCGCTCCCGGATTCACCCACAAAAGAAACGTCTTTCACCCACTGGATGGTTGCTTGCATGTTCACTCCCGCCTATGATCGTTTTCACTGGCATATACGTTGTTTTGCGGTTTATTTGGCATTTTTGCCAAGCAATCGCTACTGATTTGCCATGACTTGTCTATTATAGGGAATTATTCCAAGAACTAATCAGGACACGATCAAGATGCCCGTTATTCCTGCTCTCGCCCACATTCCCAACCTGCAGACGTTTCTGGAACAGTGCCATCTGCGCCAGTACCCTGCACGAGCCGCGATCATTCACGCCGGCGACGCTTCCGACTCCCTGTTCTTCATCGTCAAGGGATCGGTCTCGGTCGTCATTGAGGATGATGAAGGACGCGAAATGGTGGTTGCCTACCTGAATGCAGGGGACTTCTTCGGCGAAATGGGTTTGTTCGAAGACAAGCCGATCCGGTCCGCGTGGATCCGCGCCAAGAGCGCCTGCGAAGTGGCCGAGATCAGCTACCGCAAATTCAAGGAACTGGCCCGTCAGGACGCCGGCCTGATGTTCGCGTTGTCCGCCCAGCTGGCCGGACGCCTGCGTGTCACCACCCGCAAGGTCAGCGACCTCGCCTTCCTCGACGTGACCGGACGCGTCGCCCGTTGCCTGCTGGACCTGTCCAAGCAACCGGACGCCCTGACCCATCCTGATGGCATGCAGATCCGCGTCACGCGTCAGGAAATCGGTCGGATTGTGGGATGTTCCCGCGAAATGGTCGGGCGCGTGTTGAAATCCCTGGAGGATCAGGGGCTGATCAATGTCAAGGGCAAGACGATGGTGATTTACGGCTCGCGCTAGTAAGCGCGGGTCGGTCGGGTATTCACCGGGTAGAACAGCGCCTTCAGCGCCTCGCCCGGATCCTCGGCCCTCATGAAGGCCTCCCCCACCAGAAAACCGTGAATGCCGTTGGCCCGCATCAGCATGACATCGGCAGGCTGCAAGATACCACTCTCGGTCACAATCAGTTTGTCTTTCGGCACTGCGCGCATCAAGGCCAGCGTGGTATTGAGGCTGACCTGGAAGGTCTTGAGGTTACGGTTGTTGATGCCGATCATCGGCAATCCCGGCAAGCGCAATGCCCGCTCCAGCTCCGCATAGCTGTGCACTTCCACCAGCACATCCAGCTTGTAATCACGCGCCAGGGAATAGAACTCGGATAACTGGCCATCCGACAACGCCGCCACAATCAACAAGACGCAATCCGCCCCCAAAGCCCGCGCCTCGACGATCTGATAAGGATCAATCACGAAGTCCTTGCGAATGACCGGCAGGCTGCAGGAATAGCGCGCCGCCTGGAGGTGACTGTCGGCGCCCTGAAAGAAATCTATATCAGTCAGCACCGAAAGACAGGCCGCCCCGGCGCGCTCATAACTGCGGGCGATCTGGGAAGGAATGAAATTTTCCCGAATCACTCCCTTGGAAGGAGACGCCTTTTTGATCTCGGCAATGACACCAGGGTCCCCGGCATCGATTTTCTTGCGCAAGGCCTGATAAAACCCGCGAACCGGATCGGCGACCTTGGCGCGGGTTTCCAGCGTGGCCAGCGAAAACTGGCGCTGCCGAACCTCGACCTCTTCGGCCTTGCGCTGGAGAATGGTTCCGAGAATATGTGATGTCATGTCTTTATCTTGTCACTTTATTTATGCTGCCCCCGCAAGAGTGCGGGTAAATTCACGCAAGATGCCCAGCTTTTCCAACGCCAGTCCACTATGGATAGCGTCTTCCGCCATCGCCACGCCATGCTTCAACTGTCCTGCCGCTCCGGCCACGTAAATGGCCGCACCCGCATTCAGCGCAATCATATCAGCCGCTTTGCGCCCGGCCGCCGTCTTACGACTTCCCAAAGCCTCTTCAATCAGGGCCAGAGAAGCTGCGGAACTGTTGACGATCAACCCATCCAACGACTGCATTTGCAGGCCGGCATCCTCAGGTTTTAGGTCATATTCGCGGATTTCGCCATTATTTAATTCGACCACACGGGTTTTCCCCGCCAGACTGAGCTCGTCCAGGCCCTCGTCCGAGTGAACCACCATCACATGCTCAGAACCCAATCGCCGCAGCACCTCGGCCAGGGGACGACACCACTCGCGCGCATATACGCCAAGAACCTGGCGGCGTACGCCCGCCGGATTGGTCATCGGCCCCAGGACATTGAAAATCGTGCGTACACCCAGTTCACGGCGCGGACCCACCGCATGCTTCATCGCGGCATGATGATTGATGGCGAACATGAAGCCCACGCCGACTTCTTCAATGCAACGCGCCGTCTGCTCGGTATCAAGCCCCAGATGAATCCCGGCGGCTTCCAGAACATCCGCGCTGCCGCTGGAAGAGGACACTCCGCGATTACCATGCTTGGCGACACGCACCCCGGCAGCCGCGGCCACCAGCGATGCCGCGGTCGAAACATTGAACAGGTTGGCTCCGTCACCCCCTGTACCAACGATATCAACCGTTTTCTCCAGGGTCGTGAGGTTGACCGGACTGCAGAGGGCGCGCATGACCCGCACCGCGCCTTCAATTTCATCCAGGGTTTCACCCTTCATGCGCAAGGCGACCAGCAAGCCCGCGATCTGGGCCGGAGTGCATTCGCCGGTCATGACCGCACGCATGACCGCTTCCATTTCAGCCAACTCCAGCGATTGGCGCTGAGTTATACGGGCAATGGCGGCGCGGATATCCATCTCAGTTCGCCTCCAGGAAGTTCTTCAACAGGTCGTGGCCGCAATCGGTCAGGATCGATTCAGGGTGGAATTGCACGCCCTCGACCGCCAGTGTCTTATGGCGAAGGCCCATGATTTCATCCATCGAGCCATCGGCATGCTGCGTCCAGGCCGTGATTTCCAGGCAATCGGGCAGGCTGTCCTTCTCGACGATCAGGGAGTGATAACGGGTGGCCGTGACAGGGTTCGGCAAGCCGTGAAACACGCCCTTGCCTTCATGAAAAATCGGCGAAGTCTTGCCGTGCATCACCTGGCGCGCGCGGATCACATGACCGCCAAAAACCTGTCCCAGGCTTTGATGTCCCAGGCAAACGCCCAGCACCGGAATCTTGCCGGCGAAGTGACGGATCACATCCATCGATACCCCGGCCTCATTCGGCGAACAAGGCCCGGGGGAAATGACAATATGGTCCGGCTTCAACGCCTCAATCTGCGCCAACGTGATTTCGTCGTTGCGATAGACGCGGACATCCTGACCCAGCTCGCCGAAATACTGGACGAGGTTATAGGTAAAGGAGTCGTAGTTATCAATCATCAACAACATGGGGCAACCCTGGCAGCTAGAGCGGTTCAAACCCCCGATTGTAGCCCAAGCGCCCTGACTTTGGGCATTTTATCCACGGGGAAATCCGTAATTGGCCTTCCATTGGCCAAAAAAAACCCCGCAAAAATGCGGGGCCTTTTCCGGAGATGAGCGATCAGTGGCCGGAGCCGTTGATGCTCTTCACCATGTCTTCCACCACCTTCTTGCCGTCGCCGAAGATCATCATGGTCTTGTCGAGGTAGAACAGGTCGTTGTCGAGACCGGCATAACCCGTGGCCATCGAACGCTTGATCACCATGACCGTGCGGGCGCGATGGGCTTCCAGGATCGGCATGCCGTAAATGGGCGAACTGGGATCGTCCTTGGCGGCCGGATTGACCACGTCGTTGGCGCCGATCACCAGCACCACGTCGGTGGACGCGAAGTCACTGTTGATTTCGTCCATTTCCTTGACGTCTTCATACGGCACATCGGCTTCAGCCAGCAGCACATTCATGTGACCGGGCATGCGGCCCGCCACCGGATGAATGGCGTAACGGACGTTGACACCCTTTTCCTTCAGGCTGATCGCCAGTTCCTTCACCGCGTTCTGGGCGCGGGCCTGAGCCATGCCGTAACCGGGCACGATAATGACGCTGTCGGCGTTGGACATCAGGAAGCCCGCATCATCCGGCGAACCGGACTTGTAGTTCTTCTGCTTCTGCTCGCCTTCCACCGCCGGACCGGCCGCCGCCGCGCCAAAGCCGCCGAACAGCACGTTCATCAGCGAGCGGTTCATGGCCTTGCACATCACGTAAGACAGAATGGCGCCAGAGGAACCCACCAGCGAACCGGCAATGATCAGCATGGAGTTGTTCAGCGTGAAGCCGATACCGGCCGCCGCCCACCCCGAGAACGAGTTCAACAGCGACACCACCACCGGCATGTCGCCGCCGCCGATCGGGGCGATCCAGATGAAACCCAGCGCCAGGGCCAGCGCGGTCATGGCGTAGAAGGCGTTCAGGTTTTCACTGGTAAAGTAAATGATGCCGCAGGCCAGCATGGCCAGGGCCAGCGTCGCCTGCACCGGCTTGACCCAGCCGCCCTTGACGGACTTGGCCCACTTCTTGGCGGCCAGCTTGCCGTAGGCAAACACCGAAGCCGTGAACGTGATGGCACCGACAAAGCAGCCGATAAACAACTCGAAGCGGTGCACGCCGTCATGATGCACACCTTCATGCAGCACGGCGGCAATGGCGATACAGACAGCGGACAGGCCCACCAGCGAGTGCATCATCGCCACGGTTTCGGGCATCTGTGTCATCGGTACGGTGCGGGCGCGATACAGGCCGATGGCGGCGCCGGCCACCATTGCGCCAATGATCAGGCCGTAAACCGGATTCGGGGCCACAAAGAAGGTGGTCACGACGGCCAGCGTCATGCCGATCATGCCGTAACGGTTACCCATGATCGCGGTTTTGGGGCCGGAGAGGCCGCGCAGCGTCAGGATGAAGAGGACCGCGCCAATCAGGTAAAACCAGTCAGCATATTGTGCGAAATCTTGCATGGTCGTGGCTCCTTACTTCTTTTTCTTCTTGAACATATCAAGCATGCGCTCGGTGACCGCGAAGCCGCCGAAGATGTTGATACTGGCCAAAAAGACGGCGAAGGCGCCGAGCAGGCTGGTCGGGGTAATGGCTTGCAGCGCTGCGGGATCCGCGCCGGAAGACACGGCTTGCAGCATGGCGCCGACCACAATGATGCCGGACAGGGCGTTGGTCACCGCCATCAACGGCGTGTGCAGCGCCGGGGTAACGCCCCAGACCACGTAGTAACCGACAAAGATGGCCAGCACGAACACCGTGAAGACACTGATGAACGGCACGCCGGAGGCATGTTCAGCCGCTTGGGTGGCGGCCTGGACGATTTCAGGATTCATGACTCAGCTCCTCACTTCTTCTGTAGCAGCACGTCGCCGCCGAACGTCACCAGCAGCGCTTTCTGGATTTCGTCGTCGCGGTTGATGGCGAACGCCCCGCTCTGGTCGAACAGGGTAACGACGAAGTTCAGCAGGTTGCGGGCATAGAGGGCTGAAGCCTCCGCTGCCACGGTGCCGGGAATGTTCGGGATACCGAGGATCTTGACGCCGTTGGCGGTGTTCACGGTTTCGCCGCAGACAGAGCCTTCGACATTGCCACCGCTTTCCACCGCCATGTCCAGGATTACCGAACCGGCACGCATCTTGGCGACGGTTTCGGCCTTGATCAGGCGCGGTGCGTTACGACCGGGAATCAGCGCGGTAGTGATGACGATATCGGCATTGGACACCGCCTTGTCGACGATGACAGCCTGATCCTTGACGTACTGCTCGGAGGGAATCCACGCATAGCCGCCGGTACCGAGGGCCTTGGCCTTCTCTTCATCCGACATCGGCACATCCAGCCACTTGCCGCCCAGCGACTCGACCTGCTCCTTGGCGGTCGGACGAAGGTCGGTGGCTTCCACCACCGCGCCCAGGCGCTTGGCGGTGGCGATAGCCTGCAGGCCAGCGACGCCGACGCCCATGATCACGACCCGGGCGGGCTTGACGGTGCCGGCGGCGGTCATCAGCATCGGGAACATGCGCTGGTATTCGCAGGCGGCCAGCAGCACGGACTTGTAACCGGCGAGGTTGGCCTGCGAGGACAGGACGTCCATGTTCTGCGCGCGCGACAGGGTGCGCGGCAGCAGTTCCATGGCGAAGCTGTTCAGCTTGCGACCGGCATAGATGTCCAGGTTGGGGTTGCGGTAGGGATCAAACATGCCCACCACGGTGGCGCCTTCCTTGATCAGGGCGACTTCTTCCGGCTGGGGTGAGCGCACCTTCAGCACAATATCACTACCCGCCAAGGTAGCGGCGGCATCCGCAGCGATGGTAGCGCCTGCAGCCACATAATCAGCATCCGGCACACTGGCCTTGACGCCGGCTCCCGCCTGCACCACCACGGTATTTCCGGCGGCGATGAACTTCTTCACCGTTTCCGGAGTGGCGGCTACCCGCGTTTCGCCAGCGACGATTTCCGCTGGAATCCCGATTTGCATGGTCAACCCTCAGTATTGAGTTTAACTTCACCGGTTGAGCAGCTTGTGGCCGCGCAACCCCCAACAAAAAGATAAAAGGCGGGCGATTGTACTCCACCTCTCCCCACATTTTTAGCGTGAATACCCCTATTTCTTAACTTTTTACCAGTATCCCCTGTCAAGATCGGGTTGTAATTGGCCCAAAAGACTGGCGTAATCGCGCTTTCCCGTCTTATACCACCTGTCATGACCCGCAACCACACGCTGGGCGTTCTTTGCGTTTTACTCTCGGCCATCCTCTTTTCCGCCAAGTCGGTGCTGGTGAAACTGGCCTATCAGTACGCTATTGATGCGGAAACGCTGCTGGTGCTGCGCATGCTGTTTTCATTGCCCTTTTTCCTGGGCATGTTGTGGCTGGCCCATGAGCCTGGCAAACGCCTGAACCGCAAGGAGTGGCTAGGCGTGATACTGGCCGGCGGCGCCGGTTATTACGGTGCGGGAATTCTCGACTTCATGGGGCTGGCCTACATCAGCGCCAGCCTGGAACGACTGCTGCTGTTCATGTATCCCACGCTGACGGTCTTCCTCTCGGCCCTGTTCCTGAAGACGCGGATTACCGGCAGGGTCTGGCTGGCCATTCTGGTGAGCTATACGGGTATGCTGCTGGTATTTTCGGGAGACCGCTCCGCACATTCCCCGCAACTGTGGCTGGGCAGCCTGCTGGTCTTTGGCGGAGCGCTGGCTTACGCGGGGTATCTGGTCGCCAGCGGAGAGCTGATGAAAACCGTCGGGGCCGCCCGATTCACGGCCTTGGCCCTGACCGTCGCGACTGCCTGCGCGCTCCTGCACTTTTCAATCCAAGGCTCCTGGCGGGCGTTGGCAAGCCTGCCTGCGCCGCTATGGGGGCTTTGTGCAGCACTGGGTTTCTTTTGCACCTTCCTGCCCGCCAGCCTGATTACCCAAGGCATTCGTCACATTGGCGCCGCATCGGCGGCGCTGATCGGCGCGGTCGGGCCGGTCTTCACCCTGATGATGGGGGCTGTTTTTCTGGATGAAAAGCTGACTGGCGTCCAAATTGCCGGAGGGATTTTCGTGCTGGCAGGCGTCGTCATGATCTCCTTCCGCCCCTCGCCTCCTGAAGTTGCCCCGGAATAAAACGCTAACCGCCTGCGCGGAGGGAACGCAGGAATAACCCAAGGCCGCCAATCGCCAGCACCAGAATCACGATCAGATCAAACGCCGTCATGGCGCGGAAGCTGAACTGAATGGAGGCAATCACCCCCATGATCATTGCCGACAACGACCCGGCCGCCAATATCCAGCCCAGCCAGTTCTTGGCATTGTAAAAGACCATGCCGATCCCGAACATGAAGGGAATCATGATCATGCCGGTCGTGATCGCGTAGGCGCCGCCCCAAGCGGAAAATCCGTACAGGGCATAACCCATGCCGAAATTGGATGTGACGACGATGCTCTTCAGCAGCAGGTAAAAACCGCCGCACATCATCAACAGTCCCAACAGGAACTCACCGGTCCCCCCTTGCGTACCACCCGCGCCTCTCATGCGCCTCTCCTGAACGATAAGACCTAAACCATGCGGACATCATAAACGACAAGGGCGCATGAATGCGCCCTTGTCGTCAGTCTCAAGAAAGCAGGATCAGGAGATCTCGCCTTCTTCCACCACTTCACTTTTCGGGACAATCAGGAAATCTTCCTTGCTCAACCCCATTGCCAAGGCATAACTGGTTGCAATGTAAATGGAGGAATATGTCCCCGCAAACAGGCCGACCAGCATCGCCACGGAGAACCACTTCAGCGCCGGACCGCCCAGCAGCAGCAGCGCCACGACCACCAGCACCACTGTGGCTACGGTCATGATGGTGCGGCGCAGGGTTTCGGTCAGGGAAACGTCAATAATTTCAGTGGCATCCGCTGTACGTAAACGACGGAAGTTTTCACGAATCCGGTCAAATACCACAATCGTGTCATTCAGCGAGTAACCAATCAACGCCAATACCGCCGCCAGCACGGACAGATCGAAAGGCCAGCCCATGATCGAAAAAATCCCGACGGTAAAGAGGGTATCGTGCAACAGCGAAGACACCGCGCCGACCGAGAACTTGAAGCGGTAGCGGAAGGCGACATACAACATCATCAGACCCAGCGACAGGCCGACCGCCATCAGAGAATTCAGGTACAGCTCCTCACCCACCTGCGAACCGACCGAATCCACTTGGCGCAGGGTCGCGGTATTGCCGTCTTTCTCCACCGCCTTGACCACATTGCGGCCGATGTCAGCGCTGTTGGTGGCCTTGTTCTGCGGCGGCATCCGGATCAGGACATCCGTGGTGCGCCCGAGATGCTGGACAATAGCCTCCTTGAAGCCGGCCTCCTCCAGCGAATTCTGCACCGCCATCTGCTCAACCGGTTTGGCGAAGGACAGCTCCACGGAAGTACCGCCGGTGAAGTCCTGACCAAGGTTCAGACCACGGGTCACCAGGGAAACCACGCCCGCCAGCACCACCAACAGCGAAAAAATCGCCATCGGCTTACGGAAACGCATGAAACGGATGATTCTGTTTTCAAACATCATGGCCGTTCTCCTTAAATGCTCAGGCGGGCGACGCGACGGCCGCCATAAATGACCTGCACCACGGCACGAGTCACGGTCAGCGCCGAGAACAGCGAGCAGAGGATGCCGATCGACAGCGTCACGGCAAAGCCCTTGATGGGGCCGGTGCCGACCGCGAACAGAATGATGGCCACAATCAGGGTGGTGACGTGCGCATCGATAATGGTGACAAAAGCGCGATCATAGCCGGCAATAATGGCATGGTGCGGGGAAGCGCCAGCCCGCAACTCTTCCCGGATCCGTTCGTAGATCAGCACGTTTGCATCCACCGCCATACCCACCGTCAACACAATACCGGCAATACCCGGCAAGGTCAGCGCCGCCCCGATGGCGGACATCACCGCCACCAGCATGGCCACGTTGAAGATCAGGCCGATATTGGCAACCAGACCGAAGACCCGGTAGAACACCACCATGAATACGGCGACCAGCGTAAAGCCGACCAGCGTCGACATCAGGCCTTTGTCAATGTTTTCCTGACCCAGGCTGGGGCCGATGGTGCGCTCTTCCACAAAGTACATCGGCGCAGCCAGAGCACCGGCGCGCAGCAGCAAGGCCAGTTCCTGCGCCTCGCCCGGCGAGTCCAGACCGGTAATACGGAACTGGGAGCCCAGCATCGACTGGACGGTTGCGCGGTTGATCACCACTTTTTCGACATAGGGCTCGCGGACTTCGGTCACCTTGCCGTCAGCACCTGTTACCTGACGCATGCGCTGCTTGTGCTCGACAAAGAGCACGGCCATTTGCTTGCCGACATTGTCCCGGGTTGCTTCGGCCATCATCTTGCCGCCACGACTGTCGAGCGTGATATTGACCTGCGGATTGGAGTATTCGTCAAAGCCTGACTGCGCGCCGACAACACGCTCACCGGTGACGATCTTGCGCTTCTGCAGCATGACCAGATCGCCGCCCTGTTTGTGGAACGGGAAAATTTCGGTGCCGGGCGGGGCAATACCCGACTCCGGCGGCACCGCGCCGTTTTCCCAATCCACAAAGCGGAATTCAAGGGTTGCGGTCCGGCCCAGCACCCGCTTCGCCTCAGCGGTATCCTGCACGCCCGGCAGTTGCACCACGATCCGGTTGGCGCCTTGGCGCTGCACCAGCGCTTCCGCCACTCCCAACTCATTGACCCGGTTACGGATGGTGGTCAGGTTCTGTTCGACAGCGTAATCCGAGACTTCCTTGAGCTTGGCCGGGCTGAAGCCCATGTCCAGGAACAAGGCGCCTTCACGTACGGCATCGGCGAAAATGAACTCGCGATACTCGCCTTTCAACAAGGCCGCCGCCTTGTTACGGTCATCCTCGGTTTCGAAGCGAACCGACAGGCCATTCGGAATATCGGTCACCGCGCGATACGCCAGTTTGGCCTCACGCAACTTGGCCTTGATTTCGGTGGTATAGGTTTCCTGACGCTGTTCCAGCGCCTTGGCCATATCGACTTCCAGCAGGAAGTGCACGCCACCGCGCAGGTCCAGACCCAGCTTCATCGGGTGCGCGCCTATCGCCAGCAGCCACGACGGAGTGGTCGGGGCCAGGTTCAGCGCCACCACGTAGCCATCACCCAGTACACGTTTCAGCACATCCTGGGCCTTGAGCTGGGCGTCAGACGTATCCACGCGCAGCAGCACCCCCTTGGCCTGGACTTGGGAACCGTGAAAGCGAATTCCCGCCGCCTTCAGGCCGTCTTCCGCCCGGCTCAGCACGGCCTGGTCGACCACCACACCGGCATTGGCACCCGAAACCTGCAGCGCCGGTTCGTCAGGATAAATGTTGGGCAGGGAATAGAGCGTGCTGACTATACCCACCAGCACGATCACGATGTATTTCCAAAGGGGGAAGCGCATGTTCGTTATTCTTTATTCTGGCCAATGTTTTTGAGGGTGCCGGCGGGCAGCGAGGCGACAACGGAACCCTTCTGGATGCGAAGGGTCACCTTGTCGCCAAGGTCAACCACCGCGTATTCATCATCAATCTTCTGGATGCGTCCCAGCAGACCGCCGGCGAACACGATTTCGTCGCCGACCTTAAGGCCACCCATCAGTTCCTTGTGCTCCTTGGCGCGCTTGGCCTGCGGACGCCACAACAGGAAATAGAACACCACAAAAAACAGGCCGAGCATGACCAGATTGGCCATTCCGGCATCGGGGCCGGCGGCGGCGGGCGCGTTGGCATGGGCTTCGGCAATGAAAAAGCTCATTGGGGATCTCTCCTAAAGGGCGGGCACGGGCAAGTCGCGACGGGCATAAAAATCGTGCACAAAGTCGTGCAATGTACCGGTTTCAATGGCGGTCCGCAAACCGGCCATCAATCGCTGGTAGTAACGCAGGTTGTGGATTGTACCGAGCATCGCTCCGAGCATCTCCCCGCATTTGTCTAAATGATGTAAGTAGGCGCGCGAGAAGTTGCGGCACGCATAGCAGTCGCAATGCGGGTCGACCGGCAGGTTGTCGGTCTTGTACTGGGTGTTGCGGATGCGGACGATGCCGTCAGTCACGAAATAATGACCGTTGCGGGCGTTGCGGGTGGGCATCACGCAGTCGAACATGTCGACGCCGCGACGCACCGCTTCGACAATATCCTCCGGCTTGCCGACACCCATCAGGTAGCGCGGCTTGTCGGCGGGCAGGCGCTGCGGCACATGGTCCAGCACCTTGATCATCTCTTCCTTCGGTTCCCCCACCGACAGCCCGCCGATGGCATAACCGTCAAAGCCGATGTCCATCAACCCGGCCAGCGAGACATCACGCAGGTTCTCATACATGCCGCCCTGCACGATGCCGAACAGGGCATTCGGGTTGCCTTCATGGGCGGTCTTGCAGCGGGCGGCCCAGCGCAGGCTCAGCTCCATCGACTCGCGCGCCTGCTTTTCGGTGGCGGGATACGGTGTGCATTCGTCAAAGATCATGACGATATCGGAATTGAGCGCGCGCTGGATCTGCATCGAGATTTCCGGCGTCAGGAACACCTTGGAGCCATCGATCGGCGACTGGAATTTAACGCCCTCCTCGCTGATCTTGCGCAGCGCGCCCAGGCTAAACACCTGAAAGCCGCCGGAGTCGGTCAGGATCGGCTTTTCCCAGTTGATGAAGCCGTGCAAACCGCCGAACTGGCTGACCACGTCCGTGCCGGGACGCAGCCAGAGGTGGAAGGTGTTGCCAAGGATGATGTCGGCGCCGATGTCATGGATGTCGCGCGGCAGCATGCCCTTGACCGTACCGTAAGTGCCCACCGGCATGAAGGCCGGGGTCTGGACCTTGCCGTGCTGCAGGGTCAGCTCGCCGCGCCGCGCCGCGCCATCGGTGGCCATCAATTTAAACTGCATGATTCACTCCGGGGCGTTCGAGCAGCATCGCATCGCCATAACTGAAGAAACGGTAGCGGTTTTCAACCGCCGCCTGATAGGCCGCCATGACGCGGTCGCGCCCGGCAAAGGCGCTGACCAGCATCAGCAGCGTCGATTCCGGCAGGTGGAAATTGGTGAACAGCACGTCCACCACCCGCCAGTCGTAACCGGGATAAATGAAGATCTGGGTATCGCCGGACCAGGCCTGCAACTCCCCGCCGTGAGCCTGCGCCGCTGACTCCAGCGCACGCACGCTGGTGGTGCCGACAGCGACCACCCGCCCTCCCCGTTCACGGGTGCGGCGGATCGCCTCCACGGTTTCCGGCGGCACGCTCAGCCATTCGGCATGCATGCGGTGCTCCCGGATATCCGCCGCCCGCACCGGCTGGAAGGTGCCCGCGCCGACATGCAGCGTGACATAGGCGAAGTCGCAGCCGCGTTCACGCAGCGAGGCCAGCAAGGCTTCGTCAAAATGCAGGCCCGCCGTGGGCGCCGCCACCGAGGCGGTCTTTTCCGGCTTGCTGTAGACGGTCTGGTAGCGTTCGCTGTCAGAGGCTTCGACCGTGCGGCCCAGATAGGGCGGCAGCGGCATTTCGCCATGCTCGGCCAGCACCTCGCGCACCGGGCGGGAGAACTTCAACTTGAACAGATCGTCCACCCGTTCCAGCATGTCCGCCCGCACCTTGCCCTCGGCAAAGGTCAGCCGCGCGCCCGGCTTCGGCGACTTGCTGGCGCGCAGATGCACCAGCGCCGTGTCGTCGGCGACAATGCGCTCGACCAGCACTTCCACCTTACCGCCGGAGGACTTCTGCCCGAACAGGCGGGCGGCCAGCACGCGGGTATCATTGAAAACCAGCAGGTCGCCGGGCTGCAGCAGGGATGCCAGATCGCGCACCATGCGGTGTTGCAGGCCGTCCGCCGCGAGATGCAGCAAACGCGAGGCCGAGCGCTCCGCCAAGGGAAAGCGGGCGATCAGTTCATCGGGTAATTCGTAGGAAAAATCGGTCAGTTGCATAAGGCGTATCCAACAGGGGGCGGCATTATAGCAACTTTTCGCGAAAACGCTTGACGCTGTCCGGTCGCTGCTTATAATCAGCCTTCCTCGTGCCTGGGTGGCGGAACTGGTAGACGCAGTGGACTCAAAATCCACCGCCCGCGAGGGCGTGCCGGTTCGATTCCGGCTCCAGGCACCACGAGATTCTGAAAAGCCCCGGCGGCATTTGCCCCGGGGCTTTTTCTTTGCGCGCTCGCCGCCATAGCCCTCCCCGCTTCACGCCGCTATCATTACGCATCGCTCACCGGAGACACTCACCATGGCTATCCCCACCGTCATCGGCACCCCGCTCAGTTCCTCCGCCACCAAGGTCATGTTCCTGGGCGCGGGCGAGCTGGGCAAGGAAGTGATCATCTCGCTACAGCGACTGGGTGTGGAAGTGATCGCCGTTGACCGTTACGCACATGCGCCGGGTCATCAGGTCGCCCACCGCGCCCATGTCATCAACATGAGCGATCCGGTGGCCCTGCGGACCTTGATCGAGGCGGAAAAGCCGCATTTCGTGGTGCCGGAAATCGAAGCCATCGCCACGGCGGTGCTGTTGGAGATCGAACGGGAAGGCATCGCCGAAGTCATTCCCACCGCCCGCGCCGTCAACCTGACCATGAACCGCGCCGGCATCCGCCGTCTGGCCGCGGAAGAACTGGGGCTGCCAACCTCACCCTACGCTTTCGCGGACAGTCTCGATGCCTTACAGGAAGCTGCCGACCGTATTGGTTATCCCTGTTTCATCAAGCCGGTGATGTCCTCCTCGGGCAAGGGCCAGTCGAAGGTGGATCGCAGCGAGGATATTCCCGCCGCCTGGGACTACGCCGCCAGCGGCGGACGGGTAAATCAGGGCACGGTGATTGTCGAAGGCATGATCGACTTTGATTTTGAAATCACGCAGCTGACGGTGCGCGCCGTCGGCGCTTCCGGTCAGGTGGAAACCTTTTTCTGCGACCCGATAGGACACCGTCAGGTGGCGGGAGATTATGTGGAAAGCTGGCAGCCGCAGGCGATGTCCGCGACGGCGCTGCAACGCGCCCGCGAGATTTCGAAGGCGGTGACCGACAGTCTTGGCGGACGCGGCATTTTCGGGGTCGAGTTGTTCGTCAAGGGCGACATGGTCTGGTTCTCGGAAGTCAGCCCGCGCCCGCATGACACCGGTCTGGTAACCTTGGCCAGTCAGTTGCAGTCGGAATTTGAAATCCATGCCAAGGCCATTCTCGGCCTGCCGGTCAATACGGCGCTGCTCAGCCCGGCCGCCAGCGCGGTCATCTATGGCGGCATGGATGCACAAGGGATTGTTTTTGAAGGCGTGGCCGACGCCCTGAAGGTGCCGGACAGCGACATCCGCCTGTTCGGCAAACCGGAAAGCTTTCCCAAGCGTCGCATGGGCGTCGCCGTCTGCCGCGCCGGCGATACCGATGCCGCCCGCGCCAACGCCAGGGAAGCCGCCGACCGGGTCATCCCCAAACGCGGCTGATCATCGCGCAAGCCGGGATTACGATCCCGGCTTGCCCATCACCTCGATCACCCGCTTCACCGGATCGGTTTTGTCATCCGCTGCCCGCTGCGGCGACACTATATCCGGGGTGTCACCCAGCAGGATGGCCACCAGGGCTTCCGCATCCTGGGTTGTCCAGCCCTGAACCGCCAGCGCCGTCACGACTTGTTGCCGCTGCGCTGCCAGCATCGTCAACGGCACATCCGCCTTGTCGAGCCGGGAAACCATGTCCTGACGCTGCGTCCGCGCTTGCGCCATCACGCCGGTCATCCAGCCGGCGCGCACCGCCGCGATCTTTTCCCCCGAGGCTTGCTCAATCACCTTGATCCGGGCATAGAGATCACGGGTCTGAGCGCTCTTGTCATCTTCCAGGCGCTTGATGGCAGCATCCCTCTCCGCCGTCGGCTGTGTTTTCGACAAGGTGTCCCGCCAGGAGGCCAGCTCGCCAATCAGCACCTTCAGTTGCGGATCATCCACCTGCTTCATCCAGAAACCGTCCGCGCGTTGCGGCGCCGGACGCTGCCCCAGGAACGCCAGCGGCGGCGCAATCATGGTATTCCAGGTGGCTGCCGCCAACGGAAACACGGTTCCTTCCCCTGCGGCATGTCCCAGCGAAACCACAGAAGGGGTCACAACATAGGCAGCCGGGAAAACGGTATATGCCGACCCCGCCACCAGAATCCCGGTCGGAATACCCGTCCCTATGCGGAAGAGCGACTCGGTCGTCGCTTCCAACACGCCCCAAGGATAGGCGAGCCACCAGCCGAAAACGCGCTTCTGCGTACGTCCGCTGGCAACCTTCATGTCCTTGCTCCACGCCTCACGCGTGCCACGGAAGGTGTATTCCCGCAGCGTGTACCGGGTGCCAAAACGCCAGGTTTTGTCCGCATATTTATGCAGGTTTGGAAAAAATTCCGGCTTCCGGTAGGTTTGCAGGGATTCATCAGCCTTGCGCCAGCCCTTTTGCGCCGTCTCCGCCGGCACCACATAACCGGGCACAATCCAGATGTCATAGAGGCGATGCTCCTCGTCATGCATCTGGCCGCGCAGGATCAGCTCCTGCTTCTGCTGGCCCGTTAAAAAGTAACCGTCATCCGCCAAGGCAGGCGACAGGCAACTCATGCCAACCATCAGCGTCGAAATCATGCGGCAGTTACGGTTCATACGCGGCGCTCCACGGGAATTTATAGACTTACTATTATTATGGCTTTTGATGGATAAACAAACGGGATTGTTAAACCTTTCAGCACAGACAAAAGTGGAAACCGTCCCCCCGGGAGGACCAGGCCTCCCGGGAAGCACGTTGGGTTTGTTGATGATCAGCGCGACGCTCCGCTTTTTCGGTCTTCCCGTGCGCGCCGCCCTTCAATGTGACCGCAACCAGCGTCAACCGGTTGCGCGGACGCTCCAAGAGTTTTACTCCACTTCGTTTAGCCATGATCGGCCTCCGTTTTCGAGAAAATCACCCTTTGACGCAGACAATCTGCCGCAGGGTATGCACTACTTCCACCAGATCGCTCTGGTGGGCCATCACCGCGTCGATATCCTTGTAGGCGGCCGGAATCTCATCCACCACGCCCTTGTCCTTGCGGCATTCGACGCCTTCCGTCTGCTCCACCATGTCCTGCGTGGAGAAACGGCGTTTTGCCTCCATGCGGCTCATCCGTCGCCCCGCCCCATGTGAACAGGAACAGAACGACTCGGCATTGCCCTTGCCGCGCACAATGAACGATTTCGCCCCCATGCTGCCGGGAATGATGCCCAATTGCCCTTCCTGCGCGCTGATCGCCCCCTTGCGGGTGATATAGACCTCTTCGCCGAAATGACTCTCTCGCTCCACATAATTGTGATGGCAGTTGATGGCTTCGCGGGTCAGCTCGAAAGGCGGCAATACCGGCTTCAGCGACTCCACCACCAACCGCATCATTTCGCGGCGGTTGAGCATGGCGTAATCCTGCGCCCAGCTCACCGCCTCGATGTAGTCGGCAAAGTGCTGCGTGCCCTCCACCAGATACGACAGGTCCTTGTCCGGCAGATGGCCGTATTCGCGGCTCATATCCTTGCGCGCCAGTTCAATGAAATAGCGCCCGATGCAATTGCCGATGCCCCGGCTGCCTGAATGCAGCATGACCCATACCGCCTCCGTTTCATCCAGACAGATCTCGATGAAATGGTTGCCGCCACCCAAGGTGCCCAACTGCCGCGCCCAGGTCAGGCGGAACTGACGCAGCATTTTCAGCAACCCGGGATGCTTGGCGACGATCCGGTCAATGCCGGCATCGAGCGCGCTCAGGCTAGATGCCTTCACCGTTTCACGCGCGTGCTGGTCGAAACCGACAGGCACGGCCCGCTCGATCGCCGTGCGCAGCGCCTTGGGGTTATCCGGCAGCTGCCGGGCATTCAGCGACAGGCGCACGGCGTTCATGCCGCAGCCGATGTCCACCCCCACCGCCGCCGGGACAATCGCGCCGCGACTGGGAATAACCGAGCCCACCGTCGCGCCGATGCCGACATGCACGTCGGGCATCACCGCGATATGCGGGTAGACAAACGGCAGCGCCGCCATGTTCTTCAGCTGTTGCAGCGCTTGCGGGTCCACATCTGACGTAAAGATTTTTACCGGCTTGTGGCCGTTCTTTTCATTTGCGTTCAATACCAACTGGATTGGCATGTCACACCTCGTTTTCGGGTTCAATCCATGCAGCCGACCGGTCTTGTGAACCGTGAACGACCGCCCAAAGAAAAAGCCCCGGCATCATGAGCCAGGGCTTTTGGTCTGGCCTGAAGGCTGAACGCCTCCAGGCCAAGAGGACCTGAAAGGTTCAGCAGTACAACATCGGGTTTCCGGCTGAATGGGTCATCTTTCAGGTGCCTCCGTTAATCGTGGGTTGTGCGGTTTCGCGGCGGCGATAGTAGTACCGGCGCCCCCGGAAATCAATATTTCTGCTAAACAAAATCAGCCTCGGTGATGAAGTCCGAGTCAGGTCCGACCGACGGTCAGCGGGGAATCACCAGCCCTTCGCCTTCGCGCAGCACGCGGAACGACTCGGGTGAGATACCCAGCCGGGTCATCGCCTCGCCGAGGTCGCGCACCGGGGCGTGAATCGGTTCATCGGTCAGCTGAAAGGTGTTGAAATGCATGCCCAGCGACAAGCCGGGCGACAGGTCGACATGCGCCTGAGCCGCATCCGCCGGATTCATGTGCACTTCCTTCATCAGCTCGCGCGGCTCATAGGCCCCGATCGGCAGCAAGGCCACGCGCGGGCTTCCCAGTCGCTTACGGATTTCAGTGAAATGCGGCGAATAACCGGTATCGCCGGCAAACAGGGCGTGACCGTGCGGCGTCACCACCGACAGGCCGCCCCACAACGCGGCATTGCGGTCGCGCATACCACGCCCGGAGAAATGCCGGGCCGGGACATAATGCAGCGCAACATCCTCGGAAAAGGGGAAAGACTCCCACCAATCCAGCTCCACCACGGACAACCCGTACGGGCGCAGATACGTCCCATTGCCCAGCCCGGTGACGATGGCGGGCTGGAAACGCTCCTGCAGCCACAGCAGGCTGGCGGTATCAAGATGATCGTAATGATTATGGCTGAGCAGCACGGCATGGATCGGCGGCAGGTCCTCCAAGGCAATGCCGGCCGGGCGCACCCGCTTCGGCCCCATCGCGGCAAACGGACTGCAGCGCTCCGCCCAGACCGGATCAGTCAGGAAGTTCCACGGCCCGATCTGGATCAACAACGTGGCATGTCCCACAAACCAGACCTTCCAGTCAGCAATGTTGTCGCTGAAATGCGCTTCCGGCTTGGCGAAGGACTCATTGCGCAGTTGCTTGGGCCAGGTGTCGCGCTCGCGGGTCATCAGCCAGTTGAACAGTTTGGCGAAGTCGCGGCTGTCACGAATCCACGGGTTGAAGAAACGGCGGCCGTTGTAATGATCCGCTCCCGGATCCTGCTCGAAGATCGGTTTCTGCAACAGCTCCCGCGTCACGGTCCGCGTCGGCAGCACAAAGGTTTTAGGCATGCCGGGCATCCTCCGTACCGGACTCGGCTACGGACCGCTTGCGCGCCACCAGCATGTAGACGGCCGGCACCACAAACAAGGTAAACAGCGTTCCCAGCGTCATCCCGCCGACGATCACCCAGCCGATGGGATGGCGCACTTCCGCCCCGGCGCCGCTGGCCACGGCCAAGGGCAAGGCTCCCAGCACCATCGCCGCCGTGGTCATCAGGATCGGCCGCAGCCGCAGCGACGCGGACTCCAGAATGGCCTCCAACTTGTCCTTGCCGGTTTCCTGCAACTGGTTGGCGAACTCCACCAGCAGAATGCCGTGCTTGCTGATCAGCCCGACCAGCGTGATCAGGCCGATCTGGCTGTATACATTCAGCGTCCCTTGCGTCAGCTTCAACGCCGTCACCGCCCCCAGCAAGGCCAGTGGCACGGAAAACAGGATGATGAACGGATCGCGGAAGCTCTCGAACTGCGCCGCCAGCACCAGGTAGATAAAGACCACCGCCAGCGCGAATGCCAGCGCCAACGCGTTACCGGATGCCAGGAACTCGCGCGACTGTCCGGCCCAGTCATAACTGACGGACGGTTCGCGAACCTGCTTCATCACGTCCTGCATGAACGCCACCGCCTCACCCAGCGAATAGCCCGGAGCGAGGTTGGCTGTGATCTTGGCCGAACGGAGTTTGTTGAAATGACTCAGGTCAGAAGGCGTAATGGTTTCCTGCTGGCTCAGCAAGGCGCTGAGCGGCATAATTTCGCCCAGCTTGTTACGCACATGGATCTGCTGCAGTTGCTCGGGCACCTGACGCTCATCGGGCGCCAGTTGCACGATAACGTCGTACTGCTCACCGTTCAGCTTGAACGTAGTCACCTTGCGGCCGCCCAGCAGGCTTTCCAGTGCGCGCCCGACTTCCGCCACCTCCACCCCCACCAATGCCGCCTTGTTGCGATCCAGCGTCAGCGACAGCTGCGGCTTGTTCAGTTTCAGATCCGGCACCGCGTTCACGAGGCCCGGATTCTGACTGACCTTGGCCATCACCTCGCGGATCACCCGCCCAAGATCATCATAACTGCCGGTAGTCTGGATAACGAACTCCAGCGGCGAGCTGGAGTTACCCTGCCCCAGCGATGGCGGCAGCGACACCATCGCCATCACACCGGGCACCTGCCACAGCTTCGGCCGCACGTCATCCGCAATCATTTGGGTGCTGCGCGTGCGCTCCTCCCACGGCGTGAAACGGTTGAAGCTGATGAATTTGGTATCATCCGGAAAACCCGTGATCAGAAAGGTGGAGGCGCGTTCGGGCACCTGGCGATAGACTTGCTCCACCTGCAGGCCGTAATGGTCAAAATAGGCGGGAGACGCCCCCTCCGGCCCGATACCGACCGACAGGATCACGCCGCGGTCCTCCACGGGCGATAACTCGCTGGGCAAGCCTTTGAAGAGCACGAACATCACGCCGCACAACCCCAAAGCCAGCGCCAACACTGTCCAGCGCCATGCCAGCAGACGCCGCAACAAACGGGCATAGCCTGCGGTCAACGCATTCAGGAACCGTTCGATCAGCCGGTATAGCGCATTCCCCTCCCCCATATGTGGCTGCAACAAGCGCGAACTCATCATGGGCGACAAGGTCAGGGCGCAGAAACCGGAAACAACCACCGCCGAGGCCAGCGTCAGCGCAAACTCGGCGAACAATTTGCCGGTACGCCCTTCGGTAAATGCAATTGGCGCAAAGACGGCTGCCAAGGTGAACGTCATCGCCAGCACAGCAAAGCCGATTTCCCGGGAGCCCTGTATAGCCGCCTCACGGGGTGTCTTACCCTCCTCAATATGGCGATAGATATTCTCCAGCACCACAATGGCGTCATCGACCACCAGACCCACCGCCAGCACCATCGCCAGCAGTGTCAGGGTATTGATGGAAAATCCCAAGACCTGCATGAAGATCAACGCCCCGACCAACGATACCGGAATTGTGACCAAGGGAATCAGTGTCGCACGCAAATTACGCAGGAAGAAAAAGATCACCAGAACAACCAGACCGACCGCTTCCAGAATCGTATGCTCGACCGCCTGAATTGAGCGTTCGATAAAGATGGAGGAGTCATACGCCAGCCGGACTTTCATGCCCGGCGGCAAGCTTTGCTCAATGCGCGGCAACTCGGCACGGACCGCCTTCGAGACATCCAGTGGATTGGCGGTGGACAGTTTGATCACACCCAGCGCCACCGCCGGCTCACCGTTGAAACGGGCAATACGGCGCTCATCCTCGGGCGCAATCACCACCTTGGCCACATCCCCCAATCGCACCAGCAAACCGTCCTGGGCGCGCAGCACCAGCGCGGAGAACTGCTCGGGTGTATTCAGGTCCGTTTGCGCCAACACATCAAATTCACGTTTCTGGCTTTCAATGCGTCCCGAGGGAATCTCGACATTCTGGTTACGCAACGCCGACTCGATATCCTGTGGCGTCAACCCCAGCGCCGCCATTTTCCCGGCGTCGATCCAGACACGCATCGAAGGACGACGCTCGCCGAAGATCCGCACATCGGACACCCCCACCAAGGTCTGTAACCGGCTTTTGACCTGCTTGTCGGCGAAGATATTGATTTCCATCGGCGTATGCCGGTCCGAGGAGAAAGCCAGCCAGATAATCGGCTGGGCATCGGCTTCCGTCTTGGTGATAACCGGCTCATTGATATCCTGGGGCAGTTTGCCGCGAATCCGAGATACCCGGTCGCGAACATCACTGGTGGCGCTCTCAATCTCGCGATCCGGCTTGAAGGCAAGTGTGATCTGCGAGCGGCCGGAACGACTGCTGGAGGACAGGTAATCAATGCCTTCGATGCCGGATAGCGAGTCCTCCAGCAGTTTGGTCACCGTTGTTTCAATAATGGCGGCGCTGGCGCCGGTATACGTGGTGTCGACTGTCACCGTCGGAATATCAATATTCGGGTATTCCCGAACCGTCAGCCGATCAAAGGCCAATAGCCCCGCCAGCACGATCAGCAGATTCATCACGATCGTCAGGACGGGCCGGCGAATACAAAGTTGGGGCAGTTGCATTACCAGCCACCCGCCATCGGCACTGCCTTGATCGGCATCTCCGGCTTTGAAAGCTTGTTCTGTCCTGATACCACGACAGTATCACCCGCTTTTACGCCGGCCAGGATTTCTACTTTACCTGGCTGACGCTGGCCAACGCGCACAGGCGCAGCCAGTGCCTTGCCATCTACCACCTTAAAAACCACTTGCTTGCCGCCCTGAGCCACCAAGGCCTGCTCAGGCAGCCATGAACCGGACTCCCCCCCCGGCAGCGGAATGGATACGGTGGCGCTCATACCACTGCGAATGCGAGGGTCTCCGGCATTCAACTCCACGCGAGCCCACAAGGCGCGGGTTCCGGCATCAAGCTGAGGTTCAATAACAGCCACCCTGCCCTTCAATAGCAAACCCGGCAAGGCATCAACGCGAACATCGACTCGCTGATTCAGCCGGACTACATCCGCACGCCCCTCCGGGAGTTTCACATCCATCTTTACGGGCTTGAAATTTGAGAGACTCACCAAGGCCTGACCTGATTGAACAACGTCACCGATACTGAACTGCCGAATCCCGATAACGCCATCAAAGGGTGCGCGCAATTCCGTTTGCTTGATTCTGGCATTCAATAGTTGGGAGGCCGCCTTGGCCAAAGCCACATCGACGCGCTTCCTTTCGACATCAATATCGGCGACCTGCTGCGATTGAGCGAGCAACTGCAATCGCTTGTACTCCGCTTCCGCGAGCACTACTGCCGCCTCTTTAGCGGGCAATTCCGCCTTCAGCAGAGAATCATCCAGCTTTACCAGCATGTCACCCTTACGAACCAACTGGCCTTCCCGGAAACCCAGGCTCACAACACGCCCCGATACTTCGGGTTTGAGCATGATGCTTTCCGAGGGACGTATGGATCCGATAGCCTGTAGCGTCGGAGCCACAGCCATAGGCGCTGCAACCTGTACAACCTCAACCACAGGGGGAGGCCGTGGTTTATCCGCCGCAAGTCCAGTGACGGGCGCCAGGCAGAATAGCGACAGGAATAGGGGAGTGTAATATTTCATGAACCATGCCCCTCACAAGGCACCAAAGCCTCGATCAAGGTAGAGAATTAAAAAAGTGTCGACCGGAATTCAGCGTGTAACAGTATCACCTGAACATCTGCCCACAAGATGACGAGCATAAAAAAAGCCGACATATTTGTCGGCTTTTTTTATCTAACACAGGATTACTCTGTAGCAGGCGCAACAGCAACCAGCGGACGATCCACCAGTTCCACATAGGCCATCGGTGCCGCATCACCGGCACGGAAGCCGGCCTTCAGCACACGCAAGTAACCGCCGTTACGGGCTTTGTAGCGCGGACCCAACTCATTGAAGAGTTTGGCAACCGCTTCCTTGCTACGGGTGCGGGCGAACGCCAGACGACGATTGGCAACGGAATCCACCTTTGCCAGCGTAATCAGGGGTTCAGCCACGCGGCGCAGTTCCTTCGCCTTGGGCAGAGTGGTTTTAATCAGTTCGTGCTCGAACAGGGAAATTGCCATGTTGGTAAACATGGCTTTACGGTGACTGCTGTTTCGACCCAGCTTGACACCACTATTACGATGACGCATGGCGTAACTTCCTCAAATCAGATTCAGCGATTAGCGGCTACGATAGGCGAAACGGTCATCGGCGCGCAGGCTGGCGGGAGGCCAGTTATCCAGACGCATACCGAGTGACAAGCCTTTGGATGCCAGCACATCTTTGATTTCGGTGAGCGACTTCTTGCCCAGATTCGGAGTCTTAAGCAACTCCACCTCTGTACGTTGAACCAGATCACCGATGTAGTAAATGTTTTCAGCTTTGAGGCAGTTAGCCGAGCGAACCGTCAGTTCCAAGTCATCAACCGGACGGAGGAGAATCGGATCGACCTCCTCGACCTTGCCAACCGGCTCCGGCAGCTTGTCCTTCTGCAGATCAACAAACACAGCGATCTGTTGTTGCAGAATAGTGGCAGCACGGCGGATAGCCTCTTCAGGCTCGATGGTGCCATTGGTTTCCAGGTCGATAACCAGCTTGTCCAGATCCGTACGCTGTTCGACACGGGCATTTTCAACCACGTACGAAACACGCTTTACCGGGCTGTAGCTGGCATCCAGCTGGAGACGACCAATAGGACGCCCCTCACCTTCAGCATACCGCGCATCAACGGGCTCATAACCACGACCCCGCGTCACCTTCAGTTTCATCTTCAGGTGACCATTCGCCCCGAGAGTGGCGATGTGGTGATCATTGTTCACGATCTCGACATTGTGAGGCAGACCGAGATCTGCCGCTGTAATCGAGCACGGGCCCTTCTTGTCCAGGGTCAAGACAGCTTCGCTTTGTTCAAACAGCTTGATGGACAGACCCTTCAAGTTGAGCAACAGCTCAATAATGTCTTCCTGCAAGCCTTCCAGCGTGCTGTACTCATGCTCAACGCCTTCGACTTCCGCTTCAACCACGGCTGCACCAGGCAGCGAGGACAGCAGAATGCGACGCAGGGCGTTGCCCAAGGTGTGGCCGAAACCTCTTTCCAGAGGCTCCAGCGTCACCTTCGCATGAGTCGCGCTGATAGCCTGAACGGCTATCGAACGCGGTGTCAGAAACTCATTGGTACGCGTCATGAATGCGACCTCAAAACTAGAACCAAGCCTTACTTGGAATACAATTCAACAATCAAGCTTTCGTTGATTTCCGAGGGCAGGTCCGAACGCTCAGGCAAAGCCTTGAACGTACCTTCCATCTTGGCATAATCAACTTCCAGCCACGCAGGCGTGCCGCGCTGGCCAGCCAGCTCGATTGCACTCTTCACGCGGAGCTGAGTCTTGGCCTTTTCATAGATCGCAACGACATCGCCAGGCTTCACTTGCATGGAGGCGATGTTTACACGACGACCATTCAGGGTCACCGAACGGTGGCTAACCAGCTGGCGGGCCTCGGAACGAGTGGCACCGAAACCCATACGATAAACAACGTTATCCAGGCGGCTTTCCAGCAGCTGCAGCAGGTTCTCACCGGTAGCTCCCTTGAGGCGGGCGGCTTCCTTATAATAATTGCTGAACTGACGCTCAAGAACGCCATAAATACGGCGAACTTTTTGCTTTTCACGCAGCTGTGTGCCGTAGTCAGAGGTCTTGCCCTTACGGGAAGCGCCATGGACACCGGGAGGAGTATCAATCTTGCACTTAGAGTCCAGGGCGCGAACACCGGACTTGAGCATCAGGTCAGTGCCTTCACGACGCGAGAGCTTGCACTTCGGACCAATATAACGAGCCATCTTTCAAGTCTCCTGGATTACACGCGGCGCTTCTTGGCGGGACGACAGCCATTGTGTGGGATTGGCGTGACGTCCGTAATGCTGTTGATCTTGTAGCCAACAGAATTCAGAGCACGCACCGCGGATTCGCGACCGGGGCCAGGACCCTTGACAAGAACGTCAAGATTCTTCAAACCATAATCCAGTGCAGCCTTGCCTGCCACTTCAGCAGCCACCTGGGCGGCGAAGGGGGTGGACTTACGCGAACCACGGAAGCCCTGGCCACCGCTGGTGGCCCAGGCCAGTGCGTTACCTTGTCGATCGGTAATCGTCACAATGGTGTTATTAAAAGAAGCGTGAATGTGCGCGATGCCTTCGGAGACGGTGCGAGTGACCTTCTTCCGACCGCGCTGATTGTCTTTTGCCATCTTTTAGCTTCCGAGGAAATGTTTACTTCTTGATTGCCTTGCGAGGACCCTTACGCGTACGCGCATTGGTCTTCGTACGCTGTCCACGGACAGGCAATCCACGACGGTGACGAATACCACGGTAGCAACCGAGATCCATCAACCGCTTGATGTTCATTGAAACTTGGCGGCGCAGATCCCCTTCAGTAGGAATCTTTGCCACTTCTGCACGGATAGCATCCAGTTGGCTGTCTGACAGATCCTTGATCTTCGTTGTGGTCTGAATACCAACCGCCGCCAAGATTTTGGCGGAAGTAGTACGACCAATACCGAAAATGTAGGTCAGCGAGATCACCGCGTGTTTGTTATCCGGAATGTTAACGCCGGCTATACGGGCCATTCACCTTTCTCCACACAATACGGCATGCCTGGAGGCATGCCGCGAAAAGTGGGCGATTTTATCGCCCGAACCTGAAAAAATCAACAGGCAGGTTAGCCCTGACGCTGTTTATGGCGCGGCTCTGCACTGCAAATGACGCGAATTGTGCCATTACGGCGAACAACCTTGCAGCTTCCGCAAATCTTTTTCACAGAGGCACGAACTTTCATGGAAATACACCTGTCTGTTTACAGTTCAACGAATGAGGCCGGAGCCAGTACCAACACCCTTAAGATTGGCTTTCTTCATTAAGGATTCGTACTGGTGTGACATGAGGTGGGCTTGAACCTGGGCCATAAAGTCCATGACTACAACCACCACAATCAACAGTGATGTGCCGCCCAGATAGAAGGGCACATGAAACGCAACCTGAAGCAACATCGGCAGCAAACATACAATCGAGATATAGATTGCGCCAACCAGCGTCAAGCGAGTAAGAACACTGTCAATATACTTAGCGGTCTGCTCACCCGGACGAATCCCCGGAATATAAGCACCAGACCGCTTCAAATTGTCTGCCACTTCCTTCGGGTTAAACATTAACGCCGTATAAAAGTAGCAGAAGAAAATAATCAACAACGCAAAAAGCAGCAAATAGAGAGGCTGACCCGGGGAAAGAGTCAAAGCCATATCCTGAAGCAAACGTTGAGCAACATTCGGATTAGGCGATTGGGCAAACCACTGACCCAAACTGGCCGGGAAAAGCAGCAAAGAACTGGCAAAAATTGCCGGTATCACACCCGCCATATTGATTTTCAAAGGCAGATGACTTTGCTGGGCAGCATACAGGCGACGCCCCTGTTGCTTTTGCGCATAATTCACCGTAATGCGGCGCTGCCCTCTTTCCATGAAAACAACGGCACCAACCACGGCCATCGCCAAGAAGAACAAGATCAGCAAGCCGATAATGCTCATCTCACCTTGACGGGCGGACTCCAGAGAGCGACCGATCGCGGAAGGTATACCTGCAACGATGCCCGCAAAAATCAGCATCGAAATCCCGTTACCGACGCCGCGCTCCGTGATCTGCTCGCCGAGCCACATCAGAAACACTGTACCGGCAACCAGACTGACAACCGCCGGAATATAGAAAGACAACCCGACGCTGAGCGTGATTCCCTGACCCTGAAGGCCGGCACACATGCCAACAGCCTGGACAAGACCCAGAATCACGGTTCCATAACGCGTATACTGGTTGATCTTTCGCCGACCAGACTCCCCTTCTTTCTTGATGGCTTCAAGTTGGGGACTCACCGTTGTCATCAACTGCATGATAATTGATGCAGAGATATACGGCATGATACCCAAGGCGAGAATGGACATCCGCTCAAGGGCACCACCGGAAAACATATTGAACAGGCTAAGGATAGTATCCTTATTCTGCTCAAACAGCTGTGCCAGCTTTTCGGGGTTGATGCCGGGAACAGGCACATGCGCGCCAAGGCGGAAGACAATGAGCGCGATAAACAAGAAGCTTATCCGACGCCAAAGTTCATTCATACCTTGCCGCAAGGCGGGTGACTGCATTGCCGCTTTGGCAGCCTCACTACGCGCATTCGCCATCGATTTATTCCTCGACCTTACCACCAGCTGCTTCAATCGCCGCACGAGCACCCTTGGTCACGGCAACACCCTTGACGGTGATTGCACGATCAATAGCGCCGGAGAGGATGATGCGAGCGCGCAGCTTGTCTTTACGGACAACATTGGCGGCCTTCAGCGTATCCAAGGTGACTTCAGCACCCTCGACAAACACCAGTTCAGACAAACGAACTTCAGCCGTATCCAATGCGCGCAGCGACGTGAAGCCGAACTTCGGCAGACGACGATAAATGGGCATCTGGCCGCCTTCGAAGCCAGGGCGCACTTTGCCCTTGCCACGCGAGGTTTGACCCTTGACGCCGGAGCCGCCGGTCTTGCCAAGGCCGGAACCGATACCGCGACCGTGGCGACGAGCTACCTTCTTGGAGCCTTCAGCAGGGCTCAGATCATTCAGTTGCATAATTACGCCTCAACTTTCACAAGGTAATACACCTTGTTGATCATTCCACGGTTATCCGGAGTATCCAGAACTTCAACAGTGTGGCCGATACGGCGCAGACCCAAGCCCTTCAGGCACAGCTTGTGATTCTTGAGCTTGTGCGCACTGGACTTGATCTGAGTGACCTTAATGGTTGCCTGGGACATGACATTACCCCAAAATTTCTTCAACAGACTTGCCACGCTTGGCGGCAACCTGTTCAGGCGAAGTCATGGAAGCCAAGCCTTTGAATGTTGCGTAAACAACATTATTGGCATTGGTGGAGCCATAGCACTTGGCCAATACGTTATGAACACCGGCAACTTCGAGAACAGCGCGCATTGCACCGCCCGCAATAACACCGGTACCTTCCGACGCAGGCTGCATATAAATGCGGGAAGCGCCATGCTGGGCATTGATAGCGTGCTGCAACGTGGTTCCGTTCAGATCAACAGAAATCATGTTACGACGGGCCGCCTCAAGCGCCTTCTGGATCGCAGCCGGCACTTCACGCGCCTTGCCGCGACCAAAACCGACACGCCCCTTACCATCACCGACCACGGTCAGAGCGGTGAAGGAGAAAATGCGACCACCCTTCACAACTTTGGCCACGCGGTTTACGGCAACCAGCTTTTCGACAAAGCCTTCGTTTTGTTCAACTTTAGCCATGATGCACCTTAGAATTCCAGACCGCCTTCACGAGCGGCATCCGCCAAGGCCTGAATACGGCCATGATATTTGAACCCGGAACGGTCGAATGCAACACGACTGATTCCTGCTGCCTTGGCGCGTTCAGCAATCAAGGCTCCGACTTTTTTGGCTGCATCCACGTTGCCGGTTTGCGCTTGGCGCAGCCCGGTGTCGAGGGTGGAAGCCTGAGCAAGAACAACACCGCCACAGGCGGAGATGACTTGCGCATAGATATGGCGCGGCGTGCGGTTGACACACAGACGGACAGCACCCAACTCACGGATCTTGAGCCGAGTGGCCTTGGCGCGCCGCAAGCGAGCTTCTTTCTTTTCGTTCATGGCGACCTCACGCGTTATTTCTTCTTGGCTTCCTTACGGATGACATTTTCATCCGAATACCGAATTCCCTTGCCCTTGTAGGGCTCAGGCGGACGGAAAGCACGAACATTGGCGGCCACTTGGCCGAGCAGATGCTTGTTGATCGACTTGAGAATGATTTCAGTCGGAGTGGGCGTTTCAGCCGTCACACCTTCCGGCAAGTCAAAGTCAATCGGATGCGAAAAACCCAGCGCAAGGTTCAGAACCTTGCCTTTGGCGGCTGCCTTGTAGCCCACGCCAATCAACTGGAGCTTACGCTCAAAGCCAGCGCTAACGCCTTTGACCATGTTATTGGCCAAGGCACGAGCGGTGCCGGTTTGCATCCATCCAGCCTGGCTCAACTCACGGGGAGCGAACACCAGCTGCTCGTTTTCAACCTTGGCCTCAACCAGCGAGTTCAGGGAGAGGGAAAGAGCACCCTTTCCACCCTTAACCTGCAACTCCTGGCCGTTAATCGTCACTTCAACCCCTTTAGGGAGAGCGACCGGGGATTTAGCCACGCGAGACATTATGCTTCACCTATCACGATACAAGGGCAATCACTTCACCGCCCACGCCCGCAGCACGGGCAGCGCGATCAGTCATAATGCCTTTATTGGTGGAAACAATCAGAACGCCCAGACCATTTTTCACAGGGGCCAGCTCATCAGACCCCTTGTAAACACGCAGACCAGGACGACTAACGCGCTTGATCTGCTCAATGACAGGCTTGCCTTCAAAGTATTTGAGGCCCAAGGTCAGAGTAAGGCCATCGACCTCAGTCGTCGAAATATAACCTTCATCCATCAAGACCTTCGCCAGAGCCACCTTCAGCTTGGACGTCGGCATCGCCACGCTTTGCTTGCGGGCCTGTTGTGCATTGCGAATGCGGGTAAGCATATCCGCAACGGTATCTTGCATGCTCATTAGACAGTCCTCTTACCAGCTAGCCTTGACGACACCAGGGACATCGCCCTGCATGACAGCTTCACGCAGCTTGTTACGACCCAGGCCGAACTTGCGGAAGAAGCCGTGGGGACGACCTGTCAGACCACAACGATTGCGCAGACGAACAGGAGACGCATCACGAGGCAACGACTGCAGCTTCAACATCGCGGCCCAACGATCTTCATCGCTCGCCGTCACACTGCTGATGGTTGCCTTTAACTGGGCACGCAAAACTGCGTACTTAGCAACGGTTTTTTCGCGCTTTGCTTCGCGATTAATCATGCTCTTCTTAGCCATGACAAATACTCACTTGAAGGGGAAGCCAAAAGCACGCAGCAATGCACGACCTTGGTCATCATTGGCAGCCGTCGTCGTAATCGTGATATCCATCCCGCGAATCTTGTCGATCTTGTCGAAGTCGATTTCAGGGAAAACGATTTGTTCCTTGAGTCCCATGCTGTAATTGCCACGACCATCAAACGCCTTGGCGCTGAAACCGCGGAAGTCACGAATACGGGGGATGGTGATGTAAATCAACCGCTCCAGGAATTCATACATGCGCTCACCGCGCAGCGTAACCTTACAGCCAATCGGCCAGCCTTCACGAATCTTGAAGCCTGCGATGGACTTGCGAGCGAGAGTAACAACGGGTTTCTGGCCAGAAATCAGCTGCATATCGGCCACGGCGCCATCAAGCATCTTCTTGTCTTGCGCGGCGCCGCCCACTCCCATATTCAGAGTAATCTTGGTGATGCGCGGAACTTGCATCACGTTTTCGAGAGCGAGCTCTGCCTTCAGCTTGGCAACGAGCTCGTCATTGTACACTTGTCTTAGTCTGGCCATTTCCAACCAACCTGTTACTTAGCGTCTGCAATCGTGTCGCCACTCGATTTGAAGACACGGACCTTGGTCTCGCCTTCAATCTTGTAGCCTACGCGATCAGCCTTTTGTGTTGCCGCGTTGAAAATCGCCACGTTGGAGATATCCATTGCAGCTTCACGCTCTTCGATACCGCCCTGGGTGCCGCGAGCCGGGTTCGGCTTCACATGCTTTTTGACCAGATTGATACCAGCAACCGTTACACGACCATCAGCAACCGCGAGCACTTTGCCGCGCTTACCTTTGTCCTTACCAGCAATGACGATAATTTCGTCATTAGTCTTGATCTTTGCCATTTAACTCACCCTTACAGCACTTCAGGCGCCAGCGAGATGATCTTCATGAACTGCTCAGTACGCAGTTCACGCGTCACCGGCCCGAAGATACGAGTAGCAATGGGCGCGCGCTGGTTATTCAGCAAAACAGCGGCATTGTCATCAAAACGGATCAATGAACCATCGGGACGGCGAATACCAAACTTGGTACGAACCACCACGGCATTCATCACATCGCCTTTTTTGACCTTGCCACGCGGAATTGCTTCCTTTACCGTGACCTTGATGATATCGCCCACCGAGGCGTAACGGCGATGCGAACCGCCCAGCACCTTGATGCACTGAACACGTCTCGCGCCGCTGTTGTCAGCCACATCGAGCATCGTTTCGGTCTGAATCATTTTTCAACTCCAAACCAGGAATAAACCCTGCGCGAAAGGGCAGCCATGCTACCCAATCTTGCGCAGGGAAACAAGTAGAAATCAGCTTATTGCGCGGATTCGATCACTTCAACCAAGGTCCAAGCCTTAGTCTTGGAAAGCGGCCTGCACTCGGCAATCGTCACCACATCACCTTCCTTGCACACATTATTTTCATCATGGGCATGGAGTTTGGTGGAGCGGCGAATAAATTTGCCGTAAACCGGGTGCTGCACGCGGCGCTCAATCAGAACAGTAATGGACTTGTCCATCTTGTTGCTGATGACCTTACCGGTCAGCGTACGCTGGGTTGTATTTTGCTCGGTCATTTCAGCCACCCTGTTTTTCAGTCAAGACGGTTTTAATCCGGGCAATGTCTTTACGTACCTGCCCAACCTGGTGCGACTTGGCGAGTTGACCAGTGGCTTTCGCCATGCGCAGTTTAAATTGCTGGAGCTGGAGGCTGTCCAACTCGGTGCGGAGCTCATCCGCAGTCTTCTGACGCAATTCTGTGGCGTTCATTACATTACCGTCCGGGACACGATGGTTGTCTTAACCGGCAGCTTCGCAGCTGCCAGCGTGAAGGCTTCACGTGCAAGCTCTTCGGAGACCCCTTCGATCTCATAGAGGATCTTGCCAGGCTGAATCTCGGCGACCCAATACTCGACATTACCCTTACCGTTACCCATACGAACTTCGAGAGGCTTTTCGGTAATCGGCTTATCCGGGAACACACGGATCCAGATCTTGCCACCACGTTTTACACGACGCGAAATCGTACGACGGGCAGCTTCAATTTGACGGGCTGTGATACGGCCACGCTCAATGGACTTCAACGCCACGCTGCCAAAGGCAACGGTGCTGCCACGATGAGCGAGACCGGTATTACGACCCTTATGAACCTTACGGAACTTGGTGCGCTTAGGCTGTAACATCTCTTATTGCCCCTTTGCTTCCGAGTCACGACGTCCGCCGCGATCGCCGCGCTCACCGCGGTCATCGCGTCCACCGCGACGCTTGGCTGGCTTGGCCTCTTCAACCGGTGCAGGTTGTTGGACTTGGTCCATACCACCCAGGATTTCACCCTTGAAGATCCAGACTTTGACGCCGATACACCCGTAGGTGGTTTCGGCACGCATAATGGAGTAGTCAATATCGGCGCGCAGGGTATGCAGAGGCACACGACCTTCGCGATACCACTCGGAGCGGGCGATTTCCGCACCACCCAGACGACCGGACACTTCCACCTTAATGCCCTTGGCGCCAGCGCGCATGGTGTTTTGCACCGCACGCTTCATGGCACGACGGAACATCACACGCTTTTCCAGCTGGGAGGCAATGCTCTCGGCAACCAGACGCGCATCCAGATCAGGCTTGCGAATTTCGTCAATATTGATCTGGACAGGTGTCTTCATCAACTTGGCGACTTCACGACCCAGACGCTCGACATCTTCACCTTTCTTACCGATGATGATACCGGGACGTGCTGTGCTGATCGTGATGCGCGCCGTATCAGACGGACGCTCAATCAGGATACGACTCACCGCTGCGCTCTTCAGTTTCTTGTACAGAAACTCACGAACCTGAAGATCCGTCAGCAGAAAATCAGCATAATTTTTCGGGCTGGCATACCAGTTGGCATTGTGCTTTTTGACAACGCCGAGACGGATACCAATCGGATGAACTTTCTGACCCATGATAGATCCCCTTATTCCGCGACTTTGACGGTGATGTGGCAGGTCCGCTTGGTGATACGGTCAGCACGCCCTTTTGCACGGGGCATGATCCGCTTCAAGCTGATCCCTTCATCGACAAAAATCGTGGAGACTTTCAGTTCATCCACATCAGCGCCATTGTTGTGCTCGGCATTGGCAATCGCCGACTCGAGCACCTTCTTCACAATGGCTGCCGCCTTCTTGTTGCTGAACGCCAGGATGTTCAGCGCTTGATCAACCGGCTTGCCACGCACCAGATCCGCCACTAAGCGAGCTTTCTGGGCGGAGATTGGCGCGCCGCGAAGTTTAGCCACAACTTCCATTACTCACCCCTTAGCGTTTGGCTTTCTTGTCAACACCATGACCGCGATAGGTGCGGGTGGGTGCGAACTCACCGAGTTTATGTCCCACCATATGCTCGGTCACAAAAACCGGAACATGCTGGCGTCCATTGTGCACGGCGATGGTCAGACCAACCATATCCGGCAAAATCATCGAACGACGCGACCAGGTCTTGATGGGCTTCTTGGAGTTGGCAGCCAAAGCGGCTTCCACCTTCGCAAAAAGATGCGTATCTACAAACGGGCCTTTTTTAAGTGAACGAGGCACAGTTACTCTCCTTCATCCCATTACTTGCGACGATCGCGAACGATCATATTAGTCGTACGCTTGTTGCTGCGAGTCTTGAAGCCCTTGGACTTCTGACCCCACGGCGACACCGGATGACAGCCCTTGTTACGACCCTCGCCGCCACCCATCGGGTGATCGACCGGGTTCATAGCCATACCGCGAACCGTCGGACGGATGCCGCGCCAGCGACTGGCACCAGCTTTACCGAGAACGCGCAGGTTATGCTCAGAGTTGCAAACTTCGCCCAGCGTCGCGCGGCAATCCACGTGGATCTTGCGCATTTCACCCGAACGGAGACGAACAATGGCGTAAGCACCATCACGACCCAACAACTGCACCGAAGTACCGGCCGAGCGAGCCACTTGAGCCCCCTTGCCAATCTTCAATTCCACGCAGTGAATCGTGGCACCAATCGGCATGTTGCGCAGCGGCAGGGTATTACCCACCTTGATCGGCGCATCATCACCAGACTGTACTGGATCACCAGCCTTCAAGCCCTTGGGAGCAATAATGTAACGACGCTCACCATCAGCATACTTCAGCAGCGCAATGTATGCGGTGCGGTTAGGATCATACTCAAGACGCTCAACAACAGCAGGCACGCCGTCCTTGTTACGCTTGAAATCCACCAGACGATACAGTTGCTTGTGGCCACCACCAACATGACGCGTGGTGATGTGACCATTATTATTACGACCGCCCGTGCGCTTCTTGCTTTCAACAAGTGCAGCAAAAGGACGGCCCTTGTGCAGATCAGGATTGACAACCTTTTCTACAAAACGACGACCCGGCGAGGTCGGCTTACATTTTACGATTGGCATAATGCACTCCTACCCTTACTCAGCCGCGTCAGCCAGCTGGATTTCAGCACCAGCCTTCAGGGTGACATAGGCCTTCTTGATATCCGAGCGACGACCAGGCGTACGACCGAAGCGTTTGCTCTTACCCTTGATGACCACGGTATTGACCGCTTCGACTTCTACGCCGAACAGCTTCTCAACAGCCTTCTTGATCTCAAGCTTGTTGGCATCCAGACTTACACGAAAAACCTGCTGATTGCGGGTTTCGGCAGCAATGTTTGCCTTCTCAGAGATGTGCGGGCCAAGCAAAACTTGGTATAAACGTTCGTTGTTCATCCCAATTCCACCTCAAGTTTCTTCGCAGCAGGCACCGACATCAGCACCCGGTCGTAGCCGATAAGGCTGACGGGGTCAATCGCTGCGGTATCAATGACAGCAACATTCGGCAGATTGCGAGCAGCCAGATACAGGTTTTCATCAACCGCATCCGTCACGATCAGGGCATTATCAATACCCAGACCCTTCAGCTTTTCCACCAACTCTTTGGTCTTCGGACTGGAAACCGTAATGTCTTCAATCAACACCAAGCGCTCCTGGCGAACCAACTCAGCCAGAATGCACTGCATGGCGCCACGATACATCTTACGATTGACTTTTTGCTCCCAGTTCTGGGGAACAGCAGCATGAGCCTTGCCGCCGCCACGCCAGATCGGGCTACGGATAGAACCAGCACGGGCGCGGCCAGTACCCTTTTGACGCCAGGGCTTCTTGCCACCACCACTCACTTCAGCACGGTTTTTCTGAGCACGAGTGCCCTGACGAGCGCCAGCCAGGTAGGCCGTAACCACCTGATGAACGAGCGCTTCGTTAAAGTCCTTGCCGAAGGCAACTTCGGACAGCTCAACAGCTGCACCGGAAACGGTCTTCAGATTCACGTTCAATTCCCCCTTAGGCCTTAACCGACGGACGCACGATCACGTCGTAGCCAATTGCCCCAGGCACTGCACCCATAACCACCAGCACAGACTTTTCGGCATCAACGGAGACCACTTCCAGACCCTGCACGGTTACACGGACATCGCCCATATGACCCGCCATCTTCTTACCCTTGAAGACTCGGCCCGGACTCTGATTCTGACCAGTAGAACCATGAACGCGATGCGATACGGAGTTACCGTGCGTCGCATCCTGGGTACGGAAGTTCCAGCGCTTGACGCCACCCTGGAAGCCCTTACCTTTGCTGGTACCAATAACATCAACCTTCTGGCCGGCAGCAAAGAGATCGACACCGATCTGACCGCCCACCTGATAGGATGCCAACTCATCGGCACCAACACGGAATTCCCACACGCCACGACCAGCAGCAACTTCAGCTTTGCCGAAATGCCCTGCCATAGCCTTGGTAACACGAGATGCACGACGCTCACCCGTTGTAACCTGAACAGCCTGATAACCATCAGACTCAAGGGTCTTAACCTGGGTGATGCGGTTCGGATCGACCTCGATAACCGTCACAGGAACAGATACACCTGCCTCCGTGAAGATCCGGGTCATGCCGCACTTACGTCCGACCAAACCAATAGCCATTTCCTCTAACCTCTTCTCAGCGCCGCCTTTCAGCAACGCAACACGAATAACGATTATCCCAAGCTGATCTGCACATCTACGCCTGCAGCCAGATCCAGCTTCATCAACGCGTCCACCGTCTTGTCAGTGGGCTGCACGATGTCAACCAGTCTCTTATGGGTGCGGATTTCGTACTGGTCGCGGGCGTCCTTGTTGACGTGCGGCGATGTCAGCACATTAAAGCGTTCGATGCGGGTGGGCAGCGGAATCGGACCGCAGACCTGTGCGCCTGTGCGCTTCGCGGTCTCAACGATCTCCTGGGCCGACTGATCAATCAGGCGATGATCAAAGGCCTTCAGGCGGATACGGATTCTCTGGTTAGCCATTCCAGCAACTCCAAACCAAAAAATAAAAATTGCCCTTTCACTGTCCCATCAAGGAAGCGAAAAGCATCTAAAAACCAGTGTCGAGATCAATGCCCCGACTGTAAGTCACACCCCGCATATCGCGGGAGGCGCATTATTCCCTGTATCCAGATCAAATGCAATACAGCGGGACATTTTTTCTGCAATTTACCGGTGCAAAAAAAGAGGAGGGACAACGCCCTCCCCCTTTTCCAACCACCAAGTGAATTACTTGATGATCTTGGCCACGACACCCGCGCCGACGGTGCGACCGCCTTCACGGATAGCGAAGCGCAGGCCTTCATCCATCGCGATCGGGTGGATCAGTTCCACCGTCATCTGGATGTTGTCGCCCGGCATCACCATCTCCACGCCTTCCGGCAGCTCGATGGAACCAGTCACGTCCGTGGTACGGAAGTAGAACTGGGGACGATAGCCCTTGAAGAACGGAGTATGACGACCGCCTTCTTCCTTGCTCAGCACATACACTTCGGAAACGAAGTTGGTGTGCGGCTTGATGCTGTTCGGCTTGGCCAGAACCTGACCGCGCTGAATGTCTTCACGCTTGATGCCGCGCAGCAGCACACCGACGTTTTCACCGGCGCGGCCTTCGTCCAGCAGCTTGCGGAACATTTCAACACCGGTACAGGTGGACTTGACGGTATCCTTGATACCGACGATTTCCACTTCTTCACCAACCTTGATGATGCCGCGCTCGACGCGACCGGTCACCACGGTGCCGCGGCCGGAAATCGAGAACACGTCTTCGATCGGCAGCAGGAACGGCTGGTCAATGGCGCGGGTCGGCTCAGGAATGTAGGAATCCAGAGTCTCGACCAGCTTCAGGATGGCGGGAACGCCAAACTTGCCATCGGAACCATTCAGGGCTTCCAGGGCGGAACCACGAATGATCGGGGTGTCGTCACCAGGGAAGTTGTACTTGTTCAGCAGGTCGCGAACTTCCATTTCCACCAGTTCCAGCAACTCTTCGTCATCGACCATGTCGCACTTGTTCAGGAACACGACGATGTACGGCACACCAACCTGACGAGACAGGAGGATGTGTTCGCGGGTCTGCGGCATGGGGCCGTCAGCAGCGGAGCAAACCAGGATCGCACCGTCCATCTGGGCAGCACCGGTGATCATGTTCTTCACATAGTCAGCGTGACCCGGGCAGTCAACGTGAGCGTAGTGACGGATCGGCGACAGGTATTCCACGTGCGCGGTGTTAATGGTAATACCGCGGGCGCGTTCTTCGGGAGCAGCGTCGATCTGGTCGTACGCCTTGGCTTCACCGCCATACACTTTCGCGCAAATGGTGGTGATGGCAGCCGTCAGGGTGGTCTTGCCGTGGTCAACGTGACCAATGGTGCCGACGTTTACGTGCGGCTTATCGCGTTCAAACTTGGCCTTTGCCATGATTACATCCTCTCAATAAAAGTCATGGAGGGGAGCTACCCCCTCCACCCAGTGATTATTCGTCTTCAGCCTTACCCTTGCCGGCAAACTTGGCAATGATGGCGTCCGCAACGTTGCGCGGAGTTTCGGCGTAGCGCGAGAACTCCATGGTGAACGTGGCGCGACCTTGCGACATGGAGCGCATGTCGGTGGCGTAGCCGAACATTTCGGACAACGGCACTTCAGCCTTGATGGCCTTGCCGCCGCCAACCAGATCGTCCATACCCTGCACCATGCCGCGGCGACGGTTAAGGTCACCCATGATGTCGCCCATGTAGTCTTCCGGCGTTTCCACCTCGACCTTCATGATCGGCTCAAGCAACACGGGATCGGCCTTCATGAAGCCCTGACGGAAGGCAATGGAGCCCGCCATCTTGAAGGACAGTTCATCGGAGTCGACGTCGTGGTAAGAACCATCGAACAGAATGGCCTTAATACCCACAATCGGATAACCAGCGAGAACGCCCGTGGTCATACGCTCCTGAATGCCCTTATCGACCGCACCGAAGAACTCCTTCGGAACCGTACCGCCAACGACTTCGACCGCGTACTCGTAGTCCTTCTCGCGGTCTTCACCCATCGGCTCCAGACGCACATAGACGTGACCATACTTACCGCGACCACCGGTTTGACGCACAAACTTGCCTTCGGACTCCACCGTCTTGCGGATAGTTTCACGATAAGCAACCTGCGGCTTGCCGATGTTGGCTTCAACGCCAAATTCGCGCTTCATGCGATCAACCAGAATTTCCAGGTGCAGTTCACCCATACCGGAAATAATGGTCTGGCCGGACTCTTCGTCGGTCTTGACGCGGAACGACGGATCTTCCTTCGCCAGACGACCGAGAGCGGTCGACATCTTTTCCTGGTCAGCCTTGGTCTTCGGCTCAACGGCCAGAGAGATCACAGGCTCGGGGAATTCCATGCGCTCCAGGGTGATGATATTGTTTTCATCACACAGGGTTTCGCCGGTGATCACATCCTTCAGACCCACGAACGCAGCGATATCGCCGGCGCGGACTTCGGTCAGTTCTTCACGCTGGTTTGCGTGCATTTGCAGGATACGACCCACACGCTCCTTGCGCTGCTTGATCGGGTTCCAGACAGCGTCACCCGACTTGATCACGCCGGAGTAAACGCGAATGAAGGTCAGCGAGCCCACAAACTTGTCGTTCATGATCTTGAACGCCAGAGCGGCGAACGGCTCGTCATCAGACGCATGACGTTCTGCCGGAGTTTCAGCCTTGTCGTCCAGTGTACCCTTGATGGCAGCAACGTCATTCGGAGCCGGCAGGTAGCGGATGACCGCATCCAGCATGGCCTGAACGCCCTTGTTCTTGAACGCAGAACCGCACATCACCGGCTGGATTTCACTGGCCAGTGTACGCTGGCGAATCGCCGAATGAATTTCGTCCTCGGAAAGGTCGCCCTCTTCCAGGTACTTGTTCATCAGCTCTTCGTTGGCTTCGGCTGCACTTTCAACCAGATTGGCGCGCCACTTGTTGCACACGTCGACCAGATCGGCAGGAATATCACGCAGGTCAAACTTCATGCCCTGAGAGGCTTCATCCCAATAGATGGCCTTCATGGTCACGAGATCCACAACGCCTTCGAAATTTTCTTCGGCGCCGATCGGCACAACCATGGGAACCGGATTGGCGCCCAGACGAATCTTCATCTGCTCGACGGCACGGAAGAAGTTGGCACCGGTACGGTCCATCTTGTTCACGAAAGCCAGACGGGGCACTTTGTACTTGTTGGCCTGACGCCACACGGTTTCGGACTGCGGCTGCACGCCACCGACCGCACAGTAGACCATGCAGGCGCCATCAAGAACACGCATGGAACGCTCGACTTCAATGGTGAAGTCCACGTGACCCGGGGTGTCGATGATGTTGATGCGATGCTCGGGGAACTGGTGAGCCATACCGGACCAGAAGCAGGTTGTTGCGGCGGAGGTAATGGTAATACCCCGCTCCTGCTCCTGTTCCATCCAGTCCATGGTGGCGGCGCCATCATGCACTTCACCGATCTTGTGATTCACACCCGTGTAATACAGGATGCGCTCGGTGGTCGTGGTCTTGCCGGCGTCGATGTGAGCGCTGATGCCGATGTTACGGTAGCGCTCCAATGGCGTAGTTCTAGCCATGAAATAAACCTCTGGATCGTTTTAGAAACGATAGTGGGAGAAGGCCTTGTTGGCCTCGGCCATGCGGTGAACGTCTTCACGCTTCTTGATCGCCGCGCCCTTGCCTTCAGCCGCATCCAGCAGTTCGCCGGCCAGACGGAGAGCCATGGTCTTTTCGCTGCGCTTCATGGCCGCGTCAACCAGCCAGCGCATCGCCAAGGCCGTACGACGGGAGGGGCGTACTTCCATGGGAACCTGGTAGGTGGCGCCGCCGACACGGCGAGCCTTGACTTCGACCATCGGACGCACCTTCTCCAGGGTGTCCTCAAAGAACTGAACCGGATCGGGCTTGCCTTTTTGGGCAACACGCTCCAGAGCACCGTAAACAATCCCTTCGGCAACCGACTTCTTACCGCTATCCATCACGTGGTTGATGAACTTGGCAACGGTCTGGCTTCCGAATTTCGGATCAGGCAGGATTTCGCGCTTGGCGACTACACGTCTTCTTGGCATTTCTCTATGAACCTTTAATGAAACTTCAGGGTTGTCCGGGACACATGCCGGGATTTTGATCTACCCAGCCCGCTCGCCCGGCCTTACTACGTCCGCGAATTACTTCTTGGGACGTTTTGCACCGTACTTGGAACGGCTCTGATTGCGGTTTTTGACACCGGCACAGTCGAGCGAACCACGAACGGTGTGATAGCGCACACCCGGCAAGTCCTTCACACGACCGCCGCGAATCAGGACGACGCTGTGCTCTTGCAGGTTGTGGCCTTCACCGCCGATATAGGAGGTGACTTCAAAGCCCGAGGTCAGACGGACACGGCAAACCTTACGGAGAGCGGAGTTCGGCTTCTTGGGGGTGGTGGTGTAAACGCGCGTGCAAACACCGCGACGCTGCGGGCAGGCCTTGAGGGCCGGCACCTTGGATTTTTCGACCAGGCTTTCACGGCCCTTACGAATCAGCTGGTTAGTAGTTGCCATGTCGGCAGTTTCTCCCGTTAAAAAACAAAACCCTCAAAAAGGAGATAGCCTTTTTGAGGGGTACAGATGATAGAGGCTGATCAACAAGCCGTCAATCTTAAAATTGCTGACGCAAATTTTGCACAAAAGACAGCAGTAAAAAGGGCGCATTGAATGCGCCCTTTTTACTAACCCTGGCGATGTTACTCGCCTTGGTTCAACGCCTCGGAAAGCGCTTGCTCGACATCGCTCATGCTGGGCGCTGCCGGTGCGGCTTCGGGCATCTGCTCTTCCATGCGCAGACGACGACGTTCCGCATGGTAAGCAAAGCCGGTGCCGGCCGGGATCAGACGACCCACCACCACGTTTTCCTTCAAACCACGCAGGTCGTCTTCCTTGCCGGTAACCGCCGCTTCCGTGAGGACGCGGGTGGTTTCCTGGAAGGACGCCGCCGAGATGAAGGAGTCGGTAGCCAGCGAGGCCTTGGTGATCCCCATCAGTACACGCTCGTAGCGTGCGGGGAACTTGCCTTCCGACAGAGCCTCCTCGTTCTCTTCCAGCATGCGCGAGTATTCCACTTGCTCGCCCTTGATGAAGGAGGTATCACCGCCATCCAGAATGTCAGCCTTGCGCAGCATCTGACGGATAATGACTTCAATGTGCTTGTCATTGATCCGCACGCCTTGCAGACGGTACACATCCTGAACTTCGTTGACGATGTACGAAGCCAGCGCGGTTTCACCCTTCAGGCGCAGGATGTCATGCGGGTTTTGCGGGCCATCGGAGATCACTTCGCCACGCTGCACGCGCTCACCTTCGAACACGTTGATCTGACGCCACTTCGGAATCAGCTCTTCGTAGATATCCGAGCCGTCATCCGGCGTAATGATCAGGCGGTGCTTACCCTTAGTTTCCTTACCAAAGCTGATGATGCCGCTCTTTTCAGCCAGGATCGCATGTTCCTTCGGCTTACGGGCTTCGAACAGGTCGGCCACACGCGGCAGACCGCCGGTGATGTCACGGGTCTTCGACGATTCTTGCGGAATACGACCGATAACATCACCAATGCCGACAATCGCACCATCCTGCAGGCTGGTAATGGCCAACGCAGGCAGGAAGTACATGACCGGCTGGTCAGAGCCTTCCAGGCGCAATTGGTTGCCGTGCTCATCCGTCAAAGCGATAGCCGGGCGCAGATCCTTACCCGCCGCCGGACGATCCTTCGGATCGATAATTTCGATGTTGGTCAGGCCGGTCAGTTCGTCGGTCTGATGACGTACCGTGATGCCTTCATCCATGTGCGCGAACTTCACGCGACCCGCCACTTCGGTGACGATCGGGTGGGTGTGCGGATCCCAGTTGGCGACGATCTGGCCTCCCTTCACTTCCTGGCCGTCCTTGACGGTGATCACGGCACCGTAAGGCAGCTTATAGCGCTCACGCTCGCGACCACGACTATCGGCCACACCGACTTCACCGGAACGGGACACGGCCACCAGGTTACCGTTGGCGTGCTGCACCGTCTTGATGTTGTGGAAGCGAACCGTGCCATCGTTACGGACCTGTACGCTCGAAATGGCGGAAGCCCGGCTCGCCGCACCACCGATGTGGAACGTACGCATGGTGAGCTGGGTACCCGGTTCACCAATGGACTGGGCCGCCATGACACCGATGGACTCACCGATGTTGACCTGATGGCCACGTGCCAGGTCACGGCCGTAGCACTTGGCGCACACGCCAAAACGGGTATCACAGGTAATCACGGAACGGGCGATGACCTCATCGACACCGGCCAGTTCCAGCTTTTCCACCCACTTTTCATCCAGCAAGGTTCCTGCGGGAGCAATGACTTCGTCATCGGAGCCAGGGATGATCACGTCCACGGCGGTCACACGACCCAGCACGCGCTCGCGCAGCGGCTCCACAACATCACCGCCCTGAATCAGCGGGGAGATCAGCAGGCCGTTCGTCGTGCCGCAATCGACCTGGGTAATCACCAGATCCTGGGCCACATCGACGAGACGACGGGTCAGGTAACCCGAGTTTGCGGTCTTCAACGCGGTATCGGCCAGACCCTTACGGGCGCCGTGGGTCGAGATGAAGTACTGCAGAACGGTCAGACCTTCACGGAAGTTCGCCTTGATGGGCGTTTCAATGATGGAGCCGTCGGGCTTGGCCATCAGGCCGCGCATACCGGCCAGCTGACGAATCTGTGCCGCGCTACCCCGGGCGCCGGAGTCGGCCATGATGAAGATCGAGTTGAACGACTTCTGGCTTTCTTCTTCACCCTGCTTGTTGATCACCTTCTCGGTGGACAGGTTGTCCATCATCGCCTTCGCCACCAGTTCGTTGGCGCGGGACCAGATATCGACGACCTTGTTATAGCGTTCGCCGGCGGTGACCAGACCGGAACCGAATTGGGATTCGATTTCACGGACTTCGTCTTCCGCCGCGCCGATCAGGGTGCCCTTCTGGGGCGGGATGACCATGTCTTCCATACCGACGGAGACGCCGGAATACGTCGCTTGACGGAAACCGAGATACATCAGCTGGTCGGCAAAAATCACGGTGTCCTTCAGCCCCAGCGTGCGATAGCTGGTGTTGATGAGCTTCGAGATGTTCTTCTTGGTCATCGGCTGGTTGATGATGCTAAACGGCAGGCCTTCCGGCACGATGTCCCACAACATGCAACGACCGGGGGTGGTATCAGCGATGAACGTGCGCTCGTTACGCTGGCCTTCGTCATCGATGGTCACTTCACGAATGCGGACCTTGACGCGGGCGTGCAAGGCCACTGCCTTGTTGCCCAAGGCGCGGGTCACTTCCGCGAAGTCAGCGAAGACCATGCCTTCGCCCTTGGCGTTCACGCGGTCACGGCTGATGTAGTACAACCCCAACACCACGTCCTGGGACGGCACGATGATCGGATCACCGTTGGCGGGCGACAGGATGTTGTTGGTCGACATCATCAGCGCGCGCGCTTCCAGCTGGGCTTCCAGCGTCAGCGGCACGTGCACGGCCATCTGGTCACCGTCGAAGTCGGCGTTGAAGGCGGTACAGACCAGCGGATGCAGCTGAATGGCCTTGCCTTCAATCAGCACCGGCTCGAAAGCTTGCAGGCCCAAACGGTGCAGGGTCGGGGCGCGGTTCAGCATGACGGGATGTTCGCGGATCACTTCGGCGAGGATATCCCACACCTCGGCGGTTTCGCGCTCAACCATCTTCTTGGCCGCCTTGATGGTGGTAGCCAGACCCTTGCTTTCCAGTTTGGCGAAGATAAAGGGCTTGAACAGTTCCAGCGCCATCTTCTTCGGCAGGCCGCACTGATGCAGGCGCAGCGTCGGACCGACCACGATCACGGAGCGGCCGGAGTAGTCGACGCGTTTACCGAGCAGGTTCTGACGGAAGCGGCCTTGCTTACCCTTGATCATGTCAGCCAGCGACTTCAGCGGACGCTTGTTCGAACCGGTGATGGCGCGACCGCGACGGCCGTTGTCCAGCAGGGCGTCAACCGCTTCCTGCAGCATGCGCTTTTCATTGCGCACGATGATATCCGGCGCGCTCAGCTCAAGCAGACGCTTCAGACGGTTGTTACGGTTGATGACGCGGCGGTACAGATCGTTCAGGTCGGAGGTCGCGAAACGACCGCCGTCCAGCGGCACCAGCGGGCGCAGATCCGGCGGCAGCACCGGCAGCACGGTCATGACCATCCACTCCGGCTTGTTGCCGGAACCCAGGAAGGACTCCATCAGCTTCAGGCGCTTGGACAGCTTCTTCAGCTTGGTTTCCGAGGTGGTCTGCGGAATTTCTTCACGCAGGCGGGTCACTTCGGCTTCCAGGTCGATTTCCTTCAACAGGGCCTGAATGGCTTCGGCGCCCATCTTGGCGTCGAATTCATCCCCGTATTCTTCCAGGGCGGTGTAATAGTCTTCGTCAGACAGCAGCTGACCCTTTTCCAGCGGGGTCATGCCCGGCTCGATAACGACGAAGCTTTCGAAATAGAGCACGCGTTCGATATCACGCAGCGTCATGTCCAGCATCAGGCCGATACGGGATGGCAGCGACTTCAGGAACCAGATGTGCGCGGTCGGCGAAGCCAGCTCGATGTGGCCCATACGCTCACGGCGAACCTTGGTCAGCGTCACTTCGACGCCGCACTTTTCGCAGATGATGCCGCGGAACTTCATGCGCTTGTACTTACCGCACAGGCACTCGTAATCCTTGATCGGGCCAAAGATCTTGGCGCAGAACAAACCGTCACGCTCGGGCTTGAAAGTCCGGTAATTGATGGTTTCCGGCTTCTTCACTTCGCCGAAGGACCAGGAGCGGATCATGTCCGGCGAGGCCAGGCCGATGCGGATGCGGTCGAATTCGGCTTCCGGACCGTCTTTCTTCAACAGGTTCAGCAAATCTTTCATGGCATTCTTTCCAGCAAATCAGGTGAACGGAGGGAGGCGTTGCCGCCTCCCCGGCGCCGTTATGCGCTTAGTCGTTGTCCAGCTCGATATTGATACCGAGCGACCGGATTTCCTTGATCAGCACGTTGAAGGATTCGGGCATGCCCGGCTCCATGCGGTGATCGCCATCGACAATATTCTTGTAGATGCGGGTACGGCCGTTCACATCGTCCGACTTCACGGTCAGCATTTCCTGCAGGGTGTAGGTCGCGCCGTAGGCTTCCAGCGCCCACACTTCCATTTCCCCGAAGCGCTGGCCACCGAACTGCGCCTTACCACCCAGCGGCTGCTGAGTGACCAGGGAGTACGAACCTGTCGAACGGGCGTGCATCTTGTCGTCCACCAAGTGGTTCAGCTTCAGCATGTACATGTAGCCAACAGTCACGGGACGGTCAAAGCGCTCGCCGGTACGGCCGTCGTACAGCCACTGCTGGCCGGTTTCCGACTGATCGGCCAACTTCAGCAGGCCCTTGATTTCGCTTTCATGCGCGCCGTCGAACACTGGCGTCGCGATAGGCACGCCACCGCGCAGGTTGCCGGACATGCGCATGATTTCATCATCAGACAGCTCGTCGAGGCTTTCCTGTTCACCGCCGATCTTGTTGTAGATCTGGTCGAGGAACTCACGCAGCTCAGCGGCCTGACGATGCTCATCGAGCATCCTGCCGATCTTCCTGCCCAGACCCTTGGCGGCCCAGCCCAAGTGGGTTTCCAGGATCTGACCGACGTTCATACGCGACGGCACGCCCAGCGGGTTCAGTACGATATCGACCGGATCACCGTTCTCATCGTACGGCATGTCTTCCACCGGCATGATGACCGAGACCACACCCTTGTTACCGTGACGACCGGCCATCTTGTCGCCCGGCTGGATGCGGCGCTTCACGGCCAGGTAAACCTTCACGACCTTGAGGACGCCATGCGTCAGGTCGTCACCCGTAGTGATCTTGCGCTTCTTGTCTTCGAAACGGGCTTCAATTTCTTCTTCCCGTTCCTTCAGATAAGTCTGAACACGCTCCAGCTGTTCGCCAATGGCTTCTTCGGTCGGACGCAACTCGAACCACTTGTCGAAGGTCAGGGCATTCAAGCCCTCTTCCGTCAGGACGTCGCCCTTCTTGAAGCCGGCGCCGCCGTTAACGGTCTGGCCCTTCAGCAGGGGCAGCAGACGCGAACGGGCCGCTTCTTCGAAAATGCGGAACTCTTCCTTCAAGTCCTTGCGATAGGCATTCAGCTGTTCCTTTTCGATCGCCAGCGCACGGCTGTCCTTCTCGACACCGTCGCGGGTGAAGACTTGTACGTCAATGACCGTACCCTTAGTCCCTGACGGCACACGCAGGGAGCTGTCCTTCACGTCGGAAGCCTTTTCACCAAAGATGGCGCGCAGCAGCTTCTCTTCCGGGGACAGTTGGGTTTCGCCCTTCGGCGTTACCTTGCCCACCAGAATGTCGCCAGCGTTCACTTCGGCGCCGATGTAGATGATGCCGGACTCGTCGAGCTTGCTCAGCGCCGCTTCACCCACATTCGGAATGTCGGCGGTGATTTCCTCGGGACCCAGCTTGGTGTCACGGGCAATACAGGACAGTTCCTGAATGTGGATCGAGGTGAAACGGTCTTCCTGGACGACGCGCTCCGACAGCAGGATCGAGTCTTCGAAGTTGTAACCGTTCCAGGGCATGAACGCGACGCGCATGTTCTGGCCCAGCGCCAGTTCACCCAGGTCAACGGACGGGCCGTCAGCCAGGATGTCACCACGCGCCACCAGGTCACCACGATTCACGATCGGCTTCTGGTTGATGCAGGTGTTCTGGTTGGAGCGGGTGTACTTCGTCAGGTTGTAGATATCGACGCCAGCTTCGCCCGGAGTCATTTCATCGTCGTTGACACGAATGACGATACGGGCGGCATCGACGTAATCAATGGTACCGCCACGGGTGGCGGTCACGCAGACGCCGGAGTCACGGGCGACATAGCGCTCCATGCCGGTACCGACCAACGGCTTGTCAGCGCGCAGGGTGGGAACCGCCTGACGTTGCATGTTCGAACCCATCAAGGCGCGGTTCGCGTCATCATGTTCGAGGAACGGAATCAGCGAAGCCGCCGCAGACACCACCTGACGCGGCGAGATGTCCATGTGGGTCACTTTTTCCGGCGCCATCACCGTAAATTCGTTCTTGTAACGCACGGCCACCAGATCATCCAGCAACCGGTTCTCGGCATCCACGCGCGAGTCAGCCTGTGCAATCACACACTGGCTTTCTTCAATGGCGGACAGGTACTCGGACTCATCCGTTACCTGACCATTCACCACCTTGCGGTAGGGCGACTCCAGGAAACCGTAGTCATTGGCCTTGGCGTAAACAGCCAGTGAATTGATCAGGCCGATGTTCGGGCCTTCCGGCGTTTCAATGGGGCAGACGCGACCGTAGTGGGTCGGGTGCACGTCACGCACTTCAAAGCCGGCGCGCTCACGGGTCAAACCACCCGGGCCGAGGGCGGAAACACGACGCTTGTGCGTGATTTCCGACAGCGGGTTGTTCTGGTCCATGAACTGCGACAGCTGGCTGGAACCGAAGAATTCCTTGATCGCGGCGGACACCGGTTTGGCGTTGATCAGATCCTGCGGCATCAGGTTTTCACTCTCAGCCAGGCTGAGGCGTTCCTTGACGGCGCGTTCAACACGCACCAAGCCTACACGGAACTGGTTCTCGGTCATTTCACCGACACAACGGACGCGACGGTTGCCAAGGTGGTCAATATCATCCACCTCGCCCTTGCCGTTACGGATATCAATCAGCGTCTTCAGCACATCAACGATGTCCGCGCGGGACAGCGTGCCCTCACCCTTGTCATCGCCACGGCCAAGACGGCGGTTGAACTTCATGCGGCCGACAGCCGACAGGTCGTAACGCTCGGCGGTAAAGAACAGGTTCTTGAACAGGTTCTCCGCCGCATCCTTCGTGGGCGGCTCGCCGGGACGCATCATGCGGTAGATTTCGACCAATGCATCCAGTTCGGTGCGGGTCGGATCCACGCGCAGGGTGTCGGCAATGAACGGACCGCGATCCAGATCATTGGTATACAGCACCTCAAAAGCCTGGATGCCGGCCTTTTGCAGGCGGGTCAGCACTTCTGCCGTAATGACGGTGTTGCATTCACACACCAGTTCACCCGTTGCCGGATGCAGCAAGGTCTTGGCAACCACCTTGCCGTGCAGGTAGTCCGCCGGAATATCCAGATGGGTAATGCCGGCCTTCTCGATCTCGCGGATGTGCTTGGCGGTAATACGGCGGCCCAACTCGACAATGACCTTGTCCTTGCTTCGGATTTCCAAGGCGGCGGTCTCACCGCGCAGACGCTCGGGAATCAGGTCAAACTTGTAGCCTGATTCATCATGCGTGACCTTGGTGGTCTCGAAGAACATGCCCAGCACTTCATCAGAGCTGAAGCCCAGTGCGCGCAACAGGATGGTGGCGGCCAGCTTGCGACGGCGGTCAATACGAACATAAACGAGGTCCTTGGCGTCGAACTCGAAGTCCAGCCAGGAGCCGCGATAAGGGATGATACGGGCGTTGTACAACAGCTTGCCGGACGAGTGCGTCTTGCCCTTGTCGTGGTCAAAGAACACGCCAGGGCTGCGGTGCAGCTGGGAGACGATCACGCGCTCGGTACCGTTGATGATGAAGGTACCGTTATCCGTCATCAATGGGATTTCACCCATGTAGACTTCCTGCTCGCGGATGTCCTTGATGGTTTTCACCGAGGTTTCACGATCATAAATGATCAGACGGATCTTGACCCGCAGCGGAGCCGCATAGGTCAGACCGCGCAGGATGCACTCACGCACATCAAAGCCGGGATGCCCAAGATGGTATTCCACAAACTCCAGGGCAGCATTGCCGGAGTAGCTGACGATCGGGAAAACCGACTTGAAGGCCGCCTGAAGTCCGAGATCTTCACGGTTACGCGGCTTCTTGCCGTCCTGCAGGAAGGCGCGGTAGGAGTCTACCTGTATCGCCAGCAGGTAAGGCACATCCATCAGCGTGGGCAGCTTGCCGAAATTCTTTCGGATGCGTTTTTTCTCGGTATATGAGTATGCCATCTGGAGTCCTCAGCTAGACTTAACTCTATCGGGTCACCGACGTGGGCCGGTGTCTGGGTGCCATGCGTGCGGGCTGCCGAAGCCATCCGCACTTCAAACTGTTCGCAACAAGCCAGTCATGCTTACTGCTTTCTACTGCCCTGTTGTCAAACAGTCTGCCTTGCATCATTTGCTGAAAACAGAAAAAGGCCGACGACTCTTGTTTAGTCGCCAGCCATTTTTTGCGCTGTCTTCAGCCGCAAGTAACCACCGGTATCGGCAGATTACTTGACGTCGGCAGTAGCGCCAGCTTCTTCCAGCTTCTTCTTGACAGAAGCAGCTTCGTCCTTGCTCACGCCTTCCTTAACGGTCTGCGGTGCGCCTTCAACCAGATCCTTGGCCTCCTTCAGGCCCAGGCCGGTAATTTCGCGGATAGCCTTAATCACGTTGACCTTGTTGGCGCCGAAGCTGGTCAGGATGACGTTGAATTCGGTCTGCTCTTCAACCACAGCAGCCGGGCCGGCAGCGGCCGGACCAGCAGCGACGGCAGCAGCCGACACGCCGAACTTTTCTTCAAAAGCCTTGATCAGTTCGACCAGTTCCATCACCGACTTTTCGGCAACGGCATTCAGGATTTCTTCATTGGACAGAGCCATGGTAATTCTCCACTAGGGTATGGTTCAAAATCGGGCGGAAATCAGGCGGCAGCTTCCAGCTTCTCTTTGAGAGCTGTAAACAGACGGCCAAACTTCGAAACAGGCGCTTGCAGCACGGATGCCAGCATGGTCAGTGCACCTTCGCGGTTCGGCAGGCTGGCGATAACGTCAATCTGCTTCGCGTCGTAACGCTGACCATTCAGGGCCAGAGCCGTGACTTCCATCTTCTGGTTGTCTTTGGCAAAGTCCTTGAACAGGCGGGCTGCCGCGCCCATGTCGTTTTCCGACAGGGACAGGCCAATAATGGTGGGGCCAACGAGGTCGTCGTTCAGGCAGGCGAAGGAAGTGCCTTCCACAGCGCGGCGTGCGAGCGTGTTACGAACCACACGCACGTACACTTGCTGTTCACGGGCCTTTTCGCGCAGCTTGGTCAACTGACCAACCGTCAAACCACGATAATTGGCTACCACTGCAGAGAAAGCACCGGAGGCGACTTTATTCACCTCGGCAACGATCTCTTTCTTGTCCTCTAACTTCAGAGTCACAGTAACCTCCTAACTATTGAATGCCGACAGAATATCGGCGTTCACGCGGGGGTTAGCGTTAACTGAACCACACCGCGTCTACGCAGGCTGCTTGCGCAATTACGCACTTTCGTGCACCTGAGGTCTTTGACGCCTAATGCGTAACAAAGTCCTGGGTCGGGAATATCCCGAAATTCTACAACCGCCCTATCAGGCGGTCAGGGATGCCTGATCAATCGCGAGACCCGGGCCCATGGTGGTGGACAAGGTCACTTTCTTGACATAAACACCCTTGGACGTGGCGGGCTTGGCCTTCTTCAGGTCAGCCACCAGCGCCTCAACGTTCTGCTTGATGGCTTCAGCGGAGAAACCCACTTGACCGACCGGAGCATGAATGATGCCGCCCTTGTCGACGCGATAACGCACCTGACCGGACTTGGCATTCTTCACGGCAGTGGCGACATCAGCAGTCACCGTGCCAACCTTCGGATTGGGCATCAGGCCGCGGGGGCCGAGGATGGTACCCAGCTTACCGACAACGCGCATGGCATCCGGGGTCGCAATCACGACATCGAAATTCATCTCACCGCCCTGGATGGCGGTCGCCAGATCGTCAAAACCGACGATATCAGCACCGGCAGCCTTGGCCGCTTCAGCGTTGGCGCCTTGAGCGAACACGGCGACGCGAACCGTCTTACCCGTACCGGCCGGCAGCACGGATGCGCCACGGACAACCTGGTCAGACTTACGCGGATCAACACCGAGGTTCACGGCGACGTCGATGGATTCCTTGAATTTTGCAGCAGGCAGCGTGTTCAGCAGATTAACCGCTTCTTCAATGCTGTATGCCTTGCCCGGTTGGATCTGGGCGCGAATAGCTTGTTGACGCTTGCTCAGCTTGGCCATCTTATACGCCCTCCACATCCAGACCAATGGAACGAGCCGAACCGGCAATCGTACGAACCGCAGCATCCACATCAGCAGCCGTCAGGTCAGGCTTCTTCAGGGCAGCGATTTCTTCCAGCTGGGCACGGGTCACCTTGCCAACCTTTTGGGTATTCGGGCGCGGCGAACCACTCTTGATACCGGCAGCCTTCTTCAGCAGGAAGGTTGCAGGAGGCGTCTTCATGATGAAGGTGAAGGAGCGATCGCTGTAAACAGTAATCACGACCGGAATCGGCATGCCGGGTTCCAGCTTTTGGGTAGCGGCGTTAAATTCCTTACAGAACGCCATGATGTTCACACCACGCTGGCCCAAGGCAGGACCAATGGGGGGAGAGGGATTGGCTTTGCCAGCCGGGATTTGCAGCTTGACGTAAGCGTCAATCTTCTTGGCCATTTCAGACTCCGTGGGTACAAGCGCCGTTAGGCTCCCCGTTAACGAACAAAAACGGGCCGACCCTTAGCCGACCCGTACAAGCACCACATCAAACTGCCTTTTCGACCTGATTGAATTCCAGATCAACAGGAGTGGCGCGACCGAAAATCATCACCGCTACACGCAGGCGATTCTTTTCATAATTCACTTCTTCCACAACACCATTGAAGTCCGCGAACGGACCATCAACCACGCGAACCACTTCGCCCGGCTCAAACAAAGTCTTCGGACGAGGTGCATCAGCGTTTTGGCGCAAGCGACTGAGAATGGCATCAGCCTCACGATCGGTAATCGGAGCCGGCTTATCCGCCTTGCCACCGATGAATCCCATCACTTTGGGACAATCCTTGACCATGTGCCAAGTGTCATCGTTCATCTCCATATGAACCAGCACATAACCCGGAAAGAACTTACGCTCACTTTTCCGCTTGACGCCGTTCTTCATTTCCACGACTTCTTCCGTGGGAACGAGAACCTCACCAAAGAAATGCTCCATGCCGGAACGACGAATGCGCTCCTGCAAGGAACGCATAACCTGCTTTTCGAAGCCCGAATAGGCGTGGACAATGTACCAGCGCTTGCTCATTTATGCTTTACCTAGCCGATAATGGCGGAAATCATCCAGCCAAACAGGGTATCAAGCCCCCAAAGAACCAAGGACATAACAACCACGACCGCCAAGACGATCAGCGTTGTCTGCCAGGTTTCTTCCGGCTTCGGCCACGTTACACGCTTGGCCTCAACCTGAGCTTCCTTGAGCAACTTGACGAATCCACGCCCCTGGGAGGTAGTCAGCAGCACGAATGCAGCCGCAATACCCGCCACAACCAAAAGTGCGATACGCACCCAGACAGGAACCTGAGGCAACACTTCGGGAGCATAGCGATTACCCAGAGTCGCCACGATCAACAGCACGATCGCGGAGATCCACTTCAGGACATTCGCGCCGCCGCTGGCATTGGTGATTTCAGCTTGTGTGGTCATAAACCGTCAGCTTGACTTGGGTATGATGGCAGGCCAGGAGGGACTCGAACCCCCAACACCCGGTTTTGGAGACCGGTGCTCTACCAATTGAACTACTGGCCTAAACTGATATGCAGCGCCGCCCTTGGGCGGCGCCCGCACAACTTACTTGATGATCTTGGCCACAACACCCGCGCCGACGGTGCGACCGCCTTCACGGATAGCGAAGCGCAGGCCTTCATCCATCGCGATCGGGTGGATCAGCTCCACCGTCATCTGGATGTTGTCGCCCGGCATCACCATCTCAACACCTTCCGGCAGTTCGATGGAGCCAGTCACGTCCGTGGTACGGAAGTAGAACTGAGGACGATAGCCCTTGAAGAACGGAGTATGACGACCGCCTTCTTCCTTGCTCAGCACATACACTTCGGAAACGAAGTTGGTGTGCGGCTTGATGCTGTTCGGCTTGGCCAGAACCTGACCGCGCTGAATGTCTTCGCGCTTGATGCCGCGCAGCAGCACGCCGACGTTTTCACCGGCGCGGCCTTCGTCCAGCAGCTTGCGGAACATTTCAACACCGGTACAGGTGGACTTGACGGTATCCTTGATACCGACGATTTCCACTTCTTCACCAACCTTGATGATGCCGCGCTCGACGCGACCGGTCACCACGGTGCCGCGGCCGGAAATCGAGAACACGTCTTCGATCGGCAGCAGGAACGGCTGGTCAATGGCGCGGGTCGGCTCAGGAATGTAGGAATCCAGAGTCTCGACCAGCTTCAGGATGGCGGGAACGCCAAACTTGCCATCGGAACCATTCAGGGCTTCCAGGGCGGAACCACGAATGATCGGGGTGTCGTCACCAGGGAAGTTGTACTTGTTCAGCAGGTCGCGAACTTCCATTTCCACCAGTTCCAGCAGCTCTTCGTCATCGACCATGTCGCACTTGTTCAGGAACACGACGATGTACGGCACACCAACCTGACGGGACAGGAGGATGTGTTCGCGGGTCTGCGGCATGGGGCCGTCAGCAGCGGAGCAAACCAGGATAGCACCGTCCATCTGGGCGGCACCGGTGATCATGTTCTTCACATAGTCAGCGTGACCCGGGCAGTCAACGTGCGCGTAGTGACGGATCGGCGACAGGTATTCCACGTGCGCGGTGTTAATCGTAATACCGCGGGCGCGTTCTTCGGGAGCAGCGTCGATCTGGTCGTACGCCTTGGCTTCACCGCCATACACTTTCGCGCAAATGGTGGTGATGGCAGCCGTCAGGGTGGTCTTGCCGTGGTCAACGTGACCAATGGTGCCGACGTTTACGTGCGGCTTATCGCGTTCAAACTTAGCCTTTGCCATGACAACTCTCCCTCGTGGGTGATCTAGCCAAACATTTCTATTAACAACAAAGGCAGAAGCGGCGTTCGCCGTCTGCCTGGAATATGGAGCTCATAACCGGATTTGAACCGGTGACCTCTTCCTTACCAAGGAAGTGCTCTACCGACTGAGCTATATGAGCGCTACTCTTTTTCAACCAACCTGGAGCGGGTGGCGGGAATCGAACCCGCACTATCAGCTTGGAAGGCTGAAGTTCTACCACTAAACTACACCCGCGCATAAAGTGGTGGTGGGGGAAGGATTCGAACCTTCGAAGGCTGAGCCGTCAGATTTACAGTCTGATCCCTTTGACCGCTCGGGAACCCCACCAACGCGAGGCTGGATATTCTCTGGATTTCACCGAAGCTTGTCAAGAGATTTTCCACCTGTTTTTCGTGGTGCCGGCAGTGGGACTCGAACTCACGACCTACTGATTACAAGTCAGTTGCTCTACCAACTGAGCTATACCGGCTTAAACGAAAAACGTGCCGCATTATACGTGTTCGGCACGCGCATTCAATGGCTTACTGCTTAATTTTTAAGTGATTGGACGCCAATTCCGCTGCACGAATACAGGCGCGCGCCTTGTTCATGGTTTCCAGCCATTCCATTTCGGGTATTGAATCCGCCACAACCCCCGCCCCGGCCTGAACGTGCATCAATCCGTCCTTGAGAACAGCCGTGCGGATCGCGATGGCCGTATCCATTTCACCGTTCCAACCCAGATAGCCGACAGCCCCGCCATAGACTCCGCGCTTGACCGGCTCCAGTTCATCAATAATTTCCATGGCCCTGACCTTGGGCGCACCGGACAATGTTCCGGCAGGGAGCGTGGCACGGAGCACATCCATCGAGGAGACCCCTTCCTTCAGGACCCCCTCGACATTGGAGACGATGTGCATGACGTGCGAATAACGCTCAATCACCATTTTTTCCGTGACCGTGACCTGACCGACCTGACTGACGCGTCCGGCATCGTTGCGTCCAAGATCGATCAGCATCAGGTGCTCGGCAATCTCCTTGGGATCCGCCAGTAATTCGGCCGCCAGGGCATGATCATGTTCCGGCGTCCGCCCGCGCGGCCGGGTTCCGGCGATGGGACGCACGGTTACCCGGCCTCCCTGAACCCTGGCGAGGATTTCCGGACTTGAACCGACAATGTGGGCATTGCCGAAATTGACGAAATACATGTACGGGGAAGGATTGAGATGCCTGAGCGCGCGGTATAGCGCCATCGGCGAATGCCCATAGGGCGCCGTCAGACGTTGGGAAGGCACCACCTGCATGACATCCCCGGCGAGTATGTATTCCTTGATGTGGTTGACCCCCGCCTTGAACGCCTCCTCACCGAATCCGGACCGGAAATCACTTTCACGGGTCGGCGGAGCATCCGTCATCGGCCCGCTGAGACCGGCGGCAGTCCGCAAGCGGTGAGACAACTGCTCCAGGCGTTCCAGCGCCCGGGCATAGGCATTGGCCTCGGCGGGATCGGCGTGCGTGATCAGGTAAATGCTTTCCTTGAGGTTGTCAAAAACGATGACTTCCTCTGACAGCATCAACTGGATGTCAGGCATGCCGATCGGATCGGGTTTGCTGACCGAGGCGAGCTTCTTTTCAACATACCGCACGCAGTCATAACCGAAATACCCGACCAGGCCACCGGTAAACCGGGGCATGTTCTCGACCACCGGCACTTTGAACTGGGCCTGGTATTCCTCGATGAATGACAAGGGGTCTTCGGTGCGGACATCGTCCTGCAGGATATCGCCTTCATAGAGCTGGACGCTGTGACCGGTCACGGACAATCGTCGACGGGACGGTAAACCGATGATGGAATAACGCCCCCACCGCTCTCCGCCGTGAACGGACTCGAAGAGATAGCTGTAAGGCTGGTTGGCGACCTTGAGGTAAACGGACAACGGCGTATCCAGATCCGCCAGCAACTCCAGGGCGACGGGAATACGGTTGTAGCCCTGACGGGCGAATTCGGCAAACTGCTCGTGGGAAATCATGGCAATGACCTTTGCAACATAATGGCGGACAGGGGTTAGGCGCGCAACACGTACGGGGAAATCACCATCGCCAGCGGAAAACAGGGGTCATTGCCACTTCTGCCTATATAAAGGATTTACGTTAATGGAACTTGCCCCGGGAATCAAGCCGGGGCGCGGTCAAGCAGGACACCGAGATGCGGCACGATCCAGGTTGGCTCACAGGCCTCGATCGGCTCGCCGTGATTGTAACCGTATGGCAGCGCGACACAGGGAACCCCCGCCGCACGCGCGGCCTCGACATCGTTGCGGGAGTCGCCCAGCATCAAGGCTTCGCCGGGCCGGGTGCCGAAATGGCGCAGGCAGTGTTGCAGCGGTTCCGGATGGGGCTTTTTGTGCGGCAAGGTGTCGCCGCCGACCAGCAACTGGAAATCGTCCAGACAATCCAGGGCTTCGAGCAAGCCCTTGGCGGGCGCGTACGGTTTATTGGTCACGCAGGCCAGCGGGATGCCCGCCTGACGGCAGGCCTTGAGGAATTCGGGCACGCCTTCGTAAAAGCGGCTGAACTGACAGACCGCCTGCTGATAATGCCGCATGAACCCGGCCAGCAATCCGTCATGAAGTCCCGCCGGATGCTGCCCGGCTTCCAGTACGCAATAGACCAGCCGCGAGGCGCCGCGTCCGACCCAGTTGCGCACCTGCAACTGGCTGACCCTGGCGAGGCCCAGATCGTCCAGCGCCAGATTCAGGCAATGATGAATGTCGGCGGCCGAATCGACGAGGGTGCCGTCGAGGTCGCACATCACCAGTTTCGGGGTGAATCCGATCAGGCTGAACATGGTCAGGCCTGCAGAGCGCCAACCAGCGCCAGCTCCGCGCGCATCGCGCTGACGGCGGCGCGATAATCCCCGGCCCCGAAAATGGCGGAACCGGCGACAAAGGTATCCGCGCCCGCCTCGGCGATCTGGCGGATGTTCTTCGCGGTAACTCCGCCATCCACTTCCAGCCGGATGGGCAAACCGCTGGCATCGATCAACCGGCGCGCTTCCATCAGCTTGTCGAGCGTCTTGGGGATGAACTGCTGGCCGCCAAAGCCGGGGTTGACGCTCATCAGCAGCACCATGTCGACCTTGTCGAGCACATAATCCAGATAGTGCAGCGGCGTGGCGGGATTGAAGACCAGCCCGGCCTCGCAGCCGCCGCTGCGGATCAGTTGCAGCGAACGGTCAATGTGATCGGAGGCTTCCGGATGGAAGGTGATGTAGGTGGCTCCGGCTTCGATGAAGTCGCCGATGATGCGGTCGACCGGCGACACCATCAGGTGCACGTCGATCGGCGCGGTGACGCCATACTTGCGCAGCGCCTTGCAGACCATCGGGCCGACGGTCAGGTTCGGCACATAGTGGTTGTCCATGACATCGAAGTGGACGATGTCGGTTCCGGCTTCGAGCACGGCATCGACTTCCGCCCCGAGACGGGCAAAGTCGGCGGAGAGGATGGACGGAGCCAGCAGGTAGTCACGCATATCTAGATTCCTGAATCAGAGTTGGCTGGCGCGGATGGCGTCATCCAGCGCCTGGAGGCGTTCGGGGGTTCCCACATCGACCCAGGGGCCGGGATGATATTCGCCACTGACGCGTCCGGCGGCAATGGCCTGACGCAGCAGCGGCGCCAGAGGAGCCTTGCCCGGCGACAGACCGTCAAACAATCGGGGCGACATGAGGCTGATCCCGGCAAAGGTGTACTTCTCCTCCCCTTGCGGCCGGATCAGCCCGGCGTCTGAAGTCCGTTCAAACGCAAAATCGCCGCCCGGATGCTGGGGCGGATTGTCGACCAGCAGCAGGTGCGCCAGCCGGTCCGCCAGCACGCGGGCGCGCAGGCGGGTGAAGTCGTAGCGCAACCAGATGTCGCCGTTGACCAGCAGGAAGGGATCTTGACCCAGCAACGGCAGGGCTTGAACGATGCCGCCCGCCGTTTCCAGCGGTTCGCCTTCATCCGACCAGGCGATATTCACACCCAGCGCCGAACCGTCACCCAGCGCCTCGTGCAGACGCTCACCCAGCCAAGCGGTATTGATGACGAGATCGGTGACACCAACCGCCTTCAACGCCTCGATGTGCCAGACGATCAGGGGCTTGCCGCCCACCGCCAGCAGCGGCTTGGGCGTGGTCAGCGTCAGCGGCCGCATGCGGTTACCCAGACCGGCGGCAAGGATCATCGCTTTCATGCGACGCTCCCCGCCACATGCGCCAGCCACGGTTGCGCGGCGGGATTCTTCGCCAGATAGGCGGGAACCACCCGCACCAGCACCCAATCGCGGAATGCAGCCAGCTCCGGATAAGCTCCGATTTCATCCACCAGATACTTGAAGACCAGCGGGATGTCATTGAGGTAGCCGTGCTTGCCGTCGCGCAGGCTGAGACGCGCGAAGATACCAAGCACCTTGAGGTGACGCTGCGCGCCCATCCAGTCGAACCAGGCCTGGAAAGCCGCGCTATCGACATCCGCAGCAATTTGTCCGGCGGCCAGCAGCTTCTGCCGGAAGATTTCCACCCAGCCGTTAACCCGGTCGGCGGGCCATTCGACATAGGCATCGCGCAACAGCGACACCAGGTCGTAGGTGATGGGGCCGGTCACCGCATCCTGGAAGTCGATGACGCCGAGACGGCCGGTAGGCAGCACCATCAGGTTGCGGGAATGATAATCGCGATGGACAAAGACGATCGGCTGCGCCAGAACGGCCTGGGCGATGCGGTCGCAGACGCCGTCCACCAGCGCGGTCTCCTCCGCCGTCAGATCCAGCGTCAAGTAACGGCCAAGGAACCAGTCGCGGAACAGCGACATCTCGGTCATCAGCCGGGCATGGTCGTAGGGCGGCAGCGGGTAGTCGTCCGGCTGCGGGCTGGACAGCAGGTGCAGCAGTTCGTCCATGGCCTGACCATAGAGTTCGTCCACCGAATCATCATTCAGACAGGGACGCAGCAAGGTGTCGCCCAGGTCGCTCAGCAGCATGAAGCCCTGCTCGAAATCGACGGCGAGGACTTCCGGCACATGCACCTGATGCGCGAACAGCGCACGGGCAATGGCGACGAAGGGGCGGGAGTTTTCCTTGTCGGGCGGCGCGTCGACGCAGATCAGGCTGCCCTGCCCGTGCTGCAGGCGGAAGTAGCGGCGGAAGCTGGCGTCGCCGGACACGATGTCCAGGGCTTCGGCGGGCGTGAACGGGGTATGGGCGCGGACCCAGCCGGCCGACCACGCACAAAGGGCGTCGCGGCGTTGATCGACAGCGATGGCGCAATCTTCCATTACAAAAACTCATGGCTGAAAGGGACGAAGTTTTCTATTATCCCCGAGCTTTGCCCTGAACCCAAGTTGCATAATGCGCCGGACTCCGATTTTCTTGCTGTCGTCCCTACTTCCCGCCCTGGCCGGCGCCGGCGAAGCCATCAACTACGCGCGTTTGGGATGGATGGATGAAGCCGCGATCGCGGCCAGGCCCGCCAACAGCCGACCGCGGGTAAACCCCGGCTGCCGGGGCACTTGGGTAACGCCCATCCCCATGTCGGTCCGCCCGGGTAAAATCGATGAAAGTCCGGTCGAAGGCGAAGCCGCCTGGGTGTATTTTGATCCGGAGGGCGCCTCCAAGCTGCGCGGTGATGTCCGCATATCCCAGCCCGGCCGGACCATTCAGGCCGATGACGCGGAAATTTCCACGGGCCGGGACAATGGCCGCTTCACGGGCAACATCCTGCTGGCCGAGCCCGGACTGGTCCTGGCCGGCAAACAGGCGGACATGAACCTGGCCGGCAAGACCGCCCATCTGGACAGCGTCGAATTTGTGTCCACGCTACTGAATGCGCACGGCAAGGCGACGACCATCGATCGCAAGGAAAACGGAGAACTGCGTTTCGACCGGGTTGAATACTCCACGTGCGAGCCCGATCACCGGGTGTGGTACTTTTCCGCACGGAAGCTGAGGCTGGACCCCACTACCGGCCGGGGCACCGTGCGACAGGCCCGCCTGCATGTCGGCGGGGTGCCGCTGGTCAATATCCCCTATTTCAACTTCCCGATTGACGCCCGGCGCATGACGGGATTGCTGGTGCCCCGCTTTGGCTCGACCAATGATGGCGGTTTTGATTTCGCCCAACCGATCTATTTCAATCTGGCGCCGAACTATGACATGACCCTGACGCCGCGATTGCTGTCGCGCCGGGGGCTCATGGCTGAAAGTGAATTCCGCTATCTGACGGGCGAGCATGGCTCCGGGGAGCTGCAACTGGCGATGCTGCCGTCAGACAAGCTTTACCAGAACAACGACCGGCAGCAAGCCAGCTGGCGCCACCGCTACCAGGACGGCCATGTTCGGGCGGCCACGCTGGTGAATTATGTTTCCGACAGCGCTTATTTCACCGATTTGGGCACAGACCTGAGCCAGAGCAGCGCTACACACCAGGAGCGCACGGGCGAAGTCGAGTACTATGGCTCGGGCTGGAGCGTGCTGGGCCGGGTGCAGGGCTTCCAGACCATTGACCCGCTGCTGACGGACATCAGCAAGCCGTATGCCCGTCTGCCGCAGGTCCTGTTTCGCGGCGAGCAGCCCCTGGGTCATGACCTGAGCATGCGCGTCCTGAGTGAAATGACCCGCTTCAACCGCACGGTCAATGACGGCAGCGGGACCGAGGTCAATGGTGAGCGCTGGCGCTTTGAGCCCCGACTGGGCTATCGCCTCCAGCGCCCCTGGGGGTTTGTGGCTCCCGAACTGTCATTGCGACAGCTGGCGTACCGGCTGGAAAATTCTCCCGGCTCCCAACCCGACATGATCAACAATCCGGTCCTGAGCCTGGACAGCGGCCTGACCTTCGAGCGCGACAGCGGACGCTTCACCCAGACGCTGGAGCCGCGCATGTTCTACATCTATTCCCCGTACAAGGACCAGTCGTCCCTGCCCAACTTCGATACCGCCACCTCCACCTTCAGCTTTGCCCAGCTGTTCCGGAGCAGCCGCTTTTCCGGCGGCGACCGTATTGATGACGCCAATCAGGTCTCCCTGGGCGTGACCAGCCGCTGGCTGGACAAGGATGACGGCCATGAACGGCTGCGCGCATCCGTGGGCGAGGTTTTCTATCTCCGCGACCGCAAGGTGCGCCTCAATGCCACCGACCCTGTCGCCAGTGACGGCACCTCGGGCGTTGCCGGCGAGTTGGCGCTGCAACTGAACCGTGATTGGTCCGGTTCCGCGGACAGCCTGTGGACCCCGGCCGCGCAAGCCGCGCAGGTCGGAGTGCAATTACACTACCTGCCCGATACCGCCGACCGGCTGTTCAATATCGGCTACAGCTATCGACGCGAAATCCTGTCCCTGAACCAGAAGGCCCTGAGCCAGGCCAGCGCCTCGCTGATTCATCCGCTGGGCGGAAGCTGGCATTTCATGGGCCTGATGCAGTACGACCTCAACAACAATGTGACACAGGACAGTCTGGCCGGGCTGCGCTACGATGCCTGCTGCTGGCGTGTGTCACTGTATCGCCGGCAGTTTCTGGCTGATCCTGACAACATCAGCGCCGCCAACCAGCGGCGCACGGCATTTTTCATTGAGATTACCCTCAAGGGGCTGGCCGGCATCTCGTCCGGTGTGAATGACCTGCTGTCCAACAAAGTCTTTGGTTATCGCCAGATCCAGGAATCCTTCCGCCCCTCTTTCCGGGAGAACCGCTAATGCGTTTATCCGTTGCACCCTTGCTGTTCCTGCTGTTAACCGCTCCGGTCATGGCCGGCATCCCCCTGGACCGCATTGCTGCCGTCGTGGACGAGGATGTGATTCTGGAAAGCGAGGTGAAGCAACGGATCGCCGATGTGGAGAACCAGTTCCAGACCCGCCATCAGACTTTGCCGGATCCGGCCGACCTGCGAAACCAGGTGCTGGAGCAACTGATCCTGCAAAACCTGCAACGCGGACAAGCGCAAAAGGCCGGTGTGCGGATTGATGACAATACTCTTAATGCGTCGATGACCGATATCGCCCGCCAGAACGGCCTGACGCTGGATGAATTCCGGCAACGGCTGGAGACTGAACACCCCGGCAGCTATAACCAGGTGCGTGAACAGGTGCGGACGGAAATGATCATCAGCCGTTACCGCAACCGGCGACTTCAGGAAAGAATCCGGATTACCGACCAGGACATCGACAGCTTCCTGGCTTCCCCCCAAGGCGCAGAAGCGCTGGCGACCGAGTACCGCCTGGCCCATATTCTTGTCAGCGTCCCCGAAGCCGCGACCCCGGCACAGCTGGACAAGGCCCGCAAGCGTGCCGAGGAAGCCCTGGTCGCGCTGCGCGGCGGCCAGTCCCTGGAACAGGTGGCCGCCCGCTACTCGACCGGTGACGACGCCCTGAAAGGCGGCGACCTGGGCTGGCGCAAGGAAGCCCAGCTGCCTGCGGTCTTCGCGGACCAGATCCGCGGCCTGAAAACCGGGGAATATGCCGGACCGATCCAGACTCCCGCCGGCTTCCATATCCTGGCCCTGCTGGATCGTCGCGGCGCGGAACAAATGGTGATCCACCAGCGTCAGGTCCGCCATATTCTGGTGAAGCCCTCGGAAGTGCTGAGCAGCGAGGATGCCCAGCAAAAGGCGGCAGACCTGCGCTCCAAGCTGGAACAGCATCCGGAAGACTTCCCCACACTGGCCCGCACCAACTCCGATGACCCGGGATCGGCCCGTAACGGCGGCGACCTCGGTTGGGTTTCCCCCGGCGAAATGGTGCCGTCGTTTGAAGAGATGATGAAGAAGACGCCCATCAACGGCATCAGTCCGGTTTTTGAAAGTCAGTTCGGCTGGCACATCCTGCAGGTACTGGGCGAGCGCGATCAGGACATGACCCGGGAGTACCGGCGCAACCTGGCGCGCCAGGCTCTGTACAACCGCAAGTTTGATGAAGAGCTGGAACTGTGGCAGCGCGAGATCCGCGCCGACGCCTATGTGGAAATCAAGCCGGTCGAGGCCCCCTGACATGGTGCTGCCGTTGCTGCTGACCTCCGGCGAACCGGCGGGTATCGGCCCGGACCTGTGTCTGATGCTGGCCGGGCAGGGACTGCCCCTGCCGTGGGTGGCGCTGGCCGATCCGGAATTGCTGCGGCAACGCGCCCGGCAGCTGGGACTGACCGTGGCGCTGCATCACTGGGCCAGCGGTGATGACGCCTCGCCGCTGCCGCCCGGACAATTACGGGTATGGCCGGTCGCCCTGCGCGCTCCGGTCACGGCTGGCAAACTGGACAAGACCAACAGCCCCTACGTGCTGGAAATGCTGGAGCGCGCCGCCCAGGCCTGCCTCGACGGCGAAGCGGCGGGCATGGTGACGGCCCCCGTGCAGAAATCCATCATCAATGATGCCGGGATTCCTTTCAGCGGCCATACCGAATTCCTGCAAGAGCTCTGCGAAGTACCGAAAGTGGTGATGATGCTGGCCTGCCCCGGCCTGCGCGTCGCCCTGGCCACCACGCACCTGCCGCTGCGCGCGGTGCCGGACGCCATCACGCCGGAGACACTGCGGCAGGTGATCCGCATCCTGCACCACGACCTCCGCGAGAACTTCGCGATTCCCGACCCGCGCATCCTGGTCTGCGGCCTGAACCCGCATGCCGGGGAAGGCGGCCATCTGGGACACGAGGAAATCACCGTGATCAACCCGGTGCTGGCGGAGCTGCGCGCCGAAGGCCTGCGCCTGAGCGACGCCCTGCCCGCCGATACCCTGTTCACCGAGAAGAACCTGGCCGACGCCGATGCGGTGCTGGCGATGTTCCACGATCAGGGACTGCCGGTGCTGAAGGCGCGCGGCTTTGGCGAAGCGGTGAATGTGACGCTGGGCCTGCCAATCATCCGCACCTCGGTGGATCACGGCACGGCGCTGTCGCTGGCGGGAACCGGGCTGGCCGACAGCGGCAGCCTGCTGGCCGCCTTGCAAATGGCGGCCGGGATGGCTTACGGCCGCCAGGCATCCACCAGCGCGCAGAGCTGATCCAGCCCGTCGGTCAGTGCCGCCGGACCGGGTTGCAAAATATCCGCCGACTTGATTTCGTAAATGCGGCCGTGACACACCGCCGGGATGTCCTGCCAGCCCTGCCGCGCCGCCACCTGTTCCGGCCGGAATTTGCGGCCGCACCAGGAACCGATGATGATGTCCGGCTGCCGACGCGCCACTTCCAGCGGATCGGCCAGGATGCGGTTCTTGCCCAGCGACTCCCGCGCATGCTCGGGAAAGACATTCTCCCCGCCCGCCAGTTCCACCAGTTCCGCAACCCACTGGATGCTGGTGATGATCGGGTCATACCACTCTTCGAAATAGACCCGCGGCCGCCGCGCGCGTTGCGCATTGCGTTCCCGCAGGGCAGCCAGATGCGCCTCCCGTTCCCGCACCCAGGCTAGCGCCCTGTCCTGCGCCCCGACCATCGCGCCGAGCTGCACCAGCATCGCCAGAATTTCATCGACGGAACGCTGGTTGAAGACATGGACATTGACGCCCTGACGGATCAGCGCCGCCGCGATGTCGGCCTGCAGGTCCGAGAAACCCAGCACCAGATCGGGCTTCAGTTCCAGGATGCGGTCGATCTTTGCCGAGGTGAAGGCCGAAACGCGCGGTTTCTCCTTGCGCGCCTGCGGCGGGCGCACGGTAAAACCGGAAATGCCGACGATGCGATGCTGTTGCCCCAGCAGGTAAAGCATCTCGGTGGTTTCTTCGGTCAGGCAGACAATCCGCTGCGGAAAATAATCGGTCATGCGGCGCGATCCGGGTGTTTGAAAGCGGCATGATGACCGTTTCCGCCCCCCGGCAACAAGACTTTGCCAACACCCGCACGACAAAGCCGGTGAATTGCCCTAGAATTCGCCCTCAGACTTCATTGAATCCAGCCGACATGTCCCATGACCTGCAAGGCCATACCGCCCGCAAGCGCTTTGGCCAGAATTTTCTCCATGACGAGAACATCATCCGACGCATTGTGCAGATGTTCGCCCCAGTGCCGGGCCAGCAGGTTGTCGAGATCGGCCCCGGCCTGGGCGCGCTGACCCGCCACCTGCTGGCCTTCCTGGGCGAGATGCACGTGGTGGAACTGGACCGCGACCTGGCCGCCCGCCTGCCCGTCACCTTTGCCGGGCAAGGCACGCTGCATATCCATCAGGCCGACGCCCTGGAGTTCGATTTCGCCACCCTGGCGAAGCCGGAAGCCCCGCTGCGCATCATCGGCAACCTGCCCTACAACATCTCGACGCCGCTGATCTTCCACCTGCTGACTTTCAGCAACCGGGTCGGCGATATGTGTTTCATGCTGCAAAAGGAAGTGGTGGACCGGCTGGCCGCCGAGCCCGGCACGCCCGACTATGGCCGTCTGGGCGTCATGGTGCAGTACCGCTGCCGCGTCGACTGGCTGCTGGCCGTGCCGCCAGGGGCGTTCAATCCGCCGCCGAAAGTGCAATCCGCCGTGGTGCGCCTGACGCCCCATGCCGCGCTGCCCTGGCCGTGCGATAATGAACCCTTGCTGGCGCAAGTCGTCGCGGCCGCCTTCAACCAGCGGCGCAAGACCCTGCGCAACGCCCTGAAGGCGCTCGCCACCGAAGAGGACTTTGCGGCCGTCGGCATTGACTCCGGCCTGCGCGGCGAAGTCCTCAGCGTAGAACAATACGTCCGTCTGACCAACCGGCTGAATTCCCATGTCCCGTCCTGAACACCCGATCCGCGTCAACGTCACCTCGGAGTTCGTACCCGAACAGTCCAATCCCGGCGAATCGCGCTTTGTCTTTGCTTACCACATCGCCATCACCAATGAAGGCGCGATCCCCGCCCGCCTGCTGACCCGGCACTGGATCATCACCGACGGTGAAGCCAAGGTGGAAGAAGTGCGCGGCGACGGCGTTGTCGGTCAACAACCCTCCATCGCGCCCGGCGAGACCTATGAATACAGCAGCGGCGCCATCCTGAAGACGCCGGTGGGCAGCATGCAGGGCTCGTACGGCATGATCGACGAGTTGGGCGAGCGCTTTGAAGCACCGATCCCGGTTTTCCGGCTGGCCGTTCCGCGCATGGTGCATTAAGGAGCCGGTATGGCTGATTACGCCATTGGCGACATTCAGGGCTGCGCGGAGTCGTTCAACGCGTTGCTCAAAGAAATCCGTTTCAACCCCGACGCCGACCGCCTGTTCCTGGCCGGTGATCTGGTCGCGCGCGGGCCGGACTCGCTGAGCGTGCTACGTCAGGTCAAGGCCATGGGCGACAACGTGCGCGTGGTGCTGGGCAACCATGATTTGCACCTGCTGGCGGGCTGGTACGGCTTCAGTCCGGTCAAAAAGAAAGACCGCACCGCCGCCGTGATTGAAGCCAAAGACGGCAAGGCACTGATGGATTGGCTGCGCATGCAGCCGTTGTTTCTGGATATTCCCGAGCATCAGGCGGTGTTGACGCATGCGGGCATTCCTCCCTGCTGGAGCCTGCCGCAGGCGCGCGTGCTGGCGGCGGAAGTGTCCGCCATCCTGCAGCATGAAGATTTGGTCAAGCAGTTCCTGGGCGGCATGTACGGCAACAGCCCCAATCTGTGGCACGAACAGCTGACCGGCACCCGCCGCTGGCGCGTGATCACCAACTACCTGACGCGGATGCGGCTGGTCAGCCTGGCCGGGGAGCTGGAATTCAGCTTCAAGGAAGATCTGGGCAGCGACCTGCCGGACGGTTTCTATCCGTGGTTCACCATACCGAATCCCTCGTTGAAAAATGTCCGGGTCTTGTTTGGTCACTGGGCGGCGCTGGAAGGCAACGGCCCGCAGCATCCGGTGATTGCGCTGGACGGCGGCTGTGTCTGGGGCGGTAAGCTGCTGGCTTACCGACTGGACGACGGCGTCTTTTTCAGCACCGGCGAGGGCTGCGAGGATTGCGGGCTGGGGTGATCCCCTGACCGCGCCCCCGGCTGTCCATCCTGTTCTTAATCCCCCTCCCCGGCCCTTGGCACACCCCCTGCATGTTCATTTCCTGACGAGACCATCCGTCATCCCGACGCCACCGCCCGTCCGTGGTTGCAAAACAGTAACGCGTGTTCAGCCCCGGAACACGAGCCGACTTCAAAAAAGGCGTCTAAGCTGAGAATCAGGAAGCCCTTTTCGGGTGCAGAACGACAACGCGAGGTCATGCCATGAGCCTGTTTCGTCATTACCAGTCACGCTTCGATCAAAGCCGGCCGGAGGAGTTCTCGCTGGAGGAATACCTGAACCTGTGCAAGCAGAACCCGGCGGTTTACGCCACCGCGCCCGAACGGATGCTGCTCGCTATCGGCGAACCGGAGCAGATCGACACCAGCCGCGACGCGCGCCTGTCCCGCATTTTTTCCAACAAGATCATCCGCCGCTATCCCGCCTTCAGCGAGTTCTACGGCATGGAAGACGCCATCGAGCAGATCGTGGCCTACTTCCGCCACGCCGCACAGGGGCTGGAGGAAAAGAAACAGATACTCTACCTGCTGGGACCGGTGGGCGGCGGTAAGAGCTCGCTGGCGGAACGGCTGAAGGCGCTGATCGAGAAGACGCCCTTCTACGCCATCAAGGATTCGCCGGTGAATGAATCGCCGCTGGGGCTGTTCAATGTCGAGGAAGACGGCGACATCTTGGAACAGGACTACGGCATTCCCAAGCGCTACCTGCGCGGCATCATGTCGCCGTGGGCGGTGAAGCGGCTGCAGGAGTTTGGCGGCGACATCAGCAAATTCCGCGTGGTGAAGCTGTACCCGAGCATCCTGCACCAGCTGGCCGTCTCGAAGACCGAACCGGGCGACGAGAACAACCAGGACATTTCCGCGCTGGTCGGCAAGGTGGATATCCGCAAGCTGGAAGACTTCCCGCAGAACGACGCCGACGCCTATTCCTTCTCCGGCGGGCTGTGCAAGGCCAATCGCGGACTGATGGAATTCGTGGAAATGTTCAAGGCGCCGATCAAGGTGCTGCACCCGCTGCTGACCGCGACGCAGGAAGGCAACTACAACGGCACCGAGGCCATCGGCCCGATTCCCTTTGACGGCGTGGTGCTGGCGCACTCCAACGAGTCGGAGTGGCTGAACTTCCGCAACAACAAGAACAACGAAGCCTTCATCGACCGGATCTTCATCGTCAAGGTGCCTTACTGCCTGCGCGTCACCGAGGAAATCCAGATCTATCAGAAGCTGCTGGACAATTCCTCGCTGCGCGAAAGCCCCTGCGCGCCGGACACGCTGAAGATGCTGGCGCAGTTCACCGTGCTGTCCCGGCTGAAGGAGCCGGAAAACTCCAGCCTGTTCTCGAAGATGCGCATCTATGACGGCGAGAACCTGAAGGATACTGATCCGCGCGCCAAGTCCTATCAGGAATACCGTGATGCTGCCGGGGTGGACGAAGGCATGAACGGCCTGTCGACGCGCTTCGCCTTCAAGATCCTGTCGAAGGTGTTCAACTACGATATCAGCGAGATCGCCGCCAATCCCGTGCATTTGCTGCACGTTCTGGAAATGCAGATCGAGCAGGAGCAATTTGCCAACGACACCGCCGCCCGCTACCTGCGCTTCCTGAAGGAATACATGGCGCCACGCTATGTCGAATTCATCGGCAAGGAAATCCAGACCGCGTACCTGGAATCGTATTCCGAATACGGCCAGAACATCTTCGACCGCTACGTCCAGTACGCCGACTTCTGGATCCAGGACCAGGAATTCCGCGACCCGGATACCGGCGAAATCTTCAACCGTCAGGCCTTGAACGAGGAACTGGAGAAGATCGAGAAGCCAGCGGGCATTTCCAACCCGAAGGATTTCCGCAACGAGGTGGTCAACTTCGTGCTGCGCGCCCGCGCCAACAACAACGGCAAGAACCCGACCTGGATGTCCTACGAGAAGCTGCGCACGGTGATCGAGAAGAAGATGTTCTCCAACACCGAGGACCTGCTGCCGGTGATTTCCTTCAATCCGAAGGCGTCGAAAGCCGACCAGCAGAAGCACCAGGACTTCGTGCGGCGCATGACCGACCGCGGCTATACCGAGAAGCAGGTGCGCTTGCTGTGCGAATGGTACCTGCGCTTCCGTAAAGCCCAGTAATCCGGTTCCGGAGGTGGCATGAGCTACATCATCGACCGTCGCCTGAACGGCCGGCACAAGAGCATGGTCAACCGCCAGCGCTTCCTGGACCGCTACAAGGCGCAGATCCGCGAGTCGGTGTCGGAGGCGGCGGGCAAGCGCAGCATTACCGACATGGATCGCGGCGAGTCCGTGACCCTGCCCACGCGCGACATTTCCGAGCCGGTATTCCATCACGGGCCGGGCGGCTCGCGTGAGATGGTGCATCCCGGCAACAAGGAGTTCGTGACCGGCGACAAGGTGCCGCGTCCGCAAGGCGGCGCGGGCGGTCAGGGCGGCGGCAAGGCGGGCAATTCCGGCGAAGGCGAGGATGACTTCAGCTTTACCCTGACGCAGGAGGAGTTCCTCAATTTCCTGTTTGAAGACCTGGCGCTGCCCAATCTGGTGAAGCGGCGGCTGGCCGGGGTGGAAACCTGGGAATGGCAAAGCGCGGGCATCGTCTCCGAAGGCAATCCGGCCAAGATCAACATCGTGCGCAGCCTGCGCGCCGCCACCTCGCGGCGCATCGCCCTGGGCGCGGGCAAGCGGCGGCAGATCGCTGAAGATGAGGCCGAACTGGCCGCCCTGCTGGAGATGGAGGCCTCGCCCGAACGCAACGAACGCATCCGCGAGCTGAAGGCCGAAATCAGCAAATTGAAGCTGCGGCTGGAAAAGATCCCGTTCATCGACACCTTCGACCTGCGCTACAACCACCACATCAAGGTGCCGAAGCCGACGGCGCAGGCAGTGATGTTCTGCATCATGGATGTGTCCGGCTCGATGAGCCAGGCCACCAAGGACATGGCGAAGCGCTTCTTCCTGCTGCTGTACCTGTTCCTGAAGCGCAATTACCGCAAGATCGAACTGGTGTTCATCCGCCATCACACCAGCGCCAAGGAGGTGGATGAACAGGAATTCTTCTATTCCCGCGAAACCGGCGGCACCATCGTCTCCAGCGCGCTGAAGCTGATGGACGAGATCATTGCCGAGCGCTATTCGCCGGAACAATGGAACATCTATGCCGCGCAGGCCTCGGACGGCGACAACTGGAGCGACGACTCGCCGTTGTGCCAGGAAATCCTGACGCAGCACATCATGCCGTCGCTGCAATATTTCGCGTATATCGAGATCACGCCGCGCCAGCACCAGGCGTTGTGGCAATCCTACGAGGAGGTGGAGGCCGCCTTCCCGCAGGCCTTCGCCATGCAGCAGATCATCGAGCCGAGCGACATCTATCCGGTGTTCCGGGAACTGTTTGCGAGGAAACCGACATGAGCAAGCCCATCTCCACGGGTTCGGAATGGTCCTTCCCGCTGATCGCCGAGTACGACGCCGCCATCAAGGCGATCGCCCACGGCGAGTTCGGGCTGGACACCTATCCCAACCAGATCGAGGTGATCACCGCCGAGCAGATGATGGATGCCTATTCGTCCGTGGGCATGCCGATCGGCTACCACCACTGGTCCTTCGGCAAGCATTTCGTCAATACCGAGAACGCCTACCAGCGCGGGCAGATGGGGCTGGCCTACGAGATTGTCATCAACTCCGACCCGTGCATCGCCTACCTGATGGAAGAGAACACCATGACCATGCAGGCGCTGGTGATCGCGCACGCCTGCTACGGCCACAACTCCTTCTTCAAGGGCAACTACCTGTTCCGGACGTGGACGGATGCGGGCAGCATCATTGACTACCTGGTGTTCGCGCGGAACTACATCCGCAAGTGCGAAGAGCGCCACGGCGTGCGCGAGGTGGAACTGCTGCTGGACTCCTGCCACGCGCTGATGAATTACGGCGTCGACCGCTACAAGCGTCCCTACCCCATTTCCGCCGACGAGGAGCGACTGCGGCAGGAAGAACGCGAGCAGGCCTTGCAGGCGCAGGTCAACGACCTGTGGCGCACCATTCCGCAAAAGCACAAGCACCACACCCACGAACGCGAACGCTTTCCGGCGGAGCCGCAGGAAAACCTGCTCTATTTCTTCGAGAAGAACGCGCCGTTGCTGGAGCCCTGGCAACGCGAGATCGTGCGCATCGTCCGCAAGGTGGCGCAGTATTTCTACCCGCAACGGCAGACGCAGGTGATGAACGAAGGCTGGGCGACCTTCTGGCACTACACCCTGCTGAACCGGCTCTATGACAAGGGACTCGTCACCGACGGATTCATGCTGGAGTTTCTGCAGTCGCATACCGCCGTGGTGTTCCAGCCGCCGTTTGACGCGCCCTATTACCGGGGCATCAATCCCTATGCACTGGGCTTCGCCATGTTTCAGGACATCAAGCGCATCTGCGAGCAGCCGACCGACGAAGACCGGCTATGGTTTCCCGACTTCGCGGGCGGCGACTGGCTGAAAACCGTGAAATTCGCGATGCAGAACTTCAAGGACGAAAGCTTCGTGCAGCAGTTCCTCAGCCCGAAGGTCATGCGCGACTTCCACCTGTTTGATGTGGTGGATGACGAACACCGCGACCATCTGGAAATCGGCGCCATCCACGACGACGGCGGTTTCCGGCGGCTGCGGCAAGCGCTGTCGAACCAGTACAACCTGAGCATGAACGAACCGAACATCCAGGTGTGGAACGTCAACCTGCGCGGCGACCGCGCGCTGACGCTGCGTCACCAGCGTCACCAGAACCGTCCCTTGGCCGACAGCGCCGCCGAAGTAGTGCGGCACCTGCACCGGCTGTGGAAATTCGACGTGCACCTGGAAAGCTGGAACGACCAGACGCGGGTGGAAACCCTGTCCTGCACGGCGGACGGTCTGCGCATCACCAACTGAGCGCTGCGGACCGAAAAAAGCGGCCGACGCCCTTGCGGTTTGGCCCGATCGAACCATACTTTTTCAAGGAAAGCGCCGCGGGGCGTATTTCGCTCCATCTTCATTTCTGAGGGAACAGAACATGAAAACCCAAGCCACCCTGCATTGCTACGGCTTCAGCGACCATGAACGCACCATTATCAAGTCCCTGCTGCAAACCTTCGGTGAACTGCCGAACACGCAATGGCGCTACGGCGAACATGAATCCGCCGATGTGGTGCTGATTGACTGTGACAATCCCCAGGCCGTGCAGGACCTGGCCGACGGCATGCTGAACACACGCTTCCTGGTCGCCTGTTCGTCCCGGCAGTATCGCTGTCCCGGCGCGCGCGACCTGCTGCGCAAGCCGCTGCGCCCGCGCGAACTGGTCACCCTGCTGACTTCGCTGGACGACGCTCCCGGAACCCGGCCGAACAGCAGCGACGCTTACCCGCTACTGACATGACGCCGCGCCCTGCGCGGACATCAAATGTGTGATGGGGTTCAAATCCTTGCCCCGCAAGCTTTTCAGGCAAAATGCACCTCCGATCACAAAACCGGAAAATAGTCGCGGGTTTCGTGAAATGCTTCGCTAAACCCGGCTTGTCCGCTCCCGGCAAAAGCCCATACTGGCCTGAAGCGGAACTTATTAACCCGCCAGTGATGGCCCTTCCGGGGGAAAAACATGAAAACGCAAGCTACTCTGCATTGCCACGGATTCAACGACCGCGACCAGATTCTGGTCAAGTCGGTGCTGCTGGCCTTTGGCGACCTGGACAACTCGATCTGGACATACGCCGACGGAACCTCCGCCGACCTGGTCCTGGTTGACTGCGACAACCTGCTGGCCGTGCGCGACGCGGCGCGCGGCTATCTGCACGGCAAGCACGTGATTGCCTGCTCCAGGGACGGCATCTCGTGTGACGGCGCAGGCTTCACGCTTCCCAAGCCCTTGCGGCCCAAGCATGTCATTGCCATGCTGCAACACATGGATCAATCGGGCGAGATGCCCCCCGCCATGGCGATCGCCGCCAATGACACCCCGGCCCTGCCCGCCGAGGAAGGCTTGATGATGTTTCCCTTCATGATCTGACCTTTACCGGCCCGGATCCCCCTCCGGGCCGTCTTTTTTCCGTCCTTCCCGTCCCGGACGTCCTGTCCTGCAAAGATATCCCGACTCTCTGACCGGTAGCATTGTCTAGTTGATTCACGACTGTTAATTATTTGGTAGACTTGACGCGATCAGACACCCCACGTGCGCGAAAAAGTAGAACAGCCCGACAATCTGGAAGACGCTATCCGGATTTCGGTTAAAATGCAGCCATCGTCTGACCACTGATTATTAGTAAAACAACCGCTTTCAAGGATGCATCCCGATGAAGACAGTCGCTGACCTGTTCGCCAACGACCATGTGGTGCTGGGGAAAGTCGCCCCGGTCGACAGGCATTTCGTGCATGTGGAGAAGATGCCGGCGGAAGACGAGGAAACCGCCTGCACCTGGATCAAGAGCGTCGAACCCGGGCAACTGCAAAACGAATACTGGGTCGCCCGCGAAAAGAATCTGTTGCTGCTGCTGAAAAAGCTGCCGCAAGTGGTGCACCTGCGCAAGGACGACGATAACAGCGACAGCAGTTACCACACCGTCCGCACCCGCGATGCTGGCGTCACGCTGGATGCCTGGCTGAAAATGAAGCCGCAGCATATCGCCAGCGGACGCACGCTGGAGCATCCCTTCGCCCATGTCGGCGCCTTCCTGCGCCTGGCGCGCGGTCTGCTGACCGCCCTGAAGTCCATCCACCGCGAAGGCGTGATCCACGCGCATCTGGATGGCACGAACATCTGCCTGCCCTATGCGCCGTTCCCGTTCCGCTTCGATACCGGCATCCGTCCCGACTTCGCCAATGTCTGCCTGATTGATTTCATGTTCGCGGTCAGCAGCACCCTGCGCCTGTACCGCCCGATGGCCATCACCCCGCTGGCGCCGCCGTCCGCCCATTCCGCCCTGCTGCGGAACGCCCTGGAAACGGACGCCGCCCTGCAGCGCGCGGAAGCGATCCAGGAAATTGACTACAGTGTTGACCTGTATGCCCTGGGCCATGTGCTGGAAGACATCTTCCAGCGCGGGCTGATCTATCCGGGCAACATGCAATCCCAGATGGAAATGACCATCTACAACCTGATCCACGAACTGCTGGGTTACGATGACGGCATCCCCGAGGCGCTGGCGGAAAAGTACGGTTCCACCATGCCGCACGACATCTATATCAAGCGGATCGACAACATGCTGACCCTGGATCCGCATGTGGATAACGATGACCATGACATGCTGCTGCTGGATCCCGCCCAGGTGCTGGATCCGGAAGCGCCGGAAGAGGAAACCTTACCCGTGGCGACACCCCACCAACCCGCCGATGAACCTGTTTCCGGCACCCTGCCCGCCGATCCACTGCTGGTGACCGCCAGCGCCGACACGCCTGAAATGACCGCTCACGCTCCGGAAGCCGCCGCGAGCGGACTGCGATCCTATCTGGAAATCAGCAAATGGATGGTGGTGGGACTGCTGCTGCTGGTGCAGGGCATGCATTTCCTGTATTCGGAAGGCGGCAAGATGGGCCTGGATGTGGTGCCCTCGCTGCTGCTGATGCTGGCCATCGCGGTCGGCGTGCTGGTGGTGGCGCTGGTCGCGGTGCCGCGCGACCAGCTGCTGAAATACGTGGAAGGCGACGATGATTTGCCCGGCGGCGGCTATGGTCAGGGAGGCTTTGCCCAGACCCCGCTGCGTGATGATGAATACATTACCGTCAACGCCTATGTCATCGTGGCCCTGCTGCTGACCGGCCAGATCTGCTCCGTCATCTACGAGCACGGCGAGAACATGAAGCTGGATGTGGTGCCGTCGATGCTGCTGGCGGTTCTGATCGGCGTCGGTTCCAGTGTCTTCAAGATCTGGTACGACAAGTTCATGGCCCCGAAGCCGCTGAACAGGATCGACGACGACATTGAAGAGACCGACGCTCCGGAACCGGAGGCTGTCGCCGCCGAAGTCATGGCGGAAAGCACCGGCATCGCCGCGGCGGCGACCGTGGCCGAAGCCGCTTTCGCGGTTCAGGAAACCGCCGAAGCTCCGGCTGAAGATGCGCCGGTTGCAGCGGTTGCAGACATCGTGGAAGAAGCGGCTCCCGCTCCGGCCGCCATCGAAACCGCCCCGGAGGCCGACGTTGCCGCAGCGGCTCCTCAAGCCGGGCCGGCCCCGGTTGAAGCGCCTGCGGTTGTGGCTGAAGAAGTCGTGATCGCAGTGGCGGCCCCTGTTGTTGCGGTCGCCGCCGAAGCCGCTGTCATGAGCGAAACGGTTGCTTCCGCACCCGCCGCCGCTGCAGCGGAACTGCCGCTGGCCGCCCGCACTGTTCATGAGGAAGAGCCGGTCGCCGCCGCCCTGTCCGCGGATGGCACGGCCGCCGCGACTGACGGGCATCTGGAACTGGACAACCGGATTGTCATCGTCGTGGTGCTGTTGCTGTTGCTGCTGTTCTTCTATTTCTCGGTTCTGCATCACAGCGACAACACCAACACGTTGCCGGCAGCCGCACCGGCTCCGGCGCCGGAAGTTACCGAAGCCGCTCCCGCCGAGGAGCCGGGTCTGCCCGAAGCCGCCCCGGTGGAGCCGGAAGCCCCGACCAGCATGCCCGCCGACACCACGGCGCTCGACTCCCTGCTGCAAAGCCACGCGCCCGTCACCGCCGCCCGTCCGGCCAAGGTGAAACCGGCCAAGACCGCCACAGCCCCGAAGGACGCGGCCACCGAAGCCGCCCCGGCTGAAACAGCGACCGCGCAGGCCGCCCCGGCTGAAGCGGCTCCCGCCCCGGCCGAAGCCGCGCCCGCCGCTGCTCCGGAAAAGCCCGCCGACAAACCGGCCGCCGCTGCCGTCGCGGAAGCGCCCGCCGCTCCGGCCAAGCCCTTGGGCAATCCGCTGGCGCAAGCGCAGAACATCATGGGCTGGTACTACTTCAAGGGCATCAACAATGTGCCGCAGGATTACACCGAAGCCCTGAAATGGTTCCACAAATCGGCCCAACTGGGCGACCCCAGCGGCCAGTTCAATCTGGGCATGATGTACGCCAACGGCTACGGTATCGGCAAGAATCAGGCCGAAGCCGCGCGCTGGTTCAAGCTGTCCGCCGACCAGGGCAAGGCCAACGCCCAGCTGAATCTGGGCATGATGTACCTTGCCGGACGCGGCGTCGCCCAGAATACCGAGGAAGGCATGCGCCTGCTGCGCCTGTCCGCCGGTCAGGGCGACAAGAACGCCCAGGCCTATCTGGACACCCTCGAAAAGAGCGGCAAGGCTCCGACCCCCTGAGCCCCGCCGCCCTGGCAAAACTCCCGCCCCGCGCGGGAGTTTTTGTTTGCGCCGCCACCTAGCCCCCCCCGGAGCCGCCATGACTACCCTGAGCCTGACCGCCACCTTCGCCCTGGCCACCCTGGTCTTGTGGCTGGGCGAACAGTTGCAGCAACGCATTCCCTTCTGCCATCGCTATAACCTGCCGGGTCCGGTGCTGGGCGGACTGGCCGTATCGCTGCTGGTGCTGGCCGGACGGCAAGCGGGCATGAACGCTCCCGCCTTCGACCTGAGCGCCAAGACGCCGCTGATGATTGCCTTCTTCACCAGCATCGGGCTGGGCGCCAGCCTGACCCTCCTGAAGCGGGGCGGTCGGCTGGTGCTGATATTCCTCGGGATTGCGGTCGCGGGGGCCATCCTGCAAAACGCCGCCGGCGCGTTGCTGGCGGTCGCCATGGGGGAAAAGCCGTTGCTGGGCGTGCTGGCCGGTTCGGTGACGCTGACCGGCGGCCCGGCAACCGGGCTGGCCTTCGCCCCGCAATTTGAGCAGGCCGGCATTAGCGGCGCCGAAGCCATTGCCGTCGCTGTGGCGATGGGCGGCATCATCCTGGGCGGACTGGTCGGTACGCCGGTCGGCACCTGGCTGATCCGTCATCTCCACGCCCGCACGCCGGGTCTGGCCGAAGCCGCCGCCGGCTTGTTGAAGAACAGCGCGCAGCAGGCGCTGGATTACCGCGCACTGACTGCCGAAGACCTGCTGAAGGCGCTGGGCGTAATCTGGCTGGCGATGTGGCTGGGCGGCGGAATCAGCGCCGGCTTGCAATCGCTGGGCCTGACCCTGCCCGCCTATATCGGCGCGATGCTGGCCGCCGCCATTATCCGCAACCTGGACGACCGGCTGCAGTGGCTCAGGCTGTCCGAACCGGCGGTGGAAGCGTTGGGCGGCATCGCCCTCAGCTATTTCCTGGTGCTGTCGCTGATGTCGCTGGAATTATGGAAACTGGCGGCGGTGGCCCTGCCGCTGCTGGTGATGCTGCTGGCGCAGGCGCTGCTGGTGGCGGTGATGTGCGTGGCGCTGGTTTACCCGCTGACCGGCCGCAACTATGAAAGCGCGGTGATGAGCGGCGGCTATTGCGGCTTCATGATGGGCACCACCGCCAACGCCATGGCCAACATGGATGCGCTGACCCGCCGCTACGGACCTGCCCCGCAGGCGTTCATCGCGGTGCCGCTGGTGGGGGCCTTCTTCATTGACTTCGCCAATACCTTGCTGGTGCAGGCCTGCCTGAGCTGGCTGAAATAAGTCTTCCGCATCCATAATTGTTGCGAAATCGGCCCGCATACTGAGCGCTTGAACCGATCGACCCCGAACGAGGGCACTGCCGTGCGCATGTTCCGCATCCGCTACAAGCTGTTCCTGGCCATGAGCGCCCTGAATGCCTGCCTGGTGACGGGGGCGTATGTGTTCAATTCGGTCAGTTTTGAAAAACACTTCACCACCTATCTGGGCCAGCAGGAGCTGGCGCGACAGATTCCGTTGATGGGGGCGCTGGCCGGGGAATTCCGGAAGAGCGGCTCGTGGGAACGGTTCCGGCAGTCGCCACGACGATTTCATCAACTGGTCAACGACTACAATCCCCGGCCCGAGGATGGTGCGAATCCGCCGCCCCCCGGTCCCATGAATGGTCAGGATGATGCCGCCGGGCCGGGCAGGCCCTTTTTCCCGGGCGGTCCGCCGCCCCGCCCTCCCGGAGACCCGGACGGTCCCCCGGCCTATTTGCAGCCCGCGCCCCGGCCTGTCCCGCAACATCTGGCCCTGCTGGACTCGGACCACTCCACCATTGTCGGCCCGCAACGGCTGCCTGCCGTCGCGGTGATGGCGCCCGTCACCGTTAACGGAAAAACCGCCGGATACCTGGCTTATATCCCGCAACGGGAGATCGTCAGCAGCGGCGAGCAGATTTTCGCGGAACAGCAACAGCGCATCTTTACGAGGGTGGCGATCGGTCTGGGTTTTGGCTCCATTCTCATGTCCTTCGGGATCGCCTGGTGGCTGAGCCGTCCCCTGAAAGAGCTGACGCGGGGCACCCGCGCCCTGAGCGCCGGCCGTTACGACACCCGGATTGCCATTCCGGGGAATGACGAACTGTCGCAACTGGCCGCGGATTTCAATACGCTGGCCGCAGCGTTGGCTGCCAATCTGGACGCGCGCCAGCGCTGGATCGCCGATATCGCCCATGAACTTCGCACGCCGCTGGCCGTGTTGCGCGGCGAGATCGAGGCCTTGCAGGACGGGGTCCGCCAGCCCACCGCGGCAAACCTGCAATCCCTGGGACAGGAAGTACAGCGCCTGGCGCGGCTGGTCGACGACTTGCACACCCTCTCCCAATCCGATCAGGGCGCATTGAGCTACCGCAAGGAAGCGCTGGATCTGGGGGAACTGGTGACGGAGGTCATCAGCCAGCATCACCGCCGGCTGGAGGCCGCCGGTATCCGCGTGGAGACGGACCTGGCAACCGGCATGACCGTGTGGGGAGATCAAGCCCGACTGATGCAGTTGCTGGCCAACCTGATGCAGAACACCCTTCGCTATACCGATGCGCCCGGCACATTGCGCATCTCCCTGCGACGGGTTTATAACCGTGCAGAGCTGGACTGGGAGGACTCCAGCCCCGGTGTTCCGGAAAAGGACCTGCCGCACCTGACCGAACGGTTGTTCCGCGTGGAGTCCTCCCGGAGCCGGGCGACCGGCGGGTCCGGACTGGGCCTGTCCATCGCCAAGGCGATTGCCGACGCCCACGATGTCGCCATGCGGCCGCGCGCCGGAGCGCTGGGCGGTCTTTGCTGGGAACTGGTCTTCCCGCTGTTGAATACGGATGCCGGACATGCCTGAACATATCCTGATCGTTGAAGATGAAGTCAAGATTGCGGAATTGCTGCGTGACTACCTGGAAAATCACGGCTTCAGCACTGCGCTGGCGCACCACGGGAATGCGGTAGACGCCGCCATCGCCGCCCGCCGTCCGGATCTGATGCTGCTGGACCTGATGCTGCCGGGGCGGTCCGGGCTGGAGATCTGCAAGGACGTGCGGCGCAACTCTTCGCTGCCGATCATCATGGTCACGGCGCGGGTGGAGGAAATCGACCGGCTGCTGGGGCTGGAACTGGGCGCGGATGACTATATCTGCAAGCCCTTCAGCCCCCGGGAAGTCGTGGCCAGGGTCAAGACCGTGCTGCGGCGCAGCCAGCCGCCGGTGCACGCCGGCGATGGCCTGGTGCTGGACGAAGAGCGCTATCAAGCCCGCCTCCAGGGACACAACCTGGACCTGACCGCCGTGGAGTTTCACCTGCTGAAAACACTGGCGGCGCGACCGGGGCGCATCTTCAACCGCGAGCAGCTGATGGACTCGATGTACGCCGACAATCGCATTGTTGCCGACCGCACCATTGACAGCCACATCAAGAAAATCCGTCGCAAGATGGCCGCCGTATTGCCGGATCGCGAGCTGATCCATGCCGTCTATAGTGTAGGCTACAAGTATGAATGGTAGGCGCAGGACAGCATCCGCCGCCTGCCGGGCGACAAACGCATCCTGCTGAAACCGGACAAGGCCGCGCACATCGCCTATGATCGGCGGATCGTGGCGCTGACCAAGAAACCCTGACCCGACGGAACCTTATGCCTCCCCCCGAAAAACAGCAGCCGGTCCTTGATTTCGCCACCCGCCAGGCGGTGCTGTTCGCGCTGGTCGCCGAACGGCTGTCGGCCTTTTATGACCACGGCGTCTGGATGAACGACCGCCAGGGCGCCAGCCTGGCCGCCTCGTGGCTGTCACGCGCGAAAATACGCCTGCCGCCGGAAGACGGCCGCCTGCTGGCGCGCCTCAGCGACGAGTTTGCTCGTCATCTGGCCGCCACACTGTCCCGAGAGGCCGGGCTGTACACCGCCCATGAAATGATGGAAGCGCTGGACCCGCGTTACCACTCCGACCACGCCCGCGCCCTGCTCGATGAATGCGAGCGCCTGCTGGCCGAAGCCGACGCGGCCGACTGAAGCGCCGCCGGACCTGACCGGCATCAAGGACACCTGTCCTCTTTTTGTCGCCCAATACCGCCTTTCCCCATCTGTCATCCGGCGAGGCGATTTTTCATGCGGTCTCAGGAAACCTTCAATTTTTACTCCCATCTGGCGGGCATGGCGGCGGCGGCCGTCGGCACGCTGTTTCTGGTGATGCGCGCCGCCGATTCGCACTCGCTGCTGATCCCGGCGCTGGTCTACGGCCTGTCCACCGTCTTCCTGTTCCTGGCCAGCTCGCTGTATCACGCCTTCAAGCAGCAGGAAAACGAGGTCTCGTTCTGGCGGCGCATGGATCGCTTCGCCATCTTCGTGATGATTGCCGGTTCGTACACGCCGGTTTGCTACCTGTTCCTGCCGGAACAGTGGCGCGTACCGATGATTGCGGTGCAGTGGGGGCTGGTGGGCTTCGGCGTGCTGACGCAGATCTTCTTTCCGCGCGCGCCGCGCGTGCTGTTCGCGCTGATCTACCTGACGATGGGCTGGCTGGTGGTGCTGCCGCTGAACGCGATGCTGCACGCCATGACGCCGGTGCAACAACACCTGCTGTTCCTGGGCGGCGCGGCCTTCACGCTGGGCGCGCTGTTCTACGCCCTGAAAAAGCCGCTGATGCTGCCCGGCGTCTTCAGCTTCCACGAACTGTTCCACGTGATGGTGCTGATTGGTGCGGGCTGCCATTACGCCATGATCTACAACGCGCTGGCGATGCTGCCGGGAGCGTCATGACCGCCGCCGACCCCGCCCGGCTGGCGCAACAGCTGACGGAGGAAAACCTGCGCTTTGGCCAAGACCGGGAACACCATTTCCGGGCTGGCGAAACCAAGCCCGCTACGATCGGCGAGCCCTATTTCCTGAACGGCGACAACGGCTGGGGCGTGCTGCTGGTGCATGGGCTGATGGCCGCACCGGAAGAAGTGCGCGAATGGGCGGAAGACCTGCACCGGCAGGGGTATACCGTCTACGCACCGCGTTTGGCCGGGCACGGCACCTCGGCGGACGATCTGGCCTCGCGCACGGCGGAAGAATGGATGGACTCGGTGGAACGGGGGCGGCGCATCCTGCACAGCGCGGGCTGCGGACGCATCGCCATCGCCGGCTTTTCCACCGGCGGCGCGGTGGCGCTGGCCAGCGTCATCCGGCAGCCGGAGGCCTATGCCGCCCTCATCAGCATCAGCGCGCCGCTGCGCTTCAAATCCTGGAAGGCCTCGGTTGCCGAGCCCGTCGATCTCTGGAACCGGTTGCTGGATCGGCTGGGCATCAACGCCTGGCGGCAGGATTTTGTGCACAATGACGCCGACAATCCGCAAATCAATTACCGGCGCTGCCCGGTGCACAGCATTGTGCAGATAAGGCGGCTGATGCGCGCGGTGCGGCGGGGACTGCCCGGCATCCGCATTCCGGCACTGGTGATGCACGCCGACGCCGACCCGAAGGTGGATGTGCGCGGCGGACGCGAAATTTACCGGCGGCTGGGCTCGGCAACCAAGCGATACCGGGAGGTGGCGTTCCACCGGCATGGCATCGTGCGCGGGGAAATCGGGCGGCAGCTGTTCCGGGAAAGCGGCCGCTTCCTGGGTCACATCCGCCATGGCAAAGGCAGCTGAGCCGCCGCTTATCCCCGAAACACGCGCGGTTATCCCTCCGTACCACAATCCTCATTTCTTCCTCAATTACTGCCATTTTGCACGCGACACTGGGTTCATCGAAAGAGCCACGTGGAGCACGCATCATGAAGAAGCCTCTCATCACCCTGGGCCTGAGTCTGGCCATCCTCCTGCCAAGCGCCGTCCTGGCCTGCGGCGCCCCTCCCGAGCTGGAAAAGCAACTGCAACTGAATCCGGACCAGAGCGCCAAGCTGGACACCATCCTTCAGAAATACCGCAGCCGGCACGAAGCCCTGCGCGGCAAGCATGAGCAGGCCCGTGACGCCGCCCGCCGGGAAATGGAAGCCATCGACACCGCCCAGCATCAGGAACTGGCCACCGTCCTGAATCCCGCCCAGCTGAAAACCCTGGAAGAGTGGCAGCGCAGTCATCGCCCGCCCCGCCCGGATCACGGCGAGCCGCCCGCCTCGCGAGGCGACCGCCCCCTGCCGGACGCCAACCCGGAGCCGCAGCCATGACCGCCCGCGAACGTCTGGCCACCCGCGACTGGTTCCCTGATCCCGCCGTGCTGCAACGGTTGGCCGTCAGCGAAACCGGTTTCATCTTCGACCCGGTCAGCGGCCAGAGTTTTTCCACCGGCGAAACCGGCGTGGCGGTGCTGAAACTGGCGCGGAACCTGGCATGGCTGGATGAAGTCATCGACTGCCTGACCGGGGAATACGACGCCCCGCGCGGCCAGATCGAACGCGACCTGCAGGACTTTGCCGCCCGATTGAAGGAGCTGATCAAATGAAACTGACCATTGCCGTCACCGGCATGAACGGTCGCGCCGACAACCCCGGTCCCGGCATCGCCGTCGCACGCTGCCTGAAGGAAGCCGCCGGATTCGAGGTGCGCATTGTCGGTCTGGGTTACGAGGCGCTGGACCCCGGCCTGTACCTGGACGACCTGGTCGACGCCGCCTGGCTGCTGCCCTATCCCTCGCACGGCGAGGAAGCCTTTCTGGCGCGACTGACCGCCATTCATGCCGAAGAGCAGATCGACGTCATCATTCCCTGCCTGGATGCCGAACTGCCGGTATTCGTGCGCATCGCCCCGGCGCTGTCCGACCTGGGCATCCGCCACTTCCTGCCCGGCCGCGACCAGCTGCTGTTGCGCGGCAAGGACCAGCTGCCGGCGCTGGCTGAACGTACCGGCCTGATGGCGCCGGCCACCAAGGCCATCTACAGCCCCGACTTCTTCTATCAGGCCGAATCCGCCGGATTCCGCTTCCCACTGGTGGTGAAAGGCCTGTTCTACGACGCCAAGGTAGTCCACAACGCCGTGGACGCCATTGCCGCCTTTCACCATATCGCCCACGACTGGGGCATGCCGGTGCTGGTGCAGCAGTTCCTGACCGGCGAGGAAGTGAACCTGGCCGGGGTGGGCGACGGCAAGGGCGGTCTGGCCGGTGCGGTGATGATGAAGAAACGCGCCCTGACCGACAAGGGCAAGGCCTGGGCCGGGGTGTCCATTGATGACCCGGAACTGCTGGCCGCCGCCCGGACGCTCTGCGAGGCCACGCACTGGCAAGGCGGTTTCGAGCTGGAAATGCTGTGTGATGCGGAAGGCCGCCATCACCTGATCGAGATCAACCCGCGCTTTCCGGCGTGGATCTACTTCTCCGCCGGGGTGGGCCGCAACCTGCCGGAACAACTGGTGAAACTGGCGCTGGACCAGAAAGCGCCGCCGCTGCCGCCCGCCGAGGCGGGCATGATGTTCATCCGCTACGCCATGGAAGTCATGGTGCCGCTCGCACAATTCGAAGCCGTCACCATGCACGCCCGGAGACAGTCATGACTACCCTGAAACACTGGATCACCCCCACCATCGTCCGCCACGGCGGCGCGGGACTCAACAAATTCGGCGGCGTCCGCCAGTCCCTTTACCTGGACGCCATCGACGGGGTGCCGGTCAGCCAGCTGATCGAACGCTTCGGTTCGCCGCTGTTCGTGATGTCGGAAGCCCGCCTGCGCGAGACCGCCCGCCGCATGCGCCGCGCCTTCACCTCGCGCTATCCGAAGGTGCGTTTCGGCTGGTCGTACAAGACCAACTACCTGAACGCAGTGTGCGGCCTCCTGCATCAGGAAGGCTTCGAGGCGGAAGTGGTGTCGGGCTTCGAATACGAGAAGGCGCGGATGCTGGGGGTTCCCGGTCACCGCATCATCTTCAACGGCCCGCTGAAGACCCGCGAGGATCTGGAACGCGCGGTCAGCGAACGCGCCCAGATCCACATCGATCACCTCGACGAGCTCTACCTGCTGGAAGCGGTGGTGCGCGACGCCGGGCTGCGCGACTTCCCGGTCGCCATCCGCCTCAACTTCGATACCGGTTACAGCGAACCGTGGAGCCGCTTCGGCTTCAACCTGGAAACCGGCCAGGCCATGGACGCCGCCCGCCGCATCGCCAACAGCCCGTGGCTGCAACTGGTGGGACTGCACAACCACATCGGCACCTACATTACCGACCCGCGCGCCTATAGCGCACAGGTGCGGATCATGGCCGGCTTTGTCACGGCGGTGGAAGCGGCGACCGGCTGCACCATCCGTTTCCTCGACACCGGCGGCGGCTTTGCCTCTCGCAATTCCCTGCAAGGCGTCTACCTGCCGCCGGAACAGGTGGTGCCGTCGATCGAGCAGTATGCCGACGCGCTCTGCAACACGCTGCATGAGTGCTTCCGCGACCGCGAGGCGCAGGGCAAACCGCTGCCGGAACTGATCCTGGAATCCGGGCGCGCGGTGGTGGATGAATCGGCCTGGCTGCTCAGTTCCGTGGTCGCCAACAAGCGGCTGGCGGACGGACGGCGCGGACTGGTGGTGGATGCCGGGGTCAACGTGCTGTTCACCGCCTTCTGGTACAACCACGACGTGCGCCTGACCAAGCCCGCCGAGGGCCTGCCGGAAGAAACCGTGATCTACGGCCCGATGTGCATGAACATCGACGTGCTGCGCCAGTCGCTGAAACTGCCGCCGCTGTCGCCGGGCGAGGTGCTGGCCTTCTGGCCGGTGGGCGCCTACAACAACACGCAGTGGATGCAGTTCATCGCCTATCGCCCTGCCGTGGTGATGGTGCGCGAGAACGGCAGCGTCGATGTGTTGCGACGTCGGGAAAAGCTGCAGGACATGACCGATCTGGAAAGCCTGCCCGACGGGCTGCAACCCGACTTCCGGGACTGACGCCATGCCCTTCCCTTCCCCGTTGCTGCGCGCGCTGGGCATGAGCTACGGCTGGACGCTGCTGACTCCGTCCGCCGCAGCCGGCGGCCTGTTCCTGCTGGTGACGCTGCTGAATCCGGTGCAGGGACTGGCGGGCCTGCTGGGCTGTCTCAGCGCCCTGGGTTGCGCCCGCTGGCAGCGGCAGGATGACAGCCTGCTGCCGGTGCACGGCTTCAACGGGCTGCTGACCGGGTTGCTGCTGGGCGGCCTGTCGCTGGCCGGGGCCACGCTGGCGGCCTGTTCGGTGATGGGCGGGCTGTTGGCCTCGCTGCTGACGCAGCTGATTGGCGCGGCAACCTGGCCGCTGCTGCGGGTGCCGGTGCTGAGCCTGCCGTTCGTGGCGGCGGGCTGGTTGATGATGCTGGCGCTGCACGCTCAATCCGCGGCAACCGTCACGGCGGTGCCGTCCTTGTTCGGCGGAACGATGGACCGGTTCCTGACCACGCTGGGCTCCATCCTGATGCAGCCGCAACCGCTGGCGGGGCTGATGTTCCTGCTGTGCATCACTGTCGTCTCCCGCTGGCTGGCGCTGATGGCGCTGCTGGGGTATCTAGTGTCAGCGTTGCCCGCCCTGCTGCCCGGTTTCCCCGGCCTCAGCCATTCCGCCGCTTTCAACGCTATGCTGACCGCCATGGCGCTGGGCGGCCTGTTTGTCACGCCCGGCCCCGGCAGCCTGCTGCTGGCCGTCTCCGGCAGCCTGCTGACCGTGCTGCTGGATGCCGCCCTCAGCCGGCTGACCGGTCTGGCGGGGTTGCTGCCGCTGTCGCTGCCCTTCGTGCTGACCACCGCGCTGGGGCTGCACGCCGCCCGTCAGGCCGGGCAACCGCGCGTGCAGCCCGAACATCCGCGCATTCCCGAACGCTCGCTGGAAAGCCGCAACCTGGAAGCCGCGCGCGTGGGCCGCAGCGGCACCCTGCCGCTGATGCTGCCGGTCAACGGGGACTGGGATGTCTATCAGGGCTTTGACGGCGAGCACACCCATCAGGGACCGTGGCGCTATGCCATCGACCTGATCGTCACCGAAGGCGGATTGAGCTTTCATCAGGACGGCAGCCGGATCGATCACTACTACGCCTTCGGCCTTCCCGTGCTTTCACCCTGTCACGGTCAGGTCGTCGGTCTGGTTGCGGAAATTCCCGACAACGAGCCCGGCGCCATGAACCTGGAACAGAACTGGGGCAACTACCTGCTGATAAGGCTGGCCGGGGGTGCGTGCGTGCTGCTGGCGCACCTGCAACAAGGCAGCCTTGGCGTCGCGATCGGCGATTGGCTGAAACCCGGCGATCCGGTCGGGCGCTGCGGCAACTCCGGGCGCTCCCCGCAACCGCACCTGCATCTGTCCGTCGTCGAATACGCCCATCCGGCCGCGCCGACCCTGCCCTTTCACCTGTGCGGACTGAACCGCCTGGAAGGCGACCGCCGGGCCTTCCGGCTGAACCATGTGCCGCAGACCGGCGACCGGCTGGAAAATGTCTGGGCGGGGCCCGTGCTGCCGCTGCCCTTGCTGCCGGGACGACAACTACGCTACGGCGATGGCGGCGGACATCAGACCGAGCTGACCGTGGATGCCACCCTCGACGGTCGGTTCCGCATCAGCGGCCGTGGCTCCGCCGCCGCCCTGACCGACAACACGCCCACCGTGCTGGCCTGCTATGAGCGCGAAGGCGGTTCCGACCGGTTTCTGGACCTGTGGCTGCTGGCGGCCGGTTTCACCCCGGCCTCGGAACGGGTGACGCACTGGCATGACCGCCCGCCCATCCGGCTGCTGCCCGCGTCGCTGTGGCGCGCCCTGGCCTGGATCTGCCCCGGCCTGGTCAGCCTCGACAGCCGCTATCGCCGCGAATGGGAGCCCGTCAACCGGCAATGGCGGCAAGCGGGCGAGCACCGTCTTTTCGGCCGCGCACGGCTGGAAACCACCGCCTGGATTTCACCGGAACTGGGGCTGATGCGGCTGGAAGCGCGCATGGGACAACGCGGCTGGCATTACCACCTGATTCGCGCCGCCCAACAGGGCGACACCGGCATTCCCGCCTTTTCACTGGAATTTGACACCCGGGGAGACCCCACATGCCCTTGAACACCCGATGGATTACGTTGCCCCTGCTGCTCACCGCCGGTATCGCCGCCGCCGCAGACTGGCCCGGCAGCGCGGCGCTGGAGCTGACCCGGCTGGACTATCAGGGCTCCGGGCTGCGGGACCGCCTCAACCAACGCAAGCTGGATCTGGGCCTGCAGGCCTCCCCGGCCCTCGGACTGACCGCCGGTCTTGGCGAAAGCCGGGTCGACTACCGTCAGGGCGGCGTCCTGGAGGAACGCACGCTCGCGCTGGCCGCCGAAGGTCTGTCGCCCGACCGTGACTGGGCCTGGCGGTTAGGCGGAATTCGCGTGGAAGACCGTCAAACCGGCGCGCCGGACCTGACGAGCCGCACCGTGCTGGCCGGACTGGGCTGGTGGCGCACCCCCGACCTGCTGCTGGACACCGGCTTCTGCCGCACCCGGCTGGACAGCGGAACAACCGTCGACCAGCTGACCCCGATGATCGGCGGCAGCTTCAATGACCGCTATACCTGGGTGCAGCTGCGGGGCTACCTGCAGCGCTTCAGCCAGACCTCGGAAAACCTGGACCGGGCCGCCGCCGCCGAACTGAAGCTGACCCAATGGCTGCAACCCGGCCCCGTCCTGAAGCCCCGCACCCTGCAAGCCATGGTCTCGGGCGGAAAGCGGCTTTACAGCGTGGACACCGACACGCTGGAGCTTTACACGCAGCCCTATATCCAGACCGCCGCCGCATGGGCCGGAGCCGGCTGGCGGCCGCAACCGAACCTGGACTTCCTGCTGCTGGCCGGGGCCACCCGCAGCCACAGCCCGTCGCTGGCCGACACCCTGGATTCCCGTTTCCTCTACCTCAACCTTTCCACCCACTGGTAAACCCGGAGTACCTGACTATGAAATTGTCCCGCATCCTCCCCGCCTGCCTGCTTGGCGGCCTGATGGCCGTTACCGCCGTGGCGGGTGAAGCCGACTGGGCCAAATCCTATCAACTGGAATCGCAAGGCAAGATCCAGGACGCCCTGACCACCCTGGACAGCCTGGGCAAGGACGATGACGACCACCTGCAGTGGCTGCGTAAGGGCTGGCTGAACTATCAGCTGGGTCGGCATGATGAATCGCTGAAGGCTTACACCACGGCGGCGGCGCGCTACCCCCGCTCCGTGGAGGCGTTGCTGGGGGAAACCCTGCCCTTGCTGGCCACCCGCCGCTGGAAGGAGGCCGAAACGCAAGCCCGCAAGGCGTTGGAACTGGCGCCGTGGAACTACACCGCCGCCATCCGGCTGATGGCGGCGCTGGAAGCGCAAAAGGACTGGAAAGCGCTGGCGAAGGTGGGCGTAGACATGGCCGAACGCTTTCCCTCCGACGCCACCATCCTGGTCTATCTGGCGCGGGCGCAAAACGCGCTGGGCTGGAAAAACGAAGCGGCGATCAGTTGGCAGGGTGTGTTGAACCGGGTGCCGGGTCACATTGAGGCCAAGAAGGCGCTGGGCAGGCCCTGAACATCCGTACGGGCGTGATCGTGGATATCAGGACTTTTTCGCCAGCACCGTGAAGCGGACCCGGACTTCGGCGGGAATGGAGTCGGTCGCGGCGTACTCGCCCTGCCCCACGCCGAACAGGGTGCGGTTCAGGGTTGTCGAGCCTTCCGCCACCGTCAGGCCGTTACGTTCGCTGAGCCGGAAATCCAGCGTCACAGGCAGGGTTTTGCCGCGCAGCGACAGCGTACCCTTGGCGGCATAGCGCTGCTTGCCGGTTTCACGGAACTCGGTGGACTTGAACACGGCCTGCGGGAAATGCCCGGCGTCGAACCAGTCATCCCCCGGCAAGGCGCCGTCACGCTGCTCGTCACCGGACGCCACCGACGACAAATCCACCTTCACCGTCACCGACGAGGCCGCCAGCGCCTCCGGACTGAAGGCGATATCCGCCGTCCAGGTCTTGAAGCGGCCCGTCACCGGGTCGCCCGACCAGCTGGTGCCGAACTCCAGCGTGGAGCCGGATTGCACCTTCCACTTGACCGGCGCGGCCGGAACGCCTGACGGCTGGTCCTTGGCCGCCGTTACGGCATCGTGAGTTTCCACCGCCACCGGTTCGGGCGGCAAGGCTGCCGGCGCCGCTTCCACCACTTGGGCCTGCGGATTCGGGGTAGTCCCGCCCTTCGGCTCCGGCAGGCGCGGCAGGACAAACCCGGCCGCCATCAGACCGGCGGCCAGCGCCAGAATCAGCCACAGGCGCGGCTCCGCCCAACCGGGGCGCGCGCCAGGGGCCATGTGCGCCAGCACCTTGTCCTTGACGATCAACTGATGCTTCAGCAGACCGCCGACATGCGCCGCCAGCAACAACATCGTCACGGCGGCCAGTAATTCATGAATTTCCTTGCTGCCGTTGTTCCAGACCTCCTTTACCGCCGGGGTGAGTTCCGGCAGGAACGGCAGGTGCGGCCACGGAACGGTTCCGAACAGCAGGGTGGGAATCTGGGTGCGGCTGGTCGACACGGCAATCCATCCCGTCAGCGGCAAACCGATCATGATGCCGTAGAACGCCAGATGCACCAGTTTCGACAGGGCTTTTTCCCAGGACGCCATGGTGGCGGGCAAGGCGGGAGGCGGATTCATCAGCCGCCAGGCGATGCGGGCCGCCACCAGCAGCAGGATGGTGAATCCGATGGATTTGTGCAGCTGGAACAGCGCAAAAGCGCCCGGCCCTTTCGGCAGGTCGCCCATGCGCCAGCCCAAGGCCAGCTGGAAGAGAATGGCGGCTGCAATCAGCCAGTGCAGGATGATGGCTACCGTGGTGTAGCGATTATGCGAAGCCGCCATGTTGTTCTCCTTGACGGGTTATTGCTTCACGAACTCGACTTCAATGTTCAGCTCAACATTATCACCAATTACCGGCACATACTTGGTGGAACCGAACTGCGAGCGGGTAATCACCGTCTTGGCGGAGAAACCGGAACGGTTCAGACCGAACATATCCTTGGCGAAGCCCATGAAGGTCACGTCCAGCGTCACCGGCTTGGTGACACCGGCCAGCGTCAGGTTGCCGGTCATGGTGCCCTTGCCGTTACCCAGGTTCTTGATGCCGGTAGAGACAAAGGTGGCCTTGGGGAACTTGTCGGCCATCAGGAACTCGGCGGGGAATTCCTTGTTGGCTTTTTCATAGCCGGTATTCAGCGAGTTGGTGTCGATGGTCACTTCCACCTTGGCGGCTTCAGGGCTCTTCGGATCGTAGGTATAGCTGGCGTCGAACTTGTCGAAGCGGAAGGTGTAGAAGGAAAAGCCCTGGTGCAGCACGCGAGCGGTAATGCTGGCGTGGGTCTTGTCGACCAGGTACTTGCCGGCGGGCATCTTGGCGGGATCGATATCCGGCGCGGCGTGGACCATCGGGGCGGCCAGCAGGGACAAGGCCATCAGGGAAGTAGCGAGGAAGCGGGACATGGTTTTTCTCCGTCAGGGTCAAATACGGTCCGTGTAACCTGAATGGATGACGGAACCGGGTGTGAGACGGACAATACGCCCGGCCCCTGACCCCGACAATACGGCAAACCCCGGATACCTTGTTTCCCGAACGAGAACACTACACACGCGGACGGCGCATTTCCGCCCGTCAGTAGATGACCCCGCCCTGCCGGATATAGGCCTGCAGCACCGCGCAGGACTCGGCGCGCAGCAGGTCGCGCTGGACTTCAATGCCGTCGACGCGCCAGGCCGCTTCCCAGTCGTGCGGCTTGTGGCCCTCGTGGAAACCGATGGCGCGGGCATCTTCATCGCGAGCGCCGATCAGCACCGACTTCAACCCCGACCAGTGAATGCCGCCCAGGCACATGCTGCACGGCTCGCAACTGGTGGCCAGCTGCCAGCGCCCGCCAGGACCGGTCAGGCTGAGTTGCCCCAGATGCTTTTGCGCCACCGAAATCGCCACCATCTCGGCGTGCGCCATCGACAGCCCCGAATTCATCACCAGATTGACCCCAACCCCCAGCAGCAACCCGGACTGCTTGTCGAAAACCGCCGCGCCAAAGGGACCGCCAGTCTTGCCCAGTACGTTGCGGGCGGCCAGTTCAATGGCCAGCGACATACGCGCGGCCGGGGTTTCATAGTGTCGGGGGCCTTGTTCCATAAAGGCGGAAAGCCAGTCCGGCAACGTCAATTGGATCTGGATGGTCATACCATGCATCAATGCAAAATCAGGAGGCTACACCTTCCCCCCAACAAAGCTTGAAGTCAAGGAAACAGCTAACAGTTCGGGCAAACGATGCTCACGGAATCACCAATAGCAAAGGGCGCAACCCGTGCGCCCTTCCGCGAATCCCCTTCCCCGCCTCAACCGGCCTGACGAACCTGCCGCGCTTCCAGCTGCTGCATCTTGTCGCTCTTCCAGCCCGGCGCTTTCCAGAACACCCGGAAATCGTAGCCGCTGTTGCGGAAGTCACGGAACATCTCGCCCCATTCATGCACTTGCAGGTAGATCGGGTTCAGCGAATGCGGTTGGCGGTCCACCAGGCCGTACTTGATCACACCCGCCTTTTCTTCCGGCACGAAGGTTCCGAAAATCTTGTCCCAGATGATCAGCACGCCGCCGAAGTTGGTGTCGATCTGCGCCGGATTGCTGCCGTGGTGGACGCGATGGTGCGACGGGGTATTCAGCACCGCGCCGAACTTGTCCAGCGGGCTGTAGGTTTCGGTGTGCAGGAAGAACTGGTAAGCCAGGTTCAGCTCGATGGCCAGCGTCACCCAGTTCTTGTCGAAACCGACCAGCGCCACCGGCACCCACCAGAACAGCCACGCCCCGTTGAACACCATGGTGAAGTTCTGGCGCAGCGCCGTGGAATAGTTCATGCGCTCGGCGGAATGGTGCGTCACATGCGAAGTCCAGAACCAGCGCACCTTGTGCATCATGAAGTGGCAGAGGTAAAAGCTGGCGTCCACCACCAGGAAGATGAGCAGGATGCTCCAGATGCCGTGCACCGGCTGGTACTGGAAACCGAACTGGTAGACCCAGTCGAAGAACACGCGGATGAACAGCGCCACAGCGATACCGTCGACGATCTTGTAGTTCGCGCCCATCGTCAGGTTGGTCAGCGTTTCCTTGAAGGAATACATCTCCGGACGGCCCTTGCGATGCCAGTAGTACGCCTCGGCGGCGATCACGCCCAGGAATACCGCCCCGGCCAAGCCGATGAAGAGCAGCGCGTGCAGGATGTCATTCATGGTGGAAACCCTCGTCACTTTGTCGTTGTTCGATGAGGTCATTCTGCCGTATGCTTTGCATACCGTATTGACATAGTTCGCCGTGTTTTTGACGGTTTTCGCCATTCTGAGGATTGCTTGATGCAAGGCATTTACGTCGCCAGCGACCTGGGCGGGCTGGTGCTGGCCTATCTGGACCAACACGGCATTGCCGCACCGTCGATCCGCCACCGGCTGTCGGCCTGGCCCGCGCACGCACAGATGCCGATGACCATGTGGTGGGACCTGCTGGAAAGCCTGCAAGCCCTGCTGCACGAACCGGCGCTGGGGCTGAAGATCGGCGCCTGCGTGCAGCCGGAACATACCGGCGTGATGGCCTACCTGATCATGCATTGCGGTACGCTGGGCGAGGCGCTGCTGCGTTTCCAGCGTTACCAGAAGCTGCTGCACAACATGTCTGACGTGCATCTGGACAGCGACGGCCGGGTATTGAAGATCAGCTGGGATGCGGATCAGGGCATTTCCACGCAGCTGTCGAACGAAGTGTTCATGGGCGGGTTGATCACCTTCGTGCGCTCGATCGTGTCGATGGAAGCGAACGCGACCTTCGGGCCGGAAGCGATCCACTTCACGCATGACGCGCCCTACCCGGTGGCGATGTTCGAGGCGTTGATGGGCTGCCGGGTGCTGTTCGGCCAGCCGCGCGTGGCGATCGAGATTGCCTTGCCGCTGCTGGCCTTGCCGGTGAACGGGCAGAATCCCTTTTTGCTGGAGTTGCTGGAGAAGCAGGCCGAGGCGTTGCTGGATGAATCGGCGAAGGGCGACAGTTTTCTGGAGTCGGTGCAGGCGATTTGCGTGGAGATGCTGAATAGCGGTGTGCCGACGCTGGAGGGAGTGGCGCGGCGGTTGAATCTGTCGACGCGGACGCTGCATCGGCGGCTGGAGGATCGGGGGTTGAACTTTAACGGGATGTTGCGGGAGACGCGGTTTCGGTTGGCGAAGCATTATCTGGGGGATGTGAGGCTGGATTTGAATCAGATTGCGTTTCTACTGGGGTATTCGGAGCAGAGTGCGTTTACGCGGGCGTTCCGGGGGTGGGCGGGGGTGTCGCCGAATCGGTTTAGGAAGCGGTTGGGGTGATTGGTCATGGTTGGTTACAATCCAAACGATTGGATTTATAGGGCGAAATTGCCGGGGTTTTCGGGGAATGGTAGGCTGAGAGCGTTACTCTTTAAGGATTCGGATCTCACATATACGGACAGAAATTTTTCAATGCTTTGATTTTTAAAGTTTTACAGCGAATATTTATTTTTATAAAGGAACACCAACATGCAATTTAGTGTAAATGACTTTGCTGCACATGTACTTAAAGCCATTAAAAATGGGGAAGATTTTTCTTTTCCGTGTATGTATAACGACCAACTCAGGGAAATTGATCTGGATTTCTCGTTGGACAGCCTAAACCATATTGATGCACTATTGTTAAATATCCGGAATCGATATAAGCCAAGCTATGACAACCTTATTCAAACCCAAGCCGGCCAGCTCTTTCTAATGGTTTTGGCTTTTTATTTCATGTCTGTCATGGCCAAAGTTAGCCAATGTAGCGTTAAGTGGTTTGATTATGAAGAGTTTAAAGCCATTGTTCCTGCAAACGCCGCTCCAGAACATTGCTTCGAGACAAATTTCGTCTGTATAGCTCAAAGCGCAATAAGACTCCCATTATTTGCCGTCAATGACATTTTATTTAAAAACCCCGCCGGTTTAGGTCTTGCTAATTATGCCGAGCAATTTTTGAATGAGCCGCCCGAGCATATTGAATTGAATTTTCAAAATGAGAAAGAAACACTATCAGATGAATTAGTTTCAAAAAACGAGTCATTAGTTAATTTATCTGAGTGTATGGGGCTTTTGTTGGCTGCGACCATCGCTCATGCTCCGTCTACTAACTTTGGCATTACTTTGCTCGCACCATCAACGGAAGAAGGGCGACCCGGAATGAAATTAGTCAAATTCATGAGCGACGACACTTCAGAGTTTCGAAACCACCTAGATAATAACCCCCGGCAAAAGGAATGGCTTTGTGGCGTTTGTGATGGCTATGTTTACCCCTATGAAGGGAAAACGGATGCGCTCATTTTTGAGGCTATAAACTACCAAAAAGACCCGAAGACAAAAATACATCTCTACTTACCATATAGCCACGATGAAACAAGCAAACAATTTTACTTCTCCAAGCCGCTACTAATAAAAAATCATTGGTCTGACACAGATATAGAAATCATATCAAAATCCATAATAAAGCATATCCTCCAAATGCCTATCGCACTTGATGCATGGCGAAAATATTACCCTGAATACGATACAATATCGGAAACTCCTATTAAAAAACCATGGTACAAATTTTGGTAGTTTTTAATGATGAAGAGCTCGGGGGCAGGGCGTGATTAATTAACTCTTCACACGCCCCAGCCTTCGCACCCCAATGAGAAAAATTACTATGAAAACACTGGCCCTGCTTTTATTAATAACAACCCCTGAGTTATCATACTGCGCCGCGCTTTGCCAAAACAATGAGGTCGTGATTTTTTCGTGCCATACTAAAACCCAAAAAATCATATCAGTTTGCTCATCAATTAAAGTATCCGCCAGTGCCGGTTATATTCAATACCGCTTCGGCAACAAGAACAGGATTGAGCTTTTTTACCCCACCAAAAAAGTTCATCCAACAGACTCATTCCTTTATAACTCAATCGTTCAACCAGGGAGCATCATGTCCCATTTAAGTTTCCAGAACAACAGCTACAAATATGTGATTTATGACGATATCGCCAAGTTACCACCCTATGGCCAAAATAATACTGAAGAAATGGCCGGGGTTTATATCATTAAAGAAAATAAAATCCTTAACGCAGTCACATGCCTACACCCAGGAAAGATCGGCATGAGTCTTAGCCGGGCCGGGATAGAAGAGGGAGAGAAGGAAGTAGTTATTCCACACGGGGATTACCTTCCGGGCCTTGAGTCAAATCTAAAAAACTAACCATCGGAAAATAGGAACGGAGCCATATTCCCATCCCCCCGCTCCATCCTTCACACCCATCCTCCAATTGCCCCACCCCACCAAAAGTAGTAACATCCCTACAATAAATCCACTCCGGGGCCATGCCATGCCCATCACCACCTACACCAGCCGCGAATTCAACCAGCACGCCAGCGAAGCCAAAAAAGCCGCCAACCACGGCCCCGTCTTCATCACCGACCGCGGCAAACCCGCCCACGTCCTGCTGAGCATTGACGACTACCGCAAACTCACCGGCGAACAAATGTCGCTGGGCGAAGCCGTCGCCCAATACCACGTCCCCGACTTCGACTTTGAAGCCCCGCGCGTGGAAGGCCTCACCCGCCCGGCGGACCTGGGCTGATGTTTATCCTCGACACCAACGTCCTCTCGGAACTGAGACGCCCCGACAAGGCCGACCACCGCGTACAGGCCTGGGCAGCCGCCCAACCCCTGAACCGCTTCTACCTGTCCGCCATCACCATCATGGAGCTGGAACTGGGCATCCTGTCCGTCACGCGCAAGGATGCCGGACAAGGAGCCGTGTTGCGCCAATGGATGGACCAGCTGGTGCTGCCCCGCTTCGAAGGCCGCATCCTGCCGGTGGATACCGCCGTGGCCCAACGCTGCGTCGCCCTGCACATTCCGGACCCGCGCTCGGAGCGCGACGCCCTCATCGCCGCCACGGCGCTGGTGCATGGCATGACCGTGGCCACGCGCAATATCGCCGATTTCACCCCCACCGGCGTGCCGGTATTCAATCCGTGGACAGAATCATGATGCGGAATGAATGCCCCCGCTGTTCTGTACACAAGAAAATTAGTCGGAGGGCTGAGCATGATTAATTATCAATCAAATATAATCATATGAATTCTTTAATGCCGCACCGGTTAATAAGGCCTAAACCCGGCATCAACATCGACAATACCTCTGCCAATTATGGGTCTGTTTTTGATGATTTTGACAAGCTTGCATATTCCAACTTTTGTGAGACATAACCAGTTTGGTTTTCAACCAAAACTCTTTTCAAGGGATATCGTAATGCCATCCGCAAAACGCCTGTTCTTTCTCTTACTGGTAGTTGTGCCAATAGCCGCATGGTTCATTGTGAATGCCCGTAAGAGTCATCGCACCCGTTTTCAACAATGGCATGGTTCCGCTGGCATGAAAGACGTGTGGCTCTACAGATGAAAAACCGTTGAACCGCGAGGCATAGTGACATGGGATGTAACAGTTAAATTGATGGACCTCCGCACGCCGAATTGTTGGCGCTATCGAGGGTGTGCTAGCGTGAGATTCATATCATTTGCGACTGTTCCAGCAAGTGTTGTTTCCCGTCAGGCGGATGAAGACCATGGAGAGTAAAAACCGATGACTAGAGGATGGCGTCTCATATTGGCGGGATTGGCGTTGCTGCCGCTGTTGGCATGGTCACAATCTCCGCCCCCTCAGCCCCCCTGCAAAGTGACTTCACTCCAGGGAGATGTAGTCGCTTACCAAGGGACGTGCAGGGATGGTCTTATCGAGGGCCCGGCCGAACTCATCATGCGAGGTATCAATAGCACGCAGGATGGCCCTTTGATCTATAAGGTCTATGGCTGGTTTGACCATGGCCGCGCATCAGGCCAGCTGATGCAGGTACTGAGCAACGGCATTAATTTGTGGTTCTTCGACAGCGAAGGCAAATGGGTCTGGCACTTCTCTAGAAGCATAGGCATCGCCTGGGACAATGATGCCTACTGGTTTTTGGATGCTGACTCGGATGCCGCCGGCTTCAAGCTGGAAAATCGGCAGGTCGACGGTAAAGCTGAACAGATCATCACAACATCCGAATTACTGCTTCAATCCGGTTCGAGCCTGACCGACCAGCGTGTTCCCTCGGTTGGTCCCGCCGCAATGCGCCTGTATCTGGATCACCTTCCGCGAGATAATCCCGCTCTGGCGATCGAACACCTGGTTGAAAGCAAGGCCTTGTTTCCCGCAGATCCGCCGGATCTTAAAATCGGCCCCGAGGAATTGCTAGTGCATACCCGGGATGGTTGCGGCTTGATCATCCCCTATGCCAGCCATGCCGGTAACCGGCATATTCTGATCGATGACTACCTGCGGCATAGCTGGTTGGGCGAGTGCGTGAACGGACTGGCCCTGGGGCCGGGAAAGCTGCTGATCAGGAGTACGGTGGACAACGCCTTGGTGGCTATTGTCAGCGGGTGGCGTCTCTACGGCCGGCCGATCGGAAGAAGTATCGAAACAAGACTCCCTTCATCATCGGGAAATTTACCCGGAAGCGTGACGGAGGGCTTCGACTGGGGCGGAGCCTCCTACACCCGCAGCCGCACAGCGCTGGGTGCGCCCACGCCGCGCAACTGGCTCTACGACCCGCCTAAGGTTATGGTGAGTTCCGCCAAGCGCGAGGTGATCTATACCCTGTTGCAGGCCGATCAGGATCACGATCATTGCAAGGGCGCGGGCGATAGCTGTCTGGAAGAACAAGTATTGGGCGGCGGCGATACACACAATATTCCCTGCCAAGGCAATTGCGGGGCGGTGTGGGCCGAGAAGGTAGCGCCCCTCTTGGCGGAGTTCGCTGCCGCAGAAAAACGTGACACCCCGGCTGTCGAGGCTGCCAAAAAATCCGTGGAACCCCTCCTGAAGAAACTTCAGGCCAAGCGTGTCCAGGACGCCAGGCAGCGCGAACGCCAACAGGCAGAGGCCAAAGCAAAGCGCGAGGCGGAAGCGGCGACGCTACGAACACAGGCGCTAACCCAGGCCAACCAGTCCAAACGGCCGGTGGCAAGCCCGAATGTCGATGCGCTGATCAAGCAGCTTTTGAAGGGTGGAAAATCATGAGGACACGGGTGGGCGTAGTCATCGCGGGCGTCGTACTGGCCTCCGGGCTCTCCGGAAAAGCTCTCGCCGCCAAACAGACCTGGGTGCTGCCCACGGACTGCCAGGCGGAGCAGGCCGCTATCAGGGCGAACGGAGATTATGAGGGGGGTAGCACAGAGGAACTGATCACTCAATCGATCGAGTTTCCCTGGATTTATCGTTTTTCCTTCTCCCGCCGGGGAAACGGCGAATTGATGACCCCGGAGGACTTGAAGGCGTTCGGTGACCAACTCATCCAAGAGGGGCAAGCTAACGTTGATCGGTATCGCAACTCCTATCCGGCGGAGTCACTGGCCCGCATTATGCGGGTAGCCCGGATGAAGGCATGCCCCTATTACGTGGCTGCTGAAAGAAGCGCCGGGCCGAAGCCGACTCCGGCCCCGGTGAAGGATTGCTCTCAGGATGCGAGCACGCTGGTCAACAAGAGCTTGCAGGACATTGATACCCGGGTGGGCGCTTTCATGGCATCGAACGCCGGGCAGGCTCAGGGCTCTCCAACACCGTCCTTGCAGGTCGTGATGTGGGCGACGCTCCAGCAAGCCAGGATCATCCAGCGATATTGCTCAGGGTCTGCGGGTTACAAGGAGCGCGCCGAGAGTCTGGAGTCTTCGTTCCTGGCGGCGCAACAGGCCTGTCGTCAACTCCAGTCCCGTCCGGAAATCTGTGAGCCTGTCGCCCCTGAACAACTGATGGCCGGTGATGACAAGGCCCGGCGGGATGCTGACGCTGTCAAGCAACAGTCCAAAACTGGCGCACGCGCCGCCGTCGATAACACGCCACCGGGCTTCAACCCTGCCGAACTTCCTCCGGCGGATTTTATGGGTTACTACACCGGGCAATGCCTGGAAAGCGGTTTTTCCCCCGTATCGAGTCAGGGCTGCGTGATCTGTGGCAATCCGGAAGGAACCTTGGGTGCCGGGTTTCAGTGGCGAAAATGCCAGGCATCCAGCCAGGGCGCGAGCGCGGCGCGTTGAGTCGTGAGGAGCGGGGAGCGGGGCTGGCCGTCTGCGCCATCACAAATTAGGGATTCAACTGCGCGATGCAGAAACGTCAGCCGTGATTCGGCACACTGCGGAAATTACGCTGCCATGATACGAATCTCACCAACCGGATACCGGATGCTCCCGGCCTTACTGCTGGTTGCCGCGACCCTGCTCGCAGCCTGCTCATCCGCCCCTGTACGGGACCGCAACACCTCGCCCCGGAACGACCAAAGCATGCTTCGCGGCTGGATGAACTGTACGGACGCTGGTTGTGGCAGGGGCTTCATTTCCGCCTATTCAACCTTTCAGTTCTTGCAGGTGGACGACCGTTTGCAAAAGAACACGCCGGTGGTCATTACCTCGCCGGGCCGTCACTGGGTTGAGGCCTATTATTCCTGGGGTGCGGGCATCATGACCGGCATCGGTAATTACCGTAATTACGGTTTCGAAATCGAACTCTTGCCCGGCTACACCTATCAGGTTGAAGACGCGCCATCCGGCTGTATTGTCCCCATGAGACGCCACTGGGTTAGTCCGCGCACCTTACACATCACGGAAATTTCGCCATCGGGCAACCGTGCGTCACACAGTATCCGCGCCATGGAGTACTGCACGCCGGAAAGCAAATCACCCGGCAGTTGCAAGAAGGATGGGGATTGCGCTTCGGGCGTGTGTACTCCCTTCGGCGGAGAGACCGGCTTTGGGCTTTGCGGGGAACTGCGATAACACCGCCCTTTCCCCCTCCCGCCGTACAATAAGGCCCGCCCAGCGCCAAACCATCCCCCCCCGAAAACCGCGTGAAAATGCGGTCAGACTCGATTAACCCGACACTGCGCCAACCTGCACATCATGGACCCGCGCTCGGAGCGAGACGCCCTCATAGCCGCCACGACTCTGGCTCATGGCATGACTGTGGCCACGCTCAAAGTCGCCTAATTCGTATCCACAGATGTGCCTTTATTCAATCCGTGGACAGAATCATGATGCGGAATGAAAGTATCCAGAATCTCCCTATGCGCCATACTGGTCTTTGGATATGATTGATGGATCTACCGTCTTGATGGCCTGATACCGAAGCACCAGTCGAGCTGATCGCTGATAGGGAAAACCCTTGTTTAGCATTAAACGTGGCCTGCATATGGATAATGAAAAGTTCAAATCGTTGTTAGAAACAGCTGACTTCTTCGATCAGACAGCAAGAAAGTTGCTTGTTACCGAGCGAGGACTTCATGCCGAAACGCTGATTGCTTCTGTTTCCAGAATGTCTGGTTCCTTGATGTATAGAAGCTTTGGTCACCCTGCTTCTTTAGAGCCGGGAAAAGCCGTACTTTCGGATAAGGCTGATTTTTATGGACCAAAACTGATGAATTTGATGTTTGGCACATTACAGCAATGTGGACATCAAATTGGTGAGGCAAACATTAACACCGAATATGCTTCAACCAAATATATCCCGATAAGTTTCAAAGAGTCACATGCCCGTCTTGCTCCATTTTATTTGAAATATTGCGAAGCCGCGAAACTGTCTCACCATGATGCCGCATTTGCGGCTGCAATTGCCACGGCTTTGCTCATTCATGACTGCCGGGAAGTTCTAGATATTCGTAAAGGTGCGGGAGTTGCCATTTATGGGCTGGTGGAAGGAACAAAAACAGTTCCTTACCCAATTGGCGAAAAATCGGAGAGGCGGCCTCCCAATCCAGAAAAAAAGCCATGGTATAAGCTTTGGTAACTTGGCCTTGTGTAAAATTAAATCCGGGCTTCAAGTACGACAGGACTCGTAACCCATATACAGGCGTGGAAGCATGCCCTTCCGGGAAACAGCAATGTACGAAATTACAGGTTGAATTAAAATCAGGGCTCATCACATGAAATCAAACTTCGGCTCATGGTGGTTGCGCGTACTGAAAGGTGGCGTGAAGCTAAGTCCAGTTGAGCAGCAACTGCTTCAGACTTTCATTGATCACATGCCAACCGATTTTCAGCAGCCTTTAGCGGCACAAATTAATGCACTGAATTTGGCACAGCGCGTGGCGGAGTGGCGCGGCATCAATTTCTATTGCCTGATTAAAGGCCGTCCTTCACGGGTTGGAGTTGCACCACTGCCCTGCAAGGCTGGCGAGATCAAGCTGCTATCCCTCAAAGTAGCCATTGATGGAATCAGCCCTCCGATAAATGTAGCTTTCTGGGCAGTGAACGGTTACTTTTTTGGCTTCGGCACAGATCAGTCACTTAAGCCCGTCAAGGCTGCTACTGATATAACGCTCTTGAAGGTCACGCAATCGTGGCGTTCCAACATTCAGGTCACGGACTCCCATGCCAACCATTAAAATATCAAATATCTTTATGACACCCTTTAAGAGTTGGTATGGCTATTTGGTTGCCAGCGGCATTTCTGCTTACTATATTTCCTCTGAACCGACAAAGGGCATGACCGCCTTTGCATTTTATTTTATTTCAATTTCAATACTTTCCGTAATGGGGACACAATCAAGCATCCTGAAATGTCAAACCAGGAGCGTTTGGTGGTATTACCCGATTCATATCTTCTATGACTTGTTTGCTTTGCTTCCGGTAGCGGTCGTGACGGTCATTCTCGTGCCGCACGCTGAACCTTTCACGCCACGATACAGAGTCATGGAAGCTATTGGTCACACCGATGGAATCAAAGAGGAAATTGCTAGCCAACTGATATCTGGAAGCACTCCGGAGGAGCGAAAAATACTGCCGTCAGACAATGAAAATATAGCCGTGATTGATATTTCAAAAACCGGTAAATTAATAATGGTGACAGAGAACCCGGGGGCTATTATTTATTTTTCACCCATCGTTAAAAACAACGCGGTTACATGGGTTTGTGAGGGATATCCCAAGAAGCATATGCCTGTATCATGTCGTGGCGGCTAACTCCCCCCTGTCTAATCCCCCTCTCCCGCCGTACAATACCGGCCTGCCCCCGCGCCAAACCCTCACCCCCCGGAAAACCAGACAATGACCGCGAACGACGTTCTGCGCAGCCTCCGCTACACCCTCGACCTCAGCAACCGCCACCTGACCGACATCTTCCGCCTGACCGGCTATGAGATTGCCACGGACGAACTGGAAGCCTTGCTGAAAGCCGAAGACGAGGATGGCTACCTGGCGTGCAACCACGCCGTGCTGACCCATTTTCTGGACGGCCTGATCATTCAGCGCCGGGGCCAGCAGAACGGCAAGCCCTACGAAGCCCCCAAAGGCCGCACACGGCTCACCAACAACGACACCCTCAAGAAGATCCGCATTGCCTTTGAACTGCACGAAGAAGACATGCTGGACACGTTCCAGCTGGCGGGCATGAACGTGACCAAGCAGGAACTGGCGGCGCTGTTCCGCAAGCAAGGCCATCACAATTACCGGGAGTGCGGCGACCAGTTCCTGCGCAACTTCCTGAAAGGGCTGGCTATCCGCTATCGCCATGCTCCGGATACCGCGTTCTGATCCGCCCGCGCCGGAATTTTCGATCCCCATGTTTTACGGCATCACCGACCTGCCCGCCTTCATCCTGGGCACCATCCTCATCGTGTTGCTGCCCGGCCCCAACTCGCTGTATCTGGCTACGGTTTCCTCCCGGTCGGGCGTCCGCGCCGGGTTTCGCGCCGCCGCCGGCATCTTTACCGGCGACCTGATCCTGATGACGCTGGCCGCCACCGGCGCGGCCTCGCTGCTGCACCGCTGGCCTGCGGTGTTTACCGTGCTGCAAGTGGTGGGGGCGGCCTATCTGGCCTGGCTGGGCGCGGATCTGCTGCGCAACGCCCGGCAGCGCTGGCACAGCGAAGCCATTCCCGCCGCCGTTTCCGGGGAGGCCTCGCCCCGCCCGTTCCGCACCGCGCTGACCATCAGCCTGATGAACCCGAAGGCGATCTTTTTCTACATCGCTTTCTTCATCCAGTTCGTGGCGCCGGATTACCCCCGGCCGTGGCTGTCCTTCCTGATCCTGGGAACGGTAGTGCAGGTTTGCAGCATGGTCTATCTGCTGGCGCTGATTTACGGCGGCAGCCGCCTGGCCGGGACATTCCGGCAGCGGCCCCGCCTGTCGGCCTGCGGGCTGGCAGGGGTGGGGATACTCTTCATCGCCTTCGCCCTGCGGCTGGCGTGGAGCGGATTGAGCTGAGGCGGGTTATTCCGGCAACGGTTCTTCCGGCTGCACCGCGCCCGGTTGCTTGGCCGCCACCCAGCGTTCCAGTTTGCGCAGGCTGATCAGCTGTGCGCCCATCGTCGGCAGAAAGTCGTTATACGGCAGATACTTGGCCAGCTTCAGGAAGTGCGGCGGATGCTCGCCCACCTTCCCCGCCGAGTGCAGCAGCATGGTGGTGCTGTTCACCGTGGCTTCTTCCCAACGCCAATAGCCCTGGATCTGTTCCAGATCGCCGCCAAAGGACTTGAAGAGCAGCGACCGGTCCTTGCTCCAGTTATGCGAAATCGAAATATTCACCGGCAGCGACAGGAAGCCCAGCCCGATGCCCAGCTTCATGTCCATGTCGAACCCCGAATTCTGCGTCGGATGGATTTTCACCTTGCGCACCTGCGGGAAAATCTTCGGGTAGCGCGCGAAGTCGGTGGTCATTTGCCGGGTCACGTCCACCGGCGCGGCCACCCGGCCGATGGCGGTGATGAAACGCAAATCGGTAGGCTTGTCGGCCGTGCCGCGAATCCATACCGGCGGGTGGATGAACGCCACTTCGCCCTGGTCCAGCAACCCGGACAGCAGTTGCTTGCGGTCCGGCGTCCAGGCCAAGTCCTGCAAGGGCGGAATGGCCGGCATGGCGGCGGCCACCGGCGCGGCCGACGGGGCAAGCCGGTTGCGGAAGGCTTCGGCCAGAAATCCGTTGCCGACGTAGGGCACGGCGATGCGGATGTCCGGGAAGGCATGCAGGATGGTCCTCAGCAGAAAGGAAGCGCTGTTCAGGTCGGTCCAGGTGGTGAATACCAGCAGCGTGCGGCGGGCGTCCAGCGGAAACCATTCGTAGCGGGCCAGGCCCACATCCACGGGCGCTTCAATCAGCCGCGCCGAGACCGAGCCGTCCGCCTCGACGGTGTGCTGCGCCAGGATGTCTTCCGAGACGTTGGGGAACGGCATCGGCAGGTCGATGCGCACATGGTAGTGCATCAGGGTGTGCGGGCCGGACTGCTGCTTCAGTTGCGACAGCGTGGTTTTGGGAAAGAAGGCGGCGTAGCCGGTGTAGCTGCGCACGGTCTGCGCCACGGCGGCGGCGGGAACCGGCAACACCACGGCGGCGGAGACAAATTGCTGGTTGCGATAGCTTTTCAGCTTGCCCTTGACCTCCAGCGTGAAGTCACGGGCCGGATGCGGGTAAAGAATCACGGTGTCGGCGGCCAGGTCGGCCAGCGCGGCGGGGTTGCCCTTGAACGGGTCCAGCCCGTGCGGCGCGGGATTCTGCCAGTCGTTCATACCGTAAACGGCGGCCAGCGCGGGCAGCGGCAACAGGAACAACATCAGTAGCAAAGCAGCCGGAAATCGGTTCATGGTGCAGACAAGGGTGCGGGAAAAATGGCCTCGACTGTAAGCGAGGCGGCGCTGCCGCGCCAAGGCAGATTTGTTGCCGACCGTCCCGGCGCCGCGTCACCGCCTTCCCAGCAAGACCCGTAACCGTTCCAGCAGCGGCAGGATGGCCTCGACACCGCCGTCGCCGGACAAGCGCTCCACCTCCACCAGCAGGTCGGCCACCTCGGCGGCCCCCATCGATCGGGACGAGGATTTGAACTTGTGGGCCAGCTGGCGCAGGGTCTGCCGGTCATCCCGTGCCAGCGCCAGGGACATCTCGTCCACCCCGGCGCGGGTGTCGCTGAAAAACAGGGCGGCCAGTTGCTCGGCCTTCGCCATGTCGCCGTCGAACAATTCGGCCAACAGCGCCGGATCGAACAGGCCGTCCGCGCCGGATTGTACCGGGCCGGCTGCCATTTCCGGGATAACCGCGACGGGAACCGCCTCCGGCAATACCGCCGGACGCGCCTGACCGGTCCGCAGCCAACGCACCAGCGTTTCATAGAGCAATGTCGGCTTGACCGGCTTGCTGACAAAGTCGTTCATCCCGGCGGCAAAACACTGCTCGCGGACATCCGCCCACGCATTCGCGGAGAAGACGATGATCGGGATGTGCCGCATGGCCGGGGAAGCGCGCATGCGGCGGGCGGTTTCCTGCCCGTCCATGACCGGCATCTGCAAGTCCATCAGCACCACGTCCACCCGATGCTGTTCAAGCAGGGCCAGCGCCTCCAGACCGTCGGCAGCAATCAGCACCTTGACGCCCATGCGCCGCAACAGCGCTTCGGCGACTTGCTGGTTGATCAGGTTGTCTTCCACCAGCAGTACGCGTGCGCCCAGCAACCGGTTGTAGTCGTTGCCGACCGGCGGGGCATCGCGGCCCGGCCCGCCTGCCGCGACGGCCTTGCCGAAGCGGGCGGTAAAACGGAAAGTGCTGCCCTCGCCCGGCACGCTGGTAAGGCCGACCTCGCCCCCCATCATCTGCACCAGCTGGCGGCTGATGGTGAGGCCCAGTCCGGTGCCGCCGTACTTGCGGGTGGTGGAACTGTCCGCCTGCTGGAAGGGCTGGAAGATTTTCGCCTGCTGCTCGGCGGTCATGCCGATGCCCTGGTCCTGGACTTCAAAACGGAGCAGGCAGTCGTCGGCCCGCTCCTCGGCGAGGGATACCCGGACGACGATGACGCCGTCGCGGGAAAACTTGATGGCGTTATTGAGGAAATTCAGCAGTATCTGGTTCAGCCGCAAAGGGTCGCCGCGCAACTGCGGCGGCACATCGGGCGCGATTTCCGCTTGCAGGCGCAGACCGCGCTCCGCCGCATTGTCCGCCGACAGGCTGACCAGGGTCCGGATCACGGTCTCCAACGAAAAATCGATATGTTCCAGCAGCAGCTTGCCGGATTCGATCTTGGAAAAATCGAGGATGTTATCGATCAACGCCAGCAGGTGCTGTCCGGAGAGGTGGATTTTCTCGACATAGTCACGCTGCTGGCGGTCGAGGGACGTGCCCAGCACCAGATAGGCCATACCGATGACGCTGTTCATCGGGGTGCGGATTTCGTGGCTCATGTTCGCCAGGAAATCGCTCTTCGCCAGCGTGGCGGACTCGGCCAGGGCGGCATGCTGCTTGGCTTCCACCAGCAACTGGTTGATGGTTTCCAGATCGGCCGTGCGCTCGCGGATACGCTGCTCCAGCGAGGCGTTGAGGCTGAGGATTTTCAGTTCGGCCTGCTTCTGGACGGTAATGTCCTGTGACGTGCCCTGCAGGCCGATGATGTCTCCCGCCGCATTGCGCAGGACTTCACCCCGGGCCCGCACCCAGCGCCGGGGCGTTGCTTCCAGGCTCAGCTCCAGCTCGATTTCATAAGGCTCGCCGGTTTTCAGGCATTGCTGCGCGATGGCGGTCAGCCGCGCGGCGCTTTCCGGCGTATAGTTTTGCTGGTCTTCCTCGTACGTGGGCGGCTTGCCGCCGGGCTGCCGGTCATAAATGCGGAACAGCTCATCGGACCACCAGATGGCGTCGGTGACGGCGTTCCAGCGCCAGTTGCCCAGACCGGCGACCCGTTGCGCCTCGCGCAGCCAGACTTCGCGCTCCTGCAGTTCGGCGGTGCGCTGCGCCACCCGCTGCTCCAGGGTTTCATTCAGCGCGCGCATGGCCTGTTCGGCCTGCGTGCGCTCGATGGCGATGCTGGCCAGATGCGCGGTCTGCTCGATCACGGCGATATCGGCGTCAGTGGGCGCATGCGGCCGGGCATGATAGATGGCGAAGGTACCCAGCACCTGCCCTGCGGATGACAGGATCGGCTGCGACCAGCAAGCCGCCAGACCGGCGCGACCGGCCAGATCGGCATAGGGCGCCCAATCGGGGTGATGGGCGATATCGCTGACCACGACGCGTTTGCCGGTCACGGCGGCCGTGCCGCAGGAACCGGCCCCGGCGGCGATTTCCAGGGCGTACAGCGCTTCGGTGTAAAAGCCGGGCAGACTGGGACCCGCGCCCGGACGGAAATGGCGACCGGTGTCATCCAGCAGCAGGATGCTGCAGATGGCCGTGGGGTTCAGCGCTTCCATGCCGCGCACGATGGCGTCCAGAATGGTTTGCAACGGCCTGCCGCCCGCCAGCAACTCCAGCGTATGGCTGCGGAACTGTTCGTAGCGCTCGGCGCGCTTGCGCTCGGTAATGTCTTTCACCGTGGTGACATAGCCGGTGATATTGCCCGCAGCGTCGCGCACTTCGGACGGGCCGATCAGCGCCGGGAAGCGCTCACCGTTGCGGCGCATGAAGATCAGGTCAAAGGTGGCCTTCTTGCCGTCCAGCATCATCTGGAAGGCGGCGGTAATATTGGCGTGCTCTTCCGGCGGCCAGAAGGAAAACGGCACGGTCTGGCCGATCAGCTCCGCCTCGGTCAGGTCGACCATGCGGCAAAAGGCGGGGTTGGTGCGGGCGAAACGGCCGTGCTCGTCCAGCAGGACAAAGCCGTCCTGCATGGAGTTCAACAGGTCGGTGATGAATCCGGTCGCCGCCTGCAGCGCCTGCGCCATCGTTCCACGGCTGTCGTCAGCACTTTCGTCCACTGGTTTGCTCCCGGATCCCTACAACTCTAACCATTGATCATACACGCTGCCGGCCATCCTGACAGGAGGGTTGAAACCGGCCGCCACCGCCACGGTCCGACTTGCTAGAATACGCCTCCCCAGCCTGCATGCCGGACTCCCATGTTTACCGCCCGATTTTCTCCCCGCGTCTACGAGACTGACGCCTTCGGCCACATCAACAATACCGTGGTCCCCTGCTGGTTCGAGGCGGCGCGCGAACCCATCTTCCGCATTTTCACCCCGGAAATGGACCTGAAGGCGCTGAATATCATCATTGCGCGCATTGAAGTCGACTATGTCGCGCAGATACATTACGGTCACGAAGTCACCGTCCATACCGGCATCGCCCGGATCGGCAATTCCTCGTTCGTGGTGTGGCACGAAGCGTTCCAGCGCGGACAACTGGTGGCGAAGGGCTCGGTGGTGCACGTCTACTTTGATTTCTCGCAGCAGAAGTCGGGGCCGTTGCCGGAACCGCTGAAGGCGGCGCTGAAGGAACACTTGCGGGCGGAATGAGCCGATCATGCTGAAACACGTGAAAGACCCCAAGGAAGCCCGGGACACCCTGCTGGCGCTGATGCCCACCTGCGGCACGCTGGCGGGTATCGGCGTCGGTCTGGCCGGGATGATCAAGTCCGGCGCGGGCGGCGGCACAACGACGGTGGCCGATGACATCCTGCTGGTGTCCGCCCTCGGCTTCCTGTTCGCCTGTTACCTGATTTTCTTTGCCCTGCGCCAGACGCGCACCAGCGTCACCGCGCGGATGATGAAGCTGATCGACGTGGTCTTCCTGGTGTCACTGACGCTGATCGTGTTCTCGGGCTTCGTGGTGGTCTACGAATTGATGTAAGGGCTCAGCGCGCCACCCGTTGCGCCAGTCGTCGGCCGAAGTCGATCGACGGCACTTCCACCCAGCGGTAGGACAGGTACGCCAGGCCATAGCTGCTGGTGACGCCCAGCAGGAACACCGGCCAGAACAGGCTTTCATCCAGCTGGATTTCCAGCAGGCTGGCGCCCAGCGCAATCGCGCCGAAGGACAGCATGTGGTAGAGGTAGATGCTGTAGGAATAAGTGCCGTAACGGCCGAGCAGGCGCGTCAGCGGTCCCGACTCGGTCTTCTGGCGGATGTTGAGGAAGGCGTAGATCATCACGATGGCGCAGCCGGTAAAGGCCGGCGTCATCCATTCCCAAGGCAGCAGTCCCTGCCAGATGCCGGTCACCATCCCGAACGCCGCCAGCACCAGCCCCCAGACGGCGAACTGGTTCTTCAGGACCGGCAGCCATTGCCGCTGGTGCAGGTCGGCCAGCGCCACGCCCAGAAAGAACGACAGCGACATGGTGAGCAGCGAGGTATCGGCGATCGGCACCGGCAAGGTCATCCCGGCGTAGAGCAACGCCGAACCCGCCGCCACCGGGCACAACCACCGCCAGGAACCGCAGCGGGCCATCAGGATGACCACGGGGGCCATCAGCAGGTAATAGTGGAATTCGATCGGCAGGCTCCAGTAAGGCCCGACGAAGTAGCCCGCCGGGCCGCTGATGTCGAACATCAGCAGCACGTAGTTCATCACCCCGCCCGCCGTTTCCGGCAAGCGGAAATTGCCCTGCATCCACCCTTCCGGCTCCACCCAGTAATAGGGCCACAACACCTTGGCGAACACCGTGTAGACCAGCAGCGACACCATGAAGGCGGGCCAGATGCGCGCCACGCGTTTAAGGTAGAAGGCCGGGACATCGGCCCAGCGTTGCAGGGCGCTGCGGTTGCTGAGATACAGCGTGAAGCCGCTGAGGGCGAAAAACAGGCAGACGCCGAACGAGCCCAGATCGAACAGGCGGGCAAACCACAACTTCTGGGTGAAAAAGGCAGGCAGGCCTTCGGTGCTGACCGACCACGGGCCTTCGACCGTGCGGATGGCGTGCGATACCACCACCACGAAAGCGGCCAGGCCGCGAAGCCAGGTCAGCGCCGGGACGTAAGAGGATTTGCTCATCAATCAAGGATCTCGCGACACGATGCCCGGCTGGGGCCATCGTGTACTGGCGCGGCAGCGCGTAGGGCCGTCCCGGGCCGGAATCAAACGGGGCGCATTTTAGCCCGATCCCGGCCCGGCCGCCATGTCCTGATCACTTTCCCATCGTAATCTCCCCGATTTCTATCTGGTCACTGGGTTGGGTCAGACGCACGGTCAGGTATTCATCCTTTTGCTGCCGCGTGCCGAAGTTGGTGCTGAGCCGCACTTGCAGCGTGGTGCCGTTGCTGACGGTCTGGCTGCGGTCGCCGAAATAGCGGGTATGCACGCGGTACTTGCCTGCGGCAGGTTTGCGCAGCATGAACTCTTCCGGACCGTAGCCGCCGGTGAAGTCCGCCGACATGCGCCCGCCCTGCCCGGTCAGCGGATTGCCGTAATAGGCCTCCTCGCCCAGCGCATCGGTCACGTGCAGGTCGATGTCGGTATTGTCGGCGTCCCAGGCCAGCGTCACGCGCAGGCCCACCGGCAGGTTGCGCAGCAGGCGCGGGTCGATGCCGCCGGTGTTCAGGCGCTTCGGGCTGGTGGCGACAATGGCGTTCAACTCGTCCAGCGCAATCTGCTCCACATCCGGGAAGCGACCGTTCCAGGGCCGCGACACCACCTGCCACAGGTTGTCCACCGCCGCCTGCGGCTGTCCGGCGGCAGCCTGCGCCAGCCCCAGGTCGCGCCAGGACTGCGGTTCGTCCGGGGCCAGCGCCAGCACTTTTTGCAGCACCGGAATGGCCAGCAGCGGCTGTCCGGCCTGTTGCAGGCGGTAGGCCAGCACGCGCAGGATGGCGCGATTCTCCAGATTCATTTCCGCCAGGTTCGACAGCACGCGCAGCGCCAATTGCGGTTGCTTTTTCTCGAACAGGATATCGGCCGCATCCAGATAGAACGCGGTGCTGTCGCGCCATTGCGGACGGGCTTGCAGGTAGAGGCTGTAGACCTCGGCGGCCGGGGCGGCGCGCAGGGTGTGGGTGTAGGGGGCATCGGGTTGCCACGGCGTCAGGCGGATGGTACCGGCCACGGCGGACGTGTCACCGTTGTCGCGCAAGGATTTCAGTTCATCCGCCTCTGCCGGGGCGGCCATCGCCGCCGGGGATGCCGCGATATTGCCCTCGGCCCGCATCCGCCGATCGGCGGAACCGCCCTGCGCGCGTTCGGCCATCGGCGCATCCATCCGCGCCATCGCGGGCGCAGCCAGACCCACCGCCATTTCCGCCTTGCGCTTCGACAGGGGCTTGGGCTTGGTGGAGAACTCCTGCTCCCACCACCGCACTTTTTCCTGGAAGCGCGCCGCCACGGCTTCCAGATGGGCAAAGCGTTCCTGCTGCTGTCCCTTGATACGGTTCGCCATCAGTTGCCGGTATTCAGCCAGCAACGGTCCCGGCGGCTCGATCTCGTTGTTCACATAATCCTGCACCTGATCGAGCACGATCAACGAGGTTTCCGGCGTCACCATGTTGAAACGGCGGCCCAATGCGCGGATCGCCTGCCGGTTGCCTTCGGGATCGGCTTGCAGTTCGGCCAGTTGCAGCGACGCCCAACGGGTCGCGGCCAGCGCGCCCGCCGCTTGCCGGTTCAGGGGAACATCCACCGTGCGTAGGCGGCCGTCGGCTTGCGTCAATTGCAGTTGCAGGCGGCCGGTGTCGCCGGTCAGCACGCCCGCCAGCGTCAGCATGCCGTTCTCCGGCTGCCGCGACAGGGCCGTGACCTGCGCTACCCCGTCCCCCGACCAGCCCGCCAGTTGCAGGCGGCGGTTGACGATTTGCGAGACCGCTTCCTCCACCGGCAGGCGCGTCAGGTCGAGCAGCGCCCCGCCGCTCTTTTCCGCCGCCAGCCGCAGCGCGGCGTTGTTGTTGCTGAGCGCTGCGCTGACCGCAAACAGCGGCGCGCGCGACTCCGCCATGACACCCGCGCCGTAATTCACCAGCCCGTCGCCCACCAGCAGGTTCAGCGCCGTGCCGGAGGGCGCCGAAAACGCCGAGGCCGCCGTGGCGCCATCATAGACCACGCGCTCCAAAGCCTGGCGAAGCGCGCGCCAGTCGCCCTCCCGCACCGTGAACACCCCGCCCGGTTCCGCGGTATCGCGAGCCAGCACCAGTTGCACCTCGGTATCGCCCCAGCGCCGGAACAGCTGGTCCAGCAAGGCCAGCTCCTTGGCGTGATCACGCCGTTCACCGGAAGCGGAGGCATCCCAGACCAGCCCGATACGGCGCGGCGCGGGTCGCGGCAGCAGCGCCTCGCCGTCCGCCACCGGCACTTCCGCATAGAAATAGGTCTGGCGGTTGAACTCCTGCATCGCCACCACCGGCCGCCGTTCCGCCGGTTCATCCAGCGCGACGATGAACTCCCGGTCCGCGACGGTCTTACCGGGGATTAGCACCGCCTTCAGCAAACCGTCGGAGGTGCCGAACCGCAGCCCTTCTGCCGCGTCACGGCCATGCACCTGCGCCGCCGTCCGTCCCGCCACGGTCAGCATGAAGTCCAGTTCCGGCAACACGCCGCTGAACTGCAACGGCAGGCGGTACAAGGCCTGACCGCCCTGCACCGGCAGCGTTTCGACCACCTCCAGCACTACCCGCCGCGTGCCGTTGGCGGGCAAGGGATAGACCCGCAGCTTGTAATTGTTGCCTTGCGTCACTTCCAGCAGCGCCGGGTCGACGCGCCGGCGGATGGTGTCCTCGAACACCTGACGGCCCTTGGCCTTGTCCACCGGCACCGCCTCACGCAGTTCGCCGTTGATGTCCAGTGCGAAGCCCGCCACCGACTGGCCATCGTACAGCGGGAACTGCAACTCGCCTTCCAGCACCTGCGGATTGGGATTGCGGAAGGTCATCTCGATGCGGGTGCGGGCGGCGTGTCCGGCCACTTCGCCGCGCACCTGCACCTTTTCCAGCACAATCGGCTCGCGCGCCCCGGCCACCACCAGTTGCGGCTGGTTGGACGGCAGGATCTGCGTTTCCGGCGCGAATTTCACCAGCGCCGCGTCGGGCGCGGTCGGGGTTGGCAGCACGGAAATATCGGGGCGGGTCTGGGCGACGGCCAGGCTGAGGGCGCTGAGCGAAAAAGTGACAACAGCGGCGCGCTTGAGGGATTTTCCGGTCATGGTCTGTATCCTGAGGGGTGGAAGATACAGGGGTAAACGCGGGGGGCGGGAAAAGGGGTTAAGCCCGCGAAAATATTTTAGGCGGCAGCCTGACGCCGCTCCGCCAGCCACCAGGTTTCCATCTCGCCCTTGCCCTTCACATAGATCGACCCGCGCGGCAGGCAGACAAAATCGTCCTCCACCCGCGCCTTGGTCTCGGCGCTGATCTGCACCCGCCCCGGCTCGCCGTGCGATTCCATGCGGCTGGCAGTGTTGACCGTATCGCCCCAGACATCATAGGTAAAACGCATCGCGCCGATCACCCCGGCAATGACCGGGCCGGTGTGCATGCCCAGCCGCAGGTCCAGCGCGATGCCGGTTTCCTCGCGAATCGCCTTCACTTCCTCCACCAGATCCAGCGCCAGTTGCGCCATCACATGCGCGTGGTCGTGACGCGGGTCGGGCGCGCCGGAAATGACCATGTAGGCATCACCAATGGTCTTGATCTTCTCCGCCCCCGCCGCCCGCACCTGCCGGTCAAACCGGGTGAAAATCTTCTCCAGCAGGCTGACCACCACCTCGGGATCGTGCTGCGAGGCCCACGGCGTGAACCCGGCGATATCGGCGAACAGCACCGTCACCTCGGGATGATGGTCGGCAATCATGCGGTCACGCTGGCGCAACTCCCCGGCAATCTTCGTGGGTAGCACCGCGTGCAGCAGCCGGTCGGAACGCTCGCGCTCGATCGTCAGGTTCTCCTCGCTGCGCAGCACTTCCTTCTGAAACAACGCCACGATCAGCACCACCGACTCGGTCACCATCAGCGCATTCACCACCCGCATGGTGGAGAGCATCCACTCCGGCACCAGCTCCATCGGCAACACCGGTCGTGTGAACACCGTCAGTCCCGCCGCCAGCACTGCCATGCACAGGATGACGAAGGTAAAACGGGGAACAGTTTCCTCATGGGCGAACAGGGTGCGGGCCAGCAGCGCGCCGACAATGGCGTACAGATAGACGCCCAGGCGATCCCCGGTCAGCCACACCAGCACCGCCACCTGCGCCACCAGCGTCACCATCAGCCACAACCGCGCCAGCCGGTGCTGCGCCAGCGACGCCGCCCACATGCCCATGCCGTACATGGCCATGGAACCGGCATTGACGGCCAGCAACTCGCGCGCGGCCGCCCACGGGGTGCTCACCAGCGTCAGCAGCAGGTAAAACGCCGAAATCAGGAAGGCCGCCCCCAGCGAATAACGGGTCAGGCGTTCGCGGCGCTGCCGTTCCACCTCGGTGGCGTGCGGCATGGGGCTGAGCAGGTCCAGCCAGAAGGCCCGGTCAGGGCGGCGCAGGTAGGCACGGGGGTCGAAGGCGCAGTCGTCGTCGGGCTTTTTCATGAAGGTTATCGGACGGAAGGGACTGCTCTGATATATGACAGGAAACCCCCGGGCAGGCAATCCGTGTCACCCCGGCTGAGCACGCATTGACAAGCCGCCGCCGCCGGACGATAAATCCGGGATCATTCCCGCCCGATACCCCGATTGCCATGCGCCTACGACTGATGCTGCTAACGGCCGCCTTCCTCTGCCTGTCGGTTCAGGCCCGGGCGGAAAGCCTGCTGCTGGACGGCCTGAAAGCCGAAGTCTGGCCGCCCGCCGCCATCAACGGGCGACAACCGGTCATCCTTTTTTCGCATGGCTTCCACGGTTGCGCCACCCAGTCCACCTTCCTGATGAAAGCCCTGGCCGCGCACGGTTACTGGGTATTCGCCGCCAACCACCATGACGCCGTCTGCAATGGCGGCGAATCGCGCATGCGCGACCGCCCGGACTCCCCGTTTCGCAAACCGGAAACCTGGGATGACGCCAGCTACCGTGATCGCGCCGACGACATCCGCCGCCTGATCGCCGCACTGAAGCAGGATACCCGCTACCGTGACCGGCTGGACTGGACGCGTCTGGGTCTGGCCGGGCATTCGCTGGGCGGCTATACCGTGCTGGCCTTGTCCGGCGCATGGCCGTCGTGGAAACTGGAGGGGGTGAAAGCGGTGCTGGCGCTGTCGCCCTACGCCCAGCCGTTTATCGTCAAGCCGTCACTGGCCGGGCTGACCGCGCCGGTGATGTATCAGGGCGGCAGCCGCGATCCGGGCGTTACGCCGTCCATCCGCAAGAACAGCGGTGCTTACGAGCTTAGCCCCGCCCCGAAATACTACGTGGAATTTGAAGGCGCCAGCCATTTTGCCTGGTCGGATCGCGGTGAACTGGCGCAACCGCAGATTGTGGATTACAGCGTCGCCTTCTTTGACCATTACCTGAAAGGACTGCAGACGCCGGCGCTGACGGTGCGGGAAGACGGCGTTTCCGACCTGCGCTATAACTCGGAGCTGGGGAAGCAGGAAGGTTCGGTAAAGCCTGAAGAGCCGGAACATCGTCCCGGCTTGCTGGGAAGGCTGCGGGCAAGGTTGCAGCACTAGGATCAGCGCTTCTTCGCCAGCCAGATCAGATGCCGCGCACCCTTGTTGCCGTGCGCGCGCACCGGTACTTCCTCCACCAGGAATTTCGCCTTCTTCAGGCGGATGGTGAACATCGGGTCCGGCCCCGCCGACCAGATTGCCAATACGCCGCCGGAACGCAGTGCCGCCATGGACGCGTCCAGCCCGGCCGGGGAATACAGCCAGTCATTGCTCTTGTGCGTCAGCCCCTGCGGCCCGTTGTCCACATCCAGCAAAATGGCGTCGAAGGCTTCCCGCTCCGTTTTCAGCACCCCGGCCACATCGCCCACATGCACCTTGGCGCGCGAGTCCTGCAAGGGATTCCCGGCATGCTCGCCCAACGGCCCGCGATTCCACTCCACCACGCCCGGCACCAGCTCGGCCACCACCACCTCGGCGGTCGGCCCCAGATGCTTCAGCGCGGCGGCCAGCGTAAAGCCCATGCCCAGGCCGCCAATCAGCACGCGCGGCTGCGGACGCGAGGCGACGCGGGTGCAGGTAATCTCGGCCAGCTTGTCTTCCGAACCGTGCGTGCGCGAGTGCATCAGTTCACCCCCCCCGGCAATCTTGATGGCGAAATGCGGGCCTTCGCGGAACAGGCGCAGTTCGCCGCCGTTGGGAATGGGCGCGGTATCAAGGAGTTCGGGGCGGTGCATGGCGGAGCTCGGACAACGGGAAATGGCGCGTAGGGTAAGGGGTTTTGCCGCATGCACCAAGTATTTTGCACACCGGCTGTCCGATGCTGGAGCCGTATGATGCTCCGGGTCATTGAAAACTGTCCTCAAATCACCTAGAAACAGGAATCCGCTTTACTTCAGGACACATCACATGAGCAAGGACATCAACCCGTACGCAGTGAAAATCCCGATTTCCGGAACTGCCGCTCCGCTGGAATCACGCTTCCGACTGAACGGCAAGATCCTGATTCTGGAAAAAGGGAGTGATCTGCCCCACCGTTGCGTCAAGTGTAACGCCCCTTCCGCATCGAATCTGCGTACCACACAATTACGCTGGCATCACCCCGCCTGGTTCCTGACCATGTTGCTTAACCCGCTGATTTACATGGTGGTGTATTTGATCGTGAACCAAAGCGCCCGTGTCACCATTGGTTTGTGTCCGCAACACCGGCGCAGCCGGAATCTGGCGCTGGCAGCCGCGCTGGTCAGCCTTTTTATAGGCTTCTGCCTGATGCTTACCGGCACCAGCACCAGGAACGACACCTTCAGCAAGATCGGCATGGGAGTGACCGCATTAGCCCCTTTGCTGGCCGCCTGGAAAGGCACCACTGGCATCCGTACCGTGCGGATCGACAAGAAGGAAATCCAGCTGAAAGGGTTCAGTCAGGCTTTTCTGGATCGACCACAAGGACGGGACTGGCTGTCCGCACCCAAGATCGGCCGATAGTTCGCACGAAATCCTTCGTTGCCTGGTCATGGGCAGAGGTAGGCGGCACATGCGCCAAGAAAATGGGCGCCGGATGCTGTGCGAATACCGCCGAAGATTACTGACGCAATGCGCAAGGAGTTTGGGAAGGACACTACTAACAACAAGGATTTACCGGTGGGCGGGGCGAAGCGGTAAGGGGGCGGCAAGGAGGCGATTCGCTTGCCCCCTGCGGCAGTTTTGGCGTGGAATTGGCGGATGTGTGTGAAATAATAATCCGTCACTTGGGTAGGATGGGTTGAGGTACGAAACCCATCATGATGTGATGATTATGGTGATTGCCCGTGATTAATTCACCCGATTAATCATCGTAATCAAGACACCTGAATTTTTTGAGAGTGATGGGTTTCGTGCCTCAACACATCCTACGCTTGCTGTTGTTACTACAGTCAATGCTATGCACTAAAACACCAATCTCACCAATATAATAGACATGACAATTCTCCACCTCAACATCATATACACTGGCCTTATATCGCTGATAATCATCATCGCCGTATCCACAGGTATTGTTATCAAAATCACCAAAAAACACGCTGCTATTGAATACTGGACCATTTTTGGTCACATCAATCAATGTTCCTGTTTGAGTTGACCAATCCAACTCCATCCACGCTTGACCATATTTCTTATGGCTCAACAATGGATTGGTATACAGAACAGTTCCCGAACCATCCTCATTAATAATCTCAAGTTGATCGTTCATTTGCAGTAGTTCAGCTGCCGTCCATCCTTTATACCCGCGATTACTATTAGCGATCCAAAAGGGATGATTATCTGTGACTACAAAAACCTCAACCTTCCCATTCCCATAAACCGAGACAGCCTTGACTAATTCATCCTCAAAAACCATCTTTTTAGTAACCGGTTTATACCCCTTAACACCAGTACCCCCCTCGGATTTTGACAAAATCATGTCACCTACTCTTATTTCCTGAATAGGCACCAAACCACGATCCGTATGAATCAACGTCCCCGCAACAAACCCACTGCCTTGAACTATCCGATCACTCACTCTCAACCCCTGATAACTCAAAGCCCTTCTAGTGATGGGTTTCGTTCCTCAACCTATCCTACGCTTGTCGTTGTTATTACAGTCAATGCCATGTACCAAAACACCAAGCTCACCGATATAATAGTCATGATGACCCTCTACCTCAATATTATATAAAGTAGCCTTAAATAAATCATAGCGGTCATTGCCAAGTCCATCAACATAAAAATTATCGTGAGGGCCTTCCGAAAATGCTTCCTCATGATAAAAAACATGATTATCAGAAAGATCTATCGTTATCCCGATGGATTCCGAATAATTAACCTCGAACCAAGCAGAATTTTCATCGTCCGTTCTATAGAGCGGATTAGTGTAAAAAACTATACATTTTTCATCTGAATTAACTAACTCCAACTGATAATTCATTTGCAACTTATCAGCCGACATCCAACCAGCATCACCACAGGTATTGTTTTTTACCCAGAATGGGTGACTTCCACTAACCACGTAAACTTCAAATTTTTTCTTGGTTTTTCCATAGACTGATAGCGCTTTAACGGCCTTGTCTTTGTAGCAACATTTGTTCAGCACTCGTTTGTAATCTGGCTGACATGTACCATTTTCAGGTTTTGACAAGACCATGTCACCATCCCTTAATAGTTCAATCGGAACTAATCCTTTATCAGTATGAACAAGAGTTCCCGCAACAAACCCACTGCCTTGTATTATCCGATCACTCATTATCAACCCCTGATAACCCAAAACCTATCACAAGGCGCATGTATCTTTAAATGAAAAGGGGACGCTAGCGCGTCCCCCTTCTTCCCCTTTTCACCTCACTCCCACGACCTCTTCAAGATCGCCAGCGCCTCCTCATAATCCGTTTCCTTCGGATTGAAGATAATCGCCCCGTCATTGATCGTCAGATCCGCCACATGCTCCAGCTGATCCAGCGCCACCTTGCCGGTTTCCTTCAAGGTACGCGGCAGCTTGCAACGCTCGTACAGCTCGTCACGCATCGCCTTGATGTGCGCAATCGCCTTCTGCGGACGCTGCGACACCGGCGTGGCGGCATAGACATCGGCCCCGGCCAGCGGCAGCAGCAGCTCACCAATACGGTCGGCGCTGGTTTCCAGGTTGTATTCCAGCACATAGGGCAGGAACAGGCTCATGCACAGGCCGTGCGGCAAATGGCACACCGCGCCCAGCGAGTGACCCAGCGCATGCACCAGACCCACCATCGAATTCGAGAACGCGGCGCCGGCCATGGTCGAGGCCTGGGCCAGTTCCAGACGGCCTTCGGCGTCCTTCGGGTTCTCCATCACCTTCATCAGGTTCTGGCTGATCTTGCTGATGGCGGCGGTGGCGTAGGCATCGCTCATCGGGTTGTGCGCCATGCAGGTGAAGGCTTCGACGGCGTGCGTCAGCGCGTCCATGCCGGTCATGGCGGTGATGTGCGGCGGCAGGGTCAGCGTCATGCGCGAGTCGAGCACGGCGGCGTTCGGCATCAGGAAGTAGGAGGTGAACGGCATCTTCACACCCTTTTCCTTGTCGGCGATCACCGCGACCAGGGTCACTTCCGAGCCGGTGCCGGAGGTGGTCGGCACCACGAAGAAGGGCTTCAGCGGACGCTTGAGGTTGTGCGCGCCCATGTACTTCATCAGGTCGTCGCCGCCTTCGGTGACGAGGATGTTGACGCCCTTGGAGGTGTCGATGACGGAACCGCCGCCGATGGCGATGATGGCATCGCAGTTGTTGGCGCGGAACATCGCGGCGGCGTCGCGCACGGTGGTCAGGCTGCTGTCGGGCGGCACGTCGTCGTAGATGGCGGCGATGACGGCTTCCGCGCCCTCAAAGGCGGCTTCGACATGGGCCAGCAGGCCGGCGCCGCGCACGCCCTTGTCGGTGATGATCATGGGACGCTTGGCTTGCAGCGTGGACAGCTCGAACGGAATGTGTTCCAGCGCCATGTGGCCGGCGACGATTTTGACGGGACAGAAGAATTCGTAGTAAGGCTTGGCCATGGTGCATCAGCTCCGTGTCAGGAAAAGTTTGCCCACCAGCGCATAGATGCGGGCGGCTTTCTGGATTTTGTCGCTCAGTTGCAGGTTCACCGGATAGCGCTTCACGGCGCGTTCGGCCACCAGTTTCGGCAGGATCAGGGCTTCCATGCGGTCCAGGCAGCGCACCAGGCGGATAGCGTAGGACACTTCGCCGTCGGCGACCATGCGGTCATTGGCGAAGGCGCGCGCGGTGCTTTCCTGGAAGGTGAAGACGAGGAAGGCGTGCGACAGGTGCTTGATCTTGATGCTGAGGCCGGGACGGGCGGTGCTGCCGTTGGCCAGTTCCAGCGTGCCGTGCGGGGTGACGCGGACGCGGAAGGACGGGCCGGCGGGCATGACGATCATTTCGATTTCCAGTCCGGCGGGAAACGCGGCGACTTCGCGGGCGATTTCCTCGTCGACTTCACTGGCGGCGACCAGCCCCTTGCCCACGACCTCCATCATGATGATGACGTAGATCCGTTGCAGTTCGAGCAGGAGTTTCTGTTTGTTCACGGGGGTACACCTCCTGGTGAAAATTGTTGGACAAAATCGGGATGCCGGGACACTAGCATCCGTCATCCGGTGGGGCAATAGATTACGCTGCCGGGGCGTGGCGGGATAGGACGAACGGTTGTCATTGGCCGTTTTCTACGCGAATTCCGTCGGCAAGGCGACCGTCAGGTTGCACGATGACGGTATCGCCCGCCTTGAGCCCGGTCAAGATTTCGGCCTCCAGACCGTTGCGGTGGCCGACGGTGACCGGGGTCAGCACCGCCCGGCCGTCGCGCAGGGTGAACACCGCCCAGCCCGGTCCTTGCCGGAACAGCGCCGCGGCGGGCGCTTGCAGCACCTGCTCGCCGCGCCACAGGCGGAAACGGGCTTCCAACCGATAGCCGTCGCCCAGCCGCCGCCATTGCTCGGGCGGCGCAGTAATGTCCAGCACCACAGTGACACGCTGTTCATCCACCCCCAGTGCGGAGACGCGGGTGAAACCCACCGGCTCGATGCGGCGGACGGTGGCGGCCAGCGGTTCACCGCCCCAGCGTTCCAGCGTCGCGGCCATGCCGGGCTGCAATTGCACGGCGTCAGCGCTGAGTACATCCACCACCACTTCCAGCGCGGCGGGGTCGCCCACTTCCAGCACCGGTGCACCGGCCATGATCACGCCCTCGCTGTCACGCAGCAGGCGCAGCACCGCCCCGGCAGCCGGGGATTTCAGCGCCAGCACGCCGCGCGCCGAGGGACTGTCGCCCGCGTATTGCAGGGCGGTGCGGGCGGCCTGCAGGTCGTGGCGGGCCACATCCTCGGCGAAACGGGCGGAACGCAGCGCGGCGTCAGCGCGCTGGCTGGCGGCGCGGGCGGCGGCCAGTTGCTGTTCGGTGACGGCCTGGGTCGGCAGCAGTTTTTGCAGGCGGTCGAGTTCGGTTCTGGCGAGGGCGGCATCGGTGCGGGCGGCGTTGACAGATTCGGCGGCGGCGGACAGCCCTGCATTGGCGGCCTCGACGCGGGCCTGCGCTTCGGCGCGGCGGCGGTCATCGAGCGCCTCGGCGCGCAACGGCTCCAGCTGCGCCAGCGTTTGTCCGGGCTGCACGGCATCGCCCACCCGGGCGCTGACGCGGCGCAGGTAGCCGGAGATCGGCGCGGAGAGCACGAAACGGTCACGCACGCGAGCGCGGCCCTCTTCCTCCAGCGATACCTCCAGCGGAGCTACCGTCACTTTGGCGGTCTCGACGCGCAGCGGCGCGGGCATCAGGCCCCAGGCCAGCAGGGCGGCGAGGGTCAGGGTGATGGCGGCCCAGATCAGGCGGCGGCTTTTCACTTTAGGATCACGCACTCTTCAACACTCCCACCATATCCAGCCGCGCAATCTTGCGCCACGCCACCACGCCCGACACCACCGCCGACAGCACCACCACCGCCGCCGAGAAGGCGATGTTGTAGGGGCTGATCACCAGCGGAATGCGGTACAAATCGGTTTCCAGGCTGCCCGCCATGAACTGGCACAGGCCCACCCCGAAGAATACGCCCAGCGGCAGCGCCAGCAAGGTCAGCGCCGCCAGTTCTCCCAACAGGATATAAGCGGCTTCCGCCCGGGTATAGCCCAGCACGCGCAGGCTGGCCAGTTCGCGGCTGCGTTCGGCCAGCGCCATGCGCACGGTGTTGTAGACCACGCCGAAAGCGATCACCGCGCCCAGCACGGCGTTGATCAGGGTGAAGGTCAGCAGCACGCGCTGCATGGTTTCGTTGAAACTTTCAATCAGGGTATGGCGCAGGTTCACCGCCGCCACGCCGGGCATCTCGCGCAGGCGCTGGTAGATAACATCGGCCTGCCGGTCGTCAATCGCCAGCAGGGCGCTGCTGATCGCCGGGCCTTCGCGCAGCAGCCGGTTCAGCGCGGCCTGCCGCAGGTAGACGCCCATGCCCATGTATTGCTGCGTCAGCGCCGCCACCCGCACTTCCCGCACCGGCCGCGCGCCTTCCAGCACTTCCACCCGCACGCTGTCGCCCGCCTTCACCCCCAGCTTGCGCGCCAGATGCTCGTTGAGCAACAGGCCGTCCTCGGGCAGCGCCAGCGGCCGCAACTCCAGATCCAGCACCTGTTGCAGGCGGCGCCGATCGGGCAGGCCCTGCAAGGCGGTGCGGTAGCTGCAGTGTTCGTGGCGCAGGCGCACGGCGACGCTGCGCTGGCCTTCGGCATACAGCACGCCGGGCATGGCGCGCAGGCTGCCCAGCGCCCGTTCCGGCCTGGTCTGGCTGAACACCACTTCTACATCCTGGCGCTGGGTTTTGTGGAACTGCACGAACATCATCTGCTGCACCGCGTCCTGCTGGAAATTGCCGACCATCATGATGCCCACCGCCAGCGCCATGCCGGTCACCGCCAGCAAGGCGCGGGCCGGACGACGCGACCAGTGGCGCAGGATCATCCGCTCCGGCGCGCCCAGCCAGCGGCGCAGGCCGAGGCGCTCCAGCCAGGTCAGGCGGTAGCGTTCCGGCGGTTCCGGGCGCATCGACTCGGCGGGCGGCAGCGCGGCGGCGGACAGCACCGCCCGCGCCGTGCCGGCCAATGTCGCCATCAACGTCAGCAAGGCCACCGGCAGCAGCCACGGCGTGTTCAGGTTATAGATCAGTTCCGGAAAGCGGTAGTAATCGGTGTAGATACCGGTCATCAGCTGCCCCAGCCACGCGCCCAGCGCAAAACCGCCGACGATGCCCAGCCCTGTAATCAGCAGTATCAGTTGTCCGTAATGCAGGGCGATGTCGCGGCTGCTGTAGCCGAAGGCTTTCAGCAAGGCAATCACCGGCCGTTGCGTGCTGACCAGCCGCGTCACCACCACGTTCAGCAGGAAGGACGCCACCGACAGGAAGATCACCGGGAACAGCCAGGCCATGGTGCGAAGCTGTTCGAATTCCTCGCTGAGGAACTTGTTCGAGAGCTGGTCGGCGCGGCTGATGACGCCCGCCCCGCCCCACCGCGCCAGCAACAGGTCGAGCCGTTGTATCACCGCCGCTTCCGGGGCTTGCGGTTGCAGGCTCAGCACCACGCTGTTGAAGGCGCCGTCCAGGTTGAAGGCCTTGGCCAGCGGCTTGCGCGCCATCCACAGCACGCCGAAATGACGGTAGTCCGGCATCATCGCGCCGGGGGCGATCTGGTAGATGAATTCCGGGGAAATGGCGATGCCGGTGACCTGCAGCACCCGCTGCCGTCCGTTCAGCACCGCCGTCAGCGTCGAGCCGGGATGCAGGCGGTGCGCCTCGGCGAAGGCGTCGCTGATCAGCACCTCGTCTTCGCGCCAGTCGCCGGGCCGCTGCCCGGCCAGGATCTCCAGCCGGTTCAGCTGCGGCTGGCCGCTGTCCGGCAAGGAGACCAGCTGCCCGGTCACCGGATCGCCGAAACCCGGCACCGTCAGGCTGACCGGCGCGGTGATGCGCGTTTCCACCGCCGCCACTTCCGGCCAGCGCGTCACCGGCTCCGCCACGGCCTCCGGGGCGCGGGTCAGGCTGGCAAAGAGATGGGCAAAACGGGTGTCGCGGTAGAAACGGTCACGGGTCTGTTGCAGCGAGTCGTAGGTGGACACGCTCATCACGCACACCCCTACCCCGGCGACGATCACCAGCAGGATCGCCAGCGCCTGGCCGCGCATCTGCCACAGCTCGCGCCACAGCTTGCGGTGCAGGACGGACGGCTTCACCAGTGGATGTCCTTGGGCGATTGCGGGTTGGCGTTGACGCGCACCTCGCTGATGCGGCCGTCGGAGAGCAGCATCACCCGGTCGGCCATGCCGGCGATGGCGGCGTTGTGGGTAATGACGGCGGTGGTGGTGCCCAGTTCGCGGTTCACCGTTTGCAGCGCTTCCAGCACGATCAGGCCGGTTTGCGAATCCAGCGCGCCGGTGGGCTCATCACACAGCAGTACCTGCGGCCGCTTGGCGATGGCGCGGGCGATGGCGACGCGCTGCTGCTGGCCGCCGGAAAGCTGCGCGGGGAAATGGTCGGCGCGGTCGGACAGGCCGACCAGCGCCAGCGCCTCGTCGGCGGACATGGGATGAGCGGCGATCTCCGTCACCACTTCCACGTTCTCGCGGGCGGTGAGGCTGGCAATGAGGTTATAGAACTGGAAAACGAAGCCAACGTGATGGCGGCGGTACTCGGTTAGTTCGCGGTCACCGGCGCGGGTCAGGTCACGGCCACTGTACTGCACTTCGCCGGAGGTGGCGGTATCGAGACCGCCGAGGATGTTCAGCAGCGTCGACTTGCCGGAACCGGATGCGCCCAGCAGCACCACCAGTTCCCCGCGATACAGCTCCAGATCGACGCCGCGCAAGGCATGGATCTGCTGTTCGCCCATGTCGTAGGTTTTGGTGAGGGCGCGGGCACGGAAAACGAGGTCGGGCATGAGGTATCCGGGGGCTTGAGTCCCCTCTCCCCTTGTGGGAGAGGGTTAGGGAGAGGGGTGCGGAAAGTCGCCCAAACACACAGACCGTTCAAGCTCGACCGGCGTACCCCTCTCCCCGGCCCTCTCCCACAAGGGGAGAGGGAGCTCCATTGATCATATCCCTCCCCGCCCCTCCGCTCTACCCCTGCCTCGCCTCCTTCTTCCCCAGCGACTCCGGTCGCAGGTCTTCAATCCGGTACGGGCGATCGCCGTAGGTGCGGTTGCGCGGCGAATCCGGCAGCACCGGATACGGGCCGGTGACGACATGACGGCGCAGCTTTCCATACGCCCGCAGCGCCCGCTCCAGCACCGGCCGCAGATAGCCCGGCGGCAGGCTCACCTTCACCGCGTTCAGGAACGGCAGGTCATCGTCGAACAGGCTGTAAATGACCGGCGAGGCCTTGCCGCGCAGCAGCGGCGGCAGCCAGCTTTCAAAAATGGCGAGGGTAGCGGCGGCCACAGCGGCGCTGTCGTCATTGGGCTTGAAGGTGCGGCGCTTGTAGTCCGCCACCCAGCGGTCGAAGGCGGCCTTGCTCTCCGGAATGCCGGGAATGTGCATGCGTTCGCCCAGCCCGGCCCAGAAATAAAACCAGGCCCGCTGCTCGTGCGGGGTCATCGGCCGCGGGCCAAAGTGCGTGGTCCAGCGGATCGGGAATTCGATGAAGGTCCAGAGCACGAACAGGAAGTCGGCGGCCGCAATGCGGTAATGGCCGTGGCTCTTGTTCACCCGCTCCAGCGCACGACGGCCGAATTCGCCATCCCAACCGGAGTCCATGATGTGCGTCATCAGCAGCCGGGTATCGTCATAGCGCTTCTGGCCGCTTTTGCTGAACTGGCCGGTGGCGTTCAGCACCTTGGAGACCGTGGCGCTGCCGTAGGTGTAGAACAGCGCCAGCTCCAGCGCGCGCTGGAAGTCCCAGGGAAATTCGTAGGCGGTCAGCAGATGGACGATGCGCTGGCAGTCGCGTTTGGCGTCCAGCCCGGCGATTTCGCGCGCCACCCCGGCATCGGGACGGAAGAAGAAGCGCTTGTGGTAGGTGGCGGACATGGGAACCCTCTCGACGGTTATTATTTTCAGCCCCCGGCAGTGGCGGCCATAACGCCGATTGTGCGCCGTGTCCATGACCGCCGTTAAGCTCCGATGCCGCCTTGATGGGTGCCGATCACGCCAATATGGCGTCTTTGGCACCCTATCAGCGCGCGGATCGCCAGTCTTGCGGCGGCACGCCGGTCCAGCGCTTGAAGGCGCGGCGGAAGGCGGAGACGTCCTGATAACCCAACGTCGCCGCCACCGACGCCACGGTGTGGCCGGGCAGTTCCAGATGCAGCTGCGCCTGGCGGCACAGTTCCTCATCCAGCAATTGCTGGTAGGTCGCCTGTTCCGCCGCCAGATGCCGGGTAAGGCTGCGCGCGGAAACATGCAGCGCCGCCGCCACTTCCGTGATCGTCCACAACTGCCCCGGATGCTGCTGCAACACGCGCACTACCCGCGTCCGCCAGGTTTCGCGCGTTTCCAGGCTGGCACGCTGACGCTCGCATTGGCGCACCGCTTCAGCATGCACTTCCGGATCGGCAAAGGGATTGGGTGTGTCCAGCTCGCTCAGTGGCAGGCGCAGGACGGTATGGGCATGGCCGAACGTCACCCGGCCATGCAGATGCGCGGCATAGCGGGCCGCGTGATCGGGTGCGGCGTAACCCAGCCCGATCTCCGCGCCGGTCACCGGCCGTCCCAGCGGTTGTTCGATCACCCAGAAGATCGAGGCGATCAGCGCTTCCATCAGGAAGATGCCCACCGGGTCGTAGGGAATGTCGCTGAACAGGGTCAGTTGCAGATGCTCGCCGGTGATGACACGGTTCATGGTCATCACCGGCAGGCGCAGGATGCCGAAGCGTTCCAGCATGTCCAGCGCCAGACGCGGCGTCGGTGCGGAGGACGCAGCCACGCCCATCGCTCCGTGTGCTGACAACGGCATGCGGCAGCCGATCTGCAACCCCAGCGCCGGGTTGCCCGACAGCGCCAGGGCGTTCAGGATGATGCGGTACTGGTCGGGCGCGCTGATCAACGCATCCAGCCGGAACAACTGGCCGGAGGTGACCCCCGAACCCGCCAGCAACCGCGCAACGCCCGCCTCGTCCAGGCGGAGTTCGCGGACGAGCAGGCGGGAGTAGGTGGCGGGGAAATCGGGGGGCATGCGCGTCAATGCAGCTTCTGCTTCCCGAACACCAACCGCCCCTGTTCCACATCCGCCACAATCGTATCCCCGGCCACGAATTCCCCGGCCAGCAGCTTCTGCGCCAGCGGGTTTTCAAAGCCGGTCTGGATGGCGCGCTTCAACGGCCGCGCGCCGTACACCGGGTCGTAACCGGCCACGATCAGCTGTTCCATCGCCGCCGTGGTCAGCTCCAGCCGCAGGTCACGTTCGGCCAGGCGCTTGCGCAGGCGTTCCAGCTGGATCTCGGCGATGCCCTGGATCTGGCTTTCTTCCAACGGATGGAACACCACCACTTCATCAATGCGGTTGATGAATTCCGGGCGGAAATGCTGCCCCACCACTTCCATCACCGCCAGCTTGATGTGGTCGTACTGCTTCTCCTCGCTGAAGTTGCGGATCACATCCGAACCCAGATTGGAGGTCATGATGATCACCGTGTTCTTGAAGTCGACGGTGCGGCCCTGACCATCGGTCAGGCGGCCGTCTTCCAGCACCTGCAACAGCACGTTGAACACATCCGGATGCGCCTTCTCGACTTCATCCAGCAAAATCACCGAGTACGGCTTGCGACGCACGGCTTCGGTCAGGTAACCGCCCTCTTCATAACCGACATAGCCGGGAGGCGCGCCGATCAGGCGGGAAACGCTGTGCTTCTCCATGAATTCCGACATGTCGATGCGAACAATCGAGTCTTCGGTATCAAACAGGAAGGTCGCCAGCGCCTTGCAAAGCTCGGTCTTGCCGACGCCGGTGGGGCCGAGGAACAGGAACGAGCCGGTCGGCCGGTTGGGGTCGGACAACCCGGCGCGGGAACGGCGCACGGCATTGGCGACGGCGGTCACGGCTTCATGCTGGCCGACCACGCGCGAATGCAACGACTCCTCCATGCGCAGCAGCTTCTCGCGCTCGCCTTCCATCATCTTGCTGACGGGAATGCCGGTCGCTTTCGCCACCACTTCCGCAATTTCAACCTCGGTCACCTTGCTGCGCAGCAGCTTGTGGGTGCCCTGTTCCACTTCCTGCGACTGGCTCAGCTGCTTTTCCAGTTCGGGAATGACGCCGTATTTCAGGCGCGACATTTCCGCCATGTCACCGTTACGCTGCGCCTTTTCGAAGTCGAAGCGGGCCTTGTCCAGCTCCTCCTTGATCTGCTGAGCACCCTTGACGCTGGCCTTCTCGGCCTGCCAGATCTCGTTGAGGTCGGCGTATTCACGCTCCATCTTCTCGATGGTCTGTTCCAGCGTTTCCAGACGGGCGACGGAGGCCTTGTCCTTTTCCTGCTTCAACGCTTCCCGCTCCATCTTCAGCTGGATCAGGCGGCGGTCGAGCTTGTCCATTTCTTCCGGCTTCGAGTCCATCTCCATGCGGATGCGCGAGGCGGCTTCGTCAATCAGGTCGATGGCCTTGTCCGGCAGCTTGCGGTCGGTGATGTAGCGGTGCGACATCTTGGCGGCGGCGATGATCGCCGGGTCGGTGATGTCGACGCCGTGGTGCAGTTCATAACGCTCCTTCAGGCCGCGCAAAATAGCGATGGTGTCTTCCACCGACGGTTCGTCCACCAGCACTTTCTGGAAACGGCGCTCCAGCGCGGCGTCCTTCTCGATGTACTGGCGGTATTCGTCCAGCGTCGTCGCGCCGACGCAGTGCAGCTCGCCGCGCGCCAGGGCGGGCTTGAGCATGTTGCCCGCATCCATCGCGCCCTCGGCCTTGCCCGCGCCGACCATGGTGTGCAGTTCGTCGATGAAGAGGATGATGTTGCCTTCCTGCTTCGCCAGATCGTTCAGCACCGCCTTCAGGCGTTCCTCAAATTCACCACGGAACTTGGCGCCGGCGATCAGTGCGCCCATGTCCAGCGACAGCACCTTCTTGTTCTTCAGCCCTTCCGGCACTTCGCCATTGACGATGCGCTGCGCCAGCCCTTCGACGATGGCGGTCTTGCCGACGCCCGGCTCGCCGATCAGCACCGGGTTGTTCTTGGTGCGGCGCGACAACACCTGGATGGTGCGGCGGATTTCATCATCGCGGCCGATCACCGGGTCCAGCTTGCCGGCCGCGGCGCGCTCGGTCAGGTCGATGGTGTACTTGCTCAGGGCCTGACGGTTGTCTTCGGCATTGGCGTCGGTCACGGGTTCATCTCCACGAATGGTCTGGATGGCGGCGTTCAGCCGGTTCTTGTCGACGCCGCTCTGTTGCAGCGCCTTGGCGATGGCCCCGCCGGCTTCCAGCATGGCCAGGATCACCATTTCACTGGCGATGAACTGGTCCTGCTTCTTTTGCGCCAGCTTGTCGGCCAGGTTCAGCACCTTGCCCAGCTCCTGTCCCACCTGCACCTCGCCGGTAGGATTCTTGATCACGGCCACGCCTTCCAGCAGCTCGTTGAGCTTGCGCTCCAGCGCGGCGATGTTGCCGCCGGACTGGCTGAGCAGCGGCCGGGTGCTGCCATCCGGTTGCTGCAGCAAGGCCAGCAGCAGGTGGGCGGGTTCAATGGTGGTATGGTCGCGGCCGACGGCCAGCGACTGGGCCTCGCTGAGGGCCTGTTGCAGTTTCGCGGTCAGTTTGTCAAAGCGCATGATGGGATCTCATTCACACAGCAATAGTGGGGTTGTTGTAGAAATGAGGTATAGACGAGTTATTTCAAGGCGAGGATTTTTTCTTTTTTCGCGGGGGAAAACGGGTTGAAAAACAGGCATTCATCCACACACGCCGTAGGGCGCACTGCATGCGCCCTCTCCGCTGTACACGGCTTCCTGACATTGCCGTCATCATGTTCGTTTCGAGAAGGGCGCACGCAGTGCGCCCCTACACGGGAGTATTTTCGGGCATCATCAGGGAATCACAAGCGAGAGCCTGGCCATGAACGGAGAATTGCTGCTGCGCATCCTGTCCTTATGCCTGCTGCTGGCCTCCGCCGAAACCCTGCACGGCATCTTCCGCGCCGCCGTGCTGGTGCCGCGCATCGGCAAGCAACGGGCGTTGAAAATCAGCATCGTCACCGGCTCGCTGCTGGCTTTTGGCATCTGCGTTTGGCAAGTACCAGGCATGGGGATTCAGGGCGATGGTCCGCTATTCGGTCTGGGTGTCACGATTGCCCTGTTCATGGCCTCGTTCGACGTGACCCTGGGCAGACTGGCGCTGAAGCGTCCATGGCGGAAAGCCTTTGACGACTTCGATCCACGTACGGGGAATTACCTGCTGTTCGGGGTTCTCTTGCTGGCAACGTTCCCCTGGCTGGTGATGACCCTGCGGCCCGGGCTGTAGCCGGGTTTACCCGCCGGGCGGCCGGGTCTATGCTTGATTCGTAACATTCTTATCTTTCCCCATACCAGGAACGGCATGACAACCCGGCAAGCTTCCCTGATCGTTCTGCTGGCCGTTCTGGCCGCAGGACCGGCCAAGGCCGCCGATATGCCGGTGACCGTCAGGGAACCCGACAACAGCGGCTGGTCGCTGCAACTGGACAACGACCTGTTCAGCCCGCGCAACCACGACCGCGACTATACCGGCGGCGTCAGCCTGACCTTTGCCGGAAAACGGGTGACCGGCTGGCCCCTGTCGCTGGACCCGGCGCTGGACCGCCTCAACGACTGGCTGCAACGCCGCGAACCGACTTCACCATTGACGTTGCACAGCCTGCAGATCGGCATGCTCGCCTTCGCCCCCGACGAAATCAGCAACGCGCAACTGATTGCCGACGATCGCCCCTACGCCAGCCTGATCTATTGGGCGAACTCCCGACTCACCCTCAACACCGACGGCGAAACCGCCGACGAACAAACCCTGCTGCTCGGCATCCTCGGCACCCACATCGCCGAAAACATCCAGAAAACCATCCACCACGTCACCGGCTCCACGCCGCCGCAAGGCTGGCAGCACCAGATCTCCGACGGCGGCGAACCCACCTTCCGCTACAGCCTGTCCCGCCAGCGACTGCTGGATCAGGGACTGTTCGGCCGTCACCCCTGGCAACTCAAGCGCGCCATTGAGGGCAGCCTCGGCATGGTCACCGAAACCAACCTGGCCATGTCCCTGCGCTGGGGACGGCTGCGCACCCCGTGGTGGAGCAACACCCCGGAATGGACCGAATACTTCTCGCAACCCACGCCCGGCCTCAGCCCCGCTGAATGGCGCGGCCCGCCCGAGTTCTACCTGTGGGCAGGCGTCAAGGCCCGCGCCCGGCTCTACAACGCCTTCCTGCAAGGCCAGTTCCAGCCCAGCGAACTGCGCTACCATCTCGACGAAATGCGCCCGCTGATCGGCGAAGCCTGGTTCGGCATCACCCGCCAGACCGGCGACCACAGCCGCCTCAGCTGGGTCCTGCGCTATCAGGGCTCGGAACTGCGCCACGGCCACGGCGACCGCGACGTCATGTGGGGCAGCTTCATCTACAACCGCGACTATTAAGCCCCCGTCTCGATCGGCAACCCCTCCGCCTTCGCCTTCCGCGTCCCCCCGGTCAGCACCACCACCTCCCGCCCGGCATCAAACCCGTCCAGCAACGCCGCCGCACGCGGCGCCTTCGTCCCGCCCCCGCACAACACATACACCGGCTCCCCCGACGGAACCGCCGCCAGCACCTCCGCCGACAGCCCGTCAATCGGCCGGTTCACCGCCCCCTTCAGATGCCCTTCTGCATACGACTTCGCATCCCGCACATCCCAAATGGTTGCGTCCCGGGAAAGATCGAACTCAGTCACCAGCAATTCACGAATCATGGAAAACCCCAACAATAACAATCACAAAACATCGATTCTACTATCATACAGGCCGTCCGCAGCCAACTGTCTGAGCAGGACAAATCAAGCAGAAACGAAAACGCCGCCCAACAAGGCGGCGCTAACGAAGATCGGCGGATCGCGAGTTTTGGCGAAGGACACGGTTTTTGCTTCCTTTTTGCCAAGACAAAAAGGAAGGCCCGCGGCAGGCGGATGCCCTAATCCCTTACCCGCAACTCCCCACTGCCCCGCACGCACTACAGAAATCACACCCATCCTTCCGGATCACCGTGTAATTCCCGCACTCCCCGCACCGCGCCCCCGCCATCACCGGCCGCTCCCCTTCCTCCTTGGGCGCCTGCAAAATCCCCATCTCCCGCAACGGATACCCGCGCTCATCCAGCACCCCCAGCATGGCGTAGCGGTGAATCACCAACCGCGCCACATAAGCCACCGTCGACGGCCAGTTCTGCTGCCGCCGCGTGCCGGGAATGAAGGCCCACATATCGCCCAGCGGCTCCGGATAATTCAGCAGCTTGCGCAGCTTCATGCCGATCCACGCCGGGTCCATCACCCGCATGTCCAGCGACAGCAGTTGCGCCAGCCCGTCCAGCGCGCGCGGATAGTTCCCCGACAGCCACATCGAATACGGCCGCGTCACCCCGTCCGGCAGCGTGATTTCCTTCAACCCCAGCACGAATTCCTCACCGGTCGCGGCATTGGTCACATCGACCGTCCACGACAGCGTGCCGTCGGTGCCGGTCTTCGGCTCCTGCTGGCTGAACAGCGCGTCCAGCACCGGATGCGGTTCGGTATGGTCAAACGCGCCCAGCTTCTCGCAACGGTAACGCACTACCTGCGCGAACGCGGCCACCACACCCGGCATCACCTTGCCTTCGCCGTGCGGCGGGAATTGCAGGCTGAACGAGGCCTCGCCGACCGTCTTCGCCAGCACGTCCAGCTTCAGCTTCAGCCAAGCGCGGTCGTTGGCGCGCATGTCCATCGACAGCGTCTTTGCCACCGCACCCAGGCCGCGCGGCTGGTCCGCGCCGTTGACCCAGACTTCAAACGGAAAGGCGCGGTTCTTGCCGTCGCGGGTATGACCGACAAACAGCGCAAACTGGCCCTGCGGGTATTCCAGCAGGTAGGTCCAGGCCTCGTTGCCGTCGGGCAGCGTCGGGCGGCCGGGCCAGCGCAGGCTGGCCAGCACCGGCGCGGGCAGCGCCTGGATGGTCAGGCGGGTGTTGGCGGCGTCCAGTTCCACGTCCTGCGGCGTCTTGGCATCCTTCGGTGCGGCGGCAGCGTTGTCCACCGACAGCACCGACCCCAGCACGCTGTTGGGACGATAGGTCGCCAGCCCCTTCAACCCGGCCTTCCACGCCGTCATGTACAGGTCTTCAAACTCGGCGTAGGGATAATCGGCGGGCACGTTCACCGTCTTGGAAATGCTGGTGTCGACATAAGGTGCCACCGCCGCCACCATGTCCTTGTGCGCCTGCGCACTCATGTCCAGCGCGGTGACGAAGTAGTCGGGCAGGTGCTTCACGTCGCCGCCGAGATGGCGGTAGAGCCGCCAGGCGTGGTCTTCCACCGCGTATTCCTTGAAGGTGCCGTCGGCCATGCGCTTCTTGCGGGTGTAGGTCCACGAGAACGGCGGCTCGATGCCGTTGGAGGCGTTGTCGGCGAAGGCCAGCGAGATGGTGCCGGTGGGCGCGATCGACAGCAGGTGCGAGTTGCGCAGGCCATGCTTGCGGATCTTCTTCTTCAGGTCATCCGGCAGGCGGGTGGCGAAGCTTTCGCCGCTCAGGTACTTGTCGGCGTCAAACAGCGGAAACGCGCCGCGCTCCTTGGCCAGTTCCACCGAGGCCAGATAGGCATGGTCGCGCAGGAAGATGGAAATGCGGCTGGCCATGTCACGGGCTTCGGCGGTGTCGTAACGCAGGCGCAGCATGATCAACGCATCGCCCAGCCCGGTAAAACCGAGGCCGACGCGGCGCTTGTTGGCCGCTTCCTGCGCCTGTGCGGGCAAGGGCCAGTGCGTGGAATCCAGCACGTTGTCCAGCATACGCACGGACACGGCAACATTGACCGCAAAGGCGTTAAAGTCGAACGAAGCCTTGTCGGTATAGGCATCACGCACGAAGCGGGTCAGGTCGATGGAGCCCAGGCAGCAGCAGCCGTAAGGCGGCAGCGGCTGTTCGGCGCAGGGATTGGTGGCCTCGATGGTTTCGCAGTAATGCAGGTTGTTGTCGCGGTTCATGCGATCGAGGAACAGGATGCCCGGTTCGGCATGGTCATAGGTGGAACGCATGATCTGGTCCCACAGCTCGCGGGCGGGCACCTTGCGGTAGACCCACTGCCCGTCCTCGCGCTGCCACGCGCCCTTTTCCTTCCATTCCGGCGACGGCTCGGCCTTGTGCGCCAACTCGACATCACCGTCCGCTTCCACCGCCTGCATGAAGGCGTCGGTGACGCCGACGGAGATGTTGAAATTGCGCAGGTCGCCCTCGTCCTTGGCGTGGATGAAGGCTTCAATATCGGGATGGTCGCAGCGCAGCACGCCCATCTGCGCGCCGCGCCGCGCGCCGGCGGACTCGACGGTTTCGCAGGAACGGTCGAAAACGCGCATGTACGACACCGGGCCGCTGGCCCGCGACTGCGTGCCCTTCACGAACGCGCCGGACGGCCGGATGCTGGAGAAGTCATAGCCGACGCCGCCGCCGCGGCGCATGGTTTCGGCAGCCTCGGCCAGCGCGGTGTAGATGCCGGGACGGCCGTCGACGGCCTCGGTGACGGCGTCGCCCACCGGCTGCACGAAGCAATTGATCAGGGTGGCGGTCAGCCGGGTGCCGGCGGCGGAGTTGATGCGTCCGGCGGGCACGAAGCCGTTTTCCTGGGCCTCGAAGAAGCGCTGCTCCCACTCGGCGCGCACGGACTCATCCTCGACGCGCGCCAGCGCCTTGGCCACGCGCAGGCGCACGTCCTGCACGGTGAGTTCATCACCCTTGGCGTATTTTTCAATCAGGACTTCCGCCGAAATGGGCTGGGGCGGCAGGGCGGAAACCGGCTTCTTATTGGCGGGCAGCGTTTCATGGGCGGTCATGAACGACTCCATTCGAGTTCTGGGGAAGGACAACAGCATACGCCCGCCCCTCCCGGATGTGAACCCCGGGACACCCATTTATATTTTTATAAAAAACAATAGCTTATATATTTTTATAGTGTTTTCAATAACATAAAAACACTACATCTTGTGGCTCTTGCACGACACAGCCCGTCGCGTCATTGACGGATATCAAACCCCGCCCGGGCTGTGAACAGGAAGCATAAAGGGGACGGACTCAGCCCAGCCAGATCACCGAGGCCATGCGGCCGGTCTGGCTGTTGCGGCGGTAGGAATAGAAGCGTTCGGCGTCGGTGTAGGTGCACATGCCGCCGCCGCTGATCATGCCCACCCCGGCGCGGGTCAGGCGCTGGCGGGCCAGTTCGTAGAGGTCGGCCAGGTACTTGCCCGGCTGCGACGTCGCCTCAAAGGCGCTGACCGCGGCGGGATAGGCGGCGATGAATTCCTGGCGCACGTCTTCCCCCACCTCGAAGGCGTCGGGGCCGATCGCCGGACCCAGCCAGCACATCACCTCGGCGGGATTCTCGAATTTGGCGAGGGTGTTTTCCAGCACGCCGTAGCACAGGCCGCGCCACCCGGCATGGGCAACGGCGACGCGGGTGCCGGTCTCGTTGCAGAAGAACACCGGCAGGCAGTCGGCGGTCATCACCACGCAGGGCAGGCCGCGCTGGGTGCTGGTGACGGCATCGGCTTCGGGCACGCTCTGCGCGCGCTTCTTCGGCTCGCTGTAGGCGTCGATCACCTCGGTGCCGTGCACCTGTTGCAGCCATTGGGGCGGGCCGCAGGGGGCGATCTCGTTGAGCAGGTTGAACAGGTGGCGGCGGTTCTCGACCACGGCGGGGGCTTCATCGCCCACATGGAAGGCCAGGTTGAAGCTGTCGTAGGGCGCCTGGCTGACACCGCCGTGGCGGGTGGTCACCACGGCGCGGACATTGGCCGGCGCTGGCCAGTCCGGAAGGATCAGGGAATCCTCAAGACGCATGCTGCAACCCTCAGGGGGAGTAACGGATTGTGGGTCGAGTGTAGCAGAGAGCGGATACTCGCCGAATTGTCTTGTCCTACAACTTTAGTGTGAAGCGGAGCCAACCGACGACAACACGCCCCGCACTTCAAAGGCGGCCTTGGCCCGCACCTCCCCATCGCCGGTCCGCAATTCCAGCCGGTGACGCCCTCTTTTCGGGGCCCAGGACAGCGGCTCACCCGCCGGAGCCAGCTTCCGGCCGTTCAGCCACCAGTCCAGGTTTTCGCCACCGGTGCGGGCGCGCAACACCACCCGCTGCACCCGCGCGGGCATGTCCGGGTCCAGCGCGATGATCGCGCCGTCCACCGGGTAGACAATCTCTGCCACGGTATCGGCCTGATAATGCACGGTATCCTGCTGCGTCCCGGCGGCAAACCATTCCTCCACCGGCGGCAAGGCCACACCCTCGAACGCCACCCGTTGCCGCAGCAGTCCGGCGGGCGCGGGCGGCGGACCGACCTCATCGCCGCCCTGCTCCAGATGGCTGATCACCGCATTCCACACGGGCGCCGCGCCGCTGATGCCGGAAACCTCGCGCATCGGCCGTCCCTGCATGTTGCCCACCCACACCGCCACCGTGTAATGGCGGGAAAAACCGACGCACCAGTTGTCGCGCATGTCCTTGCTGGTGCCGGTCTTGACGGCCGTCCAGAACGGCGTCGCCAGCGGGTTTTCATAGCCGAAGGTCAGGCTGCGGGCGTTGCGGTCGCTGAGGATGGACGACAGGATGAAAGTGGTGGCTGGCGACAGGCGCGGCGCATCGGCGGGAGGCGGGTTAATCGCCTCTCCGGTCGTCAAGCGCGCCGGGGACCACACGCCGCCGTTGGCCAGCGCGCGGTAGGCGTTGGCCAGTTCCCACAAGGTAATATCAGCGCCGCCCAGCGCCAGCGCCGAACCGTAGAATTCGGCATCCTCTTTCAGCCCGAAACCGTAAGCGCGCAGCACCTGCCAGAAACCGTCGACGCCGGTCAGTTGCAGCGTGCGCACCGCCGGGACATTCAGCGACGAGGCCAACGCCGTGCGCACCGTCACCGGTCCCTTGAAGTCATGCTCGTAGTTCTGCGGCACATACAGCCCGCGTTCGGTGGCGATATTGACCGGGCTGTCTTCCAGCACCGTGGCGGCGGTCAGGCGGTTCTGCTCCAGCGCCAGTCCGTACAGGAACGGCTTGAGCGTCGATCCAGCCTGACGCTGCGCCTGCACGCTGTCCACCCACCGGCTGTCCTCGTCCAAGCCGCTGTTACCGACATAGGCCAGCACCTCGCCGCTGCGGTTGTCCAGCACCAGCACCGCGCCGCCGTTGGCCTGCTGCGCCTGCAAGGACAGCAACTGCTCGCGCAGCGCCTCCCCGGCGACGTGTTGCAGGCGGCGGTCGAGCGTTGTCGTCACATCCCGTCCCGCCGCTGTCAGCAGGCGCGAGGCCAGACTCAGCAGCGCCGGGTCGTCGTCCAGCCCGAGGCTGCGGTTGCGCAGGCGGCTGTCGGCCAAGGCATGCACCGTCGGGCAATCAGCGTCATAACCGGCGGCGATCAGCACGCAGGCGCGCTTCGCCGCCTGCTCGGACGTCATGTTCGGGGATGACAGCAGGCTGACCAGCAGGATGCTGTCGGCGCGATCGAGTCCGGCAGGTCGCTTGCCGAAGAGCGCCTGACTGGCGGCGTCGATGCCTTGCAGGTCGCCGCGCCATTGCGTCAGGTTGAGGTAGGCTTCGAGGATGCGGTCCTTGCCCCAGCGTGCGTCCAGCGCGCGGGCGGCGCGCAGTTGCCGCCACTTGCGGTCGAGCGGACGACCGCCGGTGCGCCAAGCCAGCGTCGGGTCCAACAAGGCGGCGGTCTGCATGCTGAGCGTGCTGGCGCCGCGCGTGCGCTGGCCGGTCAGGTACTTGAGCGCGGCACGGCTGAAGGCGCCCCAATCGACGCCATGATGCCGGTAAAAGTCGCGATCCTCGACGAAAATGAGCGCATCCACCAGCGCGGGCGAGACCCGGTCCAGCGGCGTCCAGTCGAGACGGTGGGCGCTCTTGTCCTGCCGCTGCCGGATCAGCACCTCGCCATGCCGGTCGAGCAAGGCGGCATAGGACGAGGTCCAGCCCGCCTTCACCACCGCGAAATCGGGAACCGCCGTTTCCGCCCGCACCGACGAGACCGCCAGCAGCCACAGCAGACCGAAACAGGCCTGGTATCGCCGCAAACCACCTCCCGTCACGGGGCGACGGTCCAGTTGCTGTTCGGCAGCATGCCGTAGACATCCGGGGCATACATCGACTCCACCCGAGTCGGCGGCAGGCGGAACTCCCCGGCCTGGTTCAGGCGCACGCTATAGCTGATTTCCCAGTCCGCGTCCTTGCCCAGATATTCGTAGTAGGCGCGATAGCCGTCGGCGGCGAACTCGACGAATTCCGGCCACCAGCCGCTGCTGTCATTTTCCGAAAGCAGGGCGCTGTCGCGCTTCAATCCGCGACCCAGCAGCACCGCGCCGGCCGGAACCGGGTCGTTGACCACCACCCAGCCCATGTCCTGTGCAGCGACAATGCGCAGCTTGATGCGGACGACATCGCCCAAGCTCCACTGCCCTTTCACTTTCAGCGTCACCGGCTCCACGGTCTTGGCAATGGTATAGCCCTTGAAATCGGGCCGGGTCACGGCCAGTGGTGCTCGCGCCAGCACCCGCAGCCACGGCTTGCCAGCGCCGTCATGCTGCACGTTCAGCGTCGAATTCGCCTTCGGCCACGGCAGGCTCATCGTCGGCTCGACCGGACTCATACTGACGCCGGGAATCACCGGCTGCGGGTCCGCTGCCCAATCGTGGCGACGGTTTTCTCCCGCCAGCGTGGCGCGGGTCTGGCCGGTCACCGGCTGCACGCCCTCATTGAAACGGGTCAACGCCATGCCGCCCCAGAGGTTGGCCTGGGTGTCCTGCCAGTGGCCGTCCTTCTGGTGACGCAGCAGACCGCGCACCAGCAGCGGCAGCTCCTGCTCCCAGGCCTTGTCGCCCAGCACGCTCAGGATCAATCGCGCTTGCAGCTGCTCGTTGCTGTCGAACCACCACCAGCGATCCTGACGGCGCTCGTTGATCACCAGCACGCTGCTGCCCGCCTGCGCCAGTTGTGCCCGCAGCAGGCGGTTGACTTCGTTCAGGCGCGCCTCGCGGTTGGCCAGACCGGGCACGCTGCGCAGCAGGTCGCGCCAGTCGATCAGGATGTGGATATCCCACAGCGCGGGCTGGATGCGGATATTGTCCAGCATTACCGGCTTGAAGCGGTTGTACTGCGCCAGCAGGCTCATCGCCTCCATCTGCCGCTGGATCAGGTCCTGACGGTTGTCGTAGATCCAGTATTCGTAGGTCGCCTTGGGCAACTTGCCCTGCACGTAGTTTTCCAGCCCGGTCAGCATGCGCTCGCGGCTTTCCGCCGGGATCGTCCAGTTCAGCGCCTTGGCCAGACGCAGCACATGCACGGTGAGGAAGGCCGAGCCCTTGCTGCCGGGGAAGAAAGCCGCCAGACCGTCCTGATCCAGATAGGTCGGCAGGTCGCCCATGATGTCGGTCCACAGCGCCGGATTCTGCAGGCCCGCCGCCTTGGTGGCCTTCTGCTCCAGGCACAGGTAGATATAGTCGCGGAACCATTGCCGCACCGGCTCCAGCGTGCCGGTCAGCGTGGGTTGCAGGTCGAGGTCGATCCTGCCCTCCTCCGTACTGCCCGCGGGCAGCGTCAACGGCAGCGCATAGGGTGCGCCCGGCGACAGCTGGGTCAGCGCCCCGGCCAGCGTTTGCAGCGGCGCGGCGGTCAGCACCTGTTGTGACACCTTCAACCGGTCGCTGAAATGCGGGCTGACGGCGCTGATCTCCCAGGCCAGCGTGTCGATGCGCTTCGGCACCGTCACCGGCACCGTGACCCGCGTCGACTGGCCGCCGGGCAGATCGACGACGGTCACGAAGTCCTTCGCCAGCGCCGGGGAGCGCACGGTCAGCGTCACCGCTTCCGGCTGGTCGCTGCTGTTGCGCACGGTGAACTCGGCCTGATAGCGGTCGCCCTGCCGCACCACCGTCGGCAGGCCGCTCAGCACCTGCAATTCGCGGGTGCTGCGGATGGTGGCCGAGCCGTTGCCGAACTGGTCACGGCTCGACGCCACCGCCACGACACGGAAGGCCGACAGCGAATCATTGAGTGGAAAGCTGAACGTGGCCTTGCCGTCGGCATCCACGGTCGCCGTCGCCTTCCAGTACACCAGGCTGTCCAGCAGTTCGCGGGTGGAACCGCCGCGTCCGCCGCCGCCGCCCGAGGGCAGCGCCTTCTTGCCGAAATGCCGCTTGCCCACCACCTGCAACTGGTTGGTGGCGGTGTTCAGGTCATAGGCGCGGGCGTTGACCAGCGACGGCAACGGGTCCCAGGAATTATTGTCCGCCAGCTCCATCAGCGCTTCGTCCACCACGGCCAGCGTCACTTCGGTATTGGCGGGCAGGCGCTCGCGGGCGGCGGCGTTGCTCACCTGCACCGTCGCCTGCACCGTGTCGCGGGGATGATAGACGGTCTTGTCGGTCTGCACCTTCACGCCCAGCTTGTAGCCTTCCCAGCCCACCTTCAACTGCGCGATGCCCAGCTTGAAGGCCGGTTTGCCCAGATCGACCAGCGCCGTCGGCTGGATGGCGTTATTGCGGCCGCGCACCACCATCACCGACACATAGACATTCGGCGCGTAATCCGGCTTCACCGGCACGCTCACCACCGGATCCTTGCCGTCCAGCGTCGTCACGAAACTGTCCATGACGCCGTCGCGGGCCACGGTCACCAGCGCCGTCGCCTCGCGGAAGGGCATGCGCACCTGCAGGCGCGCCGTGTCGCCGACCGCGTACTGCTTCTTCTCGGCGATCACGTCGATGCGGTCGTCATTGCCCTGGTCAAACCACCAGTCATCGGCTCCGGCCACCCAGACCGTGTTTTCGGTGGCGGCGCGGCGACCGTCGTTGTCGGTGGCAATCACCCTCAACTTCAGTTCCCCGGAACGCTTCAGCGGCAGCTTGCACAGCAGGCGGCCCTGGGCGTCGGTGCGGTTGCCGCACGGCACTTTCACCGCCTCTTCACGACGGGTGGAGTCATAGGCGTAATAGCCGCCCAGCGTGCGCTTGCGGTGCGAATCCCAGGTCATCAGCGCGCCCTGGATTTCCACGGGCGAATTCGCCACCGGCTTGCCGTTGCGGTCGACCACAATGGCTTCCACCACCACCGGTCCGTCACCGCCCAGCCACGACGACAGCACGCGCAGGCCCGGCACCACCGCCGCCGGCCACAACTGCGTGCTGGCGCCGACAGTCTGGGTTTCACCGCTGGGGTCGCGGAATTCCATTTCCATGCGCAGGCGGCTGACGCGGTCGACCACCGGCAGCGTCGGCGACAGCGCGTTCAGGCCCCCGGCGTCATCCAGCGTCAGCGCGGTTTCGGGCAGGTCCTGGCTGGTCCAGTAGGATTCGTCCGGGTTCTTCGGCGGAATCACCGGCACCGAGTAGAAACTGAATTCGTCGAAACCACTGACTGCCGGATAGGCGTCGGATTCGAACTTGCCGCGCAGCGTCACCGGCGCGTTGCTGTAGCCGCCGCCATTCAGGTATTGCAGTTGCAATTGCAGCGGCAGGTTCGGCGCGGGCAGCACCGGCGCGGCGGGCAAGCCCAGATCGGCCTTCAACACCGGCAGGCGGAAGGCGGACACCTTGAAGCAACCGCCGGACAGCCGGTTGTCATCCGGCAGTTGCAGGTAAACGCAGTACTCGCCCAGCTTGGCCGACTTGGGAATGGTCCATTCATTGCTGCCATTGCCGATGGCGGTAAAGGAAGCAGGCAGCTCGAAACGGGTATCGCTGGCGGGATGCTCGACAATCACCGCCTTCACCTTCAACGAGGCCTCGGGCGCGCTGATGCCGCTCAGCTTGTTGCGGCGCAGCAGATGGCGCATGTGCACCGTTTCCCCGGCGCGCAGCAGCGTGCGGTCGAAGATGGTGTGCGCGACATAATCGCCGGTGCGGGTTTCGCCATAGCCGTAGCCACCACACTCCTCCTCGCAGGCGTAGTCACTTTCGCCATACAGGTTGAAGCGCCACGACTCGATGCCGCCGTTCCACTCCGACAGCGCAAAGCTGCGGTCCGCACCGCTGGCGGCCATGATCACCCAGGGCGAACCCTGACAGTTGCTCTTGTTCTCGATTTCCTTGTAGGGACGCTCGGTGAAGACGCCGCGATCAACGCGCACCACGCCCTGCTCATTGGTTTGACCACTCCACACCTGACGTTCGTCATAGCAGTCCCAGACGCTGACGGCGGCATTGGCCACCGGTTTGCCCGCCGCCAGGTCGGTCACCCATACCTGGCCGTTCACCTTGCCCATCTGCACATGCACACCGAGGTTGGTCACCAGGCTGAGCGCATGTACATAGGCCGGTTGCGGCTTCTGCGAAATCCACTCGCCTAGGTAGCGGCTTTCCACTTCATGCAGGTACAGGCCCTGCGTCACCGGCAGCCCGATCACCTCGAATTCCTTGGCCGACAGGCTGCGCGGCAGTTCCTGCGCGGTCACGCCGGGCTGGCGGGCAATCCACGGCTTGTCCAGCAGGCCGTAATTGCCGGCACTGTAGCGTTTCAGCGCCAGGATGAAGGCCTGCTCGCTGTTGTCCATTTTCTGCGTATACAAGGTGACGCCGGTCTTGCCCGGCAGCGTGCTTTCCAGGTTGCGCACCGTCAGCGGCACCGCGCCGACGGCGGTTTCCACCACCCCGAAATCGGCGGCGAACTTGGCCAATGGCGGCCAGGTGTCGGTGCGCACCGCCAGCGGGAAGCGGGCGGCGTTGGCAAGCGGCCGGTTGAAGGGGTCCACTAATCCGGCAGGCAGCGTCAGCGTGAAGGCGGCGTTGGCCGGGAACGGCCCCTTGAAGCGCACTACCGAGCTGTCGCCACCGTCATAGGCTTCTCCGTCCGGCAGCTCCGGCGACCAGCTGGTGGCTCCGGACTGCAAACGGATGGCGGCCAGTTTTTCCGAGGTCACGATTTCCGAAAACCGGATTTCCATGTCGGCCAGCGGCACACAGGGCGCGGTCGGGCTTTGCCGCGAGCAGCTAAAGGCGGCGGTGAACGGCTTGCGGATGTCGAAGGACAGCACCTGGTCGGAACCGCGCTTCGCGCCGGCGGCGGTTGCCACATTCTTGCTCAACACCAGCCGCAGCCCTTCCCCTCCGGTCAGGCGACGGCCGCAACTGACCGCCCGCCATTCCTTAACGGCGGCGCGGCGCGTTACCTTGGTCGAGGCGTCCCACCAGTCATGGCCGGTCTCGCGGCGCCACCATTCCCGCACCTCCGGAATCTGCTGCTGCACGAACGCCGCGGTCTCCGCCACGGTCAGGAAGCGCGCGGGCAGGCGTTCCGGCAGGTTGCTGGTCAGGCACCAGACATTGCCGGGCAAGGACTTCACATCGGCGGGCTTGTCCAGCTTCAGCAGAAAGACCTGATCCTCAATCACCGAGCCATTGTGTTCCGGCCAGGAATCGACAATGCGCGGCCCGCGCTCGGCGGTGGTGTCATAACCCACCGTCGCAAAAATCCGGTTGAAATGGTAGAGCGGGAAGGCCCGCACCGGCTTGCCCTGTACGCTCTTCAGGTTGGCGACCAGCCGGAATTCACAACGCAATGCGGGCAGATTGCTGTCAAACTGGTAGACCCAGGTGCGGGTATCCAGCCAGCGGCCGCGGCCGAAGTCCTTGCAGTTGCCGCTGACGATGAACGGATTGCGTACGGCCGGGTCGCCCACGCGCACCATGTCTTCCGAAAATCGCGCCCGCGCCTGGTTGACCACCCCGACATCGCCTTGGGGCGAAAAGGCTTGCAAGCTAACGGTTTGGCCGGAAATACGATACGCCGTCCCCTTGGCTTGGGCGACCAAATCGTTGATAGTAAGCGCGTGGGTCAGGGAGGATAGAAGAAGAAGGCTCAGGCCGAACCACCTGACAACTAAAGACTGCATATCGCCTCCATGGCGAAGGATTTTGCGGACAATTCTAATATTGATTTCGGCACGATGCCGGTACTTTTATGCGCTATCTTTTCATTCATCCGGTCTTTCCCGGACAGTTCCATCGCGTCATGCAGCAGTTGGCCGCCCAACCGGGCAATGAGGTCGTGCACCTGTCGCGGCAGTCGGCGCTGGAGGCCGTGCCCGGCGTGCGCAAGCTGCGCTTCAGCGTTCCCGAAGGGGCAACGCCGACCGGGCATCCCTATGTGCACAAGCTGGAAGAGGCCGTCATCCAGGGTCAGGCCGTGGCGCACGTGGCCGCCGAACTGAAGCGCAAGGGCTTTGTTCCCGACCTGATTTACGGCTACGCCGGTTGGGGCCAGATCATGTTCATCAAGGACATCTACCCCAATGTGCCGCTGGTCGGCTACTTCGAATGGTTCCTCAATGCTTATGGTTCGGAATACAACTTCGACCCGGCCTATCCGCTGGCGACCGAACACCAGCTCTACCTGCGCGCCGCCAACACGCCGATGTTGCTGGACCTGCAATCCTGCAACCACGGCATTACGCCCACGCGCTGGCAGCAGCACCAGTTTCCCGAGGAATTCCGGCACAAGCTGACCGTGCTGCATGATGGCGTCGATACCGAACTGTTCCGGCCCAAACCCGATGCCGGGCTGAACCTTCCCGGCCTCAGCCTGCCGCCGGGTACGCCTGTCGTCACCTATTCCACGCGCGGCATGGAGCCCTTTCGCGGCTTTCCCCAGTTCATACGGGCGCTGGCGGAATTGCAGGCGCGCTGTCCGAACTGCCATGCCGTGATTGTCGGCACCGACAACGTCTATTACTCCAAGACCCTGCCGGAAGGACGCACCTACAAGCAGGAGCTGCTGGAAGAGCTGGCCGGACGGCTGGATCTCAGCCGCATCCATTTCACCGGCTGGCTGGACACCCCCTACTACCTGCAAGTCCTGCAGGCCTCCTGCGCGCATGTCTACTTTACCCGGCCTTATGTGCTGTCGTGGTCACTGATGGAAGCGATGGCCGCCGGCTGCCTGATCATCGGTTCGAATACCGCCCCTTTGCAGGAAGTGATCCACGATGGCGAAAACGGTCTGCTCACCGACTTTTTCGATCATCATGCCCTGGCTGACCGCCTGGAAGAGGCGCTGCGCCAGCCTGAGCGCTTCCGGTCCCTGCGCGAGAACGCGCGACAGACGGTGATCCAGCGCTACCACTTGCCCAAATTGCTTGCAGCGCACGTCCGCCTGCTGGAACATTGGGCTGCTGAACCGCTGCACAGCGCCTTCCACCCGGAACACTCATCCTGAAGGAACCACGATCATGAGCACCCCCGACATCATCACCTTCCACCCCCGGCTGGATACGCTGCTGGAGGAATGGCACGATGCCCTGGGGCAGGACTTCACGGCCTACCACAACCATTGCTACCGGGTGCTGAACTACTTCGCCGTCCTGAGCAACGCCGATGACGAAACCACGCTCGACAAGGCGGCGGTCGCCCTCGCCTTCCATGACATCGGCATCTGGAGCCACGGCACGCTGGACTATCTTGAGCCCTCGTCCCTGCTGGCCGAGGCCTGGTTGCTGGACCACGGGCTGGACGACTGGGTCCCGGACATCACCGCCATGATCAGCGACCACCACAAGGTGACCGCCTGCGCCGACAACCCGATCGCTGAAACCTTCCGCCAGGCGGACTGGGCCGATGTCACGCAAGGCCTGCGCCGCTTCTCGCTGCCGCTGGGTTTTGCCGTGCGGGTGATGCGCACCTTCCCCAACGCCGGTTTTCACCAATTCCTGATGCGACAGTCCGTACAACAGGCGCTGAAGCATCCGCTCAATCCGCTGCCCATGTTTCGCTGGTGAAGCCGGGCATTCTTGGCGATAATCCGCCCCCAAGACTGAACACGCGCCCGGAGCCGACATGACCACCCTCACCCTGAGCCGTTACCTGCAACAGAAACTGGACCTGCCCGGCGTCACCCCGGAACTGTGCGAACTGATCCGCCAGACCGGCGACGCCTGCCACCGCATCAGCGACGCCATCGCCAAGGGCGCGCTGGCCGGAGTGCTGGGCCAGGCCGGTTCCGAGAACGTGCAGGGCGAGGAACAGAAGAAGCTCGACATCATCACCAACGACCTGATGATCGCCGCCACCCTCGGCGGCGGCTGCGTCGCCGGTCTCGCCTCCGAGGAAATGGACGAGATCCTGCCGGTGCCGGACGGCATGAAGGAAGGCCGCTACCTGATGCTGTTCGATCCGCTGGACGGCTCCTCCAACATCGATGTCAACATCTCCGTCGGCACCATCTTCTCCATCCTGGAGCGCCCGGACGGGCAAGGTCCGGTCACCGAACAGGACTTCCTGCAACCCGGCAACCAGCAGGTCGCGGCCGGTTATGTGGTCTACGGCCCCTCCACCCTGCTGGTGCTGACGCTGGGCGACGGCGCCGACGGCTTCACCCTCGACCGCGAACAGGGCGTGTTCTACCTCACCGCACCCAACCTGCAGGTGCCGAAGGATACCAAGGAGTTCGCCATCAACATGTCGAACATGCGCCACTGGGAACTGAACATGCAGCGTTATGTGCGCGAACTGCTGGAAGGCATCACCGGCGTGCGCGAGAAGGATTTCAACATGCGCTGGGTGGCCTCGATGGTCGCCGACGTGCACCGCATCATGACCCGCGGCGGCATCTTCATGTATCCCTACGACCTGAAGGACCCCAGCAAGCCCGGCAAGCTGCGCCTGATGTACGAAGCCAACCCGATGAGCTTCATCATGGAGCAGGCGGGCGGCGCGTCCACCACCGGCCGTCAGCGCATCCTCGATGTCACCCCGACCAGCCTGCACCAGCGCGTACCGGTGGTGATGGGCTCCGCCAACGAGGTCGAGCGCGTCACTGGCTATCACCTCGAAACCTGAGTCGCCGTTCACCCATGAAAAAGGGGCCGCGAGGCCCCTTTTTCATGTCCGGAGGAACATCATTCCCGCAGTTTCGCCAGAAAGCGCAGGGCTTCCATGTACAGCCAGATCAGCGTCACCAGCAGCGCGAAGGCGCCGTACCATTCCATGTACTTGGGCATCCCGGCCTGCGCGGCGTTTTCAATCTGGGCGAAGTCAATCACCAGGTTGAAGGCGGCAATGCCGATCACCACCAGGCTGAAGCCGATGCCCAGCGGACCGCTCTGGTGAATCAGCGGCGCTTCCGCGCCGAACATGCCCATCACCATCGCAATCAGGTAGTAAATGGCCACGCCCATGGTGGCGGCAAACACCGCCTTCATCAGGCCCGGCGTCACCTTGACGATGCCGGTCATGTAGGCGAACAGCATGGCGAACATCACGCCAAAGGTCAGCAGCACCGCCTGAATCACGATGCCGCCGTACATTTTTTCAAAGGTCGCCGAAATCGCTCCGAGAAAAAGCCCCTCCGCCAGTGCATACCCCGGCGCCAGGAAGGCCGCCCACTGCCGCTTGAACATCATCACCAGCACCATGACCAGTCCCAGCATGGCCCCGCCGGCGGCCCAGAGCATGCCTGCGCCCGGATCTACCCGGAACTGCTGCCACGACCAGCAGGCGGTGATCAGCGTCATCGCCAGCAGCATCGCCAGACGGTTGATCGTGCCCTTGACGGTCATGCCCGACACGCCCACTTCGACCTTCTGGTACAGACGGTCGCCAAACAACGGATTTCCCGACATCATCTTTCTCCATTCGAACAGGAAACAACCGACCGAGCATAACACGCCCGGCGGTCCGGCTATATCCGTGTTCCGTAATCAGGAATACGGATCCTTAAGGCTGCGTTCCGCGCCTTTCGGCAAGGTTGCCAGAGCCGTCAGCGTGGTGCCGAAGGGGATGTTCAGCTTGGCCTTGGTGTTCACCGCCCAGCCGTTGGCGTCCAGGATCGGCGCCAGGTTGCGCTGGCGCAGCTTGAACCAGGCCACCACCATCGACGGCCCGGAAATCAGCAGCAACAACCCGGCGATGGCGATCGGCATTTTCCACCACGCCAGCGCCAGAAAGCCGGAAATGACCGAGGCGATCGCGGTGCCAATGGCCCCCAGCGCCAGCCCGAGGGCGGCAAAGATGCCGGCGAATCGCGCCACATCGAAAGGCGCGGGCGGCGTCTTCGGCGCGTCCTTGGCATCCTTGGGCGTCACGGCCGCCTGCTCGATCTTGGCGGTGCCGGTCGTGATATGCACCGTCGCCTTGCTTTCTATCGCCTTGTCCTTGTCGGCCGCCATCTTCTGCAACTGCTCGGACACCATGCGGCTGATCCGGCGGTAGGGGCTCCAGAAAGCCTCGCGCACCGAGATCGCGTTTTCCACCAGCTTGACGACGGTGGCGTCCCAGTCATCGCCGTTACGGTCATAGAAAATGCCGTTGCGGCCGACAATCATCTTGCCCGCCTCACCGGCGGTGAGCGCGGCGACAATGGTGATTTTCTCGGCGCTGCCCTTGCGCACGCAGTCGGCATAGATCAGGTAGGTGCCGCTCAGCCCGGCCATGGACGCATGCCGCCCCATGTCGTTGACCTTCACGCACAAATCACAGCTGCGGCCGTCGATATACAGGGTTCCGGCCTGAAAGACCGCCTTGTCGCGACGGGTATAGAAGTCGCTCAGCGACACGAAATTGTTGAGCAGGGTTTTCAGGTCGCGCTGATAGCGCACCAGGCGGTCCAGATCCACCAGGCTGTCTGCGGCGTCCGCGACCGCCAGATCGGCGGTCACCAGTTCCAGCAGCGCATCCATCACACCCGGGGCTGACAGGGCGGCCAGCCGTTCCTCGGCCAGGGCGGCCTGCGGCACGGCCGGCTTGGCGGCCTGCCAGTCCCGGTAAGCGCCAAAACGCTGCTTGATCGCGGACCAGGCAGCAGCGTCAAGCGAATGCAGGTTCATGCCCGTCAACGGGTCCGCCACCAATACCTTGAACGCGGCCAACCGGTCGCGCCAGGCGGGATTCACGCCCGACAACAGGTTCAGCGGCTGATCCGGGGCGATCAGCGACAACGGTAGGCGCGCCATGTCCTCACTGCTCAAGGTCAGCGCTTGCGCACCCAGACGGGCGAAATCATCCTCGCTGCCGTTCAGCGCCGATTGTGCACGCTGGTCAAACCCGGCCAGTTGGGTGCGGGAAAAATAGTCATCAATCTTGGCCTCGACCGCCAGCAGCGCCTCACAGGCGGCCGGGGTAGCGTCCGCCAGCGGCTCGCTGACCTTCGCCCGCTGCCAGTCCGTCACCAGCGCCAGATCGGTAAAGAATTGGCGGATCAGCGCCTCGGTTACGCCGGGGTCGCCACTGCGATCGGTTTCGGAGCCGGTGCAGGCCAGAATATCGGTAATCGCCTCGGCCAGACCGGGTTCCGTCGCCATGGCGGCAGGCACGATGCCGTCGCCGTTGGGCATGGCCGGGGGAAATACCTTGGCCAGATCTTCGGTATCGGCGACGGTGACGGACGTGGCCTCACCCCGCCCCAAACGGGACAACAACTCCCCCGCCCCGGTCACCAGCTTGCGGCCGGCCTCGGTTCCGGCGTCAATCGCCAGCAGCGGCAGGCCGTTGCCGGACAACAGCACCGACTTGTCTTTCAACAGTGACAAAGACCAGCGCACCGCCTCCAGCAACTCCGGAGCGCGGATGCGGCCATCCTTGTCGGTATCAATATAGTCCAGCGTCCGGCTGTCCATCTCCAACCCACGGGTCGGGCAGGCCAATGCCGCCCAAAGTTTCTGGTCCAGCTCCGGCAAATTCTCCAGATCCTCGACCCGGTCAATGAACACCTGGTCAAAACCGCCGTAACGGATAAAACGCCAGTTATGGGCCATTCTTTGAATTCTCCCTGGAAGATACGCGGCTAAAAAGCATGGATTCGCCACTTTTACCGAATCAGCGGCGGACTGTGAAGCATTTAAGCGGGTGATTGTTGCAGGAAATCCGTCAACAAGGCGTCAACGGGCGCACGGATGTCCTGACGTTCATTCGCCAGTTGGTGCGACGCCTCCCGCAGTTGCAGGCTGACCACCACCCGGAAGCGGCTGCGGATGAACCGCCGGTTATAACGGCTGTTGACGGTGGAGTCCCGATCCCCCTGCACCAGCCAGACCGGGAAATCGGTTGCCGGAAAACGGTGCAGGTGCGGCACCCATCGCCGCAGGGCATTGATCCACCCTACCGGCATCCAGTGGGACTGCAGGGGATCCTGCCGCCGCACAAAGTCCAGAAAACTGTCGTCACTGGTATTACGGCGGAAATTGCGCGGCATGGCCGTGCGCAGCGCCCCCACCAGCCAGAACGCCCCCCGTATCTGCCACCACTGGAACGGTGTCGGCAACACCAGCGGCGCCAGCAGGAACAACCGCTCAAACGCGGGCGGACGTCCATCCTGCAAGGACTGCAAGACATGTTCCATCAGGATGCCGCCGCCCGTGCTTTGCCCCATGCCCAGCCAGGGCCGGGGCGCTGACGTCGCCACCCGCGCCATCAGCCGGTCAAGGATGATCTGGTATTCGCTGAAATCCCGGATGCCCGCCCGCACCCCGCTCGACAGGCCGTGCCCCGGAAGATCATGCAGCACCACGGCATAGCCCAGCGACAGAATATACGGCAGCAATTGCGGGTAGAGGCCGCTATGCTCCAGATAGCCATGCACGATAAACAGCGTGCCGCGACAGCGCTCGGGCCGGAAATAATGCACCAGTATCCGGTAGCCGGCAGCTTCAAGCCAGCCGCCCGCATGCGTCAGTCCAACCTGCCTCCGCTCTTCGTCCAACGCATAATAGCGGCTGTAATCGTCCGCCGGACCGGCAACGGGCCATGCCTGATCCGGATCGAACATCGGCATGACGGCGCGAACGGCATCAGGATGAAACATGACGTCTCCCGGGGATTACCACAGAGGGGAACTCCCGTTTTTGGCACAAAATGTCAAGTCAGGTTGACAGCCAGTGCTATGCTGAATCCAGTACGAACGTACCTGGATGACGGCGACACCGGAATGTCTGGTTTCCCGCAAGTATAGCCACACAGGTGAAGTTATGATTGGTATTCCCATTGGCCTGCTCGCCTCGAACGCGACGGAATGGTATCTGCACAAATACGCCCTGCACGGCGTCCCGAAACCGGAGGGCGGGCGCAAGTCCATTTCCGAACCGTTCATGAAACGACACTGGAGCCATCATCGCCGGGTACGGCTGCAGAAATACCGCGATGACGACCTGTACGCCGATTTCAACAACAGCCCCGACGCCAAGGCCGAGGTCGCCGCGCTGCTCAAGCTGTGCGCCGCCACCGGCGTGGTTTTTCCGGTTGCCCCCTTCTTTACCCTGACCACTTGGTATTGCGCGTGGAATTACTGGCATGTCCACAGCCAGTCCCACCTGGATACGGAATGGGGCAAGAAGAAGATTCCCTGGCACTACGACCACCACATGAACACCAACCAGGACGCCAACTGGTGCGTGACCAAGCCCTGGTTCGACTACATCATGGGTACGCGCGTCATCAGCTCGGAAGACCTCAAGGAATCAAATCCGCTGGGCATTCCGCTGCCAAAGTTCGTGGAAGACCGCCTGAACGCGCTGGCGCGCAAGTACGCGCCGCGCGCTTTCGAGAAACTGGACGCCAACCTGGCTGAAGAAGCCCGCAAGCGCGCCCAGGGACTCGATGAAGCCATGCCCGATTTCGGTCAGCAGGCTGCCTAGTTCCTAGAAGGCAATCCGGTCCCGGTTGCTGTCGATCAGCGCCGGGCCGAACCCCTTGACCGCATCCAGCTGCTGCAAGTTGGTGAATTTCCCTTTTTCAGACCGCCAGCGGACAATCGCCTCCGCCTTGGCCTGACCCACTCCCTTCAGTTTTGACGCCAGCGTGGCCGCATCGGCCGTGTTGATGTTGACCTTGTCCGTCCCGGTTGCTACAGCGGGCTCGCAAGCCGCCAATGACCCGCAAATACCCAGCCAGCCGATCAAAATCCCCCGAAAAAGGGAGCCATTCCGCATAATCACAACACTGCACTCCTTGTCTGTGAGCAATTCCGTCTACAATGCAGGCATTACTCCAAGCGCCCCTCCGTGAAATTAAAGGTGCGATGCTTGGCGTATATGCCGGATTTGATTTATATTCCAGAATCTTAGCATTGTTTCCTCACCAAGAAATACAACAACGGCAGCAGGTACCAGCATGGCAGTGTCACCGTCCGCACCCACCACATCCTTTGGAGGCTTGGCCAAGCGCCTGGTCATGGAGGGCGTAGTCGATGCCAACGCCATGCAGAAAGCACTGACCGAATCGCAACGGGAACAGGCCTCGCTCGTCACCTATCTCGTCAATAACAAGCTGGCCAAGCCCGCCCAGGTGGCCTGGACCATGGCCGACGAGTTCGGCGACCCGCTGATCGATCTCGAACTGCTGGACCCCGAGGTGATCCCCAAGGACATCCTCGACGAAAAAATCATCAAGAAATACAATGCCTTGCCCATTTTCAAACGCGGCAAGCGCATTTTCGTCGCCATGAGCGACCCGACCCGGCTCGACGCCATAGACGCCATCCGGTTCAATACCGGCATGACGGTCGAAACCATCGTCGCCGAGGAAGACCGGCTGCTGAAGCTGATCGAACGCATCATGGAAGGCAACAGCAACGCCGCCTTCCAGGGGCTGGATGACGACCTGGAGAACCTGGACATCTCCGGCGGCGAAGAGGATTCCGCCGCCAAGGATGGCGGCTCCTCCTCGGCCGAGGATGACGCCCCCATCGTCAAATACATCAACAAGATCCTGCTCGACGCCATCAAGATGGGGGCGTCCGACTTGCACTTCGAACCCTACGAAAAGTCCTACCGCATCCGTTTCCGGGTCGATGGCGTGCTGCGCGAGATCACCCGCCCGCCCGTGCAGCTCTCCACCAAGCTGTCAGCGCGACTGAAGGTCATGTCGCAGATGGACATTTCCGAACGCCGGGTACCGCAGGACGGCCGTATCAAGCTGAAGCTCTCCAAGACACGGGCCATCGACTTCCGGGTCAACTCGATGCCCACCCTGTTCGGCGAGAAGCTCTGCTTGCGTATCCTTGACCCCTCCAGCGCCTCGCTGGGCATTGACATGCTGGGTTATGAGCCAGACCAAAAGGCCCTGTTCATGGGCGCATTGGACAAGCCGCAGGGCATGTTGCTGATCACCGGCCCCACCGGTTCCGGCAAGACCGTGTCGCTCTACACCGGTCTCAATATCCTCAATACCGTGGAAAACAACATCTCCACCGCCGAGGATCCGGTCGAAATCAACCTTGAAGGCATCAATCAAGTCAACGTGAACCCGAAAGTGGGCCTCACTTTCGCTTCGGCCCTGAAAGCCTTCCTGCGTCAGGATCCGGAAATCATCATGATCGGTGAAATCCGGGATCTCGAAACCGCCGAGATTGCGGTCAAGGCCGCCCAGACCGGTCACATGGTGATGTCCACCCTGCACACCAACAGCGCCCCGGAAACCCTGACCCGCCTGCGCAACATGGGCGTCCCTTCGTTCAACATCGCCACATCCGTCAACCTGGTCATCGCCCAGCGCCTGGCCCGTCGCCTCTGCAGCGCCTGCAAAAAGCCGATGGATGTCCCCCGCGCCAGCTTGCTGGAAATGGGCTTTACCGACGAAGACCTCGCCACCGGTTTTACCATCTATGAGCCGGTCGGATGCGACCAGTGCCGGGACGGCTATAAAGGCCGGGTCGGCATTTACGAAGTCATGAAAGTAACGCCGAAGATTGCCCGGATCATCATGGAAGAAGGTAACTCCATCCAGATCGCCGAGGCCTCCAAGGCGGAAGGATTCCCGGACCTTCGCCGTTCCGGATTAAAAAAAGCAATGGCTGGCGTCACCAGCCTGACTGAAATCAACCGGGTAACCGGTGTCGATTAACCGAGTGTGACCGAAAATGGCAGCTAACAAACCGGAAACCATGCTGAACTTCGCCTACCAAGGCAAGGATAAGCGCGGTCAAAAAACAAAAGGCGAGATTTCGGGCAAGAATATCGCCCTGGCCAAGGCCCAGTTGCGCAAGCAAGGCATCACTGTTGAAAAAATCCATAAAAAGAGCGCCGCCGTCGGGTTCAAACGGGCCAAGAAAATCACCCCGATGGATATCGCGATTTTTACCCGGCAGCTGGCAACCATGATGAAAGCCGGGGTTCCACTGGTGCAGTCCTTCGAAATCGTGGCGGAAGGCCTTGATAACGAGTCCATGCGCACCGTGGTGCTGGGCATCAAGAATGAAGTTGAGGGCGGCAGCACCTTTGCCGCCGCATTGCGCAAATACCCGCTGCTGTTCGATGAACTGTTCTGTAACCTGGTTAACTCCGGCGAACAGTCCGGTGCGCTGGAAACCATGCTGGACCGCGTCGCCCAGTACAAGGAAAAGAGCGAACTGCTGAAGCAGAAGATCAAGAAAGCGCTGAAATACCCCATTACGGTTATCATCGTCGCCGTGATCGTCACCGTGATCCTGCTGCTGAAGGTGGTGCCCGTGTTCCAGAGCCTGTTCGAAGGCTTCGGTGCCGAACTGCCCGCCTTCACCCAGATGGTGGTGAACATGTCCAAGTGGATGCAGAATTACTGGTTTGTCGCACTGATCATTGTCGTCGGCGGCTTTGGTGCGTTCTTTGAGGCCAAGAAACGGATACCTGCCTTCAATGACATGCTGGACCGGATGCTGCTGAAAATGCCCATTGTTGGTGATCTGGCCTATAAATCCACGGTTGCCCGCTTCTCCCGGACCCTGGCCACGACCTTTGCCGCCGGTGTGCCGCTGATTGACGCCTTGGTGGCTTGCGCAGGGGCTGCCGGCAATGTGGTTTACAAAGACGCCATCCTCAAGATTCGCGACGATGTCGCCACCGGCCAACAACTCGGGTTCGCCATGAGGCAGACCGGTATCTTCCCCTCCATGGCGTTGCAGATGGTGGCCATCGGTGAAGAGTCCGGCGCCCTGGACTCCATGCTGGAAAAAGTCGCGACCTACTTCGAAAATGAAGTCGACAACGCGGTTGACGGCCTGACTTCCATGATGGAACCGCTGATCATGGCCATCCTCGGCGTTCTGGTCGGCGGCCTGGTTATCGCCATGTACCTGCCAATCTTCCAGATGGGTTCCGTGGTGTAATTCCGCTCATGCCCGAACTCATGGCCGCCAGCCCCCTGCTTGCAGGGGGCCTCGTTTTTCTGCTGGGGCTCTGCATCGGCAGTTTCCTGAATGTTGTCATCTATCGCCTCCCGGTCATGCTTGACCGGGAATGGCGGCGGCAAGCCTGTGAAGTTCTGGAGTTGCCTACTCCCGAGACTCCCCGCTTCAACCTGATGACGCCTCCTTCCCGGTGTCCGAAATGCGGCCACGCCATTACCGCCGTGGAGAACATCCCGGTGATCAGCTGGCTGGCGTTGCGAGGACGATGCCGAGGCTGCGGAACATCGATTTCCGCCCGTTACCCGCTGGTGGAACTGGCCACCGCCCTGCTCTCGCTGCTGGTTTTCGCCGTATTCGGCCCCACCGGCAAGATGTTGGCGGCGCTCGCACTGACCTGGTGTCTGGTGGCGCTGACCATGATCGACTTCGACACGCAGCTGCTGCCTGACGTAATGACCCTGCCCTTGCTTTGGGCCGGACTGCTGGTCAATTATCACGGCCTCATTGTCAATCTGGACCAAGCGGTGCTGGGCGCGGCATTCGGCTACCTGTCGCTATGGAGCGTCTACTGGGCCTTCAAACTGGCGACCGGCAAGGAAGGTATGGGTTATGGCGACTTCAAGCTGCTGGCGGCGCTGGGGGCCTGGCTTGGGCCCATGCAGCTACCGCTGATCATCCTGATGTCCTCGCTGGTCGGCTCCATTATCGGCGGCGCTTACCTGGCCATCCGCAAGCAGAACCTGCCCTTCGCTTTCGGGCCCTATCTGGCCATCGCCGGCTTCATCGCCCTGCTCGGCGGCCCGGAAATCATCACCTGGTATCTGGGAACCTGGAAGCACTGACTCATGCTGATTATCGGTTTGACCGGCGGCATCGGCAGCGGCAAGACACTGGCCAGTGACTATCTGGCGGAGAAAGGAATTGATGTGGTCGATGCCGACCGGGTGGCGCGCGAGATCGTGGAGCCCGGCGAACCGGCGCTGGCCGCGATTGCCGCCCATTTTGGCGTGGAGGTCCTGCAGGCCGACGGCTCGCTGAACCGCGCGGCGCTGCGGGCGCGGGTGTTTGCCGATCCGGCCGAACGATCTGTTCTGGAAGCCATCACCCACCCGGCCATCCGCGCTCGCATCCTGCTCCATCTGCAAGCCGCGACCTCGCCCTATGTTTTGCTGGTCTCCCCTCTCCTGTTCGAGACCGGTCAAGCGGATTTCTGCCAACGCACGGTCGTCATTGATGCCGACGAATCCGCGCAGAAAGCCCGGGCATCCTCTCGGGACGGCGTGAGCGAGACCCAGATCGCCAGCATCATCGCCGCCCAGATGCCGCGATCAGAACGGCTGCGCCGGTCCGATGATATTGTCGTCAACCATGGCGCGCCCGACGACCTCTATCTGCAACTGGACGACCTGCACCAGAAGTATCTGGAACTGGCGGCGGAGCTGAATCATGGCTGAATCCCCAAGGCCGACCGGCTTTCCCTGCCCCCAATGCGGCAAGCCTTCGCGCTGGACCGACAACCCGTATCGCCCGTTCTGTTGCGAGCGTTGCAAGCTGATCGATCTGGGGGGCTGGGCCAGCGAGGATTACCGGATACCGCTGGGCCGGGGTAATGACTTCAACCCCGAACCCGCATCTGCCGAAGAAGACTGAACCACGACGGCCGTGACCGGCCGCCGGCTCAATTGGAGACAGCGACCGGCTTGATGGCCGGAGCCGCAGCGGCAGGCAACGCCGCCGGAGGAGCGACAGGGATCGCCGGCTTACCGGAATCAATACCCAGTTTCCCATCCACCAGCACCAGCGCCTTCAACTCCGTGGGCGTGAAGAACACTCCCTGGGGTTTGACGCTGGCCACCTGCAGGCGCAGGTTCATGCCATAGCCCAAGTCCTGACGGTAGTCGCGGAAATCCTTCAGCACATCCGCCAGATCCTTGTCGAAATTGAAACGCGCCTTTTCCTGGATGGCATCACGGAATGTGCCATGCAGCATCCAGTTGGCGCTGCGCGCCAGAAAGCTGCTGGTGGACAATTCGAAAGTGACATCCTCCAGCCGCATCTCATTGGTATCGGTATCCAGCACCGGCTTGCCCAACAGATAGACTTCGGCAGCGATGGGCTTTTGCAGCTTCAAGCCAAGCACGGCCTTGTCGCCGCTGCCATAGAAGCGCAGGCTTTCGATCAGGACTTCCCGTCCACCGGCATCAAACGGTTTGCCAACCAGTTTTTCATTCAACAGGGCATTGGCGGTATCCAGCCCGATATCGCCGCGCAGGGCGATAAAGAAGGTATCGGGCGTGGATGTCAAACGCTGCGGTTGCGGTTGCGGCGGCAAGGGCAGGCGCGGCTTGTCGCCGGTCACGATCTGGGGGCGGGCCTGGACGCTGACCGCCGTTGTCACCAGGCGGCCGTTACCCTTGATGTCAGCCAGCCCGACTGATTCCGGCTGCAACAACAGCCAGACATTCTTTTGCAACTCCCTTGGCTCATTCAGCGTGGGCCACGCCTTGCCCAGCATGGCCTTCAGACCGAACTGCTTCAGGTTGTCGGTAATGGCGGCCGTGACCAGCGTCTGCACCTTGTCGCGCACAATCGGCAGGTTGAGGATCTTCTCGACCGGCAGATTGAGTTTGGTGATGTTGCAGGGTTTCAGCCACTTGAGCTGCCAGGGGTCTGATTGCAGGGCCAGATCACCGCCCTGCGTCCAGTACAACTTGCCGGGCAAGGTGAACTCAATGCGCGGCATTTCCTCACCATTGATCCCGCAACTGACTCCGCCCAGATTCAGGCCGGCGGCGCGGATATTGGAGTCCAGCGAAAAATCGAGTTGCGTGGTCGCCTGAAACTGGTTGCCGGTGACCGAGAGCTTGAGGTCCTTGAGGAAAACCTTGTGCTGGATATCGGCATTGCCGATGCCGATCGGCTGGGTCGTCGTCGCATAGGAGAGCGGCTTGGGCGAAGTTCGCAGCACTTCGGCGCGCAAGGCCTCCAGATCCAGGGAGATCGGCAGATTGATCACCGAGGGGTTCACCGCCGGCATGACAAAAGGCAGCGGGCTATTGGGCGGCGGCTGGATTTGCGGGGCGGAGCAACCCACCAGCAGGGCGGCGCTGACAGCAAGGGCGGGCCATACGGTACGCATAGGATGCCTCATTGGACGGGGAAACACGACAAGGGCGGCATTTTGCCATATCAGCCGCCAACATGTCCCGTCAGGCTGTATCGGTCGTGTGTCAGGACTTGCCGAATGCGGGCTTCATCAGGTCCAGAATACGGTTGGCCAGGATATCCGCCTGGACATCGGGCTCGTTGCTGTGATGACAGAAGACCTGGGTGAAGTTGCCCTCCAGCCACAAATGGGCGAAGCCATGAACCACGCTCCAGGCCAGCATGCTGTAGAGGAACACCTGACTCTGGCGGTCCGGCGGGGTCAGGCTGCCGACCACATCGGATAACAGGGCAAAGCACTCATCCCCGGCCTCTTTCAGAACCGGGTTGGTCTTGTCGAGAACCTCACAGCGGAAAATCAGGCGAAACGCGCCGGGTCGCTGAATGGCGAAATCGATGTAGGACAGGCCCACAGCTTTCAATCGCGCATAAGGATTGGCGCCGGCGGCGGCAATCCGGGCCCGCCCTTGCACCGTCATGTCCTGAAAGACGCTGGCGGCATAGGCCGAGAGCAAACCGGCCCGGTCGCGGAAATGGTGGGCGGGCGCGGCATGCGAAACGCCTGCCCGACGGGCGCAGGCGCGCAGGGTGAAAGACTCCAGCCCTTCTTCCTCTATCAATTCACCAGCGGCCTGCAACAACGCACGCGCCAGATCGCCATGATGATATGGCGGGCGCGGTTCGGGAATGGCGAGGCTACTGGTCATCGGAACACCATGAATTGTCTTTACAGTGTAAAGTTTAGCCTATTACCTGAAAAAAAACATCCGGCCCGAAGCCATCGCGCCGTCGTCCCATTGTAAACAGTAATAGGCTGGGTCATTATCGCCTGATTCAGCACACACCATTCGTGACACGCCCCGCATCGTTACAAACGTCGGAGTCGCGAAGTTTTACAACAAGAAGATCGCGCCGAGCACGGCGATTTTTCATCAGGAGACATCATGCACCGCCCTGCGTCCTGGCGAGTCCAGCATGTCGAAACATCAGCGGGACACCTCTTTGTCCGGCGCCGGGAGGGCGTGGGTATGCCCCTGATCCTCTGGCCGTCCATTTTCTTCGATCACTCCCTGTATCTTGGCCTGACCGAGTGGCTGCCAAACCCGATGATCATGCTGGACGGTCCCGGGCACGGCCGCAGCCACGGCAGCCCCGACCGGCTGACGCTGGATCTGTGCGCCCAGGCTCAAGAGGAGGTGCTGCGCGAACTGAATGTGCCGGCCGCCGTCGCCGTCGGCACGTCCTGGGGCGGCCTGGTCGCCATTACCCATGCCATGAGCAACTCCGGCCATCGGGTCAAGGGCTTGATCCTGGCCAATACTCCGTTCGGCGCCGACCCCTCCCCCCGGTGGCGCACCCGGCTCATTGTCGCCATGTCCCGCTTCATTCCGGGTCTGAAAATCTTCCGGCAAGGCATCGCCAAGGCTTTTTTCTCACCCTCGACCGCGTTGCGTCATCCCGAAGTCCTGAAGAACTTCCTCGGCCAGGAGGATACCTTCGAGAACCCCGGGCTGCATGCCGCGATCCGGTCCGTGTTGCTGGAACGCCCGTCACTACTGCCGGCGCTGGGCAAGCTGGACGTGCCGGTGCTGGTCATCGCCGGCGAAGATGACTCGCTCTACCCCCTGGAAACCCTGAAGCAAGCCGCGACCGCGATTCAGGGCCATCGCCTCGAAGTCATTCCCGCCACCGGCCACCTGTCGCTGGCGGAGCGCCCCCACGAGTGCTCCACCCGCATCAAGAAGTGGCTGGCCGAATTTTTCCCTGTCACCGCCCCCGCACAAGCTTGAGGCTGATGACTTCCGGAGAGCAGGCATGCGTATCTTTGTCACCGGCGGCAGCGGCTTTCTCGGGCAACGGCTGATCCGGCGGTTAACGGAAGAAGGCCATCAGGTGACCGCGCTGTCGCGCACGACTGACAGCGATACCCGGTTGGCCTCACTGGGGGCCACACCGGTTCGCGGTTCGTTGAGCGATATCCCGCGCTGGGAAAAGGCGCTGGATCGCCAGGACATCCTGGTTCACGCCGCCGCGCCGATTGATGTCTGGGGACGCTGGCGGACCTTTCGTCACGACATCCTTGAAGCCAGCCTGCAGCTGTACCAATTCGCCTGCGACCGCCGCGTCAAGCGCTTCATCTATCTAAGTTCCGAATCGGTGTTGCAAGACAGCCGTCCGCTGCTGGACATCGATGAGTCCACCCCTTATCCGCTGGAACCCAATTCCCTGTACGGCAAGGCCAAGAAGCTGGCCGAGCAGTCCTTGCTGTCCCATGCCGGGCCAACCACGCTGATCATCCTGCGGCCCACCTTCATCTGGGGCGCAGGTGAAAGCCAGCTTGATACCTTGCTGGAGAAAGTACGCAAGGGGCAATTCGTCTGGGTTGACCACGGCCATGCGCCCATGGAGCACGTCCATGTGGACAATGTGGTGGAAGCCATCAGGCTGGCCATGAACCGGGGGCTGCACAAGGGCATCTATTTTGTGACCGATGACCAGCCCTCGACGGCGCGGGAATTCCTCGGGGCGCTGATGGAAGCGCATGGCCTGACGCCGCCGGAAGCCAGCCTGCCCGCCGCGCTGGTGAAGCCGCTGGCGCCGTTGGTCGAGAGTCTGTGGCGTCTGCTGGCGCTGCAAAGTACACCGCCCCTCTCGCGCTTTCAGCTGGACTTTATTGCCCTGCCCCGCCGTTACCGGCTGGACCGCATCCGCCGCGATCTGGGATACCAGCCGGTCCGCCGTCTGGATGAAGGACTTGCCGAAATCCGCGCGAGCCGGCCGCTCGCCTAAGCCAGTGTTAAGGCGGATGTGCTAGCATTCGCGTCACTCTTCCACCCGAGCGCCGCCTCAGTCATGACGCCTCCCTCACTGACCCGCTTTGCCTGGTTGTCCATCGCCGCCGCCCTGATCACCCTCGGCCTGAAAATGGTGGCCTACGCCCTCACCGGCTCGGTCGGTCTGCTGTCCGATGCGCTGGAGTCGCTGGTGAACCTGGCGGCGGCGATCATGGCGCTGGCGATGCTGCATGTCGCGGCCCAGCCGCCCGATGACGACCACGCCTACGGCCACACCAAGGCGGAATACTTTTCCAGCGCGCTGGAGGGACTGCTGATTCTGGTGGCGGCGGCGGGCATTGCCTGGACGGCCTTCCCGCGCCTGTTCGACCCCAAACCCATCGAGCAGGTCGGCCTGGGCATGGCGATCTCGGTCGGCGCCTCACTGGTGAACCTGTGGGTGTCCCGGGTGCTGTTCAAGGCAGGCAAGCAATATCATTCCATCACGCTGGAGGCGGACGCGCACCACCTGATGACCGATGTCTGGACCTCCGCCGGCGTGCTGATCGCCGTGGCGCTGGTGGCCGCGACCGGCTGGTACATCCTCGACCCGGTGATCGCGCTGCTGGTCGCCGCCAACATCGTCTGGACCGGCATGCACCTGATGTACCGCTCGGTGACCGGGCTGATGGACACCGCCCTGCCGTCGGAAGAACTGGCCGCCATCCGCCGCATCCTCGACAGCTACCATGACCAGGGCGCGCGCTATTCGGAACTGCGCACCCGCCAGTCCGGCGCCAGCAAGTTCATCACCGTGCATGTGCAGGTGCCGGGCGACTGGTCGGTGCAACAGGGTCACGACCTGCTCGACGCGGTCGAAGCGGAAATCGCCAACGTCCTGCCCAACACCCACATCCTGACGCATCTGGAGCCGCGCGAACGCGACTGAGGCTGCTCAGACGGCCAGCGCCTCGCGGTTGCGCAGTTCGGCATTAAGCATGCCCTGCGCGCCGAACAGTTTCTCGCGCCATACTTTCTCCAGTTCGGCGGTGTGATGGCGGTCCGGATGGAAATCCTTGCGCGCGAACAGTCCCATGCGCGGCAGGATGCGCGTCACAAAACCGTTACGGCCCAGCAGCAACTGCAGGCCGCGACGGTTTTCCTTCCAGTTCAGCAACTGCCCGTCCTTCGCCACCATCCACAGCCAGCTGCCCAGGATCGGCGGCAGCAGCGCGCCCGCCACCAGCGGATAACTCAGCCAACGCTCCAGGCGGCTGTTGCCGATCAGTTCGTAAACCTCGTATGCCACCGCCTTGTGCTCCAGCTCCTCCAACGCATGCCACTGCCACAGCCCGATCATTTCCGGATCGGCCTTGCTGCGGAAGTTTTCGTCATTCAGCAACTGTTCGCCCAGCAGGGCGGTGAAATGCTCCATGAAGGTGGTGCAGGCCAGTTGCTGGCTGGGCGACAGCTTTTCCAGCAGCTTCAGTCCGGCGGCGACGCCCTTCTGCGCCACCATCACATCAAAACCGCGCGCCTTCAGCAATTCATTCAGGCGTTCATGCTCGCGGGTGTGAATCGCTTCCTGGCCGATGAAACCGGAAATCTTCGCCTTCAGCACCGGATCGGTGACGCGGTCGCGGTAATGGCGCACGGTGTCCATGAAGAACAGCTCACCGGGCGGAAAGATGGCCGACAACAGCGCGAAAAACAGGGTGGCGGTCGGATTGTTGTCGTAGAAATACCGCGATCCCGCTTCCAGGCGGCGGAATTCCATCTGGCGGGGCGGAATGCCGACGGTGGCTCCGGCCAGCTTGCGGGGTTTGGCGGCGGTCGGGGTGACGGTCGTGTTCATGGGGCGCGGCTCCGGTGGAATCGGGTGGGGATTATCGTGTCATCTACCATTGACTGTTACATCCATTGATGACACATTAATCCGAACCATTGTTCGGATTCAATTCGGAAACCGTCATGCCCAGAAAGCCCCGCCAGCAACGCTCCCGCGCTACCGTCGACGCCATCGTCGAGGCGGGATTCATATGTGTCGCCGAATTGGGCATCACCGGCACCACCACCCGCCATATCGCCGAGCGCGCCGGCATCAGCGTCGGTTCGCTTTATGAATACTTCAGCAACAAGCAGGCGATCTACGAAGCCATGAACCAGCGCATGGTCACGGATGTGGTGGCGATGATCCAGCCGCTGCTGCCGCAGCTGATGCGCATGGACATTACCGAAGCGGTGCATACCCTGCTCGGGCAGTTCAGCAACTTCCTGCGCAAGGATGACGAGCGCTACCTGAAATGCGCGCGGCAGGCGATCCGGGTCGACATCAAGGGCTATCTGGACCCGATCGTGAAGATTTTGTCGGAACTGGTGATGAACCACCTGATGCATCACCCGGAGAACATGCGCATGCGCAACATTCCGGCGATGAGCTATATCTTCATCAATGGCGGGGTGTTCGCGGTGATCCGCCACCTCTCCGACCCGAGCCCGCCGGTCAGCTTCGAGGAGCTGACACAGGGGCTGGCGGACATGGTAGGGCATTACGTCGCCTACGAGCGCCTTCTGGCGCTGTCGGCGGGAGGATAAACGGCGGGCGGGAACTCAGTGATCGGCGTAACCGCCGGCCTGGAACTTCTCCAGATCGTGGACAAAGCGCGCAATGTGCTTGTAGGCGCGCCGCCCTTCCGGAAGGAAGAAGGCGAACAGCGGAAAGACATGCGGCATCGCCGCCCACTCCTCATACACCACCGGCACGCCGGACGCGCGGGCGCGGTCGGCCAGGCGCAGGGCATCATCGCGCAACACCTCCGTACTGCCCACCATCAGCAACAACGGCGGCAGCCCGGTCAGGTCGGAATTCACCGGCGACACCCACGGATGCCAGGTGGAGGCTCCCTTCGCATAGTGCTGCCCCAGCGCCTCGACCGCCGACGCCGCGAACAACGGATCATGATCGCGGTTGGTATGCATCGAATCGCCTTCACAGGCAATATCCGTCCACGGCGAAATGCAGATGCAGCCCGCCGGCAGCGAAATGCCGGAGAACTTCAGCGCCTGCATCAGGATCAGCGTCAGGTTGCCGCCTGCCGAATCGCCGGAGACGATGATGTTTTCCGGCTTGAAACCCATGTCGAGCAGATAGGTGTAGCCGGTCACGGCATCATCCAGCCAATGGTGGAATTGCCAGTCCGGCGCCTTGCGGTAGTTGATGGCGAACACCGGCCGGTGCAACGCCCGCGACAGCCGCCAGGTCAGTGGGCGATGTTGCTCGATGGAGGAAAAGAAGTAGCCGCCGCCATGCAGGTAATAGATGACCTTCTCTTCCTTCAGCCGCTTGCCGGAGCGCACCCACTCGCCGTAGCAGTGTTCAAAAGACACCGGGGTAATTTTCACAAAATCAGGGACATGCGTCGTGAACGGGCTGGTCAGCCGGTAAATCTGGTTCACCACATTCATGGTGTTGTTGGTGACGGCGGCGTATTGCAGCACCGGCTTCACCGTCAGCTTGGTGGCCAGGTTGAACAGACGCGCCTGCCAACTGAGCGGATAATCCACCTGACGATGGAACGAGGGATGGTGAAAATGCGGATCGGTGGCAAAAGCGAGTTGCTGGGTCATGAAGGCGCGGCTCCGCTCGGAACCGTCAGCCGTCGCGGCGCGGTTCCGATCTTGTTTTCAGGGGCCGGAAATCCCGCCGGCCCGATCAGAATAATGAGGGATTGTTACCGAGCTTAATCCGAGTGTTGCTCGGTTGTCACGCCCTCCAGTCCGCGTTTTTGCACCGTCCGGCGCGGGTTGGCCCGACCTGACCAAAATCAAGCCCCGCCGCGTCTTCTCATATAGGGACATCAGCCGAAACGGCCGCCGACAAACGGATTGGTCGCCTTTTCCTGACCGAAGGTGGACATCGGGCCGTGCCCCGGAATGAAGCGGTAATCGTCGCCCAAGGTGAACAGCCGACCGCGAATGGACTGGATCAGGGTGTCGTAGTCACCGCGCGGGAAATCGGTGCGGCCGATGGAACCGGCAAACAGTACATCGCCCACCATCGCCAGCTTCGCCGCATGATTGATGAAGACAATATGCCCCGGCGTATGGCCGGGACAGTAACGCACCTCGAATTCCAGCTTGCCGACGGTGACGGTATCGCCGTCTTCCAGCCAGCGCGTCGGTTCGAAGGCGCGGGCGGGCGGGAAGCGGAACATCATTGCCTGCTGTGGCAGCATGTCCAGCCAGAATTTCTCCTCGCGCTGCGGGCCTTCGATTGGCAGCGCCAGTTCTTCCGCCAACGCCAGCACGCCGCCGACATGATCGAGATGACCGTGCGTCACCAACAGCTTCACCAGCTTCACCCCGGCCTTTTCCACCGCCGCCCGCAGCTTGGGAATATCGCCTCCGGCGTCAACCAGCGCGCCTTCCATCGTTTCATCGCACCACAGCAGCGTGCAGTTCTGTTCATAGGGCGTGACGGGGATGATGCGGTATTGCAAGGCCATTTCGGGGGTTTCCTCTGCGTGCTAGACTTCGCGCCAAATTGTGCTGGCGAGGTGGATTATGCCTTCTTTTGATGTTGTTTCCGAACTGGAAATGTTTGAAGTGAACCATGCGGTGGGCAACACCACCAAGGAAATCGCCACCCGTTTCGATTTCCGCGGCTCGAACGTCAAGGTGGAGCTGAATGAAAAGACCAAGGAAGTGAAGCTGACCGGCGAGTCGGATTTCCAGGTGGAACAGGTCTTCGCCATCTTCGAAAATCACATGCTGAAGCGCAAGATCGACCCGCAATGCCTGGACCCGCAGAAGATGACCGCATCCGGCAAGGAAATGCACCAGATCATCAAGCTGAAGGACGGTCTGGACAGCGACACCGCCAAGAAGATTGCCAAAGCAATCAAGGAATCCGGGATCAAGGCGCAGGCCAGTATTCAGGGCGACAAAGTGCGTGTTACCGACAAGAAGAAGGACACCCTGCAGGCCGTGATGAATTTGCTGCGCGGACAGTCATTCGGCATTCCGCTGCAATTCAATAACTTCAAGGACTGAGCCAGACTCGGTCCGTCAACCCACTCCCGAGGAATCCGTCATGGCCAACCAGGTCCAGAAGCTTGTCAACGCCACCCAGTGGCTTCCCGCCAATATCCGCGCCAAGGCCATTTCCAAGATTTTCGGCAATGTGGTGCCGCTGGTCGGCACCGCCGGGCTGGTCTATGAGGAACTGACGCCCGAGCGCGTGGTGGTCAGCATCCGCAACCGCCGCAAGGTGCAGAACCACATCAAGAACGTGCACGCCGCCGCCATGGCGCTGCTGGCCGAAACCGCCACCGGCTTCTGCGTCGGCATCAACCTGCCGGACGACAAGCTGCCGCTGATCAAGAGCCTGAAGGTGGAATACCTGAAGCGTTCGCAAGGCGACATGGTGGCCGTGGCGCACCTGAAGCCGGAAGACATCGCCCGCATCCAGAGCGAGCCGAAGGGGGAAGTGCTGGTGCCGGTGATCGTCACCGACGAAACCGGCAACGAGCCGATCCGCTGTGAAATGCTGTGGGCCTGGGTGCCGAAGCAGCGTTCCTGAGCCTGTCCCGGCCTGACGGAAACCTGTCAGGCCGGTTCATTTACTCCCCGCCCTCTTCCTCCAGCGTCTCCATCAACGCAATCTGCAAGCGCGAGTGCAACCGCACGAAACGCTTCCACAGCAAGGGCAGCAGCAGCCCCATGCCCACCAGCACGCCCACCAGCAAGGGCGCGGGCGGCAGGATGCTGGCGCTGAGCGCCGCCACCAGCAGCACCATCACCAGCATCGCCACGATCGGAATCAGTTCCGACACCACCTTGCGCGCCTGCACCGTGTATTGCCCCGCGACTTCCGGCTTCACGCCCATTTCCGCCAGCAGCATGCTCAGCGCCTTCAGCTTGCGGTAGGCCGCAATCAGGAACGGCAGCGACAGGAACAGCGCGCCCGCCCACACCGCCGCCATTTCCAGCCCCTCATGGCGGATCAATTGCGGCAGATACACCTTCACGCCGTCAAAGAACGCCGCCGCCGACACAAAGATCGCGATCACCAGCGCCAGATTGACGAAGGCGTGCACCAGGATGCGGCGGATCATCTTCGCCAGCAGCACCTCATCCTCGTTTTGCGGGCTCAGGCTTTGCAGCCAGACATCATAGGCTTCCCACACCCCGACTACCCGGCGCGGCATCCATTGTCCCAGAAGGCGCGACAGCGGATCGGCGCTCTTCATCAGCCACGGCCCGAAAAAGGCCGTCAGCGTGGATACCGCCACCGCGATCGGAAACAGGAAATCGCTGGTCACTTTCAGGCTGACGCCCAGACTGGCGATAATGAAGGAGAACTCACCAATCTGCGCCAGCCCGAAACCGGCGCGCAGCGCCGTCGAACCGTTCTGCCCGGCCAGCAGTAATCCGAAGCTGGCGCCCGCCACCTTGCCCGCAATCACCGCCAGCGTGATCACCAGCACCGGCACGGCGTAGTCAATCAGCACCTGCGGATTCAGCAGCAGCCCCACCGCCACGAAGAAAATGGCGCTGAACATGTCGCGCAGCGGTTCCACAAGCCGCTCGATCTGGCGCAACTGCCGCGACTCGGCAATGATCGCTCCCATCAGGAACGCACCCAGCGCCATGCTGTAATGCAGTTTCGTCACCAGCAGGCAGAAGCCGAAACACAAACCCAGTACCGCCACCAGCAGCGTTTCCTGACTGCGGAAGGACGCCACATACGCCAGCAGCCGCGGCACCGCCAGGATACCCACCACCAGCGTCACGATCATGAACAGCGCCAGTTCCGCCAGCGTCTGCGCCACCGAGCCGAAGCTGATGCCGCCCGAACTTGCCACGCCGGACAACAGGGCCAGAATGGCAATCGCCAGGATATCTTCGACAATCAGCATTCCGAAAATGTAATGGGCGAATTTCTGGTTCTTCAGCCCCAGTTCGCCCAGGGTCTTGACGATCACCGTGGTCGAGGAAATGGCCATCATCGCACCGAGGAACACCGCATCCATGGTCTGCCAGCCGAAATAGCGGCCGATCTGGTAGCCCACCCAGATCATCAGCGAGGTTTCCAGCGTGGCCGCCACCAGTGCCGCCGCCCCCACCCGCCCCAGCTTCTTCAGGTTGAACTCCAGCCCCAGCGAAAACAGTAGGAAGACCACGCCCAATTCGGCCAGCGTGTGGATGGTCTGCAGGTCATGGATCAGGGCAAACGGCGGCGTGTGCGGGCCGATGATCAGGCCCGCCAGGATGTAACCGGGCACCACCGGCAGCTTCAGGCGGTGGAACAGGACAGTCACCAGTCCCGCCACCATCATGATCATGGCGAGATCCTGCAGGAACAGCTCGGCGTGCATGCGTTTCCAGACTCCTGACAGTCAAGGCATCAATAATGGGGCGGAACTTCGTCCTCGGGCGCGGGAGCGGCCTCGTCCACCGGCCGCAGGTCGCGGATTTGCCGGTAAAGGTAACGGACCTGCTGCTGCAACAACTCGATTTCCTGCTGCTGGCGCCCCACGACGCCGTTCAGGGCCTCGACCAGCTCCTCCTGGAAGGCCATCTTGATTTCCAGATCGTCCAGACGCTCGGTGGACATGCGGTGTCATCCTCATCAATTTCCCGTTCAAACAGCAGTATAACGGCTGCATCCGCCTGCCGTCCTGCAATTCCCCTGCCGTTTGCCGCCGGGATTTTGCTACTATGTCGCCCTCTTTCACCCCCGGTAATCCTCTCATGGCCCTGCTGACCCTCCGTTCCGTTTCCCTTGGCTTTGGCGGCCCCTTGTTGCTCGACAAGGCCGACTTCAGCCTGGAGCGCGGCGAGCGGCTCTGTATCCTCGGCCGCAACGGCGAAGGCAAGTCGACGCTGATGAAGATCCTGTTCGGCGAATTGCAGCCGGATTCGGGCGAAGTCTCGCGCCAGCAGGGCCTGACCATCGCCACCATGCCGCAGGAAGTGCCGAAGGGGCTGGAAGGCGATGTTTTCGATATCGTTGCCAGCGGGCTTGGCGAACCGGCCAAACTGTTGCAGCAATATCACCACCTCAGTCACGCCTGCGAACTGGGCGATGCCGACGCCTGCGACAAACTGCTGGCCATCCAGTCCGACATGGCCGACCACGACAGCTGGTCGCTGCAACAGCGTGTCGAGGAAGTGCTCAGCCGCATGGAGCTGGATGGCGACGCCCCGCTCGACAGCCTGTCCGGCGGCCGCAAGCGCCGCGTGCTGCTGGCGCAGGCGCTGGTGCAGCAACCGGACATCCTGCTGCTGGACGAACCCACCAACCACCTGGATGTCACCAGCATCCAGTGGCTGGAAAACTTCATGGGTAACTACAACGGCACCGTCGTCTTCATCAGCCACGACCGCGCCTTCCTCGACCGCGTCAGCACCCGCGTGGTCGAACTCGATCGCGGCCGTTTGCGCAGTTTTACCGGCAGTTACTCACAATACATGGCCGAAAAGCCGCAACTGCTGGAAGCCGAAGCCAAGCAGAACGCCCTCTTCGATAAGAAACTGGCCGAGGAAGAAGTCTGGATCCGTCAGGGCATCAAGGCGCGCCGCACCCGCAACGAAGGCCGGGTGCGCGCCCTGATCGAACTGCGCCGGGAACGCGCCGAGCGCCGGGAGCGCGTCGGCAACGCCAGCATCAGCATCCAGGAAGCCGAGAAGTCCGGCAAGCTGGTGCTCGACATTCACGACCTGACGGTCAAGGCCGGCGACCGTGAACTGGTCCGGGGCTTCAACGCCACTGTCATGCGCGGCGACAAGATTGCACTGCTGGGCGAAAACGGCGTCGGCAAGACCAGCCTGATCCGGGTCATCCTGGGCGAGGACCCGGCCGCCGCCGGGCAGATCAAGCGCGGCACCAAGCTCGAAGTCGCCTACTTTGACCAGCTGCGCAACCAGCTGGATGAAGAAAAATCGGTGCTGGACAACATTGCCGGCGGCTCCGACTTCATCGATATCAACGGCGAGCGCAAGCACGCACTCAGCTACTTGCAGGACTTCCTGTTCACGCCACAACGCGCCCGGACACCGGTCAAGGCCCTGTCCGGCGGCGAGCGCAACCGGGTGCTGCTGGCGCGGCTGTTCAGCCGTCCGTCCAACCTGCTGGTCATGGACGAACCCACCAACGACCTCGACATCGAAACACTGGAACTGCTGGAAGACAAGCTGGACGCCTATCAGGGCACGCTGCTGCTGATCAGCCACGACCGCGCCTTTGTCGACAATGTCGTCACCGGCTCCTGGGCGTTCATGGGCAACGGCCGCGTCGAAGAGTTTGTTGGCGGTTATACTGATTGGTTGCGCCAGACCGAGGGCCGGGCGCCCGCCGCCATTACCGGCAAGGCTCCCGTGAAGAATGCGCCTGTGACCGAAGTCCCGGAAATCCGGGAAAAACCCGCTATTCCCAAAAAGAAATTGAGCTACAATGAGCAGCGCGAACTAACGGCCCTGCCTGCGCGCTGCGAAGCGCTGGAGGCCGAACAAGCCGATCTGCAGGCGCGTCTGGATAATCCGGACATCTATGTCAAGGATCCGGATGGCGCCGCAACCGCCAGCCGGCGCTTGGCGGAAATAGAAGAAGAACTGTTACACTTGCTCGAACGCTGGACCGAACTGGAATCGTAGGACTTGCCGGCGTGCGTCACGACCTGAACTGAGGAGAAAACAATGATTCGCGGAAGGCTCGCAGCTGCTTGTCTCGCCCTGGCCGGACTGGCCGGCTGTGCATCGAATGGTCCCTATCCCCAGACTCAGGCCGCCTACCATGCCCCCGGCGGTGCGTATTCTTTCAATCTGAGCAGCCAGGCGCTGCAAGGCAAGCTCGAACTGACCGAGCAATGCGAGCCCTACGGCGGCAGCCTCAATATCTGGGACAGCAAGAACCGCTTCTTCCGGATCGATTACCTGAACCTGATTGCGCATCCCGTCGTCCGTCCGCCCTCGTTCGCGAATGACCGGACGCTGAATGACATGGTGCTGAGCTATTACCTCAGCGATGTGCTCGACAAGGAAAAAACCATCCTGGAACGGAAAGTCCTGTTCAAGGACACCGTGAACTCGGACGTGGGTGAAGGTTTGCTGGCCATCGTCAGCATGACCATGAAGCCGGAAAGCCTCCCCAAAGATGCGCTGGACAATACCATTTATTACGGGTTTTTCGTGGTACGCCGCGGTGACTTTTCCTATATCGTCCAGCATCGTCAAGAGGTCTACCAACCGGAACGGATGAAGGCGATGCTGGTGACCCTGGTCACCGACATGACCATTCCCGGCAAGGGCTACGAACAACGCAAGGTTGATGGTCTGGGCGTGGTTGACCAGGTCTTCGGCTCGCAAACAGAAATTGATGCGTGGAAAAAAGCGCAGAACTGCATCTGACCCTGCCGGAACTTGCTCCCTGGTCGCCGTCCGGACTTTATCAGGCGGCTCTGCTGGAACACCAATGCCTGTCTTTGCCGCATTGGCGGTTGGATCGCTCGACCGGCATCGACCGCCTGTTTCGGCAATGGGAAACCCCGGATTTCGCTGCGGCCGCCCGACTGGCCGCGCGCTTGGCGGAGCTGGCCGAAGCCGTACAGCACCACCCGGAAATCACGATTGGTTGGGGTTTCATCCGGGTCTGCTGGTATACCCGCGACTTGGGGGGAGTCCACGAAAATGATCTGCGACTGGCCCATGCGACCGAACAACTCTTCACTCGCCACCTCTAAACCCCGCCTCCTGCCGCGCTTGCTGGCGGTTGGTCTCAGCCTGATCGCCGCTGCGGCCCAGGCCCGCCCCGCCCCGCCGCCTTGGGCGGCGATGGGTGCGCGCCTGCAAACCCTTAATCGTGAAATACTTGCCGACCGCCAACGGGTGGACGCGATTGCCCGGCAATACCTGTCCAGCGATGACATTTCCGAGGACGACTTCAACTGGCTGAAACTGAATGCCGAAAAGTACGGGCTCGAACCGCGCCAGCGCGGGGACCGCAACTTTTTCAACGCCCTGCTCAGCCGCATGGACGTAGTGCCGCCCTCTCTGGCGCTGGCGCAAGGCTGGCTGGAGTACGGCTGGCGCAAACCCAAGCCAACCCGTTTCCCCCCGGCCTGCGCCCCCCGCTGCATGGCGGGCAATCGCACCCTGGCGCCCGAAGACATGCATGCCTGGGTGCTGACCATCAATACCGAGCCCGCCGGCGCCAATTTCCGGACCGTCCGGGCACAGCTACGCCAGCAAAAACGCCCGTTATCCGGACGAACGCTGGCCCCGGCGCTGGAGCCGCTGACCAGTGAGCACGGCCGTTATACCGCGCGCCTGACCACGGTAATCCGCCAGTTCAAAATGGATCGTTGGGATCCTTGACCATGCCCATATCCAGCTCCTGCCTTGAGGTCCGTAACGGGCCGATACGCCTGAATGTCCGCTGCTGGGGGGATCGCTCACGGCCTGTCCTGGTTCTGGTGCACGGTTTTCCGGATAACAGCCTGATCTGGACCGGTATCGCCGAGCGGCTGATGCGCCGGTTCTACGTAGTCGCTCCCGATGTCCGCGGCGCCGGAAACTCGGATATTCCCGCCCGTACCCGTGATTACCGGATGGCCTGTCTGGTGGAAGATCTGGCCTGTGTCATAGACGTGGTCAGCCCTGATCATCCTGTTCATCTGGCCGGACATGACTGGGGCTCCATCCAGTGCTGGGAGGCGGTGACCACGCCGCTCCTGCAAGGCTGCATCGCCTCTTTCACCTCAATCTCCGGCCCCAGCCTGGATCATGCCGCGTTCTGGATGCAGCGCAGCTTCCGCCAACCTCACGACGACGCCCGCCGTCAGCGCGTCCTCAACCAGCTGCTGCATTCCTGGTATATCGCCTCCTTCCACCTGCCGTTGTTGCCACGCCTGACCTGGCGTCTGGCGTTCAACAAATGGCCCGCGCGGATTGCCGAGTTGAATCACGCGCTGGAAGCGGAACAATTCCCTACCCAGGCCAGCGACGGTCTGCATGGCATCAAGCTGTATCGGGCCAATTTCCTGAAGCGCCTGCTGCATCCCGAAGGCCGCTGGACCGATGTGCCGGTACAGCTGGTCGTGCCGACCGACGACATCTTTGTGACGCCCGGCCTGTTTGATGATCTGACCGGTTGGGCGCACAAGCTCTGGCGGCGCAATGTCGCCGCCGGACACTGGGTTCAACTCAGCCACCCGGACCTCATTGCGGGCTACCTGGCCGAGTTCACCCGCCTTGTCGACACGGGGGATGAGTCTCCCGGTCTGGCGGCGAGTCGCGTCCACTCCTGAAATCCCGGCTGAAACATCTTCGTTCCGCCCAGGAACACTGACGTCATTTGTCCCGCCGATGGCGCGTGATGGCGATTGTTTAACCACAGCACCTGATTAACTTCACCCCGCGATTGGCACGGTCGTGCCGTATTCGCCATCCGTATCCGACCACAAAAACGACAATAGCTGAACAGGAGTTCTGTCATGGTCCATCCACTCTGGCTCGCCGCCCTGCTTTCCCTCGGACTCTTGCTACCGGCTTCCCCCGCCCGCGCCGACGCCGATGACATGGCGGAACTGCAAGGAAAATTGGGCAATACCTGGGTAGAGGTCCGTAACGACCGCAAACGCAACATTCGCACCTGGATCAAGCAGGAAGACCAGAAACGCTTCCGTTCATTCAAGGTCGAAGCGACGCTGGAAGGCTCGATGGAGTCCTATGCCCGGATCATGCTCGATTTCGACAACTACCGGAAATGGTATTGGGAAGTGCTGGAGTCGCGCCTGCTGAAGAAAGTGTCGGCCACGGAATACTACCTTTACTTCCGTCATCGTACTCCGCACGGAATCCCGGGACGCGATGCTGTCCTCCATGCAGTCATTGAACCGCAGAGCCGTAGCCATAACGACATCGTCATGACCGTCCGCGCCGAACCGGGCTTCATTCCGCTCAAGCCTGATCTGGTGCGCATGGCCGCCGAGGACATGACGGTCCGTTTCACGCCGTTACCCGGGAAGCGCGTCAAGGTGGAAGCGGAAGGCTACGTCGATCCGGGCGGCAACATCCCGGCCTGGGCGAATAATTATGTCCAGCGCGCCGCCCCTTACAGCATCATGATCGGCATGCAACGCATGCTGGAAAATGATGACTATGCCAATTCACGGACCCCGCTGCCATTTCCCATTCTCGGTCAAGGCGATCTCAGCGTACGCTGAATGTAAAACGGCCGGGCTAATGCCCGGCCGCTTCATGCATGACCACGATCCATATCAGCCGTGATAGGCGCCGCTGAACTCGTGCACGGCCTCGATGAATGCGCCCGCATTCTCGGGATTCACATGCTGGTCAATGCCATGTCCCAGATTGAAGACATGTCCCTCACCATGGCCGTAAGCCGCCAGAATGCGCTGCACTTCCTGACGGATCTGCGAGGGTGAGGAAAACAGGACTGAGGGGTCCATATTCCCCTGCAATGCCACCCGGCCGCCTACGCGCTGACGCGCCACACCGATATCGATGGTCCAGTCCAGGCCCAGCGCGTCCGCGCCGGTGTCCACCATGCTTTCCAGCCACAAGCCGCCACCCTTGGTAAACAGGATCACCGGCACCTTGCGGCCCTCATGCTCGCGGATCAGCCCGTGCACGATCTTGCGCATGTAGGCCAACGAGAACTCCTGATAGGCCGCCGCCGATAACGCCCCACCCCAACTATCGAAAATCTGCACGGCCTGGGCTCCCGCCAGGATCTGGGCGTTGAGATAGGCAATCACCGAATCCGCCAGCTTGTCGAGCAAGGCATGCATCAACTGCGGCTGGGTATAAAGCATGGTCTTGGCGGCGCGGAAATCACGACTGCCGCCGCCTTCCACCATATACGTCGCCAGCGTCCACGGGCTTCCGGAAAAGCCGATCAGCGGCACCCGGCCATTGAGCGCCCCCCGGATTGTCCGAACCGCACGGATGACATAATCCAGATCGCTCTCCGGATCCGGAACCGGCAGGGCGGCGACATCCGCCTCCGTTCGCACTACCTTGCGGAAGCGCGGACCTTCACCGGTTTCGAAATACAGCCCCAGCCCCATTGCATCCGGAATGGTGAGGATGTCCGAAAAGAGGATCGCGGCGTCCAGCGGATAGCGCTCCAGCGGTTGCAGCGTCACTTCGCAGGCCAGATCGTGATTCTTGCACAGCGCCATGAAATCACCCGCCTTTTGCCGGGTCGCCCGATATTCCGGCAGATAGCGGCCGGCCTGGCGCATCATCCAGACGGGGGTGACATCGACGGGCTGACGCGCAAGCGCACGCAGGAAACGGTCATTCTTCAGGGCTGTCATGACGATACTCGCGGATCCGAAAGGCCGTTATTGTAACTGCCTTTTTCCATTTCAGGAGCCGAATACGGTAATTCATCGCGGGGGGCTGGAAATTTTACCGCCGTGGTTCAAACTTGAACGACGGCCCGTTGCTTCACAACAAGAACACACCACTGGCGAATCATCATGGAAAGCCCGCTACTTCCCTCCCTGTCCGCCGCCGCACCGGAAATCAGCGCTGTACCGGACTGGGGAACACTGATCCTGGAAGCCTTGCCCACCATGACGGTCGCCACAGACTTGGCCGGCGTCATCCGCTTCGCCAATCCCTCCGCACTCTATCATCTGGGCTATACCGAGACGGAATTGTGCAACCGCGCCACCATCCTGTTGCTGCATGATCTGGCCCAGATTCAGGAGCGCTCCACCCAAATGGCCAACGAGTTGGGCCGCACGATCAGACCGGGCCTGGACTGCCTGACAGCCATCGCCGCCGTTCGCGGCGTCGACCGCCTGGAGTGCGACTACCTGCGCAAGGATGGTGAAGCCATCCCGGTAGTCGTGGAAATCACCCCGCTTTATGCCCATAGCCAGACCTTGTCCGGCTTCCTGTACACTGCCCGGGAACGCGAAACAATCCCCCAGCCCGAACCTATCGACAATCCCGAAGCCAGCTTTCGGGAATTCCTCGACAGCACCCATGACCTGGTGCAGAGCATTACGCCGGACGGCCACTTTCTGTATGTAAACCGCGCCTGGCTACGAACGCTGGAATATCAGGTGGATGACCTTCCGCAACTGACGCTGGTCGATGTCATTCATCCCGTCAGCATGGGCCAGACAGCGCTGTTGTTCAAACAAGCCCTGTCCGGTCACCGCCATAGCCGGCAGGAATTGATCCTGAAGACCCGAAACGGCCACGAAATCATCGTGGAAAGCAGCAACAGCTTCTCGTTCGAGAACGGCAAGCTGACGGCCATCCGCTCCATATTCCATGACATCACCTCGCGCAAACACCAGGAGCAATTGCTGGCTGAGCACCAGAAACAACTCTCCAGCGCCAACGTCAAGCTGGCGCTGCTGGCCACGACCGACGCCCTGACCGGCTTGAAGAATCGCCGTGTTTTTGACGAGCGCATGGATTACGAGTGTGACCGCGCCATCCGCCAGAAAACCCCGCTGGCCGTCATGATTCTCGATGTCGATCGCTTCAAGGAATACAATGACGAGTTCGGTCATCCGGCCGGGGATCATGTCCTTCAGCAACTCAGCCTGTTGCTGCTACAGAACAGCCGCACCATTGACTGCGTCGTTCGGTATGGCGGTGAAGAGTTTGCGATAATTTTGCCCAACACCCCACTGGAGGGCGCCCTGGTTCTGGCGGAGCGCTTCAGGCAAGTTGTGATGAATCATGAATGGCCATCACGCCTGATTACGGTCAGTATCGGCGTCGCCAGCGTAATCCCGGAGACGGCGCGCACCATCAAGGAGTTGGTTGCCGAAGCTGATCGCTGCCTATACGAAGCCAAGCATGGCGGCAGGAACCGGATACACCCGGAACAGGACTGACGCTAGTCGCGGCGCGAGCCCTTCCAGGGGCAATGCCGACAGCCATTCCCGCAACAATAACCGCGTTTACGATGATAGTCGGCCGTAAAAACCCAATTTCCCTGCTCAAGATAATAATCCACTGTCTCTACCAATTGCGCTGCAGCCAAAGGCGCGGGCGAGGGCCGCGCCGGCTTGTTGCCCGTGTGCGCGCACTCATCAATGGCTTGGCCGCAGTGTTGGCAAATTGAGGACTGCATGTTCAGACTCACAAAGCAGGAAATCCATTTGCGGGGGCGCTCGCCCCCTCATGCGAAGCCTGACCTGACTGTCAAGGCGCCGTTGAAAACGGATCGAATGTTCCGGGGCGGGGCACCGGCCCGGGGGCAGGGGCAGGTGAAGTTCCATCTGCTGGCGCCGTCGAAGCCCCCTCAGTATCGGGGGCTGCATCCGCAGGTGCCGCCACTTCCGGCACGTCGCCATAGGTCGGTGGCGGAGGTGCATCAATAGCTGGCTCCAGGATCGGAACCTGGGCTACATAATCAGCCAGCTTCATCGGTGCGGGAACGCCTTGTTGTAACCCGAAATCGGTCGTTTCCGCTTCTCCCATGGCCAGTTCACGGGTCACAAAGTTACCGAAGACCGCGACATAAACAATGCCGCCGTCAATCTTCTGGGCAAAATATGCAAACTGCTCACGGTCCGGGCGCTTGGCCAGATACTCCTTGATGACGTTCTCATCTTCAGACTGCATGACTTGCAGTGTCCAGGCCAATCCTCCCTGGGCTTTCAGCCAATCGGCGGTGCGATATTGCGGCCCATGAGTTTCAGGCGTAGTCGCCACATAATCCGTTAGGGGAACCAGTGAAAGCAATTGCCCAAGGTCAGGGGTAAATTGGGGCTTGTCCTTCATGAAAACATCCTGGATAGCCGGCTCTTCCGTTGCCTTGCGGCTTTTCAGGGCCAACGCAGACATATCCAGAATCAGCATCAGGCTAACCAGCGCTAAAGCAGTACCCCATTCACGACTTACGCCGGCCGCAGTCATGGCGACACCTGTCCCAAAGAACTTCCGGCAGCCAACGTTTGCTGCAGTAACTCCCAAGAAAAATCTGCAGTGATCACGGCATCACCCAAGGCTTTCAGCAGAACCAGTCGTAACTTGCCTGCCTGCACCTTTTTATCGACCGCCATTAACTCAAGAAACTGTGCCGGTGTCATGTGTACCGGCGGCACTACCGGCAATCCGGCGCGTAGCAATAATCGGCGAACCCTTAAAACATCCTCTTGGCTAATCCAGCCGCTGCGCCATGATAAATCCGCCGCCATAAGCATCCCGGTCGCGACAGCCTCGCCGTGCAACCATGATCCGTAGCCCTCCGACGTTTCAATCGCATGGCCAAAGGTATGCCCCAGATTCAACAAGGCGCGCTGATCCGTCTCAAATTCGTCTGCTGCCACAACCTCGGCCTTGTTGCGACAAGAGCGCGACACCGCCTCTGCTACCACGGCCTTATCACGCATCATCATTTTTTCAATATTGGTTTCCAGCCAGACTATGAAATGATTGTCGCGAATAAGTCCGTATTTGATGATTTCCGCCAGTCCCGCAGAAAACTCCCGTGCATTCAGGGTATCCAACACCCCCACGTCTGCCAGCACCACTTTGGGCTGCTTGAATGCTCCAATCATATTCTTGCCAAGCGCATGATTGACGCCGGTTTTCCCGCCAACGGATGAGTCTACCTGGGAAAGCAACGTTGTCGGTATCTGAACGAAATCGACGCCTCGCTGGTAGCATGCCGCGGCAAAACCGCTCATATCCCCGACAACCCCTCCCCCCAAAGCCGCTATCGAGCAATCCCGGTTGAAACGCCCCTTGAGAAGCGAAGTGAAAATTCCCTCAACCTGTTCCAGTGTCTTGAATTGCTCGCCGTCAGGCAAAATATGTGTAATGACCTGCTTGCCCGCATCTGTCAGATTTTTAATGACTTTTTCAAGATAAAGCGGCGCGACAGTGGTATTGGAAACAACCAGAACCTGATTTCCGGTGATGAATGGAATCAGGCACTCAGGCTTTTCAAGTAAGTTTTCACCAATAAAAATCGGATAGCCTCGGTTTCCAAGGTCTACATGAAGCGTTTCCATGAGGGATCAATCATCTGCGTAAATTGCCGGTGGCCTATTTTAGCGGAGCCAGCCCCAGAGTTTGCATAATTTTTTGGGCAAGTTCGCGGGCCGATCCGTCTGTAGTTGGAATAATCAGATCCGCAATTTCGCGATACAAGGGGTCCCGCAGATCAAACAATTCTCGAAGGCGTGCCTCGGGATTGGCGGTTTGCAATAACGGACGATTACGATCATGCGCCGTACGATCAATTTGCATGGCGACGGGCGTGTAAAGATAAACAACAGTGCCGCGGGATTGGAGGGCAAGGCGGTTGGCGCGACGCATAACCGCCCCGCCACCGGTTGCCAGAACAACATTCCGTTGCTGGGTCAGCTCGGCAATCATCGCCTCTTCCCTGCGACGAAAACCGTCTTCCCCTTCTTTTTCAAAGATCCAGGGAATACTTGCGCCTGTCTTTAATTCAATCTCGTGGTCGCTGTCGATAAAACGCCAACTCAACATGTCAGCAAGGAAACGACCAATTGTCGTTTTCCCTGCCCCCATGGGACCCACCAGAAAGATACTACCTTCAGAGCGCAAGCCGAGCCCTACCTTACTTACCGGCCACCGTATCCGTCATCAAACGCGGGGTCACAAAAATCAACAGCTCGACCTTGTCATTTCGCTTGATATCCTGACGGAACAGACGACCCAAGTAAGGAATATCACCGAGAACAGGCGTCTTTGTCACACCCTTGTTCGACGACTCCTTGAAGATCCCTCCCAGAACAACCGTCTGGCCATCATCAACCAATACGTTCGTTGTGATGCGGTTGGTATTAATGGTGACCGCTCCGTTAGACAGGACTTCGCCCAGGCTATCGTTGTTCACCAACAATTCCATGTTCACCCGACCGTCCGGTGTGATGCTTGGGGTTACTTCCAAGGAAAGCTCGGCATTCACAAACTTGACAGACGTGGCGCCACTGGAGGTCTTCTCCTGATAGGGAACCTGCTTACCGGTGGCTACGCGGGCCTTCTGCTTGTCTGCTGTCAGCACGCGCGGAGTCGCAATGACCTCACCATGACCATCCGATTGCAGCGCCGACAGCTCAAGATCCAGAACAATATTGTCAGAGTCCATGATACCCAAGGCCAAGGAGCTGGACCCTGCTTTATCAATCCCCAAGTCAACCGCCAAGTCTTGAGGCTGCGTAATGGTGTATTTGCGCGTACCCGTCAGTTGATCAATCTGGACATCGCGCAAATCCGACAGCGTGGTCCGTGACCCCCCAACCATATAGCGGCTGTTCGCGTTGAACCGGTCATGGGCTACGCCCCACTGCACACCCAACTCTTTCGCAAAGCTGCTATCAGCCAGCACAATACGCGCCTCAATCATCACTTGTTTGATGGGCACATCGAGCTTGGCAATCAACTCGCGGACTTCGTCAATTTTCTTGGCCGTGTCCTGAATAACCAACATATTGGTACGCGAGTCAACAGAGACGCTACCGCGGGGGCTTAACAGCGAGCTGTTGCTGGACCCTTGAGCATTGCCGCCGCTTGATCCCGAAGCAATCAAAGCCTGCATATCGGCTGCTTTGGCATAATTGACCTGAATATACTCGGTTCGCAGCGGAACGATCTGCTCGGTCTGAGTCTGACTTTCCAGCTCCAGACGCTCACGGGCGGCTATCTCATCAGCCGGAGCAACCAGCATCACATTACCGACCGTTCTCTTATCCAAGCCCTTGGTTTTCAGGATCAAATCCAGAGCTTGATCCCAAGGCACGTTTTGCAAGCGCAAAGTGATACGGCCAGAAACAGTATCGCTGGCGACAAGGTTCAGGGATGTAAAATCCGCGATCAATTGAAGGACGGACCGAACTTCAATATCTTGGAAATTCAGGGACAGCTTTTCGCCCGTATATGTAAATTCCTTTCTGCGGCGCTCTTCCTTAAGAACAGGCTTCACGCTGATTGTCATGCGATTATCTGCCTGATAAGCCAGATACTCGAACTCGCCTTGCGGCTGTATGACCATGACGCCGTTAGCGCCTTCGTTGTAGGCCTCGATGACTTTAACCGGCGTTGCAAAATCCCCTACATCCAGGCGACGACGGAGGCTTTCAGGCAGCTTGGCCCCAATAAACTTGGCAATAATCTTGTTGCCTTGCTGCTGAACATCAACCGGGATTGTCGACTGGGACAGATCAATCATGATCTGGCCGTCGCCTTGGTCGCCCCGACGGAAATCAACCCCATCAATCCGGGGAGTCGAGGAAGAGGACTTAACCGTCGAGCGGGAATCGGCTGAGGACGATACAGGCTGAACAGACGCGGAAGCGGTCGTGGTTGCGGCTGGAGCCGTGTCAACAACGCGATTACCCGCCGTACCCGGCTGCGCTCCAGTCTCGGTCTTGCCGATGCGCAGAACCAGCGTGTTTCCCTCCACCCGGGAAACATAACCAGTCACCTCGCCCAAGTTGACGACAAGGCGGGTGCGCTCCTGGTTGTCCACGACCGTAAGACTGCGAGCATTACCGTTCCCGAGGGACAAATAACGGGAAGGAAGTCCGTTCTTTGTATTCGGAAGGTCGAAGACCAACCGTGCGGGCTTCTCAATCTGATACGACTGAAGTTGGGGCGGCGCATGGTCAAACCCGAGTTTGACTTCGATTTCGTCTCCGGGAAGAGTCACGAAATCAACCTGTTTCAAGAGCATCCGGTCAGCCGCATTGGCCAACTGCATCAGCGACACTAAACCCAAGCCCAGAACCAGACGGCGCATCTTGAAGCCCTTCCCAGTAACCTTGTTATTGTTCATTGTGATCCGATTGATCATTTGCATTCTCCAGGCCGTGCGGCTCACTTATCCGCCATTACCATACTGCGAGGACGTTCGACCCAACCATCGCGACCATCCGGAACGATTTCAACCAGACTGATCTGACTTTGAGTAATATCGACGATCTTGCCATGGTTTTTGCCCATGTAGTTGCCAACCTTGACTCGCTGCACACCACCGTCACTATCCTCGACCAGGGCATAAAGCACTCCGCCCGGCTTTTGAAGCGTACCTCGCATCCGTAGCGCTTCAAGACTGAATTTCTCCAGATACTCCTGAGGTCTGGAGAAATCAGGCAATACTTTCTTGTCATTCCTGACCGCAATTTCTTCTGCGGTTTCAGGAGGCATAAAGGGGCTCCTCAACTGATGAGCCGCATAGGTGAAGGATGGCATCGGCGTAAACTCCGGCGGCGGCTCTACGCGGCCACGAGGCTGCTTGCGTATGGCATCCATCCGCGCACGAACCTCGTCAAATCCGGAGGAACAACCCGTCATCCCGGTCAAGCACACGCCACCCATCAACACGACGAGTAAAAGCCTTGAAGTCTTCATGGTCAGGCTCCTCCCTTCGCGTCTTTTGCGGCATTCTTTGGCTTTTTACCGGCAGATCCATCCGTTGCTTCTTTATAACGATAGGTTTTGGCCTGAATCTGCATACTCAAGACAGGGGCGCCAGTATCAGCCAGTTTGCTTGGAACCGGGCGAATAGCGAAGTCATGCAATGTCACGATACGTGGCAATGAAGAAACGCCGCTGACAAACGCGCCAAAGGCATGGTAGTCGCCATGAACCTTGATATTGATAGGCAACTCCGAGTAGAACTCTTTGGATTGCTCGGTGCCCAACTCAATACCATCGAAGTCCAGTCCGCTTCCAAGACCGGTATGCGTGATGTCCTCAAGCAAGCCGGGGACTTCAGTATCCTGCGGCAACTGACGCAGCAGAGACCCAAAGGAGTCTTCCATATCCTTCAACTGCTTCTTGTACACATCCAGATTATTGGCCTTGAAAACCTTCTGCTCAAAATCCTGCAAAAGCGTCGCCTGCTCTTCCTCGCCATGCGCCAGGTTTTCACGCATTGCGGAAATATGAAACACATACCCCAGGATCAGCACCAGAATGAACACCAGGATATAGATGAGGATCTTAACCAGGAGCGGCCAGGAACCGATATTTTCAGGATCCAGGGTATTCAGTGTGTTTACGAACTCCTGCAAGTCAAACTTTTTGGAGTCGGCTTTGGAATTATCAGAACCCAACGCTCCCAACCCTTTGATTTTCATTTGGAAGCCCCCTTTGTTGCATTTGCGGCACCCGGAGTTCCCTGCTTGTCACCATCAGTGGCCGGCTCTGGGGCCTCAAGATCGACGGTCAGGGAAAATGTATTTTTAGGCCTGTCGGACTTTGCCGCCGCCTTGCCAGCAGGAGCCTTGTCTTCAGTCGATGCCACCTTATCCAGCACAGGGTTTTTGAACCAGGCGGAGGCATTCAGATTTCTCAAAAAAGTGGCTACCTGATTATTACTCTCCGCCACCCCCTCAATCCGGAATTGATCCCCCTTTCTCTCAAGCGCAGTCAGATAGAGCTTATCGGGAGTCGCACGAACGATCTCATCAAAGACACGGACAATCACCGGCCTACGCCCTTGCAGGTCCTGAATCACTTTCATGCGGGAAAGCAATTCATCCTTCCGCTTTTGCAGCTCTTCAATCTCGGCAATGTTTTTGTCCAGCAACTCAATTTCAGATTTTATGTACGCTTTCCTTTCATCCTGGGCGCTCAACTGAGAGCTGACCAACATGTGAAGAAACAACAAAATACCCAACGCAATCAAGGCGACCGCCATATTGATTGCCAGAAATTCCTGCTTGCGCTGCTTGCGAAGCTCCTGCCGCCACGGCAATAAATTAATCTTGGCCATCAGTCGAAGCTCCTCAAGGCCAGCCCGCAAGCAATCATCAGCGATGGCGCATCATTGCTGATGGCGGAAGCGCTGATTTGCGGGGCGAATGACATATTGACAAACGGATTGGCGACCGAAACAGGGGTTCCGATTTTTTCCTGAACCACTTGGGCCAGCCCCGGGATGGAAGCCGTGCCGCCAGCAAGCAGGATATGATCCACATCATTGAATTGACTGGACGAAAAGAAGAACTGCAGTGAGCGGGTCACCTGCTGAACCACTGCCTCCTTGAATGGGCGCAACACCTCGGGCTCGAAGTCATCAGGCAGACCGCCCTCTTTCTTGAGGCGACCGGCCTCTTCAAATGACAAGCCGTAACGGCGCTGGATTTCCTCGGTCAACTGCCGTCCACCGAAGAGCTGCTCACGCGTATAGATGATTTTGCCGTCATTAATGACGTTCATGGTCGTCATGGTGGCGCCGATATCGATAATGGCGACCGTACCCTCACGTCCGCAGGGCAATCCATCCACAATCAAACCGAAGGCCCGCTCCATGGCGTAAGCCTCGACATCAACCACCTTCGCGACCAGGTTGGCAATGATCAACGCATCAACCCGCAATTCGATATTTTCCGTGCGTGATGCCGCCAGCAGAACGCTGACTCGCTCGGGGTTCACCGGCGAGGGGCCGACGACCTCGAAATCGAGATTGATTTCATCAAGAGGATAGGGAATGTACTGATCGGCCTCCAGACGGATTTGGGATTCGCGCTCGTCATCCGACAAGTCTGCGTCCATTTCAATCGTCTTGGTGATCACAGCAGAACCAGCGACAGCGACAGCGGCATTCTTCCCCTGCGGCCGGGCTCTGGCCACAAGGCGCGAGATTGCCTCACCGACACCTTCGACATCCGCAATGTTCTTTTCCACCACCGCATTCTGCGGCAATGGTTCGACCCCATAGCTCTCCACCCGGTAACGATCACCCTGGAGACTCAGCTCCAGAAGCTTTACCGAGGTAGAGCTTATGTCCAGCCCGAGTAGGCTGGTGTTCTTTTTCGTCAGAAAGGGCAGCACGGCATTGGTTCCCTTTTATTTTTGTAGTGAAAATGTGGACTTACACCACATTCATACCTAAAAGCGTTAAGTAATAGTCTTAACACGACTGCAATTACCGCACAAGTGCTTCTTGCGGCTATAATCCGCCATCGCTCTGTGTCTATCACTCGGCCTGACTGGACTCCCTGATCTGCAATGAATCATCACGAATCTTCCTCCAGCCACATGCCTGCCCTTCTGGCAGCCACGTTTGCGGGTTTGCTAAGCCTAATACTATTGGGCAGTGGCGTCTATTTATATCTCAATCCACAACTGCCAAACGTTACGCAACTCCGCGAAATTGCACTGGAAACACCGCTCCAGATCTACAGCAGTGACGGAAAGCTGATCAGCGAATTTGGCGAGAAGCATAGCCGTCCGCTGAAGTATGCCGAAATTCCGCCCATGTTCGTTAACGCCTTCCTGGCGGCCGAGGATGACAACTTTTTCAAGCACGGGGGCATCAGCCTGAAAGGGCTTGGCCGGGCATTTGTTGACATTCTTCAGACTGGGTCAATCCAGTCCGGCGGTTCAACCATCACCATGCAAGTAGCCAAAAACTACTTCCTGACATCCAAACGCACATTCAGCCGTAAGTTCACCGAAATCCTTCTGGCTCGCGACATCGAGCAGGCGCTGAGCAAGCAGGAGATCCTGGCCTTATATGTCAACAAGATTTTTCTGGGCCAGCGGGCCTACGGCATAGGCGCTGCCGCTGAAGTTTACTACGGTAAAAATGTTAATCAACTGTCTATCGCCGAAATGGCGATGATTGCCGGGCTTCCGAAAGCTCCCTCCAAGTACAACCCCGTGGTCAATCCCAAGCGCGCCCTGCAGCGGCGTGACTGGATTCTTGGCCGGATGCTGCATCTGGGATTCATCACCGAGGCCCAGTATCAGGAAGCGCTGGCGCAACCAACCAATCTGAATTTCCGCCCGGCGACGACCGAGGTCTACGGCCCGTGGATTGCGGAAATGGTCCGCGCCGCCCTGGTTGCCCGCTTTGGTGAAAATATCCAGGGCGCCGGGTATCGTATTTACACCACTGTCCAGGCTGACATGCAGAATGCCGCCGTCAAATCTGTCATCGACGGCCTGATCGCCTATGATCATCGTCATGGCTGGAGAGGCCCGGAAGCCAACGGGCAGCCGCTCAGTGACTTTTATGAGGCTGGCGGCCTCCAGCCCGCCAAGGTCACAGCCGTCAGCAAGCGCAACTTCACTGCCCTATTAAAGGACAGCACTTCCGTCCGGGTTGACTGGGAGGGCATGTCGTGGGCCAGACCCTACAAGGGCGTCAACAGCGTTGGCGCTTACCCTGCAAATGCCGGCCAGATTGTGCATGTCGATGACATTATCCGCGTTCGTAAATCCGGAAATGGCTGGGCGCTGGCCCAGATTCCCGCTGTACAGGGTCAATTGATCGCCGTTGACCCTGAATCCGGCGCCATCAAGGCGCTGGCCGGGGGATTCGACTACAGCCGGAGTCAATTCAACCGCAGCCTGCAAGGCTGGCGGCAGGCCGGCTCTACCCTGAAGCCCTTTATCTACACCCTGGCGCTGGAGCGCGGCTATACCCCCAACAGCATCATCAATGATGCCCCGTTAACCATCGGTAACTGGTCCCCCAGCAACTCCGATGGCGAATTCATGGGTCCCATTACCTTGCGGCGCGCCCTGTATCTTTCGCGCAACCTGGTTTCCGTTCGCTTGCTGCAGGCTGTCGGTGTCGATCGCGCGCGATCATATCTGGACAGGTTCGGTTTCATCGATACCCAACTACCGAAAAACCTGACCCTCGCTTTGGGTACGGCGCAGGTTTTGCCGGTGCAAATGGCGACGGCCTACTCGGTCATTGCCAATGGCGGGTATCGCATCAACCCGTATTTCATTGAACGAATCGAAGACTCGCACGGCAAAGTTCTTTTTACTGCAAACCCGGAGCGGATTTGCCGGGATTGCGAGAAGCCTGCCCCTCTCCCGCAGAGCACCTCGCCGATCGAAATTACCGGTGAAGGGACACACATCACGACCACGAACCCGGCCGATGCCGCGGTCCCGGCGGCGCCCGAGACCAGGCCCTTCACTCCGGTCGCCAAGCGCGTGATGGGCGCGAAGTCGGCGTATCAAATGGCGAACATCCTGCGTGACGTGATTGTGCATGGAACCGGCCGGGGCGCACTCAGCCTCGGCCGCAGCGATATTGCCGGTAAAACCGGCACCACCAATGACGCCAAGGATGCCTGGTTCGCTGGCTTCAATCCGCACATGGTTGCCATCGCCTGGGTCGGCTTTGACAATCCGTCACCCTTGGGCAGACTGGAGTACGGTGGCTATGCGGCCCTGCCCATCTGGACCGGCTTCATGAAGCAAGCCCTGTCCGGAATAGAAGAGCGCTGGCTTGAACCTCCCGAAGGCATGGCCCCGGCCCCCCAACCCGCCAACAATGGCGGACTCCCGGATAGCAGCACCGCGCCATCGGCTGACGGGACCACCCCGGCATCCGACGGAGCCGCGCCGGCTGACGCGGCGCAGGCCGCTCCTGAAGATATTTTCTAGAGCCCCTGAAAGCAAAAACCCCGCAGATGCGGGGTTTTTGCTTTCAGGGGGAATGGTTGCCCTCAACGCAGAGGAGCAACCACTCACCGCCTTACTTCTTGACTGCGCCGCGAACGCCGAAGCGCTGCTTGAAGCGGTCAATACGGCCGCCGGTGTCAACCACCTTTTGCTGGCCGGTGTAGAACGGGTGGCACTTGCCGCACACGTCCAGGTGAATGTTCTTGCCCAGGGTCGAACGGGTCTGGATCACGTTACCGCAGGAGCAGGTCGCGGTGATTTCTTCGTAACGCGGATGGATATCGGCTTTCATGATTAACCTCAAAAAAGAGTGGTTAGCAGGATGTCGCCCCCCTGCGTCACCAAGAGGCTCTAGCAGGAACGACACACGACCATTCTTTTGGCCTACCCTGACAGTCGCTTCGTCAGAGCCAGACACAACAAGGCCGCGAAATATAGCAAAATAGCCCGATCAACACACTTGTTTTTTGTACATCGGCCGCTAAAATCACACCCTCATTCCGGTCATGCCGAAATAGCTCAGTCGGTAGAGCAACTGATTCGTAATCAGTAGGTCGCAGGTTCGATTCCTGTTTTCGGCACCATGGAACCCGTCATGGCAAAAAAATCCCGTTCAAACCAATCTCCGGACCTGACGCCAGTCACGACCACTCCCCCTGCACGCCCGGAGCTTGCCGGCATGCGGGTCCGCCTGGCAGCCGTCGTATACGACGCCCTGCTGATTGTGGCGCTAAACGCCATCGTGATCGGACTGATTGTCGGCTTCGTGACGCCATCTGAGGTTGCCGCGACCAAGCAGGCCACCGTGCTTCCCGCCCACATCCGGCATTTCGTCTTGTTCCCGGCCATGCTTCTGACGACCTGGAGCTTCTACGGATACTTCTGGCGCAAAGCCGGGCAAACACTGGGAATGCAAACCTGGCGCATTCGCGTCACGCGGCCTGATGGCAGCCTGCTGGGCTGGGACGACGCCTTCGGCCGATGCGCCGCCGCGGTTATTCTCCCAGCGTTTTGCGGACTGGCGTCCCTGCCCTTCCACAATACCGCGGCATCGGCCTTGAGCCTCATGCTGGGCTTTATCGGCAATTATGCCTGGGCCAAGCTGAAGGGCCGCGGCATGGCCTGGCACGACCAGCTTTCCGGCACCGTTGTGATCCGCGTCCCCAAGGAACACAGCCCCAAGCGCAGCGCCCTGGGCTGGTTTTCCCGCGACTGATCAGCGTCCCGGCTTCCAGCCGTTAACCAACGGATAGCGGCGGTCGCGCCCGAAACCGCGACGCGTGATGCGCGGACCGATCGCCGCCTGACGCCGCTTGTATTCGTTGAAATCCACCATCCGCAGCACCCGGTAGACGGTCTCACGATCAAACCCGTCACCCACAATCGCTTCGGCGCTCCAGTCATGCTCAATATACCGCTCCAGGATGGCATCCAGAACCGGATAGGGCGGCAGGCTGTCCTCGTCTTTCTGATCAGGAGCCAGTTCGGCCGATGGCGGGCGATCAATCACCCGCTGCGGAATCACCTCCGCCCCCTCCAGCTGATTGCGGTATTCGGCCAGCCGGAATACCAAGGTTTTCGGGACATCCTTCAGGACATCGAAGCCGCCGGCCATGTCTCCGTAAAGCGTGGCGTAGCCAACCGCCATCTCCGACTTGTTGCCGGTAGTCAGCACCAGCCACCCCTTCTTGTTGGAAATGGCCATCAGCAAGATGCCGCGCGCGCGCGCCTGCAGGTTCTCTTCGGTCTTGTCCTTGCCCAGGCCGACAAATACCGGCGCCAGGATCTGTTGCACCGACTCTACCGCCGGGGCAATTTCCAGTACTGAATAGCCGACTCCCAGAATAGCGGCCTCCCGGGCGGCATCCTCCAGACTCATCTGCGACGTGTAGTGGTACGGCATCATCACCGCCTGCACCCGGTCCGCGCCCAGGGCATCCACCGCAATGGCCAGCACCAGCGCCGAATCTATGCCGCCTGACAATCCCAGCACCACGCCACGGAAACCGCTTTTCCCGACATAGTCGCGAACACCCAACACCAGCGCGCGGTATACCGCCGCCTCCTCTGACAGCTCCGCGGCATGAGGCCCCGCCCGGAAACGGCCATGTTCCGGATCAAAATCCACCAGTTGCAGCACCTCTTCAAACAGCGGCAGGACAACAGCCTGGCCGCCGTCCGCATTCATGGCGAATGAGCCGCCATCAAAGACCAGCTCATCCTGGCCGCCAACCAGATTGGCGTAGAGGACCGGAAGACCGGTTTCACGGCAACGCGCGGCGACCGTCTGTATCCGTTCAGCCTGCTTGTTGACATGAAAGGGCGAGGCGTTGAGGTTGAGCACCAGGCTGACGTTGGCGCGTTCGAGATCCGCGATGGGGTCGGGATGCCAGATGTCTTCGCAGACCGTCAGCCCGATGCGGACATCGCGATATTCAAACACGCCTGCGGTGGCGCCGGCTTCAAAGTAGCGCTTCTCGTCGAAAACCTGATAGTTCGGCAGGTGACGCTTGGCGTATTCCGTCAGGCAGCGGCCGTCCAGCCAGGCGCCGGCCATGTTGTACAGCTTGCCGTCAATCCGGCGCGGATAACCGATTACCAGCAGGATGCCGGTCGCCTGCGCCAGAATCGCCAGCGCCTCCTGAACCCGCAATTCCAGGCTGGGACGCAGCAGCAGATCCTCGGGGGGATAACCGGTTAACGCCAGTTCGGGGAAAAGGATAATGTCCGCCCCCTGCGCACGCGCCTGTTCAGCCAGTTCGACGGCCTTGCGGGCGTTGGCTTCAATATCACCGACCCAGAAGTTGTGCTGGGCAATTGCGATCGACAAAGACATATCCATTTACCGGCTTGCAGCGGAAAGCGCATAGGATAGACTAGCGCGACCCCCTGAAAAAGACCGATCAAGAGGCCGAGATGGGCGCTTTGCTCAAATTGATTGTGCTGGCAAGCCTGGTTTGGCTGGTCATTTCCTTTATCCGCCGTTTGGGCAGTCCCGCCGGCCCGCATCGGGACGAACCCGCCGTCACCCCCATGCATCCCTGCCGCTATTGCGGCGTGCATGTCGCCGAGCCGGACTGCACCTGCTGGCAGGGCCGTTATTTTTGCTGCACCGCTCATCGGGACGCATGGCTCAAGGATCAACCATGAGCACGCGATCCAGCTTTTCCGAGGGTGATAATGACTGGCGATTGCTCAGGGTCTATGTCTATTACCGTCTGGTGCTCTCCGCGCTGTTGGTCGCACTGTTCGCGGTCTCTCCGTACAACCCGATCCTGGGCGGCACCAACCCGAAACTCTATTTGCTGGCCGCCGTCTGCTATTTGGGTCTCTGTACGCTCAGCCTGGTGCTGACCGGAAAGCTGCGCGCCGAACCCCGCTTTCAGGGCTTCATGCTGACCCTGATCGACATTTTCGCGATCACGCTGATCATGCACGCCAGCGGCGGCCCGTCGGCCCAGCTCAGCGTGTTGTACCTGGTGATCGTTACTGCCGGAAACATTCTTCTGCCCGGCAAGCAAGGCACATTGATTGCCGCTGTCGCCACCGTCTCCGTGCTTTATGAGCAGGTCTACTCCGTCCTGGATGACGCGGAGCGGATGAGTCTGCAAACGCTGGCGCAATCGTCGCTGCTGGGACTCAGTTTCTTCACGGTTGCGGTATTCAGTCAGCTGATCAGCCTGCGCTTCCGGCAAATGGAGGCCTTGGCGCAACTGCGGTCGGAGGAAATCGCCAACCTGCAGAAGCTCAACGAGCAGATTGTCGAGCGGATGCATACCGGCATCATGGTTGTCAGCAGTGAACGGCGTCTGCTGCTGATGAACAACGCCTCACGGCAGCTGCTTGGTGTGGAGAACGTTTTTGTTGGTGTGAACCTGAAAGAAATTTCCCCATTGCTGGACAGTGGCCTTCTGGCCTGGCAGTTACACCAGATGTCCAGACCGCTGGTCTTCAAGAACCAGCCGGGCTACCCGGAAATGCACGTCTCGTTCATGAGCCTGGGCCAGCAAAACCCGGCCAGCCTGACCATTATTTTCATGGAAAACACCGCCCAGACCATTCAAAAGGCGCAGCAATTGAAGCTGGCTTCACTGGGGCGTCTCACCGCCAGCATTGCCCATGAAGTGCGCAATCCGCTGGGCGCGATCAGTCATGCCGCTCAGTTGCTGGCGGAGTCCAACTCCATTACGGGGCCGGATCAGCGCCTGCTGATGATCATCCAGCAGCACTGTGTCCGGGTTAACGGCATTATTGAAAGCATCCTGCAGCTTTCACGCCGCGACAAATCCCTGCCCGAACGAATCCGTCTGTCCGAGTGGCTGGCTGTTTTTATCGAAGACATGCGTCACATCCATGCCGACATTGATATTCAAACCGCATGCGATGAGGCGCTGGAGGTCCGCTTTGACCCGCAACAGCTGTATCAGGTGACTACCAACCTGGTGTCGAACGCCATTCATCACGGACTGCTCAACCAGTGTCATACCGTCAAAATCGTCTGCGGCCTGGACCATATCAGCCACCTGCCCTTCATGGACATCCTCGACGGCGGCCTTGGCGTATTGCCGGAGCGGCAGAAGCACCTCTTCGAGCCTTTTTATACCACCGAGAAAACCGGAACCGGGCTGGGCCTTTATATTTCGCGTGAGCTTTGCGAGGCCAATCAGGCCCATCTTGATTATATTCCCGTGGATAGCGGCGGCTGTTTCCGCATATCCTTTTCACATCCGGACCGATTGATATGACCATGAACCCGCTGGCGCTGATTGTTGATGACGAACCCGACATTCGGGAGTTGCTGGAAATCACCTTGAACCGGATGCAGATTGACTGCTGCCTGGCCGAGTCCGTTTCGCAGGCGCACGCCTTGCTGGAGAAGCATCGCTTTGCGCTATGCCTGACGGACATGAATCTACCTGACGGCAGCGGCATCGACCTTGTCCAGCATATCCAGAAGCATCACCCGCAAACACCCGTCGCGGTAATCACGGCTTACGGCAGCATGGAAACCGCCGTGATCGCCCTCAAGGCCGGCGCCTTTGACTTTGTTTCCAAGCCGGTGGAGCTTGGACACTTGCGCGAACTGGTCCGCAGCGCCCTCCAGCTGGCAACCCCGGCCGGCCAGGCGAACGCCACGGAAGAAGATGCGCGATTACTGGGACAATCGGCGCCCATCCGGGAGTTGAAGGAAACCATTCGCAAGCTGGCGCGCAGCCAGGCGCCGGTTTATATCAGCGGCGAATCCGGGACCGGCAAGGAAGTGGTCGCGCGCCTGATTCATGATTGGGGGCCTCGGGCCGCCAAACCCTTCATCCCGGTCAATTGCGGCGCCATCCCGTCAGAACTGATGGAAAGCGAATTCTTCGGACACAAGAAAGGCAGCTTTACCGGCGCTACGGAAGACAAGCAGGGATTATTCCAGGCCGCTCATGAAGGCACCTTGTTTCTGGATGAAGTCGCTGATCTGCCGCTGGCCATGCAAGTCAAACTGCTGCGCACCATTCAGGAAAAAACGGTTCGCCCGGTCGGGCACTCCAAGGAAATCCCGGTCAACGTCCGCATCCTGAGCGCCACGCACAAGGATCTGGCGGCGGAAGTGGCTGCCGGCCGCTTCCGGCAGGATCTTTTCTATCGGATTAATGTGATCCAGGTGCGTATTCCGGCTCTGCGCGAGCGTGGAAACGACATCATTTATCTGGCCGAAACCTTTCTGGGCCGCTTGAGCGCGGACTGGGGCATCCGACAGCCCTCCCTGAACGCCGCCGCGAAAGAAGCACTGAAAAGCTACCCTTTCCCCGGCAACGTGCGGGAGTTGCAGAATACCCTGGAGCGGGCGCTCACTCTCTGCGACGGCAACACCATTTTGCCGGAACACTTGCAGTTGCAAGAGGTGTCCCATGATGATGCCGCCGCCGGCACGCCCACCCCTTTGAGCGTTCCTGCCCTGGACCCTTCCGCTGCGGGCAACTCGCTGGAGGATTACCTGATGTCCGTGGAAAAGAGCATGATCCTCAAAGCGCTGGACGAAACGCGCTGGAACCGCACGGCGGCCGCCCGCAAGCTGGGCATGACCTTCCGCTCACTCCGCTACCGGCTGAAAAAGCTGGGTCTGGATGATGGTTCCGACACGGATGACAGCGAGAGCTAGGCCATCCGACGCAAGGACGGTGAATATGGGCTGGGGTCAATTTCGGGAGGCCTGCCGGTCATCAAGGCCGACAATAGTCGGGCTGATGCCGGCGCCAGCACCAGACCGTTACGGAACTGCCCGGTATTTATCCATAGATTGTCATAGGGCTCGACCCGGCCGATGAACGGAATGCCGTCCGGCGCTCCCGGACGCAATCCGGCCCAATGGGCGACCGGCTTCATGCCCCGCAGCGCAGGCACCAGGCTTTCCGCAACCCCGGAAAGCATCGCCAAGGCGTCCGGTGTGCTTTCCTTCAGAAACCCGGTATGTTCAAGCGTTGAGCCGCACAGGATGTGACCGTCCATCCGCGGAATGACATAATGCCCCTGATGCAAGGCAATGTGCGTCAATACTCCCGGTTCCGCGCGATAAAGCAGCATTTGCCCCTTAACCGGTTCCACCGGCAATTGAATATCCAGTTGCGTCAGCAGTCCCCCCGACCATGCCCCGGCCGCCAGAATGAACGCATCGGCATGGAGACGCTCTCCGGAGGCCAGGCGCACGGAACCGAGTCGACCCGCCTCCCGGTCCCAGCCGACGACTGTCGCCGCCTCCCGGAACTCAGCGCCGTGCGCCACCAGCGATGCCCTGAGTGACGCCATCAGTCGCGGGTTACGGATATTGGCAATCCCGGGCAACCACAATCCGCGCCGGAACCCGGGGCTCCGATAGCCCATGCCGGCCAAGTCTTGCGATTCCAGCAAGCGGTGCTCGCGATGATTGTTCCGGGACCAGTCAACAGCAGCCGCCTCGTCATCCGGATCCAGCATCAGCATGCCGCAAGGATAGTATTCCGGGTTGATGCCGCTTTCCTGCCACAATGCCTCGGCCAGCGCCGGATACAGGGACTGTGCCATCCCTGACAGGGCTGTGACCGCCGCCGAATAACGCCATGGGTAAAGAGGAGATACGATGCCTCCGCCCGCCCATGATGCCTCTTTTCCGATCTGTCCCCGTTCGACCACCACAACGTCAATGCCTTCCCTGATCAGCTCTCTGGCAGTCATCAAACCGATAACGCCGCCGCCGACAATCAGAACCTTCATTCCCCGTTGACCCCTGAATTATTTCGAATAAAATACCGCGCCCGAACGGAATCGGGATACCTATAAATGGATTTTTCTATGAAAATGCATGGCTTTACCCTGCCTGAAACCCTGATCGTCCTGATTATTGCGGCGCTCATCTTCTCCTTCGCTGTCCCCTGGTCACGCGACCTGCTCAAAAGCCTTGAGGCGCAACGGGTAACAACCGAACTCTATTCCCTGGTGCTGAAGGCCCGGAGTGAAGCGGCCCTGCAGCGCACGGCCATTAATCTCTGCGGCAGTTCGGATGCCCGTAGCTGCGACGGCAAGTGGGATGTCGGCATCATCATGTTCCGCGACAACAACCATAACAACCTGATTGATTCAGCCGAAGACCTGATCAGTTACGCGCCGCTGAACATCACGCCATCCAGAATCTCGTGGCGGGGCTTTGGCGGCAGCCAGGTAACCTTCGAGCAAACCGGGGCTTCGTACGCCAGCAACGGCACCTTTACGTATTGCCGCGAAGAGAAGGATCCGCGCTATTCAAGACAGATCATCCTGAACCGGGGAGGACGCGCCAGAACATCGCGCGATGATGACAAGGACGGGAAACACGAGGGCAGCAACGGACTTCCCATTGCCTGCCCCTGAAACATTAACGCTTACTGCTTGGCCTTGGCGCTCCAGACTTGCGACGCATCTCCCAGCGTGCAGGTCGTATCACTCGCCTGATTCCAGCAGCGACGCCCCTGATTATCAATCATCATGGCGCCATCATTCTTTTGCGCGCTTAAGGGCGTCGCGGCAATGGTCCAGGTCAAACCATTGGCGGCCATCACCAGCGTCAACTGATACAAGCGGTTGGCGGCCGGTGCGCCGCGAGGATAGAAGGTATCGCCATAGACGATCGGCAAGGTAGCGCCGGTATAGGAAAGCTGCTGGGCCCGGTAACGCTCCATGCCTGCCGCAATTTGCATGAGCTCGGATTGCATGGCCCCGCGATTACCCCGAACGGTATATGAGCGGTACGCTGGAATCGCGATGCCTGCCAGGATGGCAATCACCAATACCGTCACCATCAGTTCGATCAGGGTAAAGCCGCTATTGCGTTTTGTTATGAGCATGATGACTCCGAAATATCCTATCCGTTGAGGCAAGGTCTTCGCCTGGGACAACCCCTTCAAGCCCAAGGGCGGCACATGGCCGCCCCGGGTTGGGATCACTGCTTATTTTTTCTTCTCACGGAAGCGATGCATGGACTTGAAGTAGATCCGGTAATCGCCCAGAGGAATCGGAGGCGCCGCACCCAACACCAGACCACCCTTCAGTTCGGTTGCACCCGAGGCCGAGGTTGTTGCCTGGAATACGTACTGGGGCTCACCGCTGATACCCATCATGACGTTATCCTGTACACGATCCCCTTCCCAGCTGCAGGTATCACCGATACCACCATAAGGCATGCACTGGCGATACAGCTTGGTGCGGCCAATCACCGGTGTACAGCTGTTGGTGCCATTCACTACCGTCGGAACATAGGTGGTGAAGACCAGCTGGTTACTGAAGATCAGGCCTGGCGCCATACTCTTTTCACCACTATCCGGGAACTCAATGTACCAGCCTTGCTTGCTCTTGTCCGCACCGGCTCCGGTCGTGGGATCCAGCTTGGACAGGTCGCTCACGGTAACCGGCGCGCGCAGGCTGGATGATGTTTCAGGCAACGACAGCAAGTCAGCACGTGTCACATCAAAGTCCAGAATACTGAAGAACCGATCCTTGGTGCTTTCGTTCAGCGGGTGGCTGCGATAACCGGAACCGAAGGCCACCGCTGCAAACGGGTTGCCGTTGTTGATATTGTCCTTGTCTTCAAACAGCGCCACCGTGGCCGGTTCATAGAAACGGCGCTGGTTAGCCACATCGGCCGTCACGGTTTGGCCCAGCTTGGCGACCAACCGGACACGCTTGGCGATACTGGCGGCTGGCTGGCCGTTATCCAGGTCGACACGGAAGAGTTGTCCGCCCAGATCACCGAAGTAGATCGTATCGGACAAGCCGTCGCCGTTCATGTCAACGACCTTGGGTGCGGTGGCGACGCTGTAGGTCATTTCGTTGACCAGCTTGTAGGGATTATCCGCTGCCGTGCCGCTGGCGCTCCAGTACAGGGTGCCATCCAGCGCGTCCACGATGTACAGCTGGTTACCCAGATCAGCCCCCGTGAAAATCTGACCGGCCGTCTCATGACGAGGGTCATAACCGCCACCGAAGATGACGACGGTCTTGACGCTGCTACCGATCTTGATATTGGCGAGCACCGGCTGCGACCATGTCTGGCCCATCCGCAAGAAACGGTTGCTGTCCGTGGAGGAGCCGCCATCAATCGCCCACATCAGCTTGGGCGCATTCAGGTTCGTCACATCCATGGCATAGTAGTTGTTGCCGCCCATGCGCATGCCGCCATAGATATAGACAGCATCACTGGTTCCGTTGATCTGGTTGTCAAAATTGCCGTCCTTGCGATAGACCGTCCAGGGCAAATCCATGCCGAACTCAGGCAGGGTCGTCGAGCTGTTGGCATACAGTGTTGGCAGAACCGACAGCTTCTCACCGGGGATGAACGAAAACTTCTCCAAACCGGTCTTGGCTTCAATTGCGTGCAGCGTGCCTTCCATGGTGCTGAAGAACACATAGTTGTACTGATTGTCCGGCTGGGTGCTGTCCGAGTTCGGCACATAACCGTAGTTGATCAGCACCGGCTTGGAATGCAGGCCGGCGCCCATGCGGTTACGCAGCAGCGACCCGGAACCCACAGTCACCAGACCATCCTTCAGGCTGGGAATGATATAGCCGCGGTACCAGTTCATCAGGTTGTAATATTCGTTATCGGTCGACAGCCCTACCAGCGGCTTGGCGGCCGAGTTGAAGGTGCTGCTGCTCAGGTCGATCTTGGTCAGCCCCTGGTTCTTGGCGGTCAGGCTGCCCATGTAGGTGTACTGGGTGCGGTTATCCGGCACCAGCAGTGAAGCCGCACCGCCTTCAATCGCCTTGTCGCCGTCAACCGCCGCGCTCCAGAAACTCTGGCTGGTTTGCTTGAAGAAACCGGTGGTGGTATCCACGGCATTGTTGCCGTTCTTGTCCAGGATGGCGGAGTTGGCCAGATCCAGGCGGTAACGCTTGAGATTGCCGTCCCAACGGGACTTCTGGGGTTCCGGATCGAACACCGCGTAATACAACTGGTTCAAGTGGGTCAACCGGTTCATCTGGTTAACCGCCACACCGGGCGCCGCCACGCTGGCGCCGGCCAGCAGCAACGAGTTCAATGTATCCGACAGCGCGTTCACCAACGCAGCCTCATCACCAGCCTTGTAGTAAGTACCCTGCCCCAGATCGGCCATTTGCTTCATATTGGCTTCCGCATCGGTCGCCAACGGTCCGAACAGGACGGTATTGCTGCGCAGGCGCACGCCGACCGGGTTGGTCGGCTTGGCATTGAACGCCGCCAGGTCAAACATGCAATACCAGTTCAACGCCTTGCCGTTACCCGACACCGACGCTGCATTGGAGCAGGTGTTGCCCGTAATCTGCTTGGTCAACGGCTGGACGTTCGCCAAGTCATTGGGGTCGCCGTCCGTCAGCATGAAGATGTAGTTGGCGCCGCACTTGCTGCTGCTGGTCTCGATCGGGGAAATATAATCCCGGTTGCTATCCACCGTGCGCGGGTCGATATAGGCCTCTTCGCCGGTGGTATCATGAGAGGTATGCATGCCATACATATACAGCGTGGCTTCGGCGTACGCGGCGCCCAGCGGGGTGCCGCCGGCAACTGCGAGCTGTGCGGGTGTCACTTCGTTAGCCAACTCGTCCCGGGCGGTGATCAGCTTCGACAGGTCACGCACTGTTTCGGTCCAGTCAACTTCCAGCGTGGGCGCCTTGGTCGGGTCCTTGGTGGCGTCATAAATCTGCAACGTGCCGCTGTCGGCCACTACCGAACTGTTGTTCTGGATGCGGAAACCCATGCTATTGCCTGCCGCCCAGCCTGTCTGCCCGATCAGTTCGTTGACGATGTTCTTGACATCGAAGCGCAGCAGCGAGCCGGAGGAATAGCTGGTGTTGGCTGCCGGGAAGGTGGTGGTCGCCGTGGTGGTGGTGCCGGTCGGGCGCGTACAGGTCACGGTGCTGCTGCCCGTACACATCGCCCCGAAATTGGTCGACTTGTAGGCATCAATCCGTGTCGGCTTGACTGTTACGTTACTGCGCACCGTGGTCACCAATTCGGCACGGTCGATGGTGACTCCCGGCGGAATGGCGACGCCTTGCAAACGGGCGGCAACCTGCGTGGTGCCCGACGAGGCGACCGTATTGGGCGTATTGTAACTGTTGTTGTAGGTTACGGAGTTGCTGGTGCCCACCCACTGCACGTCATCCAGCGTCGTGCGTACCGGATAAGAGCGCCCGATCCGTTTCATGACGATGCAGCTGTCCGTTTTCTTCGGATCGATCAGATAGGTCACCACCAGCTTGGGCTGGTTGTCGGTCGTGGACCCGGCGCCTTCAAAAGAATAGGCGCGACGGGTGGTCGGAATGGTGCCGATATCGCGGATGCGGAAGGCAATATTATTGCCGCCGCACCAGTCCGTGCGGTCTGATATGCCTTGCACCAGGGACGTTACCGGAATGTCGTAGGCCGTGCCGGCCGCCCAGGTATCCGGCGAATAGGTGGTGGAAGCGCCGTAGCTCCGGGCTGAAATGGCGCCCGAGGAATAGTCAGTGGGCGTCGCCGTGTTTTCCACCGCAATTTCCCACGTGGACAGGCCGGAATCGGCATTATCCGCCGTCAGCTCGATATGCGCCTCCTGAATGGTCGCCCCCTTGGGAACCATCAGGTTGGTGAAGTAGAGTCCGGCCGACTGATTCAGGGGACCGCCGATCAACAACTCGTTCCCCGTGGACGTCATGCTGCCGGTCAGCGGCTGAATGGCGTCGCCCGAACCCGCCGTCACCGGCGAGGTGACGTCGCCGTTGGGGTTGATTTCGACAAAGGCATCCAGGGGCCGCGCGGGATATTTCACCCAGCCGCCCTTATTGGCCGCCGGGATATAACGGGCGAAGCCCATTTTCACAAAGCCGGGAGCCGCTTTGACGCCGGTAGCGGCATCGCCGTAAAGAATCTTCTTCATGGCACTGGACAACACATCAATACGCCGGTTGGGCGCACTGCAGCTGTTGTCGCTAGTCATACACCAGTCCATACTGCCTGATGTATCCAGCACCATCATCAAGGTGGGCGAGTTGTTGGGGTCGGCGGGTACGGACTGAACGTAGACCTCCGTATCGCTGGCGTAAACCGGCAACGTGGCCAGGGTGACTGTTGCGAAGGCGCTCGCGGAGAGCAGCACCTTCATTTCAAGAGCGTTTTTCACTTTTATTCTCCACCTGCAACCACCATGGAATTACTTGAGTTCCCGGACGATCTGAACGTCTTCCACCAATGTCGTGAAAATGGCGCCATTGGTCGTCAGGCATTCGGAGGCGGACACAACCGCCGGATCTTCGTAATAATAAATACTGCCATTAGCCAGTTTGCCTGCGACCGTGTCGTCACCGGGCAACGCCAGACACCCCTTGATGGTTGCCGTCGTCGCGGAACCGAATGCGGGCAGCACAGCCGTCGAAGTCATGGTCAATGACTGATTCAGGTTATCCAGATCGTTCCCCAGCGTGGGGGCGGTATCAATCTGGCTGCTTTTTACATACACCTGGGTCAGCACGGCATTCCGGCCGCTCATGAAGTCATCCGTCACCGCAGGGTCACAGACTCCCGCCTTCAAAGACGGAGTAGCCCCCTTCATGCGCATGCAGAACATGTCTTCACGACCCGGCAGGTTGACCACGGCCAAGGCGCCGCCCGGTACCGCTTCCTTGAGGGGATCCAGCCGCATCAGGTAATACAACCCGGCATCGGAGGACTGGTACAACAGATTGCCTACCTGACTGTTCGTGGCCACGTTCAGGTTGGACAAGCCCATACGCATCGCACTGACGCCCAGAACGGTCAGGACAACCAGCACCAGCATGACAACGATCAGCGTGGCGCCTCTTTGTTTGCCGCCCGGCGATCGGATGTATTCCTCGGTTCGGAAGCTCACTGTCTCTACTCCTCTTGTCAGCAGTCTGAAGGCACGGCGTTTCGCAGCGCCATCGTTGCTGTAAACAACCGGCGGATTCGCCCATCGCGGGGCACCGCTGTTGCCGGGATGGCGGCGTCCAGCACCTGGAAGGCTGGTGACGCCGGCAGGCCGCCCGTCGTGTCCTGCGACCGGACAACAAGTCCGATTTTGACGGCCAGAATAATGGTGGTTGCGGCATTGGGCAGCGCGTTGTATTGAGCCGCCGTCACATAGCGCACCGGCACGCAACTGGTTGCACCGCCGTTATTGATGCCATAAAGGGCCTGGAAACTATCCACACCGGACAGCAGGACGACGCCGGCATCGCCGATAGCCGTCACCACGCCGGTATCCGGATCGTAGTAACCGCCATCACAGGCCAAGGCGGATGGCGTATTTGACGCATTATCCGCCCGGATGAAGTAACGGTTCACAATCACGCTGTTGAAGGGGGCGACATTGCCCTCGCAATCCCGGTTATTGTCATCCAGCGAGGTATGCTGGATCGTCAGCTGATCGCTGGCCGGCCCAATCCCCAAGGCGCTACTGCCGTCAAGACTCAGCAGGGTGGCGTCGGCTACCGCCGAGTCGGTTATCGTGGAAACAACAGCCCGTCTGGAGTACTTGGAGTTGGCCAGCCGGAATTCGGAGGCCTTTGCGCCAGACAGACGAATGTCATGGCCCATGAAATCGAGGGCAAAACGCCCGTTGTCCTGTACGTCACCCATGCCGCGCTGCAGGTTGAAGCTTTGCTGGTTAGCGACGAACAACTGGGTCGCGGCCAGCGCAACCAGCAGGCCGATGGCCAGCGAAACCATCAGTTCGATCAGGGTAAAGCCCTTGTTACGGAAGGATGCTTTCATTAATAAATCTCCAGCATCATGCAATCCGCATTCAGGATATAGCTACCGCCGGTGGACATGCAGTCCGTGGTGGTGTTGCCGACGGTCGGCGACGTCAGATTCCACGAAACCAACACACAACTATTGGTGGCGTTGGTGCAAGGCACCACGGCAAAGCGACCGTTCGGCAGGGTGGAGGCCGCCAGCGTGTTGAGGTTGGCGATATCGAATTGGGCCATCTGTGTCGGGGTGCAGGTATTGGTGATGCACTGGGTATCCGATACTCCGCCCGTGGAACCTGCACGGTAGGTCGCCACGGCATTGATGGCGAAAGTGGCGTTGCTGTTGGCCCGCAGCCGCTCGGCCACTTCTTGGGCAATCGCCATTCCTTGAGTACGGAAATAGGCATCATGCGTGCTGCCGACCGCGCGCACCTGCAGGGCGGCAAAACCCACAACCGCTATCCCCAGAAGCAGGAGGGCCACCATGACCTCAATCAGGCCCACTCCTCGCTGTAATGTCATTGAGCTACTGACGTTCACTATTGCTCTCCTAGGTGCCGCATGTGGTGACTGCCGTGTGACGCATCACAGCCACCCGTCCGAACTGGTTGATCATCACGTTATAGCCAAGCTCACCCGTACGGCCGGAATCACAGACGGTAAACACCATGTTCAGCACGGTGCCGTCCGCCCGGGTGACCTGCCCGGTCGAACCGGTCATTGTCATGGTCAGTAATACCGGGTTGGGGCCGATGGTGATATTGACCGGGATATCCTGACCTTCAAGCGGGTTTGCAGGATCGGTGGCCAAAGGTGTCTGGAAGGCTGTCTGCCAGCCGCCGCGCCAACCGGTCGTGGTATTGACGACCGAAACCACCACGTTCCGACGGGTGGTGATGGACTTGGATCGGGCATCTTTCAAGGAAACGGCAAGCAGATTGGCTGTCGTGGACATCCGGACATTCGACTGAAAGTCACGGATTGACGGTATCGCGAGCGAGCCGATAATGGCCAGAATCGCGACGGTGACCATCAACTCCGGAAGTGTGAAACCGCTTTGCCTGATCATGAAATATCAACCCTGGAAGGCATGGCCTTTTCTTGTTATTGAAGTTAGTAAGAATGCTTCTTGTCCACAAGTCCGTGCAGACAATCGGGGCTTTTGTATGCCCGAGTGACAAAAATTGTCAACTACTCCTCATTCACGAGCGGTATACGCAGTTCCCGGGGCATCGAGAAAACCACATTCTCCTCGCGCCCGGTAATCTCCTCCGGGGATCGGCCGCCCCACTCCTGCAGACGCATTACCACCTGCTGGATCAGGATTTCCGGCGCCGAGGCGCCGGCCGTCAGCCCCACTGAAGCAACACCCTGCAGCCACTCCGCCTGAATCTGATCGGCATTGTCTATCAGATAGGCTCGGGCTCCCATGCGCTCGGCCAGCTCTCGCAAGCGGTTGGAGTTAGAGGAATTGGGAGAGCCAACCACCAGCACTACCTGGCAATCCCCCGCCAGGGTCTTGACGGCATCTTGCCGGTTCTGGGTGGCATAGCAGATATCATCCTTGCGTGGCCCCTGTATCTCGGGAAACCTGGCGCGCAGGGCATCAATCACCCGCGCGGTATCATCCACGGAAAGCGTTGTCTGGGTCACGAAAGCCAGGTTGGAGGGGTCGCGGACCGCCAGGCGGGACACATCCTCTTCATTTTCAACCAGATAGATGGCGCCGCCGGAACCGGTATCGTACTGGCCCATGGTGCCTTCAACCTCCGGGTGGCCGGCATGTCCGATCAGGATGGCTTCAACTCCTTGCCGCGCATAGCGGGTGACTTCCATATGAACCTTGGTCACCAGCGGGCAGGTGGCGTCAAAAACCTTCAGCCCGCGCAGCGAGGCCTCTTCCTGAACGGCCCGGGATACCCCGTGGGCGCTGAAGATAACAATGGCCCCGTTGGGAACCTGTTCGAGCTCATCGACAAAAACCGCACCGCGCTGGCGCAGGTCATCCACCACGAACTTGTTGTGGACCACTTCATGACGGACATAGATGGGACGGCCGAAGACTTCGAGGGCGCGATTGACAATGGCGATAGCACGATCCACACCCGCACAGAAGCCGCGAGGGTTGGCCAGCCTGATTTCCATATTCTTCGCCCTCATGCTTTTATTGTGAACGGTTGTGCATCGGCATCGCGCACACTAATTATATCGACCTCAAAAAGCAAGTCCCGCCCGGCCAGGGGGTGATTGAAATCCACCACCACGGTTTCCTCATGCAATTCCTTGACCACGCCGGGCAGCTCGGACTTGCTCTTGTCGGCGAAGGAGACAATCAGGCCGACCGCCAGTTCGGTATCCACAAACCGGTGCCGCTCGAAGGTCTGGACGTTGCCGGGCTGCCAGTCGCCGAAGGCGTCGGCGGACGGGATCAGCACCGAACGGCGGTCACCCGCCTTCAGGCCGAAGATGGCCTTTTCAAAGCCCGGCGCCAGATTGCCATCGCCGACGGTAAAAACCGCCGGTTCCGGACGTTCGCGGGTGGAATCCAGCAACTGGCCGTCGGCCAGGCAGACCGAGAAATGCAGGCTGACCGTCTTGCCGGGGCCGATACGCTGGAGGGAGTTGTCGGGAATCATGATGCCGCCGCCTGACGTTTGGGTTCAAGAAAGAGGGAGTCGATCACCAGCAACGCCGCGCCAGCGGTAATGCCGCAATCGGCAACATTGAAGGCCGGAAAATGCCAGGTCTGGTAATGCACGTGGATAAAGTCGATGACATAGCCCAGGGTAAAGCGGTCATAGACATTGCCGAGCGCGCCGCCGACCAGCAGGCCGATGCCCGCCATCAGCCAGCGGGCATTCGCGGGCAGACGGGACAGCCAGACCACCATCGCGGCGCAGACACTGATCGCCAGCACGATGAAGAACCAGCGCTGCCAGCCGCCCGCGTCGTGCAGGAAGCTGAAGGCCGCGCCAGTGTTGTAGGCCAGCGTCCAGCTGAACACCGGCAGCAGGTCAATGGACTGACCATGATCCAGCAAGCGTTCGAAATAGGTCTTCGACCATTGGTCGAGCACAAAAACCACCACGCCCAGCCAGAGCCAGTGCAGGTTTTTCAGATTCACCTTGGAAGGCATGACATCGTTCCGCTAGAGGTCGCCCTCCCCCGCCGGGAAGGGCGAACGGGAGTTTCAGGCAAACAGGCGCTTTTCACCGGCGCCGGCAACGTTTTCCACGCAGCGGGCACAAGCTTCCGGATGCTCGGGATGGCTGCCGACATCGGCGCGGTAGTGCCAGCAACGCACGCACTTGGTGAAGGCGGACGGCGTGATCTTCACCCGCAATCCGGCAACATCGGTGGCCTGACCGGCGTCGCTTTCGTCATTGAGACGGGCGGCGGAGGTGATCAGCACGAAGCGCAGTTCATCGCCCAGCACCGCCAGATGCTGCTTCAGCGCCGGAGCGACATACAGGTCCACCTCCGCCGACAGGCCGGAGCCGACTTCCTTGCGGTTGCGGGCTTCCTCGATTTCCTTGTTGACGGCCGTCTTCACCGCCATGACCTGATCCCAGTAGCCGCGGCTGAGCACGCCGGATTCGCCAGTCAACGGCGCGAGGCCCTGATACCAGTCAGCCAGGAATACGGACCCGGCCCGCTCGCCCGACAACTCCTGCCAGATTTCGTGGGCGGTGAAGCTGAGGATCGGGGCAATCCAGCGCACCACGGCTTCAATGATGTGGAACAGCGCCGTCTGCGCCGAACGCCGCGCCAGCGAGTCACGCTGGGTGGTGTACTGGCGGTCCTTGATGATGTCGAGGTAGAAGCTGCCCAGGTCCAGCGAACAGAAGTTGTGCAGCTTGTGGTAGATCTGGTGGAATTCGAAGGACTCGTAGGCGGCCAGGATTTCCTGCTGCACCTGCCAGGCGCGGTCCACCGCCCAGCGGTCCAGCGCCAGCATATCTTCGTTGGCGACCAGATGCTGCGCGGGGTCGAAGCCGTTGAGGTTGGCCAGCAGGAAACGCATGGTGTTGCGGATGCGGCGGTAGCTGTCCGACATGCGCTCCAGGATTTCCTTCGACACCGACATTTCACCGCGATAGTCCGTGGCGGCAACCCACAGGCGGATGATGTCCGCGCCCAGCGTCTTCATGATGTCTTGCGGGGCGACGACGTTGCCCTTGGACTTGGACATCTTGTGGCCCTGGCCGTCGACGGTGAAGCCGTGGGTCAGCACCGTCTTGTAGGGCTTGTTGCCATTGGCGGACAGGGCCACCAGCAGAGAGGACTGGAACCAGCCGCGATGCTGGTCGGAGCCTTCCAGATAGAGGTCGGCCGGATATTGCAGATCGGGACGGCGGGTCAGCACGCAGGAATGGGTGGCCCCGGAATCGAACCACACGTCCAACGTATCCTTGACCTTGTCGTAATCGGCGGCTTCCGCACCCAGCAGTTCGGCGGCGTCGACATCCCACCAGGCGTCAATGCCTTCTTGCTCAACACGTTGTGCAACCTGCTCGATCAGGTCGAGGGTCTTCGGGTGCAGCTCGCCGCTGATCTTATGTACGAACAGGGCGATGGGTACGCCCCAGTTGCGCTGACGGGAAATACACCAGTCCGGACGGTTATTCATCATCGAGACGATGCGGGCCTTGCCCCAGTCGGGCAGCCACTGCACCTCGTCGATCGCCTTCATGGCGTCATCACGCAGGCCCTTCTGTTCCATGCTGATGAACCACTGCGGCGTGGCGCGGAAAATGATGGGCGTCTTGTGCCGCCAGCAGTGCGGGTAGCTGTGGGTGATCTTCTTGTGGCAGAGCAGGCGGCCGTTGGCCTTGAGCGTCTCGATGATCGGCACGTTGGCCTTGTTGACGTGCTGGCCGGCGAACAGCGGCGTGTTCGGCAGGAACACCCCGGAGTTATCCACAGGATTATCCACAGGCAGACCGTAGACGTTGCCGATGACAAAGTCGTCATGACCGTGGCCCGGCGCGGTGTGCACGGCGCCGGTGCCCGCGTCGGCGGTCACGTGTTCACCGACAATCACCGGCACGATCCGCTCATAGAACGGATGCTGCAGGGACAGATGTTCAAAGGCCTGACCGGGCACGGTCGCCAGAATCACCGGATTCTCGGCGCGGTACTGTTCCAGCGCGCCGTCAGCCAGCGTCTTCGCCAGCACCAGCGTACGCGTCTGACCGTCGATGGCGGCCTGAACGACCACGTACTCCAGCTCCGGATGTAGCGACACCGCCTGGTTGGCGGGCAACGTCCACGGCGTGGTGGTCCAGATCACGAAGTCCGCCGAGGCCGGGGCCTGCGCCAGACCGGCGCGCTTGGCGAATTCGGCGGTATCGCGGACGGCAAACGCAACATCCACGGCGTGGGACTGCTTGTCCTCATATTCCACTTCCGCTTCCGCCAGCGCCGAGCCGCAGTCCATGCACCAGTGCACCGGCTTCAGGCCCTTGTGCAGGTGGCCGTTGGCGGCAATCTTGCCCAGCACACGGATGATGTCGGCTTCCTGCTGGAAGTTCATGGTCAGGTACGGATTTTCCCAATCGCCCAGCACGCCCAGACGCTGGAAATCAGCCTTCTGCTTCTCGACATGCCCCTGCGCGAACTCGCGGCAATGCTTGCGGAATTCCTTGGCCGTGACCTTGTCACCCGCCTTGCCGTATTTCTTCTCGACATTCAGCTCGATCGGCAGGCCGTGGCAGTCCCAGCCCGGCACATAGGGCGCGTCAAAGCCGGACAGCGTCTTCGACTTGAGGATGATGTCCTTGAGGATCTTGTTGACGGCATGACCGATGTGGATATCGCCGTTGGCGTAGGGCGGGCCGTCATGCAGGATGTACTTCGGCGCCCCGGCGCGCGCTTCGCGGATGCGGGCATAGAGCTTGTTTTCCTGCCAGTCCTTGACCCAGGCGGCTTCACGCGTGGCGAGGCTGGCCTTCATGGCAAAGCCGGTTTCCGGCAGGTTAAGCGTGGTCTTGTAGTCGGGTTTGGCGTCAGTCATGTTCAACTCGCTGAAAATAGGCGCGGGTGGCCAGCACATCGTTGGCGATGGCGGCCTTCAAGGCATCCAGAGACGGGAAATTGGTTTCGGCGCGCAGCTTGTGGCAAAACTCCACGCCAATGCGGCGACCATAAATGTCGCCCTTGAAATCGAGAATGTGTACTTCAATCCGGTTTTCGCGGCCGTTGACCGCCGGGCGCGTGCCGACATTGGCCGCGCCGAGCAGGGGTTTGTCCCCCAGACCATGCACCTTCACCGCATAAATGCCGGCCAGCGGCGACACCTGCCGGTTCAAGCTGAGGTTGGCGGTGGGAAAATCCAGCGTGCGGCCGATCTTGTCGCCGTGGCGGACGTGGCCGCTGATCATGAACGGACGGCCCAGCAAATGTTCAGCAAGCGTAAAATCACCGGACTGGATCGCCTGACGAATGCGGGTGGAGCTGACCCGGTCCTCGGCCAGGCTGACGGTGGGCGTCTGCTCGACCTGAAAGCCAAACTCCTGCCCGGCCTGCTGCAACAGCGCAAAGTCGCCGGAGCGGTCACAGCCGAAGCGGAAATCATCGCCGATCACCAGATGACGGCAGTTCAGCTGTTTAACCAGCAGCCGCTCGATAAAGGCGCGGGCGGTCAGTGAACGGAACTCCTGGTCGAAACGCGCCAGAAAGACATAATCCAGCCCGCAATCGCGCAGCACGTCCACCTTTTCCCGCCACGACATGATGCGCGCCGGAGCCTTGTCCTTGAGGAAGAACTCCAGCGGCTGCGGCTCGAAGATCATCACCACGCTGGCCAGTCCCTCGGCATGGCTCTGCTCCACCAGACGTTGCAGCATGACGCGGTGGCCGCAGTGCACGCCATCGAAATTGCCGATGGTGACGACGGTCGGGGTCAGCTGCTGGGGATGCTGCCAGTTGCGAAGGAGTTTCATGCCGGTCTGCGTGTCTGAATACCCTGATGGACGGGCGGCTTCTTATGACGGAAGTCCGCCCGGCGGACGAAAGAGCAAGTATAAGGAATTAGTGGCGCAAGTCACGCCACTTGAAGCCGGTCAGGGTCAGCGCCGCCAGATAGGACACACCCCCCGCCACACAAATGCCCAGCAGCCAGAATACCCGCAGCCAGCCGTGCATGTGCATCCACTCGGCTGTCGGCGGCGTCATCCACACCAGCAACCCCACCATGGCGGCATTGGCGATGAAGTAGCGGCTGCCCAGCGCAATCCAATGCCGCTGCAGGCGGAATACGCCCTGACGGTGCAACCCCCAGTACAGCAGTCCGGCATTCAGGAAGGCCGACAGCGTGCTGGCCAGCGCCAGGCCGACATGCTTGAGGTGCCAGACCAGGATCAGGTTGAACACCATGTTGCTGACCATGGCGATAATGCCGATCTTCACCGGCGTCTTGGTATCCTGACGGGCGAAATAACCGGGAGCGAACACCTTGATCAGCATGAACGCCAGAATGCCGCCGGACAGGGCCTTCAGCGCCCCGGCCGACATCATCACATCGTTCTCGGTGAATTTGCCATGATGGAACAGTGCCGCCACCATCGGCTCGGCCAGCACCTGCATCGCCAGCGACGCCGGCAGGCCGACCATGACAATCACCCGCAGCGCCCAGTCGAGCATGGCGCTGAACTCCTCATGGGACTTCTCGGCATACTTGGCGGACAGCGACGGCAGGATGACCGTGGCGATGGCGATGCCGATCAGGCCCAGCGGCAGCTCGGTCAGGCGCTCGGCCGTATATAGCCAGGACACCGAGCCTTCTACCAGGAAGGACGCCAGAATGGTGTCCAGCAGCAGGTTGATCTGGCTGACCGAGACGCCGAACATGGCGGGCACCATCAGGTTCAGGATCCTTTTCACGCCGGTGTCGGCAAAATCGACCCGGAAACGCGGCAGCATGTTGAGCTGGCGCAAAGAAGGAATCTGCATGGCCAGCTGCACCGCCCCCGCCATCATCACTCCCCAGCCCAGCGCCATGACCGGCACATCCATATGCGGCGCCAGCCACCAGGCCGCGCCGATCATGGTCACGTTCAGCATCACCGGGGTGAATGCAGGAACACCGAAGCGGCCATAGCTGTTGAGGATGCCGCCGGCAAATGCCGTCAGCGAAATCATCAACAAATAAGGAAAGGTCAACACCAACAGATCGGAGGCCAAGTTGAACTTCAGCTCGTCCCCGCGGAAGCCAGGAGCAAAGAGGAAGATGATCACCGGCGCGCCGATCATCGCCAGACCGGTAATAATGGACAAGATCAACGTCAGCGACCCGGCGACCTTGCTGACCAGCAGTCGCACGGCATCATCGCCCTGCTGCGTCTTGTATTCCGACAACACCGGCACAAACGCTTGGGCAAACGCGCCCTCCGCAAATAGACGACGCAGGAAATTGGGAATCTTGAAAGCGACGAGGAAGGCGTCCATCAGCTTGTCGGCGCCGAAGACATTCAACAACACCATGTCGCGCACCAGACCGAGGATGCGGGAGAGCATGGTCATGGCGCTGACCACCAGCGTGGAGCGCCACAGGCCTCCTTTCTTGGCGGGCGGCGGGTTTCCGGCAGGCACTACGGGCGAAGACGACATCAGTGAACCATTGGCTGAGTGAAACGCGAGGCTGGTGATAGTAGCGAATTGACCTGTCAAAATCACTAAAAAACACTCGGCACCCTTGACTTGGGGATGAGAGCTAGGCAAAATCGCCCGCCTGATTTTGGGTATTAGTTACCCGCAACCGACTTAATTTTAGGAGTGCCACCGTGGCCAATTCTGCACAAGCCAAGAAGCGTGCGCGCCAGAACGAGCAGCAACGCAAGCATAACGCCAGCCTGCGTTCCATGGTGCGTACCTACATCAAGAAGGTCGTTGCCGCCATCGCTTCCGGCGACAAGGCTGCCGCTTCCGCTGCTTACACTGCCGCTGTTCCCGTGATTGACCGTATCGCCGACAAGGGCATCATTCACAAGAACAAGGCCGCTCGCCACAAGAGCCGCCTGAACGGCCACATCAAGGCCATGGCGTAAGCCGTCCTGATGTAAAAAACCCGCCTCGTGCGGGTTTTTTTATGCCCGTCATCCCCCTTTTGCTACCATCAGTCTCCCCCTCCCCATTCTGTGACCGGATTCACGGAAATCCCTTGGCATTCCTCAATACGATCATCCCCTGATTCCGTGGTTAACCTCCCCGAATCATGCCGGTCGCCATAAAAATTCCATCATTGGCCGGCGGCTTTTAAGGAATTCCAACCATGAGCCCTGTCTTTTCTGTTCGTCTTCTGGCCGGAGTGACCCTGACAGTGCCAGCCCTGCTCTGGATGTTGTCGCCAAACGCACCCGAGCCGAGCGCCGCGTCCTACCGCACACACACCCAGGCCGTTGTCGCGGACAACATGCCCGCCCCCCCGGTTTCAACCCTCGTTACCGCCCACCGGCAAGCAGCCTTGCCCCCTACCGGACACTCCGATGCCCAGATCATGGCCCTGATCCAGCGTCTGGCGAACGCCGGAGACGAAGAGGGGTTGTACCGGATCCGGTCACTGCTCGCCGATCGGGACTCCGGACAGGGATTGCGGCTGGCGAATGTACTGCTGGAGCAATCGGATATCCGGCTACGCCGCGTCGGGATTGATCTGATCACCAGTTTTTCCATGACCGACCCGACAGTTCACCAACAAGTCGCATTACTGCTGAAGGAGGAGCAATCCCCGGAATTGCTGCTGCGTCTGCTGGCCCGCATGGATGCCCCCATTGACCTCTACGGTACGGATACGGAAATCTCGTCCGGGCTGCACCGGTTACTGACCTCCACGGATAATGACGTTCGCTCCCAGGCGCTGCTGCAACTGTTGCAATGGGACGATTACGCCACGCTGGAAGGCTACCTCTATCAGGCGCTGAATGATCCCTCGCCGGAAGTACGCCTGAGCGCCACGACGGTTGTCGGCCTGATCGATACCCGGTCGACCACCCTGAAAAGCGCCTTACTGGCTATTCGCGACAACCCTCGGGAATCCATCGACATGCACCGGAACGTCATCACCGCCCTGCACAACATGGATGCCTACGAGGCGGACCCGCAATCCTCCCTGTAAATCCCCCTTCTCCCGGAAATCCCGGCCAAAAAAAAGCCCGCTCTAGGCGGGCTTAACAGGGGTACATCCAGAAACAACGCATTGGGAGGAGAACATGATCGCTTCATTGGTTCAGTATGCGCCAGACCCCGCCGCCCATCTGTAGCGGCGTTGTCAACTTCATGTAAAGCGGCTGTTAATTTCGCGGCAGTTTGTTACGGCGCTTCTGCACTTCCGGCCAGGACATCTCGAAACGGGCGCCGCCCAGCGTATCGCTCTGTCCCACCGTAATCTGACCGCCAAACCAGAAGGCGATGCGCGACACAATTGACAAGCCCAAGCCGTAACCGCCGGAAGCGCGCGTCCGGCTGTCATCCAGACGGGTGAACGGCTGGAAGATACGCTCGCGATCCTTTTCAGGAATACCGGGACCGTCATCTTCAACCGCGACATGAGCCCAGCCGTCCTCAACCCACGCCGTCAGCAAAATTCGCGACTGCGCATAGCGTCCGGCATTCCCCGCCAGATTTTGCAACACCCGGTGCAGGTAGCGCGCCTCGGCCTCGACTTCGGCAGCATCCGACAACACCCGGTATTCGACCCGGGCCGGCAGCCCCAGCGCGGATGTTTCCTTGGCGACGCGGGCCAGCAACGACCCCAGATCCACCGTTTCAAAATTCAGGACCGGAATGCCTTGTTCCAGTTTGGCGTACGTCAGGATTTCATCAATCAGCTTGTTCAGCTCGTCAATATCATGATCCAGTTCGGTCAACTGCTCCAGACGGGCTTCCAGCTCTTCCGTATCCGCCATCATTTCCATGCCGAAACGGATGCGGGCGACCGGCGTGCGTAACTCATGGGACACCGCCCGGGTCAGTTCGCGCTGGGAATCGATCAGCCGCTGGATATGTTCGGCCATGCTGTTGAAAGCAAAGGCCAACTGGCTGACTTCGTCACGGCCGTCAACATTGGCGCGCGCGCCCAGATCCCCGGCGCGGATGTGGCGAACCGCCTGTTCCACGGTCTTGATCTTCTTTTCCAGCGGATGAATGATGAAGTAGGCCGCCACCGTAATGATGCCCAGGCTGACCGCACAGACAATTAGCAGCAACTTCACCGGCATCCATTCAAAGAGGTACATCGGCCCCATGACCAGCACCTGCCCGGGATACATGGCGGGCGCAATGATGCGGATTGACGAATTACGGGTTCCCGCCCCTTCTTTCAGCGCAATCACCACCTCATTGCGCTTGATGCGGGCGCGCTGGTCCGGCTCCAGCCCCACCGACTCCAGCGGCACCATCGACAACGGGAACGCGAAATAGGGCTGCAACTCCTTCAGACGCTTGGCTTCCTGCCCCCGGAACTGTTCCAGGTCGTCCAGCAGGAACACGGCCATGGCCTTGGCCTGCTGCTCGGACACCTTGCTCATGCGGGCTTTCAGATAGACTTCCTTTTCACCCGGAACCCGCACGTAGATATCCGCCGCGTTATGCGGCACATCCAGACGCAGCACGACCCGACCGGCTGACAGGGAATCCAGCTCATCACTGCTGAAATTCAGGGCGGGAACATTCTTGACCAGACTCAGTTCATTGTTCATCAACTGCCCGGCTTCCTGCAGCCAGGCGTCGCGCGCCGGCCCCGATGGCTGGCGCGCCACCCCCAACGAAATCAGGTGGAAGAAGCCGGTCGCCATTTTTTCACGGTAATCCGCCGCACGCTGCTCATTCAGGACCTGCAATATCAGGTACGCGCAAATGGCGACGGTGCTGATCACAATCAGCAGCCCGCCGTAAATGCGTACAAAGATACTGCTGGGGGGGCGGATCACGATCACGCGGAATACCTCGGGGTGGTGCATTGGAATGAAAAGGCCCGCTGTAACAGCGGGCCCGGGCACACGGCCGCCGCTTAACCGGCGACCGACTCCTTGACGAAGAGGTAGCCCTTGCTGCGCACCGTCTTGATGCGGCGGGGATTGTCGGGATCGTCACCGATCTTGGGGCGGATTCGCGAGATACGCACGTCGATCGAACGATCCTGGCCATCATATTCAATGCCGCGCAGGCGCTCGAAAATGTCCTCGCGGGACAGGATGCGGCCTGCGTTGGAGGCCAGCAGCCACAACAGGTCGTACTCGGCGCTGGTGAATTCCACCGGGTTCCCGGCCAGCGTCACCGAGCGGCCGCCGTTGTCGATCACCAGGTCATCAAACTCCAGCCGCTGCGGCGTTTCATCATCACTGATCTTGTCGGAACGGCGCAACAACGCGCGGATGCGGGCCAGCAGCACGCGCGGCTGGGCGGGCTTGGCGACATAGTCATCGGCGCCCATTTCCAGCCCCAGCACCTGATCCATGTCATCGGTGCGCGCGGTCAGCATCAGGATAGGGTGATGGTAATGCGGACGAATCTCGCGGCAGATGGTCAGGCCGTCGGCGCCGGGCAGCATTACATCCAGCACCACCAGGTCCGGCTGGTCGGAAATGATGCGGCGGATGGCGCGATTGCCATCGGTTTCGATGCCGACTTCCATGCCGTTACGGATCAGATACTCTTGAGTCAGGGTTGCCAGACGCTCGTCATCTTCGACGATCAGGATGCGCGGCAGCTTTTCTTCGGTTTGACTCATGGTCATTTCCTGTCTGTTCTATGTACGGGTGCTGCCGATGATAGTTAATTCCCGGCAACACCCCAAGGGTGGTTTCACGAAAAGACTACCATTGGCTCACCAAAGCCCCGCAAGCCGCTCGTCAGGAATATATTTTTTTACATTTTCGTTTCATCAGGTTATCCACAACCCCATGTTGACCAAGCTCCGGGAAATTCAATTGAAATTCGATTCGTGATCAAATTTCACCCTCCACTTATCCACAGATTCATCCACAGGCCTGAACTCTTGCATCAGGGTCAAAAACGCCTTATTTTGTGCCCCATCCAGCAAAGACACACAATAGATTGTGTTTTGCGCACTCTTTCACACTAACACAGACCGACAAAACCTTCCTGACCGACACGACGACCGCCATGGCCTGTCGCGGGAGCGTTTTTTCGGCTGATTGCGGCGCCGGGAGCCTGAACATGACCATTTCCGCCCAACGTTCCTTTGAAACCGGTGAACCGGGAGCCTCCGTGCTGCCCGGCCAGTTGCGCGTCATCAAGCGCAACGGCACGCTGGTGCCCTACACCGACGACAAGATTGCCATCGCCATCACCAAGGCCTTCCTGGCCGTGGAAGGCAACGTGGCGGCCGATTCGCGCCGCGTCTATGAGCAGGTCGCCTTGCTGACCGCCGCCGTCGGCAATACCTTCAAGCGCCGCATGCCCAGCGGCGGCACCGTGCATATTGAAGAAATCCAGGATCAGGTGGAACTGGCGCTGATGCGTTCCGGCGAACAGAAGGTCGCCCGCGCCTATGTGATCTATCGCGAAGAGCGCGCCCGCCTGCGCGACGCCGGGGTCGCCAAGCCGCACCCGACGCTGACCGTGACCATGGGCGACGGCACCCGCATGCCGCTGGACCTGGGCCGCCTGGAAGGCCTGGTGGCCAGCGCCTGCGAAGGCCTGACCGGCGTCGAACCCGGCGACATCATTGAGGAAACCCTGCGCAACCTGTACGACGGCGTCAAGGAAAGCGACCTGGTCACCACCATGGTGATGTGCGCCCGCGTGCACATCGAGCAGGAACCGAACTACACCTACGTTACCGCCCGCCTGCTGATGGACCAGTTGCGTTCGGAAGCGCTGTCGTTCCTGGGACTGGCCGAGCACGCCACCTACGAGGAAATGAGCGAGCTGTATCCGCAAGCCCTGCCCGTCTACCTGAAGAAAGGCGTGGAACTGGAACTGCTGGACCCCGCGCTGCTGACCGCCTTCGACCTGGCGAAGATTGCCGACGCGCTGAAGCCGTCCGGCGACCAGCAGTTCACCTACCTGGGCCTGCAAACCCTGTACGACCGCTACTTCCTGCACCATCGCGACGTGCGCTTTGAACTGCCGCAGCTGTTCTTCATGCGCGTGGCGATGGGCCTGGCGATGAACGAAAAGGACCGCGAAGCCCGCGCCATCGAGTTCTACAACCTGCTGTCCAGCTTCGACTACATGGCGTCCACCCCGACGCTGTTCAACGCCGGCACGCTGCGTCCGCAGCTGTCCAGCTGCTACCTGACCACCGTGCCCGATGACCTGTACGGCATCTACGGCGCCATCCGCGACAACGCCATGCTGTCGAAGTGGGCGGGCGGCCTGGGCAATGACTGGACCCCGGTGCGCGCGCTGGGCGCCTACATCAAGGGCACCAACGGCAAGTCGCAGGGCGTGGTTCCCTTCCTGAAGGTGGCCAACGACACCGCCGTGGCGGTGAACCAGGGCGGCAAGCGCAAGGGCGCGGTCTGCGCCTATCTGGAAACCTGGCATCTGGACATCGAAGAGTTCCTGGAACTGCGCAAGAACACCGGTGACGACCGCCGCCGCACCCACGACATGAACACCGCCAACTGGGTGCCCGACCTGTTCATGCAACGCGTCTTCGAGGACGGTGACTGGACGCTGTTCTCCCCTTCCGACTGCCCGGACCTGCACGACCTGTACGGCGCGGAGTTCGCCGCCCGCTACACCGAATACGAGCGCCTGGCCGCCGAAGGCAAGCACCGCCTGTTCAAGAAAATGAAGGCGCAGGACATCTGGCGCAAGATGCTGTCGATGCTGTTCGAAACCGGCCATCCGTGGATCACGTTCAAGGACGTCTGCAACCTGCGCTCGCCGCAGCAGCACGTCGGTGTGGTGCACTCCTCCAACCTGTGCACGGAAATCACGCTGAACACCTCGAAGGACGAGATCGCCGTCTGCAACCTGGGCTCGATCAACCTGGTGAACCACGTGACCCCGGCCGGTCTGGATACCGCCAAGCTGGAACGCACCGTCAAGACCGCCGTGCGCATGCTCGACAACGTCATTGACATCAACTACTACGCCGTGGAGCAGGCCCGCAACTCCAACCTGCGCCATCGCCCGGTGGGCCTGGGCATCATGGGCTTCCAGGATGCGCTGTACGTGCTGAACGTGCCCTACAGCTCCGACGCCGCCGTGGCCTTCGCCGACACCTCGATGGAAGCCGTCAGCTACCACGCCATCAATGCCTCCTGCGAACTGGCCAAGGAGCGCGGCAGCTACAGTACCTTTGAAGGCTCGCTGTGGAGCCAGGGCATCATGCCGCTGGATTCCCTGCAGAAGGTCATCGAGGCGCGCGGCGGCAAATTCATTGAAGTCGATCAGAGCAGCACCCTGGACTGGGACAGCCTGCGCCAGAAGGTGATGAGCCAGGGCATGCGCAACTCCAACGTCATGGCCATCGCCCCGACCGCGACGATTTCCAACATCTGCGGCGTCTCGCAATCGATCGAACCGACCTACCAGAACCTGTACGTGAAATCGAACCTGTCCGGCGAGTTCACCGTGGTCAATCCCTACCTGGTCAATGCGCTGAAGGCGCGCGGCCTGTGGGACGCGGTGATGGTCAACGACCTGAAGTACTACGACGGTTCCGTGCAGAACATCGACCGCATTCCGGACGACCTGAAGGCGCTGTTCGCCACCGCCTTTGAAGTGGAGCCGCGCTGGATGGTGGACGCCGCCAGCCGCCGCCAGAAGTGGATTGACCAGGCGCAGTCGCTGAACCTGTACATCAGCCACGCGTCCGGCAAGAAACTGGACATCACTTACCGCATGGCCTGGTACCGCGGTCTGAAGACCACGTATTACCTCCGCGCAATCGGCGCCACCGCCACCGAGAAATCGACGATTTCCGACGGCGCGCTGAATGCGGTGAAGGCCGTGGTGCAGGAAACTCCGGCCGAGTTTGCCGAAGCCGCGCCGGTGCCGCTGGCCTGCTCGATCGACAATCCGGATTGCGAAGCCTGCCAGTAACGATTGAACACCCTCCCCGTGCGCGGGGAGGACTTGGATAAAACAGATTCAGAGAGAGACCGATCATGCTCAGTTGGGACGATTTCCATGCCGAAGAAAAGCCCGCAAAGAAAGCACCGGCTGCGCCGTCAGCTCCTGCAAAAGCACCAGCGCCAGCAGCAGCAACTGCGCCGGCAGCAGTGGTTCCTGCTGTTGCAGCCCCAGCCGCTGCTGCCGCTGGCAGCCCTGCAGCCCGGGCAGCTGCAGCCTTGGCCAGCCTTGACGTAGCGCCGGGCCTGGAAGAGCTGGAAATGGGCGCCGCCCGCATCCAGGTCGACGACAAGCGCATGATCAACTGCCGCGCCGACCTGAACCAGCTGGTGCCGTTCAAGTATGACTGGGCCTGGCAGAAGTATCTTGATGCCTGCGCCAACCACTGGATGCCGCAGGAAGTGAACATGGCCAAGGACGTGTCCATGTGGCGCTCCGCCGACGGCCTGACCGAGGACGAACGCCTGATCGTAATGCGTTCATTGGGCTACTTCTCCACCGCCGACAGCCTGGTGGCGAACAACCTGGTGCTGGCCATCTACCGCCACATCACCAACCCCGAATGCCGCCAGTACCTGCTGCGCCAGGCCTTCGAGGAAGCCATCCACACCCATGCCTACCAGTACTGTATCGAGTCGCTGGGCATTGATGAAGGCGAAGTCTTCAACATGTACCGCGAAGTGCCCGCCGTGGCGCGCAAGGCGGCGTGGAGCCTCAGCCATACCCATTCGCTGTCGAACCCGCTGTTCAAGACCGGCACCCCGGAAGACGACCAGCACCTGCTGCGCAACCTGATCGGCTTCTACGCCGTCACGGAAGGCATCTTCTTCTACTGCGGTTTCACCCAGATCCTGAGCATGGGCCGCCGCAACAAGATGACCGGCGTCGCCGAGCAGTTCCAGTACATCCTGCGCGACGAATCGATGCACCTGAACTTCGGCATCGACGTGATCAACCAGATCAAGAACGAAAATCCGCACCTGTGGACGGCCGAATTCCAGCAGGAAGTGATCCAGATGATCCTGGAAGGCACGCAGCTGGAAATCGAATATGCCCGCGATACCATGCCGCGCGGCGTGCTGGGCATGAACGCGGCGATGATGGAGGAATACCTGCAGTTCATCGCCAACCGCCGCCTGGTGCAGATCGGCCTGCCGGAACAATTCCCCGGCGTGAAGAACCCGTTCCCGTGGATGAGCGAAATCATGGATTTGCGGAAGGAGAAGAATTTCTTCGAAACCCGCGTGACGGAATACCAGACCGGCGGCGCGCTGGCCTGGTAACAGGGTAACACCCCCATCGGGCGCAAGGATTGCGCCCTTTTTTATGCCGGCAAAACGCTCAGTCCCGATAAGTCGATTTGATCCGGACCGGAATCCGCTCCGGCTGACGCGCGGACGACAGCGCCAGACCGGCCGCCAGGACACACAAACATACGACTGAAACGAGCATATCGCACCCCACTCATGGATTGATTGCGCACTCCGGCAAGGCCGGAAGCCTGGGCGACGCACTCCCTGGTCGGCTCAGGACCGAGTATCCTGAACATTAGATCCTGATCTTAGGGCTTCAATCGTTGTAAAAACGTGTAGAGCGTCATAAACCGGACAGAAAGCCGGGTTGACAGGCACCGGCTGCGTGCGACAGCATCGCCGTTCAGCCCTGACCTGCAGGCAAGGAGAAAAACAACAATGTTTACCCGGGAACATCTGATTATCGGCGCCGCCGGCTTCGTGCTGGGCGGCATCGTCGCCACCGCCAGCATTACGGTGGTGTTGTCGCAGAGCAAGGAGCCCGCACCCGCTGCCATTGCTCCGGCGGCACCTCCCACAGTAACTCCGGCTTCAACGGCGCCGGTCGTCGCGGCTCCGGTGCCTTCAACGGCAGCCGCCCCCGCTCCCAAAACCGACGCGGCTCCGCCTGCACGCGAACCGGCAGCGCCTGCCGCACAACCCGCGCCCGTCGCCAGGAAACTGCCACCCGTGACTGCCTCCCTGGCGGCGGAAGATGCCGATCGCGCCGCGGAAGAGGCCAAGCAACTGGCCCAGCGCAAGAAGTCCCTGGAATCACAGGTTTCTGACAGCGAGGAGATCATCCGGCTGAAGGAACAACAGATCCGCGAAATGGAAGAACGCATCAAGAACGGCCAATAGACCAGACGCCGACGCGGCCCAGCGACCGCGCGGCCCCGGCTGTTACTGATAATTCCCGCCAGAATTTGCTCCCTTCCGCCAAAGTGATGAACAACCGCCAAGATGACTTGACGGTTGCTCAGGTTCGCCTAAAACTTCGCCACATCCAGATCAGCCCGACCCCAGAAGAGGCGTTCCATGCACCTGTTTTATCGTTCCCTGTCACGCATATTGGCCTTCCTGTTGGCCCTGACCGCCACCGGCATGGCTGCCGCCATTGACCGTGACGCCTACTCACACAACAGCGACAGCGGCTACCGCAATCCGCAATGGATGTCGGTGCTTCCTGACGGCCGCCTGCTCAGCGAACTGAACATCCCCGGCACCCACGACACCATGGCCCGTTACGGGGGCGACATCGCCCAGACCCAGTCGATGGACCTGATGATGCAGCTGAATTCCGGCGTGCGGGCGCTGGATATCCGTTGCCGCCACTACTATGACAAATTCACCATTCATCACGGCCTGATCTACCAGAACGCCAACTTTGATGATGTGCTGACCACGGCGCGCCAGTTCCTGCAGGCCAATCCGCGTGAAACCCTGCTGATGCGGGTCAAGGAGGAATACAACCCGGAAGGCAATACCCGCTCGTTTGCGGATACCTTCGCCGACTATGCCGCACGCTACCCCGGCCTGTTCTGGACCTACTCCGGCCCCACACCTACGCTGGGTGAGGCGCGCGGTAAAATCGTGGTGCTGCAGAACTTCTCCGCGCCGCAAAGCTGGGGCCTAAACTACAACAACCTGATTGCCCAGGATGACTATTCGATGGGCACCAACTGGGATCTGTACAGCAAGTGGACCAAGGTCAAGAATCACCTGGCCGCCGCCGTCGCCGGTAGCAATACGTCGTTTTATATCAATTACCTGAGCGCCTCCGGCGGGTCATTCCCCTACTTTGTCGCCAGCGGCCAGAGTTCGCCCGGCAACGGCGCACCCCTGCTGTCCACCGGACTGACCACACCCGGCTTCAAGTCCTATTATCCGGATTTTCCCCGGGTATCCTGCTTCATCGGCATCTGCACCATTGCCTTTGAAGGCACCAATATGCTAACCAGTGAACGGCTGGCGGCGGGCAGCTATCGCCGCACCGGCATCATCATGGCCGACTTCCCGGGTCGCCTGTTGCTGCAGAACATCATCAATCTGAACCCGCGCTAAGCGGGTGCGCCCTCCCTCGGGAGGGCGTCGCCGCGCCTGACGGGAAGGCGGCTTTACGGTATCCTTCCCGGCATGACCTTACCCCGCTCCTCCCTGCTCAAGGGCCTTGCCCTGCTCAGCCTTTCCGCGCTGCTGTTTTCCGCCATGGGCGTGATGATTCGTCTGGCGTCGCATACGGTGGACAACGCCACCGTGGTCTTCGCCCGTAATCTGACCGGCACCTTGCTGCTGTTGCCGCTGGCGGTTTCAGGAGGACGGGCGTTCCTGCAAACCCGGGTTCCGTTCAAGCACCTGTGGCGCGCACTGGTAGGGCTGGCGGCGATGTACGGTTTTTTCTACGCCATCGCCCACCTGCCGCTGTCGAATGCGATGGTCTTCACCTATTCCTCCCCGGTCTTTATCCCGTTGGTCGCCTGGCTGTTCCTGAAGGAAAAAATCACGCCGCTGATGCTGCTGGCGGCGGCGGTCGGCATGGTCGGCGTGGTCATGGTGGCCAAGCCGGATCAGGGGATGTTCAACCTGCTCAGCCTGGTCGGCATTGCCTCCAGCCTGCTGGCATCGATGGCCTTTGTGACGGTGCGGGCGCTGACCGCCACCGAACCGGCCACCCGCATCGTGTTTTACTTCTGCGCCATCGCCACCGTGGTTTCCGCCATCCCGATGTTCTGGCACTGGCGGGCGCTGACCGCGATGGAACTGGTCTATCTGGGCGGCGCGGGCGCGCTGGCCACCCTCAGCCAGATTTCCTTATCCAAGGCCTACGGCTATGCGCCCGCCGGCAAGATCGGACCCGCCAATTATCTGGCCATCATTTTTGCCGGATTCTGGGCATGGCTGCTGTGGGGGGAAGTCCCCGACCATTACAGTATCGGCGGCATGGTGCTGATTTTCCTGGCGCTGTTACTGTGCCTTCCGCGTGAGAGCGTCAAGACCGCCCGCGTGCCCGACGAACTCTGACGGGGGTTTCACGAACCGTAAGCCGCATGCTACAAACAGTCTGTATTCAGGCTCAGGCACACGGTTATGTCCATTTCTTACGCCTTCAAGGAACGTTTCGCGCCGGTCATGGCGCTGGTTTTCGTGGTTTTCTTTGCAGCACTGGGCATCGCCCCGGTATCGCGCCAGGTCTGGATCGCCGAAGTGACGCCGGTCATTCTGGTATTCCTGTTGCTGGTCGGCACGGCCCGCCATTATCGATTTTCCAACACGGCCTACGGCCTGATGGGCTTCTGGCTGTTCTGGCATACCGTCGGCGGGCACTACACCTTTGCCAATGTGCCTTTCGGTTTTATCACCGACCTGATTGGCGCCACGCGTAACCATTTTGACCGGGTCGGTCATTTCTCGGTGGGCTTCTACGCCTTCGCGATTATTGAACTGCTGGTGAAGAAATTCCGGTTGCCGCTGGTGTTCGCCTGCCTGTTCGGGCTGTTCAGCATCATGAGCATCGCGGCGGGCTACGAAATTATCGAGTGGTGGTATGCGGCGGCGGACGGGGGAACGGCGGGGGCGGAATTCCTGGGCTCGCAAGGGGATGTCTGGGATGCGCAGGAGGACATGCTGGCGGATACGCTGGGTGCGTTGTTCGCGATCGGCTGGTACCTGCTGGTCCATCGCCGGGATCACTGAACCAAAAGAAAACGGCCGGGAGGCTGCACGCCTGCCCGGCCGCTGACCATCCGGCTTACTTCTTCGGCGGCTTGCCGATCAGGTTGGCCAGTTCATTGGCGTCAACGCCGGGCGGCAGGCCGCCGCCGGCGCCGGGCATGCCCTTGGCCTGCCCTTGCATGTTGCGCAAGCCCTTGATCATCTTGCTGATGCCGCTGGGCGTGGCCAGCTTCTTCATCATCTTTTCCATCTGGGCGTGCTGCTTCAGCAGGCGGTTGATGTCCTGGATTTGCACCCCCGCGCCCGCAGCGATGCGGCGCTTGCGCGAACCGTTGATGACATCGGGCTTGTTGCGCTCCAGCGGCGTCATCGACTGGATGATCGCCTCCATCTGCTTCATCATCTTTTCAGGCGCGCCTTGGGCCATAGCCTGCTGTACAGCAGCACTGTTCATGCCCGGCAGCTTGTCCATGAACCCCATCATGCCGCCCATCGCCTTCATTTGCTGGAACTGGGTCAGCAGGTCTTCCAGGCTGAAGCCGCCGCCGCGACGGAGCTTCTTGGCCATTTTCTCGGCCTTTTCCTTGTCGATCTTGCGTTCGACTTCCTCAACCAGCGACAGCACGTCGCCCATGCCGAGAATCCGCTGCGCCACGCGCTCCGGATGGAAAGGCTCCAGCGCATCGGTCTTTTCACCGACGCCGAGGAATTTGATCGGCTTGCCGGTGATGGTGCGTACCGACAGCGCCGCGCCGCCGCGAGCGTCGCCGTCGGCCTTGGTCAGCACGACGCCGGTCAGCGGCAGCGCATCGTTGAAGGCCTTGGCGGTGTTGGCGGCGTCCTGACCGGTCATGGAATCGACCACGAACAGCGTTTCCACCGGCTTGATGGCGGCATGCAGGCGCTGGATCTCGCCCATCATGCTTTCATCAATATGCAGTCGGCCGGCGGTGTCGACAATCAGCACATCAAAGAATTTCAGTTTAGCTTCCGCGATGGCGCTGCGGGCGATATCCACCGGATCCTGGGTCAGGTCGGACGGGAAGAAGGTCGCCCCGACATCGCCGGCCACGGTTTCCAGCTGCTTGATGGCGGCCGGGCGATAGATATCGCAGGACACCACCATCACCTTCTTCTTGTGGCGTTCCTGCAGGAACTTGGCCAGCTTGGCGACGGTGGTGGTCTTGCCCGCGCCCTGCAGACCGGCCATCAGCACCACGGCGGGCGGGGCGGCATGAAGGTTCAGGCTTTCGTTGGCATCGCCCATGGTCTTGACCAACTCGTCGAAGACAATCTTGACGAAGGCCTGGCCCGGCGACAGCGACTGCATGACTTCCGCGCCCAGCGCCTGGGTGCGGATGCGTTCGATGAAATCGCGCACCACCGCCAAGGCCACGTCGGCTTCCAGCAGCGCCATGCGCACTTCGCGCAGGGTATCCTTGATGTTGTCTTCGGTGAGGGTGCCCGAGCCGCTGATGTTGCGCAGGCTCTGGGTCAGGCGTTCGGTCAGATTATCAAACATGTTTTTTGCGTCGCTTGGTCGTCAGGCGGAAAATGGCCTAAAGGATAGGAAAAAGAACCCGCCTATGCTATAGCCGGCGCTTGGTTTTGTCTTGAAAAATCCGGCTATAATCGGTCTTTTCCCGTCAGGCGGTTGTGTTGACATGTCCCTAATGCTTGCAGGCCTGCTGGCCATCGGCTGTTATCTGGGCGCCTGCTTGCTGCTGCTGCACTTTTTGGCCCGCAAGCTGCCCCTGCCCCGTCCGGCCATTCTGGGCCTGGGCGTTCTGGCCCTGCCGCTGCACGGGCTGGTGGTGATGTCGCAAATCTTCCGCCCCGAAGGCCTGCATCTGGGGCTTTTCCATATCGTGTCGCTGGTCGGCTGGCTCATCGCCGCCATGCATATCCTCTTCACCAGCTACCGGCCTGTCCTGGCGCTGTGCCTGGCCGCCTATCCGGCGGCGGCGGTCAGCCTGCTGCTGTCATTGCTGCTGCCGTCACCGGCGTACATGCCGCTGTCGCGACTGGCGCCGGGCATGGAATTCCACATCCTGTTGTCCATCCTGGCCTACAGCGTCCTGTTCATGGCCGCCCTGCACGCGCTGCTGTTGTCGGTGCAGAGCCGGGGTCTGAAGCACCGCGCCGCCTCGCCCTCCCGGACATTGCTGAAAGTGCTGCCGCCGCTGCAAACCATGGAGGCCGTGCTCTTCGACATGATCGGGCTGGGCTTCACGCTGCTGACCCTGGCCATCGTCAGCGGCTTTCTCAGCCTGGAGAACATGTTCGCCCAGCACGTGGTGCACAAGACCGTGTTCAGCCTGTTCGCCTGGATGGTCTTCGCGGTGCTGCTGGGCGGCCACCGTTACCGGGGCTGGCGCGGCCAGACCGCCATCCGCTTCACGCTCAGCGGCTTCGGGCTTTTACTGGTGGGTTTCTACGGTTCCAAGATCGTCCTGGAACTGATCCTGCAAAAAGTGTAAACAATTAACCGTCAAGTTTTCTTGACTTGCCGTCACCGGCCCTTTCTGATGAAGCTATTCCCATAATCCGGTTCCCCCTCCTTGGACGACACCAATTTAGGGCTGCTCTTTGCCCTGCTCGTAGTATTCATTCTTTGCTCCGCCTTTTTTTCGGGCTCTGAAACCGGCCTCATGGCCTCCAACCGCTACCGGTTGAAGCACCGCGCCAAACTGGGTGAGCGTAACGCCCAGCGCATTCTCGGGTTATTGAGCCAGCCGGACCGCCTGATCGGCGTCATCCTGATCGGCAACACCACCGTCAACACCCTGGTCGCCATGGTCGCCACCTTCATCGGCATCGCGCTGGCGAGCCGTTTCGGGGTCTCGGACGATGTCGGCGCCACCATTTCAGCCACTATCCTCACCTTCGTGCTGCTGATCTTCGGCGAAGTCGGCCCGAAGACTTTCGCCGCCAACCATCCTGAACGGGTGGCCTCACTGGCGTCCTATGTGCTGCCCGCCTTGCTGAAGCTGTTCCATCCGCTGGTGTGGGTGCTGAACAAGATCACCAATGCCCTGTTCCGGATGAACCAGGGCAGCCACGACCGCAAGGACAAGCTGACCCGCGACGAACTGCACACCATCCTTCAGGACGTGTTCCTGCCAACCAAGCACCGCAACATGCTGCTGGGCATCCTGGAACTGGACAACATCACCGTCAACGACATCATGATTCCGCGCCAGGAAGTGGCGGGCATCAACATGGATGACGAGGTTGAAGACATTCTCAATATCCTGCGCACCACCCATCACACCCGCCTGCCGGTCTATCGCGGCGAACTGAACCAGACCATCGGTATCCTGCATACGCGCAACACCACCCGCTTCCTGGGGCAGGAAAACGTCAGCAAAGCCGAGATCATGCAATTCGTGCGCGAACCCTACTACGTACCGGAGAGCACGCCGTTGCAGGCGCAGCTGCTGCAGTTCCAGAAGCAGAAACGGCGGCTGGGGCTGGTGGTGGACGAATACGGCGATGTACAGGGCATCGTGACGCTGGAAGACATCCTGGAAGAGATTGTCGGCGAATTCACCACCAACGTCGCCGATAACCATCAGGACATCACGCCGCACGCCGACGGTTTCTACGTGATCGATGGCAGTCTGGGCCTGCGCGACATCAACCGTTCACTGCACTGGCAGTTGCCGACCGACGGCGCGAAAACGCTGAGCGGGTTGATTCTGGAGCATCTGGAAACGATTCCCGACGCGGCGCTGGGCCTGCGGCTGGAAGACTACCTGATTGAAGTGATGCAGATCCGCGACAACACCATCAAGGCGGCGCGCATCAAGCGGGTGGAGGCGGCCTGAACGGCCGCCCCGCGTCGTTCTACAACACCTTCCCCACAAACCGCCCGATGGCCGCGAAGGCCTCTTCCCCGGACGCGCACAGCGTCGGAAAGCTCAGGAAGCCGTGGATGTCGGCATAATGCTCGTGCTGCACGGTGACCCCGGCCGCCTGCAGGCGCTGGGCGTAGGCAAAGCCATCGTCGCGCAGCACATCGTATTCCGCCGTGATGATCAGGCAGGGCGGCAGCCCGGTCAGGTCGTGCGCCAGCAGCGGCGAGAAATCGGGATGGCGCTTGTCGTCCTCGGTGCGGGCATAGCAATCGTAGAAGAACTGCATCAGGCGCTTGCTGAGGATGGGGGCGGCGCTGTTCTCGTCGGCGCTCAGCGAACGGAAATCACCGTCGGTGGCCGGATAGACCAGGACCTGCGCCTTCAGCGCGTTGGGATGCTTGCGCGCCAGCACCGCCGACAGGTTGCCGCCCGCGCTGTCGCCCATCACCATCACCCGTAGCGGGTCCGCGCCCAGGCTGACGGCATCGCGGCGCAGCCAGGCCAGCACCGCCTCGCCCTGCTCCACCGGCACCGGGAACTTCACCCACGGCGACAGGTGGTAATCCACCGAGATCACCAGCGCCCCGGTCATGCTGGCCAGGCGACGGCACATCACGTCATGGGTTTCCAGATTGCCGATCACCCAGCCGCCCGCGTGGAAGAACAGGATCACCGGCAGATTCTCGGCCGTGGACGGGTAATAGAGCCGGACATCGACCGGGCCGTGCGGCGTGTTGACCTGCTGTTGCCGCACCTTCGGCAGCGGCAGCGACTTGCCGAGCACGGCGCGCTCGATCACCGGGTGGATGCCGGCGCGCTGCACGGCCTTCAGCAGGAAATCGGGAGCCTTGGGCAGGTAGTCCATCGGCTGCGAGAACAGGCCGAGCAGACGGGTGCGGAGAGGAAGGGCGTTAAATCGGGACATGAGGTTTCAACTGTTGCTGGTAACGTTTGAAGTTTTCGACGTAATGCAGCGCGCTGAGGCGCAGCATCATCGCCTGGGCTTCGGAGATTTCCTTGACGACCTTGCCGGGTGAACCCATCACCAGCGAGTTGTCGGGAATTTCCTTGCCTTCCGGGATCAGCGCGTTGGCGCCGATGATGCAGTTCCGGCCGATGCGGGCGCGGTTGAGGATGACGGCGTTGATGCCGATCAGGGAATTGTCGCCGATGGTGCAGCCATGCAGCATCGCCTTGTGGCCGACGGTGACATGGTTGCCGACAATCAGCGGCACCCCGGCGTCGGTATGCAGCACCGCGCCGTCCTGGATGTTGGAGTTCTCGCCGATGACGATGATGTCGTTGTCAGCGCGGATGACAACGTTGAACCAGATGCTGGCGTTGTGCTCCAGCACCACCGAGCCCACCAGCGTGGCGTTGTCGGCAATCCAGTAATCACCGTTGGTGATCAGGCGGCGGTCTTCAAGATCGTAGATCATGCGGGTTTCCGGACTTATTTTTTCAGCGGATTCGGCCAGCGCCAGTCGATTTCGGCGTCGTACACGCGGCGCAGCAGTTCGACGATCATGTAGCCGGTCAGGCCCCAGATCACATAGCCTTCATAATTGAAACTGGGCACCGACACATTCACGCCCATGAACTTGATCTTGTGATCATAGGACGGCGGCTGTTGCAGGAAGAAGTCGAGCGGCACGGTGAAGATGCTGTCGATCTCGTCGGGGTTGCCGGTCAGTTCCGGCATCGTCTCCAGCAGGCCGACAATCGGCTTGACCTTCAGCCCGACGCGCGAGGTGAACACGCCCAGTTCGCCGATGATCTTGACCTCCTTGGGCGACAGGCCGATTTCCTCGTGCGCCTCGCGCAGCGCGGTGCCCACCACCGACAGGTCGGCGGCATCACACTTGCCGCCGGGAAAGGCAACTTCCCCGGCATGGGTGTTCATGTGACCGGCGCGGCGGGTCAGGATAACGCGCGGAACGGGTTCACGGGTCAGGGCGATCAGGACCGCCGCATCCACCGGCGACGCCGGGGGCTTGTAACGGGACAGGCGCTCGCAAAGCTGCTGCAACATGGGACGGTCGTTCAGAGGGATTCATTGCATATTATGTGTCTAGCCGCCGTTCGACAACAGCCTTTATACTGGCCGACCAACATTTAAATTGCCTCCCCTGCCAGGAGGCGTCCGGGAGAGGTTCATGAAGTTTTGCAGCGCCTGCGGGCATGCGGTGGTCCAGAAGGTTCCGGCGGGCGACAACCGCCTGCGTTTTGTCTGTGAAAGCTGCGAAACCATCCATTACCAGAACCCGAAGATCATCTGCGGCTGCCTGCCGACCTGGCAGGACAAGGTGCTGCTGTGCAAGCGCGGCATCGAACCGCGCTACGGCTTCTGGACCCTGCCCGCCGGTTTCATGGAAAACGGCGAGACCACCCAGGAAGGCGCAGCGCGGGAGACCTGGGAAGAAGCCGCCGCCAAGGTGGAAGTCGGCGATCTGTACTGCATTTTCAATATTCCGCAAATCAGCCAGGTCTATGTGATGTACCGGGGCGAAATCGTCGACGGCAACTTCGGCGTCGGCGAGGAAAGCATCGAGGCCGGGCTGTTCGCCGAGGAGGCGATTCCCTGGGACGAACTGGCGTTTCCCAGCATCAAGCGCACCTTGCGCTACTATTTTTCGGACAGGAAACTCGGGAAATTCCCCGTGCGTGTGGAAGACCTGATCCACCGCACGCCGGATTGACGCCGGATACCCCCTGACCACCCTTTGCGGCCGAAACGGATATCACAGATGGGCACGATAAACCGCTACGAACAACGCCTGATCGCGGTATCCCGTTGGGCCTCCCTGGGATCGGCCATCGCCGGACTGCTGGTGCTGGGCGGCTGGATCTTCGGTATCCCCATCCTGAAAAGCATGTTGCCCGGCTTCGTGGAAATGAAGGCGAATACCGCCATCGGCTTTATCCTGGCCGGAACCTCCCTCAGCCTGTACCACCAGGGGCCAAAATGGCACAAAGTATCCCTCATCTGTACCCTGCCGTTACTGGCGATCGCCCTGCTGACCCTGGGGGAGTATCTGCTGCACGTCGACTTCCTTATTGACGAGTTGTTGTTCAAGGACCTCAATAACGACAATACCCGGAGCTTTCCGGGTCGGATGGCGCCGGTAACCGCACTTTGCCAGGCCGCGTTGGGGCTGGGCCTGATCCTGTTGACGAGCTCAGGGCGCACCGCGCGCAATAGCGTGGTGATCTGCGCGAGCACATCGGTCGCCTTGGGCTCCATCGCCGTCCTGGGCTATCTGTATGACGTCAGCGCCCTGTACACCATTACGGCCTATACCAGCCTGGCCCTGCATACGGCGTTGCTCTGCCTGATCATGGGTGTCGCCCTGCTCTGCGCGCTGCCGCGGCATCCGCCGATGCAATTGCTGACGCTGGAGGACGCGGGCGGCCATATGGCGCGCATCATGCTGCCGATGGTCACGTTCACCCCCGCCCTGCTGGGCTTTTTCCTGAATATGGGCGTCAGAAGCAATCTGCTGCCGGCGTCGTTCGCGGTGGCCATGTTCGCCACCATCACTATCTTCATTTTTGTGCTGCTGGTCTGGCTGGCCGCCTTTACCCTGCAGAAAGCCGAGGCGGCCCGCTATCAGGTACAACAAGTCAGCGATTGGCAGGAAGCGATCCTGAACAGCGCCGACCTGACCATCATTTCCACCGATCCCAGCGGCACCATCCTCACCTGTAACGCCGGAGCGCTGAAACAACTGGGGTATCGCGCCGAAGAGATCATCGGCAACGTATCCCTGACCGCTTTCCATGACCCCGCCGAACTGGCCGCAAAGGCAGTCGATCTGAGCCGCGAACGCGGCAGTGTGATTACTCCCGGCATTGCCGCTTTGACCACCATTGCCCGCACCGGCCAACCGGACGAGAATGAATGGACTTACATCCGCAAGGACGGCAGCCGGCTATCGGTGCAACTGGCCGTCACCCCGCTCTTTGATCACAAGGACCGGCTGAGCGGCTTTCTGGCAATCGGCCGCGACATCTCGCTGCGCAAGCGTCATGAACGGCATATCCGCGAACAGCAACAGACCATCGACCAGGCCAATCGCGAAAATCAATCCATTCTGGATTATGCGGGTTGCAGCATTATCAGTACGGAGCTCAACGGCATCATACGCAGCTTCAATAAGGGTGCCGAACACCTGCTGGGTTATCAAGCCGCCGAAATGATCGGAACGCATACGCCGGAAGCCTTCCATGACGCTGAAGAAGCAGCCTCCCGCGCCAAGCAACTTTCCGTTGAGCTGAAACGCCCTGTAGCGCCGGGCTTTGAGGCCTTTGTCATCAAAACCCACTTTCAGGAACAGCCGGACGAAAACGAGTGGACCTATATCCGCAAAGATGGCAGCCGGGTTCCGGTACTGGTTACCGTCACCGCACAGCGGGACGCTGAAAACAGGATCATCGGCTATCTGGGCATTGGCATCGATATCACCGAGCGCAAGCGCCTCGACCGCATGAAAAACGAATTCGTTTCCACCGTCAGCCATGAACTGCGGACGCCGCTGACCTCCATCCGCGGCGCCCTTGGCCTGGTACTGGGCAAGGCCTCGGAAAATTTGCCGGAGAAGACCCGGATTCTACTGGAAACCGCCAACCGCAACAGTGAGCGCCTGGCGTTCCTGATCAATGACATCCTGGATCTGGAAAAGATTGAATCCGGCATCCTCGCCTTCTCGATGGCGAACCGGGATCTGGTGGTGGTGGCGCGGCAGGCGCTGGCCGGTAACGAAAGCTATGCCGAACAGCACGCAGTGACCCTGCGCCTGATCGAAGTGCCGGAAACCGCCTTCATCCTGGGCGACGAAAACCGGCTGTTGCAGGTTTTTTCCAACCTGCTGTCCAACGCGGTCAAATACTCTCCGGCCGGCGGGACCGTCGATGTCAGCATCCGGCCTGTCGGGAAGGGTTACCGCGTCAGTGTCCGCGACCACGGCCCGGGTATTCCCGCCGCTTTCCGCCCGCGGCTGTTCCAGCGCTTTGCCCAGGCCGACGGCTCCGACTCGCGGGCGCGCGGCGGCACCGGGCTGGGTCTCAGCATCACCAAGGCGATCATCGACCGTCATGACGGGATCATCGGGTATCACACCGAAGAAGGCTCGGGAACGGAGTTCTATTTCGACATTCCGGCCCTGAAGGACGACCAGCCGCTCATCACCCCGGAAGTGCTGCGGCCGCGCATGCTGATTTGCGAAGATAACGCCGATCTGGCCGAGGTCATGGCGGAGTTGCTGGATGCCGAAGGCTTCGCCTGCGATATCGTGCATACCGGAGGCCAGGCGCGTGAATTGCTGGCCGGGAGAGGCTACCGGGCGATCCTGCTGGATCTGACGTTGCCGGATATTGGCGGGCTGGAACTGGCCCGCGAGTTGCGTGACGACAGCGCCCTGCGCAGCCTGCCGGTCATCGTGGTGTCGGGACATATCAGCGGTCATGCTCCGAACATGCCCGCCGACCTGGACAACGTGACCGGCTGGCTGCAGAAACCTCTGGAATTCCCCCGGTTCCGGGAGGCGTTGCAACGGGCCATGGCCAAGGTGCGGCGCCCGCAGATCCTGCATCTGGAGGATGAACAGGATATCCGCCAGATTACCCAGGCGCTGGTGGAAGGCTTTGCCGACTACACCCCCGCCCGCAATCTGGCGGAGGCACGCCGCTGGCTGGCGCAGCGGCGCTTTGACCTGATCCTGATTGATATCAACCTGCCCGACGGCTGCGGGCTGGACTTGCTGGACAACATTGACGCCCGCGAAACCGCCACGGTGGTGTTCTCCGGCCAGGACGCCCCGCCGGAGGCGGCGGCGCGGGTCACCGCCATCCTGACCAAATCACGCACCAGCAATGCGGAGCTGTTGGCCGCGCTGAAGCGGATTCTGGGAGCCTGACCCCGCATCCTTAACCGTTAAGGTCACGCTCCCGGGTCTCGGCAGTCAACGACAACGCCAACAGCGACAGCAAAGCGGCCATCGCCAGATAACCGCCCACGGACGCCAGCCCGTAATTCGTGGCCAGCCAGGTCGCCAGATACGGCGCCACCGACGCCCCCAGAATGCCCGCCAGATTGAAGGCCAGCGACGACCCGGTATAACGCACCGCCGTCGGGAACAGTTCCGAAAGAACCGTGCCCACCGGCCCGTAGGTCAGCCCCATCAGCCCCAGCCCCAGCGACAAGCAGGCGATCACACCCAGCGGGGTTCCCGAGCCCAGCAGCGGACCCAGCGCCGCACCAAAAAGCATGATGACCACACTGACCAGCGCCAGCGTCAGGCGGCGGCCGTGCCGGTCCGCCAGCACGGCGGACAAGGGAATGGTCAGCGCGAAGAACACCACGCCGATCAGCTGGAACTGCAGGAATTCCGCACGGGTATAGCCCAGATGCGTCGTGCCCCACGACAGGGTGAACACCGTCATCAGGTAGAACATGGCAAAGGACGGCACGGCAATGAAGGTGCCCAGCAACAGGCGGCCGCCATGCTTGCGGAAGACATCGGCAATCGGCAGGCGCACCCGCTCCTCGGCTTCCAGCGCCTTGCGGAAGACCGGCGTTTCGGTCAGCTTCAGGCGGACATACAGGCCCATCAGCACCAGCACGCTGCTGGCGATAAAGGGAATGCGCCAGCCGAATTCCAGGAACTGCTCGTTGCTGAGCACTTCCGTCAGGATCAGAAAAATACCGGTGGAACAGACGAAACCCAGCGGCGCGCCCAATTGCGGAAACATGCCGTACCAGGCGCGACGGCCCGGCGGCGCATTCTCGGTGGCCAGCAGCACCGCCCCGCCCCACTCGCCGCCCAATCCGAAACCCTGGCCGAAACGGAACAGCGCCAGCAAGGCCGGGGCCAGCACGCCGATGCTGTCATAGCCGGGCAGCAGGCCGATCATCACCGTGGAAACGCCCATCGTCAGCAAAGAAGCGATGAGCGTCGCCTTGCGGCCGATGCGGTCGCCCATGTGCCCGAAGAAAGCAGAGCCGACCGGACGGGCAAAGAAGGCGATGGCAAAGGTAGCCAGCGATTGCAAGGTCGCCGATGCCGGATCGGATGCCGGAAAGAACAGGTGCGGAAACACCAGCACCGCCGCCGTGGCGTAGATGTAGAAATCGAAGAACTCGATGGTGGTGCCGATCAGGCTGGCGAACAGGACGCGGCGGGCGCTGTTGCCGGGAGGGGCGGATTGCGACATGAACGGGTTCCGGGCGGGTAACGGAAAGTATCGGGGGCGCATCGTACCATTTCAGGATCGCGAATGCGCCGCCGCCCGCCGGACGGCTACCCGGCGTAACCCAGCACCGCAAAGAAGTGGCAGGTCGTTCCCGCCAGCACGAAGCCGTGCCAGATGGCATGGCTGTGCTTCAGCCGGTGATCCAGCACATAGAAAATCACGCCCAGCGTATAGGCCAGACCGCCGCCCGCCAGCCACAGCAGGCCGTTCACCGGCATCTTCGCCATCAAGGGCCCGGCAGCGAAGACGATCAACCAACCCATCGCCAGATACAGGCCGGTGGACAGCATCGGATTCTTCAGCTTTTCAAACAGCTTCAGCACCACGCCGATGGTCGCCAGCGCCCAGATCACCCCGAAGATGGTCCAGCCGGTCGCCCCTTTCAGCACGCCCAGCGTGAAAGGCGTGTAGGTGCCCGCAATCAGCAGGTAAATGGCGGAATGGTCCAGCTTCTTGAACAGGCGCTTTTTGTCGCCGTGCGGCAGCGCATGGTAGAAGGTGGACGTGAAGTACATCAGGATCATCGTCGCGGCGAAGATGCTGGCGCCGACGATATTGGCCGTGGTGCCCATGCGCGCGGCGGCGATGATCAGGATCGGCGTGGCGGCGATGGCCGCCAGCAGGCCGACGCCGTGGCTCAGGGTGTTGCCAAGCTCTTCAATGCGTCGGAACAGGGAAAGCTGTGTCATGTCCGGGCTCCCGGGAAATTAGTGCACACTTGTACATTATGCGCCTCTTTCCCGCGATTGCTACCGAATTGACGACAAAGAATCGGTTATTTTTTGTTCCACGCCTGCGCCACGGCATCGGCGATCACCTGCAACGCCAAACGCGGTCCGCCCAGCTTGCCCATTTGCAGGAAACCGTGCACCAGCGTGTCGAAACAGCGGTAATGCACAGGAATACCGGCGGCCTGCAAACGTTCGGCGAAGTGCGCGCCTTCATCGCGCAGCGGGTCGAAACCGGCGGTGAAGATCAGCGCGGGCGGCAGGCCGGACAAATCCGGCTGCAACAACGGTGACACCCGCAGGTCGTATTTCTCGTCGGGATGATTGAGGTAGTGGCCGATGAAGAATTCCATGGCCTGCCGCTCCAGCACATGCCCGCTGGCGAAAGCGTGGTAGGACTCGCGCTGCTCGGACAGGTCCACGGCCGGGTAGATCAGCAATTGCAGGTCAGGCACACGCGCCGGCTCAGTCCGCGTCAGCATCGACACCACGCTGGCCAGATTGCCGCCCGCGCTGTCGCCGCCGATGCCGACCCGGCCGTCACCGCCCGTTTCGCTCCGGTTCGCCTTCGCCCAGTCCAGCACCGTCAGGGCATCCTCAATCGCGGCGGGAAACTTGTGCTCCGGGGCCAACCGATATTCCACCGACAGCACGTTGCACTGCCCTTCCCTCGCCAGCAAACGGCAAAAGCCGTCGAAGCTGTCCACGTCCAGCGTCACCCAGCCGCCGCCATGCAGGCAAATCAGTACCGGCAACTCCCGGGTGGTATCCGGACGGTACAACCGCGCCGGAATCGCGCCGTGTTCGCCGGGGATCGTCAGGTCGCGGACTTCGAGTAAATCGACCGGCTCGACATCCAGCGCCTTCAGGCTGCGCGCCAGTCCGCGCCGCAGGGCCAGAATCGGGAATTCCGACCACGGGGTTTTCTTGGCGTGGATCAGCGGCAGGATGGCGGCAATTTCGGGGTCGAGCATCGGGTTACTCCAGAGGCGGCGCGGACGGCGTTATTCGTCGCACGCCACGGGGTTGTCGTCAACCGCCACCCGTAGGAAGCCCTGATAGGCGACCAGCAAGCCCAGCCACGCCCAGGCCACGCGGATGGTGAACCGGACTTGCCCGTCGCCGCCGGTTTCATCCGCCTGCACGGCGGGCATCATCCACAGCGGGAACGGCAACAGGCCGAACAGGCGCGCCCGCAACACACGCATGCGCAGGCAATCGCCTTCCACGTACAGCCGTGAATGCAGCACCATCGCCCCCAGCCGCTCCACCAGCAGGCCGTTGCGGGCGCGCAGCACCGAGGTCATCTTCTGGGGTCCGAAATGCCGCTCCCAGGTTTCGACGCCGTTTTCCACATTCAGGTCGAACTCCAGCGTAACGCGGGCATCGCGGCGCGGCAGCCCCATCACCAGCGCCACCAGCCGCGCCAAAGGATGACGGCCACAGGTGATATCGGCCTCCCCCTGGAAATGATGACGGCCGTTCAGGGCATGAAAGCGGGCCTGCTCCGGCGGCAGGCGCTGGTAATCCGCGCCCAGCAACTGACGGTAAATCGACGGATTCATGGGGCCTCTCCCTGCAAGGTGGTGCGAATGGCCAGCCCCTCGCTGACCGGCAGGATATCCGCCAGCCCGAGTCCGCCCGGCGCGGCGTAAGCCCCCGGCTCCAGCGGCTTGCCGTGCTGCCGCCGCCGCACCAGCGCCACGCTGCACAGAGTCGGCACGTAAGGGCCGTCACCGTTCAGGGCTGACAGTTCCCAGTAACGGCGGCAGGGCTCGCCCTGATGGTCCAGCCCGCGCATCTCGACGCTCATGGCCCCCCGGTCGCTGCCGAAAGGCAGGAACCATTCGCTGATCCGTTTCAGGGGAACCGCCAACCGGGACAGGTTGGGCAGCAGCCGCAGGCGGCGCAGGCAGGCCATCAACACCATGCCCAGATGCAGGAAGCCCAGTTCCAGCCCGGCGCGGAAGCGTACCTGACGGAGGGTGGGGTAACGGGCGGGCAACAGTGAGATGTCCGGAACATCGCAGTCCGAGACCCAGCGGTGGCCGACCGGCGACCCGAAGCGGTGACGCTGCATGCTGCCCCAACCGGTCACGCGGATGGATTGACCGTCGCGCCAGCCGGGAATGGCCTCGCCGCCGTAGGAAAGAATGGCGCGCACCGTCGCCAGCCCGCGGTCAGTCTTGTTGCCGGGCGAAATGGCGATGTCGATGCCGTCCAGACGGCTGAATGCCGGAGCCAGGGCATCCACCACCGCACCGGACAAGCCGGGCACCGAACTGGCGCCGCTGATGATCCGGACGCCACTCGCCCTCGCCCGTTCGTCCAGCGCCGTAATGCCGGTGACGAAGTCCCGACCGTCGGCCAGGTCGATGTAATCACAACCCGCCTCCAGACAGGCTTCGGCGACACGGTAATCCTGACCCTGGAACGGCCCGCAGGTATGGATGACCACCTGCGGAGACAGCTCGCGCAGCCGTTGCGGAAAATCGGGAGCGGATACGTCCAGCACAAGCGGCGTCAGGCTGGCCGCCGTCGGGGCCAGCCTCTCAACCAAAGCGGCCGCCTCGGACTGGCGGCGTCCGGCGACCAGGACATCCAGCCCGGACTCTCGGGACAGCAGGGTGACGATGCGGGAGCCGAAAAAGCCGTAACCGCCCAGAACCAGGACGCGCATGATGTTCCCTTTTCAAGTGGGTGCGGGCAGCTTAGAGGAGCGGTTGCGGGGGTTCAAGATTGACTTTCCCTCCCGAAAATGAAGTCAGCAAAGTAAATGACGCACCGGCCGCCGCTCTGTCAGGATCAGCGGGTCGTTCCAAATAACCACGGAGAATCCGCAATGGCACAAAGCTTTGCCGGACAGGCCCAGGGCTTCGGCCTGGCCATCCTCACCCAGATCGCCAGCAGCGACTGGCCCGATAAATTCGGCCTGCGCAAGCCGATGGAAAAATTCCTCTACAAGGGCAGCAAGACCGGCTTCCAGATCATGACCGCCGCCGCCCGCCAGTTCGGCGGCGGCAAGAGCGGCGGCGGCAAGGCCGTGCGCCTGGCCTCCACCGCCGAGCGCGGCGTCTTTGACCTGTCGCTCTCCGACGAACAGCAAATGGTGCGCGACAGCCTCTCCGCCTTCGCCCGCGAAGTAATCCGCCCCGCCGCCCATGATGCCGACGCCGCCGGCGCCGTGCCCGCCGAACTGAAGGCGCAGGCCAAGGACCTGGGCCTGGTGTTCTACGCCGTGCCCGAAGCGATGGGCGGCATGGCCGGTGAACAGACCGTCACCACGCAGATGCTGGCGCTGGAAGACCTCGGCTATGGCGATTTCTCCATTGCCGCCTCGCTGTTCAGCGCCGTCAGCGTCGCCAACGCCCTGACCCGCTGGGGCAGCGCCGACCAGCAGCAACGCTACCTGCCCGCCTTTGCCGGGGAAAACCCGCCCGAAGCCGCGCTGGCCGTGACCGAAGCCGCGCCGCTGTTCGACCCGATGAAACTGTCCACCACCGCCCGCAGCAACGGCAACGGCTATGTGCTGAACGGTGAAAAGGCGATCGTGCTCAACGCCGCCGACGCCGAGCTGTTCCTGGTCGCCGCCGATACCGGCAGCGGCGTGGGCCTGTTCATCGTCGAGGGCGGCACGCCCGGCCTCAGCCTGCGCGCCCTGCAAGGCATGGGCCTGAAGGCCGCCACCACCCACAACCTCAAGCTGGAAAACGTGCAGGTGGCCGCCGCCAACCGCATTCCGGCCGACAGCTTCGACTACCAGGCCTTCCTGGATCTGGGCTCGCTGGCCTGGTGCTCCCTGGCCGTCGGCACGGCTCAGGCGGCGCTGGACTATGTCATCGACTACTGCAACGACCGCGTCGCCTTTGGCGAACCGATCAGCCACCGCCAGGCCGTCGCCTTCATGGTGGCCGACATCGGCATCGAAACCGAAGCCATGCGCCTGATGACCTGGCGCGCCTGCGCGCTGGCCGAACAGGGCAAGCCCTTCCACCGCGAAGCCTATCTGGCGCGCGCCCTGTGCGCCGAAAAGGCGATGAAGATCGGCACTGACAGCGTGCAATTGCTGGGCGGTCACGGCTTCACCAAGGAGCATCCGGTGGAACGCTGGTACCGCGACCTGCGTCTGCTGGGCGTCATGCACAGCGGCCTGCACATCTGATTGGGGGAATTGACCATGTATCTCGAAAGTCCGAAGAAATTCAACATGCTGGTGGAACAGGCCCATCAGGTCGCGCTGAACGTTCTGCGTCCGGTGTCGCGCAAGTATGACAAGGCCGAACACACCTATCCCAAGGAACTGGACATGCTGGCCTCGCTGCTGGACGGCATGAACGAAGGCGCGCCGGGCAGCGCCGGGGCCACCAGCGCCACCGGTGGCGGCGCAAAGGACAACACCGGCGAAATCAAGAACGGCGCGAACCTGTCCACTGTGCTGGGCGTGATTGAAATGTGCTGGGGCGACTGCGGCCTGCTGCTGGCCATGCCGCGCCAGGGCCTGGGCAACGCCGCCATTGCCGCTGTCGCCAACGAGGAGCAACTGGAGCGCTTCAAGGGCACCTGGGCGGCGATGGCGATCACCGAGCCGGGCTGCGGCTCCGACTCCGCCGCCATCCGCACCACCGCCACCAAGGACGGGGATGACTACATCCTCAACGGCGAGAAGATCTACGTCACCTCCGGCGCGCGCGCCGACAGCGTGGTGGTGTGGGCGACGCTGGACAAGAACATCGGCCGCGCCGCCATCAAGTCCTTCGTGGTCAAGCACGGCACACCGGGCATGCAGGTGACGCGCCTAGAGAAGAAACTGGGCATCAAGGCGTCCGATACCGCCGCCATCACCTTCACCGACTGCCGCGTCCCCGCCGCCAACCTGCTGGGTTCGCCGGAAGTGGATGTGCAGAAGGGCTTTGCGGGCGTGATGCAGACCTTTGACAACACCCGTCCGCTGGTGGCCGCGATGGCGCTGGGCGTGGCGCGCGCCTCGCTGGATCGCACCCGCGAACTGCTGAAGGATCACCTCTCCCCCAACTACAGCAAGCCGATGCTCACCGCCAGTCACGCCGAAGCAACGCTGAACCGGCTGGAAGCCGAATGGGAGGCGGCGAAGCTGCTGACGCTGAAGGCGGCGTGGATGGCGGACAACAAGATCCCCAACTCAAAGGAAGCCTCGATGGCGAAGGCGAAGGCCGGTCGTGTCGGCAACGAACTGACGCTGAAGTGCGTGGAATTGTGCGGGGCGGTGGGCTATCTGGAAGATGAACTGCTGGAGAAGTGGGCGCGCGACTCGAAGATCCTCGACATCTTCGAAGGCACGCAGCAGATCCAGTTGCTGATCATTGCCCGGCGTTTGCTGAACAAGACCTCGGCGGAGCTGAAGTAAGGCTTACGGGCCGGAGGCTGTCCCTCCGGCCCGTCCTCGCGGCTAGTTTCCGGTATAGCGGCAGCTGCCCGCCCACTCCGCAATATCGCGAAAACTGGGCGTCGTGCACTCCCACCCCAGTCCCATGTGCGGCTTCGACACATCCGCCTGCAACCGCACTTCTCCCCCTTCCACGCCAGACTGGCCGTTAAACCGCACCAGCAACACTCCCTTCGGCCGCACTTCAAGGCCAATGACCGCACGGCGAACGTACTGGTTGGCGGGCGGAAGTCCGAGCGCGGCATTGGAGGCCGGGAACCGGCCTTGACTCTGGTAATACTCAACCAACTGCACCTTGACCGGGGCCAGCAAGGCCATTCCTTCGGCAATTGCCGCCCGTTGCGGCGGTGTGGTCGTTACCGCTGGAGCGACCGCAACCGGTACGGGGACCGCCGGTTTGGCGGCGGAGCGACGGGCATCCACCCGCGACTTCAGCGGTCGGGCGCTGCCGGTGCAGGGACGATCCTGAAAAGCCATTGCGCCGTTGGCCTGACGACATTGGTAAAAATCAGCCGCTGCCACGCCAGGGAGCAGACCTGACATCAGCAGCAGAACAAGCGCTTTCACGCGGCTACCAACCCTTGGCCGCGTGGCCGTCCAGCCAGGCGCGGACATCGGCAAACACCTGTTCGCGATGACTGTCATGAAACAGGTCATGATACGCGCCGTCATAATTGATCAGCCGCTTGTCGATGGACGGGGAACGTTTCTCCAGCGCCATGCCGCTGACCGGGTCAACCAACGGGTCGGCGGAGCCGTGCAGCACCAGTAACGGCAAATCCACCAGTTCCAGCTTCTTGCTGATCTTCTGCAAGCCCACCATCATTTGCTTGGCCGCCCCGGCCGTCATCTTGCCATGCCAGATCAACGGATCTTCTTCCCAGGCGCGCACCTGCACGGGATCGCGCGACATCTGGTGGCCGAAGGTAATGCGCGCCACCGGCAACCACGGCAGCAGACCGCCCACCACCCAGGCGAACAGCCGCTTCAACGGCGGCACCGCTTTACCTTCCGCCAGCGCGCAGGCCGCGAAAATCGCGCCGTCGACATCATGCCGCGTCGTCAGGTAATCCACCGCTACCATGCCGCCGATGGCATAGGCGCACAGGAACAAGGGGACGCTGCGCAGTTCGTTATGCACAACCCCGACAAAGATGGTCAGATCAGCCACCATGTCGTCAAAGTCGTGGATCCGGGCGCGATCGCCCTCGGATTCGCCGTGCCCTTCAAAATCAAAGGCGTAGACGGCATAGCCGTGAAGGGTCAGCTGCTCGGCCAGCTCGGTAAATCGGCCGGAATGATCGCCCCAGCTGTGGACGCAGACCACGACCGAGCGCGGGTAGCCCTTGTCTGGCCACCACTTTCGGGCATTGAGACGAACACCGCGACTGCGGAATTCAAAGGTTTTGTAGCGCGCCATGTTCCATCCTTATTCGGGGTAAGTCTCTTCCTGAGCGGCCTCCGGGGAGTCTGTCGGACTCAGGCCTGTTTTTTCTTGCGATATTCAATGGGCGTCAGGCCGGTCCAGCGCTTGAACGCCCGGTAAAAGGTGCTGGGCTCGGAGAAACCGGTCAGATAAACGATCTGCTCGATGCTTTCTCCGGTATGCGCCAGCAGCCGTTTGGCCAACCGGCAGCGATAATCGGCCAGCACCTGATTGAAACTGGTGCCCGCATCGGTCAACTGTGTGCGCAGCCGCCGCGGCGGAATGCCAAGGCGCGTCGCCACTGTTTCCAGGCTGGTGGTGCCGCTTTCCAGCGTCTCGCCCACCGCGCGGCGGACTTCGGCTACCAGATCAAAGCGCGCCAGTTCCTGCAGTTTTTCATGCGCCAGCTGCTCGTGGAAACGCAGCAGTTCGGGCTCGGCCTGCCAGATCGGGTAGCTAAGCACCTCCGGCTTGAAGTGCAGCCGGATCTCGCTGGCGCCGAGGATGACGGGACAACCATAAACCCGTTCGTATTCTTCCGGAGTCGCACCGGTTTCATGGGTGAACTCGATCATCACCGGCTGGAACTGCCCTTCCGAGACAAAGCGGAAGAAACGCAACACGCCGACCATGAGGCATTCTACGGTATGACGCAGGGCGAATCCGGCGACCAGGTTCACGAAATAGCATTCGTCGTCGTTATGAACCAGCCTGGCTTGCAGCAGATCGCTGATCAAACGCTGGTAAGCCATGACGCGGCGCAGGCCGCCGCCGAAACTGGAGCTGCTGAGGAACAGGTATTCCAGCACCTGACCGCGATACAGGGGCAAATGCTCGCCGAGGTGCAGGCCGATATCCGGGTCCTCGGACACCGACGCCACGGCCTGCCAGAAGGCATTCTGCGCCGCCGACGGGGTGCGCGCCCGCGCCTCCACCTGGTTCAGGCCGATACCGGCCTTCATCAATACGGTTTCCGCCGGCAAACCGGCATTGCGCATGGCTTGGTAGACAAAACGGAGAAGTATGGCGCCATCGGTGCGTTCGGACATGATGGTTTCCTGCCGGCCCGGATTCGAAGAGCCGATTGTTAGTTTTTTTGGGTTGCAAGTAAAGCAATATCAACAGGATAGCAGCGCGTCGCGATTATGCCGCTAAATCGCTTCCAGCCGGATCACATCGTAGGCCGGCTCCTCGTAAGGATGCGCCTTGCGCAGCGCGGCCACGGCCGGTTGCAGGCGCTCATCTGCGCAGACCATTTCCACCCGGTATTCCGCCACGGATTCCACCTCGCCCACCTTGCCGATGAAGGGGTCGGCCCCCGCCAGCGGCCGGAACTGCCCGACCCCCAGCACCTGCCAGCTGCAACTGTCATAGTCGCCGATGCGGCCCGCCCCGGCGGCGAACAGCGCCTGCTTGACCGGCTCGACGTGGGTGACGGGCACATAAAAGGTGATCTTGTACATGGTAATCCCGGTTACGGTTTCCCTGTAATGTAGCGGCATGCTTCCGGTGGGGCAATCGTGACGATTGTCAGGGCGGAAAGGCAAATGAAACGGTCAAGAAAAAAGGCGCCGAAGCGCCCTTTTCCCCTGTTGCCGGTTTTACCCCGCGAACACCCGCGCATTCCTGAACATGCGCATCCACGCGGCATCCTCGGTCCAGTCCTCCGGCTTCCACGACTGCTGCACGGCGCGGAACACCCGTTCCGGGTGCGGCATCATGATGGTGGCGCGGCCGTCGCGGCTGGTGACGCCGGTCATGGCGTGCGGCGAACCGTTCGGGTTCAGCGGGTAGGTCTGGGTGGCGCAACCGCTGCTGTCCGCCCAGCGCATCGCCACCAGGCCGCTGTCGCTCAGCGCCTGCGCATCCTCGGTCAGCACGCGGCCTTCACCGTGGGCCACGGCAATCGGCATCACCGAATCCGTCATGCCCGCCAGGAAAATCGACGGCGAGGCCTCAATGCGCACCAGCGCCGTCCGCGCCTCGAACACTTCGCTGTTGTTGCGCACGAAGCGCGGCCAGAGTTCCGCGCCGGGAATCAGGTCCTTCAACTGCGACATCATCTGGCAACCGTTGCAGACGCCCAGGCTGAAGGTTTCCGGGCGGGCGAAGAAGGCGGCGAACTCATCGCGCACACGGTTATGGAACAGCACCGACTTCGCCCAGCCGCCGCCCGCGCCCAGCACGTCGCCGTAGGAGAAGCCGCCGCAGGCGACCAGTCCGATGAAATCCTTCAGGCTGACGCGGCCGGACAACAGGTCGCTCATGTGCACATCGACACTGGTGAAACCGGCCTTGTCAAAGGCGGCTGCCATCTCGACATGGCCGTTGACGCCCTGCTCGCGCAGGATGGCGACACGCGGACGCACGCCCTTGGCGATGAACGGTGCGGCCACATTCTCATCGACGTTGTAGCTGAGACGGGCGATCAGACCCTGGTGCGAACCGTCGGCGATCAGCGCGAATTCCTCGGCGGCGCAGTCGGCATTGTCGCGCAGCGACTGGATGCGGAAACTGGTCTCCGCCCACCATTGCTGCCACTGCACGCGGTTGCCGTGCAGCAGGCGCAGGCCTTCATAGCTGAAGTTCAGTTCGGCGCTGAGGTTGAGACGACCGATCTCATGCACGGCGGCGGCCAGCGAGGTGGCGGCAAAGGCCTCCTTCACCGCGGCGACATCGGCGTTACGCACCTGGATCACCGCGCCCAGCTCTTCGTTGAAAAGCGCACCGGGCACATCGGCGGCCGTCTTGGCCAAGGGAGTCAGGTCGATATCCAGGCCCTGACGGCTGGCGAAGCTCATTTCCGCCAGCGTCGCCAGCAGGCCGCCGTCGCTGCGGTCGTGGTAAGCCAGCAGCTTGCCGTCGGCGTTGAGGAACTGGATGACGGCGAAGAAATCCTTCAACAGTTCCGCGCTGTCCAGATCCGGGGCGACATTGCCGATCTGGCCGAAGACCTGCGCCAGCGCCGAGCCACCCAGACGGTTGCGGCCCTGACCGAGGTCGATCAGCAGCAGTGCGGTCTCGGCATCGGCCTTCAGTTCCGGGGTCAGCGTGCGGCGGATATCCAGCACCGGCGCGAAGGAGGACACGATCAGCGACAGCGGCGAGGTCACGGCCTTGTCGGTGTCGCCGTCCTTCCAGACGGTGCGCATCGACAGCGAGTCCTTGCCGACGGGAATGGCGATATCCAGCGCCGGGCACAGCTCCATGCCCACCGCCTTGACGGCGTTGAACAGGTTCTGGTCTTCAATGCCATAACCGGCGGCGGCCATCCAGTTCGCGGACAGCTTGATGTCGCCCAGTTTGGCGATGCGGGAAGCGGCGATGTTGGTGATCGCCTCGCCCACCGCCATGCGCGCGGAAGCGGCAGCGTCAATCAGCGCCACCGGCGTGCGCTCGCCCATCGCCATCGCTTCGCCGGTCACGCTGTGGAATCCGCTGGCGGTGACGGCACAGTCGGCCACCGGCACCTGCCACGGACCGACCATCTGCTCGCGCGCCACCAGACCGGTCACGGAACGGTCGCCGATGGTGATCAGGAAGGACTTGGAAGCCACGGTCGGCAGCTTCAGCACACGCTCGGCGGCATCGGCCAGCTCAATGGCGGAAGTATCGAAACCGTCTTGCGGCACTTCGCGGCTGTCAAAAGCGCGCGACATGCGCGGCGTCTTGCCCAGCAGCACCTGCATCGGCATGTCCACCGGGCTGTTGCCGAAGTGGCTGTCCTTCACTTCCAGATGACGCACTTCGGTGGCTTCGCCCAGCACCGCGAACAGGCAGCGCTCGCGCTCGCAGATGGCCTCGAATTCCGCCAGCCGCTTCGGATGCACGGCGAGGACATAACGCTCCTGCGCCTCGTTGCACCAGATTTCGCGCGGGCTCATGCCCGGCTCCAGGTTCGGGATGTTGCGCAGCTCCAGCGTCGCGCCCAAGTCGTGCTCGTGCACCAGCTCCGGCATCGCGTTCGACAGGCCGCCCGCACCGACATCATGGACGGAGACGATCGGATTGTGGTCGCCCATCGCCCAGCACACATCCAGCACTTCCTGCACGCGGCGCTCCATTTCCGGGTTGTCGCGCTGCACCGAGGCAAAATCGAGGTTCTCGGCGCTGGCGCCGCTGGCCATCGACGAGGCCGCGCCGCCGCCCAGACCGATCAGCAGCGCCGGGCCGCCCAGCACGATCAGCTTGTCGCCGGGACGGATGCTGTTCTTCTGCACATGACCGTCGCGGATGTTGCCCAAGCCGCCCGCGATCATGATCGGCTTGTGGTAGCCGCGCACTTCCCGGCCGTTGACGCCGTTCACTTCCAGCTCGAAGGTGCGGAAATAGCCGGTCAGGTTGGGACGGCCGAATTCATTGTTGAAGGCTGCGCCGCCCAGCGGGCCGTCGATCATGATTTCCAGCGGCGTGACGATGCGGTTGGGCTTGCCGTACGGCGCTTCCCACGGCTGCACGAAGTCCGGGATGTTCAGGTTGGAAACGGTAAAGCCGGTCATGCCCGCCTTCGGCTTGCCGCCGCGACCGGTCGCGCCTTCATCGCGGATTTCCCCGCCCGCGCCGGTGGCCGCACCCGCGAAGGGCGAAATGGCGGTCGGGTGGTTGTGGGTTTCCACCTTCATCAGGATGTGCACCGGCTCGTTCGAGTAACCGTAGGTGTGCGTTTGCGGATCCGGGAAGAAACGGTCGGCCACCGCGCCGGTAATGACCGAAGCGTTGTCCTTATAAGCGGACAGGATGTTGTCCGGCGAGCAGCTGAAGGTGTTCTTGATCATGCCGAACAGCGACTTTTCCGCCGGCTGCCCGTCCACCGTCCATTCGGCGTTGAAGATCTTGTGGCGGCAATGCTCGGAGTTGGCCTGCGCGAACATCATCAGTTCCACATCATGCGGGTTGCGGCCCAGCTGGCGGAAGCTGTCGACCAGGTAGTCGATCTCGTCCGGCGACAGCGCAAAACCGAACTCGCGGTTGGCGGCTTCCAGCGCCTCGCGGCCGCCGCCGAGGATGTCAATCGACTGCAGGGGTTGCGGCGTGTGGGTATCGAACAGCACTTCCGCTTCTTCCACACTTTCAAACACGCTCTGCGTCATGCGGTCATGCAACTTGGCGGCGATCAGGGCGCGCTCATCGGCGGTCAGTTCGGCGGACACCTGCAGCCAGTAGGCGGTCACGCGCTCCAGCCGGTCAACCTTGAACAGGTCGCAATTGCGGGCGATGTCGGTCGCCTTCGACGACCACGGCGAAATGGTGCCGACACGGGGGGCCACCACGAATACGGCATCATATTCGGCATCGCTGAAGCCTTCGGCCAGAAAATCCTCGCCGTAATGCAGCAGTTCCTGCAAGCGCGCGGTTTCCGCCTCGGTCAGTTCGGCATTCAGCTGCGCCAGATGGGCAAACCGGGCGGTCAGCCCCTGCACGGAAGGCGCCAGCGCCTTCAGTTCTGCCAACAACCGACGGGTCTTGAAGGCCGATAACGCTTTGGAACCGCTGAATACCTGCATGATGCACTCGCTGGGGACACTGAAAAAACAGGGGCATAATGATACCTGATTTTCAGGCCGTCTTGGCGGGAATCCCGACCGGAACCCAAGGACAACCGGTAGAAAGCCACGCTCCGGCAGCGACTCACACCGCAAACCTCACGCCAGCAATCCGCACAATTTTCGAACAAAATCTGTCGGACATTCACAAAAACAAGGCTGCATTTCTCAAGCCTGAGCGCCGGATTGACGCCAGAATTGTCCGACAAGCCGACGCCCATTGGTCGGTTTTTGTGGACAGTGCGAGAGCTTTGCGGGTAAATTCGGCCCCGAATGCATATTTTTTACACAAAGCAGGAGGAAACACTCTCTAAAGACAACGCTAAAACGGCTGCAGCCATCCGGCGGCAGTTGATAAACGAAACTCTGCGAGGTGTTGTAATGTCAGGCAAATCGGCCTTGCCAGCCACGGTTGCGATTGACTCGTTTTCCCGTAATTTCTGGCGCTTTCTAGCCATTGTTTTTGTTGTGTGGTCGTCCTACCGCCTGCATCCGATGCAGAATTCCCTGGACGCCGTCAGCTTTAGCGGTGAACTCCATGTCGTCGGAGTCGCCGGCCCCACTACATTCCTGCCGCAGGGCGATGCCGCCCGTGGCTTCCAGTACGAACTCTTGCGCGAATTCGCCGATGATCTGGGCGTGCAACTGATTATCCAGACCGCTCCCGACGCCGAATCCGTGATCCGCATGGTGCAACGCGGCGAAGCCGACATTGGCATTACCGGTCTGCCCAGCGATGACCCCCGTCTTGTGAAACTGCAGGCCAGCCACCCCTATCTGGTCGCCAGCCAGCAACTGGTGCGGCGCAGTGATGCCGAAACCGCCCAGCCGGACTCCGCCCGCATTGCCGTCAGCCGCAACAGCGCCGAAGCCGCCGCCCTGCAGGCCGGAACCCCGGCCGCCGATATCATCCAGGTGCGCAACGCGACACCGGAGGCCTTGCTGGCGCAAGTGAACGATGGCGATGCCGATTACGCCGTGGTCAACCAGACCGACTTCGAGGCCCGGCGCGCCGCCTTTCCACAATTGAAGGCCGCCGCTCCGGTGCGTGAAGTGCAGCTGGCGTGGAGCCTGCACCGCCGCGATGACAAACTGTTGAAATTCGCTAACGCCTTCCTCGATCAGGTTCGTGCGGACGGCACCCTGAAGCGGCTGGCCAGTTTCTACGGTCAGGGTGAAACCTTTAATACGCTGGGCGTGAAGAATTTCCAGAACGATCTGCAAGGCCGCCTCCCGCTGTATAAAAAAGCTTTCCAGAAGGAGGCCGAACGCCATGCCATGGACTGGCGCTTGCTGGCGGCCATCGGCTATCAGGAGTCGAAATGGGACGCCAAGGCCATCTCGCCGACCGGGGTGGAAGGCCTGATGATGCTGACCCGCGCCACCGCCAGCGATATGGGCGTGGCCAATCGCGGCAATCCCAAGGAAAGTATTCGCGCCGGCGCGGATTACTACCAGCTGATCGACAAGCGGATTCCCGACACGGTGCGCGAACCGGACCGGACCTGGATGACCCTCGCCGCCTACAACATGGGGCTGGGTCACGTCCTGAAGGCGCGCCAGCTGGCGGAGGCTGCCGGGGACAATCCGGACCAATGGCTGGATGTCAGCCGTCATCTGCGCAAGTTGCCGCGCGCCGGACAGGCGCTGGTCTATGTACAGGAGGTCCGCCGCTACTACGACGCCCTGCTGATGACCACGCCCAACGACGGCTGGTTCGCCAGCAGCGGCAAGACTTTCCGGGTGATCTACTGACTCCGGGACGACAGCCTGGATAGGAACAGCCCTCCCCGCGAGGGCTTTTTCATGCCCGGCATTCGATGGAACGCGCTTATATGAGAGCGGAAACGTTGCTAGAATGCGCCAAAACCACACAACTGACATGGACTGCCCAATGCCACGCCATCTTCCCTTAGGACTTACCCTGTTGTCATCTCTCCTGCTCACCGCCTGTGGCGGAGGTGGAGGCGGAGGTGGCAATTCGGATTCCGGCACGATTTCCCTGAGCGGCATTGCCGCCGACGGTTACCTGAACGGCGCGTTTGTCTGCCTTGACCGCAACGACAACCTCCGTTGTGACACGGGCGAGCCCCGCACCATGACCGACAGCCAGGGGGCATATACCCTAAGCGGCCTGAGCAATGCGGATACGTCCAGCCATCGGGTTTTGGTGGAAGTGCATACCGGCGTCATTGACTCCGACTCGCCCGGGACGACAGTGGACATGGCGTATGTTCTGACTGCACCTGTCGGTAAGCACGCTTTCATCAGCCCGTTCAGCACGCTGCTGGCGGGGACGATGCGGCAGCATCCGGAAATGACGGTAGCTCAGGCGCAGGATATGCTGGGCAACCTGTTGAATATCCCGTCTGCCTCATTGTTGGGGAATTATCTGAACGGCGAGTTGACGGATGCCGGCAAACAGCGGATGCACCGCATCGGTCGCGGACTGGCGCGGGAGATGGCCTTCTTCACAAAGTATGTGCGCTCGATGCCTGACTATACCGCAGATATGGAGGCTGACATCCTGCCTGCGCTGGGTGTCCGTCTGAGCGGTTCGGATTTCCTGCGTGAGGCTCTGGATGCTGACTTCTCGGCGGCAAGCGTCAGTGAAAAATATCTGGACACGACCACGCGCATGAATGCCATGGAGACCGCCCGCTTGCTCGTCAAGTTTGCTCATCAACCGGTGGCGGCGGCTGTTTCGGGTCAGGACTTCATGGCATCCGCAGCACCACGCTATGTCATCAACGATGTTTTCCCGACCGATTGCCATAGCTATCCTGCGGGCGGATTGATCCCGTCGCCGTGTCCGACCGACTACCCGGCCAACAGTGTGTTCATCCGCTCTGTAACATCCGCCATCAATGCGGGTACTGTAAATCAGACAGTAACGAACGCTCTTTGGAGCCTGGCCGATGGAAGCGCTCTCAATGTAGCTCTCCCTCGGTACAACACCCTGCGACTGACGAATGGCGACTGGCAGTTCCCATCCGCCACTCCTCCGTCTTTCTCGGTCAGCCAACTCGATGGCGACCTCGCACGTACATCCAGCCTGAAAGGGCTGAATATTCGGGCATACCTGCGCAGTACCTCCTTGATTAATGGCTACACTGTAGCCGATGCCATGTTGCAGGCGATCCCGGCCGACGCCACCTTCCCGGATGGGGCGGAAGCAAGCCGCTACCTGAGTATCAACCATGAACGCGACTACTTCCTTAGCGATATCGACCCGTTCAATGACACCTTCGAAACGTATGCTCCCTCCAAGTTGCAATCGGATGGAGGCGGCAATTTCACCTCGCTGAACGAACTTCTGGATTATTTCAATCCGGCCGTGGGCAATCGATTCACTACTATCCGATTCAAAACCAAGGTGATTGACGGTCAAAGCGTACTGAACTCCGTCATAAACTGCCAATTCACAACCGGAGGAGACGTTCTGGCTGCACAGGTCTACCTGAATGCCGACGGCAGCTTGAACCACGTACAGCCTCTGCCGAGCGGCACCTGGCGTCGATTCACTGACAGTGGTAAAGAGTTTCTGCAGGCCACCCTGCCGGCCGGCATCCTGTCGTCAGATATCCCCTTGACCTGGACCGTCTACAACAACGAAGTGGTGTATGTTTCCGCTTTCCCCGCCGGGCTCTCCTATGAGAACCTTTACTTCAATGAGGCGGGAATCACCGCCATCCGCACTGCCCTGCAAAACTAGGGCTCAGCCCGCTGGCGCGCCGCCTCGCGGCGCGCCCTGAAAAAGCCGGACAGCATCTGTCCGGCCTCCCCCGCCAACAGCCCTCCCTCAAACCGGAACACGTGGTTGTAATAACCGCTCTCCAGCAGCCGCCGGGCGCTGACCAACGACCCCGCCTTCGGCTCCGCCGCCGCAAACACCACTCGTCCGATCCGCGCATGCACCAGCGCCCCCACGCACATGGTGCAGGGTTCCAGGGTCACATACAGGGTCGTGTCTTCCAGACGGTAATTCTGCACTTGCGCCGCAGCAGCGCGAATCGCCACCACCTCGGCATGCGCGGTGGGATCATGCGCCAGGATCGGCTGGTTGTAGCCCTCCCCCAGGATCTCTCCGTCCACCGATACCAGCACCGCGCCCACCGGCACTTCTCCCAGCACCGCCCCTTGGGCCGCCAATGCCAAGGCGCGCCGCATGAAGGCCTCATCGGCTTCGGTAAATACCGGTTTCTCCGCCACGCCTTCAACGATCAAGGTAAATCTCCACCAGCGGCCGCGTCACGCCGGAGCGCAGGTACAGGCGCAGGTTGTTCATGGTCAGCAGATACTGGTCCAGCAGACGGCGGAAATGCGCCTGTTCGGCGTCATAATCCTCGGCGCGATAGCCGTATTCATAGGTCACTTCGACTTGCATCAGGCCGTATTCGCCCATCAGCGGAAATCGCGACCACTCGTCCAGAGCCTCATGAATTTGCTGTGCCCGCAACAACTCCAGAATGGTGGACAACTTGGCTGGCCAGCCCGGCAAACTGTGGCGGATGAAGAACATCATCAGCTCCAGCAAGGCGGCTTCGGCATTGGCGATTCGGTCGGCGCTGCTCATGGCGTCAATCATGGCTCCAGAAAGATGGCGCTATTCTGCCGCAGCGCCGCTCCATGCAAAAGGGCCGGATCACCGGCCCTTTTGCGCTTCGCTTATTCCCACTCGATGGTGGCCGGCGGCTTCGACGACACGTCGTACACCACCCGCGACACATCGGCGATCTCGTTGATGATGCGGTTGGACACCTTCTCGATCAGTTCATAAGGCAGATGCGCCCAGCGCGCGGTCATGAAGTCGATGGTTTCCACGGCGCGCAGCGCGATCACCCAGGCATATCGGCGACCGTCGCCGACCACACCGACCGACTTCACCGGCACGAAGACAGCAAAGGACTGGCTGGTGCGGTGATACCACCCGGCCTTGTGCAGCTCTTCCAGGAAAATGGCGTCCGCTTCCCGCAGCACGTCAGCGTACTCCTTCTTCACTTCACCCAGGATGCGCACGCCCAGCCCTGGGCCGGGGAACGGGTGGCGATAGACCATATCGTACGGCAGGCCCAGCTCCAGGCCGATCTTGCGCACTTCATCCTTGAACAATTCCCGCAGCGGCTCCACCAGCTTGAACTGGATGTCGTCCGGCAGGCCGCCGACATTGTGGTGCGACTTGATGTTGTGCGCCTTGCCGGTCTTGCTGCCGGCGGACTCGATCACGTCCGGGTAAATGGTGCCTTGCGCCAGCCATTTCACGCCGTTCAGCTGCCGCGCCTGTTCGGCGAAGACGTCAATGAAGACACGACCGATGATCTTGCGCTTGGCTTCCGGATCGCTGACCCCGGCGAGCTGCCCCAGGAACTGGGCTTCGGCATCGGCGCGAATCACCTTGACGCCCATGTTCTTGGCGAACATGTCCATGACCATGTCGCCTTCGTTCTTGCGCAGCAGGCCGTTGTCGACGAAGACGCAGGTCAGCTTGTCGCCGATGGCGCGGTGCAGCAGCGCCGCCACCACGGAAGAGTCCACACCGCCGGAGAGGCCCAGCAGCACTTCGTCATCGCCCACCAGCTCGCGCACACGCTGGATGCTGTCCTCGATGATGCGGGCCGGGGTCCACAGGTCGTCGCAGGCGCAGATTTCGCGCACGAAACGACGCAGCAGCGCCTCGCCCTGCAGGGTATGCGTCACTTCCGGGTGGAACTGGATGCCGTAGAAACGCTTGGCGTCGCAGCCCATCGCCGCGATCGGGCAGCTGGGCGTGCTGGCGGTCACGCCAAACCCTTCCGGCAGCTTCACCACCTTGTCGCCGTGGCTCATCCACACGTCCAAATACCCGGCGCGGTCGTGAATGTTGGCGAAGAAGGCGTCTTCCTGCTCGATCTTCACTTCAGCATAGCCGAATTCGCGCAGGTCGGAGGTGCCAACCTTGCCGCCCAGCTGTTCGGCCATGGTCTGCATGCCGTAGCAGATGCCCAGCACCGGCAGCCCGAGGTTGAACACGACTTCGGGGGCGCGCGGCGAACCGGCTTCCGTCACCGATTCCGGGCCGCCGGAGAGGATGATGCCCTTCGGATTGAAGGCGCGGATTTCCTCTTCGGTGGCGTCATAGGCGCGCAATTCGCAGAACACGCCCAGTTCGCGCACGCGGCGGGCGATCAGCTGGGTGTATTGCGAGCCGAAATCCAGGATCAGGATACGGTGGGAATGAATATCGAGTTGCATAGCTAAACCTGCGGAAACGGAGTCATGGTGCAAACGGGGCCGGATGAAAAGACGCAGGGGCAATTTGTGAATTGCCCCTGCATCGCCAGCAACGGGTTGTATCAACCAACGCGGTAGTTTGGCGCTTCCTTGGTGATGGTCACGTCGTGGACATGCGATTCCTTCATGCCGGCGGAGGTGATCTTCACGAACTTCGGCTTGGTGCGCATGTCCTGGATGGTGGCGGAGCCGGTATAGCCCATCGAGGAACGCAGGCCGCCCATCAGCTGGTGGATGATGCCGCTCATCGGGCCCTTGTAGGGCACGCGGCCTTCGATGCCTTCCGGCACCAGCTTTTCGACCCCGGCAGAGGCGTCCTGGAAGTAACGGTCGCTGGAACCAGTCAGGCCGGACATGGCGCCCAGAGAACCCATGCCGCGATAGGCCTTGTAGTAACGGCCCTGGAACAGCTCGACCTCACCCGGCGCTTCTTCGGTGCCGGCCAGCAGCGAACCGACCATGATGACGCTGGCCCCGGCGGCGATGGCCTTGGCAATATCGCCGGAGAAGCGGATGCCGCCGTCGGCGATCAGGGGAATCTGGTCATTCAGCGCGCGGGCGACGGCATCGACCGCACCGATCTGCGGCACGCCGATCCCGGCAACAATACGGGTGGTGCAGATGGAGCCGGGGCCGATACCGACCTTGACCGCGTCCGCTCCGGCGTCCAGCAGCGCCAGTGCGGCCTCGCCGGTGGCGATGTTGCCGCCAATCACCTGCATGTTCGGGTAGTTCTTCTTGATCCAGGCCACGCGATCGATCACGCCCTTGGAATGGCCGTGCGCGGTATCCACCACGATCACATCCACCCCGGCTTCAATCAGCGCCTCGGCCCGCTGCGCGGTGTCCGCGCCGGTGCCGACCGCCGCGCCGACGCGCAGGCGGCCCTGCTCGTCCTTGCAGGCATTGGGGTACATTTCGGCCTTGCGGAAATCGTTGACGGTAATCAGGCCCTTCAGCTTGAAGGCGTCATCAATGACCAGCACCTTTTCGATGCGGTGCTGGTGCAGCAGCGCCTTGATGGTTTCGGGGGACTCGCCCTCCTTGACCGTCACCAGCTTGTCCTTGGGCGTCATGATCGCCGAGACCGGCTGGTCCAGACGGGTTTCGAAACGCAGGTCACGGCTGGTGACGATGCCGACCAGATTGTCGCCCTGGACGACGGGAACTCCGGAAATCTTGTGGGCCTGCGTCAGCGCCAGCAAAGCATGGATGGTGGTTTCAGGACCGACGGTGATCGGATCCTTGACCATGCCCGCCTCGTACTTCTTAACGCGGCGCACCTGGGCGGCCTGGGCGGCGATGTCCATGTTCTTGTGCAGGATGCCGATGCCGCCTTCCTGCGCAATGGCGATGGCCATGCCCGCTTCCGTGACGGTATCCATGGCGGCGGACACCAGCGGGATGTTCAGTTGGATGCCGCGCGTCAGACGGGTTTTCAGACAGACGTCCTTGGGCAGGACTTCGGAGTAGGCGGGCAGGAGAAGCACATCATCAAAGGTGAGGGCTTCCTGAACGATGGTCAGCATGGCGCATCACTCACGGGCAGGAAAAGTCGTCAATTATATGCGCGTGAGGCGGCGGGGTAAAACAGGAATGGATGAAAAAGGCCCCTGCTCCCGGAATTTGTCTCCGGAAGGCAGGGGCCGGGTGGTTTACGGCGCCGCGCAGGTGCTGCCGTCGCCTATCAGCAGGCAGGTGCCGTTGGACTTGAGGAAGCTGACCATTTCGCGCTGCATTTCCAGGGTCACCGCCTGGAAGGCCGCCTTGTCAGCCGCGGAAGCCGCAGGATCGGGATGGGTCGGATCCAGCAGCGAGCCGTGCTTGCCGACACTGAACTGCAGCCAGGTATGCAGGCCGCCGGCATTGAGGATGGCGCGCGGCGTCGGCGTGCCGTTCAGCTTGGTGGCGTCCGGGGTCAGGCCGAGGGTGCGGCCATAGGGGTCGGTGCCCGCCATGAAGGAGCTTTGGGCCACCAGATCCTGAGCGGCTCCGGCCGGTCCGACCATGACGCTGTTGGGCACCACGGTGTCACCCAGCACTTCCGTCAGCAAGGTCGGATGGGCCGCCGAGGCCGCCGCTGCGTAATTGACCGGATCGCCGCTGTCCACGAGGGTTTGCGCCAGACGCATGAAGGTTTCGTAATCATCGGTTCCTTCCTTCACGCCTGCCGCGCCAAGCCCGCGGGAGATGATCGGACCGTAAGAACGCGAGCCGTCCAGCAGTTTGGCGATCGCGCCGCCGGGCACATACAGGGCCGCTGCACCAACCGTTTGCGAGGCCCCCTTGTCCGCCCCCAGGAACACGCCACCGACAATGCCTCCCAGGGAAATGGCGGCAAAGCGAACCTGGCTCATATCGATATCCGGCACGTTGTCGCCGTCCAGGTCCAGATTGGCCAGGCTCTTGCGCAGCGTCAGCAGATCCGCTGCCCCCTGACGCAGGTTGTCACGGCTGGTGATGGGACTGCTGAGGTTGATGAAATGCGTGCCGGAGCCGTCGGCGAGGCCGTCAGGGCCAGGCGCGCCGGTTGTGTTGTTCACGAGGTCAAGATCAAAGGTGCGCTCGCCCACGCCGGGGATCCGGAAGGCGCTTTCCGCGCCGGTTGCGGCGACGCCGTGCAACGGCAGGTCGATCGACACGCCAACCATGCCCGCCGCCGCCAGGGCGGGAGCCACCGCCAGCAGATCGGTGCGGTTACGGGTAATGCCGTGCTGGAAGATCACGACCGGCCATCCGCCGGCCGGCTTGGTGTGCAGGGAGGCCGCATTCGGCACGGTCACCAGCATCGGAATGGTTTCATCCGACTGCTTGACCGGCACCGGGAAGCAGGCGGTCGTGCTGGCGCTGGGGGCGCCGATCACACCGCCGCCGATATTGGCGCCGGCCGCGTACGCACCGCAGGGAATCAGGCTCAGGTGTTTGGCGGCAACATCCGGCTGGGTGGCGTCCGCGGCCCAGAAGGAGGTCAGCGGCAGGGTTGAATGGGTATCGCCGCCCGCCGTCTTGAGGTAAAAAGGCACTTTGGTGTAGCCGGCATAGATATCCGCCGTGGCGGGCAGCGCCGCCTGGACATCATGCGTGGTCATGCCGGTCGGCATGGCGGCAATAAGCTGGGCGGAGGCTGTCGCGGCCAGCCGGTCCAGCGACTTGGTGGTGCTTTCGGTGGTAAAGCGATAAGCCAGCACCAGGTCGTCCGCCGCTACATGGCCGAAAGTAGCCAGCAGCGCCACGGAGGGCTGGATAATCTGCGAGCGCAATCCTTCCAACTGGGCCAGCTTGACCGGATCGGTGTACTGCGCCAGGAGCGGATCGGTCTGATCGGCAACTTTGGTGCTGCTGGAAAGTATCTTGAACATCGGGCTGGGATAAAGCATGCCGCCGTCGCGGGTGCGAACGCCTTTCTTCAAGCCGACCAGATAAGTGGTCGAAGGCGCCAAGGGCTTCAACGGCTCGATCAGGATACGGGTCCGCTGGCGGTTGATTTCCTCGCCGGTTTTATCCGGGACCGTCGCCGACTGCACGGTAAAATCCTCGCCCGCTTTCAGGATGACGCCGGTCGACAGATTCACGATCACCAGATTGGCGGCCACGGTATCCATATCCAGGAAACCGAAAACATCAATGAAGCCGGACGCGGTTGTCGAGAACCCGTCCAACTGGTTGATCTGGGCAACCAGGGGGTTCGTGGCCGCTCCCGGAATATTCAGGGTCGGCGTCGCCGCCCCGGCAAACAGCCCGTCAAAGGGGAAAGGGATCACTGTCGGATTTGTACCCAAGGGCAGCGGGTCGAACCCCGCCATGACATCCACCGAGCCGCTCTGACTCTCCTTGTCCTCGAAACAGCCCGTCAGCAACAGGGCAACGGACAGGACGGCCGCCGACAGGCGAGTAGTTCTCATCATTTTTACCGCTCCGTTCTTATTATTTACCCACAGAGTTATAGTCGCTCGGTCAAGGCTCCGCAATGCAACATCTGTTAAGAATGCACCGGTTTAGCGGCCGTCAATCGCCTTGTCCATCTGTGCCTGCCGGGCCTTGGCCTGCTGTTCCTGCATTTCACGCCCCATCTTCTGCAGATAATGCTCCTTGGGCGCTTCTTCCACCGGCTTGGGTGGCTCAGGCAGAGGTTCAAGTCGCCCGATCTTGGACGTGTCCACATCGACACGGCGGCCATCCTTACGGCCATTCCTGTCGCCATAATGCACAGTGCCATCCTTGTCGCGCCAGGAGTACACATCCTGGCTGACGGCCGGACGCTGCTCGGGCGCCGCAGCCCAGTCCTTGATTTCCTGACGCTTGATCCAGCCCGCGGCGGCAAGACCCGCCACCAGAGCGACCAGCGCCAGCTTTGCACCAGACGACATAACAATCTCCTGAGGATTTTTGAATTCCGGCGCGATAGGATACCGCCCTACCCTGTCCGGCTCAAACGTAATGAAACAACTGCCCCTGTATCTGTGGCCCGCTTGCCTGCTGGTCGCCAACGTCCACGCCGCCGCCCTGCCGCGAGACCAGCGCACGCCCGGCGGCGTCGCGGTGCTGACTGTCCCCGAATACCTGCCGGCCGATGTCCGGATTTTCTTGTCCGGCATGGAGGTTCCCGTCATCGCGGGCGCCATGGAGCGCAAGGCGATTGTCGGTATTCCGATGTCGCAGCCGCCAGGCGAAGTCTCGCTTGAGGCGCGCAGCGCCAGCGGCAACGACAGCCTGTCATTCACGGTGAGCGGCAAGGACTATCCCGAACAGCACATTACCCTGAAAACGCAGGAACACGTGACGCCCTCCCCCGAGCAGCTGGCGCGCTATGAGCGCGAGGCGGCGGAGCAGAATGCCGTTTACCGGCATTATGAGCCGGGACAACCCGCCTGGCCCTCTTTCAAATTGCCGGGCGTCGGTCCGTTCAGCAGCCCCTTCGGCCTGAAGCGCTTTTTCAATGGTGAGCCAAGGGCGCCCCATGCCGGACTGGATATCGCCATCGCCGAAGGGGTCCCGGCGCGCGCGCCCGCCGACGGCAAGGTGGTGCAGACCGGGGATTACTTCTTCAACGGCCAAACCGTAATGATCGATCATGGCAACGGCGTCATCTCCATGCTCTGCCACCTCAGCCGCATCGATACCAAACCCGGCCAGACGGTCAAGCAGGGCGACATCATCGGCAAGGTGGGGCACACCGGCCGGGCGACCGGACCGCACCTGCACTGGACCGTCAGCATCAACAATGCCCGCGTCGACCCCCTGCTGCTGCTGGACGCGCCATGAGGGACTGGCTGGTGATCGGGTTAACCGCCCTGCCGGCCGATACCGCGCAGGTGCGGCGCACGCTGGCGGCGTTGCCCCCGTCACTGCTGCCGCCGGCGGCTGGGACCTGGCACGAAAACAAACGGGCGGGGTTTGCCGCCAGCCGGACCCTGCTGCTTTCAACCGTCGCGCAGCTGCCGCCGGAACTGCGCCCCGCCGATGCTGTCGCAAGCCTGCGCGATCGAACCGCCGGACCGCCTTGGTGGAGCGTCAGCCATACGGCGGGATTCGCCGCCTGCGTCTGGTCGACGGCCGGGCGTTGCGGGATCGATATCGAATCCGCCTCCCGCACGGTCAACGGCGGAGCGGTCATGGCGCGCTATTTCGCGGCGGAGGAGCAGGCCTGGCTGTCCGGCCTGCCGCCCGAAGCGCGGCAGACCCGCTTCCTGGATCTCTGGACCCGCAAGGAAGCCGTCATCAAGGCGCTGGGACGCGGCATTGCCGGTCACCTCGACCGAATCGTCTTTGGGCCGGAACGGAACGAACCGGTCCGCCTGCCCGCCGACTGCCCTGACGTATCCCTGCATGTGAGGACGGAAATGATCTCCGGACTTCATCTCGCCATCGCGTGGCAAGGCGATGGCGACGTGCACATCCTGCGCTCAGGTTTCTAGCCAGGCTCCCAGCAGCATCTCCAACTGCTGGCGGCGGAACGGTTTGCCCAGCACAGCGTCCATCCCCGCCTCCAGGCACGCGGTTTCATTATCCGGACTGGCGTTGGCCGTCAACGCAATGATCGGCAGGCGGCGGTCGTGCTCCTGATTCCGCCACAGCCGGGTGGCTTCATAGCCATCCATGACCGGCATCTGGCAGTCCATCAGCACCAGATCGACCTCGCCGGAATGCAGGCTGTCCAAGGCCTCCTTGCCGTTGTTGGCCGTCAGCACGGTGCAGCCGGCCGCCCGCAGCATGGCCTCGGCAACCTTGCGATTGGCCGGATTGTCATCCACCACCAGCACCCGGGCGTCAAACGCCGACTTGCGCGGCGGCGCTTCCACCGTCAGCCCCTCGGGCGCATGTTCATGACTGATCGGCAGGGCGACTTCAAAACAGAAGCAGGTCCCCACCAGGGGTTCACTCTCCACCCGCAGGTCGCCCTGCATCAACCTTGTCAGGCGACTGGCGATGGTCAATCCCAGCCCGGCCCCGCCATAACGGCGGCTGTGAGAGCGGTCAACCTGCATGAAGGGTTCGAAGACATGCGGCAACGAGGATGCGCTGATGCCGATACCGGTATCGAACACTTCGCACAACAGGTGCGCCTGCACCTCGTTGAACTGGTTGATCCGCACCCGCAAGCCCACTCTTCCCTTGTCGGTAAACTTGATGGCGTTGTCGATCAGCTTGCGCAGCACCTGGCTGATCCGCACCTCGTCCCCCCGCAGCCAGAGCTGGGTCTGTCCTTCCAGCTGCACGTCCATTTCCAGTCCTTTGCCGTGGGCTTCCGGCATGCAGGCGCTGCGCAGCGACTCCACCAGCGCCGCCGGGCTGAAGTCGCGCAATTGCAACATCAAACGACCTTCATCCAGCCGGGAGAAATCCAGCACATCGTCCACCAGGCGGCGCAGGTCGTTGGCCGCCTGCGAGGCCAGTTGGCCATACTCGCGCTGCTCGCTTTCCAGGGAACCGCTGTTCAGCAACTGCAGGCTGCCCAGAATGGCATTCAGCGGCGTTCGCAGCTCATGGCTCATCATCGCCAGAAATTCCCCCTTGGCCTGGCTGGCCTTGTCCGCACGCGTACGTGACTCGATCAGTTCCTCGGTATATTTCATCTGCAGGGAGCGGTGCTCTTCCAGCATGGATGCCAACAGGTTCAGGTGATAGGCGAGCACCCCCAATTCACCTTCATGGGCGATGCTGACCCGGGCCTCGAAGTGACGGTTCTTCAGCGCGCCCACCATGCCGATAATGGACCGCAGCGGCGCTTCCAGATCCCGCGCCATCAGCCCGCCCAGCGCCAGGATGGGCGCCAGGGCCAGCAATCCCAGAAACAGGCTGTTGAGCGGGATGCTCTGGATCTTGTCGAGCATATAGCGCCCGCTGATGCCGATCTCAACCTTGCCAACCGCCGGATTAGGACTGCTGGCCTGCCCCGCCACCAGCAAATCCTGATTGTCGAGGGCGATGCTTTGCTGATGGATCGTGGCCAGATAACGATGCCACTCGGACGGGGTGCCGGCATCCGGTTTCTGACGGCTCAGCAAGACGCGGTTGTCCATGTCGAACAAACGCACGGAAACCACGCCGGGCTGCTTCAACAAGCCCTGCACCTGCCCTTCCAGACTGTCCAGATTCCCGGAAATCACCGCGTAATCCGCCGCCGCCGCCAACTGGGTTGCCATCAGCACCCCGGACTGCTCAAGCTCATGACGCGAATCACTCAACCGGGCATAAACGTGATAGCCCATCAGAACACAAAGCATGAGCAGCGCCGGCGCCAGGGCAAGCACCAGGGTCCGTCGCCGGAGGCTCCACTTGGACATCAGGGCCATGTCGGCAGCTCCTCAAAACGGATCAATCGCTCCAGTTCCTTGGCGGACGGGATTGTCAATCCCATGGCTTTGGCAACCTGCGCATTGAGGCTGACGCTGAGTTGCCGGACCCGACTGGGAGCCGGCAACTTGCCGTTACGAATAAAGTGGTGCACTTGCGAAGCTATCCCTTCAGCAATGGCGGTCGTGGGGGCGTAGAGGGTCGCCAGCGATCCGGCCTGGACAAAGGCGGGGCTGGGACCGACGAAGACTTTGTTTTGGCGGTAGGCCGCCAGCAGAACGAGGCGGATACTGTCGCGGTTGTAGATATCGGGATCCGGCTGCGCCAGCAATACATCCGAGCCGGCGGCCAGCTCGGCCACCTGCCGCGCCAGACGGCTCTTGTCCGCCATCAGGTAGCGGACATCAATCGACTGTTCGGACGCGTATTGGCGGAACGTCCGTATCCAGGAGGCATCTTCCGGATTGCTGACCAGCATGCCGATACGGTTGGTGCCGGGCAACAGATAGCGAATCAACGCCAATTGGGCAGCCAGACTGGGCGCCCAGTACAAGGCGCCGTCCTGCTTTTGCAATTGGGTATTGGAAGGCGAGGGAGTCAGCAGCAAGGCGGGGGGACGGCTTTCAGGAAGGCGGCGGAATGCCTCCCCGCTCAAAACCACCAACAGTTGAACATCAGGCAACACCGTCGGGGAGGTCACCAACTCCGCCTCGTCACCCAGCAGTCCGCCAAGAGCGCGAACCAGCTCCTGGGCTTCGCCATCGGGATTGGCGACCACCTGAATCCGGGGGAGCGCGAAGGCCCCCAGACTCAGCCAGGCACATCCGAGAAAGATCAGAAGCCGGATCACTTTCCTTGTCATATGCACGACTCCTTGTGCGGCCATTCAGAAGGTCTGATCAATCAAAGGCGTACGATAACTGGAACCATACCCTATCACGGGGCGCGCCGTTTTCCTTGCGCAATTCATGATCATTGGTCAGCCGGATTTGCCATGCCGCTGCCAGTTCCAGGTCGTGCCGCTTGGCCAACGACCACTTGTTGGCGAGACGCAGGTTCAGCAAATGCAGGTCACGGGTATACGTTTCAACGGGGTTATTGAAAAGATGGTCATAAAAGAGATACCCCAGACTGGCCTGATAACCATTGGGATTTTCATACCAGAAAGTAAAGTTGCCGCTGTGCTTGGGCACAAACATGGTGTTGTCATTGGTGCCCGTAATGTCGTCATACGCATAGTTGGCGAGTACGCGCCATTCGGGCAGCGGTCGCCACTGGCCTGAAATTTCGACCCCGCGTTGTTCATGCGGCTCTACCGGTGCAATCACGAAGTTCTCGATTTCCAGATTGTGTTCGGCAAGTTCCAGCTTGTCGCTGAAAACGCGCACATCCAGCGTCAAATGACTGGGCGGAAAATCTCCGTAATAGCCGATTTCCGTGGAGACGATCTTTTCACTCTCGGCACCGGCGCTGCAAACCACCTTGTAATGACTGGGGGAGTCGATGCAAGTCATGCCTTGCGGTGTCTTGCCAACGTAGAACAAAGTGCCGTCGTACTTGCTCAGTGAACGGTCCTCGGTCCTCGGCCGGAACTCCCAGTCCGCCTTGGACTCCTGTAAATCGGGCGTACGATAGGCGGTCGACGAAACCAGGCGCAGGGTTTGCGTCGGGGCAAAGCGCCAGTTGACGGCGACACGCGGGGAATACAGCTCCCCGACGGTGTCGTCATGCTCATCCATGACGCCGACATTCAACAGCCAGTTGGGACGGAATTGCCACTCGCCATGGGCAAACAACCGCCATACGCCATTCTCGACCCGCGTGCCATTGAAATAATACTGTGAGTCGCTGGTGGACTCCTGAATGCCGCCGCCCATGACAACCCGCAACGTGGGCGAAATGGTCCAGGTGTCCTGAAGCTCAAACTCGGTACGCGCCTCGACATTGTCAATGGCGGAGAGGTAAACCTGCTGCGACGACAGGATCGGATCCGCAAATATCTTGCCCAGAAAGGCATCCGTACCGCTGTTGATGGTCGGGTCATTCAGATAGCGGTCGCGGAAATAGATGTAGGGGTTCGCCTTGCTGCCGGTCGTTGACGCGACCCAGGCGTCAAATCCGGCCTGTGGCCCAAAAAGCACGCCGGGGGTAATGTCACCGCCCAACATCCCGACCAGGGAAGGCAGCAACCCCTTGGTGACATACCGCCGGTTGTAGACGAACAATTGCCGCAACTCCGGCAGCATCAGCCCCGGATAGGTCAGCACCCTCAGCTTTTCATCGTATTTGAAACGCGTGTAGTTACCGCTCAACTGCAGTTGATGGCTGTCCAGCGTTTGATCAAGGGAGAACCCGAGATAATCCTGCTGGGTTTCGGTGTCATGGGTATCAAGAAATTCGATGAAACCGGGGTCAACAGCATGATTCTGACCTCGCAGCTCGGAGTGTCCGGCCTTGATCGTCAGGGAGGAATCCGCCCCCAGATCCATGACCAGCTTGCCGTTCAGGGACTTCTCGTTCTTGTTGTCGGCATAATCCGTCACCGGGTTGCCATTCCTGTCGAGTACTTGGGCGTATCCGTTGTCACGGCGCTGACTGACGGACAGCACGCCGCTGGCCGCAGCGCCGGACATGCTGACACTGGCGAAACTATCGTTGATGCCATCGCCACCCTGACGCGTATAGGCGCGAAACCGGGGCAAGTCGGCGGGATGGCGGGTAATGATGTTCACCACGCCCAGAAAGCTGTTGGCGCCATACGCCGCCGCATTCGGGCCCCGAATCACCTCGATGCGGTCAATATCGCCCAATTCCACCGGCAGGCCAATCCAGTCGACATACGCCAGGCTTGGCTGATAAATGGAGCGGCCGTCAACCAGCACCTGCATCCGCCGCGCCATGTCAGCCGATGTGCCGTGATAACTGACAAACGCGTTCCAGCCGGTGTCATACCCCACCACCATACCCGGCACCAGCCGCAGCAACTCGGGAATTTCCCGGGCCCCGGACTGGTCAATCATCTGGCGATCGATAATGGAAATTGACGCAGGAGCATCGGCCACCGATTGCCGCAACCGGGTTGCCGAAAAAACCGTGGGTATTTCCCCTGCTTCCGTATCCGGAAGAAAAACATCGGCCGCCGGGGCGGACCGAACAAATGCAACAGAAAGGATGGCAAGCACTAACGGCCGGCTCATAAAAGAGTTCCCCTTATTATTTATTATCAACCTCAACGCTTCGGGCGCTGTTTCCTGAATTCCAGTATTGCCCGCGTCTTGCGGGTCTGCGGGCCATACGCAGGATCGTTGGGACGATCCTTGTACGGGTTGTCGCTGGTCCTGAACTCGATCCGGATGGGTGTCCCCTGCATTTTTAACACTTTCCGGAAAACATTCTCCAGATACCGGCGATAGTCCTTGGACACCGATTCGGTCTGGTTGCCGTGAATGACGAATACGGGGGGATTCTGCCCACCCATGTGAGCATAGCGCAATTTGATGCGGCGTCCACCCACCAGCGGCGGCTGGTGCGCTTCCACGGCATCCTGCAATATCTGGGTCAGGCGATGAGTATTGATCTTGAGGGTGGCCGATTCAAAGGCCCGGTGGATGGACGGATACAGATCGCCGACGCCGGTGCCGTGCAAGGCGGAAATCAGGTGAATCTTGACATAGGGAATGAAGTCAAAACGCAGCTGCATCGCCTGCTTGACCATGGTGCGGTCGTATTCGGTCATGCCATCCCATTTATTGACCGCCAGCACCACGGCCCGGCCGCTTTCCAGCGCAAAACCCAGCATATGCAGATCCTGGTCGACAATGCCTTCGCGGGCATCCACCACCACCACTACCACATGCGCATCCTTGATCGCCTGCAAGGTCTTGATAACCGAGAATTTCTCGACCGTTTCATTAACCTTGCCGCGACGGCGCACGCCCGCCGTATCAATCAGGGTATATTTCCGGCCCTGGCGCTCAAAGGGAATGTAGATGCTGTCGCGGGTGGTGCCGGGCATGTCATAAACCACTACGCGCTCTTCGCCCAGCAACCGGTTGACCAGCGTCGACTTGCCGACATTGGGACGGCCGACAATCGCAATCTTGATGCCGGTTTCCTCGACCGGGGCATCTTCCGCATCTTCCGGGAACGGCTCCAGAACGTCCGACAGCAGCTGGCGCAGGCCGCGGCTGTGACTGGCGGCGACGCAGAACATGCGCTCGGAGAGTCCCAGCCGATGGAACTCGGCGGCGGCCGCTTCTTCGTGCAAACCGTCGATCTTGTTCACGACCAGGAAGAACGGCTTGTTCTGGCGGCGCAGCTCATCGGCGATCATCTGGTCCGAGCCCAGCAAACCGGCGCGGGCATCCACCACAAACAGCACAATATCGGCTTCCTGAATGGCGCTGCGCGATTGCTCGGCCATGTAGGCGTCGATTCCTTCATCGCTCTCACCCAGACCGCCGGTATCAATCACGATGAAAGACTTGTTCTCATGCTTGGCGTCGCCGTATTGGCGGTCGCGGGTCAGGCCGGGCATATCAGCGACCAGCGCATTCCGCGAGCGGGTGAACTGGTTGAACAAGGTGGATTTGCCCACATTGGGGCGGCCGATGAGGGCGATGACGGGTTTCATGAACGAAATCTCGGAACGGAGCCGCCGCGCCCGGAGGGCGGCCATGCGGCAAAAACAATCAATAAGGGCGAATGATACCAGAGAGGACGGCAGGACTGCGCCTGCCGGGTGACCATTAACGGGGAGAAGCGGCGGGAAGGGTCCAGCGGGAGGTCTTGCCTTTGGCGGTGGAAACCAGGAGATGCTCGCCATCGGCCATCAAATGCGTCACCGCCCCCGACACCTTGATGCGTCCGAGGATGCGGCCATCGGCCTGGGAAATGAAATGCACATAACCAAAGGCGTCGCCAACCGCAAGCAGGCCTGCCGTCACCACGGGGGACACCACCTCACGGGCATGCAACGCATCCTGTTTCCAGACCGCCTTGCCGGTTGCCGCATCGACGGCGATTACCTGCCCGGCGGTGTCCACGACATAAACATTGCCCAAGCCTTCCGTTAACGGCTGCAGGGTAGAGACCTCATACTCCCAGAATGCCTCGGGCCGGTCCCGAAGATCGAAAGCCGCAAGCTTTCCCTGATAAGCCCCGACATAGAGCTTATCGTCAAACGACAACAGCATGTCGCCGTCAATATCCACGAGCCGGTCAACCTCGGTGCGCCCGCGCGGGGTGGCGACGCGGCTCTCCCAGCGTCCGGCCCCGGTCGCCAAGTCCAGCGATGCGATCTTTCCGGAGGCTGAAGCGGCGATGACCTGGTCGCCGGCAATCACCGGCATGGCATAGCCGCGGATCGACAGAACCGGCATCGGCAGGTCATAGCTCCACACCGGATGGCCGTCGGATGCGTCCAGCACCTGAACACGCCCCTCCTGGCTCTGCACGACAATCCGGTCCGCCGCCAGCGCCGCCGGCGCCATCACGGCGGAGGCAAGCCGCCGCTTCCATTGCACGGTCCCGTCGGCAGCGGACAGGGAGACCACATCGCCCTCACCCGTCCCGAAAACCACCCGGCCGAATCCCGCGCTGAGGCCGCCGGTAATCGGCAGACGGGTGCGCTGCGTCCAGATCGTCTTACCCGTGTCATCATCCACCGCCTCAATCACGCCGTTGCCGGCCGCGACAAAAACCACGTTGCCGGCCCGCGCCGGACGCAGGCGGATCAAGGCCTCGGCCGAAGCGTCTCCCGGACCGGCAATCCAGTCACGAACAGCGGTTATTGCGGCCTGAGGCAATGGCGGCAATGCCGCCGGCTTGACGGCGACAGGGTCATGGCTGCAACCGGCGAGCAATACGCCAAGCAAACCGATTCGGACCAGCAGCGGAAATCTCACAGGGTCAGGCTCCCTTTTCCTCAAGGACCGGCGAAGGCCGCTTCACTTCCGGCGCCTCGACGCCGACATCCGCCAGCTTGGCATCCAGCAACGGGCGGGGCTCCTTACGCAACACCAACGCCTTGGCGGCCGCCTCATACGCCTTGCGCGCACCCGCAACATCACCGGCGGTGCGAAGGATATCGCCGCGCAGCTCTTCACGGGTGGGCAGGAAAGCCGCGGACTGGTCCTGATCCAGCAGGGCCAGCGCCGCCTTGCGGTCGCCCTTGTCCGCCAGCACGCGCACCAGGCGCAGCGTGGCCATGGACTTGACGCCGTCATCCGTCTTTTGCTCCAGCACCCAGCGCAGATGCTTCTCAGCCGCCTTCAGATCGCCAACATCCATCGCTCGCTTGGACAAGAGCAAAGCGGCGTTAATGGCGTAAGGCGTCCCCGGATATTCCTGGATCACTTTCAGCGACTGGCGCTGCAACTCGGTGTTGGCGGTCTTGTCCGCGGTATCGGCTGTCAGTTTCTGGCTCGCTTCCAGCGCGGACTGGTAGGCCGTTCCGGCGGTCGTAGCGGCTTGCAGCTGGGTCTGCTGCCAGTAGCGCCACCCGGCGAAAACCGCCAGCGCCAGGCTGACTCCCACCAGGATCGGGGTTCCGAAATCGGTCCAGAACCGCTTCAGCTTTTCTACCTGTTCTTCTTCACTGTAGCTCACGCGCTTGCTCCCAAACCCTGTTTAAGAAATTCAGCCAGTTCCGCCCGGCCTGTTGTTGATTGTTCACCGCTTTGCAACCATTTCACGGTCACCTGCCCCGCCGCCAGCTCATCGCCGCCCAGCACCAGCGCCACCCGGGCGCCCAGCTTGTCGGCCTTCTTGAACTGCGCCTTGAAGCCGCCGCCGCCGCAGTGCGTGACGATACGCAATTCCGGCAGCGAGTTCCTTAGCGTTTCTGCTAACAAAAGCGCGGCGTGACGGGCTTCATCCCCGGCGACGACGTAGATGTCCGCCTCCGCTGTATCGGTGCGCGGGATCAGCGCCTCCAGCAGCAGCACCAGCCGCTCCAGCCCGATGGCGAAGCCGACCGCCGGGGTCGGCTGGCCGCCCAGCTGCGCGACCAGGCCGTCGTAACGGCCGCCCGCGCAGACCGTACCCTGGGCGCCCAAGGCCGTCGTGGTCCATTCGAAGACGGTCTTGTTGTAATAATCCAGCCCGCGCACCAGACGGGGATTAAATTTGAAAGAAATTCCGTTAGCGTTAAGAGTTCCACAAAGCTCTTCAAAGTGTCTTTTTGACTCCTCTCCCAAGAAGTCAACAAGTTGCGGCGCGAGGTCCAAGCAAAACTGGGTTTGCGGCTCTTTGGAGTCAAGGACTCGCAAGGGATTGGAATGTAATCTTCTTTTCGAGTCATCATCCAACAACGTATAAACTTCAGGGGCTGATAGATACTTCATCAACTCCTCTTTATATTTTTGCCTCTCATTAGGCTGTCCGAGCGTGTTCAATTCCAGCTGCACCGCGCCCTCCAGGCCCAGCAGTTTCCACAACCGCGCCGTCATCAGGATCAGCTCGGCGTCGATATCCGGGCCGGTCATGCCGAAGGTTTCCACGCCAAACTGGTGGAACTGGCGGTAGCGTCCCTTCTGCGGCTTCTCGTAGCGGAACATCGGGCCGGTGTACCACAGGCGCTGGGTCTGGTTGTAGGTGAGGCCGTGCTCCAGGCAGGCGCGCACGCAACCGGCGGTGCCCTCGGGACGCAGGGTCAGCGACTCCGGCGGCGTACCGCGATCCATGAAGGAATACATTTCCTTCTCGACGATGTCGGTCACCGCACCGATGGCGCGGGCGAACAGCGGCGTGCTTTCCACCACCGGCAGGCGGATTTCGCCGTAACCGTACTGCTGCATCAGGCCGCGCAGGACCTGCTCGACCTGCTGCCAGCGGCCGGTGGTGATGGGGTTATCCTTGACCGGGACCGGCAGGATATCGTTCATGCCGCGAATGGCGGTAATCCGGGAAGACATTGATCAGTTCAGCCTTTAACGATGATGCGGGACTGGCGCGCGGTTTCTTCGGCAACCCGCTCGCGCACCATCTTTTCAATTTCATCCACCAGCGTGGCGGTGGGAATCAGGTGGCTCTTTTCGCCATGGCGGTAGACCAGGCTTTTCGGGGAAGCGCCGACGACGCCGATATCGGCCTCCTTGGCTTCGCCGGGCCCGTTGACCTTGCAGCCGATCACCGAGACATCCATCGGCAGACGCACATCTTCCAGCCGCGCCTCCAGCGCCTGCATGACGCGGATGACGTCGAATTCCTGGCGCGAACAGCTGGGGCAGGCGATGAAATTGATGCCGTTGGAGCGGATGCCCAGCGACTTCAGGATATCGAAACCGACCTTCACCTCTTCTTCCGGCTCGGCGGCCAGCGACACCCGCAGCGTATCGCCGATGCCGTCCAGCAGCAGGCCGCCCAGGGCGATGGCCGACTTGACGGTGCCGGAACGGAACACCCCAGCCTCGGTGACGCCCAGATGCAGCGGGTTGTCGATCTGCTTCGACAGCAGGCGGTAGGCGTCCAGGGTCAGGAAGACATTGGACGCTTTGACGCTGACCTTGAATTCGTGGAAGTTCAGGCGATCCAGAATGTCGATATGGCGCATCGCCGATTCCAGCAGGGCCTCGCCGGTCGGTTCGCGGTATTTCTTCTGGATATCCTTTTCCAGCGACCCGGCATTGACGCCGATACGCATGGAGATGCCGTGGTGGCGGGCGCAATCGACCACTTCCCGCACCTTGTCGTCGGAACCGATGTTGCCGGGATTGATGCGCAGGCAATCGACCCCCTTCTCCGCCACCGCCAGCGCGATGCGATGGTCAAAATGGATATCCGCCACCAGCGGCACGCCCGGCACGCGCTGGCGGATGACGCCAAAGGCTTCGGCGGCGTCCATCGACGGCACCGACACACGCACGATATCGGCGCCGGCATTCACACAGCGCTGGATCTGCGCGACCGTAGCCTCGACATCACAGGTATCGGTATTGGTCATGGTTTGAACGGTGATCGGGGCATCGCCGCCGACGTAAACCGAACCGACGCGGATCTTGCGGGTAACACGACGCTGGATGGGAGAAGGATGGCTCATGTCTTACCTGGAAAGCCTGAAATTGACGATATCGTTGACGGTATAGGGGCCGAGATCAATCGGCTGGCCATTGAACTGCAAGCGCACCGCGCTGGCAGGCTTGAGCTCGATACTGAAAGGCGAGGAGCCTTCCATGACAAGCTCTTCCCCGGCCTTGTGCAGACCGGAGGCGAGTTCACGGCCGTCGGCATCATGGACGCTGATCTGGCTGTCGCCCTGCAATTGCAGCAATAACTTGTCCGGCATCGCAGGCAGGGTCGCGGCGCCGGTCAGGGCTTGCGTAGTTTCGGCAACCGGCGTTGACGACGGGGCCGGGCCCGGCCATGACCACTGCCCCGCCGTCGGAGCCAGCCTGACCGCCACCGTAACCAAGGCGATCACCAACCCCAGCCCCAGCGCGCGACCGATCCATCTCCAGCGCACGCCGCGCCGACGCCGAGGCTTGTCATTCAGCTCGCCCAAGACCCGGACAGGGTTGGGGCGCAGCGACGCCTCGGGTGAGCGTCCGGTCTTGGACTGGTAAAAATCATCAAACCGCTCGGCCAGCTCCTCGGGCGGCAACCCCAAGCGCGCGGCATAGCGCTTCATGTAGCCGCGAATGAAGACCGGCTCGGGCAGAACGGCGTAATCGTCGGCCTCCAAGGCCGCCAGCACAGCGGGGAGGAGCCCCAATTCCGCGGCAATCTGCTCTGCCGGGACACCCGCCTTCTCCCGCGTCTCGCGCAGCCGTTCGCCCGGTCGGTAAGACAGGGTGCCAAGACTGCTCGGGGATTCGGCGGGTGACGGCATTGCGGCTCCGGTCAGTGCAAGTCCTGGCTCAGGGAGTTGAGGTAGGCCTGATATTCACGGCTGTCAGGATACGCTTTCTTAAGATTGGCGGCGGCGGCGGCGGCAGCTTCGCGATCACCCCGTTCCCGAGCCAGCATGATGCCCAGCCACAGACTGCGCGGCGAAGGCGCTGTGCCCGCCAGGGCTTTCTGGTGACGCTGGAAATACTGGTTGGCCAAGGGCAGCTCATGCCGCTCAAACGCCAGATAGGCCAGCTCGAGCGCGGCGTCCGGCAGGCGCGGAGCCAGCCGCAGCGCCTTCTCGAAGGCCTGCTGGGCCTGAGCCTTGTCATTCAGGGCCAGATAGGCCTTGCCGAGATTCTCGAACGCGGACTCGCGCCGGTCATAGGCCAGGTTGGCGGCCGCCAACCCCAGCTGGCGGACGGAGTCACTGTAGCGTCCGAGACGGAACAGCATGACTCCGTAATTGTTATGCGCTTGCGGGTATTCGTCATTCAGACTGATCGCCTTGCGATAGTTTTCTTCAGCGCGTTTGTCATCGCCCTCGTGCTCCATCAGCACGCCCATGACGGTGTAGGCCTCCCAGGATTTCGGGTCCTGTTCCAGCGCCCGCTGCAAATGACGCAGGGCCTTCTCCTGCTCTCCCTGCTGCAGGTACTGGGCCGCAATCGCGACCCGGCTGCGGGCGCTATCCACCGGATTGACGCCGGGCTTGAGCACCTCCTCCGTCGTACAGGCACTGACCAACAGCATCAGTGCGAATAGCCAAACAATGCGCATGCGGGACATCCTTATTGGGGACTGCGAAGAATTTCACCGGCCTTGACGGCCTGCTGCCATTTCTCGAACCGGCGTGTCCGGTCCTGCACCTGCCCGACCAATTGCCCGCAGGCAGCGTCGATATCGTCTCCGCGGGTGGCCCGGATGGTGCAGATATAACCTGCCTCAACCAGCAGCTTCTGAAAAGCGAGAATCTGTGAACGCGGCGACCGCCCGTAAGGGGCATGCGGGAAGGGGTTGAACGGAATCAGGTTGATCTTGCTGGGCACATCCTTCAGCAAGCGGATGAGCTGCCGCGCATGCTCGGGATGGTCGTTGACGCCGTCGAGCATCACGTATTCCATGGTGATCTTGCGGCGGCCGAAATCGCCTTGGTAATGATGCAGGTAGCGACGGCAGGCGGCCATCAGGTCTTCCAGCGGGTACTTGCGGTTGATCGGCACCAGTTCATCGCGCAACGTATTGTTCGGCGCATGCAGCGACACAGCCAGGGCGACGTCGATGGTCTGGGTCAGGCGGTCCATCATCGGCACCACGCCGGAGGTGGACAGGGTGACGCGGCGCTTCGACAGCCCGTAGGCGTAATCGTCCAGCATCAGGTCCATCGCAGGCACGACATTGTCGAAGTTCAGCAGCGGCTCGCCCATGCCCATCATCACCACGTTGGTGATGGCGCGCTCGCGGGCGTCATAGTCGGGCACGTCCTCGAAGTAGGAGCGGTTCGCCACCCAGACCTGGCCGATGATCTCGGCGGCGCTGAGGTCGCGCTGGAAGCCCTGCTTGCCGGTGGAGCAGAACGAGCAGTCGAGCGCACAGCCGACCTGCGAGGATACGCACAGCGTCTTGCGATCACCGTCGGGGATGAGCACGGTCTCGACCATGCTGTTCTCGCCAACCTTGAACACCCACTTGCGGGTGCCGTCAGCAGAGAATTCGCGGTAGACCACTTCCGGTCCGCGAATGACGGCAATGCGCTTAAGTTTCTCGCGCAACGCCTTGGAAATGTTGCTCATCTCGTCGAAATCGGCGACACCCAACTGGTGCACCCACTTCATGACCTGGGCGGCGCGGAATTTCTTTTCGCCGATACTTTCGAACCAGGCTTCAAGGCGGGCGCGGTCATAGCCCAGCAGGTTGACCGGAGCGGGAGCGGCGGAAATGTTGTCTGTAGTCATCATGGGCGACCGGTTGCTACACCAGTTATGTCGTCAGGAGAAGAGAGGGAAAGATTCTAGCACGAATGTTCGCGGAGGGCGCGAGCATCGGGGTGGAAGCCGGACCCCGGGCGGGATCCGGCCGTTCAGCCTTAGCGAGTGCGCGGAGCCAGCTCGATGGTGCTGAAGAAGTAGGCAATTTCACGAGCGGCGGAGGTCGTGGAATCGGAACCGTGGACAGCGTTTTCGTCGATGGAGCTGGCGAAATCGGCGCGGATGGTGCCGGCTTCAGCCTTCTTCGGGTCGGTGGCGCCCATCAGGTCGCGGTGGGTGGCGACGGCGTTTTCACCTTCCAGCACCTGGATGATGACCGGGCCGGAGGTCATGAAGGCCACCAGGTCGCCGAAGAAACCGCGGGCGCTGTGCTCGGCGTAGAAGCCTTCGGCTTCGGCCTTGGACAGGTGCTTCATCTTGGCGGCAACAATCTTCAGGCCGGCCTTTTCAAAGCGGCTGTAGATTTCGCCAATCACGTTCTTGGCGACGGCATCGGGCTTGATGATGGACAGGGTGCGTTCGATAGCCATGGTAAAACTCCTGAAAAGGGATAGCCGTAAAAATGAGCGAGGATTATACGCTTATTTTCCCCATGGACACACCCCCTTTCGATAACCGGTCCTTTCCGCCGACAGAGAAAAATCGTAACAATTGGGGCGTTTGCGCGGCGGATTTTGGCGCGATTTACCCTTCGCAAAAAGTGTGAACTTGCTCTAGAATCCGATCACATTTTGATTGATCGTTCGGCACTTTCAAAAGCACGGATCGGGTGCATGCAAGGGATTCTTTAGGAGGAAACCATAATGATCAGTATGGGACTGGCTTGCCTTATAACACTGTTGGTACTTTTTTTACTGAAGCCGGTGGCCGAGAAAGTCGGCTTGGTCGACATTCCCGGCGGGCGAAAGATACACACGCATCACACTCCGCTCATTGGCGGCATCGGCATCTTCATCGGCATGCTGTCTCTGGCGTATGCCTCGTGGGAAAGCTTCCAGGTATTCCTGCCCCTCTACGGGATTTCCGCCCTGCTGCTGATCGTCGGCATCCTGGATGACCGGCATGACCTTCCGGCCAATATCCGGCTCGCGGTGCATCTGTTGGCTGGCACCATGATGATCTATTGGGGAGATAACCGTCTGGATTCGCTGGGCGACCTGCTGTTCATCGGCGATATCCATCTGGGCTATCTGGCAGTGCCCTTCACCCTTTTTTGCGTCGCCTGCTCGATCAACGCGGTCAACATGACCGACGGTGTGGACGGACTTCTCGGCGGCTTGACGCTGGTCACCCTGACCCTGATGGGCTGGCTGGCGCTCAGCGCCGGCATGGATCACACCTTCATGCTGATTGGCGTTCTGGCCTGCTGCATCATCGGCTTCCTCGCCCTGAACTTCCGGTTTCCCTGGCGCCAGCGGGCTGTCATCTTCATGGGCGATGCCGGCAGCACCGTGCTCGGCTTCATTCTGGCATGGCTGCTGATCCGCTTGGCGCGTGAAGGCGCCTGCCCACCCGCCGTGACCCTGTGGCTGATTGCCCTGCCCTTGCTGGATTGCGCCTGTGTCATGATCAAGCGTCGCCGTGAAGGCCGCGGCATCTTTACCGCCGGTCGCGACCACCTGCACCATTTCCTGCTGGATCTGGGCTTCACCGTCCGGCAAACCGTCCTGATCATCTATGGCCTGGCTTTTTCCCTAGGCCTGGTCGGCGTCCTGGCCAACGAATTGCACCTGCATGAAGGCGCCATTTTCGTCAGCTTTATCAGCCTGCTGGCCTGCTACGTCGTCGCCATTCCCAAGTTGTCCCGCGCCCTGAAGGAAGGCAAGCTGCGCAAGATCAGCGCGTCCTGATCAACCAGCCGTACCCCCACCCATGAAAAAGGCCGGATTTACCGGCCTTTTTCATGTCTGTACCGCCTCAATCGGCTTCTTCAATCCATAGCATTTGCACGGCTTCCAGAATCTTTTCGCCGGAATGCTTCGGGTCATCACCGAATTCCGGCAGCGCCAGGATCCAGTTGTAGAGGTCGGTGAAGCGGATGGTCTTCGGGTCCACTTCGGGGTGAGCTTCCAGCAGCGCAATCGCCAGCTCGCGGGAGTCGGTCCATTTCAGGCTCATGACGGGTTCCTCAGTGTTTTTCGGCGGCGTGGTTGATGGTGTACCTGGGTATTTCCACCACCAGGTCTTCATCCCCGACGATCGACTGGCAGGACAGCCGCGAATCCGGCTCCAGGCCCCAGGCCTTGTCCAGCAGGTCGGCTTCCAGGTCGTCCATCTCGTTCAGGCTGTCCAGCCCCTCGCGGACGATGACGTGGCAGGTGGTGCACGCGCAAACCATGTCACAGGCATGCTCGATCGCCAGATCATTGCGCAACGCGGCCTGGCAAATGCTCTCGCCCTTTTGGGCTTCCACGACCGCCCCTTCCGGGCAGATTTCGTGGTGGGGCAGGAAAATGATTTGCGGCATGGTTCGGTTACTCCCAATCGCTGAGCTTGTGCCCGCTCAGCGCTTCTTGAATGTGCTGGTTCATGCGGCGGGCCGCGAAAGCGTCGGCCAGCGGCGTCAGCGCCTCGCGCGCCTTGCGCACCACGACGATCTGGCTGGAGCCCAAGGCGATGTCGAGATGCTTGATGCCCTCTTCCAGGGTCTTGAGTTCGCCCTCACAGAGCAAACCGCCGTCGACCTTCAGCGCCTGGCGCACCGCTTCGAGGATGGCGCGGCTCTCGACCTTTTCCTCCAGCAGCGCCCGCGCGGCCTTGTCGGCCTCGGCCTGCTGCCAGGAGTCACTGAGCATGCGCTCGACATCGCCGTCACTGAGGCCGTAGGACGGCTTGACGACAATCTCGCTGCGCGCGCCGGTCTGCATTTCGGTGGCGGACACTTCCAGCAGGCCATCCGCATCCACCTGAAAGACGACGCGGATGCGCGCCGCGCCCGCCGCCATCGGCGGAATGCCGCGCAGGGTGAAACGCGCCAATGACCGGCAATCGGCCACCAGTTCGCGCTCGCCTTGCAACACGTGGATGCTCATCGCCGTCTGGCCGTCCTGATAGGTGGTGAATTCCTGCACGCGCGTCACCGGGATCGGCGTGTTGCGCGGCACGATCTTTTCCACCAGTCCGCCCATGGTTTCCAGCCCCAGCGACAGCGGGATCACATCCAGCAGCAGCATGGTGCTGTCCGGCTTGTTGCCCGCCAGCACGTCGGCCTGGATGGCGGCGCCGACCGCGACCACCTTGTCCGGGTCGATATCGGTCAGCACCGGACGTCCGAAAAATTCCCCGACCCTGTGCCGCACCAGCGGCACGCGGGTGGAGCCGCCGACCATCACCACCTCGCGGATTTCGTCGGTCTTGAGGCCGGCATCGCGCAGGCAGCGGCGGCAGGCCTTCAGGGTCTTTTCCACCAGCGGCATGATCAGGGCTTCAAACTCGGCGCGGGTCAGTTCGTCCTGATAGCCTGCGGCCGCCAGCGTCACCGATTCGGCGGCGGTCAGCGCCTCCTTGGCGGCGCAGGCCTGTTGCAGGATGTCGCGCTGCAACCCGGCGTCGGGGCTGTCGATGCCGTGCCGCTTCATGAACCACAGGGCGATGGCGCGGTCGAAATCGTCGCCGCCCAGCGCGGCGTCGCCGCCGGTGGCCAGCACTTCAAACACCCCCTGATGCAGGCGCAGCAGCGAGATGTCGAAGGTACCGCCACCGAGGTCGTAAATGGCGTGCACGCCCTCGGCCTGATGATCGAGGCCGTAAGCGACGGCGGCAGCGGTCGGCTCGTTGAGCAGGCGCAACACTTTCAGCCCGGCAACAGTGGCGGCGTCGCGGGTGGCCTGGCGCTGGGCCTCGTCGAAATAGGCGGGCACGGTAATCACCGCCCCGGCCAGCTCGCCGCCCAGCGTCGCCTCGGCGCGCTCGCGCAGGTGACGCAGGATATCGGCGGACACCTCCACCGGCGTCTTGTCACCCTGGACGGTTTCAAAGGCGGGCATGCCCTGCAAGGACGGACGGAAACGGTACGGCATTTCGGTGCCCAGTTTCCGGATGTCCTCCAGGCCGCGCCCCATCAGGCGCTTGACGGAAATAATAGTGTTCAGCGGATCGGTCGCGGCGGCGGCGCGGGCTTCCTCGCCGACCACGCGGCCCTGATCCGGCAGGTAGCGCACTACCGACGGCAGCAGGTGACGGCCCGCTGCGTCGGGCAGGGTTGCGGCCTTGCCGGAGCGCACGGCGGCCACCAGCGAATTGGTGGTGCCGAGGTCGATGCCGACCGCCAGGCGATGTTGATGCGGAGCCTGGAACTGGCCCGGTTCAGCAATTTGCAGGAGCGCCATAATGTAAAGCCGACAGGTCAGTCTTCGTCGTAGAAGTCTTCGTCATCCAGCCGGTCTTCGGCGGCGCGGATGTCGAGGAGAAAATTGGCCATGAAATGCAGCTTGCGCACGGTATCGCGGGCCTCGGTCCAGTCCTGCTCGTCGTAGTCGATGACGAATTCGCGGGACAGGCTGTGAATCCACTCTTCCACTTCCAGCCGCAGGCTGGCCAGTTCATGCGCCCCGGCCGCCTCGTCCATCTGCTCGCGCAGCTCCAGCTGGCTCATCAGGAAGTCGTGGTCGGCAATGCTGGTGTTGAGGCTGACCGGCTGGCCGGCCAGCTCCAGCAGGTAGGCGGCGCGCAACACCGGGCTGGCCAGGGTCTGATAGGCCTGGTTCAGGTGCGCCGTCCACTCCACGGCCTGCTTCTGCTGGTCGGGGTCATGGGCGAAACGGTCCGGATGGTATTGGCGCTGCAGCTCGCGGTAGCGGCTGGACAGGGCTTCGCTGTTGAGGGTGAAGCCCCGCTCCATGTCGAACAGGGTGAAATAGTCGTCGTTCAGGTCCACATCAGCCTCGGTGCAAGGCAATCAGACGGTGAAGGACTCTCCACAGCCGCATTCGCCCTTCTGGTTGGGATTGGTGAATTTGAAGCCTTCGTTCAATCCTTCCTTCACGAAGTCCATTTCCATGCCGTCCAGATAGACCAGACTCTTGGGATCGACAAAGACCTTCACGCCATGCGCTTCGAAGACTTCGTCGCCGGCATCGGCATTATCAACAAATTCGAGCACATAGGCCAGACCGGAACACCCGGAGGTCTTCACGGCCAGACGAATTCCCTCGCCCTTGCCGCGATTGGCAATGAAGTCGGATACGTGCTTGGCGGCGGCCTGCGTCAGGGATATCGACATGATCAGACCTCGCTTGCGCCCTGCTTCTTGCGGTAATCGGCGATGGCGGCCTTGATGGCATCCTCGGCCAGCACCGAGCAGTGGATCTTCACCGGCGGCAGGGCCAGTTCTTCAGCGATGGCGCTGTTCTTGATGGTCTGGGCCTGATCCAGGGTCTTGCCCTTCAGCCATTCCGTCACCAGCGAGCTGGAGGCGATGGCGGAACCGCAGCCATAGGTTTTGAAGCGCGCATCTTCGATGACGCCGTCGTCGCCGACGCGGATTTGCAGGCGCATGACGTCACCGCAGGCCGGGGCGCCGACCATGCCGGTGCCGACGTGCGTATCGTCCTTGTCGAGAACACCCACGTTGCGGGGGTTTTCATAGTGGTCAATGACCTTGTCGCTGTATGCCATGATGCAAACCTCTCGAAATTAATGGGCGGCCCATTCCACCGAATTCAGGTCGATGCCTTCCTTGAACATGTCCCACAGCGGGGACAGTTCGCGCAGGCGGTTGACCGCGTCTTGCGCATGGCCGATGACATGATCGATGTCGGCCTCGGTGGTGTAGCGGCCGATGGTGAAACGGATGGAACTGTGCGCCATTTCATCGGACAGGCCGAGCGCGCGCAGCACATAGGAAGGCTCCAGGCTGGCGGAGGTGCACGCCGAACCGGAGGACACCGCGATGTCCTTGAGCGCCATGATCAGCGACTCGCCTTCCACGAAATTGAAGCTGACGTTCAGGTTACCGGCGATGCGGTGTTCGATCGAGCCGTTGATGAACACCTGCTCCAGTCCGGACAGGCCGGCCCACAGGCGGTTACGCAGGCCCAGCAGGCGTTGCTGTTCGGCCGCGCCTTCTTCACGGGCAATGCGGAAAGCCTCGCCCATGCCGACGATCTGGTGCGTGGCCAGCGTGCCGGAGCGGAAACCGCGCTCGTGACCGCCGCCGTGAATCTGGGCTTCGAGACGCACGCGCGGGTTGCGGCGCACGAACAGCGCGCCGATGCCCTTGGGACCGTAGGTCTTGTGGGCGGAGAAGCTCATCAGGTCGACCTGGGTGTTGACCAGGTCGATGGGCAGCTTGCCGGTGGACTGGGCGGCGTCGACATGCAGCAGGATCTTGCGGCTGCGCGTCAGCTGGCCGATGGCGTCGATATCGGTGATGGTGCCGATTTCGTTGTTCACATGCATCAGCGACACCAGGATGGTGTCCGGACGCAGGGCCGCTTCCACCATCGCCGGGGTGATCATGCCGGTGCCGGGTTCGGGATCGAGGTACGTCACCTCGAAGCCTTCGCGCTCCAGCTGGCGGCAGGTATCCAGCACCGCCTTGTGCTCGATCTTCGAGGTGATGATGTGCTTGCCCTTGCTGTGATAGAAGTGCGCCGCGCCCTTGATGGCGAGGTTGTTGGACTCGGTCGCGCCGGAGGTCCAGACGATTTCACGCGGGTCGGCATTGACCAGTTCGGCCACTTGCTGACGGGCGGTTTCCACGGCTTCTTCCGCCATCCAGCCGTAGCTGTGCGAACGGGAAGCGGGGTTGCCGAAGTTGCCGTCAAAGGTCAGGCATTCCATCATCTTGGCGGCGACGCGCTCATCAACGGGCGTGGTGGCCGAGTAGTCGAGATAAATCTGGCGTTTCATAGACACCTGGCTTGCACTTGAAAAAGAATTCGGTTGCCCGGATCAGGAGAAGGCGAGATCGCCCAGCAGTCCGGAATCGCGGGCATGCGCGCCGTGCGACTGGCGCAAGGCCACGGCCTGCACTTCGCGGCGGTTCACCAGTTCTTCCAGGCTGATGCCCGAAAGGAAACTGTGAATCTGCTTGCTGAGGTCGGTCCATAGTTCATGCGTGAGACACATGGCGCCCTGCTGGCAATCGCCCTGCCCGGCGCAGCGGGTGGCGTCGACCAGTTCATCCACGGCGTCAATGATCTGGGCGATGAAGATCTCGCCACCGCTGCGGGCCAGCTGGTAGCCGCCGCCGGGACCGCGCACGCTGGACACCAGCCCTTTCTTGCGCAACTTGGCGAAGAGCTGTTCCAGATAGGAAATGGAAATGGACTGCCGGTCGGAGATGTCGGCCAGGCTCACCGGTTCGCGGCGGGCGTGAATGGCCAAATCCAGCATGGCGGTGACCGCGTAGCGGCCCTTGGTTGTCAGACGCATGATTCATGCCCTCCACCGGTTGATGTCAATCTGATTGTAGTCAATCCCGACTGATTTAGTCAACAATAGAACCCGACTGAAATACAGGGTAATACGGACGCCGGGCACGGGGTAACTGGCCTAAGGAACAGGCTTGTCCGAATTGGCTCATGGCCGTCAGTGCCACACAGCAGCTGCTCCCGGGTTAACCGACACGACGGACACCTCCTCATTTTGGCGGCTGCCGTCATGCGCCGGATGGATTCGCAAGGCTAGAATGATGCCAGACAGCTGGCCGTACTCCGGGCCGCGCTGACTTCCGGGTTACCGACACCACGCCATGACTGACCACAAACCTCCTGATAACGCCCCCGAGGCGGGTGACACCGTCCTGGCCAGTCTGTTGCTGCACGCCATCAACAGCGCTGATGCCCGCGGCCTGCCGGTTGATGCCATGCGCGAGGCGGCGGGGTTGCCACCGACCCTGTCCGCCGATCCCGGCGGCCGCGTTGCCGCCCGCTATCTGGAGCGGCTGGTCTGCGCAGGCGTCAAACTGGCCCGCGACCCGCTGCTGGGCCTGCACATGTCCGAGCACGCCAGCCCCACCGGCTTCGGGGTATTGGGCTATATTCGTCAGTCCTGCGCCACCTTGCAGGAGGTCATCGACATGACCATCCGCTACGAGGTGCTGGTCAGCGATATCGGCCGGACGACGTTGATGCGGCGTCCCGGCGTAACGCTCTGGTGTTGGGACTGCAAGACCGACAATCCGCTCTTCCGCCGTCAGGCCACCGAATACCTGCTGGGATGCTGGCGAACGATCCAGATCCGCATGCTGAACACGGGGCCGCACCCGGTGCTCCGAGTTCTGCTGCGTCACGCTCCCCCTGCCGAGCCGGCGCTGATCCGAGAATACGAACGAATCTTCGGTTGCCCGGTGTTGTTCAACCAACCGGTATCGGCATTGGTGTTGCCCAACAGCGCCCTGACACGGCCGCTGGCACACCCGGACGCCGCCTTGCAACAGGTACTGGAACAACATGCGCTGCAGCTGATCGACCGCCGCGACCAGGCCGATTCATTCTTGAGCCGGGCCAGAGCGCAACTGCTGTCGTTGCTCCAGCAGGGACAGGGGTCGCGGGAAGCTCTGGCCCGAATCATGGGCATGAGCAGCCGCAGCCTGCACCGCCAGCTGGAGCGGGAGGGCAGCAGTTACCGGGAATTGCATGACGAGTTACGTCTGGACATGGCGAAACGGTATCTGGCGCAAAGCCGGGAGCCGATCAGCGGCATTGCCCTGCGACTGCATTTCGGGGGGAGCCAGTCCTTTGTCCGCTGGTTCCGGGAGCTGGCGGGGGAAACCCCGGGGCAATACCGGGAGGGGAAGAAGGAGGACGGAGGGCTTGCGGGTAAGCCCTCCGCAGGCACGGCGGCCTAGTAGTGTTCGGTTTTCTGCATCAGCTGTTCGGTATCCAGCTTTTCCGGTTTCTGGTCACAGAAGTCGCCGTTGACGCGCTTCAGCGCCGAACACATCAGGTCCAGTCGCTTGTCGGTGGCCTGCATGTGGTCCAGCAGCACGCGCAGCGCCTCCACCACGGGGTCGGGCAAATCGGGCGTGGCGGCATAGGCCTGGAAGCCGATCTTGGCGGCGAAGTGGCGGCGGGCCTCTTCTTCCTCGCCCAGCACCAGCGGCTGCTTGATGATGATGCGCGCCGGGTTGCCGACCGCCGTCGCTTCGGCGGGAATCGGTTTGGTGACCACCGCGTTGGAGCCGATCTTGGCGCCCTTGCCGACGGTAAACGGCCCCAGCACCTTCGCGCCCGCGCCGACCACCACGCCGTCCTCCAGCGTCGGGTGGCGCTTGCCCTTATTCCAGCTGGTGCCGCCCAGCGTAACGCCGTGATAGAGCGTGACATCGTCCCCGATCTCGGCGGTTTCACCAATCACCACGCCCATGCCGTGGTCGATGAAGAAACGGCGGCCGATCTTCGCACCGGGATGGATTTCAATACCGGTCAGGAAACGGCTGAACGTCGACACCAGCCGCGCCCCGCCCTTGTACTCGCGCTTCCACAGCCCGTGCGCCACGCGGTGCAACATCAGCGCGTGGATGCCGGGATAGTTCAGCAGCACTTCCAGCGTGTTGCGCGCCGCCGGATCGCGGTCAAAGACCGAATCGACATCCTCACGCAACTGTTCCAGGAATTCGTTGATCATCATTTCTTGCTCGCTCGGGCGATTTCCGCCGCCATGGCCTGCATCTGCCTGAAGATACCACGCCACAAGTTATATTCCAGCCGGTCCAGCCGCATGCGGTTGAACATGCGCCGCACCCGCACCGGCATCTGCCGGGGATTGTCCGGGTCGAGGAAACCGGACTCGACCATCGCCGCCTCGAAGTGCTGGTAGAAGCCTTCCATGTCCTCGGCGTTGACCAGTTCCTCGTCCCAGGGCGCGTGCGGCAGCGGCATCGACGCCGGCTGCACGATGTCGGTGGTCGGGCGGTTTTCGGCAATCAGGTGCGCCATACGCACTTCGTAACAGATCACCTGGATGGCCGCCGCCACGTTCAGCACCCCGTACTCGCTGTCGCTGGGGATATAGACATGATAGTGGCACTGTTGCAATTCTTCATTGGTGAGACCCCGGTCTTCCCGACCGAAGACCAGCGCTACCGGATGACGTTCCGACTCGGTGCGCACCAACTCCCCGGCCTGCCGCGAGTCGAGCATCGACCAGGGAATGGTGCGGCTGCGGGCGCTGGCGCCGATCACCAGCTTGCAGTCGGCAATGGCGTCCTGCAGGGTCGGCACGACGCGGGCGCGATGCAGGATGTCGGAGGCCCCGGAGGCGAGCGCGGTGGCGTCGGCGTTGGGGAACATTTGCGGGTCGACCAGCACCAGGTTGCCCAGACCCATGGTTTTCAGGGCGCGCGCCGCCGCGCCGATGTTGGCGGGCAGGCTGGTGTTGACCATGACGACACGAATATTGCTGAACATGTGCGGTGACATCCGTCGGCTTGACGCCGTTTAGCGGGGAACGGCCGTCAATGGTAGCAAATTCGCGTTCAAACCTCTGCTATAATGCGCCGCCCCTTTTTTGTTCTTTCAGAGTTCCCTGCCCATGTCCTCCATGCAACCCATGCTGACCATGGCCGTTCGCGCCGCCAAACAGGCCGGCCAGATGATCGCCAAGGCCGCCCAGCAACTCCAGTACATCGATGTCGAAGTGGAGGCCAAGGGTGTCAATGACTTCGTGACCCGCGTCGACCGCGACGCCGAGCGCATCATCATCGAGGCGTTGCGCAAGGCCTACCCGACCCACGGTTTCCAGGGCGAGGAAAGCGGCTTCATCGAAGGCAAGGCGGAAGGCAAGGACTACCTCTGGATCATCGACCCGCTCGACGGCACCACCAACTTCATCCACGGCTTCCCGCAGTTCGCGGTCAGCATCGCCGTGCAGTATCGCGGCCAGACCGAACACGCCGTGATCTATGACCCGATCAACGATGAATGCTTCTCCGCCAGCCGCGGCCACGGCGCGACGCTGAACGAGCGCCGCATCCGCGTCAGCAACCGTCGCGGTCTGGAAGGCGCGCTGATCGGCACCGGCTTCCCCTTCCGTCCCGACCAGCACAGTTACATGGACTCGTATCTGGCCGCGTTCAAGGACGTGGCGCTGAACACCGCCGGCATCCGCCGCGCCGGGGCCGCCTCGCTGGATCTGGCCTATGTCGCCGCCGGTCGCATGGACGGCTTCTTTGAACTGGGCCTGAAGTCCTGGGACATCGCCGCCGGCGACCTGATCATCCGCGAAGCGGGCGGCATGGTCTGCGACATGGGCGGCGGCCACAACTTCCTGAAGTCGGGCAACGTTGTCGCGGGCAACATCAAGGTGATGAAGGCGCTGGTCACCACCATTTCGCCGCACCTGCCGGAATCGCTGCGCAAGTAAGCGCCCGGTTCATGAAAAAAGCCCCGTCACGCGGGGCTTTTTTCATGGCGGCGGTTCAGGCCGCGCGCGTCACCTGTCCTTCCCCCACCAGTTCGTAATCGCCCAGCCGCAACGCGTGCGTGCGCTGCTTGTAGACCAGCGTGAATCCCGGCCAGTTGTTGGTGTTCTTGCCCGCCTCGTTCTTGTACCAACTGGTGCAGCCGTCTTCCCACACCGTACGCTTGATCTGGTCCTGCACCCAGCGGTTGTACTTGCCCTGCACCGCCGCCTTCACGTCCATCGTCGCCAGCTGCCGCGCCTGCATCGCCTTCAGGCATTGCTCGATGTAATCGAACTGGCTTTCCAGCATGAACAGGATCGAGTTGTGGCCGAGGTTGGTATTGGGGCCGTAAAGAATGAACAGGTTGGGGAAACCGTGGACGCTGATGCCGAGATAGGCCTCCGCGCCGTCCTTCCACGCCTGGTTGAGGTCCTGGCCGCCGCGACCGGTGATCTTCATCGGCGCCAGGAAATCGGTGGCCTGGAAGCCGGTGCCGAAAATGATGGCGTCGGCGGGATGCTCGCGACCGTCCCGGGTGCGGATGCCGGTTTCGGTCACGGCGTCGATACCGTCGTTGACCACCTCGACATGCGGCTTGGCCAGCGCCTCGTAATATTCGTTGGAAATGAGGATGCGCTTGCAGCCGAGCGGGTAATCCGGGGTGAGCTTTTTCCGCAGCGCCGGATCGGAGACCGAGGCGTTGAGATGACGGTGGAAATCGTATTCAAACACCTTCATCAGCTTCTTCAGCGGTCCGAAGGCGAAGGCGCGGGCCTCGTGCTGCCAGTACAGACCGGTGCGGCTCAGCTCCTGCAGGCGCGGCAGACGGGCGTAGACCGCCTGCTCGGCGCGGGTATAGCCGCGATCCGGCTTGGGAATGACATAGGGCGCGGAACGCTGGAACAGGGTCAGCGCGCCGACCTCCTTCACCAGTTCCGGCACGAACTGGATGGCGCTGGCGCCGGTGCCGATGACGGCAACGCGCTTACCCTTCAGCTTGACCTCGTGGTTCCAGCGCGCGGAATGGAAGGTGTCGCCCTTGAACGATTCCAAGCCCTTCAGGCGCGGATACGCCGGACGGTTCAGCTGGCCGCAGGCGCTGATCAGGATGCGCGCCTCGACGGTCTCGCCGGAGGATGTTTCCACTATCCACCGTGCCCGCGCCTCGTCAAAACGCGCGCCGCTGACTTCGGTCTGGAAACGGATTTTCGGGCGGATGCCGTACTTGTCGGCGCAATGGCGGATATAGGCGTGGATTTCCCGTTGCGGCGCGAACTTGCGGCTCCAGTCGAATTTCGGCTCGAAGGAATAGGAGTACAGATGCGACGGCACATCGCAGGCGGCGCCGGGATAGGTGTTGTCGCGCCAGCAGCCGCCGACATCCCCTTCCTTCTCCAGGATGACAAAATCGTGGAAGCCCGCCCGTTGCAAGCGGATGGCCATGCCGACGCCGCCGAAGCCGCTGCCGATGATGGCAATGCCGGTCTGAATCATGGAAACGCACCTGTGGAATTCGAATAACGCAGTATAGCGAGACTACCTGTCCGACGTTTTGGTGTTTATGGTACATTCGGACATCTCCCTGTGACTTCCGGACAGCTCCATGTCTCCCTGGCCCGAACGGCGCAGCATCAGCAGCGCCCGCATCCTGACCGGTCTGGCCGCCGATTACGGCGTCACCCCGGAACAATGCCTGCGCGGCACCGGCATCCCGGTGGCGCACCTTGAGGACAATACCCGTGAAATCGACGCGCGGCAGGAGTTGCGCATCGTCGACAACCTGCTCGACGCCTGCGGCGGCTTCCGTCCCGGCATGGGGCTGGCGGCGGGCTTGCGCTATCACCTGACCAGCTACGGCATCTGGGGCTATGCGCTGATCAGCAGCCCGACGCTGCGCGACGCCATCCAGATGGGCATGCGTTACCTCGACCTGTCCTTTGCCTTTGTGCGGGTGCGTTTCGAGGAAGAACCGGACCGGGCGCGGCTGGTGCTGGACAGCAGCGCCATCCCCTCCGCCTGCCGCGCCTTCCTGCTGGAACGGGACATGGCCTGCATCATCGCGCTGGTGGAAGACCTGTTCGGCGTGCGCATGCCCTTGCAGGCCGCCTGGTTCACCGGCGCCGCACCGCGCGACCTTACCCCCTTCATCAAGACCTTCGGCGTAACACCGCTTTACGAGCAGCCGGAAAACGCGGTGGTGTTCGGCCCCTCCTTCCTCGACCTGTCAATTCCGCAGGCGAATACGCTGACCGCCAGCATCTGCGAAACCCAGTGCCGCGACCTGCTGGAACGGCGCAAGGCGCGCTCCGGCCAGGCGGGACGGGTGCGGGAAGAATTGTTGCGGCAACCGCGACTGATGCCGGACATGGAAACGGTGGCGGCGCGGCTGTGCATGAGTTCGCGCACCTTGCGGCGGCATCTGGATGACGAGGGGGTGTCGTTCCGGCAGCTGGTGGATGAAATCCGCATGGCGCTGGCCGAGGAAATGCTGGCCATTCCCGGCATGACCATGGAGGATATTTCCGCCCGCTTGGGTTATTCGGAAGTGTCGAATTTCCTGCACGCCTTCAAGCGCTGCAAAGGTGTCACGCCCAGCCAGTATCGCAAGGGCCGGGCTTAGGACGGCGGTTCAGCCGCCCCAGCTGCGGACGCGGCCGGTATCGACGTGAACAAAGTCGGAGCCGGGATAATAGCCGACGCCGCCCGCCCGCAGGTCCAGTGCGCTGTCGCGCAAATTCGCCAGTTGCACGCCGGGGACACGGATATCCATCGCCTTGCCGTCCAGATGCATGCTGTGTTTGGCCACGCCGTTGGAGTTGGCGCGCAGCATGTTATTGGTTTGCGGCGAGCGATAGGCCGAGATGATGTGGAAATCACAGGGGCGGTCGAGGCGCGCCTGCAAGGTGGCCAGCAGGTCCAGCAGGTTGCGGTCCATGGCCATGACTTCGCCGTTGCGGAAGTCGCGCATCAGGAAATTGAATTCGTTGAGCACCTCAGGCAGGTAATTGCCTTCCGCCCAGTAGACGCGGCTGAGCCGTTCCCCGGTATGGGTATGGACGAAGGACAAACGCCGCTCCCCCTGATCGGCCAGCAGGCTGGCTCCGGCCCAGCGCGGCAGCAACAAGCCGCCCAGCGCCGCAGCGGACAGTCCGCGCAGACATTCCCGTCGGGTGATCGCGGCATTCAGCTTCATCATAGGCAACCTCGTGCAAAAAAAACGGCAAAAGCTACGGCGCGACCGGTTTGAGGGTGATCTCCACCGGTTCGCCCGCAGCAGCTTTCAAGGCGGTGTCAGCCAGCGTCCAGTCGATGCGGCCGGACACCTGCTGCGCGTCGGCCAGCTGGCGCAGTTCCGCCGGGCCGTTCACCTTGCGCTGGTAAATATCGGGGTGTACTTCGATATATATAGGGCCATCTGGTCGAATTTCAAGCAAAACCGGCCAATAACTGTTAAGACCTGTTAACCCCTTGTCCACGCGCGGGTAGAGATCGGCGATGTCGTCGTTGTGCATGCGCATGCAGCCGTGCGAGCGGAAGCGGTACAGGCTGGACGGCGCGATGGTGCCGTGGATGCCGTAACCGCCGATGCTGAGCCCCAGCCAGTGCTTGCCCAGCGGATTGTCCGGTCCCGGCGGCACATGCGTCTTCACCGGCTTGCCCTCGCGCGCCATCTCCGCCTGGATGGACTTCGGCACGTTCCAGGTCTTGTTTTCCTGCTTGTTGGCGACCTTCCACGGCCCCACCGGCGACGGCCAGCTCGGCTTGCCCAGACCCAGCGCATAGACCTTCAACTCCCCCTGCCCGCGCCAGTACAGCAGCCGCTGCGGCACATTGATGGTGATGCCGCTTTCCGGCAGGCCGTCGGGAATCAGGTGCGAGTAATGCACGGTGAGGGTGTCGCCGATCTTCAGTTTTTTCTTGGGGTCCAGGCCGTTGTGGCGGATCAGCGCTTCCGGCGTCAGTCCGCGCCGCCCGGCAATGGCGCTGAGGTTGTCTCCCTTGGTGATGACGACCTGCTCCTCCCCTTCCCAACGGGCGGAAGCAAGGCGCGCGAACGGTTCCGCCGCGAGGGTCACGGCGGGCAGCAACAGCAGGAAAATGACGAGGAAACGCATATAGGCACAGGCGGTCAGGGGATATTTTCCAGCATGACACGCCGCCGGAAACAACTCAAGAAAAGCGCTGCCGACGCCCCGCCCGGACGCCGGCAGCCTTGACGCTTACAGGCGGGCCGCCAGCTCCGCGCCTTCGCGGATGGCGCGCTTGGCGTCCAGTTCGCTGGCCAATGCCGCGCCGCCGATCAGGTGGAATTTCGCCTTGGTTGACGCGCCTTCCGGCGGCATGATCTCCTTCAGGCTTTCCTGCCCGGCGCAAATCACCACGTTGTCCACCGGCAGCAACTGCTCCTTGCCGTCGATGGCGATCAGCAGGCCGTCATCGCGGATCGCCTTGTATTCCACGCCGGACATCATCTGCACTCCGTTCTTCTGCATCACGGCGCGGTGCACCCAGCCCGAGGTCTTGCCCAGCCCGGCGCCAACCTTGGTGGTCTTGCGCTGCAGCAGCCAGATCTGGCGCAGCGGCTCGGCCTGATGCGGCTCCACCAGCCCGCCGACGGTCTGGTTGGAAGTATCGACGCCCCACTCCTCATGCCATTGCTTCACGGTGATCGGCAGCGGCACCGCCGGGTCGTGCAGCAGGAATTCGCTGAGGTCGAAGCCGATGCCACCCGCGCCGATCACCGCCACACGCTTGCCGACCGGCTTCTTGTCGCGCAGCACGTCCAGGTAGGACAGCACCTTGGGATGGTTGACGCCCTCGATCTTCGGCAGGCGCGGCGCGATGCCGGTGGCAACGATGATGTCGTCAAAACCCGGCGCTTCCAGCTCCTCGCGGGTGACGAAGGTATTCAGCTTCAGGGTGACGCCGGTCAGCTCGACGCGGCGGCCGAAGTAGCGGATGGTTTCGTGGAACTCTTCCTTGCCCGGCACCTGCTTGGCGATGTTGAACTGGCCGCCGATCTGGCCGGAAGCCTCGAACAGCGTCACCTGATGGCCGCGCTCGGCGGCGACGGTGGCGGCGGACAGACCGGCCGGACCGGCGCCAACCACGGCAACCTTGCGCGGCTTGGCAGTCTTCAGATAGACCAGTTCGGTTTCATGGCAGGCGCGCGGATTGACCAGGCAGCTGGCGCGCTTGTTCTGGAAGGTGTGGTCGAGGCAGGCCTGGTTACAGGCGATGCAGGTGTTGATTTCATCGGCGCGGCCGCCGGCGGCTTTGTTCACCCAGTCGGCATCGGCCAGGAACGGCCGCGCCATCTGGATCAGGTCGGCCTTGCCGTCGGCGAGGATGGCTTCGGCGGTGTCGGGCATGTTGATGCGGTTGGAGGCCATCACCGGGATGCGCAGCTCCTTCTTGATGTCGGCGGTGACATCGGCGAAGGCGGCGCGCGGCACCGAGGTGACAATGGTCGGCACGCGGGCCTCGTGCCAGCCGATGCCGGTGTTGAGGATGTTGATGCCGGCGGCTTCCAGCGCCTTGGCGACGGCGATCACTTCCTCGCGGGTGTTGCCGCCTTCCACCAGGTCCAGCAGCGACAGGCGGAAGGCGAGGATGAAGTCATTGCCCACCACCTTGCGGATGCGCTTGACAATTTCCACCGCCAGCTTCATGCGGCCGTGGATGTCGCCGCCCCACTCATCATCGCGCTGGTTGACGCGCGCGCACAGGAACTGGTTGAGCAGGTAGCCTTCGCTGCCCATGATCTCGATGCCGTCATAACCGGCCAGCTTCGCCAGACGCGCACAGCGGCCGTAGGCGGCGATGGTCTTCCAGATTTTCGAGGAGGACATCTCGCGCGGCTTGAACATGGAGATGGGCGATTTCTTGGCGGTGGCCGACACCACGAAGGGGTGGTAGCCGTAACGACCGGCGTGCAGCACCTGCATCAGGATCTTGCCGCCTTCCTTGTGCACGGCGTGGGTGACCAGACGGTGATTGATGACGTCGCCCAGCTGGTTGAGCGTGCCGCCCAGCGGCAGCAGCCAGCCTTCGCGGTTGGGGGAGATGCCGCCGGTGATGATCAGGGCGACGCCGCCCCGGGCGCGTTCACCGAAGTAGGCAGCCAGCTTGGGGTAATTGTAGAAGCGGTCTTCGAGGCCGGTGTGCATGGAGCCCATGACGACGCGGTTGCGCAGTTGGGTGAAGCCGAGGTCCAGGGGCTGGAGCAGGTGCGGGTAGTGGGCGTTCATGGGGGAGTTCCTCTCTGGCGGGTGACCGGGGTTGGCGGGGGATTTTGCCATTGCGTGGGGGTAATTTAACAGTGTCTAGATTAAGGGACATTTGTCTTTTTTGGGGAATGGGTGGTCATTGGGGTCAACCCGCTCAATGTTCTTGGGCATCCGCCTGCCGCGGGCCCTACTTTCCTCTTGGGGAAAGTAGGCAAAGCCGTTGTCCTGCGCCAAACTCGCGGGCCGGTCGTACGCTGTTGGACCGGTGCGACTTTCAGGCTTCGTTAGGGGGCTTGTGGCTCAGACAGTGGCTTCGGACAGTTTATGTACGTTTCATGGGGGCGTTATTTCGGCGATAATTCTGTCTTTCTACCGTGCTATGGCTTGCCATGTCCTCCGATTTCCAGATTAGCCACGAGGGTCAGATCATCCGTTACCGGCTGACGGCGGGGCGTAGTACGCGCGGGGTGGTGTCGTTGAAGGTGCGGGCGGACGGGCTGGTGCTGGCGTCGGTGCCGCCGCGGGTGCATCCGTCGGCGGTGCACCGGCTGGTGCGCGAGAAGGCGGACTGGATTTGCGGGCATCTGGCCGGGCTGGCGGAGCAGCCGGTCGCGGCTTCACCCTACCCCCCCTTGCGCTATGTCGATGGCGAGCAGCACCTGTTCCTGGGACGGCCCTATCCGTTGCGGGTATTACCGCATGACAAGGTGCGGGACCGGCTGCGGCTGGAGGACGGGGAGCTGCGGCTGTTCAGTTCGCGGCCAGATCCGGAGAAAACGCCGCAGGTGCTGTATCGCTGGTATGCGGTCGAGCTGGAGGCGTTGATTACGCGTGAAATCGCGGCGCTGACGGCGGGCATGCCGTGGGTGAAGGAGCCGCCCTCTTTCCGGTTGAAGCAGGTCCGGTCGCGCTGGGGCAGTTGTTCGGGGCGAGGCAACCTCAATTTCAACCTGCATCTGGCGAAGGCGTCGCCGGAGGCGATCCGCTATGTGGTGCTGCACGAGTTGTGTCATCTGGCGGAGATGAACCACAGCGAGCGTTTCTGGCGGCTGGTGGAGGAGCGGATGCCGGACTGGAAGCGGCACCGGGCCTATTTCAAGGCGCACGGGACGCTGCTGATGCGCGCCTAAGGGATTGTTTTTACACTATCGTTTGGCGGGAAGCTGGCATATAATCCCGCGTCACTTCGAGCGGGCCTGTAGCTCAGTCGGTTAGAGCAGAGGACTCATAATCCTTTGGTCCAGGGTTCAAGTCCCTGCGGGCCCACCACTTTCAGCGGGCACTCACGTTCGCGCACGTTTCAGCCCAAACGCCGGGCACCGCTGGCAACCAGCCATGCCCTGGCGTTGCGGCATCCTCAATGCTTCTTCTTTTTCGTCTTGGCCTTATTGGCCTTGGACGTCTTTTTGGCTGCCGGTGCGGCCTCCTTAACGGGGGCGGCGACAGGCGCGGCGGCGGGCACAGGCTCGGGCGACCCCTTCAGTTTCTGGTCAATCATACCCGCGGCGCCTTTCACGGCATCTCCGGCCACCTGACCGGCCAGCGCACTACTGCTCCCCTTGACCAGTTGGCCCGCCTTGGCGCTGGCCGCCTGAGCCGCCATCCCGGTGGCCATCGAGCCCAGCGGATTGGTTTCCGCTGCCGGAGCATTCTTGGCAAACTCAGCGGATGCTGTGGCGGCCTCCTGCTTGGCCTGGTCCTGAACCGCCTGCTGGGTGTCCTTGGCGATCTGCTTGCCACCCGTGCCGCTGACAGCACCGGAAACCGCGCTTTCCACGCCCTTGTTCATCAATTGCTGACCGACCGCCTTGAGGTCGGTTGCCCGGGCCAGCGGCGACAAGAGCAGAACGGTTAACAGCGGAAGCGCGAGATGATTGAATTTCATGGTTATTTCCATCACAAAAGAGGGCAGTGAACGACAGGGTGATGATTACAGAAAATCCGCAGCCGGGTCATTCGGGAAATTGTAGCCGGGAGACGCCAGCGCCGCCGCCCATGCCGCTTGCTTGTGTATTCGCGATACCCCGGCATGAGCAGGGCTGGTTGACGGCAAACGGATCAACTGCAACCCCTCCGGAATCTCCTGTCGCCCCATCACCTGCCTGCGGAAACACTGCTCGGCCTTGGCGCCATTGAACAGCACCCGGCTGATAGCCAGATGCACGCGGAAGAATGCCGTAAAATCATTGGGAACACTGGTCGCATCGACAATGGCGGCATCCAGGCTGCCTTCCCGCTCACAGGCATGCAGCACATCCCACAAGGCGATCCCGGCGGCGGACAGCGCCGCCACGCGATCGGCATAGTCGGCACCCGCAGGCACTCCGGTCACTGCTTCCAGAATGCTCCAAAAGGCATTACGCGGATGCGCATAATACTGTTGCGCGCGCAGGGAGGCTTCACCGGGCATGCTGCCCAGGATCAAGACGGTGGCGGTGGGCGAAGCCACAGGGGGAAAGGCCCGCTTCAGGCGCGTCGTCAGAACCACCAGCGCACCCTGCCCTGCCACAGGTCTTCGGTGCGTTCCGCGGGTAGACCCAGCAGCAGCCGTGACTCCCGGTCGCTGTCCTGCCGCAACCATTCCAGCCCGGCGTCCATTCGCCGGCAGAACTGCCAGTTCCAGCCTGCCGCCAGCGCTTGGCCGTATTCCTCATTGGGGTCCGCCGCCTGGCCGTCGCGATCCTTCACCGCAAACCAGTCATAACGCACGCTGAACCGGTGCTGGCCGCGCTGATGGCTGGCCAGCACATACCACGAGCGGTAATCGGCGATCAGGTCGTGGAAAGGGACATAGCCCATCACGGTCCGGCCGCTCATCACCTGGGCCAGCACCGTCGTGGATTCGCCATACCACGCCAGCCCCAGATGGTTGAAGGTGGTATCCCAAGCCCACTGGCCGTCTTCAAAACCGGTGGGGTCGCCGCGATTGTCGTAGCGCATCAGCGTCAGCGCCAGCCGGTCCTGATAGCGATAGCCGACGCTGGCGTAGTAACCGGTCGTATTGTCGATTTCCCGGAACGGCTTGATGCCTTGCATCTGTCCCGCCCAATAACCGCCCGCCTTGAATACCGGCAGGTCGGGGAAAGGCAACGCTTCTCCGGCGGCCGTCACGCGGTCGCCGACCGACCAGCCGCGCCACGCCAGTAAACCGCCCGCCGGGTCATTCCAGCGAAAAGCCCCGGCCGTCGCCTGCCAGTCGTGAGGTGTTCCGGCCTGCGCGCCGTTGTATTGCAAAGTCGCCTCCGCACCCAGCGACCGCAGCTCCTCACCCACCCAAGTGTTGATGGCGGAACTGCTGATCAGGTATTCCGAGGTCCAGCCCGGGCCGTGGTTTTCCAGCGACAGCTCGGGAAAGTACATTCCCGCCTTGGCCTTCCAGCGCCAGGCGCTGGCAGGCACCGGTCGCCATTGCAGGTATGCCTCGCCCACCCCGGCCGCCTCGTCCCGCTGCTCATAACCGTTCAGCCACACATGGCCGCTGACCGTACCCTCCGTCAGCTTGCCGGACAATACCGCCTGCCCCAGCCGCAAGCCGTCGTGGCCGCGGTCAAAGCGCTGCTTGTCCAGCCCGCCGTACAGCCAGCCCGCATCACTGTCGCTGCGTGCCGCCCGGATATCGACCAGGCCGTGCACTTCCCCATCCAGTGCGTGCGCGGACATCGCGGCCAGCAGGATCACGCCACCCGCCCCGATTCTGTTCATGCTCTCTCCGCCTTGTCTGGCCGCTCGCTCATCCGCTGCCGCCACCAGTGCTCGAACGCCTCCGCCGCCATCGGCCTGGCAATCCAGTAGCCTTGGGCGATATCGCAGCCGTAACGCGACAGCAGCTGGATGATTTCCTCGCTTTCCACGCCTTCCGCCACCAGGCTAAGCCCCATGTTATGACCCAGCTCGATCGTGGAGCGCACGATGATGGCATCGTCTTCATTATGGGTCAGATCCATCACGAAGGACTTGTCGATTTTCATCTCCTGAACCGGCAGCCGCTTCAGCTGCGCCATCGAGGAGTAACCCGTACCGTAATCATCAATCGCCAGGCGCACGCCCCGTTGCCGCAGGCCGCCCAAGAGCTCAACCGCCTTGTCGATATCGTGCATCACGGCGCTTTCCGTCACCTCCAGCCACAGGCTGTCGGCGGTCAGGCCGCTGGCGGCCAGGGCATCGGCGACATTGCCGATCAGCGCCGGATCCTGCAGGTCTACCGAAGAAATATTCACCGCCATCATCAACTCCATGCCCTGCTGTCGCCAGCGAGCGCACTGGGCCAACGCGGTGCGGATCGCCCACAGCGTCAGATAGCGGATATTCCCGGTCTGCTCCGCCAGCGGAATGAAGTCATCCGGAAAAATCAGCCCGTGCACGGGATGCTGCCAGCGCACCAGGCATTCCACGCCGGTAATTCGCTGAAGCTTCAAGTCCAGCTTCGGCTGGTAATGCAACACCAGCTCCCCACGCTCGATCGCGCCGCACAGCTCGCTCATCAGCGACAGCCGCAAAAGGCTGTAGCGGTTCTGCTGATGACTGTAGAGCGCGCAGGGCAAGCGTTTTTCCTTGGCGACATACATGGCGATCTCGGCCCGCTGCAACAACGTTGCCGGGTTTTCCGCATGCTCGGGATACAGCCCGATACCCATGGCGGCGTTAACGGTCATCGCGATATTCTCGATCACTACCGGCTGGTCAAGAACCTGCTTGTAATGCAGGCCCAGCGCCAGCACCTCGTGCCGCTCCACACCGCTCAGAAGGATGACGAAGGCATCGCCGGAAAATCGCGCCACCCGGTCTTGCGGCCGTTGCTGCGCCAGCAAGCGCTGGGCGATCTGTTGCAGCACCCGGTCGCCGCTGTGATGCCCCAGGGTATCGTTGATATCCTTGAAATGGTTCAGCCCCAGCACCACCACCGCCGCCGCCTGCTGCGGCTGCGCGGCGATCCCGTCCTGCAGCCACTGCTGGAAGCGCAAGCGGTTCGGCAATCCGGTCAGCGGGTCATGGTAAGCGGCATAGGCAATCTGCGACTCGCGCTCGGCAATGGCCTGACGCATGGTGTCGAATTCCGCAAACAGCTCCTGCACTTCCCCCCGTGACGGCGGCGGCGGCGCGGCGGCATAGTCGCCGCTGCCCAGACGGCGCACATAACGCGCCAGCTCCGACAACGGCCGGCTGACCGACCCCGCAATAAAGAAGGCTCCCAGAACGGTCAACCCCAGCGTCACCCCGGCCATCAGCGTCAGCTGCCAGAACAACGGCCGGTAGCCCTGCATCGCCTCCGACAAGGATCGTTGCAGCACCACATCCAGATCCCCGTCCGGTCCCTGGAGCGGCGCGGCATACAGCAACTGGTCATCCGCCTGCAAGGCGCGGGCAACTCGCGGACGCGGCCAGTCCAGCATTTGCAGACTATCGCGGTCAGCCCGGTCCAGACTGCTGGCCAACACCCGCATCTGCCTTCCCTGCCGTTGCACGAACGATACCTGCAGACCGGTCAGGTCGGAGAGGTGGCGCGTGGTTTCATCACTCTGGGCAAAACCCAGCACGAACCAGCCGATCAGGTTGGGAGCCGGAGCATAGATGGGGGTAACAAAGACGTGGTACAGCCGATCATCACGCACCTGCAGCATGTCCTGCTGCCCGGCATTCGGCCCGACGGGCAGACGGAATAGCGACCCGGATGCAAAGCGGGCATCCGTCGCCGCCAGCACCTTGCCCGAAGCATCGGTCGCCAGCGCCAGGTCTGCCGAACTGCGCTGACGGAAGTTATCCAGCACGACCCGCAGCGACTCGACGTTGGCGCGGTCGGAAAACGTGGCGATCTCCGAACGCAGGCCGAAGTCCTGGGTGATCAGGCCCGCCATCGCGGTCTGCGCCTGACGGCGGGCATTCAGCTCATTGCCGAAAACCTGCCAACCGGCATGCAATTGACGCTCGACCTGCGCGCGGGTATGCGACCAGGTGCTGCGATAAACCAGGACAAAATTGACACACAGCGCCAGCGACAGCAACCCGACAAAGAACAGGAAAATCGAGCGGCGCAGACCGTACATGGCGCCTCCTCAGTCATAACCGTGCGGACGGCGGCGGGGATCGGGCTTCAGCGGCTGCGCCAGCCGGATCACCAGCGGCGTGGCGGACAGCTTCTGCACCAGCGGTTCCGGAGCCGAGGCCAGACGCGGATGCCAGACGCTGATCTCTTTCGCCGCACTGTCCGGCGCGGACAACCGCACCTCGCCCTCGGCATTGGTCTGCCCGAAGGAAGACGTGGGCAGCACCAGGATGTAGGCCAGCATCCAGTCATGAATGTTGCAGCCCAGGGTTACCAGCCCCGGCTTATCGAACAGCACCGTATGGGCGTTGTGACTGCCCGGAAACAGTTTCAGCTCGAAACGCTTGGCGGGGGAAAAGGAATAGACATGATGGTTGATCGAGTCCGAATTCGGGAAATCCACTTGCGTACCGGCCTGCACCGGCAACACGAACGGTTTGAAACGCTTATCGATCTGATCCATCACCGACGGGGCTGGCGACAAGGGCGGCGCTCCGGGCGACACCCAGACCACGGCATCCGGCAGCGGCTGGCCATCCGCGGTCAGCACCCGCACCGACCATTCGGCCGCCAGCACGGGCCACGCCGCCAGCCACAAGGCAACCATTAACCCGGCATCCGTTTTCAGGCGTGGCAACATGCGGCAGTCCCGGCAAAAGAGAGTTGTTCCCGGGAAGTATTAGCCCCATTACGGCGGGGAAGCAAGGCGAATTGTCAGGTACGTCCGGACGTTCTACACTGGTCAGGAAACCACCGACAAGACCGGAGAACCGGCATGCATGCTTTCTGGCAATGGGAACAACACCTGCTGGCGCGGATCCGCGCCGTGCTGCTGATTCTGGCTGAAGGCGACATTCCGGAAAGCTGGCAGGCGTCGGCGGATAACAACCGCCCGGAATAAGCCGCTTGCCGCCGCCCGTGGCCCGTCCCTAGAATAGCCCTATAAAATTTCCGCCATCCGACGGCCTCATGACCTCCGAATTCAACTTCCTGCTCGCCACGCTGGTCGGCTTCTTTCTGGTCCTGGCTACCGTCATGGTGCATTATGAAGCCCTGCGCCTGATCTCGCTGCTGTTGCCGCGCCTGAAGGTACAACCCCGCCTGCGCATCCTGGCCGTGATTTACGGCGTCTTCCTCGCCCACACCATCGAAGTCTGGATATTCGCCAGCGCCTATTACCTGCTCAGCGAGCAGATGCCGCTGGGATCCTTCAGCGGCGTTGCCGCCAGCCAGTTTTTCGACTATGTCTACTTCTCGGTGGTGGTCTATACCTCGCTCGGCTTCGGCGACCTGCTGCCGGTACAGCATGTGCGGCTGATTGCGGGCATGGAGTCGCTGCTGGGCCTCGTCATGATCGGCTGGTCGGCCTCGTTTACTTACTTGATGATGGAACGCTTCTGGAAAGACCATCCCGGTCACCCCAATCACCCCTCCCGAAAAGACACTCCCAATTAAGCAAAAACCCCGCACGTGGCGGGGTACTTGTTTTCCAGCAACGGATCAGGCTTCCGGCCGCATGTGCGGGAAGAGGATCACGTCGCGGATCGACGGCGCATTGGCGAACAGCATCACCAGGCGGTCGATGCCGATGCCCTCGCCCGCCGTCGGCGGCAGGCCGTATTCCAGCGCGCGGATATAGTCGGCGTCATAGTGCATCGCCTCGTCATCCCCGGCATCCTTCTCGGCCACCTGCTGCATGAAGCGCTCGGCCTGGTCGATCGGGTCGTTCAGCTCGGAGAAGCCGTTGGCGATCTCGCGGCCGCCAATGAAGAACTCGAAGCGGTCGGTGATGAAGGCATTGTCGTCGTTGCGACGCGCCAGCGGCGACACTTCGGCCGGGTATTCGGTGATGAAGGTCGGCTGGCGCAGTTGCGTCTCCACCGTTTCCTCGAAAATCAGCGTATGCAGCTTGCCGATGCCCCAGATCGACTTCACGGCCATCTTCAGCTTGGTGCGCACAATCTCGGCCGCCTGATCGTAGTCCCACAATTGTTCGCGGGTCAGGTCCGGGTTGTATTTCAGGATCGAATCGACCATCGACAAACGCTCGAACGGCTTGCCGAAGTCGAAGACCTCGCCCTGGTACTCGATCAGGGTGCGTTCGGCTTCCGGCTTGTGCTTGAACACGTCCAGCGCCACGGTGCGCAGCATTTCCTCGGTCAGGTCCATCAGGTCGCGGTAGTCCGCATAGGCCTGATAGAACTCGATCATGGTGAATTCCGGATTATGACGGGCGGACACGCCCTCGTTGCGGAAGTTGCGGTTGATTTCGAACACGCGCTCGAAACCGCCCACCACCAGCCGCTTCAGGTACAGCTCCGGCGCAATGCGCAGGAACAGCGGCATGTCGAGGGCGTTGTGGTGGGTGTTGAACGGCTTGGCCGCCGCGCCGCCGGGAATGACGTGCATCATCGGCGTTTCCACTTCCATGAAATCGCGACCGGCCATGAAGCGGCGGATGCCGTCGATCACTTGCGAGCGGATGCGGAAGGTCTTGCGGGTGTCCTCGCTGACGATCAGGTCGACGTAGCGCTGGCGGTACTTCATTTCCTGGTCGGCCATGCCGTGGAACTTGTCCGGCAGCGGCCGCAGCGACTTGGTCAGCAGGCGCAGCTCTTCCACGTGCAGCGACAACTCGCCGGTCTTGGTCTTGAAGACATAACCGCGCGCGCCGACGATATCGCCCATGTCCCACTTCTTGAACGCGGCATAGACGTCTTCCCCCACGGCATCACGGGCAATGTACAGCTGGATGCGGCCGGACATGTCCTGGATGGTGGTGAAGCTGGCCTTGCCCATCACCCGCTTCAGCATGATGCGGCCCGCCAGCGAGAAGTACTGCTTGTCGGCTTCCAGCGCCTCGTTGTCCGGTTCGGCAAAACGGGTTTGCAGGTCGGCGGCATAGGCGTCGCGACGGAAGTCATTGGGGAAGGCGTTGCCCTGCTCCCGCATCTCCGACAGCTTCTGCTTGCGCTCGGCGATCAGCTTGTTTTCGTCAACGGCGGGCGCGGCGTTCGGGGTGGTGTCGGTCATGGTCATCTCGTGGTTACAGTCCCATCTTCAGGGAGGCTTCAATAAACGCATCCAGGTCGCCGTCCAGCACCGCATCCGGCCGCGAATGCTCGATGTTGGTCCGCAGATCCTTCACCCGCGACTGGTCCAGCACGTAGGAACGGATCTGGCTGCCCCAGCCGTTCTCGGACTTGGTTTCTTCCAGCGCCTGCTTGGCGGCGTTCTTCTTCAGCATTTCCAGCTCGTAGAGCTTGGCGCGCAGCAGCTTCCAGGCGCGGTCGCGGTTGGCGTGCTGCGAACGTTCGTTCTGGCAGGCCACCACGGTATTGGTCGGCACGTGCGTCAGCCGCACGGCGGAGTCGGTCTTGTTGATGTGCTGGCCGCCCGCCCCGGAGGCACGGTAGGTGTCGGTGCGGACATCGGCGGGATTGATGTCGATCTCGATGTTGTCGTCCACTTCCGGCGACACGAAGACGGCGGCGAAGGAGGTATGACGGCCGTTGCCGGAGTCGAACGGCGACTTGCGCACCAGACGGTGTACGCCGGTCTCGGTACGCAGCCAGCCGAAGGCATAGTCGCCTTCCACGCGGATGGTGCAGCTCTTGATGCCCGCCACTTCGCCTTCGGACACTTCCAGCAGTTCGCCCTTGAAGCCGTGGCGTTCAATCCAGCGCAGGTACATGCGCATCAGCATGCCCGACCAGTCCTGGGCCTCGGTGCCGCCCGCGCCGAACTGGATGTCGACGAAGCAGTTGCTGGGGTCCATTTCATTGCTGAACATGCGGCGGAATTCGAGGTCGGCCACCATCTTTTCGGCAGAGTCGAGTTCGGCCTGCACATCTTCCAGCAGTGACTCGTCATCGGCTTCCACGGCCAGATCGAGCATCGCCTGGGCGTCGGTCAGCTGCACCGTCAGCTTGTCCAGAACACCGACGCTGTTTTCCAGCGCGGAACGCTCCTTGCCCAGCGCCTGCGCTTCCTCGGGGTTGTTCCAGATGGCGGAATCTTCCAGGGTCCTCAGGACTTCTTCCAGACGCTCTTTCTTGAGGTCGTAGTCAAAGATACCCCCGGAGCGTGTTTCCGCGCTCGGCAAGGTCTTTGATATGGCGGACGTAGGGATTGATTTCCATGACGGTCTACAAGCTGCAAAAAAATAAGGGGCGGATTTTAACCTAAATCGGGCGCGGCTCCCAATACTCCACCTTCATCTGCACGCGGCTTTCTCCGCGAAAGGTGTTCACATCCAGCCGGTAGGCCAGCAAAAGCCGTTCCGGCGGCTCGTGCCAGTCCACCATGTCGGTGTTGAAGGCGATCGCTTCCAGGGTCGCACCGTGGCCGGGATGCTTCAGCGTCAGCTTCATGTGCTTCTCCTTCAGCACGCGGTGATCGACGCGAATGAACTCGCCGGTGAACAGCGGCTCGGGAAAGGCCTGCCCCCACGGTCCGCCCTGCCGCAGCTGTTCCGCCAGCGTCAGGGACAGGTGCGTGGGGTCCAGTTCGCCGTCCGTCATCAGGCTGGCGGTCAGCTGTTCTTCCGTCGCCACCTCCGTCACCGCTTCGCGGAAGCGCTCGCTGAATTCGAAGAAGTTGTCCGCCGGAAGGGTCAGCCCCGCCGCCATCGCGTGACCGCCGAAGTGGGTGATCAGACCGGGATATTGTGTTGCCACCCGCTCAATGGCGTCACGCATGTGGATGCCGGGAATGGAGCGCGCCGAGCCCTTGATGGTCAGGCCGCTGTCATCCGCCGGCGCAAAGACGATGCACGGCCGGTGAAAGCGGTCCTTCAACCGCCCGGCGACAATACCGATCACGCCCTGATGCCAGCCCGGCTCGTATAACGTCACCGCGCTGGGCAGGGTTTCCGGCGCCCAGTCCAGCCGGTCGAGGATGCGCAGGGCCTCGCGCTGCATCGCCGATTCGATTTCGCGGCGTTCAATATTCAGCGCATCCAGCTCTTCCGCCAGTTGCTGCGCCATCATCGGCGAATCGGCCAGCAGGCATTCAATGCCATGCGCCATGTCGTCCAACCGCCCGGCCGCGTTCAGGCGCGGCGCGATGGTGAAGCCGAGGTCATCCGCCTGCAGGGTCGACAGCTCGCGCTTGCCCACCCGCAGCAGCGCGGCGATTCCCGGACGGCACTTGCCCTGGCGGATACGCTCCAGCCCCTGCGCCACCAGGATGCGGTTGTTGGCGTCCAGCGGCACCACATCGGCCACGGTGCCCAGCGCCACGATGTCCAGGTAATCGGTCATGTTCGGCGCGACACGCCCCTCGAACCAGCCCTGCCCCTTCAGGTGCGTCACCAGACTGGCCAGCAGGTAGAACACCACGCCGACGCCGCACAGGTTCTTGCTGGGGAACGGGCAATCCGGCTGGTTGGGGTTGAGGATGGCGTCGGCATCGGGCAGATCCTTGCCAGTCAGGTGGTGGTCGGTAATCAGCACCCGCACCCCGGCGGCCTTCGCCCGCGCCACGCCCTCGCGGCTGGAAATGCCGTTATCGACGGTGATGATCAGGTCCGGCCGCTTTTCTGCCAGCGCGACGTCGACGATTTCCGGGGTCAGCCCGTAACCGAACTTGAAGCGGTTCGGCACCAGATAATCCACGTAGCGCGCGCCGATCGCGCGCAGCGCCAGCACGGCCAGCGCGGTGCTGGTCGCACCGTCGGCATCGAAGTCGCCGACAATCAGGATGCGCTGCTGTTCCCGCAAGGTGGTCGCCAGCAAGTCCAGCGCCACCGGCAAGCCTTTCAGCTGGTTTGATGAGGCCAGCGACTTCAAACGGTGCTGCAACTCCTCCAGTGACTGCACCCCGCGCGCGGCATAGACCCGCGCCAGCACCGGGTGCAGGCCTTGCAGGGCAGAAGGGATGGCGGGAACCGGACGGACTTTCAACAGCTTGGGGGGCATGGCGGCGGAAACCTGGGGCGGGGGAAACCCGTTCAATAATACTGGCGGACATCCGGAATGCAGAGGGGCGCGATTCCTCGCGCCCCTCTGCCGCAACGTCAATGCGACGAAATTACAGCTTCATCGCTTGCAGGATCGAATCACGCACTTGCGCCAGCGTGGCATCAATGGTCAACAACGTAGCGCTGTTGTTGCACTGCTGGATGGCGGTGTCCGGATCCTTCAGACCGTTGCCGGTCAGGGTACAGACAATGGTGGAACCTTCGGGGATGCGACCGTTCTTGATGTCGCGGATCGCGCCGCCAATGGACGCCGCCGAAGCCGGTTCGCAGAAGATACCTTCGTACATCGACAGCATGCGCTGGGCATCAAGGATGTCCTGATCGGCCAGTTCGTCAAACCAGCCGCCCGACTCTTCCTTCACCTTCCAGGCTTGCGCCCAGCTTTGCGGGTTGCCGATGCGGATGGCAGTAGCGACCGTTTCCGGGTTGGCGACGGCGCCGCCACGCATGAACGGTGCGGAACCGGCAGCCTGATAGCCGATCATCTTCGGACGGCTGCCGATCACCGGACCACCGGCATAGCGGCAATGGCCGTTGCAGAACGAGCACGACTCAGTAACTTTCTGACCGGCCGGGGTGGAATATTCGCAGTAGCCGATCCAGTGCGCGGTAATGTTGCCGGCGTTGCCGACGGGCAGGCAGTGGTAGTCCGGCGCGCGGCCCAGTTCTTCGACAATTTCAAAGGCAGCGGTCTTCTGGCCTTGCAGGCGGAACGGGTTGACCGAGTTGACGATCGTCACCGGCGCTTCCTTCGCCACTTGCTTCACCAGTTCCATGCCGTCGTCAAAGTTGCCGCGGATTTGCAGGGTGATGGCGCCGTACATCATCGCCTGGGCCAGCTTGCCCATGGCGATCTTGCCTTCCGGAATCAGCACGAAGGCCTTGATCCCGGCGCGCGCGGCGTAAGCGGCGGCGGCGGCGGAGGTGTTGCCGGTCGAGGCGCAGATCACGGCCTGGCTGCCTTCTTCCACGGCCTTGGTCACGGCCATGGTCATGCCGCGGTCCTTGAACGAACCGGTCGGGTTCAGGCCTTCGTACTTGACGTAGATATCCACGTCCTTGCCGATCAGCTTAGGAATATTCTTCAAGCGAATCAGCGGCGTATTGCCCTCACCCAGCGAAATGATGCGGGTGTCGTCAGAAACCGGCAGGTGGTCGCGGTACTTGTTGATCAGGCCGGTGTAACGTTGTCCAAAACTCATGATGGGTCTCTCGTTGCGTCGTACGCTCCCCCGTTGCCGCGGGGGAGGAAAAAGTCTTCAGGCGTCCAGGGCTTCCAGACGGATGCGCACCACCGGGGCGACGATATCGGTCAGGGCTTCCAGACTGCCGATGGCGCGGTTCATCTCGCGCTCGATCACCGGCTTGGTCAGGATGATCACCGGCACCGTGCCCGCTTCGTGGGCGGGCTTCTGCAGGATGGCCTCGATGCTGATGCCGTTTTCGCTGAGGATACGGGTCACATCGGCAAGCACGCCCGGCTTGTCATTGGCCTGCAGGCGCAGGTAATAGGCGGTGCGGATGGCTTCCACCGGCAGGATCGGCGTATCGGCCAGCTCATTCGGCTGGAAGGCCAGGTGCGGCACATAACTGTTGTTGTCGCTGCTCAGCGACCGCACGACATCGACAATATCCGCCACCACGGCCGACCCGGTCGGACCCGCGCCCGCGCCCGCGCCGTAATACAGCGTCGGGCCGACGGCGTTGGACTGCACCAGCACCGCGTTCTTGACGCCATGGACATTGGCGATCAGGCGGTCAGCGGAGATCAGCGTCGGATGCACGCGCAGCTCGATGCCTTCCGGCGTGCGACGGGCGATACCCAGATTCTTGATGCGGTAACCCAGTTCCTCGGCATAGCTGACGTCTTCGCGGGTCAGCCTGGTAATGCCTTCGGTGTAGACCTTGGCGAACTGCAGCGGAATGCCGAAAGCGATCGACGCCAGGATTGTCAGCTTGTGCGCGGCATCGATGCCTTCCACGTCAAAGGTGGGGTCGGCTTCGGCATAACCCAGCGCCTGCGCTTCCTTCAGCACATCGGCGAAGTCGCGGCCCTTGTCGCGCATTTCGGTCAGGATGTAGTTCCCGGTGCCGTTGATGATGCCGGCCAGCCACTCGATGCGGTTGGCCGCCAGGCCTTCGCGCAGCACCTTGATGATCGGCACGCCGCCGGCGACCGCGGCCTCAAAGGCCACGTACACGCCCTTGGCTTCGGCGGCGGCAAAGATTTCATTGCCGAATTCGGCCAGCAGCGCCTTGTTGGCGGTGACCACGTGCTTGCCGTTGGCGATGGCGGTCAGCACCAGCTCGCGCGCGGTGGTAGTGCCGCCGATCACTTCCACCACGATATCCACTTCCGGATCGTTGACGACGGCAAAGATATCCTGACTGACCTTGACGCCGTGCAGATCGTACTTGCCGGAGTCGCGGCGGATGCCGACATGGGAAACCTGGATGTAGCGGCCTGTGCGACGGCTGATTTCCGCCGCATTTTCTTTCAGCAAATTGAATGCACCGCCGCCGACTGTTCCCAGCCCGACGATGCCGACTTTAACCGGTTTCACCTGATCACCTGTGCGATTTTCCGCAGAGCGGACAGTGTTGCAAAAACAGCGATGATATAACGGATCGGCGGGAAAATGTACCCGCCGCCCCACCGTTACTTGATGCCCAGCTCATCCGCAAGGCTCTTGGGCGGCAGATAGCCGCCAACCTGCGCACCGGACTCGGTGAAAATGGCCGGTGTACCGTGAACGCCGACCTGCGCCCCCAGCTCATATTGGGCCTTGACCGGATTGGCGCAGGCCGGGCTGACCACATTCTGCCCCTGCTTCGACAACGTCAGCGCCTGCAAGGGGTTGGCATTGCACCACACAGCCTCCAGCTTGCTGGCGGAAGGCGATGGATAACCGGCTCGAGGGAACGCCAGATAGCGAACCTCAATCCCCAATGCATTGATTTCATTGATTTCAGAGTGCAGCTTGCGGCAATAACCGCAGTCGACGTCTGTAAAGACATAAACCGCCGCCTTACGCTGGCCCTTGGCGGGATAAATCAACATATCCTTCAGCGGCACCGCCGCCAGGGCCTGTTTGCGCTCCTCGGTCAGTACTTGCTCGGTTTCACTCACCAGTTCCTTGCCGTCAATCCGGAACAACTCCCCTTGCAGCATGTATTTGCCGTCGGCGGAGACGTAAGAAGGGCCATAGCCTTTGACCTTGACTTCGTACATCCCCTTCAGGCTGGAAGGACGCACCGCATCCACCTTGACTTGGGGAGCCGCCTCGGCCAACGCCGCCCGAATATTCTTCTCGGCCAACTGGTCCGACGTCATCTGGACGTCCGGCGCCGACGGTGCGGCTGCTGGAGATGCCGCGGGAGCGGATTCAGCCGCAGAGATCATCTGCGTCTTGAGCGGCTTGTCATTCGGCGCGCAGGCCGCCAAGGCCAGCGCCGAAAGCAAAAGCATGGTGCGATTCATGATGCTCTCCTCATAATTTCATCAAGTCTGACCCAGGTGGACGCCTGCCGCCACAAGGTTTGTGTATCCCGATCACCCCCGGGGGTGATGCTCGGCATGCAACGCCTGCAGGCGGGCGCGGGCCACATGCGTATAAATCTGAGTGGTCGCCAGATCGGTATGCCCCAACAACATCTGTACCACACGCAAATCGGCGCCATGATTCAACAAATGCGTGGCAAAGGCGTGGCGCAAGGTGTGCGGCGACAGCGGCCGATCAATACCGGCCTGCCGGGCATACGCCTTGATGGCATACCAGAAATTCTGGCGGGTCATGAAGCCGCCCTGACGGCTGGGAAACAATGCGTCCGTCGGACGCCCCCGCACCAACTCCGGCCGCCCTTCCGTCAGGTAACGCAACAGCCAGTCGCGCGCCACCTCTCCCAGCGGGATCAGGCGCTCCTTGGCGCCCTTGCCCCGCACTCGCAAGAAACCGGCGCGAAGGTTGGGTTCGTCCACCATCAGTCCGACCAGCTCGGAAACCCGCAGGCCGCAAGCGTACAGCACCTCGAACATGGCCCGGTCACGCAGGCCGTTTGGCGTCGAGGCCTCGGGGGCCGCCAGCAAGGCCTCCACATCCGCCTCTGAAAGATCCTTCGGCAGGGGACGCCCGGTTTTCGGCGATTCGAGCCGCACGGAAGGATCCACGGACAGCAGCCCCTCTGCAAGCCCGAGCCGATAGAATCGCTTCATGGCGGACAGGCTACGCGCCATGGAGCGGGGATTCGCCCCCTGATCCCCCAAGGCACCCAAGTACCCTTGCAGATCTGCCTCTCCCAGCACCGACAACGGGCGACCGGCCCATTGCGCCAATTGTTTCAGGTCCGTCAAATAGGCATTGACCGTGTGCGGACTCAGCGCCCGGGCAATCAGGCGGTCGCGCAACCAATCCAGCTCTACCCCCGTCGCCCCGTCAGGCAGGGATACCGGCGCCAGGGGACGCCCCCTCCCCCGACGAGGCCGGGTCGAAACCGGCTTTCGATCTGGCTGGACCATTTTCACTCCCGCAAAAAAAAGGCGACCCGCAGGCCGCCCATTTTTATACACCGTTTCCGTCTTAATCAGCACGGGCAGTGAGTTTTTCCTTGATACGGGCCGACTTGCCGGCGCGATCACGGAGGTAGTACAGCTTGGCGCGACGCACAGCGCCGCGACGCTTGACTTCGATACCGGCAACGACCGGAGAGTGCGTCTGGAACACACGCTCGACGCCAACGCCATTGGAAATCTTGCGCACGGTGAACGCAGAATTCAGGCCGCGATTCTTGATGGCGATAACCACGCCTTCATAGGCCTGCAGACGCTCACGATCGCCTTCCTTGACCTTCACCTGAACGATAACGGTATCGCCGGGGGCAAAGGAGGGAATGTTCTGTTTCAGTTGGGCTTGTTCAACAGCTTGAACCAGCGGATGCTTACCGCTCATGGCAGTTCTCCAATACGGCTGCAGAGGCTGTGGGACAAGCCCGGCGCATGCAACTCATTTCATTACAGCCCCTTATCGGGACTGACCGAGGGCTCAGCCGCTTCCGAACGCAGTTCGGCAAGTATACGGCGTTGCTCCTTGTTCAACGGCGCATCGTCCAGAAGCTCGGGACGACGCAACAGTGTTCGCTTCAGGCTTTCCCGCCAGCGCCAGCGCTGGATGGCGGCGTGATCCCCGGACAACAGCACGGAGGGAACCGCCTCGCCTTCATAAATTTCGGGGCGCGTATAGTGGGGACAATCCAGCACACCTTGCACAAAGGAGTCCTGTTCGGCCGACTGGCTATGCCCCAGCACCCCCGGAATGCGGCGGATAACCGTATCCATCAGCACCATGGCCGGCAGCTCGCCACCGGACAGCACATAGTCGCCAATCGACCATTCCTGATCGACGCAGCGGCGGATCAGGCGCTCATCCACCCCCTCGTAACGACCGCACAAGAGAATGAATGCGGCATTTTCCGCCAGCTCCACGACCGCCGGCTCATCCAGCCTACGCCCCTGAGGCGACAGATAAATCACCCGCGGAGCAAAACCGGCCGCCTCAGCCTCGACACGCGCCGCTGCAATGGCGCGCTCCAGAGGCTCGGGCATCATCACCATCCCGGGACCGCCGCCGTATGGACGTTCATCAATGCGGCGATAATTGTCCTCGGTGAAATCACGCGGATTCCAGCAGCGAATGGACACTTTTCCCTGGCTGACCGCCCGACCGGTCATCCCAAAGTCGCGAATGGCGGCAAACATCTCGGGGAAGAGCGTGATCACGCCAAACCACATCGGGCGGGTCTCCGCGTTCCGGTTCAGAATTCCGGATCCCAATCGACAACAACACGTCGCGAGGCCAGATCCACATGTCTGACAACCCGCTCAGGCAACCAGGGAACCAGACGCTCGCGATCGTCGATGCTGCCGGCAACGGGGCGGATCACCAGCACATCATTCGAACCGGTTTCCATAAGACTGTGAACCTGCCCCAGCAGGCGACCGTCGTCCAGAAATACGGAAAGGTCCAGCAGGTCGGACCAGTAATAGTCGCCGTCCGGCAACTCGGGCAAACACGACTTGTTCACCCACAGAACGGTGCCTTTCAGGCCCTCCGCTCCATTACGGTCGGTCACGCCATCAATGCGGATGACCAGACCCTTGCCCTGCTCCCGCCATTCCGCCACACGCAGTTCCTGCATGCGCCCGTCAATCCGGGCATACCAGGGTGCATAGGCAAAAATATTGGCAATGGGATCCGTATTCGAATAAACCCAAACCCAACCCTTGATACCATATGCCGCCTGAAGACGACCCACCTCAACCAGCTGGTCGGGGGACGGAATGTCGGACATGCGTATCAGGCAGCAGTGGCCTTGGCCAGCTGGGCAACACGCTCAGAGGGCTGGGCGCCTTGGCTGATCCAGTACTGGTAACGGTCGGCATCAATACGGACGCGTTCAGCATTGCCGCGAGCCACCGGATTGAAGAAACCAACGCGTTCAATGAAACGACCGTCACGGGCGCTGCGGCTGTCAGTCACAACAACTTGATAAAAAGGACGCTTCTTTGCGCCGCCACGAGCCAAACGAATAACTACCATAACTTTATCCACCAGAACGGTTAGGCTTATCGCCATAAAGGGCGGTTATTCTACGGCAAAAAAGCTGCCGATAAAAGATACCGCCTAACAAAAGTGTACAGCCTGTGGTATATAAGCCGAATTGCAGGCTCCATGGACTCCAGGCATGTCACCGAAGGCCCGAAAATCTTCAGGAAAACCCCGCAACAGGCCGAACATCGTCGTTGTATTGACGGCCGGAGTCACCTTGCTACTGGCCGGGTGGTTCCTGTCCGGCAGCTACGCCGGCTACAACGACTTCATGGCCAGAGGCTATCTTGAAGCCTGGGAATACCAGAACAGACTCAAAAACCAGAGCGGTCAGGTTTTTACGCCCTCGACCGAGCAACTGGCAAGCGCCAGGCGCTACGCCACGTTGGCCACGACCCTTTCCCCTTCAAACGCCGACTTCCAGCTGACGCTGGGCAACGCCTATCTTTGGGGCAGCGCCCAAGCCGGCGTCCAGGACTGGAAAGCCCCGGCGCTCAACGCCTTGCGCCAGGCCTGCGCATTAAGTCCCGCCAGACCCGATCTCTGGGTGCGCCTGGCTCGGGCAAAATCCATTGCCGGCGAGTTCGACCACGAATTCGACACCGCCTTGGCGCGAGGCAACCAGCTGGGTCCCTGGCGTCCGTCCAGCATGTACGACATTATTGAAACCGGCCTGATCGTATGGCCGAGGCTGTCATCCGCAGCACGCGAAACCGTGATGTCGACGATCCAACGATCCCAGCAATGGCATCCCGCCTCCAGCAACGGCGCCGGATACGCCCTGAATATTCAACAACTGGTTAGCAGGCTGCATCGAAACGATGAGGTATGCAGCCTGCTGCCGCACGCCGGCGAACCCTGCCCGTTCAAAGCAGCGCCAGGCTCAGCACCGGGACAAACGTAATGATCAAGACGGCCACCATCAATACTCCCAGGAAAGGCAGGGTGCTGGCCGCCAAGTCCAGCATCGGTTTCTTGAAGCGGTAGCTGGCAATCATCAGGTTCATCCCGACTGGCGGCGTGCAATAGCCTATCTCCATATTGGCCAGAAAGATGATCCCCAAATGCACAGGGTGAATGCCGAATCCGGCCGCCATGGGCAGCAGCAGCGGCACCATGATCACCAGGGCCGAGAAAATATCCAGGAAACACCCCAGGATCAGCAGGAACACATTCAACAACAGCAAGAATGCCCATTTGCTGTCGATATACTGTTTCACCAGCGCGAACAGCTTGGATGGAACCTCGGCATCGATAAACCAGTTGGTCAGCGCCGTCGCTACCGCAAGGATCAGCAAAATCCCCCCAACCATCACCATCGCCTCACGCATCAAGGCAATCAGGCGCGTTAGACGAACTTCGCGATAGACAACCAGCGAAACAAACGTGACGTAAAGGGCGGTCACAGCCGCCGCCTCAGAGACCGCAAAGACCCCGCCGTAAATCCCCCCGAGGACAAACACCGGCAAAGGCAGTTCCCATTTGGCCTCCACAAGGGCACGACCGAGCTCCCTCCAGCAAAAGGGCTGCAACTCCACCGGCCGGCGCTTGGTCACCCAATAACCAAAAAGGCTGAGCAGAGCCACCATCAGCAGCGCCGGGAAGAGACCGGCGCGAAATACCGCGTCGATAGTCACACCCGCCCCTTGCGGCATTTGCTGGGCAATAATGGCGTACAGGATCAGGGGCAGGGACGGAGGCAGCAATAATCCCAGGGAGCCCGAGGTCGTCACCAAGCCCAATGAAAAACGCTCGTCATAACCGGCTTGGCGCAATGCGGGGTAAAGCAACGCCCCCATGGCCACGATGGTCGCACCGCTGGCACCGGTAAACGCCGTAAAGAAAGCGCAGGTGGTGAAGGCGACGATCGCCAATCCCCCCGGCAACCACCCGAGGAAAGCTCGCGTCAAACGCACCAGGCGATGTGAGGTCTGTCCCTCCCCCAGAATATAGCCCGCATAGGTAAACAGCGGCAGCGCCAGCAGCACGGGCGTCTCGACGATCCGGTAGATTTCCACCCCCATGACCGTCAGGGGAATTTCATCATGCCAGAAGCCCAGCATTGCGGCACCCGCCAGAACAGTAAACAACGGGGCTCCCAGCAAGGCGAACACAACCAAGGCCAGACAAAGCATCAGGATCATTGCTGACCCCCGCGCCGGGCGCCGGCGAAAGCAAGTCCGCCATGAGCCAAATAACGCAATGCCATGATGGCAAACGCAACCGGCATGATCGACTCACACAGCCACGACGGCGCACCGGGAAAAGTGAAGGATGCCGACTCACGCTCGATAATCACAAAGTCATAGGAGTGCCATGCCAACAAAAAGCAAACCCCGGCAGCAAACATGTCCGTCAGTGAGCCAACATAGCGAGCCGCCTTTTCCGAGAGGAAACGGGTTATCAGATCCATGCTGATATGCTGATGCTCACGACTGGCGACAATGGCTCCCATCAGCGCGATCCACAGCACCAGAACCCTCAGCAATGAATCCGCCCATAACAAGCCGCTGTCAAACAGGTTGCGGAGGCCGATTTGCACCACGGCCAACCCGATCATCACCACCAGCAGCAAGGCCAGAATACCGTCTTCAATCCGATGCAGGGCTTTCAGCAACATGTGAAGAACGTTCATTGCTTGCGGCCGGACCTCAGCTGCTTCAGATTTTCCTCCAGCACCTGCATGACCTGCGGGGACACGATACCCGCCTTCACAATCCGCTCACCGGCAATCTGGGCATCCTTTTCCCACTCCTCTACTTCCTGCGAGGAAGGCCTGACCGCCTTGATCCCTTGCTTTTGCAGCGCCTCCCACGCCGCCAGGTTATCCTGACGGTTTTGCTTGTCGATCTCACGGAAAACGCGCGTCATCACTTCCCGGACCACGGCTTGGTCAGCCGGATCAATTTTCGCGAATGCCTTCTGATCAATCGCCAGCACCCCCACGATGTAACTCAACGGCAACTCCGTCACATAACGAACCTGCGTATGCCACTGCAATGCCAGCGCACCGATCGGGGATGAGGCAACGGTATCGACGATGCCGGTCTGCAAGCCCGGCAATACGTCGGCCAACGACAGCGGAATGGGCGAAACCTGGAAGGCCTTGAGCGCTTCAGCCGATTGCGGATCATTCTCCGGAATCCAGACCTTGTGCTTGCGGAGCTCCGCCACCGACGATATCGGGCCGGTTTTCGACATGGCATAGGCAAAACCGGCCTCAGCGAAACCGAAATTGACCATGCCGCCCTGCTCCAGGGAGCGGGACAACATTGAATCCATCTTTCCACGCACAGCGTCGACTTCATTGAAATTCTTGAATTTCAATGGCATGGCATAAATCTGCACATCACGGTTAAAGTCGGTCAGGCTGCCGGCGGTTACAGCGCCGCCCTGCAACTGGCCGATCTTGATTTTACTCAGCACGGACCGGTCATTACCCATGGTGCCGCCGGTATAAAATTTGAATTGCACCCGGCCCTGTGTCCGCTTATCCACCTCGCCAGCACCGGCGCGCATTTTGGTCATCCACCCGGAACCATCAGGCGACAAGGTTGCTATTTTCAATGTCAGCGCAGATGACTCCGCACTGAGCATGCCCGCAATGATGCCGATGCATAACAATCCGATTTTTTTCATTACCCCTTCCCCGCCTGAAACTAAAAAAAGTCATCTGCCGACTTAAGCAACGTCCTGGCCTCGGCTTGGGCCAGCATATTGCTCAGCGTAAAATTGCGTGCATGAGGATCCGTCGCCAAGACTTCATTCAGCAGCCTGTCATGCAGTTCACGATCAAAAACGCCGCGGGCATATTGCTTGGCGTAATAAACCTTGGCGACCAGATTCTTCCCGCCCGACAACTCGACCGCTCGTTCAAAATGCTTTTTGCCCTCCTCGGGACGCCCGCCCAAGGCCGGCGTCAGCACAGTCGCCAAAACCCCCAGATAGAGATGGGGCATACCTTCTTCAAACGCATCATCCAGCGCAATAACCCGCCGCATCATCATTTCGACACGAGAAAGATCAGCCACGGCGTTCCAGTCATCCGCGTGCGATTGAATCCATCCGGCCCAGGCCCCTGCCGCCGCAAACAAGACTCCCGCATCCTTTTTAGTCAGACTGCTCAAAATCACATTGAGGTCATCCGGCGAAACAGCCCTGGGATTACACAAGCGCTGATCACGCAAGCATAATGCCTTGAAACCGTATTTCATCGCCTTCTCGTTGATTTGCCGGGCCCTTGCCTCATCATGGATGAATGCGCCGACATAGGCCGAATTCAAGGAAGACGCCGCCTGCCACAAAATTGGCTTATCCGGACTGCCGTTAACCAAGGCATCTAGCAACAGCAAATAGGAAGGTAACCCCTGCTCCACCATCGCGGGATCATCGCTATCCCGAATAGCGGCGGTAAACCCCGCTCCAAAATCGGCAACCTTGCGGTCAACCAATGCTGAACACCCGACCAAAACCAAGAGACAACCCGCCACGCAACACTCTCGCGTCAGGGCAACAAAGCGTTTGTAATTCATACTGACTGTTATAAGGTTGGGCGTATAATGGCTCGATTCTAGCAGACGCGCTTTCGTTATCTCCATGCAAGGCGGCGCCTGCGGGAAACATTTTACAAGAAGCTCCCCAGATTAAACCGGGACACCATGACACACCCCCAAGGAACCTCACTTGCAACGACGACCTCCAGGCTCTGCTCCGCATCCCGTGGCTTGGTCGCCTTATCGCTGCTAACCTTTATCCCTCAACTCGACGAAGGTACAAGGCAACCATTTATCGTCATGGTTGGCACATATATTGTCCTGCAGTTGATGCTTGGCCTTTTCACCACCAGCACCACACTCCGCTTGCTGCGCATAACCCCTGATTTTTTGCTGGCTATCATGCTCGCACATCTCAATAATCAGATTCCCCAACATGGGCTCATCAGCAACCTCGCGCTCACCCTGATACCACTGATGGAACTGCCCGGGCGCCGCGGTTTAGCGATCTGCGGCTTCATGCTTGCCGCACAAAGCATTGCCATGGGATTCAGCACCAGCGCTCCGATACTGGCATCAATGCTGGCCCTGCTCCCCCTGCTTGTGGCCATCACCACCCTCCAGCAACATTATTCCCTGTTAAGCGCCTCCATCCCGTCCTCCGACCTCATACCGGGACTGAACAACCTGAGCACCCTGATGCAGGCGGCACGCTTCTTTATCCCCTATCAGCAAAGACACTTGGCGCCCTTCTCATTGGTGACGCTCAAACTCGTCATGCCTGAACACCTGAGCAAACGCAGTAATCGAGCATTGCACAGGCTGGCGGAGCACCAGTTAGGCTCACTTTTCGAAACACGCTTGCGCCGATGCGATGTAACCGCCCGAATTGCGAATAACAGCTATGCCATCCTCCTGACTGACTGCGGTCTTGATGGAGCGAAATCGGCCATCACCTGCATCCAGGATCTCCTGGAAGAATGGGCAGTTCAGAATGCCATCCGCGTTTCGAGTGTCGCGGCCCTCTCCCTCCTCCCGGACTCCCCTACTGCCTTGGAGCACCTCCTTAAGAAGCAGGAATCAGCCCTCGCCACCACCCCGGCATCCCTCCCGACAGCCCGTCACATTTATGTCACTTTCGACCAATAATCCGACAGCGGTTCATCTTCCCTCACAAATTGTAGAACAAAAATAGTGCATTTCTTCCCGTCTGATGTTAAAGTTCACTCGCCGCAAATCGGATGCTGGTGAATTGGCTTCGTGGTAGCGCTGCTGCCTCAGGTACTTCCGCATCCTTAACTCAACATGAGAGAGAACCATCATGCAATTCAAGAACCTCGCTATTGCCGCCTCCGTTGCCGCCGCCCTCGCCTTCGCTGGCTGCGCCAAGAAAGAAGAAGCTCCTGCTGAAGCCGCTCCGGCCCCTGAAGCTGCTGCTCCGGCCGCCGCTCCGGCTCCTGAAGCTGCTGCTCCGGCCGCCGCTCCGGCTGCTGACGCTGCCGCTCCGGCCGCTGCTGCTCCGGCTGCTGACGCTGCCGCTGCTCCGGCTGCTGCTGCTCCGGCCGCTGCCGCCCCTGCCGCCAAGTAATACTGGCGCAGAAAGAAAAGGGAGCTTCGGCTCCCTTTTTTATTTCCGAATTACTGAAACCCGCTGGCAGGCCCCGTAAGAGCCTATAAGATTCGCCTTACAATGCCCATATTCTTCGCGACACACCTCCCTTCGCTCCTTGGCAGCCTGCAATACCGTCAAGCCAGAGACAACACAACCAATCCATCAATCAAACAGGATAGCGTTGTGCCTAACCACCGTCCTGGATCCAACGAAAAGCATTATCCAGGCCAATATTCGCATATAGCCAACCGCAAATAATCAGCACCACGGGCGCAAAAAAAACCGCCTGATGCGATGCAGCAGGCGGTTCTTGAATTCAAAACACAAGCAGACAGAACGCGCGACTTTATGGCTTCAACCAGACCCGATCCACCCCTGAGCCCATTACCACGCAGCCACGCCTCCTAAAGCTTAATCACCCTCTGATGCGTCAGGCGCTTTACGGCTGCCATATCCATACGAATAGCCGTAATTGTAATAGCCTGTATAAGCACCGTAATACTGGGCAGCTCTGCGCATATTGACCTTGTTCAAAACTACGCCGATCAGGGGCGCATTTGCAGCCTTCATCCGAGCAATACCGGATCGCGCCGTACCGTGAGAGGTCGCATCCGATCGCACGACATACAGAACCGCATCGACAATCCGTGAAATGACCAAGGAGTCACTCACCAGCAGCGCCGGAGCCGAATCAATAATGATCCGATCGTAGCGTTCACACAGCGAACGCAGCAACTCTGCAAATCTATGCGATGACAATAACTCCAAAGGGTTCGGGGGAACCAATCCAGCCGTCAGAATATCGATATTTGCATCCTCCATGTGCAAAATACAGTCATCGAGCTCTGCAGTCCCCGTGACCATATTGGCCAAGCCGGGGCTGTTTGCAGGAATATCCAAAGTTTTGCCAATCGAAGGACGGCGCATATCCGCATCAATCAACAGCACTTTTTCCATTTGCCCCAGCGCAACCGCCAAATTAATGGAAGTTGTTGTCTTACCCTCACTGGGAACACTGGATGTCAGCAATATGGTTTTGTGCGACTTATCAATGCCGGACAGCACAACACTCGTTCTAATCGTACGAATTGCTTCGGCATATCCGCTCATTTTCGCATCAAGGAACATGATCGGCTGCTTTGAATCGCCGGGCTTCCTGCGCTTTGGCTTACGCGTTACCACGAAAGGCACCATGCCCAGCATGGAAACCCCCAGCTTGCGCTCGACCTCTTCCGGATCCTTGAATGTCGTATCCAGATAATCCAGCAGGAAGGCAATACCCGCCGCCAAAAAGAGACTCAGCACCGCAGCCAATCCAATGATAAGCCCTTTCTGCGGTTTGACAGGAACACTCGGGGTTTTTGCCAAATCAATGACCCGCGCATTGGAAGTTTCCAATTGCAGGCTTTCATTGGCCTCTTTGATTCTCGTAAAAAAGGCGTCATACAATGCCCGATTGGCATCGACTTCCCGCTCAAGTTCCTGCAACCGGAATTGCCGCTTTGCAACCTCCATTGCCGCGTCCTTGGCGGAGTGCAATGCTTTTTCAGCCTCAGAAACATCGATGCGGGCTTGCTGGGCGGCTGGATGTTTGGCGCCATACCTCCTGCTAACCTGACTTTCATTGAATTGAGCAGCCACGAGACGCTGATTCAATTCCTGAATCTGACTGGAGGTAATGGCAAAGATTCCGCCGCTAACCCCTGTATCAATCAGATTATTTTTTTCACGATAATCCTGAAGATTCTTGGCCGACAACTCAAGATTGTTCTTCAGCACCCCTAACCGGGATGCGAGCCAAGATGCCGCCTGCTCGGTCATTGCCAGACGAACCTCCATCTGGCTGGCGATATATGCACGGGCCATCGCGTTGGCCACATTTGCCGCCAAACGAGGGTCTGCAGATTCAAAACTGATCCTTACCAACTGCGTATTTCTGACAGGCTCAATCGACAAGTGTTTAATGAAACGCGAGACCAGCAGATTGAATTTATCTTCCTCTGACGGAGCTATGCTTTTCTGATGTCCTTGAGGCAAAAAAGAGCGCCAGTCGAAAAGAGCAGTGCCTTCTCCCGGCTCTCCCGCGACGGCATATTCGGGCTGTTCAGCAATGCGCAACTCCCGGACAACTCGCTCAGCGAGGTCACGCGACTTGAGAACCTCGAACTGGGTTTGCAAATACTCCTTGGACGTCATATCACCCGACGACCAATCATCAATACTGGCAACAACCTTGGACTGTTTTTGCTCAATCAGAAGCGTCGTACTGGCGCTGTAAATCGGCCTCATGGAAAAAACCAGGAAGACGACGGCCAGGGTTACGGACAGACACAGCCCCAGAATGCCCCACTTATATCGACGCAGTACATTCAAATACTGCTTGATGTCCAATTGCCCCTCATCCATCGCCGAGGATGAAGAGTTACCTGCATAATCCATAATTCACCAGTAATCAGAAGAAGCCTTGATCAACCGTAATGATATCGCCCGGCCGAAGCTGACTATTTAACGTCGTTTGCCGAGGCAGACCCAAAGCGTCATCTTCGTGGATCACATATATCTTGGACAACGAAGCGCGGGGAGTGAAACCGCCAGCGATCGAAATGGCCTTTCGCACCGTCAAACCCGGCTGGTAGGAATAGCCGCCGGGCTTGGTCACCTCACCGTTTACAAAGAAAGGCCGGTATTCCGTGATATTCACATAAACCTTGGGATCAACCAGATACCCATCGGACAATTGAGAGGCCAGATATCTCTGAAGCTCAGCGATGGTCAAGCCCCTTGCCGAAACCTCACCAATAAACGGATAAAGGAAAGAGCCGGCATCACTCAAACGAACATCAATACTCAGCTCTTTCTCGTTGAATACCGTAATGGATATCTTGTCCCCAGCCCCTAGCCGATAGTCAGAACCCCCACGCAGGGGCACGACCGCGTCCATGGCAGGCTGCGCTGATACCGCGGGATCGGAAGGTACTACTGAAGATGAGGAGGAAGACGAGGCGGCAGGAACTCCGCCACGGAAGAGGTCATCAAAGAACCCGGCATGCGCAGGAGCGCATGCCATGATCAAAACCCAAAGCAGGCTTAATAGCAAAGGCATATGTCATTACTCAGGGGTACTTACAGGCTTACCTGTGCACCCACACCATAGACATTACGCTTCAACTCGTAGGACTTGTCACTCGAAGAACGGTCTTTATTCGTCACCCCGACATTCCAGATCAACCACCGGCGCATTTGATAATTGACACCTACGCCAATCACATCAGTTGTGGCATTACGGAATTCCTTGGCGAATGAATCGAGGTATTGCTCATCCGTCCGCGCGAGCGTAAGAGATGTGCTGACACGATCAATCCAGGAATGCTGCCATGTCACGGAATAGTTCTTGGCAATCGTAGTGCTGCCTGCCGAATCACCATCATATGCACGCTGACCCGCGGAAATATCAACACGATCCGCTTCAAACGGCGTCCAAATAGCACCCAAGTCCCACACCACCTTCTTTTCCTTACCGCCGGTGGCAATATCACGCTTACCGTCACCAATACGGAACTTACCGGTTGTCATGGCCGTATTTTCCCAAACCACGGTGCCATAAATACGATTGTCCTTGGTATCCGGCGTCACGCCCTTATAGTCCGTACGAGACGACTCGTATTCGACACCGAGGGCGGTCTTGGCTGTCACATGCACAGTCAGGCCGGCGCCCAGATTCTTGGCGTCGTTGTCCCGAGTACCGGAGACATCAAATGTGGTGCCCGCACCAAAGCTGGGGGTGTTGACCACACCGCGAGAATACCGTTTTTGGTCAATGCCATAACCCAAGGTAAACCGCCCCATCGCGTCAGGGGCGCCATACTGCATGCCGACACTGACAGAAGTCACATTGAACTTGTCGACTTCACCCATATCAAGAATGTACTGCAAGCCCATTCCCGAACTGCGCCCTGCGCCACGATCATCATGGAGCATCTTGTAGGCAGCCCCGGCATCCACCCGGAGACGGGCATTCGGCTCGACATGGGCATTCGCAACAAAGTTCTGGTCAAAGAAGCTGTCATCACTGGCATTCGCATAGGAACGCGCGGTTCCTGTGTACGCCAATTGATACTGGTTGTTGCGCTCACGCGCCACAAGAGCCAATGCGGGATTCAACTCAATAAAGGAAGAGGAAACTTCGCTCTTGCTCAAATTGTACAGGTTGTTATCCACCCCCGTCTTGGCACCCAAAACAGGGATCAGCGAGAAAGCATCGTACTGGATTGCCTGGGGATTGAGAGCTATATCGGCACTGGCGACTGTCGACCCCATCACAAGGCCCATTCCCAGACTGGCAACGCCCAGCTTCAATTTACGTTCCATATTCTTCCCTCGGATAGACATGGTCTAAAAATTCATGTGACCTCTGTCAGCGGATCACAACCATAAACCGGATGAGGGCCGATTCTAGCACCCGACAGCCGACAAAGTCACCAACCGGGGGCAATTTGCAACAACTGCGGACAGGCCCCGCACTATTACAATCTAGACCATGCAAGCCCCGCCACACAAACAACCTGTCCTACAATTTTTAGGGCAAACCTTCCTTTACAGGTTAAAAAACAGTGTTTTCAACCATTTCCCTCTTTAATTTTGATTTCATCATGGTATTATTCGCCTCCTCGCGGAGAGATGACCGAGAGGCCGAAGGTGCTCCCCTGCTAAGGGAGTATGGGCCAAAAGCCCATCGAGGGTTCGAATCCCTCTCTCTCCGCCAGTTTGTACTTTTTTGTAACTGTTTCACACTTTCGAATAATGTTTGGCTTTTTAAAACTTTTCGATTGACAGGCAAAAAAATACATGTAGAATGTGCGACCTCAAGCGCCCGTAGCTCAGTTGGATAGAGTATCTGGCTACGAACCAGAGGGTCGGGAGTTCGAATCTCTCCGGGCGCGCCAAATACAAAAGGCCTGACATTGTCAGGCCTTTTTGTTTGTCCGGCGTGTACCAGACAGCGCCCGCTACTCCGTGCGCTCGCCAGTGGTCCCGTCAGAGAACCACCAGATTATCCCGATGCATTAACTCCTCTTCATCCATGTAACCAAGCACTTCAACAAGGCGCTCGCTGGTCTTCCCGATAATTTTGGCCGCATCTTCCGCGCCATAATTCACCAATCCCACAGCAACCTGCCGCCCATGCACATCAACACAGGCGACGACCTCCCCCCGGGAAAAACCACCCTCAACCTGAACAACACCAACCGGCAACAAGCTACTGCCATGATTACGCAAAGCCTGGACAGCACCATCATCCAGCACCAACCGGCCAGCCGTCTGTAAATGCGCCGCCAACCACTGCTTACGAGCGTCCAGACGATCCTCGTCCGGAAGCAGCAAGGTCCCCAGCACAGCGCCGCCCGCCAGATTGACCAGCACATCCTGGCTCTGCCCGCTGGCAATCACCGTACTGCAGCCGGAGCGGGCGGCATACCGCGCTGCGCGAACCTTGGTCACCATCCCTCCCCTGCCCAGAACACCGCCGCCGCCAGCCATCGCCATCAAGGCATCATCCAGCGCCCTGACCTCCGGCAGCAGCACCGCATCGGGGTTGTGGCGCGGATCTCGATCAAACATGCCCTCCTGATCCGTGAGGATAATCAACACTTCGGCATCAATCAGGTTGGCCACCAGTGCAGCCAGCGTGTCGTTATCACCAAAGCGGATTTCATCCGTGGCGACGGTGTCGTTCTCATTGATAACCGGAATTACACCCCAAGTGACCAAGGCATTGAGAGTAGAACGCGCATTCAGGTAGCGGGTGCGGTCAGCCAGATCTTCATGCGTCAGCAGAATTTGCGCAGTCTTCAGGCCGTGTGTCCGGAAGTGGGATTCATAGGCCTGGACCAATCCCATCTGGCCGATCGCCGCACAGGCCTGCAACTCATGCAAGGACGACGGACGGCCGGGCAGCCCCATGCGAACCATGCCTTCCGCCACAGCGCCGGAGGAGACCAGAATCAACTCAATGCCCCGATCAGCCAGAGTCGCCATCTGCCGCACCCAGCTGGCCATGGCCTCCTGATCCAGCCCCTGACCATTGGCCGTCAGCAACGCTGAGCCGATCTTGACGACCCAACGCTTGGCCTTCTGCAGGCGTTCCCGATTTTCCGTCATGATCCGCTCCGTTTTTCAGCGCTGATAAATAATTTCGGGACCATCCTCATCATCCCAGTCTTCATCATCTTCATCATCGAAGCCGGCATCCTTGCGGGCCTGCCATGCGGCGCGCTGCTGCGCCCGCAGCTCCTCAATACGCGTACGGGATTCCTGCTCCAGCAACTGGCGCTTGGCCTGCTCCTTGAGAGCCGCCTCCGGATCTTCAGCCTCGATCCGACGCTGCTCCTCAATGGACTCCATCAGACGGTAACAAACCTGCATCGCCCCTTCGCCCGTGAGTCCCGAGGCCTGGAAGACCGGCCCAGTCCACCCCAGACGGGTAACGATATCGGAGCACAGGGCGTCGCGTTCTTCAGGCAACACCTGATCCACCTTGTTCAGCACCAGCCAGCGCGGCAGCGACGCCAGTGTCGGGGAAAATTTATCCAGCTCCCCGGCAATCACCTGCACATTGGCGACCGGATCAGAACCATCTATCGGAGCCACATCCACCAGATGCAACAGGCAGCGAGTCCGCGCCAGATGCTTGAGGAAGCGGATACCAAGCCCCGCCCCCTCTGATGCCCCCTCAATAAGCCCCGGAATATCCGCCATGACAAATGAGCGATGGCGATCGATATCAACCACCCCCAAATTGGGCACCAGCGTGGTAAAGGGATAATCCGCCACCTTGGGCTTGGCCGCGGATACCGCCCTGATAAAAGTGGACTTGCCGGCATTGGGCAGCCCCAACAGGCCGACATCCGCCAGAACCTTCAACTCCAGCTTCAACTGCCGGGAGTCGCCGGGTTGCCCGGAGGTGGATTTGCGGGGAGCCCGATTGGTCGAGCTCTTGAAATGGATATTTCCCAAACCGCCACGGCCGCCCTGCGCCACCAGCAAGCGTTGCCCGGCCTCCACCAAGTCGCCCAGGACTTCACCGGTCGCTTCATCCACAATCGTGGTTCCGACCGGAACCTTCAGGATCACATCCGCGCCACCCTTGCCACTGCAATTGGCGCCCATTCCGCCCTGACCACGTTCGGCGCGGAATTTACGGGTATAGCGGTAGTCCACCAGCGTATTGGAGTCTGAATCCGCCACCATGTAGATGCTGCCACCCTTGCCGCCATCGCCGCCATCCGGCCCGCCATAAGGGATGAATTTCTCGCGCCGGAAACAGACACAACCGTTTCCACCCGCCCCGGCATCCACCTGGATGATTGCTTCGTCTACAAAACGCATGATATTTGCCCGCGCAGTTTTGAACCCACCAATGAAAAAGCCCCGATGAACGGGGCTTTTCAGTCATGCCGCGATCAGGCGGCAGCTTCCACCACAACATACTTGCGCTGGAAGGGGCCCTTGGTGACAAACTTGATGACACCATCAGCCTTGGCAAACAGGGTGTGATCACGCCCGATGCCAACATTTTCACCCGGCCAGAACTGGGTGCCACGCTGACGAACAATAATGTTGCCAGCAATGGCCTGCTGGCCACCATACATCTTCACACCCAGTCGTTTGGCTTCTGAATCGCGGCCGTTACGGGTGGAACCACCAGCTTTTTTATGTGCCATGTCGGTAATTCCTCAATCTTAGACAGTAATGCCAGTGATCTTCAGTTCAGTGAACCACTGACGATGACCCTGCTGCTTGCGATAGTGCTTGCGGCGACGCATCTTGACGATACGCACCTTGTCATGACGACCATGACCCACCACCTCGGCAACTACCTTGGCGCCTTCAACAACCGGAGCACCGATCTTGATATCAGCGCCGTTGACGACCATCAACACATCTTCGATGGTGATATTTTGGCCCGGCTCGGCGTCAATCAGTTCCACCTTCAGCAGTTCGCCTTCAACAACGCGATGCTGCTTGCCGCCACTCTTGATAACCGCGTACATACTTCGCTAACTCCGTAAGCCCGTGACCACAAAGCCCACGGGGAGAAAAATCGCAAGGTGCGCGATTGTACGCAAAAGAGTCTCCATGCGCAAGCGCCGGCCACTTCCACACGTTAAAATGTGCGGTAGTCCTGAGGCGGCCGGGCTGATACGATACGCGCAGGCGTCAATCACTGGCTATAACAATGAACTTTCAGAACATTCTGGCCACGGTGGCAGAGGACTTTGCCGCCGTCGACCATTATATCCTTAACCATCTGGACTCGCGCGTCCCCCTGGTGATGCAAGTCGGTCATTATCTGGTTGAGGGCGGCGGCAAGCGGTTGCGCCCCCTGCTCAGCCTGCTGGCCGCCAGGGCCACCGGCTATCAGGGCGACAAGCACATCCCGCTGGCCGCCATTATCGAAATGCTGCATACGGCCACGCTGATCCATGACGATGTTGTTGACGAATCCGATCTGCGGCGCGGACGCGCCACGGTCAATTCCGCCTGGAACAACGCCACGGCGGTCCTGGTCGGCGACTTTCTGATTTCACGTGCGTTTCAACTGATTCTGGATCTGGAAGTTCCGGAAATCGCCCGCCTGATTGCTGACGGCACGCTGGTGATTGCTGAAGGCGAGGTCATGCAGCTGATCAACAAGCGCGACCCGGACACGACCGAGCAGCGCTATATGGAAGTCATTTACGGCAAAACGGCGCAATTGTTCGTGACCGCTGCCGAGGGCGGAGCCATTCTTGGCAATCCGGCCCTGCGCCAGGCCCTGCATGATTACGCGATGCATTTCGGCGCCGCCTTCCAGATAATTGACGATGTGCTGGACTATGAGAGCACCGCGGCGGAAATGGGTAAAAATGTGGGCGATGATCTGGCCGAAGGCAAACCCACCCTGCCGCTGATCCAGGCCATGAAAATCGCCGACACTGCCGATGGCGACCTGATCCGCACCGCCATTCGCACCGGCGGACTGGAAAACCTGCCCGAAATCCTCCGTATCATCCGCGACTCCGGCGCACTGGCGTATTGCCGGCAGAAGGCCCAGGAGGAAACCGAGGCCGCCCGACGGGCGCTGGATCCCGTCCCGGAGTCACGCTTCCGGGATGCCCTGCTCGGTTTACTTGATCTGGGATTGAACAGAACCAGTTAAAAAACACTTTATTTCTGCGGCGTGCGTGCTAAAATGCACGCCCTCTCCTTCATGCAATCGCGTGAAAAGACCATCGGGGTGTAGCTCAGCCTGGTAGAGCACTGCGTTCGGGACGCAGTGGCCGGAGGTTCGAATCCTCTCACCCCGACCATTTATTCATACTCCCAGACTTTCTTCGTTTTGAATCATCACCCGCATGGGACTCACCGCCTTGGCCGTTATGACCAAAGGCAGCAAGTCCAGCCGTCGCTACCGCCGCCGATCAAACGGGATATAGTCATCCGGCCCTGGTTCACCGCCATTCGCGTATTTGCTCAGCCTCGAGCGCCCCTCGCAATAATCCCCGCGCACGATTCCCTTGATGTAATGCGGGTTCAGCATGTGCCCCTTGCGATCCGCCACAAAAAAAATCGGCCCGCTGGTGCTGTGGTACTTGGCGAGAATACCAACCCGGGCGAAGAAGTCCTTGCCATTGGCGAAGTGCTCAACGTAGGGCACCGTGCGGCCATGCTCGGCCGTCAGCGCATAGTCGATATGCAGGCTGTCTGCCGCGCCGCCAATACTGTAGATCTCCAGTTTGTGGGCATGCTTGCGCATTTCAGGATCTTTCAGCAACTTGCGGGCGATATAACTGGCCACGATGGCGCCCTGCGAATACGTAATCAGGACGACCTGATCATGACTGACCATGGCATTACGGACAATATTGAAAGCCGGACGGGAAAGCCGTCCGTCCTTGCGCAAGGCCCGTGCATTCAAGGCTCCGGCAATATCGCGCACGAAGCCCGCAGTCGGCGTATGAATCAGGTGTATCGGCCGCTGGAAGGCCAGCGCGACTTCCCTCGCCTCCAGCAGCGCCATGGAGGGACTGGTGCAGATGCCGTTAATGAAGAACCACTTGGTCTGGCGCTTGGACTGGGGCCAGATATAGTCTGGCGGCAGAACCGCCAATGTGCCATAGGAAAAGGATTTCCGCTCTGTAGGCACCAATACTTGCGCCATCGCGGAAAAATATTCCCAAAGGCTGGGATAACTGCCGGGCAGGAATTCAGAATGTGTTTCAGGTTCAGGCTTCAGCGGAAACAATATCCATGGCAGGATCGGCAGGTTGACTATCGCATTCAGCGCCTCACGCCCCAACGGGCGATGATCACGAACAAGTTCGCCGGCGGTTCGACTGGTGCGTTCAATCAGATTAGCCGTGGGAACGGCTTCCGGATGATACTGGCTCATGTTGCTTCCACCTGAGATTAGCACTCAAGCATAAAGCAGTACGATCGTACAGGGAATGGATGGTGTCGGACAAAACCAGGGGTTTTCGGAGCGAAGTCCCGATCACGCCAGGAAAAAAACGAAAAGCGCGCCCATGACAACAGCAACCAACAACAGGGCAAGCGTCAGCACCTCGTCGTTGGCGATATCCGAAGCGGGATCGACCACCGCAACCGATACTTTGGACTCGGCCTGAACCGGAGCGACAGGCGCCTCAACCGGACGGGGGGCCTGAACCACAGGCAAAGGGCTCCGCGCTTGATAATCCGCTCGTTTCGAGCAAATCTCACGCAGGATATTACGCCGCTCACGACGCCACGTTTCATGCGTGACTTCGCCGTCGGCCCAATGGCGGGCAACTTCGGCCAATCTGGCATTCGCTTGCGGGAAATCCTGAATCATGATGCCTCCGACACTTTGACGACGATCAGGGAAACATTGTCCGCCGCACCATGGGCCAAGGCTTTTTCCATGAGTTTGGCTACGGAGGCTTCAAGCGTATCCTGCACAATCAGTGATGACATTACATCCTCGCTGACTTCATTATAGAAGCCATCGCTGCAGAGTAAATACCAATCACCAGCTTGTACATTAAACACACGAAGCTCTGGATAGAGCTTGTCGCCACCACCAACCGCCCGGGTAATCACATTCCGATGCGGGTGATGCGCCGCCTGATCCGGGGTAATCATTCCGGAATCGATCATTTCCTGTACCGCCGAATGATCGTGGGAAATCCGCTTCAGCTCTCCGTCACGATAAAGGTACAGGCGGGAATCGCCCGCCCAGATGCAGGCGCCCATACCATCCACGATAAAGAGACTGACAACCGTGGTGCCTAATGTGCGGCCGCCCAAGGCTTCTTGGCCATGGCGCCGGAGGTTTTGATTCACCAGCAGGATCTTGTCTTCAATGGTGTCGACAAAATCCGAAAGATCCTTGTCAGGGTTGGTTTGCAGCAGGGCGTCGATGACCGCTTGGCTTGCCACATCACCCGCGGCGTGGCCGCCCATACCGTCAGCTACCGCCCAAAGCCCTATATCGGGCCTGGAAAGGACGGCATCCTCATTGATCTTTCGTTTTGCCCCGATATCGGTGGCCTGTGCAGAAGTCCAGACTAGCAAGGCAAGCACTCTCTTGGTTGTTATGATTTTTCCGCTAGGGAACTTTTTTGTACCGGATAACTATTACCACTCTAGCCTTAATTGCAGGCGGATGCAAAGCCCTGCATCCGCTGTGGCTAACGGACGCGTCTGAGCGCGTGCAGACCCCAACCCAGTGAAAGACCTACGGGAACCAGCACCGCCAGCAAGGGCGAAAAGTCATAAACCAGACTGGCATAGCCGCATATATCCTGGAGATATCGGAATCCCAGACCGGCCAAGACCCCGGTAACGATCCTCAATCCCATGGTCACGGAACGCAACGGACCGAAAATGAACGTACAGGCGATCAGGACCATGGACAATGTCGCGAGCGGGGCCAGCGCTTTCTTCCAGAATTCAAGAAAGTAGATTCCGGCTCCCAAGCCTTGCCCCTCCAGATAGCGGGCATAGCTGTAAAGACTAGTTAACGGGAGATACTCGGGAGATACTGTGACAAGCCTCAAGAAATCGGGCGTCAGCTCCGGCTTCCAGCCGAAATCATGACCACTTCCCGCCCGCGCCGCGCCATCTGTCCCCAGAAAAACCGAGTAGACCCCCTGTAGACGCCAGCCGCCCGTACTTAATGGCTTTCCCTCCCTGACCCCGGTCATTTCTGTCAAACGGCCATCCTGACTCAGCCGGTAGAAAGTGACTGCATGCAAGCGCCCGCCGGGTTCGACTTGCTGCATGTGAATGAAGTCATTGCCTTCACGATGCCAGAATCCGCTCAGGAATCCGGCGTGATAATCCTGCCCCAAGGCCCTGGCCTTGATGGTTTCCGATTTTTGATTGCTGACGGGAATACCGTACTGCGCCACAAGCAGTCCCAACATCACCAAGGCCAGGGCGGGGCGCATTGTCCACCAGACGATACGCCCTACGCTGACTCCCGAGGCGCGCATCACTGTCAGTTCGGACTGGCTGGCCAGCAGCCCCAGTCCGATAATCCCGCCGACCAATCCTGAAACCGGGAGGATGTCGCACAAACGGTAAGGCAGCTCAAGGGCGACAACCTGCAAGGCCTGCAGGGCCTGATAGTTGCCCTTGATTTCCTCCATCTCGGCAATAAAAGAAAAAACCAGATCCAGCCCCAGCAGCAGGAACAGCACCAGCAACATGGCAAACAGCACCGTACGGCTGACATACATCGGCAGCAGGTTCATGCCGCACCCCCATCATCCGCCAGGCGACGGCGACGAAGCCAGAGCTGGATATCCTCCCAGCCCAGCATCAGCAACCCCAACAGGAAAAAGCCGAGATGGATTCCCCAGATCCCCGCAGAGCCGAGCTTCCCTTTTTCAATGGCGTTACGGGCCGCCGCGATCAGGACCACATAACTGATGTACAGGAGGATGGCCGGGAACAGCTTGAGAAAACGCCCCTGCCTGGGACTGACGCGGGACAGGGGCAACGCCAGCAAGGCGGCGATGGGGACGATCAGCGGCATGCTGACCCGCCACAGCCACTCCCCCATGATCAGCTTGTCTTCGGCCCGATGGTCAAAAACCTCCCGGGAAGACAAGGTACGGGCGCGGGTTATCTCCCCGACATCAGCCGGATCGGCCACCCGCATTCGGTATACGGCGAAACGCAGTCGGGAATAGCGCGGGCTGTCTGCCGACAGTTCATAACGATCGCCGTGCTCCAGTTCGATATACGAAAGGCCGGTCGATTCATCATGATAGCGGCGCGCACTCTCGGCCATGACCATGACCCGGCTTCGCTGCGCGCCGGGCCGCTCCTCAAACATCATGACTTGCAGCAGGCGCGTCTTGTCAGGCGTAATCTCACGCGCAAACAGTATGCGCTCACCGACCCTCTGGAACTGGCCCGGCCTTATCAGGTCAAAGGTATTGCGCTTGGCCTGTGCAGCGAACAAGGATTCCGAGGCGAGATTGCCGCGCGGCGAAAAATAGAGGGAAAAGATGCTGACCAAGGCGGTAACCAGGACAACCGCCGGCAGCAGGTGCCCGGCCAGCTGCCACCGGCTGATGCCGCTGGACGCCAGAATGGCCATCTCGTTATCGACATAAAGCCGGCCGAACACCAGAAGAACCGCAATAAAGAGTCCCAGCGGGATGATCAGCTCCAGGAAGCCCGGCAGGCGATACAGCAAAACCGCTGACAACAGCTCGACATCGAGCTTGCCTTGCGCGGCCATGCCGAAATACTTGATGACGCGGCCGCCCATGAGAATGAACGTCAACAGGGAGGTTACCGCCAGGGCAGAGACCAGCAGCTGGCCCGCCAGATAACGACGAATTATCACGTGATGCCGCCTTGCCTTCTGGTGCAAATATGCTAGTAATGTCCGATTCCGGATTATCGACCATATTTGATAGAGGTTCTAATGGAATTTGCACTGATTGCCGCCGCGCATCCCGCCCAGGCCGCCGCCGGCGCCATCATCATTCCCGCCACCACCGACGGCCTGACCGCCGCCGGCAAGACCCTGGACGCCGCCAGCGAGGGCCGTCTGACCACGATCCTGACCAATGCTGGCTTCGAGGGCAAGACCGGCCAGACCCTGCCTGTTTTCGGCCTGCCGGGACTGGAAAGCCGCCAGATCATCGTGGTCGGAGCCGGCGACGCCAAGGACCTGAACAACCGCGCCTTCCAGAAAGTCGCCGCTGCCGCCTTCAAGGCGCTGAACAGCAAGATCCGCACCGTGGTCAGCTATCTGGGCGAGTTGCGCGTGCAGAACCGCACACCGGCGCAGACCTTGGGCGACATCGTGCGGGCGACGCTGGAAACCGCGTACCGTTTTGATCACTACAAGAGCAAGAAATCCACCGAGCCCGGTCTGGAAAAGATGCTGCTGGCCGTGGCCGACGAAGCCGAACTGGCCGCCGGACAAACTGCGATTGCCTGGGGCGAAGCCGTGGCTTCCGGCCAGGGCCTGGCGCGCGACCTGGGCAACCAGCCGCCGAATATCTGCCACCCGACCTATCTGGCCGAACAGGCCAAGGCGCTGGTCAAGGGCCAGCGCAAGATGAAGCTGGATGTGCTGGGCGAAAGCGACATGGAAAAGCTGGGCATGGGCGCGTTCCTGGCCGTCAGCAAGGGCTCGGCGGAAGAGGGCAAGCTGATCGTGATCGAATATCACGGCGGCAAGAAAGGCGACAAGCCGGTGGTGCTGGTCGGCAAGGGCATCACCTTTGACACCGGCGGCATTTCGCTGAAGCCGGGCGCGGCCATGGACGAGATGAAGTACGACATGTGCGGCGCGGCGTCGGTGCTGGGCGTGATGAAGGGCCTGGCCGAAAGCAAGCTGCCGATCAATGTCGTCGGCGTCATCGCCGCCGCCGAGAACATGCCGGCGGGCAACGCCACCCGCCCCGGCGACATCGTCACCACGATGTCAGGCCAGACCGTGGAAATCCTCAATACCGACGCCGAAGGCCGTCTGGTGCTGTGCGACGCCCTCACCTACATCAAGCGCTTCGACCCGGCGGTGGTGATCGATATCGCCACCCTGACCGGCGCCTGTGTTGTCGCCTTGGGCAAGGTCGTTTCCGGCCTGTTCACGCCGCATGACGAACTGGCCGAGGCGTTGCTCAACGCCGGGCTGGCCGGCAACGACCGCACCTGGCGGATGCCGGTGCTGTCCGATTATCAGGAACTGCTGGACTCCCCCTTCGCCGACATGGCCAACATCAGCAGCGGCGGCCCGAACGGCGGCGCGATCACCGCCGCCTGTTTCCTGGAGCGCTTCACCAAGGAATACACCTGGGCGCATCTGGACATCGCGGGCGTGGCGTGGATCAGCGGCGCGCAGAAAGGCGCGACCGGCCGTCCGGTGCCCCTGTTGATGCAATACCTGCATGACTGTGTCGCGGGCTAGTTTCTACCTGCTGAAGCAGGATTCGCCGGAACGCCTGATGCAGACCGCCTGCCGCCTGGCGGCGCGGGCGGTCGCCGAGGGCAAGACCCTGTTCATCCAGACCCGGGACGAGGCGCAGGCCGCCGCGCTGGATGAATGGCTGTGGAGCTTCCCCGCCGAAAGCTTCCTGCCGCACCAGCGCATCGGCGTTGATGACGTTTTGTCCGCTCCGGTGCGGTTTGGTCCGAAATCGGCAGCGCCGTTCGGGGATATCTGCTTAAATGTCAGCAGTCGCCCGGTGGAGCACCCGGAGCGCTACCAGCGCGTGCTGGAACTGTTCGCACCGGACGATGCGTCACGGCAAGCGGCCCGCCAGCGCTGGCAAAACTACAAGCAACTGGGCTTCAGTCTGGATCACAACGAGGTATGAGGTAAGCATGGCTGTTGAATTAGGCACCAACTTCCCGCTGCGCTGGCAGCGCTCCCCCGTCGAATTTCGCCAGAATGTGTTCGATGAACTGCTGGATGTCTGCTCCTCGCTGGGCGGCCATACCCAAGAACGGATTATCGCCAGTCCCACCCGCACGTCGGCGCTGCCGGTATCTTCAGCCATCGCTGCCGGGCCGGTCGAGCAGGAGCTGAAGCGCAGCTTCCTGCAAAACGCCGACGATCTGATCGAGCAGCAGCTGGATTCGGTGCGCGTCGAACTGCGCAAATGGCTGCATGGCGAGATGAATCGCTTGTTGCAAGATTCGCTGAAGAAGCCGGAGTAATCCGGCCCATGTCACGGGGGACGCCTCCCCCGTGCCTTCCCCCGCCCGCACACGACGGAAAGTTCCCGACAATCCCGCCCCGCACCCGTACGGCCTGCCCGTTGGCCCCGACTTTTTGCTAACATCTCCCCCATTTCCGCCTTCAGACTGACTCCGGTATTTCCCCATGACCATGGACTCCTCCTTCAATCCTTCCAATCTCGAACAACGCTGGTACGAACACTGGGAAAAACAGGGCTACTTCGCCCCCAGCGGCCAGGGTGCGCCCTACTGCATCATGATTCCGCCGCCCAACGTCACCGGCTCGCTGCACATGGGTCACGGCTTCAACAACACCATCATGGACAGCCTGATCCGCTACCACCGCATGACCGGCCGCAACACGCTGTGGCAGCCCGGCACCGACCACGCCGGCATCGCCACGCAGATGGTGGTGGAGCGCCAGCTGGGCTTGCAGAACATCACCCGCCACGACCTGGGCCGCGACAAATTCCTCGACAAGGTGTGGGAGTGGAAGGCGCAATCCGGCGGCACGATTACCCGCCAGATCCGCCGCCTCGGTTCGTCGGTGGACTGGAGCCGCGAACGCTTCACCATGGACGACGGCCTGTCGAACGCGGTGAAGGAAGCCTTCGTGCGCCTGTATGAGGACGGCCTGATCTACCGCGGCAAGCGGCTGGTGAACTGGGACCCGAAACTGCACACCGCCATTTCCGATCTGGAGGTGGTCAGTGAAGAAGAGAAAGGCTCGCTGTGGCATTTCCGCTATACGCTGGAAGACGGCAGCGGCTATCTGGTGGTGGCGACGACCCGCCCGGAAACGCTGCTGGGCGATACCGCCGTGGCCGTCAACCCGGACGACGAACGCTACCAGCACCTGATCGGCAAGAACGTGCGCCTGCCGCTGACCGGCCGCCTGGTGCCGATCGTGGCCGACAGCTATGTCGACAAGGCCTTCGGCACCGGCTGCGTGAAGATCACCCCGGCGCACGACTTCAACGACTATGAGCTCGGGAAGCGCCACAGCCTGCCGCTGATCAACGTCCTCGACAAGGACGCGAAGATCCTCAGCGAGTTTACCGTGCTGACCTTCGGCAGCTACGAAACCTTGCACGGCGAGAAGGCTCCGGAAGCCTATGCCGGACTGGACCGCTTCGTCGCCCGCAAGCAGCTGGTGAAGCAGGCCGAGGAAGAAGGCTGGCTGGACAAGATCGAGCCCTACGCCCTGAAGGCGCCGCGCGGCGACCGTTCCGGCGTCATCGTCGAACCGTGGCTGACCGACCAGTGGTATGTCTCCGCGAAGGAGCTGGCCAAGCCCGCCATCGAGGCTGTGGAAGACGGCCGCGTCAAGTTCGTGCCCGAGCAGTACCAGAACATGTACTACTCGTGGATGCGCGACATCCAGGACTGGTGCATTTCCCGCCAGTTGTGGTGGGGCCACCGCATTCCCGCTTGGTACGACAACCACGGCAACGTCTACGTCGGCCGCACCGAAGCCGAAGTGCGCGACAAGTACAGTCTGGATGCGGATGTCAGCCTGCGTCAGGACGACGACGTGCTCGACACCTGGTTCTCCTCGGCGCTGTGGACCTTCTCCACGCTGGGCTGGCCGGAAAACACCCCGGAACTGAAGACCTTCCACCCCACCGACGTGCTGGTGACCGGCTTCGACATCATCTTCTTCTGGGTGGCCCGGATGATGATGATGACCATGCACTTCATGAAGAACGCGGACGGTACGCCGCAGATTCCGTTCAAGACCGTGTACGTGCACGGCCTGGTGCGCGACTCGGAAGGCCAGAAGATGTCGAAGTCCAAAGGCAACGTGCTGGACCCGCTGGACATCATCGACGGCATCGATCTGGAATCGCTGGTCGCCAAGCGCACCACCGGCCTGATGAAGCCGCAGGACGCCCCGAAGATCGAGAAGGCGACGCGCAAGGAATTCCCGGAGGGCATCAACGCCTTCGGCACCGACGCGCTGCGCTTCACCTTCGCCGCCCTCGCCTCCACCGGCCGCGACATCAAGTTCGACATGAAGCGCGTCGAAGGCTACCGCAACTTCTGCAACAAGCTGTGGAACGCCGCCCGCTTCGTGCTGGGCAACTGCGAAGGCCAGGATGTGGCTGTTGATCACGCCAACTACGAACTCAGCGTGGCCGACCAGTGGATCATCAGTCGCCTGCAGCGCACCGAACAGGCCGTCACCGAGGCCTTTGCCGCCTACCGTTTCGACATGGCGGCACAGGCAATCTATGAGTTCGCGTGGAACGAGTACTGCGACTGGTATCTGGAACTGACCAAACCGGTGCTGACCGGCGACGCCTCCACCGCCGCCAAGGCCGGGACGCGCCGCACGCTGGTGCGGGTGCTTGAAACCCTGCTGCGCCTGCTGCACCCGATCATGCCGTTCATCACCGAGGAAATCTGGCAGCGCGTGAAGCCGCTGGTGGGCAAGACCGCCGACAGCATCATGCTGGAAGCCTATCCGCTGGCTGACGAGAGCAAGATCAATGTCGAGGCCGAGCAGGACGTGGCCTGGCTGCAAGCCGTGATCAGCGCCATCCGCAACATTCGCGGCGAACTGAACATTTCGCCCGCCAAGGCGCTGACCGTGCTGTTCCATCACGGTGGCGCGGCGGATCAGGTGCGTCTGGAGCGGTATCGCAGCCAGCTGGCCTTCCTGGCGCGGCTGGAAGCGCTGACCTGGCTGGAAACCGGCGCCGAGCTGCCCTTCGCCGCCACCAAGCTGGTGGGCGACATGAGCCTGCTGGTGCCGCTGAAAGGCCTGATTGACGCCGAGGCCGAAGCCGCGCGCTTGCGCAAGGAGCTGGACAAGCTTGAGAAGGAAGTCGGCCGTCTGGCAGGCAAGCTGGAAAACCCGGCTTTTGTCGACAAGGCCCCGGCGGATGTGGTGGCCAAGGAGCAGGAAAAGCTGGCGGCGGTGAAGGCGGAAATCGCGACGCTGCAGGAGCAGCTGGTGAAGGTGGAGGCTTTGTAAAAGCTTTCGCGGATGCTAATGTAGGGGGCAACTTTCGCCCCCTTTGACATATTATACACGATAACGAGTTAGCTATGATCAGATCGATCAAAATTGAGAACTATAAGTCCATACTAGACCTAGAAGTAGAGGCTGGGCGATTCAATGTTATTATTGGAGGGAATGGCGTAGGGAAAAGCAATTTTTTAGAAGCATTGGTATTATTTGGTGCTGCCGATGCTGACAAATTGGATAACGAGTTTCTAGTATCCCGTGGCGCAAGGCTTGTTGAATTCTTGCCATTATTTTATGACATCAACGACTCTATCATCAACCTTACAATTAAAGCAGACGAATTCGATTACGGAATTAAAATCGAAAGACTAGGTGCAACACACAAGTACCAAAAAGATATCTCACGCAATGAGGCCACCCCTGACGACGCCTTGGATATTATTACCAGAATTGAAAAAGCTGAAGACACCACTTTTTTTCTTGAAAAAAAGATAGCAGAATTAGAGTCAAGTAAAGAGAAATACTCAAAGTCTAAAGACGATGATTTAAGAAGCCTAGGCAAGCAACTAGAGAGCCTACTCATATCTTTAAAAGAAAACATTAATAGCCAGAAAGACCATATTGCAACCATCAAGAAGAACCTTACCATTATTCCCGACTTCATTCTATATTCACCAGAAAATACTGCCCTCCGCAACTTCTACCGGGAAGGACAGATTGAACCCTTGGGTATAAATGGCGAAGGCTTACTCAAGTTGCTCAAAGTCATGCAAGAAATTGAAGCAGATGCATTTCAGGATGTCCTTAAATGCCTAGATCTGTTCGACTGGTTTGAAAAAATTGAAGTCCCAAAAGATCTTTCCAGCCTAGAAGACAAGGTCAGCATCAAGGACAAATACCTCACAACTATGTTCGACCAACGTAGTGCTAACGAAGGATTCCTGTTTGTCTTGTTCTACGCTGCCCTCTTCTGTTCAAATAACACGCCAAGCATATTTGCCATAGACAACATTGACGCCTCTTTCAATCCCAAACTCTGTACTGCATTGATTACGCGTCTAGTACATCTATCTAAGAAATATGACAAGCAAGTCTTTGTCACTACCCACAACCCCGCAATCCTAGACGGACTAGATTTGGGAGATGAAGAGCAGCGATTGTTTGTGGCTTCTCGCAACAAGAAAGGCCACACCCGCTTCAAACGCATCGGTTTAGCCGACAAGCCCAAGTCACCAGCTAATGGCGAACCTGTGAAATTATCTGAAGCGTTCATGCGCGGCTATCTCGGTGGTTTGCCCAAAAACTTCTAAGGAAAGCTGCAATGAAATTCGGCCTTATTTGTGAAGGGATAACGGATCACCGAGTAATCGAAAATCTGTTATGCGGATTCTTTCCTGAGTATCCAGATCTTGATGAGGATATCAACTTTCTACAACCAACACTCGATGAAACCGATAGCCAACAACAGGGCTTTGGTGGCTGGGAGCTGGTTATTGCCTATCTGAAATCCAGTCAATTTGAACAAGCAGTTATAAATCATGACTATATCGTCATTCAGATTGACACAGACTGTTGCGAGCATCCTAATTTCGGCGTCCACCCTATTAGCCTTGCAGCACAAGACCAAGCGGATTTTTATGAAAAAATTCGCAATAAACTGATTGAATTCATATGCCACAATACCATTTATGCGCACTACGCGGATAAGATATTATTCTGTATTTGCATTCATTCGCTGGAATGCTGGTTAATCGCCTTGTACGAGTCACGACGTAGCAAGTCACCCAAAATAAACAATTGTGAAGATGCTTTTGGCAAGTTATTGATGCGGCAAAATTATCGCGAAAAATTCGAAAAAACCAGCCGCTGCTATGACAAGATCAGTCAGCTCCTCCTGAAAGCTAAAACAATTAATGGGCTTGCCGGTTCCTCGTACAGTCTGGATCGCTTTTTGGAGCAATTAGCCTACGTTGCCCAGCAGCCTTGCCCTGATCCACCAACTGGCCTGATTGACGCCGAAGCCGCGCGCCTGCGCAAGGAGCTGGACAAGCTGGAGAAGGAAGTCGGCCGTCTGGCAGGCAAGCTGGAAAACCCGGCTTTTGTCGACAAGGCCCCGGCGGATGTGGTGGCGAAGGAGCAGGAAAAGCTGGCGGCGGTGAAGACGGAAATTGCGACGCTGCAGGAGCAACTGGTGAAGGTGGAGGCGCTGTAAGCCTCCGCTGTGCCGGAATGAAAAAAGGCCCTGACGGGCCTTTTTTCATGGCTGGACTCAGGCGCGCAAGCGACGGGTCTTGAAGGTATTCCAGCCGTTCTCGGTCATGCCGATCAGGAAGGAGACCAGGCCGGACTCGTTCGGCTTCGGCTCGCAGCCGTTGGCCATGCGCCTCAATTGGCGAGAGTACCAAGCCACTTCCATCAGCGCCATCTTGTCGATGGGCTTGATGCCGGTCTTGATCGGCTTGACCTGATAGCGGGGCTGTTGACCGGACAACAGGCGGTTCGGCACTTCCGGCTCGATGGCCAGCGACCGCGCAATGCCCACGAAATCCACCGCGCCGCTGGTAATGGCTTCGCTCATGCCCTCGGCCGTCCGGAAACCGCCGGTGACCATCAGCGGCGTCTTCACGGCCTGACGGGCCTTCTCGGCGAATTCCAGGAAATAGGCCTCGCGACGGCGGGTGGAGTCCTTGACCGGTACTTCCTTCACACCGGCCATGGCCGGCGCTTCATAGGTGCCACCGGAAATCTCGATCAGATCAATCCCGGCCTCGGACAGGGCGCGGATCACGTCCAGCGACTCTTCCTCGGTAAAGCCGCCCTTCTGGAAGTCGGCGGAATTCAGCTTGATGCCCACCGGGAAATCCGGGCTGGTGGCGGCGCGGATGGCTTTGAACACTTCCAGCACGAAGCGGCGGCGGTTCTCGGCATTACCTCCCCATTGGTCGGTACGCTGGTTATGGTGGCCGGAGAGGAACTGGCTGACCAGATAACCGTGCGCGCCGTGAATCTGCACGCCGCTGAAACCGGCCTTTTGGGCAATCGCGGCGGTGCGGCCGAAACGGGCGATGATGTCCAGGATTTCCGCCTCGGTCAGCTCGCGCGGCGTGGCGAAGAAGGCGGCGATTTCCTTGCCGAAGGGGATGGCGGACGGGGCGACGGATTCAACATTCAGCCCTTTCGGCACCTGCTTGCCGGGATGGTTGATCTGCATCCACAGTTGCGTCCCATTGCGGGTGCCGGCTGCCGCCCATTGCTTCAACAGTTCCAGGTCACTTTCGTCTTCCAGCGCCACGTTGTTGGGCTCGCCCAGCGCGCGGCGATCGATCATGACGTTGCCGGTGATCAGCAGGCCGATGCCGCCGTCGGCCCAGCGCCGGTAGAGATTGGCCAACCCTTCGGTGACGTGGTTGTCGGTGGTGCCCAGGGCTTCACTCATGGCGGACTTGGCCAGCCGGTTCTTCACGACCGCGCCGTTGGGCAGGGTGAAGGGTTGACCAAGGATCTGGGCGGGGGACAGGCTGGATGACATCGGGAATCTCCGGTTTAAGGACCGCCAGGCGGTACGATGGTCAAAACATACCCTTTAGTTTGAAAGTTGTCAAACTATGAATCTGAGATATTCTTGGCCGGATTACGCGCCAGCATGGGCCAACAAACGCTGAAAGTTGTGACCGAGAACAAAAAAACCACAACAATTCAGGCAGCTACCGGAAACCGGTGATATTCTGAACGTATGGATAGTTGTGCATCGGGGTTGCCGGGATGGCGGCCTCAAGGAAAACAAGGAGAAACGTCATGAAGTCGATGGACAGGTCTACCACCTTGCCCCTGGACGCCATCGGGGCGCTCGAACTGGGCCAGAAGCCCGAAGCCATCCGGATTGTCCGTCAGGAAATGGGCATGAATCCCGAAGAGGCCGGCCACCTGATCGACCACTACCTCAAAATGCATCCCGTCGCCCCCGTCCCTGGATTCCAGCCCTCCCCTCCCAATCACTTGCGCTGGCTGATGGTAATCGGGCTGGTTATCGTGTTCGGGGGATTAACCCTGTTGGTGTAGGCCTGCTTACTGCGCAGCAGGCATGGCCGGAGCCGTGAACTCCGCCGCCAGAATGGCGGCGACTTCCGGCGAGGCGAAAAACCCTTCCAGCTGCCGCCGGAACAGGGCCTCCAGCATGCCGCGCTCGTGCAGCACGGCAATCACCGGCGGGCCGAAGCGCATGGCCTGCTGCACCATGATTTCATGATCAATCCCGACCTCGCCCAGCAGGTCGTAGAGACTGGTGTCGCCGTACAGTTCAAAGAAGGTATCGATCCCCGAGTCGATGATGGAACGGACAAAATCTGTCTGCCGCACTTCCCGCCAGTATTCGTAACCCAGCACAAAGAACTCTTCCAGATCCAGCGCCGTCAGCTGGTGCAGGCCGTCGGCCAGCGGCCGGGTTTTCAGGGCGTCCCAGATATCCAGGATACTGTCGCGCAGCCGGGTGTCGGCCAACTCCAGCAAGGTTTCGCCGCTGCTGACCAGCAAGCCCTGCAAGGCCCGGCGCAGGTAATCGTGCAGCCGGCTTTCCAGCGCTTCCTCAAGACCGCCGGGCAAGGCTTGCAGCGCTTCACGGCCGAAGCGCGCCAGTGAACGCGCGCCCGGCAGCCGCGACGTGGCGACGGCATGATCGAGATAACCGCGCACGCCCTCAGTGAGCAGCGAGGTTGCCAGTTCGGCGTAAAGCGGGTTGCTGACGACCTCATGCACCAGGCGTTCGCGAACGTCGCGCAGCTCCAGCACCTTGTCCAGCATTTCCTCAAAGCTGTTGTCGCTCAGGATATCGCCCAGCGTGGTGTTCGCATGCACCGGATGGGCATGAAGCGCGCGCGCCACCGCTGCGACCAGCTCCAACACGCCGCCGCTCAGGTCCAGCTCCAGCGCGAACTGGTGCACCACCTCCTTGATCAGGCGGGGCTCCATCGCCTGGTTCAGGGTCAGCAGGCGGGCGTTCTGCAGATCGGCTTCCAGCTCGGCGCGCACCCAGGCCTCGTATTCATCGCCGGTCAGGCGGCGGATCATGTAGGCGATCTGGGCGTTGAGCAGGGCTTCAGCCCGGGGGGACAGCGGCGTTCCGTTCATGGGTGACTATCCGGAGGATGACTGGCGCTCATTCTAGCGGCAGCACGACGGGAAACCTATTGGTCAGTACAGAAATTAGCGGCACAAAAAAAGCGGCCCGGAGGCCGCCTTTTTCATAGCTGACACGCCGGGGCTTATTTGCCGTAGCGGGCAGCCATCTTTTCCAGCGAGATCGGGTTGATGCGGCTGGCGTTGCCCGCCGCGCCAAACGCCTCGTAGCGGGCGATGCAGATATCACGCATGGCGGTGATGGTCTTGGCAAAGTACTTGCGCGGGTCAAACTCGGCCGGGTTTTCCGCCAGGAAGCGGCGGATGGCGCCGGTGGAGGCCAGGCGCAGGTCGGTGTCGATGTTGACCTTGCGCACGCCGTGCCTGATCGCCTCGACGATCTGCTCGACCGGCACGCCGTAGGTTTCCTTGATGTCGCCGCCATGCTCGTTGATGATGGCCAGCCAGTCCTGGGGAACCGAACTGGAGCCGTGCATCACCAGATGGGTGTTGGGGATACGGGCGTGGATTTCCTTGATGCGGTCGATAGCCAGGATGTCGCCGGTGGGCGGACGGGTGAACTTGTAGGCGCCGTGCGAGGTGCCGATGGCGATGGCCAGGGCGTCCACGCCGGTATCGGCCACGAAGCTGGCGGCTTCTTCAACACTGGTCAGCAGTTGTGAATGGTCGAGCACGCCTTCCGCGCCAACGCCGTCCTCTTCACCGGCCTGACCGGTTTCCAGCGAACCCAGGCAACCGATCTCCCCTTCCACCGACACGCCGCAGGCATGCGCCAGATCGACCACGGTCTTGGTGACGCGGACGTTGTAAGCGTAATCGGTCGGGGTCTTGCCATCCTCGGCGAGCGAGCCGTCCATCATCACCGAGCTGAAGCCCAACTGGATGGAACGCTGGCAAATGGCCGGGCTGGTGCCGTGATCCTGGTGCATCACCACCGGGATATGCGGAAATTCTTCGATGGCGGCGAGGATCAGGTGGCGCAGGAACGGCGCCCCGGCATACTTGCGGGCGCCGGCGGAGGCCTGGACGATGACCGGCGAATCGGTCTTGTCGGCGGCTTCCATGATGGCGCGCATCTGTTCGAGGTTATTGACGTTGAAGGCCGGGATGCCGTAGCCGTACTCGGCGGCGTGGTCCAGCATCTGGCGCATGGAAATCAGTGCCATGGTTCATTCTCCCTTATGTAGCGTGACGGGCAGATCAGGGTGACCGGCGGCCTCGTTGCCGCCGGTCCGGAAAATTACAGGGTGTGGCGCTTCGCCGCCTGCTGCAGCGCTTCCACGGCGGGCAGGGTCTTGCCTTCCACGAATTCGAGGAACGCACCGCCGCCGGTGGAAATGTAGGAAATCTGGTCGGCAACGCCGTACTTGTCGATGGCCGCCAGGGTGTCGCCGCCACCGGCGATGGAGAAGCCGGGGCTGTTGGCGATGGCCTTGGCCAGGGTCTTGGTGCCTTCACCGAACTGGTCGAATTCGAAGACGCCGACCGGACCGTTCCAGAGGATGGTCTTGGCGGACTTGATGAAGTTGGCGAAGCGGGCGGCGGTCAGCGGGCCGATGTCGAGGATCATGTCGTCATCCTCCACTTCCTTCAACGCCTTAATGGTGGCCGGGGCATCGGCGGCGAAGGCCTTGGCGACGACCACGTCATCCGGCAGCGGCACGCTGACGCTGCGGGCGATTTCCTTGGCGGTTTCGATCATGTCGGCCTCGTACAGCGACTTGCCCACCTTATACCCGGCGGCAGCCAGGAAGGTGTTGGCGATGCCGCCGCCGACGATCAACTGGTCACAGACATCGGACAGCGACTTCAGCACGTCCAGCTTGGTGGAAACCTTGGAACCGGCGACGACCGCGATCATCGGCGCGGCGGGATTGTCGAGGGCCTTGCCCAGCGCTTCCAGCTCGGCGGCCAGCAGCGGACCGGCGCAGGCGACCGGCGCGAACTTGGCGACGCCGTGGGTGGAAGCTTCGGCGCGGTGAGCGGTGCCGAAGGCGTCCATCACGAACACATCACACAGGGCAGCGTATTTTTGCGCCAGCTCGTCGTTGTTCTTCTTCTCGCCCTTGTTGAAGCGGACATTCTCGAACAGCACGACCTCGCCCGGCTGCAGGCTGAAACCGTCGACATAGTTGCCGACCAGCGGCACCGGACGGCCCAGCGCTTCGCTCAGGTAATCCGCCACCGGCTGCAACGAGTTTTCGGCGGAGAACTCGCCTTCCGTGGGGCGACCGAGGTGCGAGCAGACCATCACCGCCGCACCCTTTTCCAGCGCCAGGCGGATGGTGGGCAGCGAGGCGACGATGCGGGCGTCACTGCTGATCTTGCCGTCCTTGACCGGGACGTTCAGGTCTTCACGAATCAGGACACGCTTGCCGCTCAGGTCGAGATCGGCCATTTTCAAGACAGACATGAATCACTCCTTAAAATTAGTTAATTGCCAACTTCGCCAGAACGCCGCAGAGGTCGAGCAGGCGGTTGGCGTAACCCCATTCATTGTCATACCACGCCAGGACTTTCGCCTGACGACCCACCACCCGGGTTTCGGTGGCGTCAAAAAACAGCGATTGCGGCAGGTGGTTGAAGTCGCTGGACACCAGCCACTCGTCGCAATACCCGAGGATTTCCCCGTAGCTGCCCGCCGCATGGTCGCGGAACAGGACGTTGATCATGTCCACCGTCACCGGCTCGCGGGTGACGAAATTCAGGTCGATGGCCGCGACATTCAGCGTCGGCACACGGATCGAATAGCCATCGACACGACCCGCCATGTGCGGCAGCACCCGCTTCAACGCCCCGATACTGCTGGACGTGGTGGGAATGACGTTGTGCCCCGCCGCCCGCCCGCGCCGCCAGTCCCGGTGCGTCCGGTCCAGGACCATCTGGTCGGTGGTGACGGCATGGATTTCCGTCATCAGCGCCGACTCCAGCCCGAAGGCCTCGTCAAGGATCTGCACCAGCGGCACCAGCGCGTGGGTGGTGCAGGACACGCTGGACAACACCCGGTCTTCGGCGCGCACCGTGTGGTGGTTGACGCCATAGACGACCGTGGCATCCACTTCGTCAAACGGCGCGGCGCCAATGATGACCTTGCCTGCTCCGGCGCGCAGGTGCCGGGCGGCCTCGTCGCGGGCGCGGAACTGGCCGGTGCATTCCAGCACGACATCCACGTTCAGCTCAGCCCACGGCAAATGTTCCGGCTCCGCTTCACTGAACAGCCGGATGCGGTGCGGGCACTCGCAGCCTTTGGCCGCCAGCACCAGCTCGTCGCCATCCAGTTCCGCCGCGCCGTGCAGACGGCCGTGCGTGCTGTCGTAACGAGTCAGGTGCGCCAGTGTCGCCGCGTCGCCCAGATCATTGATGGCGACGAATTGCAGGCTGTCCGGACAGCCGCGCTCCAGCCATGCCCGCACCACGTTGCGGCCGATGCGGCCGTAGCCGTTGATGGCGACGCGGAGCGGACGGACAGCGGTCATTTAGGCAATAACGTCCTGCACGGCCTGCACCACCGCTTCCACTGTAATGCCGAAATGCTTGTACAGGTCCTTGATCGGAGCCGATTCGCCGAAGCTGGTCATGCCGATCACCTTGCCGTCCAGACCGGCGAACTTGTACCAGTAGTCGGCATGGCTGGCTTCCACCACGACGCGGGCGCGCACCTGCGACGGCAGCACCTTCTCGCGGTAGGCGACATCCTGGGCCATGAACGTATCCACGGACGGCAGCGATACCACGCGCACGCCCTTGCCCTGGGCGGTCAGCGCCTTTTGCGCCTGCATCGCCAGATCGATTTCGGAGCCGGTGGCGATGATGATCGCTTCCAGCACGCCGGTTTCCGGCGACAGCACGTAGCCGCCCTTGCCGATGTTTTCCACCTGCAGCGCGTCGCGCTCCAGATGCGGCAGGTTCTGGCGGGAGAAGACCAGACAGGTCGGGCCGTCGGCGCGCTGGATGGCGGCCTTCCAGGCTACGGCGGACTCAACGGCGTCGGCCGGACGCCACACCGACATGTTCGGCGTGCCGCGCAGGCTGGCCAGCTGTTCGACCGGCTGGTGCGTCGGACCGTCTTCGCCCAGACCGATGGAGTCGTGGGTGTAGACCTGGATGACGCGCTGCTTCATCAGGGCGCTCATGCGCACGGCGTTGCGCGCGTATTCCATGAAGATCAGGAAAGTGGCGCCGTAGGGAATGAAGCCGCCGTGCAGGGCGACGCCGTTCATGATGCCGCTCATGCCGAATTCGCGCACGCCGTAGAACACGTAGTTGCCTGCGGCGTTTTCCTGGATGCCGTGGCAGCCCCTCCACAGCGTCAGGTTGGAGCCGGCGAGGTCGGCGGAGCCGCCCAGCAGTTCCGGCAGCAGCGGGCCGAAGGCATTCAGGGCGTTCTGCGAGGCCTTGCGGGAAGCGATGGTTTCACCCTTGGCGGCCACTTCTTGGATGTAGGCGTTGGCCTGCAGGTCGAAGGACGCGGGCAACCGGCCCTTCAGGCGGCGATCCAGCTCCTCGGCCAGTTCGGGATGCGCCTTGCGGTAGGCGTTGTACAGCGCCGACCAGGTCTGTTCCAGCGCTTCGCCGCGGGCGCGGTTGTCCCAGGCTTCGTAGATGTCCTCGGGGATTTCGAAGGGGCCGTGTTCCCAGCCCATGGCTTCGCGGGTCAGGGCGATTTCGGCGGCGCCCAGCGGCGCGCCGTGGCAGTCTTCCTTGCCCTGCTTGTTCGGCGAACCGCAGCCGATCACGGTCTTGCAGATGATCAGCGTCGGGCGCTGGCTGTCGGCATGGGCCTGGATGATGGCGCTGCGCACGGCCTCGCTGTCATGGCCGTCGATGGGGCCGATCACCTGCCAGTTGTAGGCCTGGAAGCGTTGCACGGTGTTGTCAGTGAACCAGCCTTCCACTTCACCGTCGATGGAGATGCCGTTGTCATCGTAGAAGGCGACCAGTTTGCCCAGCTTGAGGGTACCTGCCAGCGAGCAGACTTCGTGCGAGATACCTTCCATCAGGCAGCCGTCACCGAGGAAGCAGTAGGTGAAGTGGTCGATGACCGGATAGCCTTCGCGGTTGAACTGCGCGGCCAGCGTCTTCTCGGCCAGCGCCATGCCGACGGCATTGGCGATGCCCTGCCCCAGCGGGCCGGTGGTGGTTTCGACACCGGGGGTATAGCCGTATTCGGGGTGGCCGGGGGTCTTGCTGTGCAACTGGCGGAACTGCTTGAGGTCATCGATCGAGAGGTCGAAGCCGCTGAGGTGCAGCAGCGCGTACTGCAGCATGGAGCCGTGGCCGTTGGAGAGCACGAAGCGGTCGCGGTTGGTCCAGCCGGGATTGGCCGGGTTGTACCGCATCACGCCGCGCCACAGCACTTCCGCAATGTCCGCCATGCCCATCGGGGCGCCGGGATGACCGGAATTGGCTTGTTGGACGGCATCCATGGCCAGGGCGCGGATCGCATTGGCGAGACGACGTTCAGGGAGGGCGGCAGCGGTCATAAAAGACTCCAGAGCGGGCTTTCGGAGGAAAGGCGCAATTGTCGCCGAATTGGGGTGGAGGGGCAAATGCAATTATCGGAGAAAATCCCCGAGAATTCGCTGTTCCCTTGCCCTTCCCGGCTGAAAACCTTATCTTTGCCGGTTCGATCAGCCCCTAGCTTCCCACAGGTTTCCCCCATGAGCGACTACAGCGTATTCACCAGCGAATCCGTCTCCGAAGGCCATCCGGACAAGATCGCCGACCAGATTTCCGATGCCGTCCTCGACGCCATCATCGCCAAGGACAAATATGCCCGCGTCGCCTGTGAAACCATGGTCAAGACCGGCGTCGCCATCGTCTCCGGCGAAATCACCACCAGCGCCTGGGTCGATCTGGAAGACCTGGTGCGCGGCGTCATCAACGACATCGGCTACAACTCCTCCACCGTCGGCTTTGACGGCTCCACCTGCGGCATCATCAACATCATCGGCAAGCAATCGGTGGATATCGCCCAGGGCGTGGACCGCGCCCGCTCGGAAGATCAGGGCGCCGGCGACCAGGGCCTGATGTTCGGCTACGCCAGCAACGACACCGACGTGCTGATGCCCGCGCCGATCTGCTACGCCCACCGTCTGGTGGAGCGCCAGGCCGAAGCGCGCAAGACCGGCCTGCTGCCGTGGCTGCGTCCGGACGCCAAGTCGCAGGTCACCTTCCGTTATGAAAACGGCAAGCCGGTGGCGATTGACGCCGTGGTGCTGTCCACCCAGCACAATCCCGAGATCGCCTACAAGGATCTGCGCGAGGCCGTGATGGAACTGGTGATCAAGCACGTGCTGCCCGCCGAATGGCTGCATGCCGGGACGCAGTTCCACATCAACCCGACCGGCCAGTTCGTCATCGGCGGCCCGGTGGGCGACTGCGGCCTGACCGGCCGCAAGATCATCGTCGACAGCTATGGCGGCATGGCCCGTCACGGCGGCGGCGCGTTCTCCGGCAAGGATCCCTCGAAGGTGGACCGCTCGGCCGCCTATGCCGGTCGTTACGTGGCGAAGAACATCGTCGCCGCCGGTCTGGCCGACCGCTGCGAAATCCAGGTGTCCTACGCCATCGGCGTGGCGCTGCCGACCTCGATCTCGATCAACACCTTCGGCACCGGCAAGATCAGCGACGACAAGATCATCGAACTGGTGCGCCGCCACTTCGACCTGCGTCCCTACGCGATCACCAAGATGCTGGACCTGCTGCACCCGATGTACCGCCGCACCGCCGCCTACGGCCACTTCGGCCGCGCGCCGGAAACCGTGACCGTCGGTGACGACACCTTCACCACCTTCACTTGGGAAAAGACCGACAAGGCCGAGGCGCTGCGCACTGACGCCGGGCTGTAATCCTTCAATCCTTCCTCCCAAACAAAAAGGCCGCTGAATCAGCGGCCTTTTTGTTTTCAGCTGACGGGCGGCTTCACGCCGCCCGTCCTCCGGCTTATTGCCAGGACCAGCTTTGCCCCCAGCTGTTCTGGCCGTCCCAGAGATGGGTATCCTGACCGTCGAAAGCTCCCCACCACGCATCCTTGATGTCCATCGCCTTGGACGGAGCATGCGCCGGGCGCAGCGAGTTGCCCGCGCCGCGCAGCCAGACCTGGTTCGCGCCGCCGTGGCAATCCCAGAGCACAATCTTGGTGCCGTTCGCGGTGCCCGCACCGGAAACATCGATGCAACGGTTGGGATTGGCCTTGCTGTGGATGCGGCCCTGCGCGTCCTGCCACCACTTCTGGCTGTCGGCGCCGTGGCAGCTCCAGTGATGGACGATGGCGCCGTTGGCGGTGCTGCGGTCTTCCAGGTCCAGGCACTTGCCCTTGCCGTTTACCAGCGAGCGCCACACCGGCACTTCGTTCAACGTCGTGCTCTGGATTTGCACCGAGACATTGCCCGACACCGCGGCATCGCTGCTGAGGCGCAGGATGACGCTGTTGTCATTGACGGTGAAGGTGGTGGCGACATTGGTGCCGGTCAGCGTGCGTTGCAGCTGGCGGCTGCCGTTGAAGACCTGCAGGCTGTCGCCGATACCGTCCAGACCGCCGGAAACAGTCACGGTCACGGCGCTGGCGCCGGGAATGTACAGCGTCTGGTACACCACCTGGTTGGCGGCGTAGTTGCCGGAAGACCAGCCGGTGTTGGCGGCGTAGTAGGCTTCCCACTTGCCTTCACGCGCCTTGTCGGACAGGTTCAGCCACACCGTCTGGCCGCTGCTGACCGCCTTCAGGCGTTCGTTCTGGTAGGCGTTGGCAGGAACGGCAAAACGGTAGCCCGGGAACTCGCTGGCGCACTGGGCGCGGCCCTGATCCCACGCACCGCTGCCCGAGGTCAGCCGCCAGTCATCGGCGTTGGCGACGTTCTGGCAGGCGAAGCGGCGGATATTGCCGCAGCTGACATCGTTCCAGCGACCGTCGGAACGGCGCTCGGCACAGTTCTCGCCGCCGGAACCGGCATTGTTCGGCTCGCCGCCGCCCCAGCTCCAGACCGCCGCGCCGGTCATGGTGTCATCCCAGCGGTCGGCATCGATATTGCTGACGCCGCAGGCCAGCAATCGGGGAATGTTGCTGCTGTCGATGGTGCCGGTATTGTCGACCCATTCATCGGGCAACAGGTCCTTGCCCAGCTTGCTGTCGGAAATGGCGTAAATGCTGCCCAGCGACAGGGGCGTCCCGTCCAGCGTGCAGGCATTCGTATCAAAGTACTTCACCGGCCGCGAATTCCAGCCACCCGCCGCACCGGTGGCGAAAATGCGGCCGTCCCAGATCAGGCTGCCGTCATAGGTGTTGTTCGCGCCCTTGACGATCAGGCGCTTGCCCTTGGCGACCATTTCGCGCGGGGTTTCCCAACGGTTGGCGGGTTTGTCGGACGGTTTGTAGAGCAGGCTGCCGAAAATGCTGTACAGCGGCCCTTCCACCATCGCCTGGTTACCAACGCGGTCTTCCAGGTCCAGGAAAATGATTTCCTTGGGATGCGCGGCCAGCCAGTTGGCAATCTTCTGCAATTCGCCCGGGTAGCTGTCCTCGGCGCTGTAAATCTGGTTGCATTCGCTGTGGCACAGTTTGACCACGCCATCATCGACATGGACATCGAGGTCGATATTGCGTACGCCGTTGTCCATCAACTTGTCCAGCGCCCAGCGCTGGTTGGCCCAGGTGGCGTCGGAGTCGTTCCAGGCATTGTGCGCGCCCAGAACCTGCAGCCGGTTGACGGGCGTATCGTATTGCAGCTCCATGCCCTGCGACAGCGGCCAGGAAGAATCGGCCCAGCCTTGGGTGGCGGCCAGCAGCAGGCCGGTAAGGACGGCAAGTTTTTTCATGAGGGAAAGCTCCGCGATGCACGTTGTTCTTGTACGTTTATGCGGCGGAATAATGAGCAATGCTCGGCAGCTTGGATTGATACTTGCCGACAAGGCGACGAATGGTTCGGCGGGAAAGGTCAAACAGGCAACGGGCGTCACGCGGACGCCCGTCAGGCTCAGGCCACGCGGGTCGAAAATACCGCCAGCGGCTGGCCCCGGTTCAGCAAGGTCAACTCCAGTACATCCCCGGACGCCAGCGCCGCGACGCCTTCCGGGGTTCCGGTCAGCACCACGTCACCAGGTTCCAGCGTGAAAATGTGGCTGATGTAGGCGACCAGTTCGTAAATTCCAGTCATCATGTCGCGCGTCAGCCCGTTCTGGCGCGGCGCGCCGTTCACCGACAGCGCCAGTCCGGCCGTTTCCACCGCCCCGAAGGCTTCCGGCGAGAGGAAGGGCGACAAGGGGCAGGCGCCGTCAAAGGCCTTCGCCACTTCCCAGGGATAGCCCTGTTTCTTCAGCTCGTTCTGCAGGTCGCGCAGCGTCAGATCCAGCGCCAGGCCGTAACCGGCAATCACGCCCGGCACGGCTTCCACAGTCAGGCCTTTCGCCGTGTGACCGATCAGCACCGCAATCTCGGTTTCATGATGGCAACTGCCACGCCCGGCCGGGATGGCGAAGGACGGCGACAGCGGCACGATGGCGGTGCGCGGCTTCAGGAACAGGATCGGTGCGTCCGGCACGGCGTTGCCCAGTTCGCGGGCGTGGGCGGCATAGTTGCGGCCGACACAAACCGCCTTGCCGACCGGCAGGTCGATCACGGAACCATCAATTCGGGTATGTTGATACATGGAGTGTCCTGTCAGGCGGATGCTTGCGCCAGTTTCTGGTCGATCGCCGCCATCAACCGGTCGGCGATGCCGAAGCCGAAGCGGGCGTCAATTTCGCGGATGCAGGTCGGGCTGGTGACATTGACCTCGGTGATGTAATCGCCGATAACATCCAGCCCCACGAAAAGCAGGCCGCGCCGACGGAGTTCCGGCCCGACCTGCGCCGCCAGCCAGTAATCGCGTGGCGACAGCAATTGCGGCACGCCGCTGCCGCCCGCCGCCAGGTTGCCGCGCGTTTCCCCTTCCGGCGGCACCCGCGCCAGGCAGTACGGCACCGGCTCGCCGTCAATCAGCAGGATGCGCTTGTCACCCCTGACGATCTCGGGAATGAAGCGTTGCGCCATGATCGGCAGCGTGCCGTTCATCGTCAGCGTTTCCAGCGTCGCGCCGATGTTCAGTCCGCCCTGCTGCAAGCGGAAGATGCCGGTGCCGCCCATGCCGTCCATCGGCTTGACGATGACATCGCCGTGCTCGGCGACAAAGGCGCGGATGCGCGCCATGTCCGAAGCCACCAGCGTCGGCGCCATGCAGTGCGGAAAGAAGGTGGCGAAGAATTTCTCGTTGCAGTCGCGCAGCGACTGCGGCTTGTTCACTACCAGCACCCCGGCTTCCTCAGCCCGTTCCAGGATGTAGGTGGTGTAGATGAAGCGCATGTCGAAGGGCGGATCCTTGCGCATCAGGATCACCTGCATGTCGGCCAGCGGCTTGTCCGCCGCCTCGCCGAATTCGTACCAGCGCTCCGCCGATTCGAACACCTGCAAGGGCTTCAGGCGACCGAACGCAGCGCCGTCACGCACGTACAGGTCGTCCTGCTCCGCATACCACAGCGTCCAGCCCCGGCGGGCCGCTGCCCACAGCATGGCGATGCTGGAATCCTTCTTGATCTTGATCCGGGAAATGTCATCCATCACCACCAGCAGGTTGACGGTCATGGATCAGGCTCCGTCCGCGTACCAGTCGTTACGGTCCTTGGAACCGTAACGCGCCTGATAGGCGTGGATCAGCTTGATGGTTTCATCCTGGCCGCCATGCTCGCGCAGGTACTCGGTCACATGATCCAGCTTGATGATGCTGTACACCGGCACATTGAACTTGGAGTAGACCTCCTGAATAGCGGACAACTCTCCCGCACCGCGCTCCTGCCGATCCAGCGCCACGATAATGCCCGCCGCCTTGGCCCGCTGCTCGGCCAGAATGTGCATGACTTCGCCGATCGCCGTTCCGGCAGTGATCACATCATCCAGGATCAGCACGCGACGGCCTTCCAGCGGCGAACCCACCAGCGACCCACCCTCGCCGTGATCCTTGGCTTCCTTGCGGTTGAAACACCACGGCTTGTTGATGTTGAAACGGTCATTCAACTGCATCGACGCGGCGATGGCGATGGGAATGCCCTTATAGGCCGGTCCGAAAATGACATCGTATTCCAGCCCGGAACGCTGGATGGCCTCGGCGTAGCAATGGCCCAGCGCCGAGATCGACATGCCGTCACGAAACAGCCCGGCGTTGAAGAAATAGGGGCTGACCCGCCCTGACTTCAGGGTAAAGGAGCCGAAGCGCAACACTTCGCGGTGCATGGCCAGCTTGATGAACAGGCGCTGATACTCAAGCATGATGATTTCCTTCAGGGCTGGGGATCGGAACGGTTATCATAGCCGCCTTCTTGAAGGGGATACAGCCATGCGAATTATTTCCGTCAACGTCAACGGCCTGCGCTCGGCCAGCAGCAAGGGCTTTTTCGAATGGCTGGACCAGAGCGGCACGGACATCGCCTGCCTGCAGGAGACCCGCATCCTGCCCCACCAGATCGAGGCCGCGCACCAGCCGCACGGCTGGCACTGCGAATTCTTCCCCGCCGAACGCCCCGGCTACGCCGGCACCGCCATCTATTCCCGGCAAAAGCCCGACCGTGTGGCGCGCGGGCTGGGCTTCGCGCTGTGCGACAGCGAAGGCCGCTGGATCGAGGCGCAGTACGGCGAACTGACCGTGGCCTCGCTGTACCTGCCCTCCGGCTCCGCTTCCGAGGAGGCGCAGGCGCGCAAGGATGTGTTCCTGGGTGAGTTCCTGCCGCGCATGCGCCAGTGGCGGGCGGAAAACCGGCAACTGGTGGTCTGCGGCGACTGGAACATCGCCCACAAGCAGGTCGACCTGAAGAACTGGCGCGGCAACCAGAAAAACTCCGGCTTCCTACCGCACGAGCGCGCCTGGCTGGACACGCTGTTCGGCGACGTCGGCTATGTGGACGCCCACCGCACGCTGCTGGCGCCCGACCAGGCCGAATACACCTGGTGGTCGAACCGGGGCCGCGCCTGGGACAACAACGTCGGGTGGCGGATTGACTATCAGGTGATTTCTCCCGACCTGGCCGGACGCCTGCGCGCCGCCAGCGTCTACCGCGACCAGCGCTTTTCCGACCATGCGCCGCTGATCATCGACTACGCGGACTGAATCACAGACTGACCACTTGTTGACCGGACGGGGCTTTGCTAGCGTCAAGCAGGACGACCGCCGTTTACGGCAAGGACCGGACACGGAACCGTCGCCCGCTTTCATCAAGGAGAACACCATGAACAGCAGACTCGCCATCCTGACCCTGACCGCCGCTGTCCTGAGCGGTTGCGCCTCAAGCCCCGAACCCACCTTCGGCGACCAGCTGGCCGCCCGCAGCGACCAGGCCAAGTCCATTTCGAAGCAATGGAAATCCGGGCAAGCCGACGTCGCCAAGGGTGAGAAAATGATCAGCAAGGGCCAGGACCTGATCGACGAGGCCAAGAAAAACCAGGAAAAAGGCACTTCGCTGATTGAGGAAGGCCGGAAACTGGTCGAAAATGGCAAAAAGCAAATGGCCGATTCCGAGGCCGCCTACCACGACATGCGGGCGACCCCGGTCCAGCCCGCCCAGTAAGGATCTTCATGAGCAAAACCACCGTTGACGCCGCCACCCTCGCCCGCTGGCGGCAGGACATTGTCTTCTCCGAAAACGTGCTCGGCGACGACTACACCTTCCGTTCCACCTGGGGCATCTTCTCGCCGAAAGCGGTGGATGAAGGCTCGCGCCTGCTGCTGGAACATGTCGACTTCAAGCCCGACGCCGACTGCCTGGACGTGGGTTGCGGCTACGGCGTGCTGGGCATGGTGATGGCGAAGAAGTGCCCGCAAGGCACCTCGGTGCTGCTGGACAAGGACTTCGTGGCGGTGGATTACGCCCGCAAGAACTGCGAGGCCAACGGCCTGAAGAACACCGAGGTGTTCCTGAGCAACGGCTTCAACCAGGTCGGCGACCGCAAGTTCGACATCATCCTGTCCAACCTGCCCGCCAAGGTAGGCAACGAGCAGCATTACCTGTATCTGTACGACGCGCTGGCGCACCTGAAGCCGGGCGGGAAATTCTACGTGGTGACGATCAACGGCCTGCGCGAGTTCATTGCGCGTACCTTCAAGGAAGTGTTCGGCAACTACGACAAGCTGAAACAGGGGAAGGTGTATACCGTGGCGGTGGCGGAGAAGCAGGCGTAAACGCCAGGCATGAAAAAGGGCGCTGACAGCGCCCTTTTTCATGGTGATGGATCCGATTACTGATCCACCATGAACACACCCTTGTGCTGCTGCGCCATCTGCAAGCTCTGCATCATGAAACGCTCGAACTCGCCCTTCGGCATCGGCCGCGCAAACAGGAACCCCTGCATGGTGATGCAACCGCGCTGCAACAGGAAATCCGCCTGTTCGGTGGTTTCGACACCCTCGGCTACCACGCTCAGCTTCAGGTTCTGCGCCAGACCGATGATCGCCGCCGTAATCGCTGCATCGTTCGGGTCAGTCACGATGTCCTGCACGAACGACCGGTCGATCTTCAGCTCGTCAATCGGGAAACGCTTCAGGTAGTGCAGCGAGGAATAACCCGTCCCGAAATCATCCACCGACAGCGACACACCCATCGTCTTCAGCGCCTGCAGGGTATCAATCGTGGAACTGATATCCTGCATCAGGATGCCTTCGGTCAGCTCCAGCACCAGGAAACTGGGCAGCAGCTTCGATTCGTCCAGGCTGCGCTGCACGCCCGCCAGCAGGTCGGGATGCCGGAAATTGGCGGAGGACATGTTGATCGCCAGCGGCACGATAGGCATGCCCTGGCTCTGCCAGCCGCTGTTGATGATGCACGCCTGCTTCAGCACCCACTGCCCCAGCTCGACAATGTAACCTGACTCTTCCGCCACCGGGATGAAGATGGCGGGTGAAATCATGCCGCGCTCGGGATGCTTCCAGCGCAACAGCACTTCCGCACCCACCAGCTCGTGGGTCAGCGGATTGACCTTGGGCTGGAAGTACAGCTCCAGCTGATCCTGTTCGATCGCCTTGCGCAGGTCGTTTTCCAGGGCAAACTTGTTCAGCACCGTCTCGTTCATCGTCGAATCGAAGAAATGGTAGCTGTTGCGGCCCTTGTCCTTGACGGCGTACATCGCCAGGTCGGCGTTCTTCAGCAACTGCTCGACATCGCCGCCGTCTTCCGGAGCCACGGCAATGCCGATACTGGCCGAGACGATGATTTCCTGCTTGCCGACGGTGATCGGCTGGGAAATGACTTCCAGCAGCCGCTGCGCCACCTGGGCGGCGTCTTCCGGCTGGCTGATGTCGGTCAGCACGATGGTGAATTCGTCGCCGCCCAGACGGGCAACCATGTCGTTCTGGCCCTGGCTGATGGCGATCAGGTCGGTGCTGCGCACGCAAGTGTTGATGCGGCTGGCGATGGCCTGCAGCACCATGTCGCCCTTGTCGTGGCCCAGGGTGTCGTTGATGCGCTTGAAGCGGTCGAGGTCGATGAACAGCAGCGCGCATTGCTTGTTGTTGCGGCGGGCGCGCAGCAGCTCGTGCTGCAGCAGTTCGCGGAACAGCTGGCGGTTGGCCAGGCCGGTCAGCGAGTCGTAATAGGCCAGGTTGCGGATGCGCTGTTGCGCGGCGACCAGCTCGGTAATGTCCTGGGTGATGCCTTCGATGCGGTCGATGCTGCCGTCAGGATGGTAGAAGACCTGGGTCTGCTCGTGCAGCACGCGCATGCCGGAGTTGCCGGCAATGATGCGGAACTGCAGCTGGTAGGCCGTACCCTTGGCCGCTCCCAGCAGGGCGTCGCGCAATATCTGGCGGTCTTCCTCGTGCACATGCTCCAGCACCGAGTACATGGAGGTTTCCAGCACGTCGCGGCGCACGCCGACAATACGGTAATACTCGCTGGTGCGACGGGTCGTGTCTTTTTCCGGCCACCATTCCCAGCTGCCCAGATGCGCCAGGCGCTGGGCGTTGGCCAGGCTGGATTCGCTATGGGCCAGCTGGTCGTGAATGCGGCTGGCGCGCAGGATGTAATGAATGCGGTAGACCAGCAGGGTCCAGTTGATCGGCTTGGTGACGAAGTCGGTGGCGCCGTAGTCATAGGCGCGGACGATGGAGGCGGTGTCTTCCAGGCCGGTCAGCATGATCACCGGCAGGCTGGCCAGCAGCGGGTTACGGCGGATTTCCTTGCAGACCTCGTAACCGTCCATGTCCGGCATGATCACGTCCAGCAGCACCAGGTCAGGCTTGACCTGCTGGATCAGGGACAACCCCTGCTGACCGTTGGCCGCTTCAAACACGCGGAAATTCTCCTCGGTCAGCTTCTCGGCCGCGAGCAGGCGTGTTATGGGGTCATCATCAATAATCAGAATTTTGGTGGTCATTACAGGGTTCCAGATTGCCGATGCCGACATCAGTGCTGATCCGTGGACACTGTTGCCAGCTGTGATTCGATCGCATCCAGCGCCACCAGAAGGCGGGCAAATTCCATGCGCAAATCACCGGTCAGGGCGCCGACTTCCGCCAGCTCCGACTGTCGTGCAAATTGTTCAATATGTCTGGCCACCTGCGACAGCCGTTGTGCGCCGATCGACGCGGAAGAGGACTTCAGCGTATGTGATTGGCGCAGCAACGCCTCCTGATCTTCAGTGGTCAGTGCGTATTCAATCCCGTGAACCAGTTTGGAAGCTTCCTGGCGAAACAGCGCAAGCAAGCGCTTCACCAGAGGTGATGCTAACCCTGAGTTTCCCCCTATGCTTGTTAGCACCATTATGTCCAGCACCTCATCGGCGCCGGCTTTTTTCTTGTCGTCTTGCATGTGAATCGTTGTCTCTCGATCCCTGATGGTCAATCCGGCTTTTGCGTTAAAGCCCGACAGCAATCACGAACAAATTATATACACTTCTTAAAAGATTACATCTCATAACTGAGCGATAGACATACTTAATTCAGGCGCATCAAGCAAGAAGAACTTGCATCAGCAACACCATTCGTCCGATAAAACGGCATAATTAGAGGACGAACGTTCTTATTCCGTTAACGCCGTCCTCTTTTCGACCGCTCTTACCAGCCCAGCGCCTCCTGCTGTTTGGCGATCAGTGCCTGGATGCCCTGCTCGGCCAGGATCAGCATGCTGTCGGCTTCCTGGCGGCTGAAAGACTTGCCTTCCGCCGTGCCCTGCATCTCGACGAAGCCGCCCAACTGGGTCATCACCACGTTCATGTCGGTATCGCAGCCGGAGTCTTCCTCGTAATCCAGATCCAGCACCGGCACGCCCTTGACGATGCCCACCGAAACGGCGGCGACCAGATGCTTCAGCGGGTCCTGCTTGATGGTCTTGCGCTTCAGCATGTGGCTGAAGGCATCGACCAGCGCCACGGCGCCGCCGGTAATCGCGGCGGTGCGGGTGCCGCCGTCGGCCTGCAGCACGTCGCAGTCGATGGTGATGGTGTTTTCACCCAGTTTTTTCAGGTCGACCATGGCGCGCAGGCTGCGGCCGATCAGGCGCTGGATTTCCAGGGTACGGCCGCCCTGCTTGCCGCGCGAGGCCTCGCGGTCGTTGCGGGTATGGGTGGCGCGGGGCAGCATGCTGTATTCCGCCGTGATCCAGCCTTCGCCCTTGCCCTTCAGGAAGCGCGGCACCGAATTCTCGACACTGGCCGTGCACAGCACCCGCGTATCGCCGAATTCCACCAGCACCGAGCCTTCGGCGTGCTTGGTGTAGTGGCGGGTGAAGCGGATCTGGCGCAGTTCGTCGGCGGCGCGTCCGGCGCTGCGACGGAAGCCCTGGTCGGAAATGGCGGTCGACAGGGCGTCTTTGAGATTCGGCATGGTGGTCCTCGGAACATGTATAGGAATAGTCAAAACGCGGCAATTATACCGGCTTGCGGCTACAATCGGCGGAGAACTGTATCGTCTGATCCGGAGTTTGCATGATTAGCAGCATGACCGCCTTTGCACGGCAGGAAACCCGCGGCGATTTCGGCCTGCTGGTCTGCGAAATCCGCTCGGTGAACCACCGCTATCTGGAGCCGTCGCTGCGGCTGGCGGACAGCCTCCGCGACCTGGAAATACCGCTGCGCGAACGGCTGCGGGCAAAGCTGCAACGCGGCAAGGTGGATGTGTGGCTCCGTCACGAACCCGCCGAGGCAGCGGCGTCGACCATCCACATCAATCACGCGCTGGCGGCGCAGCTGGTGAACGCCGCCGCCGAGATCGACAAGCTGGCCCGCCATACCGCCCCCCTCAACGCCGCCGATATCCTGCGCATGCCGGGCGTGATCATGGCACGGGAACCGGACATGCAGGCCCTGGCCACCGCCGCGCTGACGCTGTTCGACCGCGCGCTGGACGATTTCACCGCCATGCGCCGACGCGAGGGCGACGTGCTGGCCGGGCTGATTGCTACCCGGCTGGATGCGGTCGAGGCGGAATGCGCCCGCGCCGCCGAACGCCTGCCCGGCATCATCAGCCATTTCCGCCAGCGGCTGCTGGACCGACTGGCTGAAGTGCGCGGCGAACTGAACGCGGAACGCCTGGAACAGGAAATGGTGATTTTCGCGCAGAAAATCGACGTGGCCGAGGAGCTGGACCGGCTGCGGGCGCACGGACGCGAAGTGCGCCGGGTGCTGGCGCAGGGCGGCGCGGTCGGCCGCAAGCTGGATTTCCTGTTGCAGGAACTGAACCGCGAGGCCAATACGCTGGGCGCAAAATCGGTCAGCGCCGACAGTTCGCAATCGTCAGTGGAACTGAAGGTATTGATCGAGCAGATGCGCGAACAGGTGCAGAACATTGAATGAAGCGGCTGCCGTCCCGGCCGCCGATATGGTTCAATAGCGCCCTGCCCGCTTCCCCATCCACCTGTTACTGAAGACCATCATGTCCGGAACCCTGTTTGTCATCTCCGCCGCCTCCGGGACCGGCAAGACCTCCCTCGTCACCGCCTTGCTGGAAAACACTGACTGCGTCGAGGTGTCGGTATCGCACACCACCCGCAAACCGCGCCCCGGTGAGCTGGATGGCGTGCACTACCACTTCGTCAGCGTCGAGGAGTTCATGCAGCGCGTGGGTGAAGGCGGCTTCCTGGAACATGCCGAGGTCTTCGGCAACTATTACGGCACCGCGCGCGCCAACGTCGAAAAGGCGCTGGCCGCCGACCGCGACGTGATCCTGGAAATCGACTGGCAGGGCGCCCAGCAAGTACGCCGCCAGTTTCCGGACGTGCTGACCGTGTTCATCGTGCCGCCCAGCCGTGATGCGCTGCGCCAGCGCCTGCAAAACCGGGGTCAGGACAGCGACGAAGTCATCGACCGCCGGCTGGCCGGGGCGCTGGAAGACATCAGCCATTACGTCGAATTCGACTACCTGGTCATCAACGACGACTTTGACACCGCGCTGGACGACCTGAAGGCCGTGGTTCGCGCCGCCCGCCACCGCCAGAAGCTGCAAGCCATCCGTCACCTTGACCGGCTGCAAAGCTTGTTGTCGGTCTGAAAATTGCGTATATTCAAGGTTTTCCCTGTTGCTGGTGAGATTTTTCAATGGCTCGCGTTACCGTCGATGACTGCCTGGGTGCAGTCGAAAACCGTTTTGAACTGGTGCTGGTCGCCGCCCGTCGCGCCCGCCAGCTGTCCACGGGCAACAAGGAAGCCCTGCTGGCCTGGGACAATGACAAGCCCACCGTGATGGCGCTGCGTGAAATCGCCGCTGGTCTGGTTGACCGCTCCATCCTGCACGCCAAGGAAGAAGAGCCGGAAGACGACGTCGCTCTGGACATCAACCTGGGCATGGGTCTGGGCAATCTGGACAACGCCTTCTGAGACGGACGGCAGCCGGTGACGGCTGCCCCGCTCTCCTGCCGGGGACTCCTCCGATGAGTGCCGGACTCGCAGGCTTCTGCGAATACCTCGCGACCTACCTGAAGCCGGAGCAGATTGCCGAGGTCGAGTCCGCATACCTCTTCTCCAAAGCCGCCCACGAAGGGCAGTTCCGCCGCAACGGCGACCCGTACATCACCCATCCCCTCGCCGTCGCCGACATTCTCGGACACATGCACATGGACCATCAAAGCCTGATGGCCGCGCTGCTGCATGACGTCATTGAGGATACCGGCATTTCCAAGGAAGAACTGGCGGCGCGTTTCGGCCAGGATGTGGCCGAACTGGTGGACGGCGTCACCAAGCTGGCGAAGGTTCGCACCCAGTCCAAGGCCGAAGCCCAGGCCGAAAACCTGCGCAAGATGATGCTGGCGATGACCCAGGATATCCGGGTGATCATCGTCAAGCTGGCCGACCGCCTGCACAACATGCGCACGCTGGACGTGCTAGCCCCGGAGAAGCGCCGCCGCATCGCCCAGGAAACGCTGGACATCTATGCGCCGCTGGCCAACCGCCTGGGCATGAATCAGGTGCGCGTTGAGCTGGAAGACCTGTGCTTCGAAGCGCTGTTCCCGATGCGCGCGCCGCTGATCCGCAAGGCGGTGGGCGTGGCGCGCGGCAACCGCAAGGATATGCTGGAAACCATCCGCCAGACGCTGGAACAGCGCCTGAAGCAAGAAGGCCTGCCCGCCCGCGTGCTGGGCCGTGAAAAGCACATGTTCAGCATCTACATGAAAATGAAGGAAAAACAGAAATCCTTCGCGGAAATCATGGATGTCTACGGCTTTCGCGTTGTCGTGGAATCGGTGGACGCCTGCTACCGGGCGCTGGGCATCATGCACAACCTGTACAAGCCCATTCCCGGCAAGTTCAAGGACTACATCGCCATTCCCAAGGCCAACGGCTACCAGTCGCTGCACACGGTCCTGAAAGGCCAGCGCGGCGTGCCGATCGAGATCCAGATCCGCACCGAGGCGATGGAGTCGATGGCCAACAACGGCGTCGCCGCGCACTGGCTGTACAAGGACAATACCGGCAATACCTCGCAGGCCCGCGCCCGCGAATGGATGAAGTCGCTGCTGGAATTGCAGAAGAGCGCGGGCAATTCACTGGAATTCATCGAGAACGTCAAGATCGACTTGTTCCCGGACGAGGTCTACGTCTTCACGCCGCAGGGTCGCATCCTGACGCTGCCCAAGGGCTCCACCGCCGTCGACTTCGCCTATGCCGTGCACAGCGATGTCGGCAACGGTTGCATCGCCGCCCGCGTCGACGGCCGTCTGGCGCCGCTCAGCCTGGCCTTGCTGACCGGGCAAACCGTCGAGGTGATCACCGCCCCCGGCGCGATGCCGAACCCGCACTGGCTCAATTTTGTGATTACCAGCAAGGCGAGGGCGAACATCCGCAATTACCTGAAAGACCAGCAGCAGTCGCAATCGCTGGAGCTGGGACGCCGCCTGCTCGACAAGTCCCTGTCGGCCTATGGTGAAAAGATCGCCGCCATTCCCGCCGCCACCGTGGCCCACGTGGTGGCCGAACTGGGCTTCACCTGCCTAGACGATCTGCTGGAAGATATCGGCCTGGGCAACCGCGCGCCGCAACTGGTGGCGCGACGGCTGTTGCCGGAAGGCGCACGCGAGCTCAGTCGCCCCGGCGCGCGGCATCTGGCCATTTCCGGCACCGAAGGCCTGGTGGTGTCCTACGCGCGCTGCTGCCGTCCCTTGCCGGGCGACAGCATCATCGGCCACCTCAGCGCCGGCAAGGGCATCGTCATCCACCGCGACAACTGCCACAACCTGGTGGCGGAACTGCGCGACAACCCGGACAAGTGCATGCCGCTGCAATGGGCCGGGGCCATCGACCGCGAATTCCCCAGCGAACTGCGCATTGAACTGGCCAACCAGCGCGGCATGCTGGCCGAAATTGCCCGTGAAGTGACCGCCAACGAAGCCAACATCGACAACATCAGCATGCAGGAAAAGGGACCGCAGCATGCGGTGATCAGCCTGAACCTGTCCGTCCGCAACCGCGTGCACCTTGCCCGCATCATCAAGCGCATCCGCATCCTCAACGGCGTCGAGAAAGTCACCCGCGTCCGCGCCTGAATCAGGGCGCCACTTCGTAACGGCCCATTAGCCGATGACACATTAATGTCAAATTAACATCACATTCCTTATAATGAGAAGTAATCCACACTTTTAGGATACTGACAGGCTATTTACCTGCTACTTTTCATGGATATATGGACTAATGCCGCCGAGAACCTTGTCACGATGACCCTGAGGCCGTTCCTGCTAATGCTGCTGTTCTGGGGCATGGCTTTCTTGCCCGCCTCCGGTCTCGCGGCGGCCCTGCCCTCGGTGGCGCTCTATTACGGCGACCATCCGCCGCTGGCCGAATTGCGGGCGTTTGATGTCGCGGTGGTGGATCCGGATCATGTTTCCGACCCCGCGCGTTTCCGGCATCCCGCCAGCGCCCTGTTCGCTTACGTCAGCCTGGGGGAAGTGCATCCTTCCCGCTCCTGGTTCAAGGCCATTCCCGACGGCGTGCTGGCCGGCAGCAATCGCGCCTGGGGCAGCCGCCTGGTCGATCCGGCCAATCCGGCCTGGCAGTCCTTCGTCCTGGATCAGGTGTTTGCGCCGCTATGGCGGCAGGGTTATCGCGGTTTTTTTCTGGATACGCTGGACAGCTATCACTTGCTGGGGGGAACCCCGGCAGACCTTCGTCGTCGCGAGGCAGGACTGGCGCAACTGGTCCATGCCCTGCATAGCCGCTGGCCCGAAGCCCGGCTGATCATGAACCGCGGCTTCGAAATACTGCCGGAAGTGCATGACGATATCTGGATGGTGGCCGCCGAATCGCTGTATCACGGCTGGGACAACAGCGCCCGGCGTTTTGTCGATGTCCCCGAAAAAGACCGCCAGTGGCTCAAGACGCAACTGGATGTCGCGCGGAACACCTTCGGCAAGCCGGTTCTGGTCATTGACTATGTCCCCGCCGCCAACCGCGAACTGGCCCGTGAAACCGCCGCTCGCCTCAGCCGCGAAGGCTATGTGCCCTGGGTCAGCGTTCCCGCGCTGGACCAGTTGGGCGTCGGGAATATCGAGGTATTGCCGCGCCGGGTGCTGGTGATCTACAACCCGGCGGAAAGTCCCGACCTGCACTACGCCGACGTCCAGCGCTTTCTGGGCATGCCGCTGGCCCGGCTGGGGCTGACGCCGGACTATGTCCCGGTAAACGGGCCGCTGCCGGACTGGCCGCTGGTCGGTCGCTACGCCGGCATCGTCAGCTGGATCAACAGCGACGAGCTCCCCGACGCCGCCCGCTATGGCGACTGGCTGAAGCGGCAAACGGACAACGGCGTGCCGCTGGCCGTGTTCGGTCGTTTTGGCGTGGCGTATGACAGCACGCTCCTGCAATCCCTGGGGCTGCAGACCGTGGAGGCGGCCAAAGCCGGCGACTTCCGGATCGTGACCCAAGACCCCATGATGGGCTTTGAAATGCCGGTGACGCCGCGCGCCGGGGAAATTCCACCACTGCGCCTGCGGGGGGCCGCTCATCCCCTGCTGGGCATCATCTCCTCGGCCGGGCAGTTGTTCCATCCCGCCGCGCTGACCCCCTGGGGCGGCTTTGTCCTGGCGCCCTACACGGTCAGCTCGCTGCCGGGCCAGGACAACGGCGAGCGCTGGCACCTGAATCCGTTGACCTTCCTGCAACAGGCCCTGAAGCTGGACAGCCGCGTTCCGGTCCCCGATATCACCACGGAAAACGGGCGTCGCCTGCTGATGGTGCATATTGACGGCGACGGCTTTGCCAGCGCGGCGGAGCGACCCGGCGCCCCCGCCAGCGGCGAGGTATTGCGGGATGTCATCCTGAAAAAACACTCCCTGCCGACCACCTTTTCGGTGATTGAGGGCGAGACCGGTGCGGCCGGCCTGTATCCGGCGCGCTCGCCCTCCCTGGAAGCCGTGGCCCGGGATATTTTCAGCCTGCCGTGGGTAGAAGCGGCCAGCCACTCCTTTTCCCATCCCTTCAATTGGGGCAAGGCGGAAAGCAATCTGGACAACGGCGAAAGCTATCACCTGCCGATCCCCGGTTATGAATACCGCGCCGACCGTGAAATCGCTGGTTCGATCAACTACATCAACCGGCGGCTGACGCCGGCCGCCAAACCGGTGAAGTTGTTCCTGTGGACCGGGAACTGCGTCAGCACACCCGAGTCGCTGGCAGAAACCGTCCGCGCCCGAGTCCTGAACATGAATGGCGGTGAAACCACCATCACCCGCACCCAGAACTCTTGGACCCGAATCGCCGGACCCGGCCTGCCGCGCGGCGAAGGCCTCTATCAGGTGTTTGCCCCGAACCAGAACGAGAACGTCTACACCAACCTGTGGACCGGGCCGTTCTATGGCTACCGGCGCGTCATCGAAACCTTCGAGCTGACCGAAACGCCCTACCGCTTCAAGCCGGTCGACATCTACTACCACGTCTACGCCGCCTCGAAGACCGCCTCCCTGAATGCGCTGGAGAGCGTGTACCGTTGGGCGGAATCACAACCCCTGCACCCGGTTTACGCCTCCGAATATGTCCGCAAGGTGCTGGATTTCAATGATTTTGTGGTGGCGCGCACGCCGGAGGGATACCGCCTGCGCGGCAACGGCGACCTGCGAACCGTCCGCCTGCCGGCAACCGCCGGGCTGCCGGACTTCGGCCGCAGCGTGAATGTGGCCGGGACCGCCCCCGGCCCGTCCGCCCGCTACGTGCACCTGACCACGGGTGATGCCCTGCTGGCGATGGGTGGTGAAAACACGCCCCTGCCCTACCTGGAGTTCGCCAATGCCCGCATCACCCGGCTGGAGCGGCTGGACACCGGCCTGAGCCTGGACATTCAGGGTTACGCGCCGCTGCGCCTGAGCTTCGCCAATGCCGCGCAGTGCCGCCCCCTGTGGAACAACCAACCGCTTCCGTTCACCCGTCAAGGCGACCGCCTGACGCTTGAGACTGCCCGCCATGATCTCGCTGCGCTCCAGATCCTCTGTCCGCGCTGAGCAGCGGCTGCGCTTCTCCGGACCCGGGCAGACGGCAGTCTTCGGCCTGACCGTGCTCTTGATCCTGCTGATGATGTTTCCCGGCCAAATCCTGCAGCGGCGGCTGGAGCACGCGGCGACCAGCGACTCGCTGACCATCGCCTACCTCATGGCCTGGCTGCGGGCCAAGCCGGAGGACGAACATGTCCGGCTGCAGCTGGCATCGCACCTCTACGCCAGCGGCGAAATCTACCGTTCATGGCATACCCTGGCGCCGCTGTTGCAATCGTCGGCGGCGCTGGAACCCGAGGACCGCTTCCGCACCGCCATGCTGCACCTGGATCTGCTGGAGCGCTTCCTGTGGACAACGCCTGCGAACAGCTCGACCTTCCTGCGCCGCCAGAGCGAATTCCTGGAGACCTTGCGCACGCTGTCGCTGGAGCCGGCCTTCCAGGACCGGCTGGAACACTTTGCGGAACGGGCCCAGGCGCTGGGAGAAACCACGCTGGCGCGGCGGCTGTACATGCGGCTGATTTTCAGCGACCGCCCGCAGCAGGCTGACTGGTACCGGCGGGCGGCCAACCTGGCGCTGGCGGAAAACAATCCGGTGCTGGCGGCCCGGATCCTGCTGATGAGCTTGCGTTTGCATCCCGACGCCGCGCAGACGCGCGCGCTCTTCCTGGAGGCCTTGCGCTTTTTTCAGGCCGGGAACCAGCCTGCGGAAGCCTTCAAGGCCGCCACCCAACACCAGGCCCTGCTGGAAAATGATCCGATCCTGCTGGAAGCGATGGCGCGGCTGGCGCTGGCCGCCAACCGGCATGATCTGGCCGAATACTATGTCGCGCTGCTCCTGAAGCAACGCATTCACCCCTTTGGAATCACGCCATGAAATCCTGTCGGGCGATCCTGTTACTGGGCCTGTGCGGTCCGGCGCTGGCCGCCGCGCCGCTGGAGGAACAGGCGGGCATCCCGCAAACGCCGTTTGAAAATACCCGCTATACCCTGGGTTTTGAGGTTTATGTGGCGGGCGGCAAATTGCCCGCCGCCTGGCAAGTGGCGCGTAAAGCCGTTGCGGAGCGCCCTTCGGACCCCGTCTGGCTGAAGCGCTACGCCCAGGTCTCGGAATGGGTGGGGCAACCGGCCGAGGCGCTGGCCGCATGGCTGAAGCTGGCGCGGCTGGGCGGCAGCGAGGAAAGTTGGTCCGCCGTGGGACGGCTGGCGCCGATGCTGCTGGATGACGAAGCGCTGCTGGCCTATCGCCAGCGGCTGGCCGGACAACGGCCCGGCGACCGCGATACCCTGCTGAGGCTGATCGAGACTTACGAGCGCCTGGGCAGGCCCGAAGCCGGACTGGCGTTCCTGAAAACCCTGGAGAACCGGCAGGCAGGATCGGTGGTGCTGGAGGCCGAAGCCACGCTCGCCGAACGCAGCGGCCAGGACGAAGCCGCCATTGCCGCCCTGAGCCGTCTGCTGGCCAGGACACCGACGAACGAGGGATGGCTGTTGCGGCGCGCCTCGCTGCAATACCGGCGCGGACAACTGGCCGAGGCGCGCGCCGGGCTGGCCGCCGTCGAACCGCGCATGCCGGTCGCGGCGACGGGCTATTGGCAGACCTACGCGGATCTGTCGCGTCTGCTGAATGACGGCGAGACCGCCCGCCGCGCCTATCAGGTCCTGGTAGCCCAAGGCAAGGACGGGGAAAGCGACCTCTGGAACTATGCCTCCCTGTTGCAGGATAGCGATCCGCTCGCGGCCGCAGGCATGCAGGAGCGGCTCTACCGGCGCTTCGGCCGGGATAACGGCGCGATCAACGCGCTGTCGCTGTGGCAGTCCGAGCATGCCTGGACGGCAATTGACGGTTTTCTGGACGGACTGAGCGCCGTGGAAAGCGCCCGTCTGTCCGCAAATCCGGCCTTCCTGGAACAACGCGCCCGCTATTACTGGCTGCGGGGCCGTCTGGCGGACGCCAGGCGCGATTACCGTCAAGGCCTGCAACTGTCACCGGCGTCGGTCCGGCTGACCCAGGGGTTGGCCGGGGTCTTGCTGGCGCAGGATGACGCCCCGGCCTTGCGGCAATTGCTGGTATCGCGGGATACGCTGGCCCGCCGGAGCGAAGCGCTGTGGCCGGCCTGGATTGCCGGCTGGCAACGTTTGCGGCAACCGGCGACCGCCTTGCCCTATCAACTGGCCTGGCAGCAACGCCACCCTGAAGATGCGTTGGCGGCATTGGCGCTGGCCGACACCCTCCAGGCCGTCAATCAACCCGAAGCGGCCGAGCGGCTGCGACGGTTGATCCTCGCCCGCGCCGGCGGATATCTGGACGCCGAAAGCCCGGAAAGACGGCAGCAGCTGCAGGATGCCCTGCTGGCGCTGAATCTGCCGCGCATGCTGCCCGACCGCGCCTGGCGGCAGCTGACCGCCCGCCGCCGCGCCGCGCCGGACACCTTCAGCCGCGACCTGATGCTGGGCTGGCTGCTGAATCACGAGGCGACGGACAGCGCCATGGCTCTGGCGGCGGAAACCTCCGCCGCACAACCGCTGCCGGGCTGGGCCGACCTGGGCTTTGCGCTGACCGCCGGGGATCGCGGAGCCATGGATGCATTATTGAACCAGCGGGTGGAAGAGCTGCCCGTCTATGACCGGCTGGAGGCGGCCGAACGCTTGCAACGTAACCGGCTGGCAACCGACCTGGCCTTCCGCACGCTGGAGGATGAAGCGCCGGACGATGACGAATTGCATCACCGTTTCACCCGTCTGGGCGCCGCCAACGGCCGACGGCTGGATGTGCAGTCACGACGCGGCCGCCAGAGCGGACTGGACCTGAGCGGTGTCGCCCTGGGCGGAAATATGCCGCTGGACGACCGTAACCGCCTGGTCTTCGCGATTGACGATGAACGTGCATCGCGCCGGGATCAGGGCCTATGGGGAACCGAGCCCGCCGCGCGCCGCGAATGGTCGGTGGGATTGAACCGTCAGACGCCGCGCAGCCGTTGGCATTTCGGCCTGCACGGGTTGGATGGCGTGGCCGCCAATAACGGATTCCGCGTTTCCCAGGATTACACGATGGACCGGACACTGGCGCTGGATTGGCTGCTGGACCGTCATGGCGGCAGCAGAGACAGCCTGGCGATGCATCTGGCGGGCATGGACAACCGCGCGGTCGCCGGGTTGCGCTGGACGCCCGATGGGCGCTTGTCGGTCAACGCCCGGCTGGAACAGCACCGCTATCAGGCCCAGACCGGCGAGGGTCTGGGACGGGGGCGCGTCATGGCGATCGATACCGGTTTCCGGCTGTTCGCCGCGCAACCGGATCAGGTTCTGAAACTGCAACTGGGCGTCGGGCAGTTCAGCGACGACGCCAACACGGTGTCTCCGCTGACCGCCGCACTGATTCCCGCCGGAACTGTCATCGACAGCCGGTTCTTCATGCCCGCGGACTATCGGCAGTGGGCCTTGGCCTGGGCCTTCGGACAATTGCCCGAGGACCGCCTGGCGCGCGGCTGGCGCAGTTTCGGCGAAATCGGCTTCAACCGCTCGGACAACAGCGGCAACGGCTACCGGCTGGAACTGGGGCTGCATGGCCCGGTCCTGGGCGGAGACAGCCTGCAGCTGCAGTTCCGCGCAGACCGTTCCGGGCTGAACCAGGGCAACGACACCCGCGAACTGCGGCTCGACTACCGGATTTTTTACTGATGATGAAGCACCCGAGGATAGAATCATGAAAACCGCGAAATTGCTGGCCATCACCTGGCTCGCCGCCGGCCTGACCGGCTGCGCCACGGTCTCCACCACCCGCTCGCCGGGGGTTGATCTGCAAGCGGCATGGGCGTTGGCTCCCGCCGTCAACAACACCGAAACCCCGCAGGCCGGGGCGCGTCTGGACAGCCTGACCGCCAGCCTGCTGCGGGTGCACGGCGTGCGCAACCTCAGCGTCTATCCCGCCGCGCGCAGCGGCGACGCCCTGTTTGACCAAGCCGACCGCGCCGCCCAGGAAAAGGCGATGGCCTGGGCCCGGGAACAGCAAGCCCGCTATGTCGTGGCGGGCAGTGTGGATGAGTGGCGCTACAAGGTGGGACTGGACGGCGAACCCGCCGCCGGCATCACCCTGTCCGTCACCGACCTGTCCACCGGCCAGGTGATCTGGAGCGGCAGCGCCGCCCGTACCGGCTGGAGCCGCGAGGCGGTCAGCGGCGTCGCCCAGAAAGTGGTCAACGAGTTGCTGGACCAGGCCTTGGTCCCCGCCCGTTAATCCCTTGGCCACAGGAAACCCGCGTATGCCCACCCTGACTCCCGGCCGTCTCGCCGCATGGTTTGCGCCCAAGCAATACAGCCGGCAGGCCGTCTACGAAGTACTCGGCTTTACCATCGGCAGCCTGATGCTGGCGACGTGGTCGCACCCGGACGATCCGCTGCTGACCAAGCTGGCCTTTCCCTGGCTGTGGCTGGTCTGCACGGTGCTGGCGCTGCGCTATGGCACGCTGGCGGCTTTCGGGTCGGTCGGGCTGATGGCGCTGACCTGGGTGCTGCATCAGTGGGTGACGCCGGCGGCGATCCCGTTTCCTTCCTCGTACTTCATGGGAGGGCTGGTGCTGAGCCTGGTGGCGGGCGAATTCTCGGATGTCTGGACCGCAAGGCTGCAACGGGTGCGCGAGGCCAACGTCTACCTCAATGAACGACTGGAATCGCTGACCCGGCGACACTACCTGCTGCGGCTGTCCCATGAGCGGCTGGAGCAGGACTTGCTGGTGAAGCCGCTGACGCTGCGGGATTCGCTGGCCGCCATGCGCCGGGCGCTGGCCGATGAGCCCGTGCGCAACCCGCACGACCTGCCGGAAGCGGCAACGCTGCTGAACCTGCTCAGCCAGAACTGCCAGCTGGAAGTGGCCAGCCTGCACAGCGTGACCGACGGACGGGTGGAAACCCGCCCCGCCGCCGTGCTGGGCGAAGTTTCCCCCCTGAACGCCAGCGACCCGCTGGTGAGCTACGCGCTGGATTGCCGGGAGCTCAGCCATATCCAGACCGACTCGCTCCAGCACGCCCGCACTGCCTACCTGGTGGCGGCGCCCTTGCTGGCGGCGGACGGCCGCTGCTTCGGCATCCTGGTGGTGGAGCGGCTGCCGTTCCTGTCGCTGAACGCCGAAACGCTGCAGTTCCTGAACGTGATCCTGGGCTACTACAGCGACAGCATCGGCATTCCCGAAGCCAGCTTCGAGGTGCTGCAACTGCTGCTGGGCCAGGAGTGCCCCATGGAATTCGGCGCGGAAGTGCTGCGGCTGGACCATCTGTTCCGCATCAGCGGCCTGCGCTCCAGCATTGCCGCGCTGGTGGTGCCGGAGTCGGCGCACCGGCATGATCTGGCGGCGGAAGCGCGACGCCAGCGGCGGCAGATGGACATTATCTGGGATCTGCACCTGCCCGACCGCGACATCCTGCTGACCGTCATGCCGCTGGACGATGAGGCCGCCGTCACCGGCTACTTCCTGCGCACCGAAAAGTGGCTGAAGGATTTGTTCGGCTATCGCAGCCTGGCCGAGTCGGGCGTGATCGTCCATGCCAAGCGCATCGGCGACCAGCAGCCGGCCGAGTTGCTGCACGCCCTGCTGGACCGCTGCCAACTGGAGACCGCACACCATGGCTAGCCCCAACGTCAAGCTGGGCATGGCGGCCGTCTCCCTGGAACTGAGCGCTGTCGCCCTGATCCTGCTGAGCTCCCGCGAACTGGGGGTGCTGCTCCAGTATTTCGCCCTGCATGCGCTGGCCTGCGCCTGCATCACGCCGCTGGCCTGGAGCCTGATGCCGGAGCAGTACCGGCAACCGCGCAACTGGGTGCTGGTCTTGCTGTTCAGCCTCTGCTTCTTTATCCCGGTACTGGGGCTGATGGGATTTGCCGTCGGCGCCATGGCGGCGGCGTGGATGCCGCAGTTGCACCGCCGCGAGGATTTCGAGGCGGTGGCCGCGCCGCATTACGAACTGCCGAAGAAGACACCGGTCAGCGGCTGGCGCTCCGGTCGGGTGCGACAACAGATCAGCGATACCGGCGCACCGCTGGAGCTGCGGATGAAAGCCTTGCTGGCCTTGCAGAACGTGCCGACCCGCCAATCTTCCGGCATCCTGCGCGAAGCGATGAGCGACAGCGCCGATGACTTGCGGCTGCTGGCCTACGGCATGCTCGACGCCCGCGAGCAACAACTGACCCAGCGCATCGAACAGGCCTTGCGCCGCCATGAGGCCGCCGCGAATGACACCGAGTCGCGCTATCTGGCCGCCCGCGAACTGGCCGAGCTTTACTGGGAACTGATCTACCAGGAACTGGTGCAGGGCGACATGCGCGATTATGCGCTGGGACAGGTGCGCCATTTCTGTCGCGAGGCGCTGGCGCACAAGGTGCGCGATACCGGCCTCTGGGTCATTTCCGGACGCATGCGCCTGCTGGCCGGGGACTACAATGGCGCGACCGGGGCCTTCGCCACCGCCATCCGCCAGGGCTTTCCCCGCGTGCGGGCCGCGCCCTATCTGGCCGAACTGGCCTTCAAGCGCGGCGACTTCGACACCACCCGTCAAATCATGCGCGAACTGCGCCCCGACGGAAAATCCCGCGCCATGCAGCTGTCCGCCGGATTCTGGGGTCAGGGAGGGCCGTCGGCATGACCATTGTCCGTCAAGGCACCCAAGCCGATATCGGCCTGTTGCTGGAAGGGACTTTCCCTTACGTCAGCGGCGGCGTCTCCAGTTGGGTCAACCAGATCATCCGCGGTTTTCCGGAGTTCACTTTCGCGCTGTGCTTCATCGGCAGCCGTCCGGAAGACTACGGCGACATGCGCTATGAGCTGCCCGACAACGTGGTGCACCTGGAAACCCACTACCTGCATGACGGCCGCGAAAAGCCGCCGGTGGTCAGCCGTCCGGGCGACGCCGCCGTCTTCCGCGAAGTGCGGGCGCTGCATGAACAATACCGCAATCCTCCGGCGGCGGGCGGCTGCCCGTCGATGATCGGCCGCATCCTCAGCCACCGCGCGCGCGGCGCTTACCGCGAGGAAGATTTCCTGTACAGCCGCGAGTCGTGGAACTTCATTACCGAACAATACCGCGCCCATTGCACCGACCCCTCCTTTGTCGATTACTTCTGGACCGTGCGCATCATGCACGCGCCGTTGTGGCGGCTGATGGACATTGCCGACCGTTTCATTCCGGTGCGCGCCTACCACACCATCTCCACCGGTTACGCCGGATTTCTGGGGGCCTTGCTGAAAGTGATGACCGGGCGGCCGCTGCTGCTGTCGGAGCACGGCATCTACACCAAGGAACGCAAGATCGACCTGTTCCAGGCGGAATGGATCCGCGACAACCGCGGCGTGCTGGAAAAAGACACCTCGGAAGTGGCCTATTTCCGCAACCTGTGGGTGCGGTTCTTTGAAGCGCTGGGCCGGGAATGCTACGCCAACGCCAGCCGCATCATCAGCCTGTACGAAGCCAACCGCCTGCGCCAGATTCAGGACGGCGCGCCCGCCGAACGCACCGAGAACATTCCCAACGGCATCAACCTGCCCGCCCTGCAACGGGTACGGGCCAGACGTCCGGAAGGCGTGCCGCGCACGGTCTGCCTGATCGGACGCGTGGTGCCGATCAAGGATGTGAAGACCTTCATCCGCGCCATGCGCACCGTCGCCAACCGCCTGCCCGACGTGCAGGCCTGGATTGCCGGACCGGAAGACGAAGACCCCGCCTATGCCCGTGACTGCCACACCCTGGCGACCGGTCTCGGGCTGACCGACACGGTCAAGTTTCTGGGTTTCCAACGCATTGACGACTTGCTGCCGCAAGTCGGCGTGCTGGCGCTGAGCTCCATTTCCGAGGCGCTGCCGCTGGTGATCCTGGAAGGCTATGCCGCCGGGGTTCCCTGCGTCGCCACCGATGTCGGCTCGTGCCGCCAGTTGGTGGAAGGGCTGGAAGGCCCCGACCGGGAACTGGGCCTCGCCGGACAGATCGTCGGCATTGCCGATCCGCAGGCGCTGGCCGAGGCCATCATCCGGCTGCTCGATGACCCCGAGGCCTGGCGGGCCGCCCAGGCCGCCGGCATTGCCCGCGTGGAGCGTTACTACACGCAGGAGCAGATGTTCGCGGGCTATCGCGAAGTCTACCGCACGGCGCTGGATGAATCGCCGCCCCTGCCCCCCGCAGCCGCCACGGAGAAACGCTGATGGCCGGAATCGGTTTTGAACTGCGCAAGCTGCTGAAGCGCGACAGCCTGATCGGCGTCATGCAGGCTTACACCTACGCGGGCATCATCAGCTCCGGACCGTGGGTGCTGTCCATCCTCGGCATTCTGGTGATTGGCGTGCTCAGTCTGTCGGTGGTGGTGCCGGACTCGCTGATCACCCAGTTCCAGGTCAGCGTCACCTACCTGATCTCGCTCAGCCTGATCCTGACCGGCTTCGTGCAACTGGCGTTCACCCGCTTCACCGCCGACCGGCTGTTCGAAAAGAAGGCCGACATCATCCTGCCCAACTTCAACGGGCTCTTGCTGTGGGTGACGCTGGCAGCGGGACTGCTGGCGACGCCGGCCATCGCCTTCCTGTTTCCGCAACAAACCCTGATGTACCGGTTGCTGATGCTGGCGGGCTTTGTGGTGATGTGCGATATCTGGATCGCCACCATCTTCCTGTCCGGGATGAAGCACTACAAGGCCATCGTCAGCCTGTTCGGCGTCGGTTACAGCGCCACCGTGGCCCTGGCGCTGCTGCTGCGACCGTTCGGGCTGGAAGGCCTGCTGGGCGGCTTCGTCCTCGGCCAGTTCGTGCTGCTGACCGGCATGGTGATCCTGATCCTGCGCAACTATCCCTCCGATCATTTCCTGGAGTTCCGCTTCTTCGAAAAGCGCTACCTCTACCCGACCCTGGTCGGGGTGGGCTTTTTCTATAACCTGGGCGTGTGGCTGGACAAGTTCATGTTCTGGTTCTATGACCCGACCAGCCACGCCGTGATCGGGCCGTTGCGCGCCTCGGTGATCTACGATATCCCGGTGTTTCTGGCCTACCTGTCGATCATCCCCGGCATGGCGGTGTTCCTGGTGAAGATGGAAACCGATTTTGTCGAATACTACGACAAGTTCTTTGACGCCGTGCGCTCGGGCGGTTCGCTGGAATTCATCGAGGACATGCGCAACGAGATGGTCTACACCGTGCGCCAGGGCATCTACCAGATCATCAAGATCCAGACCATCGCCGCGCTGGGCCTGTTCATTGCCGGGCCGTGGATCCTGGAGCAGCTGGGCATCTCGCCGCTGTACCTGCCGCTGCTGTTCATCAACCTGATTTCGGCAGGCTTGCAGGTGGTGCTGCTGGGCGTGATCAACGTCTTTTTCTATCTCGACAACCGCTGGATCGTGTTGTTCCTGACCGGCCTGTTCGTGACGCTGAACGCCGCCTTCACCGCCCTGACGCTGTGGCTGGGGCCGGAGTTCTACGGCTATGGCATTGCGGCGGCGCTGACCATCACCATCATGCTCGGCTTCCGTTTTCTGGACCGGGTGCTGGAGTCACTGGAATACAAGACCTTCATGCTGCAATAATGCGGGACTCGCAACCCGCTTTCCCAGGAGCCGCCATGTCCCGCCTCATCATCAGCACCCCCCACGCCCCGGCCGCCATCGGCACCTATTCGCAAGCCGTGCGCACCGGCGACACCGTCTACCTGTCCGGCCAGATCGCGCTGGACCCGCAGACCATGCAGCTGCGCGAGGGCATTGAAGCCCAGATCGTGCAGGTGTTCGACAACCTGAAGGCGGTGTGTGAAGCCTCCGGCGGCGGCCTGAAGGACATCGTCAAGCTGAACATCTTCCTGACCGATCTGGGCAATTTCGCGCTGGTCAATGAAATCATGGCGCGTTACTTCGTGCAGCCCTATCCGGCCCGCGCCGCCGTCGGCGTCGCCTCGCTGCCGCGCGGCGCGCTGGTGGAAATGGACGGCGTGGTGGTGCTGGGCGGCTGAATGCCCCGGCGGACGCCATGAAAAAGCCCGGCTTGATGCCGGGCTTTTTCATGGCCGTAACCGTCAACTCCAGTTGGCGGCAATCACGCTATCCAGCGCCGCATGCTCCGCTGTCGTCAGGCTGGTCGAGCCTCCCGGGCGGCTGCCGAACGACGACATCGCGCTCACCAGATTCTCCACCGACGATGATGACAGGCTCAGGCCGTCACCGGCGCGGATCGTCTCCACCCGGTTGTCCGCCGAGGCGTACCATCCCTTCACCACCGCCTTCGTCGTTCCGCCCAGCAGGCTCACCTCCAGGTCGTTACCCACATGCCGCAGCCAGATCTGGTCATGGGCCACCGTGCCGTCGTTGAACCACAGCAGGTCGCTGTTGCCCGCCGTTGCGTCCGTATCCGTCACCGTGTCCACGCCATCGCCGCGACGCAGGAGATAGGTGTCATTGCCCGCGCCGCCGATCAAGGCGTCGTTGCCCAGGCCGCCGTCCAGCGTGTCGTTGCCGGCCTGCCCATTCAATGTGTCGTCGCCATCCAGCCCGGAAAGCAGGTTATCTCCAGCATTCCCATAGATAACATTCGACAAACTATTCCCCTGCCCGTTGATATTAGCAGTACCTTGCAGGGACAAGGTTTCAAGATTCGCTCCCAACGTATAACTCAACAGGGAGTAAACACGATCAGCACCACCCCCGGTTTGTTCTATAACCACATCACCAACCGAGTCAACATAATAGGTATCATTACCCAGGCCTCCATCCATGGTGTCATTACCCTCCATTCCATTCAGGGTATCATCTCCCTCAAACCCCGTTAAAATGTTATTCCCTCCATTCCCGTACACAGTGTTTGACAAGGCGTTACCGGTTCCGTTGATGTCACCAGACCCCTGAAGCGTCAAGGCCTCCAGATTTGATCCCAAGGTATAACTCAATACCGAGTACACCCGATCCACACCAGCGTCTGGCTGTTCTATGACAACATCGCCCGCCGAATCCACGAAATAGGTGTCGTTGCCCAGGCCGCCATCCATCGTATCGTTGCCAGACAGGCCGTTCAAAGTATCATTGCCTGCAAATCCAGTTAAGATGTTGTCGCCGTCATTACCTGTGATGGAGTTTGAGAGTTCATTTCCATCACCGGTCAAATTAGCGGTGCCCAGAAAAATAAGATTCTCCAGGTTCTCCCCTAAGCTATAGCTAATTGACGTATATATGCGGTCAATGCCGGCATCAAGCATCTCTATTACAACATCACCCGAAGAATCCACATAATATGTATCATTCCCTATGCCTCCATCCAGGGTGTCTGCCCCCTCCATGCCATTTAGGGTGTCGTTGCCATCCAGACCTATCAAGACATTATTAGCCTTATTTCCGGTAATAATGTTTGAAAGTTGATTACCCACACCGCTCAGATCAGAAGCGCCCTGCAACACCAAGCCCTCAACATTATCTGCAAGAGTGTAGCCAACCTGGCTATAAACCCAGTCATAGCCTGAACCAACCTGCTCCACTATCAGATCACCCACCGAATCAATATAATATGTATCATTACCATTTCCACCATACAGGCTGTCATTTCCCGCAAGACCAAACAAAGTGTCATTACCATCCAGACCAAACAACTGATTATTTCCGGCATTTCCATAGAGAATATTGGAAGTTTCATTCCCCATTCCGCCAAGATCAGCTCTGCCTTGCAAATACAACACCTCAACATTTGCGGGTAGAGTATAACTCAGGGAACTATAGACTACATCCGTGCCAGAACCTACCTGCTCAATCACAACATCTCCAGCTGAATCAACATAATAGCTATCATTCCCCAGGCCGCCGTCCAGCGTGTCGTTGCCGGCCTGCCCATTCAATGTGTCGTCGCCATCCAGCCCGGAAAGCAGGTTATCTCCAGCATTCCCATAGATAACATTCGACAAACTATTCCCCTGCCCGTTGATATTAGCAGTACCTTGCAGGGACAAGGTTTCAAGATTCGCTCCCAATGTATAACTCAACAGGGAGTAAACACGATCAGCACCACCCCCGGTTTGTTCTATAACCACATCACCAACCGAGTCAACATAATAGGTATCATTACCCAGGCCTCCATCCATGGTGTCATTACCCTCCATTCCATTCAGGGTATCATCTCCCTCAAACCCCGTTAAAATGTTATTCCCTCCATTCCCGTACACAGTGTTTGACAAGGCGTTACCGGTTCCGTTGATGTCACCAGACCCCTGAAGCGTCAAGGCCTCCAGATTTGATCCCAAGGTATAACTCAATACCGAGTACACCCGATCCACACCAGCGTCTGGCTGTTCTATGACAACATCGCCCGCCGAATCCACGAAATAGGTGTCGTTGCCCAAGCCGCCGTCCAGCGTGTCGTTGCCGGACAGGCCGTTCAGGGAATTCGCCGACGCATTGCCGATCAGGAGATTATCAACGGCATTGCCAGTCGCATTGGTGGCCGTTCCGGTCAGAACGACCTTCTCGATATTCGCCGACAGGGTAATGGCGGCGGCGGCGAAGACGGTGTCGTAGCCTTCCCCGGCCAGTTCGACCAGCACGTCCAGCGAGGAATCGACCATGAACGTGTCATCCCCCTGACCGCCTTCCAGCGTATCCCGGCCGACACCGCCGTCCAGGGTGTCATTGCCATCCTGACCGGAAAGGCGGTTATTGCCGCTATTGCCGGTCAGCAGATTGTCCAGGCTGTTGCCGACCCCGGTCAGCGACGACGTTCCCGTCAACGTCAGGTTTTCCACACCGGAGGCGGCAATCAGGGAGACTGACGAAAAAATCTGATCCTGCCCGCTGTTCGCCGCTTCCTGCACCACATCCGCGGTGTTGTCGACATAGTAGGTGTCGTTCCCTGCCCCGCCCGCCATCGTGTCCGCGCCCAGACCGCCATTCAGGGTGTTGTCCCCGTCACCGCCGGTCAGGACATTGTTGAGCTCGTTGCCGGTCAGCATGAGGGCCAGACCGCTATCCATCACGGCATTTTCGAAATTGGCCTGCAGCGTGTAGTTGCGGGCGGCATGGACGGTATCGACGCCCTCGCCGGCATTTTCCACCAGCGTATCCGCCGCATCGCCGTAATAAGTATCGTTGCCCAGCCCCCCGGCCAGTACATTGCTACCGGCATTACCGGTCAGGACGTTATCCAGATCATTACCAGTGCCGTTGATATTGCCGGTTCCGGTCAGCACCAGGTTTTCCACGTTGTCGCCCAGCGTATAGCTGAACCCCGCCTCGACCGTGTCAATGCCAGCGTTGAAGTTTTCGAACACCGTATCCAGGGCATCAATCACATAGACATCATTGCCCTGCGCCCCGGCCAGATAATTGGCGCCGCTGTTGCCCTGCAGCCGGTTATTCAGGGTGTTGCCGATCAGGGACAGGTCGCCGCTGCCCAGCAGGATGCCGTTTTCAACGTTCGTGACCAAGGTATAGGAAAACGCCACCTGCACGGTGTCGGTACCGCCGCCGGAAAACTCCTGGATGACATCGCTGGCGTCGATCAGATAGGTATCGTCGCCCGCACCGCCCGCGAGGGTGTCCGAGGACTGCGTGATGCTGTCCAGCCCGCTGAGCAGGTCGTTGCCGGCGCCGCCCTGCAGCGCATCCGAACCGGAGCCGCCATAGAGGGAATCGTTGCCGCCGCCGCCCGTCAGGATATCCGATCCCAACCCCCCGTTAATGACCAGCGCGGCCTGCGATAATGAAAAATCGAAACTGTCGTCAACAGGAGAGCCGTTGATGGTCATGACGCCAAGGACGGTCATGTCCACTTTCCAGGTACTGTCGTTGAAGGACAGGACTTCCACGTTCAGCAGCGTATCCGTACCGCCGGTAACGCCGGACGCCACAGCCGTCAGCTGCCCGGTCAGCCCCGCGCTGAAGACGAAGTCCGACATGCGTCCCGTCAGGATGACGGTATCCAGCCCCGCTCCGCCATCCAGCACGTTGTCCGCATCGTTGCCCGTCAGTTGATTGTCCAGACTGTTGCCGGTGCCATTGACGGCATCGGTGCCGGTCAGCACCAGATTTTCCAGGAAGCTCCCCAGCGTATAGCTGATCGCGGTCACGACCGTATCCGTGCCTTCACCCGCCAGCTCCTGGACCGTATCCAGCGCATCCACCGTGTAGATATCGTCGCCAAGCCCGCCGATCAGGGTATCCGCGCCGTCCAGGCCATCCAGCCGGTCGTTGCCGTCATAGCCATAAAGCGTATCCGCGCCGCTGGAGCCGGTCAGGGTGTCATCCCCGGAAGTGCCGAAAATATCCGTCATCACATCCTCTGCGCGGCGTCATACCGCCATTTTTAGTTTGTACACATTCTAGTCGGAATCCCGGTCAACCGGCGGCGGGATTCCGACAGGACAGCGGCATTCAGGGGATCACCGGAAGCCCTTTTAGCCGTCAGGTGACGGGCATCACGCAACGATGGAACCATACCCCGCCCGGTAATCCGGAAACACCGGACGGAAACCCAGCGCCCGGATCCGGCCATTGCTGATCCGCCGCCCCTGCCCGCCGTCACCGGCCGGTTGACGCGGCACCGGCGGCAGTCCGCGCCGCGCTGCCAGCCAGTCCAGCACCTCCGCCTGCAACACCGGCAGGTCGTCCACCCCCAGATACAGCGGCTCCAGAGGCTGCTCCGCCAGATCGCGCTCCAGCAGGAAGGCCAGCAGCCGCGCCGCGTCCTGCACATGGATGCGGTTGCTCCACAGCGCCGGGTCGACCGGCCGCCCCGCCTGCACCCAACGCAACAGCCGCAACCGTCCCTCGCCGTAAATCCCGGCAAAGCGCACCACCGACACCGCCGGCCAGGCTGCCGCCGCCCGCGCCTCCGCCTGCAACAGCACCTCGCCGTTGAACCCGGCCGGACGCGGCGGCGTCGCCTCATCCACCCACTCGCCCGCCGACTCGCCGTAAACACTGGTCGACGACACGAAGAACACCCGGCGCGGCACGGCCCCGCCCAGCGCCGCCTGCAGGTTTTCCAGCCCGCCGAGGAAACAGCGGTCGTAAGCCTCGCGGCTGGATTCGCCGGGACTGAGCAGGATGAAGACATAATCCGGCGGGGCAATATCCAGCCGGAACGGTCGGGTAATGTCGGCCTGCAACATCGTCACGCCCGGCAGGGCGTGCGCGGAGCGGCGGACGCCGGTGACCCCATGCCCGGCCCCGGCCAGCAACACCGCGAGACGACCGCCGGTGTCGCCGCAGCCGATAATCAGCACATTTGCCATAAATTGACGGAATTCAGTATGTTAAAGTGAGAAAAAACCGGAACGCATTCCACTCCATGACCCTAACCGATTTGCGCTACCTCGTCACGCTGGCGGAGGTGAAACACTTCGCCCGCGCCGCCGCCGCCTGCTTTGTCTCGCAGCCGACGCTCAGCATCGCCATCAAGAAGCTGGAAGACGAACTGGATGTCAGCCTGTTCGAGCGCCACCGCCACGAAGTGCTGGTGACGCCCGCCGGGGAACGCATTGTCGCGCAAGCGCAACGGGTGTTGCAGGAAGCGGCGCTGCTGAAGGACATGGCCCGCGCCGAACGCGACGAATTCGCCCAGCCGCTGCGCCTCGGGGCCATCTTCACCGTCGCCCCCTACCTGTTCCCGACGCTGGTGCCCGCGCTGCACGAAAGCGCCCCGGCGCTGCTGCTCTATCTCGAAGAAAACTACACCCACGTCCTGACCGAAAAGCTCTCCGCCGGGGAACTGGACGTGATCCTGATCGCCACCGACGAAGACCTGCCGGAAACGCACAGCCGCACCCTGTTCCACGAAAGCTTCCGCCTGCTGCTGCCGCGCCGCCATCCCTGGGCCGAACGCGCCGAGGTCAGCGCCGCCGAACTGGACGACGCGCCGATGCTGATGCTGGGCGAAGGCCACTGCTTCCGCGACCAGATCCTCTCCGCCTGCCCGGTCAGCCATGCCCGCCTCTCCAACGGCAATTCGCTGGAAACGCTGCGGCACATGGTGGCCAACGGCCTCGGCCTGACACTGATCCCCGCCATTGGCGAACCCTACCTGCTCAATGACAGCCTCTGCGCCATCGACGTGAACCCCGCGCCCGGCCGCGACATCATCGCCGTCTGGCGGCGGCGCTTCCCCCGGCCGCAGGCGGTGCAGGCGCTGCTGGACGGCCTGGCCGCGCTGACCGTGCCCGGCAGCCGGTCCGTCTGATGGAAGTCCTGGCCCATACCGCCCTGCATCACCTCAAGGGCGTCGGCGACGCCGTGGCGCAGAAACTGGCGAAGCTGGACATCAGCACCGTGCAGGACCTGCTGTTCCACCTGCCGCGCGACTACGAAGACCGCAGCCACATCACCCCCATCGCCGGGCTGGCCATCGGCCGCAGCGCCCTGCTGGAAGGCGACGTGCTGGCCGCCGAGGTCGTCACCGGCCGACGCACCTCCTTCGTGGTGAAATTCTCCGACGGCAGCGGCCTGATCACGCTGCGCTTCTACCACTTCTACGCCGGGCAGAAGCAGCACTTCCGCCCCGGCCAGCGCATGCGCGTCTTCGGCGAAGCGCGCCTTGGCGCCAGCGGCCTGGAAATCTATCACCCCGACTACCAGAGCGTAACGCCCGGCGAAGCGCTGCCGCCTGCCCGCCTGACCCCGATCTACCCCACCACCGAAGGCCTGACCCAGGCCAAGCTGCGGCAACTGGTGGCGCAGGCGCTGACGCTGCTGAGTCCGCAATCGCTGCCGGAACTGCTGCCCGACGCCGTGCAGTTGCGCTACCGCCTGATCGACGCCCTGCGCACCGTGCATAACCCGCCCGCCGACACCCCGCGCGAGCAACTGCTGTCGGGAACGCACCCCGCACAGCAACGGCTGGCCTTCGAGGAACTGGCCGCGCATCAGGTCAGCCTGGCGCAGCGCCGTCATCACATCCGCGCGCAAAAAGCCCCGGCCCTGCCCTTTGAAACTCCATTGGCCGCACAACTGCTGGAACGGCTGGCCTTCCGCCTGACCGGTGCGCAGCACCGCGTCTGGAACGAGATTGCCAACGACCTGCGCAAACCGCACCCGATGCTGCGACTGGTGCAGGGCGACGTCGGCGCGGGCAAGACCGTGGTCGCCGCGCTGGCCGCCTGCCATGCCGTCACCGGCGGCTGGCAGGTGGCGCTGATGGCCCCCACCGAAATCCTGGCCGAACAGCACTTCGTCAACTTCAGCCGCTGGTTCTGTGCGCTGGGCGTGCCGGTGGCCTGGCTGAGCGGCAAACAGGGTGTGAAGGAACGGCGGCTGTCGCTGGAACGGGTGCAGTCCGGCGAAGCGCGCATTGTGGTCGGCACGCATGCGCTGTTCCAGGAAAGCGTGCAGTTTGAAAAGCTGGGGCTGGTGATCATTGACGAACAGCACCGCTTCGGCGTCGACCAGCGGCTGGCGCTGCGCGAAAAGGGCCTGGCCACCGGCTACAGCCCGCATCAATTGGTGATGACCGCCACCCCCATCCCGCGCACGCTGGCAATGAGCGCCTACGGCGACCTGGACACCTCGGTGATTGACGAACTGCCGCCCAACCGCACCCCGGTCACCACCGTGGCGCTGGCCGATACCCGCCGCGAGGAAGTGATCGACCGCGTGCGCGCCAACTGCGAACAGGGGCGGCAGGCCTATTGGGTATGCACGCTGATTGAGGAATCCGAGCAGCTGGAAGCGCAGGCTGCCGAAGCCACCTTCGCCGAGTTGCAGATGCTGCTGCCGCACCTGAAACTGGGCCTGGTGCACGGCCGCCTGAAACCGGCGGAAAAGCAGTCGATCATGATGGAATTCAAGGACGGCAAGCTGGATCTGCTGGTGGCGACGACGGTGATTGAAGTGGGCGTGGACGTGCCCAACGCCTCGCTGATGATCATCGAGAACGCCGAACGGCTGGGACTGTCGCAGTTGCACCAATTGCGCGGGCGCGTGGGGCGCGGCAGCGCGGTCAGTTATTGCGTGCTGCTGTATCACGCGCCGTTGTCGGCGATGGGTCAGGAGCGGCTGGCGATCATGCGCAGCACCAGTGACGGTTTTGTGATTGCGGAGAAGGATCTGGAATTGCGCGGGCCGGGTGAGGTGCTGGGCACGCGGCAGACGGGGCTGGTGGGGTTCCGGGTGGCGGATCTGGTGCGGGATGCGGGCATGCTGAAGGCGGCGCAGCATCTGGCGCGCAAGCTGGAGCAGGATTCGCCGGTGCAGGCGGAGTCGCTGGTAAGGCGGTGGTTGCCGCAGGCGCCGAGGTATAGTGTGGTTTAGGGTGTCCAACTAAACTGACCGATGAGCATCGTCAACCAAAAGCAGGACAAGGAACACTGATATGCAGACATCCCTTCGAGGCCTCAGGGAGTACCTGAACACTGGCAAACCAATGTTCTGTGAGCTTGATGAAAATCCATATTACTGTGAGTTTTGGGCACTTGATGAGCTTGAGCCATTCAACGCTGAGTATCAGGTTCCAGAATATGCCTCTGGCTACTTTGGGTTTGCATCGAGTGGTGGCGGTGAAATGTTTGCAATCTCACCGACAGGTTCAGTCGTGTGCCTGCCCTTCATTGGCATGGAGCCTAAGGCAGCTATAGAAATTGCCCCTACCTGGGCTGTATTTGAATCCCAGCTTAGAAGCCCACTTTAACCATATTCATCCACCGGCTGGCCGCTATAAAGCACTAACCCCCACCTCCCCCCTTTTTTCCCCCTCTTTTTCCCCCTCCCGGACGATACCGCCCCACCCCCTTTTTGGCTGAAATTCCGCCCACCGAGAGACAGCGCCAACGCGGGGCCAGACGCCCCCGGCTGTCCACCGACATAACAACAACATCATCAAGGGACACACCATGAAAAACAGCCTCAAGCTCGCCTGCGCCGCCGCGCTGGCCGTCACCGCCGCCTTCGCCCCGGCCGCCAACGCCGGATACACCACCACCAAGTACCCGATCGTGCTAGTGCACGGCATCTTCGGCTTCAAGAACTTCCTGGGCGCGGACTACTTCTATCAAGTGCCCAGCACCATCACGGCCGAAGGCGGCAAGGTCTACATCCCCGCCGTTTCCGCCGGCAACAGCAACGAAGTGCGCGGTGAACAACTGCTGAACCAGCTGCTGACCTTCAAGGCGCTGTCCGGTTCGCCCAAGTTCAACCTGATCGGCCACAGCCAGGGCAGCCCCACCTCGCGTTATGTCGCCGCCGTGCGCCCGGACCTGGTTGCCTCCGTCACCAGCGTGGACGGCGTTAACAAGGGCTCCCGCGTGGCCGACATCGTGCGCAAGGTGGCCCCGGCGGGCACCGTCACCGAAGCCATTGCCGCTTCCGTGGCCAATGCCTTCTCCACCATCCTCAGCTTCGCCACCGGCAGCACCAGCCTGAGCCAAGACACCCTGGCGGCGCTGGACAGCCTGACCACGGCCGGCCTGACCAAGTTCAACAGCAAGTACCCGGCGGGCGTGCCCAGCGGTTGCGGCGAAGGCGCGTACACGGTGAACGGCATCCGTTACTACTCCTGGGGCGGCGCCAAGCAGTTGACCAACGTGCTCGATCCGCTGGACGCCGGCATCGGCACCCTGTCGCTGGCCTTTGCCTTCAGCGGCGAGGCCAATGACGGTCTGGTCAGCACCTGCTCGCAACGCCTGGGCAAGGTCATTCGCGCCGATTACGGCATGAACCACCTGGATGCGGTGAACGGCTACTTCGGCCTGGTCAACATCTTCGAGAGCAACCCGAAGTCGGTGTTCCGCGCCCACGCCAACCGTCTGCAAGCCGCCGGCCTGTAACCGTTTGACCGGGGTCGGTCATTACCCCCATGTCAACGGGCGGTCCGTCTTGGCCGCCCGTTTTTTTTGTTGAACCGCCGGAAATTTCCTGATGTGATGATGCCTTTCCATCCTGCCCGCACCACCGTCGTCGCCGATGTGCCCCCGTTGCCGCTCCGTTCAGAAAACATGCATTCCATCCGGTTAATTCGCGCCAACCCCTGTCGTTTTTTAGCAAGCCTGCGGGCGTTGCCGGTGTTATACAGGCGCGACCAGCCTGTAAAACCACCATAACAACAATAATGCCCGGACCGGCGCGTCCCCCTGCAAGCCCAGGGCGGACAGACGACGGGTCCCTGAAAAGAACGTGATGGCTATGGACGACATCCTTTCCACCCAGATGACCATTCCCGACCGGCCGCCCCGGTTGCTGGACCGCCCGCGCCTGCGCGCGCCCGACGGCCTGCCGCGCATTACCCTGGCCTGCGCCCCCGCCGGTTACGGCAAAACGACGCTGCTGGCGGAATGGGCGCGCCACAGCGGCGCGGCCACGGCCTGGCTGTCGCTGGACGACGGCGACAACGACCCCTTGCACTTCATGCAGCATTTCATCGCCGCCATCCAGACCTGTTTTCCCGGCTTCGGCCAGGCCACCGCCGAGGGACTGGCCAATACCCAGCCGCCGTCGGTGGCAGGGCTGATGCGCACGCTGATCAATCCGCTGTGCCGCCTGCCGGAGCCGCTGTGCCTGGTGCTGGACGACCTGCACATGATTCACGAGCCGACGGTGCATGACGCCATCGCCTGCCTGCTGGAGCAACGGCCGCCGCGCTTGTTCCTGATGCTGGCCTCGCGCTGCGAGCTGCCGTTCTCGCTGGCGAGGCTGCGCGGGCAGGGACAGTTGTACGAAATCCGTCCCGATGACCTGCGCTTTACCGGCGAGGAAACCGCCACCTTCTGCAATTCGCTGATGCAGCTGGACCTGCCGCCCGCGCAACTGGCGATGCTGGAATCGCGCACCGAGGGCTGGATTGTCGGCCTGCAGCTGGCGGCGCTGTCGTTGCACAACAATCCCGACAAAGCCGGGTTCATCCGCCAGTTCGCGGGCGATGACCGCCACATTACCGATTTCCTGATGGAGGAAGTGCTGCGCAGCCGCAGTCCGGAGATGCAGGACTTCCTGCTGCAAACCTCGATTCTGGAACGCTTTTCCGCGCCGCTGTGCGAGGCCGTGACCGGCGCGGCCAACGCCCGCGAGCGGCTGGATGAGATGGAGCGCGGCAACCTGTTCCTGGTGGGGCTGGACCATCGCCGCCAGTGGTACCGCTACCACCACCTGTTCGCCTCGCTGCTGCAAAGCCGCTTGCGGGCACAGCACCCGGAGCAGCTGCAGGAATTGCACCGTCGCGCCAGCCGGGCCTATGCCGCGCAGGGCGCGTATGCCGAGGCGGTGCAGCACGCCATCGCCGCCGGGGAATTCGAGCAGGCCGCCGCGCTGATGGAAGAACACAGCGGCGACCTGTTCTCGCTGGGCCGGTTCGTGACGGCGCTGGGCTGGGCCTGGCGTTTGCCGCCGGAGCTGCTGGCGCGGCATCCGCGCCTGTCGATGACCTGCGCCTGGGGCGTGCTGGCCATGGACAACCTGCCCGAGGTGGAACGGCATGTGCGCGACGCCACCGCCGCGTTGTGGCCGCACCGCGAGGCGACCCCGGGCACGCCGGAACGCACGCGCTGGGGGCAGCTGGCGCTGATCCGCGCGTGCCAGTGCTGTCTGGCGGGCGATCTGGCCGGAGTACGGGCGTCGGTGCAGGAGGCACTGGCCTCGCTGCCGCCGGGACGGGTGCTGCACGATGCCGCCATGGTCACCCTCGCCTTCAGTCATTACGTGCAGGGCGACCTGACCGCCGCCAAGCCCTTGTTCGCGCGCTGCGCCCGCATTACCGCCGCCAACCGCAACCTGATGGTGCCGATCCTGGCGGCGCTGGGGTTGGGCCGCACCCATTTCCGCGAGGGACGTCCGCAGCAGGCGCGGCTGGTTTACACGCAGACGCTGGCCGATTGCGAGGCGCTGGGCTGGCAGGAGCTGCCCGCCGTCGGCATGATGCATCTGGGGCTGGGTGAACTGGCGCTGGAAGACGGCGATCTGGCCGAAGCGGAACGCCTGCTGGCGCGCGGCGTCGAGATGACGGCCGCCGCCTTCATGCAGTACGTGCATGCCTGGGGACAGGTGCTGCTGGCCACGACGCGGGTGCTGGCCGGTCAGCCGGACGGCGGCCTGACGCCGGGACAGGAAGGCATGCTGGCGCGCTATTCGGGACGCTTCGTGGTGGAACTGCCCGCCCTCTCCGCCGAACTGGCCGGGCTGTGGCTGCTGCAGGGTCGGCACGACCGGCTGGAAGACTGGCTGGAAGAAACGCCGTTGCCGCTGGATGCGCTGCTGCCGGAACGCGAGGCGGAGTACCGGATGCTGGCCAGGGTATGGCTGGCGCGCGGTCAGGCGGCCGAGGCGCTGGCGTTGCTGGAACGTCTTGTCAGTCTGGCGGAACCGCGACGGCTGCGGCTGGCGATGACCGATATCCGGCTGGCGCAGGCGGACGCCCTGACGGCGCTGGGGCAAACGGAAGCGGCAGCCAGTGCGCGGCGGCAGGCCCATGAGCTGGGCATGGCGGCGGGATTGAAACGGCGGCTGGCGATCGGCACGGGCGGCGGCAGCGTTAGCACCGACGCCTCGGGCCTGGCGGTGTGCGGCATGGTCGGCGACGTGTTCCGCCTCAGCCGCAAGGAAAAGCAGGTGGCGCGCCACCTGATTCGCGGCGCCACCAGCCAGGAGATTGCCGAGCGCCTGTTCGTCTCGCTCAGCACCATCAAGACCCACACCAAGAACATCTACGCCAAGCTGGGGGTCAACAAGCGGCTGCAGGCCGTGGAAGTGCTGATGAAGCTGGACCTGGCCTGAAGCCGCCCGTCCGGCTTACAGCGGCACCTTGTCGACGGTATCGGCCGCTTCATCAATGGCGGCATCGCCCTTTTCCAGCGTCGCATCCACCTGGTTGCCCACGCCCGGCACCACCGAGGTCACCGCGCCCACCGTGCTGAGTGTGGAACCGACCACGCGCATCGGCATGGTTACGAGCTTGGTCAGGAAGCAACCGCTCAGGGAAAACGCCAGACCGGCCACCACGGCCAATTTCAGGATTTGAAGCTTCATGTTCTTGATTCCTTGGAATGAGCAAAGGCGGGCCGGAAGCCCGCTGCTTATTGTGACAGCATCCGCCGCTTACTTCAGCCCCAGCAGCTCGACGCGGTAGCCGTCCGGGTCTTCCACAAAGGCCAGGATGGTGGAGCCGTGCTTCATCGGCCCCGGCTCGCGCACGATCTTGCCGCCCGCCGCGCGGATCTTCTCGCAGGCGGCATAAACATCCTCGACACCAATGGCGATATGGCCATAACCGGAACCGATCTCATAGGCGGCGGTATCCCAGTTGTGGGTCAGCTCCAGCACCGTGGTGTCGTGCTCCTCGCCGTAACCGACAAAGGCCAGCGTGAAGCGGCCTTCCGGGTAATCCTGTTGCCGCAGCAGGCGCATGCCCAGCACCTGGGTGTAAAAAGCCAGCGAGCGCGACAGGTCGCCGACGCGCAGCATGGTGTGAAGAAGACGCATGGAAATTCCTCCGGCAGGCTAGAGATCGGAAGGCGGCGCAGTCGGCTCCTTCCAGAACAGCCGCAACAATAACTGTTTCAGCCGTTCCAGCTCCAGCGGTTTGGTGAGGAAGTCGTCCATGCCCGATTGCAGGCATTGCTGTTGCTGCTCGCGCATGGCGTGCGCGGTCAGCGCCACGATCACCCCCGGCGGAATGCCGCGCTCCCGTTCCAGCTGCCGGATCGCCTCGGTGGCGGCATAGCCGTCCATTTCCGGCATTTCGCAGTCCATCAGCACCAGGTCATAGCTGGCGGGCCGGGCCCGGTACAGTCCCAGCGCTTCCTGGCCGTTGTTGGCGACATCGCTGGTCAGGCCCAGCTTGCGCAGCATGCCGACAATGACCATCTGGTTGACGGCGTTGTCCTCGGCCACCAGCACATGCTTGCCGCCCAGCCATTCGCGGAAGCGGCCGGGATCGCTGCGGCGGTCGGTCTCCGAGCGGAATTCCTCCTGCCGTCCCAGCAGTTTCAGCAGGGCGTCGCGCAGCACCGAGGCCGAGGTCGGCTTCTGGATCACCAGGCTCAACCCCGCCCGCGCCAGCTCCTCCTTGCCGGGATAGACGCGCATGGCCGTCAGCAGGATGCGGCGCGTTTTCATCAGCACCGGGTCGGTGGTCATCCACAGCGCCAGCTCCATGCCGCTCATGCCCGGCATGCGCATGTCGAGGGTGGCGATGTCGAAGGGCTCGCCTCGCGCGGCGGCGGCCTGCAATTTGATCAGGGCGTCCTCGCCGCTGTGGGCGAAGTCCGGCTTCATGCCCCAGGCGGCGGCCTGCTCCATCATCATGTTGGCGAAGTCGGGCGAATCGTCCACGAACAGGATGCGCAGGTCGTGCAGCGCCGTCAGCGGCACCAGATGGTCATGGACGAAGTCGGGGCTGGCGGGCGTCACCGGCAGCGTGAACCAGAAGGCGGAGCCCTCGCCCGGACGGCTGCGCACACCGATCTCGCCGCCCAGCAACCCCACCAGATGGTGGCAGATGCTCAGCCCCAGCCCGGTGCCGCCAAAGCGGCGCGTGGTGGAACTGTCGGCCTGCTCGAAGGGATGGAACAGCCGCGCCTGCTGGTCGGCATCCATGCCGACGCCGGTATCCGCCACCTCGAAACGCAACACCGGCTGCCCCGCCCGGCTTTCCGCCAGCCGGTGCACGCGCAGGCTGACCTGCCCTTTCTGGGTGAACTTGAAGGCGTTGCCCAGCAGGTTCAGCAAAATCTGGCGGATGCGCGTCGGGTCGGAATTGATGAACACCGGCACGTCGGTGTCAACGAAGGCCAGGAATTCCAGCCGTTTCTGCTCCGCCGTCAGCGAGAACACCGAGGCGCATTCCAGCATCAGGTTATCCAGATCCATGTCGATCTGTTCGATGTCCATCTTCCCGGCCTCGATCTTGGAATAATCGAGGATGTCGTTGATGATGTTGAGCAGCGCCTTGCCCGAGCCGCTGATCACCTGCACGAACTGCTGCTGCTGCGGGGTGAGGTCGGTGTTCTGCAACAACTCGGTCATGCCCAGCACGCCGTTCATCGGCGTACGGATCTCGTGGCTCATCGTCGCCAGGAACAGGCTTTTCGCCCGGCTTTCCGACTGCGCCTGGTACACCGCCTGCCGCGCGCGGATTTCCTCGTCGCGCGCCTTCAGCTTGGTGCGCAGGTGTTCCTCGCGCTCGGCATTGGCGCGGCGCTCCTCGGCCAGCGCCTTGTCCTGCGCGTCCATGCGGTCCTGCCGGGCAATATTGATGCGGTCGGCCAGCGCGAAGGACAGCAGCAGCACCTCGCAGAATTCACCGATCTGGATGCCGATATTGGTCAGGCTGGACTTGGGAATGAAGCCGAGCTGGCTGAGATCGTACAGCACCACCATGAACGCCAGGCAGGCCCAGGCCAGCACATAGAAGCGCGCCGCCCGGTTGCCCGCCCGCCAGTTGAGGATGCCGGTGGTGATGACGGTCAGCGACACGCCCATCGACAGCACCAACGTGATCACGATCATGATGCGGTAAGGGAACACCAGCCCGCCCAGCGTCATCAGCGCCATCACCACCGCATAGCCCGACAGCAGCCGGTTCATGAACGGGTTGTAGCGCTCGGTATGCAGGAAATGCTTGCTGAACACCATGCTCAGGCCCAGCGCCAGACACAGCGTCACCACCACCGATCGCCCGTTCCACCATACGGCGTCGGGCCACAGGTACTGGTAGGTGAAACCGTCCAGGGTCGCCAGCAGCGTGCAGAAGCACAGCACGAAGATAACGTAATACAGGTAGCTTTTCTCGCGGATCGACAGCCAGATGAACAGGTTATAGAACACCATCACCAGCAAGGCGCCGTAGAAGAAGCCCAGCGCGGCCTGGCGGTTGGTGTCGTGATCGAGAAAGGCGTGCGGTTCCCACAAGGTCAGCGGAATCTGCAGGCCGCTGGTGCTTTCCACGCGCACCAGCAGCCGGTAATCCTGGCCGGGCTGCAAGGTCAGCGGAAACAGGAACAAGCGGTGCTTCACCACCCGGTGACTGAAGGGCTCGGCATCGCCGGAATGGTATTGCTGCACTGCCCGCCCTTCCGCATCCACCAGCAGGACGGTAATGTCATCCAGCAGCGGGTAGGCGATTTCCAGCAGACGCGGGGTTACGGATGCCGCGCCGTTGTGCAGCCGGGCCTGCACCCAGAAGGCGCTGTTGGAATAGCCGAAATGGGGAATTTCGCGGTCTATGGTCTGCCATTGCGCTCCGGCGGGCGGCAGGTGCTGCCAGTCCAGTTGCGCCGACTTGTCCTCGAATACCTGCAGGCCGTGACCCAGCCGCAACTGCGGGTCGGCGACATCGTGCACAAGCGACGCCATGGCAAGCCCGTGCAGGAACGCCAGCAGACAGAATGCCACCCAGAACCTCATGCCGCGCAGGCCTTGCATGTTGCCGGAATCCGTAATTCTTGTTCTGCCCTTAGCGTAGTCCAGAACGCGGGGAAACGGAAAGAAACAAATTGCGCCGTAGCATTGGAGCCTCCGGCGCACAGCGCTAGAATGACTTACAAACTCCAAGGATTTTCCGCCCATGAAAAGCAACATCGCCCACCTGCGCCAGGACTACATGAAAGAACGCCTGGACGAACAGGACCTGCAGGCCAACCCCTTCGACCAGTTCCACCGCTGGTTCGAGGAAGCGCGGCTGGCCGAGATTCCCGAGCCGAACGCCATGATCCTGGCCACCGCCGACGCCCACGGCATGCCCTGCGCCCGCACCCTGCTGCTGAAGGAATACGACGACCTGGGCTTCGTGTTCTTCACCAACTACGAATCGCGCAAGGGGCTGGAACTGGCCGCCAACCCGCAGGCCTGCATGCTGTTCATGTGGCTGGAACTGCAACGGCAGGTGCGCATTGAGGGCAAGGTGGAAAAAGTCTCGGCGGAAGAGTCCGACGCCTACTTCCAGCAACGGCCGCTGGGCAGCCGTTACGGCGCGCACGCCTCACCGCAAAGCCGGGTGATTGCCGGCCGCGAAGTGCTGGAAGAAACCCTGAAGTCGGTACAGGCGCAATTTGGCGACACGCCGCCGCGCCCGGCGCACTGGGGCGGTTACCGGGTGCTTCCGCAAAAGGTGGAATTCTGGCAGGGACGGCCCAGCCGCCTGCATGACCGGCTGGTGTATGTGCGCGAGGGTGATAGCTGGAAGGTGGAGCGGCTGGCGCCCTGAGGCTTCATCCCCCTGTAGGTTCGGCTTCAGCCCGACAATGTCCTTCGATCGGAGGCTGTTGTCGGGTTGAAACCCGACCTACAGACCCGCCAGCAGCTTCACCGCCAACCCCGCCACCGCACTCGCCGCGATCACTTCCATCACCCCGCGCTTGAATTTTAACAAGGCCACCGCCGCCGCCAGCGCAATCACCGCCGACGCCCATTCAAACACCCCGTCAAAGCCCTTCGGCCACAACACGTGATAGCCGAAGAACAACGCCAGGTTCAGGATCACCCCGACCACCGCCGCCGTGATCGCTGTCAGCGGCGCGGTGAATTTCAGGTCGTTGTGCGTCGCTTCCACCAGCGGCCCGCCAATCAGGATGAACAGGAACGACGGCAGGAAGGTGAACCAGGTCACCAGCGTCGCCGCCACCGCCCCGGCCAGGAATTGCTGCTCCGGCCCGAAGACCTGTGTGACATAACCGCCGACAAAACCGACAAAGGCCACCACCATGATCAGCGGCCCCGGCGTGGTTTCCCCCAGCGCCAGTCCGTCGATCATCTGCGTCGGCGTCAGCCAGCCGTAATGCCCCACCGCGCCCTGGTAGACGTACGGCAGCACCGCGTACGCGCCGCCAAAGGTCAGCAGCGCCGCCTTGGTGAAGAACCAGCCCATCTGCGTCAGCGTGCCGTTCCAGCCGTACAAGCCGCACAGCAGCGCCATCGGCCCCAGCCACAGCAGCAGACCCGCCAGCAACAGCCACGACAGCCGGCCGCGACTGAAACGGGCGTGCTCCGGCGTCGGCGTGTGGTCATCAATCACCGCCGGACCGTAATGCTTGTCCGCCGCGCCATGACCGCCGCCGGCGCGGAACTTGTCCGGCGCCAGCCTGCCGCCCAGATACCCGGTCAGCGCCGCCCCGGCCACAATCAGCGGAAACGGCAGTTGCAGCGCGAAGATCGCCACGAAAGCCGCCCCGGCGATGCCCCACATCAGGTTGTTCTTCAGCGCCCGCGAGCCGATGCGGTGCGCCGCCTGCAACACAATCGCCGTGACGGCGGGCTTGATGCCGTAGAACAGGCCTTCCACCAGCGGCAGGTGCCCGAAGGCGATATATACCCACGACAGCGCAATCAGGATGAACAACGACGGCAGCACGAACAACGCCCCCGCCACCACCCCGCCCCAGGTGCGGTGCATCAGCCAGCCGATATAGGTAGCCAGTTGCTGCGCCTCCGGCCCCGGCAGCACCATGCAGTAATTCAGCGCGTGCAGGAAGCGCTTCTCGCTGATCCAGCGGCGGCGCTCCACCAGCTCGGTGTGCATGATGGCGATCTGTCCGGCCGGGCCGCCAAAACTGATGAACCCCAGCTTCAGCCAGAAGCGGAAGGCTTCCGCGCGCGTCACCACCGGGGCGTCGGGATCGGTTTCGGGGCCGGAAAAGGTCATGGAGGGCGTCCTGCAAACGTGGTTGTGCGCCCGACCTTAACGGAGCAAGGTTAAAAATCCAAGTCGACAGCAACGGATGACCCCCGCGCCCCTTGTCACCCGCCTGCAACTACGGCACATTAACCGGCTTGCGCGGGGCCTGAACGCCCGCGCCGCAACGCTACCGCCCTTTTTACCCCCGGGTTGCCCGCACATGGCCAAAAACAACAAACCCCAGCAGACCCTGAAAATCGCCTTCCTCGGCGGCCGGGGCAGCGGCAAGACCACGCTCATGGCCAGTTATCTGGGGCACATGGCCAGCAGCCGCTGGCAGAAGGAGCACCAGTACTACCTGAGCGCCCCCGATCCTTCCGACTCCAAGCGCCTGAATGCGCTGTTCCAGGGACTGGTGGGCGGCCAGTTCCCCGAAGCCACCATCAAGCAGGCCAAGGCCTTCCGTTTCCACATGCACGTGCAGGAATGCGACGGCGTGCCGCTGGAGATCCAGTGGCTGGACTATCCCGGCGAGTGGTGGGAACGCGAGCCGATGGACAAGAAGGAACAGAAGCTGCGCGACGAATCGCTGCGCCACATGGTCAACAGCCAGGTCTGCTTCCTGGTGATCGACGGCGCGGAACTGCGCCGCAACGGTGAAAAATACCTGCGCGCCCATCTGGCGCACATGACCAACGAGATTTCCAACCTGCTGCGCCAGACCGACAGCCGCCGTCGCCGTAAGAAGGGCCACCACCTGCGCGACGTGGTGTGGGTGATGGCGCTGAGCAAGGCAGACCTGTTCGACAACAACCTGACCGCCGCCGACTTCTCCGACTTCGTCAACCGCTACGCCCACGACCAGCTGGACACGCTGCGCCAGCGCCTGGAAGAAGCGGGCCGCCCTTCCTTCGGCATGAATTACCTGCTGTTCTCCTCGGTGATGGGCACCGGCCAGAAGATCCTCGACATCAACAAGACCATCGGCCTGGACCTGATCGCGCCGCTGGCGATGCGCTCGCTGCTGGAAAAGGAGCTGCAGCATTTCGAACGCTCCGGCCTGCTGAAGCGCATCTTCGCGGGCAGCGCCGACCGCGGCGCCCTGCAGGCGCTGTTCGGCGTGGCGCGGCAATGGCTGGCCAAGTGGCCCGACCGCCCCACCCGCGAGCTGGCTGACCTGTTGTTCGCCCGCGTCGAAACCTGGATGAGCGGCCGCGCCGAGGAACTGCAGAAGGAACTGGACAGCCAGCGCGAGCAGGGCCACAGCCTGAAGGCCGCCGACGCCCTGCTGAAGCTGGCGCTGGGCAAGCAGGAAAACCGCCGTTTCTATTACACCCCCCTGTCACGAGTACACCAGAATGCCGCGCCCTGAGTTCCCGATAGACGTTGACCGCCAACTGGTCTGGATGACCTGCGGCAGCGACGCCGGTTACCAGATCCTGCTCTCCCCGGCCAACAGCCAGGCCTCGTGGCTGGATATCCTGGAATCCGCCTTTCCGGGGCTGGAAATCGGCCAGGCGGGCATCGTCAAGGCGGCGGCCGTCTTCCACGAAGGCAGCCCGGCGCTGGCGCTGGCCTTTTTCGATCCGGAACGCTGCGACGCCAGCTCCCGGCCGGTGAAGCACTTCCTGCTGTTCCTGGGTGCTTCCGACGAAATGCTGGGCAAGGGACCGCAGCTGGTGGTGCCCGCGTTGCTGTCGCAACTGGAACCGGCCTATCAGGTGCTGTGGGAAGCCACCCGTTATTCCCGCGAAGCCGACATCGCCAAGTACGCCCGCAAGAAGATGGCCGGGCAAAGCGTGCATCTGGACCTGTCGGCCAAGGTGGCGAAACCGCCGAAAGTTAAGGAAAAGAAGGTCGTGACCAACCCGAGCTTCACCGGTGAGCCGGAACTGGCCGATGACGGCGAGGCGCTGGGCTTTCCGCGTTGGGCGATGTGGCTGATCGCTGCGGTGATGACGCTGCTGGCCGTCGGGGTGTTCATTTTACAGGCTTGACGGCGCGCCAATCATTATTGATAATAATTCGCATTACGTTTCTGCGGATTAGCGCCCATGTACGTTTGCATCTGCCACGCCGTCACCGACACCCAGATCAAGAACGCCGTTGAAGACGGTTGCTGCTCGCTGCGCGAAGTCAGCCAGTGCCTGAGCGTCGGCAAGACCTGCGGCCGCTGCGTCCCCGCCGCCCGTGAAGTCATCCATGAAACCTTGAGCGAACTCGCCATCGACATCGCCCGCGTCGCCTGAATCGCAGTTACCGTAATTCCTTCCCCGCCGGGTTGCCTGCCCGGCGCCACGGGCTATGATTAGCCTCATCCCTTCCCGACAACTGCGGAGTTACCGCCATGAAAGGCGACAGCCAGGTCATTGCCTACCTGAACAAGGCGCTCACCAACGAACTTACCGCCATCAACCAGTACTTCCTGCATGCGCGCATGCTGAAAAGCTGGGGCCTGACCAAGCTGGGCGACCACGAGTACCACGAATCCATCGACGAGATGAAGCACGCCGACAAGCTGATCGACCGCATCCTGTTCCTGGAAGGCCTGCCCAACATGCAGCACATGGACAAGCTGATGATCGGCGAGAACGTGGAAGAAATCCTGCAATGCGACCTGAAGCTGGAGCTGAAAGCCGTGCCGGACCTGAAGGACGGCATCGCCCATGCCGAGAAGGTTGGCGACTACATCTCGCGCGACCTGTTCGCCGCCATCCTGGCCAGCGAGGAAGAACACATTGACTGGATCGAGACGCAGATCGAACTGATCGGCAAGGTCGGCATCCAGAACTATTGCCAGAGCCAGATGTAAGGCTTGACACCGGACGGCCGTCCGGACGGACAATGGGGTCGGCGCACCCGCCCCTATTTGTCCGCACTCACCATGACTTCACCCGATACACCCCTCCCCAAACGCCGTCGCGGCCGCCCCTCGCAGGAGGAAGGCAACGCCGACGCCCTGATCCGCGCCGCCGCCCTGCGCGAATTCGCCCGCGCCGGTTTTGCCGGAGTCAGCATTGCCGACATCGCCGCCGCCGCCGGGGTGGCCAAGCCCCTGATCCATTACCACTTCGAATCGAAGGACGCCCTGTGGGAAGCCGCTGTCAGCGAAGGCTTCGAGGCCTTGCAGCACGAACTGGCCGCCTTCCGCGCCACGCTTAGCGCCGGGTCCGGCCCGGAAACGCTGCGGCTGCTGGCGCATCAACTGGTGCGCTATGCGGCGCGCTATCCGGAACTGACGCGGATCGTGATCCAGGAGAGCGGCAGCGGCGGCGAGCGCTGGCAGTGGCTGCTGCAGACTTATCTGCTGCCTGCTTACCGGCTGGCGCAACTGGCGATCGAGAGCTTCCGGGCGGTGAGCGCTCAGCCGCAGGCGGTTCCCCCGGCGGAGCATGTGATTCCGCTGATGCTGGGGATGATGAATTTCCCGTTTCTGGAGACGCAGGTGATTCGGGAGGTGTTCGGGGTGGAGGTGCAGTCGGAGGGGTATCTGCAGGAGCAGGGGGAGATTTTGTTCAGGGTGATGGGGGCGTTGGTTTGAAGCTACCTTGTAGGATGGGTTAACGAAGGAAATCCATCTTTTCACCGTTAAATCAATATGATGGGTTTCGTGCCTCAACCCATCCTACGGGTGCCGACTCCACGATTATTCCAAGCGTAATCGGCGGCATAATGTGCCGTATAGTAATCCCGCTCAGGGCCACTCCCTCAATCCGTATCTGGCTAATAGCCCCTTCACCCATTGGATCTGACTCACTAATCCCGATCACTTTCAGGGGAAGGATTGGTGCAGCCTCATTTAGACTCACAATATCAATAACCTGCCCGTCCGATTGAGGCAGCCTCGTTGCGTTTCTTTCACAAAGCTCCAGCGCCAGACCAAGCGCGGGGTAACGTTCACCATCGATACTCACCTCACAAGGCTCTACGCCAACCAAGACTCCATCGGAAAGCTCTAAAAATACCATGTCCGTGCAGAGCGAAGTCGTCAGCTCGTTTTGCCAGGCGGGACCAGGCTTTTTAAGTGGATAAGTAAATATATTCTGGATAGTTTTCCCCAAGAGGTAGCTGGTTTCCATACAGGTCTGATCTTTTTGTCCGCCATCTGAAGATACTGAGCATGCATCGCATCTGACTGCAATGCCACACTAATCCCTTCTTTCAAAACAAAATCCCCGCATATCCAAACACTACCCTCCCCCTTTCCGACAAACGGCACCCCCTCCCCCGTGACAAATTAGACCATTCGATATAATTTAATTATACCAACCGACCTAATTGCACGAGACGCCACCATGACCACCCTCTCCACCCCGACGCAATACCCCACCGACACCGCCTCCGCCAACAGCTATGACCACTTCCACGACCCGGTCATGGCCCCCTTGCCCGCCCACGTCCGCGAAGTCCTGGCCGCCGGACCGCTGCCGCATGACTGGCTGCCCGGCCTCGACAGCGCTCCCTCCCTGCTGGAACCGGGCTACGGCCGCGCCGAAACCGGCTACAGCCAGGGCGCGGACGGCTCGGCGCATGTCTTCGTGCTGACCAGCATGCCCGGCGTCACTCCCGCCATGTGGGACTGGTGGTTCGGTTGGCACGGCAACGACCCGCAGCGCTACCAGCTCTGGCACCCGCAAGCCCATGTCCATGTCGGCTGGGCCGACGGCCTGCCCGATGAAGACCGCTACATCGGCCGAACCTCGAACGTGACGGAGTTCATCGGCAGCAAGCGCCGCCGCTTCTCCATCCGCTTCATCCGCCCCGCCGACGCCGGTCTGGACGAAGCCCGGCTGGCGGCGCAGGGCGAAGTGGCGATCTGCGCCCGCGCCGGGCTGACCGGTCTGCCGGTGGACGCCAGCTGGATGATCCACCAGTTGCGGCCGGTGCCGGGCGGTTGCGAAATGCGCTCGCGCTTCTGGATTGCCGGTCGCCACCTGTCGCTGCCCTGGCTGCCGGGCAAAGCCGGTCAACTGGCGGCGCGGGCGCTGGGCTGGCTGGCCGCGCCCGGCAAGGCCGATGCCGAGGCGCTGCTGATCCATTGCGCCGAGGAGATGAACCATCTCGCCAAGCGCCTGCCCGCCCTGTATGCCGCTTTCGGCCACGGACATTAAACATTGCAAGTGCTTTTCCCTCTCCCAAGGTCTGGGAGAGGGTGGCGCGCAGCGCCGGGAGAGGGTTCGGCGGTGGCCGCGTGGTGACTCCCGCTATGGCGACCGTCCCCCCTCTCCCTAGCCCTCTCCCCCAATGGGAGAGGGGACGGACAACACTGGTTTACCGTGACTATCCCGAGGAGAAGTCTCATGAAACGCAACCGAAACCCCGGCAAGGTCTGGGAACGCGCCACCCCCGGCTTCGACGCCGCCGTACTGGCCACCAGCTTCAGCGGCCGCGACCCCGGTGTGCGGCCGAAGGTCTATGTGCAGGCCAACACGGCCGAGGATGTGATCGCCGCCGTGCAGCGCGCGCAGCGGGAAGCCCTGAAGATCAGCCTGGTGTCCGGCGGCCACAGCTGGGCGCAGAACCACCTGCGCGCGGACGGGTTGCTGATCGACCTGTCGCGCCTGCACCGGATCGAAATTGACGAGGCGGCGATGACCGCCCGCGTCGGTCCCGGTTGCTGGAGCGTGGATCTGGATATCGCGCTGAAGAAGCGCGGGCTGTTCTTTCCGGTGGCGCACGCGCCGGATGTCTGCCTGGGCGGCTACCTGCTGCAGGGCGGTTTCGGCTGGAACGGGCGGGCGCTGGGGCTGGCTTGCGAGAGCGTCATCGGGATGGATGTAGTGCTGGCCGACGGCTCGCTGGTGCATGCCAACGCGCAGCAACACGCCGACCTCTACTGGGCGGCGCGCGGCGCGGGGCCGGGCTTTTTCGGGGTGGTGGTGCGCTACCACCTGCGGCTGTATCCGCACCCCAAGGTCACGGCGCTGATGTTCCAGGTGTTCCGCATGGTGCATCTGGAAGAAGTGTTCCGCTGGGCCGATGCGGTGGGGCCGAACGTGCCGCGCTCGGTGGAATTCCAGATGCTGCTGACGCCGAAGGCGCTGGGGATCTTCTCGCCGGGTATCGAGGTGATTGCGCCGGTGCTGGCCGACAGCTGGGAGGAAGCGCGGGAGGCGGTGTCCTTCATCCGCAACAGTCCGCTGCGGCCGAAGGCCAGCCTGACGCTGCCCTTGCTGCCGGTATCGACGGTGCTGATGTCACGCGGGGCCTCGTTCACCCACTTCCCCGACCGCATGCGCTGGTGCGCCGACAACATGTGGACCGACGCGCCGATCGACGACCTGCTGCCGGGCCTGCGCCGCGTCGCCGACACGCTGCCGCCCGCGCCCAGCCATGCGCTGTGGCTGAACTGGCAGCCGCCCGCCGAACGGCCGGACATGGTGTTCTCGATGGAGGCGAAACGCTATTTCGCGGTGTACGGGGAATGGAAACGGGCGGAGGACGATGCGAAACATGAAGACTGGGCGACCGGGTGCATGGGCGCGATGGCGGCGCATTCACAAGGCATCCAGCTGGCGGACGAGAACCTGGGCAGGCGTCCGGCGCGCTTCATGCGGGATGAAAAGCTGGCGAAGCTGGACCGGATTCGGGCGAAGTACGATCCGGAGGGACGGTTTCAGGCGTGGATGGGGCGGATAAAGCCGGGGCCGTGAGTACGGTCGGCGCGTGAGGCGGCATTCGGATCAGCGCCCCGGGCTTTTCATCATTATCTCAAAGGACTCCGGGGAAAAACCATTGAGCCGCCGCCCTCCGGCCAGGATGACCGGCACGCCCTGCATCTGCAGCCGGACATAATCGGCGCGGCCCGTGGCCGAGTTTTCCACATCGTATTCGGTGAAGGCCATATGCCTTGACTGGAAATAGGCCCGCGCTCGCTGGCAGACGCCGCACCACGAGGCGCTGTACAGGATCACCCCACGGGTACTGATGACCGGCGGGTTCCGGTCGATATCCGGCGAGGCATAGACATTCGGAGTGACCGTAATCACCTGACTGCGGGCATTGCGCGGGGCCTGGTCGCCGAAATGCACCTGCCCTTGGGCATCCACCCATTTGTGGATATCGGCGGCAGCAGGAAAAGTCCACACCGCCATCACCAACCCCGTCAGCCCGCGCAGCCGCATGGCGCTTCCCCTTCTGTCGTAGTGCGGCCGTCCGGCAGGCCGTGACCTGATCATAACCCGGAACGGCTCGGAAATAGAGCAATTACTCCACAGCTGCGAGCATTGCTCAGAGATATTCCTTTCAAATCCAATATCTTGGACATTGTCCGACAATGATGCAGGATGGCAGCCATTCCCAAGCACCTTGGCGGCATTTCGCAAAAACAGTTGTATAACTATCACCCGCGCTTCCCTACATTAGCCGCCAGCGATTTACCCCTTTACGCCACGCGGAGAATTATCCATGCGCCTGTCCACCCTGACCCGTCTTCCTGTCCTGACCGGTATCGCCGCCGTGCTGGCCGCCTGCACTGCCGCCCAGCTGACGCCGGTGTGGGAAAGCTGGGCCTCCGCCAACGATCAGGAAGACCGCTATGAAAGCGTGCACAGCGTGCTGGCCGACCCGGCGGGCGCGGTGATTTCAGTCGGGGTTTCCTCCTCACTGCAAACCTCGCAGGATCAACTGGTGGTGGTCAAGTACACGCTGACCGGTCAGGTGATCTGGAAGGCCGTGGCCGATCTGGGCGATTACGACAAACCCTATGCGGCCCGGCTGGGCACGGACGGCAGTATTTATGCCGTGACCGAAACCGCCGTGGTGAAGTTTGACCGCAACGGCTTCGAGCTGTGGCGCAAGACGCTGGAAGGCGGCATCGACGGCGGCGCGCTGCGCGATCTGGAACTGAACGGCAACCAGGTGCTGGTGGCCGGGCGCAAGCTGTATGTGCTGGACCTGAACGGCAACCCGGTGACCACCGTCACCCCCGCCGCGCCGCTATGGGATGTGGCGGTCACGGCCACCGGCCTCTACACCGCCGGTTACGGCCATGTGCAACGCTTCGACGCCAACCTGCAACCGGTATGGCACTGGGCGCACGCCGACGCCCAGAACCCGCCCGCCGAACTGGCGGTGGCCGCTGACGGCACTGTCTACGTCGCCACCTACAACGACGAACCGCAGGACAGTTCCTACCTGACGCGCATCAGCAGCAGCGGCGCGCAGGTGTGGACGAAGTTCTTCAACGACCCGGACAGCCAGTCCTTCCAACTGGGCGGCGTGCCGAAGGTGAAGCTGCTGGCCACCGGCAACCTGGTGCTGGGCCTGTCGCAACAGCCGACACGCATCCTCAACATCATCAATCCGGCCAACGGCAGCGCGCTGTACAGCACCACGCAGAAGTCGGGGATCATCAACGAGCTGGAAACGGATACTGCCGGCAATATCTATGTGGCGGGCAACAACACGCCGCAGAAGTTCGACAGCAAGGCGGCGCTGCTGGCCTCGGGAACAATGAACGCGGTGGACATCACCAGCGGCGGGCTGGCGCTGTACGGCAGCGCCATCTATGTCGGTGCCGGGGCGTTCGACAGCCAAGGCAAGATGAAGCTGTACCTGTCGAAGTACAACAACCAGTAAACACCGCCCGCCGTCTGATGCGCCCGGAAAAGGCCCGTCAGACGGCCAGCAATCCTCGCGCCGCTTCCGTCAACGCGTCGCCCGTCAGCCGCTCCAACGCCACCGTCATCCCTTCTCCCCGCCGCGCGAAATCGCGCTGCGCCGCCTTGCGGTAGGCCGGATCGTAATGATCCGCCAGCAGGCTGCTGACCAGTTCTTCCCACGCCCCGGCATCCACCTGCGCCCGCCAGCGCGCCACCTGTTCCTTGCCGTGCAGCTCCACCAGCCGGTCCAGCCGCTGCCCCAGCCAGGCCGGGGCCTTGAGGAAATAATCGTAGTCGCGCAGCAGGAATTCCACCCGCGCCGCGAAGGGCGCTTCCAGCCACACCGGCTCGGCGGCGCGCATCGCCGCGAACAACGCGGGCGGCAGGCGCAGACCGCCCACCGTCTTGCTTTCCGCCTCGACAAACACCGGCCGGAGCGGATCGAACGCCGCCAGTTGCACGGCCAGCGCGCTTTCAAACGCCTTCTGCGACGGCTGGCGCTCGCCGGGCAGCACGCCCAGCACCGAACCCTTGTGCCGCGCCAGCCCTTCCAGGTCAAGCACCTGGCCGCCTTGCGCCGCCAGAGCGTGCAGCAGCGCTGTCTTGCCGCTGCCGGTGGGGCCGCACAGCAGGCGGTAACGGAAGCGGCCCGGTTCGGTTTCCAGTCGTTGCAGCACCTCGCGCCGGTAGCCCTTGTAGCCGCCCTCCAGCTGTCGCGCCGCCCAGCCCACCTGCTGCAGCACCAGCGTCATCGCGCCGCTGCGCTGGCCGCCGCGCCAGCAATAGATCAGCGGCTTCCACGACTTGGGCCGGTCCTGGAATTGTTCTTCCAGATGCCGGGCGATGTTGCGCGCCACCAGCGCCCCGCCGGTCTTTCGCGCCTCGAACGGCGACACCTGTTTGTAGATCGTACCCACCCGCGCCCGCTCGGCATCGTCCAGCACCGGGCAATTGATGGCGCCGGGAATGTGGTCTTCGGCAAATTCGGCGGGCGAACGCACGTCGATCACCTCGTCAAAATCCGGGAGCTGTGCTAGCGTCGCGACAAAATTCGGGGGGAAACTCACGTGGATACTCAAGCTCTGGAAACCGTCAAACTGACGCGATTCTCGCACGGCGGCGGCTGCGGCTGCAAAATCGCGCCGAAGCTGCTGTCGGAACTGCTGGCGACCTCCGGCGTCAACGGCCTGTTCCCCAACCTGATGGTGGGTGTGGAGACCAGCGACGACGCCGCCGTCTACCGCCTCAACGACCAGCAGGCGCTGATCGCCACCACCGATTTCTTCATGCCCATTGTCGACGACGCCTTCGACTTCGGCCGCATCGCCGCCACCAACGCCATTTCCGATGTCTACGCCATGGGCGGCACGCCCATCCTGGCGCTGGCCATTGTCGGCATGCCCATCAACATGCTGCCGGTCGAAACCATGCAGCAGATCCTCGCCGGTGGGGCCTCGGTGTGCCAGGCGGCGGGCATTCCCATTGCCGGGGGGCATTCCATCGACTCGCCGGAACCCATCTACGGGCTGGTGGCGCTGGGACTGGCGCACCCGGACCGCATCAAGCGCAACCGCGACGCCCGCGACGGCGATGTGCTGATCCTGGGCAAGGCGCTGGGCGTGGGCATCCTCTCGGCGGCATTGAAGAAGGGCGAACTGTCCGACGCCGGATATGCGGAAATGATCGCCACCACCACGCAGCTCAATACCGTGGGTGCGACGCTGGCGACCATGCCCGGCGTGCATGCGCTGACCGATGTCACCGGCTTCGGTCTGCTGGGGCATACGCTGGAAATGTGTCGCGGCGCGAACCTGACCGCGACGCTGGAGGCGGACAGCCTGCCGGTGCTGGAACACGCCCTGCCCTTCGCACGCGCCGGTTACGGCCCGGGGGCCATTGAACGCAACTGGACCAGCTTCGGCGAATCCGTCAACGTCGCGGCAGAGGTGCCCGACTGGCAGGTGCGGTTGATGCTGGACCCGCAAACCAGCGGCGGCCTGCTGGTCGCCTGCGCGCCGGAAGCCGCAGCCGCCGTGCTGGCGGTGATGCAGGTGGAAGGTTTTACCGCCGCCAGCACCATTGGCCGCCTGAAAGCGGGCGCGCCGGTGATTGATATCGTCCCTTGAAACACTTGACCCAGGAACCCACCATGACCGCCATTCTTTACCAGTACGAACTTTCCCCCTTCTGCGACAAGGTGCGCCGCGCCCTCAACCTGAAGGGCATCGCCTACCGCACCGAGGACATCAGCGTGCTGGACACGCTGCGCGGCCGCTTGAAGCAGCTGTCTCCCGCCGCCAAGGTGCCGGTGCTGGTGATTGACGGCGAGACGCTGTCCGACTCCACCGACATCATCCACTGGCTGGAAGCGCGCTATCCCGAGCCCCGGCTGATTCCCGCCAATGCCAAGGAGCAGGCGCTGGTGCACTTCCTGGAAGACTGGGCCGACGAGTCGCTGTATTTCCACGAAATGCACCTGCGCTTCACCCTGCCGCACAACGCCCGGCGCTGGGTAGCGGAAGTCACGGCGCACGACAATCTGATCATCAAGAACATTGCCAGGGTGGCGGTGCCGCTCACCATGCGCAAGACCACCGAAGCGCAGGGCACCGGCCGCAAGCCGCTGGCGGCGCTGCTGCGCGACCTGGACCGTCACCTGCAAATGCTGGAACAGTGGCTGGACGGCCGCGATTGGCTGGTGGGCGACCGCCTGTCGCTGGCCGATCTGGCGGTGTACGCGCAGCTGTTCTGCATTGCCGGAGCGCTGGAAGGCCAGGACCTGCTGCAACGCCATGCCGGGGTGCAAGCATGGATGGCACGGGTGGACCGCACCTCGCAAGCGCGCGCGGACTGAACCGGACGACGACCATGATGACCGATACCCCTGTCGCCCTGTCCGGTCGCAGTCCGGCTCCCGCTGTCGGCGGCTCCCTGGCCGCCATTGCCCTGATCCTGCTGGCCATTGTCGACTTCCGGCGCGGTTTCCTGCTGGACAAGGCCGACTACGCCTATCTCTCGCCCTTCTGCTTCTTCAGCCCCTGGCAACTGTTGCTGCTGGGAGGCGGCGCGGTCCTGCTGGCGGTCATGCTGAAGGCCCTGCGCCAGACCGGCGACTCTGTCCGCTCGGGGGGGTGGCTGCTGGGCGGCATATTCGGCTTGCTGCTCGTGGACCTGCTGCTGTATCGCGGCGTGGCGGCTTCGCGGGCGCTGGAAAAAGGCAAGGTGGGGCTGGACTGGCTGAAGGCCTTCGGCGTGGAAGGCTGGCAGGAGCCGGTGGCGTTGACCTGCAGTTACCTGCTGACGGTGTGGCACGCCACCTTCCTCAGCTGCCTGATGGCGGGACTGGCGCTGGTCGTGATGCCGCGCTACCTGCAAACCCTGCAACGGCAGCAGGGCTGGCGCGCCTCGCTGGCCGGAGGCCTGATGGCGCTGACCCAACCCTTCTGCTCCTGCTGCGCCGCCATGCTGTCGCCGGCGGTGCTGGGCTCGGGTCGTTCCGTCCGCTTTGGCGTGGCGGTGCTGCTGGGCGCGCCGCTGCTGAACCTGAGCACCTTGTTCCTGGCCGCTCAGCTACTGCCCGGCCCCTACGCCGCACTGCGCATCGGTGCGGGCATCCTGCTGACACTGGGGCTGAGCTCCCTGCTGGCGCGGCTGGTCGGCGAGCAGCGCCAGGTATCCGACCGCAAGGCGCAAAGCCTGAGTATCGCCTTCAGCATGCCGTACAGCGATCGGCCCGCCGACCTGCTTAATGCATGGCTTCGCCTGAGCGGGCGGGTGGCGGTCATCCTGATCCCCAGCATGATCATCGGCACGCTGGTCGCTTCGCTGCTGTGGGGTTTCTGGCCGAAAGACCTTACAGACGGTCCGGCCGCGGTCTTGCTGGCCTCGGTACTGGGGACGCTGCTGATGGTATCCACCTGGAGCGAGATCCCGCTGGCGCTGCAAATGCTGGAGCAAGGGCTGCACGGTCCGGCGGCGGCGGTGCTGGTGGCGCTGCCCGCCGTCAACCTGGCCAGCCTGTGGCTGCTGGCGCGCTCCACCGGCCAATGGAAGCTGGCGCTGGGCCTGGGCGGCGCGGTGATGGTATCGGCGCTGGGGGCGGGATTGCTGTTCGGCTAAAGGTCATGTGTCGCTCATGACCGATTAGCGGTCCTAACGCCCCAAAGCCAGGTTAGACAGAGTCTGGACCACCGTGGCCTCGCCCTTGTTGTTGCAACTGGACTCTAGCATGAAGCACTCGCCGCCGCTGGCGCAGCCCACCCATTGCGCCATGGCGATCTCGGTCCCGCCACGACGCATCGTGGACTCATGGGCGGGCTTGCCGGCCTTGGCCACAATCGCAGCCACCTGTGAGGCCAGCTCGGTCGGGCACTTGCCGTCAGCCGCCACGATCATGCGCTCGTAGCGGATGCTTTCCAGCCGGTCTTTGCGGGTGAAGTTCGCGCCCACGTTCTCACTGCGCACGGTATTGCGGGTCTGGGGATTGCGTTCGGAATACGTGCCCGCACAGCTCTTGAACTGGCAGGCGCTATCATAGGCCGCCACGTTGTAGAAGGCCGTTCCGGGAGCGGAAGGCTTCAGCGCCTTTTCCGCCGGGAAGAGCGGCGCCAGCACCTTGGCCACTTCCGCCCGGCCCGCGCCGGGCGTCAGCCCGAGCACGTCCAGGGCCTGGGCGTTCTGGATGAGCAGCAGCAGGGGCAGGCAAAGCAATTTGCGGATCATGAGAAACTCCGGAAGTCAGGGGTAAATAGCCAAAACACATGCTAGATGACGGCCTGCACCGGAAAAAAGACCGTTTGTCTCCTGGAACGGAGGGCTATCGCCAGTGCCTGTCCTTTGAATGGACCTGGCCGTCACGGATCTCGATGGTCACCATCTTGTGACAGCGAGGACTGGACGGCGCATCCGCCGAGGTCAGGGATGTCAGTGTTGCATTTAGGACAGAAGACTTGCTTTTTCCACGATCATTTTCTATACCATATATATCACAACGTGATATATATGGTGGGTAACGCCGGGCCTGCCGGTCCGGGTTAACCCTCAGGGAGAACGATCATGAAACTGACTGTCCTTTCCAGCCTGCCGTTCGCGGCAACACCCGGCTGGAGCGAAATCGAACAGACCCGCCCCCGGCTGCTGCCGCTGTTTGCCGGGATCATCCTGCCGCTGTCGCTGTTGCCGCCGGTGATGCTGTACCTGAAAGGCGCAGCCTTCTTCGGCCTGTGGCTGCCGGACGCCGCCGCCAAGGACTGGGTGGTATTGGGGGCCGCTTTCTTCCTGACGGAAATGGTGACGCTGATCATCATGGGCTGGTTCATTCGCACGGCGGCGGAGATGGACGAACTGTCGATCACCGACCACGACGCCTATCTGCTCGCCTCGATCGCCCCGATTCCGTTGTGGCTGTCGTCGCTGGGACTGCTGGTGCCCAACCTGATGTTCAACGCGGCATTGTCAGTGACGGCGTTCGCGCTGTCGTGCGGGATTATCTATAACGGGATCGCCGGACTGTGCCACACGCGGGAACAGGTGGTGGCGGCCAGCGTGGTGCATGCGGTGATCAGCGCGGGACTGATGGCGTGGGTGATGTTGTTGCTGGTGATTGTGCTGTAACGACAGTGAATGGCCCGACTCCGGCTGCAAGCCAAAAGTCGGTAGGCGGACAATTGTCCCGACCCTAAAGCCGGATGAAATACGGCGCGGTCGTCAGCAGAGAGCCGATAATCACGAGCAGTGTCGTATTGGTCACCAGATATGGATAGACCATCAGCGCGATGCCCGACACCAGCGGCACGGTCGCGCCCTGCTTCTTGCCATACAGGAAGTAGGCCAGCCCGATGGAGCCGAAAAACAGGCCCCACAGCAGGGATGCCGTGTCGAGATCAGTCATGGCGGTCATCGCTCTTGGGTAAGGGTCGCAAATCCGTAAACACAAATCCGTCGCGCTCCACGGTCTCCCCCACCGTCAGCGGCACCGGCTGATGAAACATGGGGCCGTTATGGGCGAAGGTGTGGAATTCGCCGTTTTCGCCGCAGGGATCGACGCCCGACGGCAGGTCGCGCAGGAATTCCGCATCGAAGGCCCGGCCCGCGAAGACCGTGGGCAATTGCCGGGGATCGAGGCAGGTCACGCGAGCTTGCAGGCCGCCGGTCACCATCGTTTGCGCCAGTTCGGCGGTGGGAATGCCCCATAAGGGAAACACGGCTTCAATGCCGGTTCCGGCCAGCCGCTCCTCACGGTAACGGCGGATGTCTTCCAGGAACAGGTCGCCGAAAGCGAAGCACTCCACCCCGTCCCGCCGCGCCTGATCCACAAAAGCGGACATGACGGCGGCGTAGTCGTCGTTGCTGCACGGCCAGGGAATTTCCAGCACCTGCACCGGCAGGCCGACGGCCTCGGCCTGTTGCAGCAGCAGTTCGCGGCGCACGCCGTGCATGGCCACGCGGTCGAAGGCGGCGTTGACGGTGCAGAACAGGCCGGTGACATCCACATCGGGGTTCTGGCGCAGGAGGTGCAGCGCCCAGGCGCTGTCCTTGCCGCTGCTCCAGGAGAGGAGGGTTTTACGGGGCATGGGGGGAATCCGGTCAAAGGGGCTGGTGCGATTGTAGTGCAGCCTGAAAAGAAAAGGGGCGACCTCCCGGCCGCCCCTTCCCTTCACCTGACTCCCCGCTTACTCCAGGAAGTCCAGCGTCAACTGCATCTTCCCGCGCGGCTGCGGCAACAGCACCGTCTGCCCGTTCAGCTGGCCGCGGATTTCCGGGCTGTAGGCCAGCGCCACTTCGCTCACCTTGCCCGCCGCATCGCTGCCGCCGGACACATCCTCGAAAGCCACCGCGATCGTGTTCGGCGTGCCCGCCGGATTCAGCCCGGCGCGGCTGATCGGGAAATAATCCGGATCGGTGTTCATCCACATGTCGCGGATGGCGCGGCCCCAGAAACCGCGACCGATCCAGCCGTCACCGCTCATCCAGCGGCCCACCAGCTGGCCGTTCAGCCACACCGTCGCCTTCACCCGCTCGCCATTGAAGCGCAGCGACAGCGGCGCGTACTGGTTCAGCGCGCTGGGAAGCTGCGAGGCGTCGAACTTGGTGCGGTACCAGCGCACTTCACCCTTGGCCAGCGTCATCGGCAGGCTGTAGCTGGCCCAGCCGCTGTCGTTGTAACCGGCGTTCATCAGACCCGTGCGCTCGCCGCCCAGATCAGCCCGCACCGACCAGTTGGTCAGGTCGTTGCCGCCAATGCGTGCGGTGCCGAACAGGCCCTTGACGCTGTCAAAACCCAGGCCCGGCATCTTCATGTTGGTGGCGGCCAGCGTGCCGCGCGGGAACATGAAGCTGCCATGACCCCAGATCTCGGTGCGGAAGGCGATCACGTTCTTGCCCGCCTTCAGGTAGGGCTTCAGCGACGGGAACTGGTAGTTGCCGTTCCACGAATCGGAATCCAGCTCGGTGCCCAGCGGCAACTGCGTGCTGAGGTAGGTGCCGTTGACGTAGATGCCGACGATGTCCGAGGCATGTTCGACATACAGCGAGGCGTCTTCATACCAGTAAGGCGCGTGGTCGAAGTTGATCTCGGCGCGGTACCAGGCATGGCCGGTGTAAATGCCCTTGCTTTCCAGCGACTGCGGCTGGCCGGTCCACTGCGTCCAGGCGCTGTTGTCATAGGACGGGTTGGCTTCGCCCATGTCGCTGGCGGCCTTGCCGCTCATCAGGCTGGGCAGCGGCGTCAGCGCGGGAATGGAAGTCGGCTTGCTGTAGGTGGCGCTCTGGGTCGCGGCGTCCCAGGCGAATTGCAGCGGCAGACCGGCAATCTGCATCCGGCGCGGCGACATCACGAACAGCGGGCGCGCGGTGGCGTCATATTCCGCGCCGCTGCTGAAGCTGTAGCTGCTGACGGTGGCGGCTTCGTTCAGGTAGTCCGGACCGGCCACGACCAGATCCTGGCCGTTGGCTTTCGGAAACCAGAAACGTCCGGCTTCGTCATCCGTGGTGACGACGACACGCACTTTACGACCGCCGGCGGCTTGCACCACCAGTTCCAGATGCGGAATGTGGGTGTAGGTCACGGCCAGCTTGCCGTTGGCGAATTCGGCGATGTTGACGCCGCTGTCGCGGGCCAGGATTTGCGCGCCCGCGCCCAGGCCGTCCAGCACCAGTTCGCCTTGGGCATTGGCCGCCCCGTGCACGATCAGCAGCGCATCACCATTGTAGTCGCGCAGGGTCAGCAATTCGCTGGTGGTCCAGGCCAGTTTCCCGGCGTTGGCGATGGGCAGGTCCTGCACCAGGATCAGGGCATTGTCATTGTTGCTGGCGCCGAACTGGCTGGGCGGCGCATCGGGATTCACCGGCACGGTCATCGGCACGTATTTGGGGAAGCTCTGCCCGTTCAGGGTAATACCGTTCAGGCCGACGGTCTGGGCGCTGCCCGACTGGTTGACCACGCTGAGGAAGCGCACGCCCTGCGCGCCTTGCAGCCAGTAATTGACCTTGACGTTGTTTTCCACCGAACCAAGGCTGGCGTTGGCGATGCTGTATCCGGCGCTGGTGGCCGTTCCGGCCGGGGCGAAATACGGCTCAACGCTGTCAAAGAACAGGTTGTCGCGGCGGAAGCCGTGGAACGACGGCCGCAGGATGCCGGACGGCGAGATCGGGCCGTAGTAGTCCACCACGCCGTGGAAGTAGGCGATCTGCGGCGACACGAAGCCGTTCATGATGTTGTTGATGCTGCTGAAATCGAAGGCGTTGTTGACGCTGCGGGTATTCAGCACGATGGCGTTGCGATAGCCGGGCGTCATCATGCCCACGGCGTTGAAGGCGAAGGCTGCGTCCAGGCCGCCCATCAGCAGGCGCTTGATCTTCACCGGGTCGCGGTCGGTCTCGGTAGTGCCGCTGGGCATGTTCACATAGGCGCCGCCGTGGTTGGCGGGGTTGTGCATGTCATTCAGCAGATCGATGGCGGTGCGTTCCGGCAGGTCGCCGCCCAGGCCGTTGTAGATGTTCGGCACGGGAATGACGCCGGTGGTGTCGCCGGTGGCCGAGGCCTTGCCGTCGCCCGGGCAGGTAGTCAACGGAATGGTGATGCCGTCGTTGCGGACGATGTCGCGCAGCGCGCTGAAATAGGCGTTGGGGTTATAGGTCTGCCACAGGCCGCGCTCGGGGCCGCCTTCATAGCCGAACAGCTTGTCGGCCTCGTGGAAGGGCTGGAACCAGTTGTACTCGTTTTCCAGCGCGTAGAGGATGACCGGGCCGCCGCGGTCGGCGAAGTAATCGCGGATTTCGGCATGCAGGCGGCGCAGGTAGCGACCGGCGTAATTCAGGTAGTCCGGGTCGGCGGTGCGGATGTTCGGTTTGCCGTCGGCGGCAATGTCCTTCTTGGTGGACATGGCCGTCAGCCAGCCGGGAATGCCGCCGCCGTCCATCTCGTTGGTGATGTAGGGACCGGGACGCAGGTAGACATAGAGGCCCATGTCCTTGCACAGCTGCACGAAGGCGCGCAGGTTGCCGAAGTTGAACTGGTTGTTGCGCGGCTCCACGGCGTTCCAGGCCACGTACAGGTCAACGGTGTTGAAACCGGCGGCCTTGAAGCGTTGCAGGCGGTCGCGCCATTCGCTCTGCGGAATGCGGAACCATTGTACGGTGCCGCCGCGCAGCAGTTTGTACTGCCCGTCGATCAGGTAGCCCTTGGCGTCCACGCTCACGTTGTACGGCAGCCCGTCCGAGAGCGCCGCCTGTGCCATTCCGGAGGCGGAAGCCAGCGCAATGCCGGCGGCCAGCAGATGTTGTTTCATTGTCATGTCACCCAAAGCAGAACAGAGGAAAATGCCTCTTGAAGAATCCGGCCCCTATCCAACCGGATTGTCGGACAATATAGCAGGGCATTTTTTAAACGATTGATAAATTCTGACAACATCACTGGGAATTCCGGCCATCCCCGACGAACGTGGCGCACATAGATAAAACAATAAAAATCATACACTTGTGCATACACACGCACAGATTTCCCGTCAGACCGGCAAATATCAAAGCGACATGCTTGTGGGGCGATGGCGAATTGGGGTGAAATCCAGCTTCGGCCAAGCAGCGCCGTCAACAGGGATAACAGCGTTGAACAATATTCTGATCGGCGTGATCAGCGGCATTGCGGCCGCTGTTCTGGCCAGGGCCGTGGTTCGGGACAGGCAGAACCATCGCCGGCTGTATCAAATGATTTTCGTGCTGACGCTGGCCATCTGTTTCAGCGCCATCAAACTGGCCGCTCCCCACCGTCAAACCGACAGCGAACTGTCGGAACAGATGGATCGTGCCTTTGCCAATAACCCAGTCTACGTCGCCATCAAGCAGTACGAACCCGCCCTCTATGCAGAGATCAAAAACGAATTCAAAACCGGCTTGCAGTCCGGGCAAAAGCCGGAGGACATGATCGAGCCGATCGTGGCCCGGCTCCTGCCGGTATTCAGCAAATATGTGCCGAATGCTTCCAACGAGGCCGTTGTACGCTTCATGCACGCCATGGTGAGCAGCCTGCAGCAGTTGCGCGCCCCCTCCGGCGAGCTCTGCTATGACTATATGTTTCCATCGCCGGGAACCGTTCGCATGCCGCACCGGCAGCTGGATCCGGCCACCCAGAAAGAGGTCATGGAGTCGATCGCGCAGGTGATCCGCTCGGCGGCGGTCGCGCCCCGCACCCCGCCGCAAGCGCGGGATGTGACCCCTTACCTGGAGCCCATCATGGCCGATCTGCGGGAAAAATACGGCCCGCCGGTGATGCAGATGCAGAATCCCCGTGCGCCGGACGTCGACAAGCACCTGATCTGCAATGTCACCATCGACCTTTACACCCGGATCCTGGAACTGCCCGAGGACGAGAGCGGCAGTCTCATCCGCTATCTGGCCGCGCCTTAGCAACCGGCGTCAAGGCCGTTATTTTCCGTGAGCGGGCGCATGGTAAAAACGGCCCGCCCCCCCTACAATCGAATCGATTCCCTCCTCGGAAACTGATCATGCTGGCTCCAGACCTGCCCCTCAATGAAGACCAACGACTGCAGGCCCTGCGTGATCTTCATATCCTGGATACCGCGCCCGAAGAGCGTTTCGACCGGTTGGTGCGCACCGCCCGCGCCCTGTTCAAGACGCCGATCGTGCTGATCAGCCTGATCGACGCCAACCGGCAGTGGTTCAAGTCCTGCATCGGACTGGAGGTGGACTCCACGCCGCGCGATATTTCCTTCTGCGGCCACGCCATCCTGCACGATGACATCCTGCATATCCCGGACGCCCTGGCGGACAACCGCTTCGCAGATAATCCGCTGGTGACCGGCGCGCCGCATATCCGGTTCTATGCCGGAGCGCCGCTGCGTACGGGCGGCCACCGCATCGGCACGCTGTGCCTGATCGACCGCAACCCCCGCCGGCTGAGCGACGAGGAGCGCGGGCAATTGCGCGACATCGCAGACGCCATCGAACACCAGTTCACCCTGCAGGACGCCTTCGAGGCCGCCCGCCAGATCAACCGCCACCAGCTTCGTCTGGATGCGGTATTCCGCACCGTTCCGGACGGCTTGCTCATCATCGACGACCAGGGCGTCATCAGCAGCGCCAATCCGGCGGCGGGCCAGCTTTTCGGCTGTCCGCCGGAACAGTTGCGGCAGCAGGCGGCGCTGCACCTGTTTACTCCGCCTTCCCAACCGGAATTCTCGACCCAGATCGAAAGGCTTGGCACGGACGGCTGCCCGGGCCGCATCAGCTTTGAAATCCGGGGATTGCGCGGGAATGGCGAAAGCTTTCCGCTGGAATTGACCGTTTCACGCATGCCCATTGACGATACGTCGATGCTGACCGTCATCGCGCGCGACATCACCACCCGCAAGTCCGCCGAAGAAAAACTGCATGAATTGCGCCGGCGGCAGGAAGCCATCCTTGACAGCGCCGCCGCCGCCATCGTTTCCACCGATGCCAACGGCATCATCCAGACGTTCAGCAAGGGCGCCGAACAGATGTTCGGCTATGCGGCCGATGAAGTGATCGGCATCCATACCACCGCCATCCTGCATGATCCCGGCGAGACACTGGAACGCACGTCGGAACTGTCGCGGGAACTGAACACCGAAGTGCCGCCCGGCTTCCGCACCTACACCCAGAAAGTCCGTCTGGGCGATGCGCCGACACAGACGGAATGGCTGTACATGCGCAAGGACGGAACCCGCTTTTACGGCGAAGTCACCATCAGCGCCATTCCCCAGGAGCACGGCGGCTTGGGCGGCTTTATCGGCATCGTCAACGACATTACCGAACGCAAGCAACTGGAAAAGATGAAGGACGAATTTGTCTCCACCGTCAGCCATGAATTGCGCACGCCCCTGACCTCCATCCGCGGAGCGCTGGGCCTGGTGCTGGGCAAGGCCGCCGACAGCCTGACGCCCAAGGCGCGGCAATTGCTGGAAACCGCCAGCCGCAACGCCGAGCGGCTGACCTTGCTGATCAACGACATTCTCGATCTGGAGAAAATCGCCTCCGGACGCATGGAATTCGCCATGCGTCCCATCGACATCGTCGCACTGACCCGCCAGGCGCTGCAGGCGCACGAAGGATACGCCGCCCAGCACCGGGTGCGGCTGCAGCTGGGCGTCTGCCCGCCGTCCCTGACCGTGTCAGCCGACGAGAACCGGCTGATGCAGGTCTACGCCAACCTGCTGTCCAACGCCATCAAATATTCCCCGGCCGACGGCGCGGTCAACATCGCCGTGACCGAACACGAGGGGCGTGTCCGCGTCAGTATCCGCGACCACGGCCGGGGCATTCCCGCCGCTTTCCGGCAGACGGCTTTCCAGCGCTTCGCCCAGGCTGACAGTTCGGACACCCGGGAAAAAGGCGGAACCGGCCTGGGCCTCAGCATCGTCAAGGCCATTATCGACCGGCACGCCGGCCATGTGGATTACGAGTCCGCCCCGGGCGAAGGCACCCTCTTCTATTTCGAGTTGCCGCTGCCTCCGGCTTCGGGCGGCGTCATGTTCGGCGTACGCAGCCGCGTGCTGATTTGCGAGGACAACCCCGATGTTGCGGGCATCCTCGCCGCCATCCTGGCCGAGGAAGGCATTCCCTCGGATGTGGTCGGCACCGCCACGGATGCTGCGGCGCGGGTGGCCGCATCGCCCTATTCCGCCTTGCTGCTGGATCTGACCCTGCCTGATCGCGACGGCCTTTTGCTGCTGGCGGAACTGCGCGCCGACCCGGCCACGCGGGAACTGCCGGTGATTATCGTCACCGGGCGCGCCGATGAGGATCAGGGCTGGCGCGGCGAAGGCATGTATGTGCTGGACTGGCTGCAAAAGCCGGTCGACCGCGAGCGGCTGGCTGCGGCGCTGCACCGCGTGATTCCGCCGGACAGCCGGGCCCGCATCCTGCATGTGGAAGACGAGCCCGACATCCTGCAAATCACGCGGATGCTGGTTGAAGACCTGGCCGACTATGATCACGCCTCCCGGCTGAGCGAAGCCCGGGGAAAACTGCGGGAAAACCGCTATGATCTGGTGTTGCTGGACATCACCCTGCCCGATGGCAACGGATTGGACCTGCTGGACCAGATTCCGCCCGGCAGCCGCATCCTGGTCTTTTCCGGGCAGGAACCGACCGGCCAAATGTCGCAGCAAGTGGCGGCCGCGCTGACCAAATCCAGAACAAGTAACGAGTTTCTGCGGGATACCATTAAAAACCTGTTGCAGAAGTGAGGCACACCCCCATGGACAAGGCGGAGACTTACTACGAAATCGACCGGCTGGAGGCGCTGCATGCCTTGCAGATCCTCGACACCCCTCCCGAGGAACGTTTCGACCGGCTGGCCAGGATCGCCCGCGACAGCCTCCGCATGCCGATCGTATTGATCGCCCTGATTGATGCCGAGCGTTATCAGGCCAAGGCCTGCCTGGGCTTTGACGCCCGCGAGGGCCCGCGTGAAGCCACTTTCTGCGACCTGGTCATCCAGGACAACGCCGAACTGGTGGTGCGCGACGCGGCGGGCGACCCGGCTTTTGCCGCCCTGCCCGCCGTTGTACACGAGGGGATCCGTTTTTATGCCGGGGTTCCCCTCCATGCCGGCGACCGGGGACTGCCGGTCGGCACCCTGTGCGTGATGGACACCGTCCCCCGGACCCTGACCCCCAGCGAAATGTCGCTGCTGCACGAACTGGCCGCCGTGGTGGAACAGCAGATGGAGCTGCAACACGCCCTGGACGCCGTCCGCGAACTCAACGAGCAGCGCGTCCGCCTCTACGCCATTTTCGAGAGCGTGGCGGAAGGCATCATGATTATCGATGACCGCGGCATTATCGAAAACTTCAACCCGGCGCTGCTGGAAATGTTCGGGTATAACGCCGTCGAGTTGCCGGGGCAGTCGGCGGAAGTGCTGATCCCCGGCTTTCTCAGCGAGCACTCGGTGCTGGAACAACCCGGCGACCGTTTGAAGGACAATCATCACGAAGGCCGCCGCCGCAGCGGAGAAGTGTTCCCGCTGGAAATCAGCGCCAGCCGCATGTCCATCGACAACCGTTCCCGTTTCACCGTGGTGCTTAATGATGTCAGCGAGCGCCGTCAGATGGAGCGGATGAAAAACGAGTTCATCTCCACCGTCAGCCATGAACTGCGCACGCCCCTGACCTCCATCCGCGGGGCGCTGGGTCTGGTGCTGGGCAAGGCCTCCGACGGCCTGACGCCCAAGGCGCGGCAGCTGCTGGAAACCGCCAGCCGCAACAGCGAACGGCTAACGCTGCTGATCAATGACATCCTGGATCTGGAACGCATTGAGTCCGGCCGCATGGAGTTCGTCTTCGCGCCGATGGACCTGGTGCAGGCGGCCCGTCAGGCAATTACCGCCAACGAAGGCTATGCCGACCGGCATAATGTGCGGCTGCGCCTGGAAACCGCGCCCGAGTCCGCCCCGGTCATGGGCGATGAACACCGGCTGGCGCAGGTCTTCGCCAACCTGCTGTCCAATGCCGTGAAATACTCGCCTACAGGCCAGACGGTTTCGGTGGACATAACCCGTCAGGGCGGGCAATGGCGGGTCAGCGTCAGCGACCTCGGCAAGGGCATCCCGGAGGCCTTCCGTAACCGTATCTTCCAGCGCTTCGCCCAAGCGGATGCGTCCGACACCCGCGAAAAGGGCGGCACCGGTCTCGGCCTCAGCATCACCAAGGCTATTGTCGAGCGCCATGACGGCCATATCGACTACCTGTCCTCCAGCTCCGGCACCACCTTTTTCTTCACCCTGCCGGTGCGGCCGGGCGAAGAGCAGACCCGGCAGGGTGGCGACGTGCGCTACCGGCTGCTGATCTGCGAACACAGTCCGGAAGCCGCCGTTACGCTCAGCGGCCTGCTGCGCCAGGACGGCTTCGCCAACGATATCGCCTTCACCACCGCCAAGGCGCGGCGGATGCTGGCCATCCAGCATTACGACGTCATCATCCTCAACCTGCTGCTGAAGGACGGCGACGGCCTCAGCCTGCTGCGGGAATTGCGCCAGCAGCCCGACCTGGCGGGCATCCCGGTCATCCTCATCCGCAACGGTGGCAACACCGAGGAACTGGAAAGCCTGAACGTGACCCAGTGGCTGGACAAACCGGTAGATCCCGAACATTTATCGGCTGCCCTGCGTCAGGCGCTTCACGCCGGCGGAAGGCCGCGTATACTGCATGTAGAGGATGATCCGGACGTCGTGCAGATTACCCGCGAGCTGGTTGAGGACACCGCCGACTACACCATGGCGACAACCCTGGCGGAAGCGCGGCAATGCCTGGCCGGCGGCCACTACGATCTGGTGATGCTGGACCTGAGCCTGCCGGACGGCAACGGTCTGGACCTGCTGGAAGGGCTGGATCCGCTCAGCCGGGTGCTGGTGTTTTCCGGTCGCGAAACCTCGCGGGATCTGGGGGATCGCATCGGTGAGGCGCTGACCAAGTCGCGCACGACCAATGAGCACCTGTTATCCACGATCAAGACTCTCCTGAAACCCTGAAACGGAACCGGAAACATGAATGACGCCTTGCGGGTAATGTATGTGGACGATGAACCGGACATCCGGATGATTGTCGAGTTCTCCCTGGAAGACGAACCCGACATGACGCTGCTGGTCTGCGACGGCGGCCCCGCCGCCATCGCCGCCGCCCCCGCCTTCCGACCGGAAGTGGTGTTGCTCGACGTGATGATGCCCGGTATGGACGGTCCCTCGACGCTGCAACAACTGCGCACCCTGCCCGAGCTGGCGGACGCCCGGTTCGCCTTCGTCACCGCCAAGGTGCAGGCCCAGGAAGTGGCGCACCTGCGCTCGCTGGGCGCGGTGGCGGTTATCGCCAAGCCCTTTGATCCGATGACGCTGGCTGAACAGGTGCGCAATCTCGGGAAGGACGGCCATGGCTGAACAGGGTCGCCCGGACAAGCCCGCGCGGCTGCGCGCCCTGCAACAGGCCTACGGTGAGGAGTTGCCGAAACGCCTGGGTGAACTGCGCATCCTTGGCGACACGCTGTCACCGGAAAATCTGGAAACCTTGCTGCGGCGGGTGCACACCCTGGCGGGTTCCGCCGGCACGTTCGGTTATGCCCGGCTGGGCGCGGAGGCCCGCCGACTGGAAGAACAGCTGGCAAGGGTCACTGCTGCCGGGCTTCAGGCAGCGGACTTTGTATCGACCCTGCACGAACGGCTGGACATGCTGGAAGAAGCCTCACGGGAAGAACCCGAACCGTATCAGCCGCCTGCCGTGCCGGCGGCCCCCGGGGCGTCACCAGGGGAGCGCCTGGTCTATATTGTCGAGGATGATCCGCTGCTTGCAGCAGAAATGGCGGCTCAGATGGGCATTTACGGCTGGCATACCCTGGTCTTCCATGACGCCGTATCGGCACAGGCAGCGCTCGAACGCCAACAATCGTCGGCGCTGATTGTCGACATCATGTTGCCAGAAGGCAGCATGGCGGGGATGACGCTGATCCATCCGTCCGGCAGCAAGATCCCCACCATTGTAGTCTCCTCGCGCTGGGACTGGGAAAGCCGGCTGAGTGCGGTGCGAGCCAAGGCTGACGCCTACTTGCCCAAGCCGGTGGATTATGTGGCGTTGAACGAACGGCTGGACGCCCTGACCCATCATACCCAGCATCCCCCGTTCGAGGTGCTGATCATCGAGGACAGCGCGCTGCTGGCCGGACACTATGCGCTGGTGCTGCGCACGGCGGGCATGCGGGTGGAAACGCTGGAAGACCCGACGCGGGTGCTGGAAACACTGGAGCATTTCTCGCCGGACCTGATCCTGCTGGACCTGTACATGCCGGCCTGCAACGGTCGCGAGGTGGCCCAGGTCATCCGTCATGACAGCCGCTTCGCCGACCTGCCGATCATCTTCCTGTCCACCGAAACCGCGCGGCTGCAGCAACTGGCGGCGCTGCACACCGGGGCCGACGACTTCCTGCAAAAACCGATTTCAGACCCGGAACTGATCAGCGCCGTCAGCCTGCGCGCGGCGCGCTTCCGCGGCCTGCGCGAGCTGATCCGGCAGGACCGCATGACCGGCCTGCTCAACCACATCGCCTTCCGGTTGCAGCTCGAGTTCGAGATGGCCCGGCAATTACGCACCGGCGGCCCGCTCAGCGTGGTGATGCTGGATATCGACCATTTCAAGCGCGTCAACGACACGCACGGCCACCCGGTCGGCGACCGGGTGATCCGCAGCCTGGCGCGGCTGCTGACGCAACGCCTGCGCAAGACAGACATTGTCGGCCGCTACGGCGGCGAGGAATTTGGCGTCATCATGCCCGATACCGCAGCGGCGGACGCCTGGGCGGTCATGGACCGCTTGCGGGAAGAATTCACCCAGTTGATGCACAACGGCGCCGGGACGGAGTTCCACTGCTCGTTCAGCGCCGGCATCGCGACGCTGACCGGCGGCGACAACAGCCCCGAGACGATGCTGAAACTGGCGGATGACGCGCTGTATGCCTCAAAGCGGCAAGGCCGCAACCGCGTCACCCTCAACACCGGTCCCTAGCGTACCGGCAGTTCCAGCGCCGGCTCCTGAATGTAATAGCCCTGGAACCAGCGCACGCCCTGCGCCCACAAGCCGGACAGGCTGGCGGCGCTTTCGATGCCGCCCGCCACCACCATGGCACCATCGGCCACCGCGGCGGCCAGCAGGCTGCGATCGGCCGGCTTGGGTGTCGACGCGGACAGGCGCTGCACCAGCGCATCATCCAGACGGACATAAAGGGGCTTAAGCTCTGCCACCAGACGCGCGGCCATCGCCGAACTTCCGTAAGCGGTGAGCATCAAGCCGCCGCCTCCGGCCGCCAACATCTGCGACAGCCGCTCCACCATATGCCGATGGGTCACGGCTACCGACTCCGGCACCGCCACCACCAGTTTCTGCTCGGCATGCCGCATCGGCTGATCCGCCAGCAACGACGCCACGGTTTCCATGTAAATGGCGTTGCCCAGGCTTTGCGCGCTGACGTGGACCATCAGGGTCAGCGCCGTATTCTCGGCAATGCGCTCGGTCAGGGTGCGATGGGCGGAGCGGAAAACCCAGGCATCCAGTTCCGGCAGCAGGCCCTTCTTTTCCAGTTCCTCCAGGAAGCGCCCGGCGGGCAGCAGGTTCTCGCCGCTATCGACCAGACGCGCCAGCACGGTATAGACCGGCTGCGCCTCTTCATCGATCGTGGCCACCGCCTGATAAACCAGTCGCAGGCGGTCCTGCGGCAGGCTTCCGCTGACTTCCACCGACTCGGCCTCGCCGACAAAGCCGTCAATCAGGACTCCAGGTTCGCCGTCCAGCGCCAGATTCAGCATTTGCCCGGCCTGCGAAAGCACGGTCGCCACGGCATGCCCCTGCCGCAGCTGCAGCAGCGCGGCGGCGACGCCCGAGGGCACGGCCTCTCCGGAAACGCGATAGGGCACCGCCGACAACCGGGAGATCAGGCTGCGCGCCTTGGGCTGGTGCCCGGTCATGGTATCGCGGGGCAGCAGGATGCCGACGATATTCTCGCCCAGCAGCGTCCAGGGCTCGGCGCCGGCGGACGCCAGCCGGGTCTGGAACTGCTCTTGCAGCGCCGCCAGCCCCACCACCCCGTGACGCTCGGCAATGGCGGCCGAGGCGTTCAAGGCCAGCAACAGCAGCGCGGGCTGCACCGGGCTGTCATCGCCGTGATCCATGACCCGTTCCAGTTCATTGAAGAAGTAATGGCGGGAGACGCCGCCGCCCTGGGACGACTGGCGGGTGAGACGGGCCACCTTGTCGTGGACGCGGCGGCCCAGCCGGGCACGGGCCAGGACGGCGCGGGTCAGCGCCGACCGGTCAATCGGCTTCAGGATATAGTCATCGGCCCCGGCGGCCATCGCCTTGCGGCGGGTGATATCGGCGGCATCAGCGGTCATGAAGACGATCGGCAGGTGCGCGGTGTTGGCGTCCTGACGCAGCAACTGGGCGTATTCGATGCCATTGCACTCGGGCATGTTGATGTCCAGCACCAGCACGTCCGGACGGAACTCGCGGACCTTCAACCAGCTGTCGCGGGCCGAGGGTGCCCAATCCGCCACCATGTCGGAATGCTCCAGCCACTCGGTGACCTGCCGGGCCAGATGCTCGTCATCGTCAATGACCAGACAGCGCCAGCTGTCGTCCAGCTTGCGCGAGGTCAGGGAAGCGGCCGTCTCAAGCAACTGGGCGTCATCGACCGGCTTGACCAGATACGCGTCCGCACCGGCGCGGGTGGCGTCCAGGCGGGAACGGAAATCAACCTGACCGCTCAATACCACCACCGGGGTCCGCTGGCCTGTCTCGCCGCGGATATCGGCCACCACATCGAAGGCGGGTCCCCGGCGGCCGGGGAACATCAGATCCAGCACCACCATGGCGGGCTGGTGCTCTTGCAGGAAGGGCATGGCCTGCGCCGGCCCCTCAAAGGCCACCACGCGGTAACCCGCCCCTTCCAGCAGGATGGAAAGGCGCTCGCGCAGGAATTCGTCATCGTCGATCACCACCACCAGCTTGAGCGCGCGCGCCACCGGCTGGGTCAGCAGCGGCACCGGATCCCCGGAGGCTTCCGGGGCAGTGATCAAGGCGTCCCGGACAACACGGATCAGGCCTTCAACCTGGCCATCCATCGCCAGAATGGTTTCCGGCAGCACCGTGCCGCCCACCATCGCCGCGCCCAGCGCAGCGTCCAGACCCGCCCCCAGACGGGTAACTTCTGGAAAACCGAACGTACCCCCGGAACCGGCCAGACGATGGGCGATAATCTGCAATTCGCGAGCCTGGGCATCGGTCCATTCAGCGTGGCGAAGGGAATTCCACAGATCGCGGATGCGGCTGACGGTTTCAGGGAGGGAGGCAAGAAAGCCGGCTTTGACTTGCTGAATGCGCGCTTCCAGACGGGCGGTGCGAGGGTCCATGAATTCTCCGGGCAAACAGGGGCTTTCCGACTGCCATGGCAACGGGAAAGGATAGCGTCTCCCGAACTATGGACAAGCCAGCCGACGACGTCAATGGAAATCCGGCGTCACACCACCAGCACCACCTTGCCGGTGGCCTTGCGCTGCAACAGGTCGTTCAGCGCCTGCGCCGCCTGCTCCAGCGGATATTCGGCCGAGATGTGCGGTTTCAGCTGTCCCTGCGCCAGCCAGCCGAACAGCTGCATCATGTTGGCCATGTTGTCCTTGGGCTGGCGACGCGCGAAATCGCCCCAGAACACGCCCAGCACCGCGCAGCCCTTCAGCAAGGGCAGGTTCAGCGGAATCTTCGGAATGTCGCCGGCGGCGAAGCCGACCACCAGATAGCGGCCGCACCAGGCCATGCTGCGCAGCGCCGGTTCGGCATAATCGCCGCCGACGGCATCGTAGACCACGTCCACGCCGTTGCCGCCGGTCAGCGCCTTGACCTTTTCCCGCCAGTCCGGCTCACTGTAGTTGACCAGCTCATCCGCACCGAATCGGCGGCAGACTTCAAGCTTTTCCGCCGTCGAGGCGGCGGCGATGACGCGCGCGCCCATCAGCTTGCCCAGTTGCACCGCCGCCAGCCCGACGCCGCCGGACGCGCCCAGCACCAGCAGCGTTTCCCCGGCCTTCAGCTGCGCGCGGTCCTTCAGCGCATGAAAGGAGGTGCCGTAGGCGTAGGCGAAGGTGGCGGCGATTTTGGCGTCAAACAGCGGCGGCACGGGGAAGACCTTGGCGGCCTCGGTCAGCACTTCCTCGGCGAAACCGCCCCAGCCGGTCAGCGCGATCACGGTATCGCCCGGTTTGAGATGCGTGACGCCCTCGCCCACCGACTTCACCACCCCGGCTATCTCGCCGCCCGGCGAAAACGGCAGGGCGGGCTTGAACTGGTACTTGTCCTGGATGATCAGGGTGTCGGGGAAGTTGACGCCGCAGGCCTTGACCGTGATCACCACCTGCTTCGGCCCCGGCTCCGGCGAAGGCACCTCTTCCAGCACCAGCGTTTCCGGCAGTCCGTGTTGTTTGCAGAGTACGGCTTTCATGGCGGTCTTCCTCTAGGTTGGCGACGGGGCCGGTCAGACCCCGATATCTTCTTGCGGGCTCTTCAGGCGGCTTTCCACCCAACGCACCAGCTGAGCGGCAGCGATCATCGCCGCCACGAACACCAGCGCCTTCGGCAGGCCGCTGGCAGCTATCACCAGGCCGGGACCGGGGCAGATGCCCGACAGCCCCCAGCCGATGCCGAAGACAGCGCTGCCGCCCAGCAGGCGGGCGTCGAGCTGACGGCGCAGCGGCAGGTGCACCGGCTCGCCGGCCAGCGTCACGCCACGGCGGCGGGCCAGCGCATAGGCCGGGGCCGCCACCAGCACGGCGCTGCCCATCACCAGCATCAGCGCCGGATTCCAGTTCCCGGCGATATCGAGGAAGGCCAGCACCTTGGCCGGGTCGGTCATGCCGGACAGGATCAGGCCGCTGCCGAACAGCAGACCGGACAGGAACGCGAACAGGGTCTTCATGCCAGACCTCCGTGCCGCACCAGCCAAACCGTCAGCATGCCCATGAGCATGAACGTGAGCGTGGCGACCAGCGAACGCGGCGACAGGTTGGCGATGCCGCAGACACCGTGACCGCTGGTGCATCCCGAGCCAAGGCGCGTTCCCGCCCCGACCAATGCACCCGCGACGGCATACAGCGGCCAGCCGCCCTCCATCGTCACCGTCGCGCCGGAGGTGATCAGCCACAACGCGGGCAGCACCAGACCGGCCAGAAAGGCGGTGCGCCAGAACCGCTCACCCACGCCGCCGTCCAGCACCATGCCGAAAATACCGCTGATTCCGGCCACGCGGCCGTTCACCAGGATCAGCAGCGCCGCCGCCAATCCGATCAAGACGCCGCCCGCGATCTGGGGCGTCACATCCGCCAAAGTCATGCTGAAATTCCCGCCGAAAATGCAAACGGCGAGTTTAGCCCAGTTGCGCCAGAAAATCCGTGATCGCTGCCGTCACCGCGCCGGGCGTTTCCACCGTCGAGGTATGGCCGGCGCCGGGAATGACCACCAGGCGGCTGCCGGGAATGGCGTTGAACATCCGTTGCGACTTGGCGGGCACGGTGGCGGCATCCTCGTCGCCGACGATGATCAGCGTCGGCGTGGTGAGGCAGTGCAGATATTCGTAGACGCCTTCACGGGTGAAGACACCCTGAATTGCGGGGACGATGCGCTGCCGGTCGTTTTCCAGCAGGCGGCGGCGCATTTCCTCGCGGTCGGCGCGGCGGAAGGGATCTTTCAGGAAGGTCTTGCCGAACATCACCTTCATCACCGACGGCGCCACCGCCCAGACGCCGGTCAGGCGCGTCACCGCCGTCAGCAGGCTGTACTTTGGGCGCTTCGCCAACGGCTCGGGGTCGGCCGAGGTTTCCAGCAGCGTCAGCGACTTCAGCCACTCGCGGTGGCGGATTGCCAGCCGCATGCCGACAAAACCGCCCATCGACAGCCCGACATAATGCACCGGCCCGCCCGCCACCTCGCGGATCAGCGCCAGCGCGTCTTCGGTCAGGGTATCCATGTCGTAACCGTCGGGCGGCGCGGAGCTTTTCCCCTGCCCCCGCCAGTCAATGGTGATGCAGCGGTAGCGGTTGGCCAGCACGGCGATCTGCGCCTCGAACATGCGGCCGCTCCACAGCAGGCCGTGACCGAAGACGATGGTTTCCGGGCCGTTGCCGGTGATTTCGACGTTGAGATCGACACCGTTGAGACGCATCAGGGGCATGGCGGTTTCCTCTTGAAAATTACATCCCGGCCAGCGTCGGCAGGCGTTCCTGCAGGATGTCTTCCATCCGGGTATGGATCAGCGGCTTGATCTTCTGGTGCGTCAGTATGTAGAAACGGTCTTCGGCGATGGCCTTGAACACATCATCCGCCACCTTCTCCACCGGGATGCCGTTTTCCACCGACTGCTGCATGAACTTCGCCGTGTACTGGTTGACGCGGTCGGCCTTGCTCCAGTCGATATGCTCGCCCACCGTGCGGTTGCGCTCGGCGTTGGCGATGCCGGTCTTCACCCAGGCCGGACACAGCACCGCCACGTGCAACTTGCTCTGGCGCAGTTGCAGGTCGAAGTGCAGGCCCTCGGAAATGGCCACCACCGCGTGCTTGCTGGCGTTGTACGCCGCCGAACCGGGCTGCGAGAACAGCCCCGCCACCGAGGCGGTGTTGATGATGTAGCCTTCCTCGTCGTTGGCCAGCATGCGCGGGATGAAGCTGCGCAGGCCGTGGGTGACGCCGTAGAGGTTGACGCCCATCACCCACTGCCAGTCCTCGGGCGTGGTTTCCCACACCGGGCGGGAAATGGCGACCCCGGCGTTGTTGACCAGCAGGTGCACGTTGCCGAAACGGGCGAAGGCGGCGTCGGCCAGCGCCTCGACCTGCGCGGCGTCGCTGACATCAACACGGTGGCCGATGACCGGCACGCCCCGGGCCTCGAATTCGGCGACGGTCGCCTGCAACTTGTCGGCATTGATATCGGCGAGGACGAGGTTCATGCCCTCGGCGGCGGCGCGGCTGGCGATGGCCTGGCCGATGCCTTCGGCGGCACCGGTGATGACGGCGGTTTTTCCGGAAAGGTTCTGCATAGTTGCCCTTTTGCGTACATGAGGGTCGGTCCCCTCTCCCCTTAGGGGAGAGGGTTAGGGAGAGGGGGTTTCTTTAGCCGATCAGATAGCCGCCATCGACATTCAGCGCCACACCGGTCGTATAACTCCCCGCCGGCGACACCAGATAGAGAACCGATCCGGCCATTTCCTCGGGTTCGGCGATGCGGCGCATCGGCACATGTTCCAGCACCTTTTCCACGATCACCGGGTTCTTCACCAGCGCCGAGGCGAATTTGGTGTCGGTGAAGCCGGGCAGCAAGGCGTTGACCCGCACGCCGATGCTGGCGCATTCCTTGGCGAAGCACTGCGTCATGGAGATGACGGCAGCCTTGGTGATGGAATAGATGCCCTGGTACATGCCGGGAATGACGCCGTTGACCGAGGCGACGTTGACGATTGCGCCGCCGCCGTGCTTGGCCATCAGCTTCGCGCCCGCCGCCGACATGAAGAAGTACCCGCGGATATTCACGTCCACCGTCTTCTGGAAGGCGGACAGATCGGTATCGATAATGGGGCCGAAATGCGGATTGGTGGCGGCGTTGTTGACCAGGATGTCAAGGCGGCCGTGCTTGGCCTCGATGGCTTTGAAGATGTGCTCGATCTGGTCCATTTCGCCGATATGCAGCGCCATGGCTTCGGCGGAACCGCCGGCGGCGACGATGCCGTCCACCACCATCTGGCAGGCCTCGACCTTGCGGCTGGAGACAATGACATGCGCGCCGTTGGCGGCGAGGATCTGGGCGATGCCTTCGCCGATGCCGCGACTGGCGCCGGTGACCAGCGCGATCTTGCCGGTCAGGTCAAACGGATTGCTTGCACTCATGGGTTCATTCCTTTAGCGATAGGTCACGAGTTCCGCCCGGCGATGCTGCTCCAGGTGGGCGTGGTTATTAAGATAGCTGAGGCTGAGGCGATTGCCGCTGTAAAGCAGCCGGGTGACGCCCGCGTTCACCAGCGACCAGTTCAGGTTGAAGATGTGGCTGTCGGGAATCGTCAGCAATTGCTGGGCGATGGCGGTGATCGGCCCGCCGGAGGTGAAGACCCAGATATCCTGCGACGGCCCCGCCTGCTCGATGATCTGGTGCAGGCCCTTCCAGCAGCGTTGCTGGAAGCTGGGCCAGCTTTCGGCGTATTCCTCGTCGAATTCGCCGCTCAGCCAGCGCTCCACCGCCACCGCGAACAGGTCCTGGAAGGCGCGGCGCGGGTTGGCCGTGGTCGCCAGATACGCCGCCAGCGCCGCCTTTTCCCGCAGGTCGGGGCGGTAACGGTACAGCACCTGTTCGTGGTCGAATTCGTTGAGGCCGGGGATCAGCAGCGGTGCGTGGCGGGTCTGGCTGCCGGACTGGAAATGCTCGGCGCTTTGCGCATGCCGCCGCGCCGGACCGATCACCACCTTCGACAGCGGCAGTTCGCAGGCGCGCTGCCATTCACCCAGCAAGCGGGTCTGCTCCATGCCCAACGGCGACAGCTGGTCGTAATTTTCCGCGCCGAAACTGGCCTGGCCGTGGCGGACGAGATAGATGGCGCCCATTACAGCGCCGACTCCTGCATCAGGCGCAGGCAACGGCTTTCCAGATAATTCACCATCTGCCCGAACGGCGCGAAGGCGGGGTTCTTGGTCTGGCCGTGGTAGAAACGGTAATAGATCTGCTGCAAAATCGCCGCCAGCCGGAACAGGCCATAGATGGTGTAGAAGTCGAAATTATCGACCTTGAAGCCGGTCTTTTCGCCGTAATAGGCCACCACTTCGTCGCGGGTCAGCATGCCCGGCAGGTGCGTCGGCTGGCGGCGCATCAGTTGCATGGTGGCGTCGTCGTCGGCCTGCGCCCAGTAGGCCAGGGTGTTGCCCAGGTCCATCAACGGGTCGCCCAGCGTCGCCATTTCCCAGTCCAGCACACCGATCACTTCCTGCGGGTTGTCAGGATTGAGGATGACGTTGTCGAAGCGGAAATCGTTGTGGATCAGCGTCGTGGCGATGTCCTGCGCGGGCATTTTCGCCTGCAGCCAGGCCATCACGGCCTCGAAGTCGTTGACGTCCGGGGTGCGCGCCTTGCGGTAGCGGTCGCTCCAGCCGTCAATCTGGCGCTTCACATAGCCGCCGCCCTTGCCCAGCGTGTCCAGCCCGGCCGCCTGGTAGTCCACCAGATGCAGTTCGATCAGCTTGTCGATAACGCTGAGGCACAGCGCCCGCGTTTCTGCCGGCGTCAGGGTCATGCCCTTGGGCAGGTTGCTGCGCGGGATGATGCCGGGAATGCGTTGCATCACATAGAAATCGGCATCCATCACGGCGGGGTCGTCGCAAATGGCCAGCACGTCCGGCACGTAGGGATAGACCGGCTTCAGCGCCGCCATGATCTTCGCCTCGCGCAGCATGTCGTGCGCCGACTTGGCGCGATGGCCAAAGGGCGGCCGCCGCAAAATCAGGTCGCGGTCGGGGTAACGCAGCAGGTAGGTCAGGTTGGACGCGCCGCCGGGAAACTGTTCCAGTTCCGGCGTTCCCGACAAACCGGGAATCTTCGCCTTGAGGAAGGCGTCCACACGGGCGAGATCGAGTTCTTCACCGTGGCGCACCGCCACGGCCTTGTCGAGCAGATTGGCTTCCATCTTATTTCAGTCCCAGCTTCGCCATTTGTTTCTTGTATTCGAGCTTGGCAATCAGCATGCGGTGCACCTCGTCCGGTCCATCCGCCAGCCGCAGCACCCGAGCATAGCCGTAAAGCGCGGCCAGCGGGAAGTCTTCGCTGAGGCCCGCGCCGCCGTGGATCTGGATGGCGGCATCGATTACCTGTTGCGCCACATTCGGGGCAATCACCTTGATCTGCGAAATCTCGCTCATCGCCCCCTTCACGCCGACGGTATCCATCATCCACGCCGCCTTCAGCGTCAGCAGCCGCGCCTGTTCAATGGCCATGCGGCAGTTGGCGACGATATCGGGATTGCCACCCAGCTTCGCCAGCGGCTTGCCGAAGGCAACACGGGTGCCGGCGCGACGGCACAACAGTTCCAGCGCCCGCTCGGCCGCGCCGATGGCGCGCATGCAGTGGTGGATACGGCCCGGACCGAGACGGCCCTGCGCGATTTCAAAACCGCGCCCCGGCCCGGCGATGATGTTGGCCACCGGCACGCGCACATTGGTAAAGCTGACTTCGCCGTGGCCAGAAGGCTCGTCGTAGGTGTTGAAGACCGTGAGCATTCGCTCGACCTTGACGCCCGGCGTATCCAGCGGCACCAGCACCATCGAATGCTGGCGGTGCTTGTCGGCGGTCGGGTCGGTCAGGCCCATGAAGATCAGGATCCGGCAGTTGGGGTGACCGATGCCGGTGCTCCACCACTTGCGGCCGTTCAACACCACCTCGTCGCCATCGACCACGGCGGTGGCCTGCATGTTGGTGGCGTCGCTGGAGGCCACGCCCGGCTCGGTCATGCAGAAGGCGGAGCGGATCTCGCCGCGCAGCAGCGGCAGCAGCCACTTCTGCTTTTGCGCCTCGTTGCCGTAGTGCACCAGCACTTCCATGTTGCCCGTGTCCGGCGCGCTGCAATTGAATACTTCCGGGGCGATGAAGCTGGTACCGGTGATTTCCGCCAGTGGCGCATAGTCGGCGTTGCTGAGGCCCGCGCCATAGGTTTCGTTGGGCAGAAAGAGGTTCCACAGACCGGCTTCCTTCGCCTTGGCCTTCAGCTCTTCCATGATCGCGGGCTGTTGCCATTGCCCGTGGTCGGGGCTGAGGGTCAGGCTCTTGAAATAGGTTTCTTCGGCGGGATAGACGTGTTCATTCATGAACGCGGTCAGGCGGGCGATGTAGTCCTGCGCTTTGGCGGAGTAGGCAAAATCCATGATCCAGAGGCTCGCGGCGGTGAAGGGATGCCGCGAGAGTAAGCCCCGGCGATAGCATTGATCAAATGAATAGTTTGCATTCCATACTATAAAAAACTTGCATGACCAAACCCGCGCCCGGCAGCCGGACTCACTCAGGGCTGGGCGGCGGCGCGGTTCAGACGGGGGGCCATCTGCTCCAACGGCAACACCTCCATGGCCGCATCGATGGCGACGGCGGCCTTGGGCATGCCATACACCGCACTGGTTTTTTCATCCTGGGTCAGGGTCAGCAAACCCGACTGCCGCATCATTTTCAGGCCTTTGGCGCCATCGCGGCCCATACCGGTCAACAGCACGCCGACCGCCGGCCCCTCCCAGTACCGGGCGACGCTTTCAAAAAAGACGTCCACGGACGGGCGATAAACCTGTTGAACCGGCTCCGGGGTATACGCCAGACGGCCGCCCAGGGTCAGTCGGATATGATGATTGGTGCCTGCCACCAGCACGGTTCCGGCCTGGGGGATTTCACCCTCACGAGCCAGCCGGACAGGCAGTACGCACTGGGTGGCCAGCCAGGCCGCCAAGCTGCCCGCGAACACTTCATCGACATGCTGTACCAGCACCAGCGCCGCCGGAAATCCGGCAGGCAGACCTTTCAGCACCGCCGCTACCGCTGCAGGCCCCCCGGCGGATGCTCCGATTGCAATCAGCATATTCGCGGGTCGCCGCCGCAGCGGGGACGGGGACGACCGCTTTTCCAGTTGGCCGATCAGCAGGCCGACATTACCGATCTTGCGCAGCAGCGGTTCGATGGCGGCGCGATCCCCGCCGACGACAGGCGTGTTGACCGCATCCAGCGCGCCATGCCCCATGGCCTCGAACACCCGGCTGACCTGCCGGTTGGTGTCGCTGGTGACAATGATGATGGCGCACGGTGCGCGCTGCATGATCTGGCGGGTGGCCTCGACCCCGTCCATCACCGGCATCATCAGGTCCATCAGGATGATGTCGGGGCGCTGTCGCACAGCATTCTCGACGGCTTGAGCACCGTTGGCGGCCACCCACAGGATTTCATGGGCGTTATCGAAAGCCAACGCACGGCGCAGCGCCTCCACGGCGATGGTCTGGTCGTTGACGATTGCAATCTTCATCCCTGGGCCTCCCCGATCAGATCGACTACCGCATCCAATAGCGCCTCATCGTGAAAACTGGCCTTGGCCAGATAATAATCCGCTCCGGCATCCAGTCCGCGACGACGGTCCTCTTCGCGGTCCTTGTATGACACCACCATCACCGGCAGCGCCTGCAGGCGACTGTCGCGGCGCACCAGCGTTACCAGCTCGATGCCGTTCATGCGCGGCATGTCGATATCGGTTACCAGCAGGTCAAACGGCTCGGCGCGCAGCATGTTCCAGCCATCCATGCCGTCAACGGCGACGCTGACCTGGTACCCCCTGTTCTGCAGCAATTTCCGCTCCAGTTCGCGCACCGTCAACGAGTCATCGACGACCAGGATGCGTTTGCGCGCCGCCGGACCGGAGGCGCCGGCGCGCCGGTCCACCCGATGCAGACCGCCGTCGCTGACCAGCTTTTCCACCGACCGCAGCAGGTCTTCCACATCCAGGATCAGCACCGGCGCACCGCTGTCCAGCACCGCGCCCGCGGAAATATCCTGGATCTTGCCCAGTCGGGGGTCCAGGGGCACCACCACCAGCGTCTGTTCGCCCAGCAGCTTATCCACCGCCAGCCCGTGCAGGGTGTCGCGGTCACGAAGCACAACCACCGGCACACTGTCCCGGTCAGGATCGACATCAGGACGCTGCAGTATCTGGCACGCGGAAATCAGCCCGACCGGGGTCTCGCGCAGCCAGAAGTGCTGGCGGCTGTCCAGCTGGACAATATCGGCACGGGGCACATCCTGCATGCGTTCGATATGCGCCAGCGGAAAGGCATATGCTTCGCCGCTGATCTCGACCACCAAGCTGCGGACGATCGACAAGGTCAGCGGCATTTCCAGCACGAAGCGGGTACCCCGGTTCGATTGCTGCGAAACCTGAACCGAGCCATGCAGTTCGCGCATTTCGTGATGCACGGCGTCCAGACCGACACCGCGTCCCGATACCTCGGTCACGGCATCGCGCAAGCTGAACCCCGGCAGGAACAGGAACGCCAGCAGCTCCGCTTCGGTCAGGCGGTCGGCGGTGTCGGCGTTGGTCAGCCGCCGCTCGACAATGGTGCGGCGCAAGGCCTTCAGATCGACACCGCCGCCATCGTCCTCCAGCTCGATGCGCAGCTTGTCGGCGCGATGGCTGGCGCGCAGCACAATCAGCCCCTCGGGTGGTTTGCCCGTCCCCAGACGGACGTCGGGACCCTCAATGCCATGGTCAACGGCGTTGCGCAGCAGGTGCATCAACGGCGCTTCCAGACGCGTGAGCACATCCCGGTCTACCGGCGTTGACTCCCCGTCGATCTCCAGACGCACCTGCTTGCCCAGGCTGCGCCCCAGATCCCGCACCATGCGCGCCAGCCCGACCGTGACATCGGCAAAGGGCCGCATGCGGCAGGCAAGGACAGTATCGTACAGGCGGCGGGTGCGTTGCCCGGCCTGCCAGCTGAACTCGTCCAGCGTTTGCAGCGACCGGGTGAAAATCTCCTGCTGTTCGCTCCAGTGGCGGCGGATATCGGCCAAGCGAGCCTGCCCCGCCGCGTCGAATCCGTCGGATTGCAAACCCTCCTGTAACGCCGCCAGCGCACGCCCGGTGGTCGCCTGCTGACGCCGCAAGCGCTCCAGGGCATCCACCAGCGGCCTGATCTGGCGCAGCTCGACCAACGACTTGCTCGACAGGTCCAGCAACAGGTTCAGATGCTCGGCGCTGACTCGCAGCACCCGCTCCCCCACTTCCGGCAGACGCGCTTCAGCAGCTTCGTCCTTTTCCGGGTCAGCCTCTGGAAGCGGTGGCGGAAGGGGCCGTGCACTATCAGGCAATACCGGTTCTTCCCCGGTCAGGAAGCGCTCCAGCCGCTCCACAAATCGGTCAATGGTCTGCCCCCCGGCATCATCGGCCATCACGGGATCCGCAATATGCAGCAGCAGGTCCGCGCCATGCAGCAAGGCATCAATATGCTCGGAGCCCAATCGCAAACGGCCGGACTGGGCGGCGACCAGACAGTCTTCCATCACGTGCGCCACCCGCACGCCCGCATCCAGACCGACAATCCGCGCCGCCCCCTTGAGGGAGTGGGCGGCCCGCATGCACGCTTCCAACTCGGCGGCCAGTTGCGGATTGCGCTCCAGCAACAGCAGGTCGCGGGCCAGCACGGCGGTCTGCGCTTCCGCCTCCTGCCGGAACAGCGCCATCATCGTCTCATCGCGCATCAGGTCCGGATTCATGTCAGGCTCCGGCGCATGGCCTGCCACAGCAGTGACTCATCCAGCAACCGCACTCCGTGCTCCTTCCAGCGGAACAAGGCCCGGGTGCATTTGCCGTCGCCCGACGCTTCCAGTCCGGTGACGGGCATGCCCTGAATGCTGTCGACCTCATCTACCGGGCAGACCACCCCTCCCTCGCCGTTCTGAGCCAGCACCAGCAGGCGGGCAATGCCGCGCCGCCCGGGGACGGGCGTGGCCGGGCGGTCGATTCCCAAAATATCCGCCAGCGACAGGCAAGCCGCCAGCACACCATGCACATTCGTCACTCCCAGCAAAGTGCTGGAGCGGCGGTGTGGCAGGGCATGGATGGCCTCCGCCGGAATGACTTCGCTCAGCAAGGCCAGCGGCAGCGCCAGCCATTCCTCACCCAGCCGGAAGATCAGCACCTTGGCAACGGCGGCATCCGGAGCCACCCTGGCAGACTCTGCGCCCGCCTCCGCTTCGCTCAGTCCGTAAAGCGGGTACAAGTCCAGAATGCGCTTGGCGGCTTCGGCATGTACGTCGCAATGATGGCAATGGACATGACGCTCCAGTTGCGGACAGCTGCGGTCACCGCGAATGCCGATCCGGTTCCAGCAGTCGTCCAGGGACGCCATCTCCGTCGCGGCCGCGACCGGCAGGCGCGGCATCATGAATTTCCTCCGCGCGCGGCGCGCTGTTGCAGGCGTCTGGCGCCGGCAGCGTCACCCTGCGACGCCAGCAGAGCGGACAGATGCGCCAAGGTTTCCGGATGACGGGGATCGAGATAGAGCGCCTTGCGGTAATAGGTCATGGCCTCCGCCTGCCGTCCGGCTGTGTCATGCAACAGGCCGAACCAGTAGAAAATGGCCGCACCGGGACCTTGACGCTCCAGTTGCGCACGGCAGGCGGCCAGCGCCTCCTTGATCTGTCCGGCGTTGGCCAGGGCGGCGATGCGAGCCAGTGCATCCTCTGCGGGGGCCACCGCTGTCACCGGCGCAACTGTCGGCCGCTTGAGCGGTGTCACGACCGGGCGGAGTGAAGGCGCAGCTATGGAGGGTCGCGTCCGCTGTGGCTTCGGGACCGGATCGGCTGCCTTCGCCGCCGGACGATCCGGCGGCAAGCGAAAGGCAAAGGACAAAGGTACGCCCAGCGGCTGCAACCCCTGACGACTGAGCAGACTGGCCTCGGCCGGCCCCACGAACAGGCTGCCATTGTGATGCAGCAACGTGATCAGGGTCCGCAGCACCGCTTCCTGGGTGGGCACGTCAAAATAGATCAATACGTTGCGGCAGAACACGAAATCATACGGAACGTCAGCAGCCAGGGTCTCGGCCTGCATCAGATTGGCGGGGCGAAACCGGACCCGTTCCCGCACCTGCGGCAGCAGATGAAATCCGTCCGGCCCTTCCTGAAAATAGCGGCTGCGGAACGATTCGACGTCACCCCGGAATGAATTGCGACCGTAACAACCCGTCTCGGCGCGGGCAAGCAATTGCGGGCTGATGTCCACCGCATCAATCGTGAATTGCGACGGCGCCAGCCCGGCGTCCAGCAACGCCATGGCGATGGAATAGGGTTCCTCGCCGGAGGCGCAGGGCGCGCTCAGCAGTCGCAGGGGACGGCCCAGGACCGCCTGCTGTGTCCGGGCCAACCCGGCCAGGGCGGTAAAGGATTCGGGATAGCGGAAAAACCAGGTTTCCGGCACCACCACTGCCTCAATCAAGGCTTGCCGCTCCTCTCCGGAGTCCTGCAGGCGTCGCCCGTAGGACTCGCCGGTCAGCGCTGTCGCGGCATGGCGCTGCCGCAGGGCGCGCTCGATGGCCGACGCCCCGATTGAAGCCGCTTCCAGCCCAATCTGCTGTTTCAGGAAACCGGTAATCCGGGCATCAACGTTCATGATGTCGCCGCTCCGTCCGGAAAGAGCAAGGCGTGGACATCCGCGGGCAGCAAGGCATCCACCGTAACCCGCTGGATCAGGCCCTGCGCATGCGCCAGGACCGGTCCCAGATAGGGCGCGCCCTGGTTATCCATGCCATAAGGCTGGAAGTCTTCCGGATGGGCGTAAAGGGTCTCGGTCGCCTGCTCCAGAATCAGCCCCAGTCGCGCCGCACCGCCCGCACACGGATAGTGCACCAGCGCCAGCCGCGTACTGGTCCGGCGCTGGCCGTCACCCAGCCCCACCCGCGCGGTCAGATCCACGACAGGCACCAACGCGCCGCCATGGGCCAGCACCCCCGCCACCCAGGATGGCGCGCCGGGCAACTGCTTCAGCGGAGACAGGCGCAGCACCTCCGCCACTTCGGCGGCCTCCAGAGCATAGCGGTCCTGTCCCAGGCAAAACAGCAGGAACAGTCGCGGACGCCGCGCGGCGTCAGACGGTGAATCGGGCAACGCCATGACGCAGGCCATTGGCTATCAGGTTGAGTTCTTCGATCGACAAGCTGGTCTGACGCAGCGACTCCACGGTCTGGCCGGTGGCTTCGCTCAGCTGCGTCAAGGCCAGGTTGATCTGTTCCGCGCCGGTAGCCTGGGCATGCATGCCTTCGTTGACCATCTGCACACGCGGAGCCAGCGCCTGCACCTGGTGGATGATCTGGCTCAGCTGTTCGCCAATCTGCTGCACTTCGGCGATGCCCCGGCGAACATCCTCGGAGAACTTGTCCATGCCCATGACGCCCGCCGATACCGCCGACTGGATTTCCCGCACCATCAATTCAATGTCGTAGGTGGCGATGGCGGTCTGGTCCGCCAGACGGCGCACTTCCGTCGCCACCACCGCAAAGCCCCGTCCGTACTCCCCGGCCTTTTCCGCCTCGATGGCGGCATTCAGCGACAGCAGGTTGGTCTGATCCGCCACCTTGACGATGGTCACCACCATCTGGTTGATGTTGCCCGCCTTCTCATTAAGGATGGCCAGCTTGGTATTGACCAGATCCGCCGCGCCAATGACCTGCTGCATGGTGTCTTCCATCCGGTTCAGCCCCAACTGCCCTGCACCGGCCAGCGTCGCCGCCTGATCGGCGGCGTCGGACACCTCGCCCATGGTACGGACCAGATCCCGTGAGGTGGCCGCAATTTCGCGGGAAGTCGCGCCGATCTCGGAAGTGGTGGCCGCCGTCTCGGTAGCGGTCGCCTGTTGCTCCTGCGCGGTGGCGGCTATTTCGGTCACTGAGGTCGTTACTTGGATGGCCGAATGCTGCGCTTGGCCCACCAAGGCCTTCAGCGCCTCGGCCGTGCTGTTGAAACCAGCCTCCAGAACCTGGAATTCATCGCGGCGGCCCAGCTCGAGACACACGGTGAGATCACCGTCACGGAGCCGTTCCAGTCCCTCCGCCAGTTGCTGCATAGGCGCCATAATGGCGCGCATCAGCAGCAACCCCAATGTCAGCGCTGCCAGAATGGCCGCGCCGACTGCCGCCATCAACGCCATTTTCGTGTCGTAAACCGCCCCGGCAATGTCCTTGGCCGCCGACTCTGTCTCCAGCCGGTTATTTTCGATCAGACCATTGATCGAGGTACGACAGGTCTTCCAGGCATCATGCAACCGCTCGTCCATCACCCGCCGGGCATCGGCCGGATGACCGGCATCCACCTCGGCCAGCACCTTGCCAAGGACTTCGCGATAGCGCTCGCGGGTCTGCTGAAAGTCTGTAAATTGCCGCCGATCCTCCGGACGGAGAATCAGGACTTCATAGTGACGGCTGTTTTCGTCCAGTTGCCTGAGGCTGTCGTTCAACCGCGCCCGCAACTCGGCCGCCTGGGCCGGCGTCATGACGGACATATCCAGAAACATGTCCTGGGTCATGATAAAGCTGTCCACCAGCGATTGGCGCATCAGGGTGCTGTAATAGAGGCCCGGCATGGCCTCGTTATTCACCCGGACAGTGTCATGCTCGACATTGCTCATGCGAACGCTGATAAACAGGACGGCGGCCGCCAGAATCACAATGATGATGGCAAAGCTGGCCAGAATACGGTGTTTCAGGGTCAGGTTCTTCACGATGGCGCCCGGTATTGGTCGGAAAGCGTTAGGGTTATCAAGGTTGTTGAAATCCGCCACGGCGGATGCCTGCGGATGATTCAACAATCCCTGTCAATTTATCGTTTTATCACGTTTATCGTTATGGCGGATGAGGCTATCAAACCCGGCTCGGCAACGGCAAGAAGCCTCCCCCTAACCCCCGGCGACCGGCAACAGGAATGAGAACTCCGTCCCAGCGGCCGAGGTGGTAAAACCAACTTCACCGCCCAACTGTTCCACAATACTGCGCGCAATATTCAAACCCAGCCCGGTTCCGCCCCTGGCGCGGGCATCAGAACTGTTGGCCTGCGAAAACCGGTTGAAAATCCGCTCCCGGAACTCCTCGGGAATGCCGGGGCCGTAATCCCGGATCCTGAAGCGGATCCGGTCGCCCTCAAGGTCGGCCGCCAGTTCCACGCTTTTCCCGGCCGGGCTGTACTTGACCGCGTTCGAAATCAGGTTGGCAAACACCTGCTGCAGCCGCAACTCATCGGCCAGGATCCGCACGCCTTCCGCCTGACGCACAATCCGCAGGCGGACATCGTGGCGCAAACCGTAACCTTCGTTGGCGGCGACCGCTGTTTCCATCGCGCCATCGGCCGTTAGCATGACCACGTTGAAATCCATGCCGCGCGTGGTGATCTTTTCCAGGTCGAGAATGTCATTGATCAGCTGGGTCAACCGTTCGCTGTTACGGTTGGCGACATCCAGCATGCGCATCGCCTTCTCTGGCAGCTCGCCCAGTTTTCCGCCCAGAATCAGACCAAGAGCGCCGCGGATGGACGTGAGCGGTGTGCGCAACTCATGGCTGACCGTGGCGATGAACTCATTCTTGGCGAGGTCTGCCGCCTTGCGTTCCGTGATGTCACGGATCACCAGACTCAACTCGATGCCCCGGGCAGAGGGCAGCGGCGTCACCAGGTATTCAATCGGCAGATTGCCGCCGTGCGGTTGACGCAAATCGGCTTCGGTGTACCGGGTGCTGTTGCCCTGCCCCTGCAATGCCTCCGCCAAACGCTCGCTGAATCCCGTTTGCGACCCCGGCGTCAGCATATCGGTGAAGGATCGGCCGTCCAGCTGCCCGCCGACCAGTTTCAACAAGGCCTGGGCGGCATAATTTCCCTGCAGGATACGACCGGTTCCGTCCAGTTTCAGGATGCCGGTCGGCACGGTATCCAGCAGCACCCGAAGCTCCTGGTGGGTTTCCAGTAACTGTTTCTGGCTTTGCTGCAGTGCCCGCGCGGCTTCGTCGCGCTCACGCAGCGCCAGATAGGATCGGGAGTGGTAACGGATGCGCGCGACCAGCTCCAGGGCGTCAGGGAGCTTGACCAGATAGTCATTCGCGCCGGCAGCGAAGGCCGCGCTTTTGACCTTGGGGTCTTCCTTGGTGGAGAGCACGATGATAGGAATGGCGGCCGTCACCGGATCGGCGCGATAGGCCTGCACCAGTGTCAGGCCGTCTGTCTGCGGCATGACCAAATCCTGAAGAATGACGGTCGGGCGCGCCCGGATGGCCGTCTCAAGCGCCAGGGCGGCGTCAGCACAAAAATGAAAGGCGAAGCCCGACTGGGCGCTCAGCAGGCGACGCACTGCCTCGCCAATAATCGCCTGATCGTCCACCAGTAACACCGTAACTGCAGCGTCAGCCACCCGGCCGGCTTCTATGCCCTGCATCCATAACCCCCACTGAGACATCAGCCAATGCGGCATCAGCGAGGCTGAGTATAACTTCCCGTCACATCATTGCCATGGCTGGTTGTCCGACCATAATATTTCTTATACAACCTCACCGACATCATAAACCATATGCATATTTATCGCCTTGACCTCAATCTGCTGCTGGTGCTCGACGCCATCTATAGCGAAGGCAACATCACCCGCGCCAGCCAGAAGCTGCACCTGACCCAGCCCGCCGTCAGCCATGCCCTCGGCCGCCTGCGCGAGCAGCTGGGCGACCCGCTGTTCGTGCGCCAAGGCACGCTGATGCAGCCGACACCCTACACCCGCAATCTGATCGGGCCGGTGCGCGAAGCCTTGCAGTTGCTGGAACGCAGCGTCGCCGACGAACCGGCCTTCGACCCCGCCAGCGCCCGCCGCACCTTCAACCTCGGCCTGCGCGACGTCTTCGAGGCCACCGCCCTGCCGCCGCTGGCGGCGCGCCTGCAGGCGCTGGCGCCCGGCATCGAACTGGCCAGCGTGCGCATCGACCGCCGCGATGTCGAAGGCGAACTGGCCGCTGGCACGCTGGACCTGGCGCTGGACGTGCCGCTGGCGATGGGTGAAAGCATCCGCCAGCAACGGATTTCCCGCGACCGGCTGGTGGTCGTGGCGCGACAGGACCATCCGGGCATTGGTGAGACGCTGGATCTGGACACCTATCTGGCGCAGGCGCACGTGCTGGTGTCGTCGCGGCGCAAGGGCTGGGGGCTGGAGGATTTTGAACTGAACCGGGAAGGACGGCGGCGGCGCATCGTACTGCGCTGCCAGCATTATTTCGCCGCTAGCCGCGTCGCCAGCCGCACCGACCTATTGCTGACCATGCCGGAACAGTATGCCCGTATCGCCAACATGCAGTTCGGCAACCGCATTTACCCCTTCCCCTTGCAGACGCAGGCGCTGGACGCCCACCTCTACTGGCACGCCACCGCCGACCACGACCCCGCCAACCGCTGGCTGCGCGGCGTCATGCAGGACGTGGTCAGCGCGTGGCCGGAGGAGACTCAGTGACGGGTGTAATGCAGCAGCTTGCCCTTGTAGGCCTCGCCGCAGGCCTGTAAACCGTCCAGGCTGGACTCTTCACAGCTGTAGCCCAGCGCCGTCATGCAGCGGCTGAAACCGGGGCGGTTACCGCGATTGGGATCAACAATCAGCACTTGCACGGCTTGTTCGGCATGACGCTCGATAAAGGCGGACAAGCGCGCGGGCTGGTCTCGTTCATACAACAGGTCGCTACCGATGATGATGTCAAAACGCCCCAGCGCCGGATTCTCGGTTTCCCAGTTGCCGTTCCGGTATTTGGGCAGGCCCATGCCGTTCAGTCCGGCATTCTGCGTCAGGAAGTCCCCGGCCAGCGGATGGCAGTCACTGGCGGTGATATCCATGTCCCGACGCTGGCAGACCAGACTGGCCAGCCCCAGGCCGCAACCCACTTCCAGGATGCGCTTGCCCTGCAGCTCAAAGTTTTCCATCAGCCCGGCCAGCATCCGCGCCGAGGGCCAGACCATGCCGAACAATGACCAGCTGGCGGGGGAAATGCCCATCGCCGCCGCCACGCCCAGCGGGTCGGCGTATTGCTGGTGATCCAGCAGGGAACGGATTTGCAGGTCGGCGGCCCCGTTCAGGGAAACCGCCTCGAATTTGACCAGGTAACCGGGCATGGCAACGCTCACGCGGAGGCGTCTCGTGCGGCGGGAAAAAGTTCGGGAGGGAACAGGACACAAGACTTCCGGCGGGGCGGAAAGCGTCATGCAGGCCGGACGGCCTTTCACGGGGCAAAAGCAGCAAGAGAAGAAAAAGCGGCAGCAGGATACCATCCCCCCGCCCGGAAAGCGAATGCGCGGCGGTTCAGTCCCGCTCGCGGAAGGCGAACCAGGCCGCCAGCAAGGTAAAGGTCGCCACAATCGCCACGACATCCCAGAAGCCGTCGCCCGCGCCCGCCAACGGAATGCCGCCAACGTTCATGCCGAACAGACCGGAAATGATGTTGATCGGCAGCACCAGCACCGACACCACCGTCAGCACGAACAGGCTGCGGTTGGTCTGCTCGTTGACCTGGCTGGCGATCTCTTCCTGCAACAGCTTGATCCGTTCCTGCAAGGACGCGGTTTCCTGCAACACCGTCGAGAATTCTTCCGTGGATTGGCGCAAATCGAGCAGGTCCCGCTCCGGTACCCATTCCGGCGGCCGGTTCAACAGCCGGAACAGCGCCGCCGGCTCCGGGGCCATCAGGCGTTGCAAACGCACCAGCAACCGCCGCCAAGCGCCCAGGCTGGCGCGATTGCGCTCCGGACGGTTGGCCAGCAGCCGGTCCTCCACCCCGTCCACCTTGTCGGCGATGTCCCGCACGATCTGGGTCAACACATCCGCCTGATCCCGCAGCAGATGCACCAGCAGGTCCACCGGCGACTCCAGCACCAGCCCGCGCTTTACCGCCGCCCGCAACCGGTCCACCGAGCGCAGCGGCTTGCTGCGGGCGCTGACCACCAGTTGCGGGCCGACGTGCAGGTACAACGTTGAAATATCGGAGGCGTCATAGGCGAAGTCGAACAGCACGTCGTTGATCACCGCGATCAGGCTGTCATCGACGTATTCAATGCGGGTGGAACGGGTGCCTTCATGCAGGGTTTCATGAAACAACGATGACAACCCGGCATGGCGCTTCAGCCATTTTTCGCAGGAAGAATGGCTCAGGTTGACGTGCAGCCAGAGAAATCCGCCGCCGGCATCAGCGGCATTTCCGGCCAGCCAGGCTTCGGCCTCACCAGAGTCCAGCGAGAGGACACGCCCCGAGGAATCAAAGCGGTAGGCGCAAATGACACCGGAGGCGTCGGAGCCATACGTGAGGGCCGGCGAATTCATGGGGCGTGCTCCTGTCTGGAATCCCGGCGGGGGACAGGACATTTTCTGACGGTTTGATGACAGCGCGGTGACAGACGCCCACTTTGTCATCAAAGTGAAACCTTGGCCCAAGGCAACTATGTTACCTTGATGCTGCCATTTTTAACCGGTGAAGCACGATCATGGGCAAGAAGAAATCCCTGCGGGAAGTCCTGCATCAGCACCCCGAACTGTTCGACATGGTGCAACTGCTGACCAGCGGCGACGACATGGTCGCCAGTGAAGAATATGTCAGCGACGAGCTGGTCATCACGCTGGCGCGTGACGGCAAACCCAAGAAGAAGAAATGCAACGAACTGGTCTTCGTCAAGACGGCGGAAGGCTATCTGCTGCGCTCCCCGCTCCAGGCCGAAGCCGAACCGGACGCCTAACGCCCGATCCCCCGCTTGAAATCGCGCGGCGTCACGCCGAACCAACGCTTGAAGGCGCGGGTGAAGGCGCTCTGCTCGGAATAACCCAGCAACAAGGCAATATCGGTGAAGGACAGGTGCTTGTCGGCGAGATAGCGCTGCGCCAGCTCGCTGCGGATCTTGTCCAGCACCAGGTTGAACTCCAGGTCCTTTTCCTGCAAGCGCCGCTGCAATGTACGGGTCGACATCGTCATCAGCCCCGCCACCGACGGCAGATCGGGCGTGCCGTCGTGAATGCAGCGGACGATCGATGACCGCAGGCGATCATAAAAGGAATCGGCGGCGGGCAGCGCCACCAACAGGGCTTCGGCCTGCTGCGACAGCAAATCCATCAGCGCCGGATCACGCTGCTTCAGCTCGCGCGTCATGTGCGACAGCGGGAATCGCACCCGCGTCACCGTGTCATTGAAATGCACCGGACAGCCGAAGAATTCAGTGTAGGGCGTGATATCGGCGGGCGGCGCATTGACGAAGGTAATCAGCATCGGCTTCATCGGCTCTTCCACCAGGAAGCGCACATAGCTGATGAACAGGGATATGGCCGTTTCATCCACCAACTGGCCGGGTGTGCCGCGCTCGATGCCCCAGCGGATCTCGATGGCGTCGCCGTCGGCCACCACGCTGCCGGGGTTGCCGTCATATACCAGCCGCTGATAGCGCGCATAACGCAGCAACGCCTCGCCCAGCGTACTGCACGACAGCGCCATGTAACCCAGGATACCCACATGCTTCGGCGCCACGCACGCGCCGATGGCCAGTCCCAGCCCCGGCTGCGGGTAACGCTGGGCAATCAGCTGCAGCAGTTGCGACCACTCGTCCAGGCCCAGGCGACTGGTCGGGGAATATTTTTCCATGGCTTTCAGGCATTCGGGCGCATGGATGTGATTGCGCTCGATGAAATCACGCAGCATCCCCAACATGGATGCGGTTATGAACAGGCCCCCAAACATGGATATCCCCTTATTCTTATTCAGACCGTATCAGGTCGGCGCAGGGTCAACGTTAACGTCGTTGCCAACAGTGTTGGAATGCCGCCGGAGAGAGTCAATAGACCCTGCCAGCATACCGGATGAACAGGCAAAAGCTTGGTACGGAACGTCAGAATGGATAAGGGAGTTGGCGCAAACGGTCAAAACGGATGGCGCACCAAGTCAAGTTGAAATCTGCACAACTGTGCAATATAGCGGCGTACCACACAACAAGATGAAACATGTCACCCCTGGGGCGTCGGCTGTCACCGACGCCCCGATTTTTTTGGGGTAATCAGCGCAGTCCCAGCACATCACGCATATCGTACAGCCCGGCATTGCGGCTGCCGATCCAGGCCGCCGCCCGCACCGCCCCATTCGCAAAGTTCATGCGGCTGGTGGCGATATGCCGGATTTCCACCCGTTCGCCTTCGCCCATGAACATCACCGTATGGTCGCCTACCACGTCGCCGCCGCGAATAGTCTGGAAACCGATGGACTGGCGTTCGCGCTGGCCGGTATGACCGAAACGCTCATAAACCGCCACATCCTTCAGATTACGCCCCAGGGCACCGGCCACCGCCTCGCCCAGCATCAGCGCCGTGCCGGAAGGCGCGTCGACCTTGTAGCGGTGGTGCGCTTCCAGGATTTCAATATCCACGGTATCGCCAAAGGCCTTGGCCGCCAGCTCCAGCAGCTTCAGCGAGACGTTGACGCCCACCGAGTAATTGCCGGAATAGACAATGGGAATGTCCTGGCTGGCCTCGACCAGGTATTCCTTCTGCTCTTCGTTGAGGCCGGTGGTGCCGATAACGATGCCCTTCCCTTCCTGACGGCACAACGCCACTTCGGCGATAGTGGCCGACGGGGTGGAAAAGTCGATGGCGACATCCACCAGGTCAATCTGGCTGGCCAGGGACCCGTTCAGGAAAACGCCCAGACGGTCCAAAGCGGCCATTTCCCCGGCATCCGCACCGATCAGGGAGCTCTCGGGACGCTCGATGGCGGCGGTGAGCTTGACATCCGGACGGTTGTTGACCGCATGAATCAATGCGCGGCCCATCCGGCCGGCGGCGCCGCAAATGGCGATACGGGTGGGGGTGGTCATGATGCCTTTCTCCAGCAGGAATTCCGTGAAGTGGTTAGCGTGCCAGTGTTGGCGCGGGCAGGCAAGCGGGAAAGATCCCGGCGGGGCGGGTTTTGAGCGGATACAGCGGGCAGGAAGAGGAAATCGGGGCCGGACGGGCGTCCGGCCCCGCAGGGTGCATCAGGAGAACAGGTCTTTCAGGCCGTCCAGGAAGGACTTCTTGTTCGGCGTGTGCTTCTCGTTGCCATCCAGCGACTCCTGGAATTCACGCAGCAACTCCTTCTGGCGGCTGGTCAGGTTGACCGGCGTTTCCACCTTGATCTGGCAGAGCATGTCGCCCGGCTCGTAACCGCGCACCGGCTTGATGCCCTTGCCGCGCAGGCGGAACAGCTTGCCGGTCTGCGTGCCTTCGGGAATCTTCAGCTTGACACGGCCGTCCAGCGTCGGCACTTCGATCTCGCCACCCAGCGTTGCTTCCACAAAGCTGATCGGCACTTCGCAGAACAGGTCGGCACCATCGCGCTTGAAGATGGCGTGATCCTTGACCACGACCTGCACATACAGGTTGCCTGCGGGCATGCCGTTGGCTCCGGCTTCGCCCTCGCCCGCCAGCCGCACCTTGTCACCGGTATCGACACCGGCCGGAATGGTTACTTCCAGCGTCTTCTGCTTGTTGCTGCGGCCTTCACCGTGGCAGGCATCGCAGGGATCCTTGATGATCTGGCCGCGACCCTTACAGGTGGGGCAGGTCTGCTGCACGGTAAAGAAACCCTGCTGCATGCGCACCTGACCGGCGCCGCCGCAGGTGCGGCAGGTAGTCTTGCCCGAGCCCTTCTTGGCGCCGGAACCGTCGCAAACATCGCACGGCGCGGCGGTGGTGAAACGGATCTGCTTCTTGCAGCCCTTCACCGCCTCTTCCAGCGACAGCTCCAGCGTGTATTGCAGGTCGGCGCCACCGCGCTGGCGACCACCGCCGCCGCGTCCGCCGCCCCCGAAAATATCGCCGAAGGCCTCGAAAATATCGGAGAACCCACCACCGCCGCCGAAGCCGCCGCCAAAGCCGCCAGCCATGTTGGGATCGACCCCGGCATGGCCGTGACGGTCATAGGCCGCGCGCTTGTCGGCATTGGAGAGTATCTCGTAAGCCTCGTTGGCTTCCTTGAACTTTTCCTCGGCCTGCTTGTCATCCGGATTGCGGTCCGGATGGAACTTCATGGCCAGGCGGCGATAAGCCTTCTTGATGTCCTCGTCGTTGGCGTCCTTGGCGACGCCCAGCACTTCATAGAAGTCACGTTTTGCCATCTGGCAGTCTCCGCTGAAACAACAAACGCCAAACGGGTGTTGGCGTTATCAGAATTCTTTCCCTCCTACGCAGTAGGGGGGATGTCCCGGAGGGACAGGGGGGTTGCGGACAGCATCCGGAACACGGCTTCAAAAATGGGCCTGTTCGTCCACGGCCGTTACCCCCTCGGCCTTCGGCCACTCCCCCTGTTCCACAGGGGGAGTAAAGGCCCGTTCTTACTTCTTGTCGCTGACGTCTTCAAACTCCGCGTCCACCACGCCGTCGTCGGCCTTTTCATGGCCCGGACCCGGCTGGGTGCCGCCCGCCTGCTGCTGCTCGGCGTAGAGTTTCTGCATCAGCGGCATGGAGGCGTTGCTCAGGGCTTCGGATTTGGCGTCGATGGCGGCCTTGTCGTTGCCCTTGATGGCTTCTTCCAGTTCCTTGACGGCGGCTTCGATGGCTTCCTTCTCGGCGTCGGTCGCCTTGTCGCCCACGTCCTTCAGCGTCTTGCGGGTGGCGTGCACCAGGCCATCGGCCTGATTGCGCGCTTCCACCAGCTCGGCGAACTTCTTGTCTTCCTCGGCGTTGGCCTCGGCGTCACGCACCATGGCCTGGATTTCTTCCTCGGACAGACCCGAGTTGGCCTTGATGACGATGCTTTGCGCCTTGCCGGTGCCCTTGTCCTTGGCGGACACGTTCAGGATGCCGTTGGCGTCGATATCGAAGGTGACTTCGATCTGCGGCATGCCGCGCGGGGCCGGCGGAATGTCGCTGAGGTCGAAGCGGCCCAGCAGCTTGTTCTGCTGCGCCTGACGACGTTCGCCCTGGAACACCTGGATGGTCACGGCGGTCTGGTTGTCGTCGGCGGTCGAGAACACCTGCGACTTCTTGGTCGGGATGGTGGTGTTCTTCTCGATCAGCGCGGTCATCACGCCGCCCATGGTTTCGATACCCAGCGTCAGCGGGGTCACGTCCAGCAGCAGCACGTCCTTCTTGTCGCCCGACAGCACGGCGCCCTGGATGGCTGCACCCACGGCCACGGCTTCGTCAGGGTTCACGTCCTTGCGCGGTTCCTTACCGAAGAATTCCTTGACCTTCTGCTGCACCAGCGGCATGCGGGTCTGGCCGCCGACCAGGATCACGTCGCCGATTTGCGACACGCTCAGACCGGCGTCCTTCAGTGCAATCTTGCAGGGCTCGATGGTGCGGGCCACCAGGCCTTCCACCAGCGATTCCAGCTTGGCGCGGGTCACCTTGATATTCAGGTGCTTCGGACCGGTGGCGTCGGCCGTGATGTACGGCAGGTTCACTTCGGTCTGTTGCGCCGAGGACAGCTCGATCTTGGCCTTTTCAGCGGCTTCCTTCAGACGCTGCATGGCCAGCGGATCACCCTTCAGATTGACGCTCTGTTCCTTCTTGAACTCTTCGGCCAGGTAATCGATCAGCAGCATGTCGAAGTCTTCGCCGCCCAGGAAAGTGTCGCCATTGGTGGCCAGCACTTCAAAGGACTGCTCGCCGTCCACGTCGGCGATGTCGATGATCGAGATGTCGAAGGTGCCGCCGCCGAGGTCATACACGGCAATCTTGCGGTCGCCTTCCTTCTTGTCCATGCCGAAGGCCAGCGCGGCGGCCGTCGGTTCGTTGATGATGCGCTTCACGTCCAGACCGGCGATGCGGCCGGCGTCCTTGGTCGCCTGGCGCTGGCTGTCGTTGAAGTAGGCCGGCACGGTGATCACGGCTTCGGTCACCGGCTCGCCGAGGTAGTCTTCGGCGGTCTTCTTCATCTTCTTCAGCACTTCGGCCGAGATTTGCGGCGGGGCCATGCGGTTGCCGCGTGCTTCCACCCAGGCGTCGCCGTTATCGGCGCCGACAATGGCGTAGGGCACCATGCTGATGTCCTTCTGCACCACGTCGTCCTTGAACTTGCGGCCGATCAGGCGCTTCACCGCGAACAGCGTGTTCTTGGGGTTGGTGACGGCCTGGCGCTTGGCGCCCGCGCCGACCAGGATTTCATTTTCGGTGTAAGCAACGATGGACGGCGTGGTGCGCGCGCCTTCCGCGTTTTCCAGAACCTTGACCTGATCGCCTTCCATAATGGCGACGCAGGAGTTGGTGGTGCCCAGGTCGATACCGATGATCTTGCCCATGTCATGTCTCCGAAGAATTTGGTTTGAATCTGCGGTTCAACCCGCCCTGCGGGGGAACCGGTGTTTCGTTAGCGTTTGGCTTGAAGCTGATATGGCGATGCCCTCAGCTTTTTCAAGGACAATTTATTGCGCCACCACCACCATCGCCGGACGCAGCAGGCGGCCGGACAGGGTGTAGCCCTTCTGGAACACGTTGACCACGGTGTTCGCGGCTGTTCCGTTACCGGCGGGCTGGGTGGCCACGGCCTGATGATGCTCGGCGTTGAACGGCTGGCCGGCGGGGTCGACCTGTTCCACCTGGAACTTCTTCAGCGCATCCAGGAAGACGCGGTGGGTCAGTTGCAGTCCCTCCACCAACGACTTGGTGGCGTCATCCTGCGGAGCGGCGGCCAGCGCGCGCTCGAAGTTGTCGATCACGTCCAGCAGGCTGGCGGCGAACTTCTCGACGCCGAATTTGTGGGCGTTGGAGACTTCGCGCTCGGCGCGCATCTGGATGTTGCGGATCTCGGCCTGGGCGCGCAGCTGCGCGTCCTTGAGCTGGGCCTCCAGCTCGGCGACACGGGCGCTCAGCACCTCGACATCGGTTTCCATGATCTCGATATGGCCTTCGTCGGCGGCAGGGTTTTCAGTCTCGGGAGTTTGTTGGTCGGCCATGACAGCACCTCAATGTGGATGGTCTGAATGAAGATGGGGGTGTTATGGGGATGCCCTTGGAAGTTTCAAGGGATTGGGTCGCAAGTCATTCTGCGCTACTGTTGGAAAACACCTGATCCTGCCCGACGGTTCCCCATGACCTCCGAAAACCTGCCGTCCCTTGCCGACCTGATGAACCGCGACTGTTACTGCCTCAGCGTCAATCGCGACCGCTTGCAGCAGGAGCTGGACTGCGCCCCGGCATTCCGTCCACTGTTCCGGCAATTGCTGGACACCCACCCGCACCTGTTCGCCGATGTCACCGTCTTCGTGACCGCCGCGCAGCAGGCGCGGATGCAAGGTCTGATCACCGCCATCGAGACCGTCATCGCGCATCCCTCCTGGGCCGACGCGGTGCTGGCCGCCGCGCCGGATAGCGCCCGGCGCCACTCGAACGCGCTGGGCATGTTCATGGGCTACGACTTCCATCTGGGCGACAGCGGCCCGAAGCTGATCGAGATCAACACCAATGCCGGCGGCGCGTGGCTGAACCTGATCCTGCGCAAGGCGCAACAGGCCTGTTGCGAGGTGATGAATCCGTTGACGCCCTCCCCCGATTCCCACGCCGCGTTACAGGACGCGCTGGTGGACATGTTCGCCGAGGAATGGCAGCGCGAACGCGGCGAAACACCGTTGCGCACCATCGCGATTGTCGACACCGCACCCGAAAGCCAATACCTGTACCCTGAATTCCTGCTGGCACGCTGTCTGCTGGAGAGCCGGGGCTACCGGGTGGTCATCGCCGACCCGGCCGAACTGCGGCACACCGCAGGCGGGCTATGGCTGGGCGAAACGGCCATCGACCTGGTCTACAACCGCCTCACCGACTTCGACCTGCGGGAACCCGCCTCCGCCGCCCTGCGCGCCGTTTGGCTGGCGGATGATGTGGTGCTCAGCCCGAATCCACGCCATCACGCGCTGTTCGCGCACAAGGCCAATCTGGTCCGGCTGGGCGACGCGGACTGGTTAGAGAACATCGGGATCACGGCGGCGGACATCGCGCAACTGGCGGACGGTATCCCGGCCACCCGGCTGGTGACGCCGGATAACGCCGATGCTCTCTGGCAGGCCCGGCGCGAGCTGTTCTTCAAGCCGGTGGCAGGCTACGGCGGCAAGGCCGCCTATCGCGGCGACAAGCTGACGAAACGGGTCTGGGAAGAAATCCTCGCGGGCGGCTATGTGGCGCAGGCGCGCATTCCTCCATCGGAGCGGATGATCCTGCGCGACGGCAAGCCGGAGGCCCTGAAATTCGACCTGCGCTGCTATACCTACGGCGGGCGTATCCAGCTGATGGCGGCTCGGCTGTATCAGGGGCAAACCACCAACTTCCGCACGCCGGGAGGAGGCTTTGCGCCGGTGTTTGTCATTCCCTGACGCCGAAATGCCGGGCGGCGCTTGCCTCCGCCGGGCGACGCGCTATTATCGGCCCACACCAAAAACAACCCGTCCGCCAACGCCATGCTCAGCTCGCTCTCCATCCGTCATTTCACCCTGGTCGAACACCTGGAACTGGAAATCCCGACCGGGTTCTCCGTCATCACCGGCGAGACCGGCGCAGGCAAGTCAATCCTGCTGGACGCGCTGGGCCTGTGCCTGGGCGACAAAGCCGACGGCGCAGTGGTGCGGCACGGCGCGGATAAGGCCGAGCTGACCGCCCTCTTCGACGTCTCCCGGCTGAAGGATGCCTGCGACTGGCTGGCCGAACGCGACCTCAGCAACGGTGAGGAATGCAGCCTGCGCCGCGTCATCCACAAGGAAGGCCGCTCCAAGGCGTGGATCAACGGTACGCCGGTAACGCTGGGCGAGCTGCGCACGCTGGGCGAAATGCTGATCCACATCCACGGCCAGCATGCGCCGCAAAGCCTGCTGCAACGCGCCAGCCACCGCCAGCTGATCGACAATGTCGGCGACCTGCACGCGCTGGCGGCCGAGGTCTCCCTCACCCACCAGCAATGGCAGCAGGCCGCGCGCGCGCTGGCAGACAGTCAGGCCAACCAGGCGGCGCAGGCGGCGCGGCTGGAACTGCTGGATTCCCATCTCGACGAATTGCAGAAGCTGGGCCTGAAGCCCGGCGAATACGAGGCGCTGGAGCAGGAATACGACCGCCTCGCCAACTTTGAAAGCCTGATGCAGGACGGCCGCGCCGCGCTCGACCTGCTCAGCGAGGGCGAAAGCCCGGTGCTGCGCGCGCTGCAACTGGCGATGAAGACGCTGGAACCGCACCGCAACCGCGACGACACCCTGACCAACCTCTGCGCCAGCCTCGACTCGGCGCTGATCGAAGTGAAGGAAAGCGCGGGCGAACTGCGTCATTTCCTCGAAGACCAGGAACTGGACCCGGCCCGGCTGCAATGGCTGGAAGGCCGTCTTTCCGAAGCGCACCGGCTGGCGCGCAAGCACAAGGTGCTGCCCGCCGAGCTGCCGGATTTGCAGGAACGCCTGCAGGCTGAGCACAGCCGCTGTCAGGAAGCGCAGGATGTGGAGGCCCTGCAAGCCGCCGTCGAAACCACCGCCACCCGGTATCAGGCACAGGCGCAAACCTTGCGCGAGCAACGGCAGCAGGTGGCCGGTTCACTGTCGCCCAGTATTGCCGGGCACCTGCGTAATCTGGGCATGCCGGACACCCAGGTCGAATTTGCCTTCATCACGCTGGCCAAACCCGCCGCGCACGGCTTGGACGATGTGGAATTGCTGTTCAGCGCCAACAAGGGGCAAGCGCCGCAGCCGCTGGCGAAAGTGGTGTCCGGCGGCGAGCTGTCGCGCTTTGCGCTGGCGGTGCAGGTAATTCAGGCCCAGCACAGCGCCGTGCCGGTGCTGGTCTTTGACGAAGTGGACGTGGGTATCAGCGGCGGCACGGCCGAGGTGGTGGGCGAGTTGCTGCGCAGCCTGGGCGAACGGGCGCAGATCCTCTGCATCACCCACCAGCCGCAAGTGGCGGCGAAGGGCCATCACCACTGGCGGGTGGAGAAATTCAGCACCGAGGACCGCACGCACAGCCGCATCGTGGCGCTGACGCGCGATGAGCGCATCCGCGAGATTGCGCGCATGTCGGGCGGTGTGACGATTACCCCGGAAACCCTGCGCCACGCCGAAAGCATGCTGGCCGGATGATTTTCCCGGTAACACCCGCGAGCCGGGACAGGCAATAACCATAAAATTATTGTGGTCACAGCTTGTAACAACTCGCGCGCAAGGCCCGAGCACGCTCCATTGCCCGGCACGGCCGGTCATGCTACCGTAAAATCATTCCAAATCAGCAGCTTGCCAACGACTGGCCGTGCCGGTGCGCCCGGCCCTTCCGGCAGCGCCCCGATCAAAGGCCCTACTGTCATGCCCGAATCCGCCGTTCACTGGCCTTGGTACGTCGCCGAGTTTGTCGTTTCCGAAACCCGCGACGGCCAGCCGCCGCGCTTCACCATCCATGCCTATCTGGTCTGGGCCCATACCGTCGAAATCGCCTACATCAACGCCAAGAACCTGGAGCTGGCGCTGGGGGAAAAGCTGCGCGCCGCCCACCGCGAAGCCACCGGCCGCGATGATGTCGCCTACCACTGCCTGGGCATCCACAACCTGAATACCTTGCATGTCGACCATCTGGAAAACGGCATCCACCTATCCGTGGTGGACTGGCCGTCGGAGCAGGCCCCGGAAATCCGGGAAATGCACGAGCTGTCCCTGTATCAGGCCTGACCACCCGGCCGCTTCCGCCTGAATTCCGCGCGGAAGCGGTCATCTGACCGAATTCAACACCACCAGCCCCCACCGTCACAGTGCGTGATGCACTATACTCGCCGAACCTGCCGGTCACGCCGGTCGCCCCCAAAACAATAATCGAGACTTTGACATGCCCATTTCCTGGCGAGCGGCCGGTTGCTGCGCGTTTATGACCCTGGCCCTGACCGGCCACACCCTGGCCGCCAACCCGGACGACGAGGAGCTGACTGTCCGGCTGGGCTCGGAATGGCGGCTGGTGAAGAATGACCAAAGTCGGGACATCCGCACCTGGGCCAAGCTGGAAGACGGCAAGCGCTACCGCTCGTTCAAGATTGAAGTCCAGCTGGACGCCGACCTCGATACCATCGCGCGCGTGCTGTTCGATTTCGACAACTATCCGAAGTGGTTCTGGGAAGTCCGGGAAGCCAAGTTGCTGAAGACCGTCTCCTCCACCGAGCATTTCACCTACATCGTCCACAACGCCCCGCTGGGCCTGCCCGACCGCGACGTGATCCTGCACACCACCATCGAACCGGCCACGCCCTCGCGCCCGCTGGCGCTGGTCAAGACCCATTCCGCCGTCAATTACCTGCCAGCCAAGCCGCCGCTGGTGCGCATGCTGGCGGAAGAAACGCTGGTGCGCTTTTCACCCATGCCGGACGGGGGCATACTCATGGAGGTGGAAGGCTATGTCGATCCGGGCGGCTCCGCGCCGATCTGGGCCACGAACTTCGTGCAACGCAGCGCGCCCTATGCCATCGCCGCCGGCATCCGGCGCATGGTGAAGCTGGATGCCTACCGCAATCCGGGAACCGCGCCCCGGTACAGTCTGGGCCGGTTCTGATCAAACCGCACCCAAGGAGCTTGTCGCATGTCCGGCACTGAAGACAAAACCGTCGCTGAAGCCCGCCGCGCCATCGCCGCCCGTGAGCAGGGCTACCGCGAGCAGGCGCTGAAGATGTACCCCTGGGTGTGCGGACGCTGCACGCGGGAGTTCACCCGCGCCAACCTGTCGCAGCTGACCGTGCATCACCGCGACCACAACCACGACAACAATCCGCCCGACGGCAGCAACTGGGAGTTGCTGTGCCTGTACTGCCACGACCATGAACACGCCAAGTATGTGCATCAGGACGGCAATGCCACGATCACGACGCGGGACGAAGGCCCGGCCCCGGCTACGCACAAGCCGTTCGCGGCGTTGCAGGGATTGTTGAAGAAACCCGGCTGACCGGCGTCAGCCGGAGACCGCCGCCCGCATCCGCTGCAAGGCTTCCTCCAGCAATGCCCGCGAACAGCCGAAATTCAGCCGCACAAAGCCTTCCGCCCCGAAATCGCGCCCCGGCGACAAGCCGACGCCGGCTTCCTCGAAAAACCGCTGGGGATCATCCACGCCCAGCGCCCGGCAATCGATCCACGCCAGATAGGTCGCCTCCGGCTTTACCACGCGCAAGCCGCCGACACCGTCCAGCGTCATCACCCGCTCACGGTTGCCACGCAGGTAATCCAGCAGTTCCGCCCGCCAGGCCGTGCAGTCCCGGTAGGCGGCCACGGTGGCGGCGTAGCCCAGGATATTCACATGCGGAACGATGCCCGCCATCGCCTTCCCGAATCGGCGGCGCAGGCTGTCCGAGGGGATCACGGCAACGGCTGCGCCCAGGCCGGGAATGTTATAGGTCTTGGACGGGGCCATCAGCGTGATCGAGCGGGACGCCGCGTCGGCGGATTGCAGGGCGAAGGGGCGATGCCGCAAGCCCGGCTCCAGGATCAGGTCGCAATGGATTTCATCGCTGACCACGATCAGGTCATGCGTGGCGGCATGTTCGGCGATTGCCTGCAACTCCCCGGCATTCCATACCCGGCCGATCGGATTGTGCGGATGGCACAGCATCAGCCCCCGTGTCCGCGCCGTAGTAGCGGCACGCAGGGCCGCGATGTCCCAGGTCCAGTCGTGTGCGGGGTCCAGACCGATACGGAGACTTGCCCGATCCTGATTGGCAGCGCTGGTGAACAGGTGCGGATAGACCGGTGTCGCCGTCAGCAACGCATCACCGGCTTCGCCAATGGCGCGGGCGGCGACATTGAGGCCGCACACCAGCCCCGGCAGCGGCACGATCCAGTCCGGTTGCACGGTCCAATCGTAATCGCGTTGCAGGGCGTCGGCAATCACCGGCGCGAATTCCGGTGGCGCGCCATAGCCGAACACCCCGTGCGCCAGCCGTGCCTGCAAGGCCGCCAGCACCGCGGGCGGCGCGGCGAAATCCATGTCAGCCACCCACATCGGCAGGATGTCGCGACCGGCGTATTTCTGCCATTTCAGGCTGTCGGAACCCCGGCGGTCGGGGGGCGTATCGAAGGAACAGGTCATGTCAGGTTCTCGGGCGCGGCGGTGCGCACCAGACGCAGGAACAGGGGATGGGTTTTCATCGTCACGCCGGCATGCCCATAGCCGAAGTAGACGGCATAGGCCGAACTGCGGGAGTCCGGGTCCGGGGTTGCCGTCCAGAAGCGGCTGCCCAGTCCTCCCATGTCGTGGAAGATATCCTCACGGATGTGGTAGTAGGTGTGAATGCCGCCGGTGATCAGGGTCGACAGTTCATCCAGGGTCGGAATGCGCCAGTCCTGATAGCCGCACCACCCTTCCGCGTTGACCCGGTGCAACCAGGCGTGGATATTGTTGCCGCGATTGGGGTTGCCCGGGCTGCCGCCATTGGCGGCGCGGTCAGGGTTGTACCAGGTCAGCTCCCCGCGATTGGGGAAATTATCCTGCGGTTCCCAGTTCACCGCCCACATCAGGCCGCTGCGACGGTCCGTCACCGCAGCCCAGCGCGCCTCGGAAGCCGGAACCGGCACACCCTCGCGGCTTATTTTCCGCCAGCCGGTGAACTGCCCTTCGGCAATTTCCAGGCGCTTGCGGTCACGGGCCGCCTGTTCCTCCTGCGCACGCTCCTCGGCCTCGCGGCGGGCCTCGGACAGAATCCGGATCTGTGACTCCTGCGCTTCCGGGATATTCCGGCGCAGCTCCGCCTGTTCCTCGGCATGACGACGCGCCAGTTCCTGAGCGGCCCGGCGCTCGCGCTCGCGGCGCTGACGCAGCGCCGCCAGACTGCGCTGCAAGGATTGTTGGGCAACCCGCGTGCTGTAGAGTTCGGCCGCCGCCATGATTTCGTCGGTCGCCAGCTCCTCGCCCCATTCGCCACGCGCCTTCTCGACGGCTTCCAACAGCTTTTCCAGCGCGCTCAGGCCCTGTTTCAGCGACAGCCCGACAATACCGTAATCCCGATCGGCATCCGGCTCGGTGAACGCGGCCAGTTCTTCCTGCAGATGCGGAAAATGCACCAGTACGCTGCGGTACTGCGCCATCAGCATCCGGATCGGTTCCAGTTGCTGACTGGCCCGGGCTTGTGTCAACGCCTGCAGGTATTGCGTGAAATCATGCGCCGTCAACAATTTCATGACCAAGCCTCCGCAGCGACAGGTTTCAGGGGATAACGCTCCCGCAAGGCATCCAGGGCGCGGGCCAGATCGGGGATCTCGGGCAGGTGGTCGAGTTCAACGCGCAGGTTGCCTTCAGGGTCGCCATCGCTAGTGTTCACCAGCGCCTGGAACGGCGGCATCGCCAGCGCCGCCTCATTCAAGCGACCGAACAATGCCTCGCTCTCGGCGCTGTTGCCCATCCGTAACGCAATCTTGAGCCGCATCTGGGCCCGGCAGGCCGCGTCCAGCAGGCTGTCCGAGCATGACTGGGCGCTGAAGACCGCATGCAAGCCCAGCGATGCCCCCGACCGCAACAACATCCGCAGGTCTTCCCGTAACCGGACGCCGTCTTCCGCCGCCATCAGGGCGGCATCAATATCGTCAACCAGCAGGAACCAGCGGGGTATCGGCATCGGTGCCCATCGATTGTAAGCCTCAAGGCTGCTGATGCCTGGCCCAGCCTCGCGCAGCAGACGGGTGCGCCTGTCCGCTTCGGCGGCAAACACCGCCAATACGGGCTGCAGCGCCCCGGAACCGCGCAGCCCCTGATGCAGCCACTCAACATGCGGCAGCTCGCCGAACAAGCTGAAACTGAAACCGTCCTTGTCGTCCAGAAGGAACAACCTGACCTGCGACGGCGGATATGCCTGGCACAACCGGGTCGCCAGCAACTGCAGGAGCGACGTCTTGCCGCTGCGGGTAATCCCGGCAACCAACGCATGGTGCACGTGCGCCGCACCGCCCAGCGACAGGCTGAAGGGACTGCCCCGCAGGCTTCCCACCGGAATCACCACCCCTTCTTCGCCGCCGACCGCCATTGGCGGCGTCTGCTTCAAGGCTGCGACGATACGGCTGGTCGCCCGCTGGCGCGCCTCCTCCTCCGGCGAGTCGACGACCGGGGCAAAAAAACGGTACAGATCCGCCAGCAACCCCAATGCGGGATCACGCACATCCAGCCCGCCATCCTTATCCACCAGCAACTGCAGGGCCGCCTGACGAATGTCTTCCAGCACGGCCTCCGCTTCCGCCTGTTGGGCGTTGTCCTGATAACGGACAGGCGGACAGCCAAGCACGACTATCGGGATGATGCCCAGTACGCCGCCGGACCGGAACAACTCACGCAGGTTGTCCAGCAATTCGAAATCGCCCCACAACCCCGGCAAGACCAGAAACTCGACCGGTTCCGTCACACGACGCGCCGCCAGACAGCTGATCCAGTCCGGCAAGCGCTCGCGCGCCAGCTGCACCCGCCGGTTACGGGCCTTGTCCACCTGGGCGGCGACGTGGGCGGTGATCTGACGGCGATCGGAGATCCGGCGGACGGCTTGATCGCCTGTCTGCCGTTGCAGTTCATCCAGCGCGGGGAAGCGCGCGGAAAGACCGGAATCACAGACGGTAATCCGGCATCCGGACGACGGGCTTTGCAGCAGCACTTGCAGGAGGCAGTTCTCCAACAGCCGGTCGGTATTCGCCGCCGCCTTCGGACCGGCCTGCAACAGCAGGCCGCGTCGATAGTCCATCGGCCAGATCACCGGTTGGGCATTGGCCGTGAGAACGCCCAACCGCCAGAACGGAGGAAGGCCTGCCTGCGGGCCGCACTGGTCGAGATGGAGCGTACCGGCGTCAATCACGTTTGCCCCCGCAACTGCCGCAGCCGCTCGCCAATCCGCGCTTCCAGACCACGATCGGTCGGTTCGTAGAAAACTCGGCCGTGCAACCGATCCGGCAGGAACTGCTGCCCCACGGCATGCCCGCCCGGCTCATCATGGTCATAGCGATAACCGGTGCCGTAACCCAGCTCCTTCATCAGCTTGGTCGGAGCGTTGCGGATATGCATCGGCACCTCCAGGCTGCCGGTCTGCTCGATGGCGGCGCGGACAGCCTTCCAGGCGGTATAGACCGCGTTGCTCTTGGAGCAGCAGGCCAGGTAAACCGCCACATTCGCCAGCGCCAGTTCGCCTTCGGGGCTGCCCAGCCGGTCGAACGCCTGCCACCCTTCCAGCGCCACCTGCAAGGCGCGCGGATCCGCGACGCCGATATCTTCCACCGCCATGCGCAACAGGCGGCGGGCGACATAGCCGGGATCGCAGCCGCCGTCCAGCATCCGCGCCAGCCAGTACAGCGCGCCATCCGGATCCGAGCCGCGCACCGATTTGTGCAGCGCCGAAATCTGGTCATAGAACTGCTCGCCGCCCTTGTCGAAGCGACGCAGGCCCTTGCCCAGGAAGCGCTCCAGCACGGCGTCATCGGCGCCGCCTTCGGCGCGGGCCAGTTCGTAGACCGTTTCCAGCAGCACCAGCGCCTTGCGGGCGTCGCCGTCGGCCATGCCCGCAACCCGCTCCAACCACTCAGGCGGCAGGCTGTCCGCCGCCGCGCCCAAGCCGCGCTCGGGCAGTGTCAGGGCGCGCTGCAGCAGTCCCAGCAGGCTGTCCGCGGTCAGCGGCTTCAGCACCATCACCCGCAACCGGGACAAGAGGGCCGAATTAAGTTCAAAGGAAGGGTTTTCGGTGGTGGCGCCGATCAGGGTGATGGTGCCGTCTTCGACATAAGGCAGCAACGCATCCTGTTGCGACTTGTTGAAGCGGTGGATTTCATCGACAAACAGCACGGTGCGGCGGGCCAGCAGGCCTTGCGCCTGCTGCTGGGCGCGCGCCACCGCCTCGCGCAACTCCTTCACCCCGGCCAGCACCGCCGACAGCGCAATGAAATCGGCATCGACATAGCGCGCCACCAGCCGCGCCAGCGTCGTCTTGCCGACGCCGGGCGGCCCCCAGAACACCAGCGACGGGCACTGGCCGTTATCCAGCAGGATGCGCAGCGGTGCGCCCGGCCCCAGCAAATGCTCCTGACCGAACACCTCGTCGAGGGTCTGGGGACGCATGCGGTCGGCCAACGGCCGGCTGGAAGAAGGAACGCTCATGGGTCATCCGGATGCCGAAAAAGGGGAACACCCCGGAGTATGACCGCCCGCTCTTCTTTGCGCCAGAATCCGGGCGATTGATGACACAAGCCATACGACAAACGCCGTCGCCTCGCCTTGGCAAGGCCGGGTTTTCAGCGCACCATCCGGATTCCCCCTTCACCCGGAGCCTGAGCGATGGAGTTTCCCGATCCCGACACCCGGCGCGCACGCCCGCCCGAACCGCCCCGGCGCGGTTTCATCAACCCGGCGTTGGTGCGCAGCCTGTCGTTTGCCGTGATTTCGCTGTGCCTGCTGTTCTGCACGGTCATCAGCATTCTGGCGGTATGGGATTTTATCGAACGCGACGATCTGGTCTGGCGGGCGTTTTCGACCCTGCTGATCGTGGGATTGGCGACCTGGGTTTTCAATCAGGTCAACGAACGCTTCGGGGAGTAAAACGGAAACCGCCGGTGAATACCGGCGGCGGTCACGCGGCTCAGCGCTTGGCGCCGTACTGTTCGCGACACTCGGGGCGGTTGCAGACGCCGTAAAGATGCAGGGCATGCCCGGTCAACACGAAGCCCATCGAATCCGCCACCTTGCGTTGCTGCTCCTCGATCACCTCGTCATGGAATTCCAGCACCTTGCCGCAGGTAACGCAGACGATATGGTCGTGATGCTCGCCCTGGCTGATTTCGAACACGGAATGCCCGCCCTCGAAGTGGTGGCGCTCGACAATGCCGGCGGCCTCGAACTGGGTCAGCACGCGGTAGACGGTCGCCAGCCCGACATCCTCACCCTGCTCCAGCAATGCCTTGTAGACATCTTCGGCGCTCAGGTGGTGCACCGGCGAGCTTTCCAGCAACTCCAGAATCTTGATGCGCGGCAGGGTGACTTTCAGTCCTGCCTTGCGCAGGTCCTGATTACTCAATGGCATGGGAACGGGCCTCATAACAGAATAACGCTAGAATGATGTAGGATTATCAGCTTATGCTTCGCGTCAAACAAGTGAGGATGGTCGATTGTGCGGCAAAAGCTGAAGGTGGCCCTGTTCTGTTCCCTGAGCCTGCTGGGTGGTTGCAACGCCCTGCATGTCTATACCATTGACCTGCCGCAAGGCAACCCGGTGACGCGTGAGACCGCGTCCCGCCTCAAGACCGGCATGACGCCCGCACAGGTGCGCTACATCCTGGGCACCCCGATGGTGGACGATCCGCTGACCACCGACCGCTGGGATTACGTCTATACCTTCCAACCGGGCACCTATGCCCGTCAGGCCGGGCTGAAGCCGGTCACCAACCAGCATCTGGTGGTGCGCTTCACGAACGGCAAGGTTTCGGCCATTGAAGGACTCGAAACGCTGCCGGAAAAAAGTCAGGGCGCCCTGCCCAGCCGTGACCGCGGCCTGAACGCCGAGCCGCTCTAGGCCCCGCCCGACCGGGCCTCGCGCGCCTTGGCGGCGCGCTCCCTGCGGGCATCCTTGGGGTCGACCAGCAGTGGCCGGTAAATTTCGACCCGCTCCCCCTCGCGCAACACCCGCTCCCGGGGATTTTTCTCAATCTTGCCAAAAACGCCCAGGCTGGCGTTATCCAGGTCCAGCCCCGGGACTTTCTCGACGATCCGCGACCGGACCGCCGCATCATAAAGCGTCGCGCCTTCCGGCACCTGCAAGGCGATCACCCATTGCCGTTCCGGCAGCGCATAGGCCACCTCGACGGCAATCAGGCGGTCATCGCTCACAGGAACACACCGGCCATGACCCACAGGCAGACGCCGGGCACCAGCAGGCGCACGGCGACCCGCCACAGGTTATAGACCCCTTCGGACGGCAGGTTCAGCGCCTTGCGGACATGACTGATCTTCATCACCCAGCCCACAAAAACCGCCAGGACCAGCAAGGGCAGCAACCCGCCCAACTGCACCAGCGTCAGGAAAGTGGGGACGCCCGCCGGGATGACCAACGCCCCGACGCCCCCGGCCGCGATCGCCAGCGCGACCGGCTTCGAACGACCGCGGGACTGCAACTGCTGCATCAGCACATCCAGCATCAGCGCCGTCGCAAACAAGGCCGGGACCAGGTAGGCGCAGACGGCGGGCTGGTGCCGGATATCCCCGGCCATCAGCGCCAGGATACCGGCCAGCACCTGCAGCCCCCAAAACGGCAGGATTGATGCAGCGGCGGAGTCATCACCCGGACGGCGCTGCGCCAGCCAGGCCTGGACGCCGGCTCCGGCCCCGCCGGACAACAAGGCCAGCAAAGCCGCATAACGCCAGCCCTCGGCGGTCGGCAGCGCAAAATGGACATTCGGCCCGCCCAAGACCACGGCGGTCATCACCGCACCGGCCGCCAGCACACCGCCGACGCCCAGCACCCGTGATGCGCCCACCCAGGCGATTCCGGCCGCCACCGCCAGCAGCGCCCAGGGTGTGGCGTCCGCCAGCCAGGATGGTTCGTCGGGCACAAAGTCCGCGCCGGCGCCGACCGACAAGGCCGCCAGCACGGCCAACAGTCCCATGCCGAAGGGGACGAGCCCGCGCCAGGCGGTCCGGGCGTCACTGTCGCGGGTGATGGCGGCGATGCCCGCCAGCGGCCACTGACGGCTGCGGCGCACCAGCGCAAACTCCAGGAAGGCGGCGGGTAACGCCAACGCCAGCATACATACCAGCCAGGCCAGCGACAGGCCCAGCGGGGTGTTGCCTTCAGGCGCCGGGAATACCGCCGGCAGGGTCAGGGGCAGCAGCAGCGCGGCCCCGCATTCGGGAAAGGCAAGCTTCATGGTTGAAACCGGGGATCAGGGGATTCGGCCCGCATTGTCGGGGATTACGGGGACAGGCTCAAGAGGTGAACGGCCACCCGGCATGATCACGCGCGGGATGACCGTTTCGTCAGACCAGTTCGACCGGCTGCAGACGGAAGGAAACCTCGATCAGGAATTTTTCCTGTTCGTCCAGCAGCTCCAACTGGTGCTGGATGCTGACCAGCCGCTGGTCGCGGGTGGCGTCGATCATCTGCAGATGTTCCAGCCGCTGCAATTGTTCGTCAATGCGCTTCTTGGCCTCCAGCGTCTGCTGCATCAGCGGCGCCAGCGACTGCTTGCACCAGCGCAGCGCTTCTTCGCGGGCCTTCTCGTAGAGATTCTTGGCTTCGCGGGCCAGGGTTTCGAAGAAGTGGTCGAAGACCTTCTCCTGACTGGCCAGCAGATTGCCGAAACGGTTCTTGTAAGGCGCAGCCTGTTTTTCCAGCTCGCCGAACTCGTCGATAAAGGGGTCGATATTGATATCGGGATATTGCACGCCGGTAGCGCCGACCTCCTGGAAGTAGCGCTGGTAGATCTTGTCGACCGTTTGCCGCGAACCGTCCAGTTCGTCGCGCAACCGGCGCATGTCCAGCTTCAGCCCCTGGAAGAAAATCCCCACCGCTGTCGCCACCCCGAAATTCAGGGTGTTCTTGGTGGCCTCGCGGGCGCGATTGAAATGCCACTCCAGCTTGTCGTCACCCACGACCTCGCCGATACGCGCCAGATGCTGCTCCAGCTGCACCTTGCCTTCCTGCAGGATCACCAGCCGCTGGCTGTGCTTTTCCTGGTCGCGGCGCACCAGACGGGTCAGGCCGACCAGCTCGACTTCGACATCCTTCTCGTTGCGGCTGAAAATGCTGTGCTCTTCCTTCAGCGATTCGCGTTGCGCCACCAGCGAGTTCAGGCTGGTGTCGACCATCTCGATCACCTCCTTGAGCGTGGTGTTGCGCAACGACTGCTCGCGCGCGGAAATCACGGAACCGGCCAGCGCCATTTCCAGATCGGTGATATGGCTCTTGTCCAGGCGGTCGGGGTCGTCATGGATATGGGCGCGCATCGCCTGCTTGGCGCTGAGCGGCATGACGTTGTGGTCAGGCAGGTGCAACTGGCGGGCGGAAAGGCGGACCATGCGGCGCAGGCTTTCCTCGGCGTTGACGGGCAGGTAGTCAACGTCTTCCTCCTCCAGCAGGTCGATCTTGTTGATGATCGCGTACAGCGCGGTATTGCTGCGCGCCGCCAGGTCGCGGACGTGGTTGTTCCAGATCGCGAAGTCGCTGGCGGTGACGCCGCATTCGGCGGACAGCACGAACAGCAGCGCATGCGCGTCGGGCAGGAAGCTCAGCGTCAGTTCCGGCTCCAGGCCCAGGGCGTTCAGGCCGGGGGTGTCGATGATCGACAGGCCCAGCCGCAGCAGGGGGTGATCGAGGTTGATCAGGGCGTGACGCCAGGACGGGATATGGACATAGCCCTCCTTCTTCGACGACGACTCCAGGAATTCCACTTCGAAACCCAGGCTTTCCGCCACCTGGGTCGGCACTTCGCGGGTCTTGGCGACCTCCTCGAAGGCGCGCTGCATGGACTGCGGGCTGTTCAGGTCGATGTCCAGATGCGCCCAGTGTTCCAGCTGGCGGCGATAGGACGACAGCGGCGTGCCGCTGTTGCGGGTCTGGATCGGCAACAGCTTGATGTAGGGCGAGTTGGATTGCGGATCGTAGAACACTTCCGTCGGACACATGGTGGTGCGGCCGATACGGGTAGGGAAAAGCCGGGATTTGAAGTGTCTGCCGAGCAAGGCATTGATCAGTTCGGTCTTGCCGCGGGAAAATTCGCCGACGAAAGCCAGCAGGATGCGGTCCGTGGTAAAGGCGCGCAGGCAGCGCGCCAGCTTGTCGTCAAGATCGACCGTGCTGAGCCCCTGCTGGTGCAGCCACATGCGGTAGCGCTTGATTTCCGTGGCGATCGACAACTTCCACGCGCTGAACGCCTGGATGCCGGTCAGCAACCGGTCTCCGACCTGAACTGCCTGAGTCACGTTTCCGTCCCCTGTACCATTGTTTTTATTGCGTCGGGCAAGCCGGCGGCCCGTGCTATGCGGATCCGCTTCTGACGGCTGGTTTCCCCGCTGATCAAAGAAACATCCTGTCGTTTTACCTGAAAAAGTCCGGCAATAAAACGGCAAAGTTCATCATTGGCCTTTCCGTCCACCGGCGGGGCCTGCAGCCGCACCTTGATGGCGTCGCCATGCAGGCCGTCCAGTCCGGAACGGCGCGCCCCGGGCTGCACATGCAGGGACAGGATATAGTCCTCCCCGTCCCGACGCACCGGACCGGCGATGCTCAGAGCAGCATTCCCGCCAGAGGGGCCGCCACGCTTTTCAGCAGGATCTGCACCACCTGGATCGCCAGGAAGGCAAAGATCGGCGACAGGTCCAGCCCGCCCATGGACGGCAGCAGACGGCGGAACGGCGCCATCACCGGCTGCGCCAACTGGTTGATCATCGCCGTTACCGGGTGATACCCCTGCGCGATCCAGCTGAGGACAACACTGACCAGCAGCAGCCAGAAAAAGAATTCGGTCATCATCCACAACAGGCCGAACACCGCCTGGAACACCAGCAGCAAGGGCGGCAGGGTGGCCCCGGTATTGACCAGGCTCAGGCCCGTCAGCAGCAGCAACTGCACCAGGACAATGGCCAGCAAGGCGGCCCAGTCATGGAAGCGCGAACGCGGCAGCGAGGCGCGCAACGGTCTCAGCAAGGGATCGGTGGCGCGGACAATGCCTTGCGCCACCGGGTTGTAGAAATCGGCCTGCACCAACTGCATCAGGTAGCGCAACCACATCAGCAGCAGCAGGATATGCCCGGCGGTGCCCAGCAACAGGTTCAGCAACTGGCTCATGGCGTTCATGGTCAGTCCTGCCCTCCCAGTACGTCCGCCAGTTCGGCGCCGCGGGCGGCGCAGGCCTGCAAGGCGTTGGCGAATGCTTCACGGACTTTGCCGGCGTCCAGGGCGGCAATGGCGCGCTCGGTGGTGCCGCCGGGAGACGTCACGCGGCGGCGCAGTTCTTCCGGCCCGGCATCGGCGGTAATGGCCATCTGGGCGGCGCCGAGAGCGGTCTGCAGGGTCAGCGAACGGGCGGTGGCTTCATCCAGGCCCAGGCTGCGCCCGGCGGCGACCATCGCTTCCATCACGTAGAAGAAGTAGGCGGGACCGGAACCGGAAACGGCCGTCACACTGTCAATCAGCGCCTCATCCTCCACCCAGACCGTGATGCCGACCGCCCCGAGGATTTCCGCCGCCCGGGCGCGCAAGGTCTCGTCAACGCGGGGGTTGGCATACAGGCCGGTAGCGCCCGCCTGCACCAGCGCCGGGGTATTGGGCATGGCGCGGACGATGGCGAGGTTGCCGCCCAGCCAGCGCTCGATGCTGGCGGCCGGAATGCCGGCGGCGATGGAGACGATCAGGGGCCGGCGCGCCTGCACGATACCGGCCAGCGGCTTCAGCACGTCCTTCAACACCTGCGGCTTGACGGCCAGCACCAGCACATCGGCGCGGGCGGCCAGCGCCTGGTTGTCCTGCGTGGTCCAGACGCCCTGGCTTCGGAAGGCCTGCAACTGCTGCTCGCTGGTATCCGACAGCGCCAGCCGTTCCGGGGCGTGGCCGCGGGCCAGCAAACCGCCCGCCAGTGCGCCGGCCATGTTGCCCGCGCCAATGAATCCGATCGTGATAGTCATGTTGCCTGGGTTTCCTGCTTTCGTGTTGCGCGTTCACCGAAGATGGCTGTCCCGACCCGCACCAGCGTGCTGCCGGCGGCGATGGCCGGCTCCAGATCGTCGGACATGCCCATGGAGAGTGTATCAAAGCCAGACGCCGCAAGGGCAGGAATGTTTGCCAGCAGCCGGTCGCGCAGCGCGGAAAGCGCGGCAAACGCCGGCGTATTGCCCGGACGGGGAATCGTCATCAGGCCGCGCAGGCGCACATTCGGCAAGGACAACACCGCGCGGGCCAGCGCCTCGACGTCCTCGGGCGCACAACCCGACTTGCTGTCCTCATCATCAATATTCACCTGCAGGCAAATATTCAACGGCGGCAGGCCCGCCGGACGCTGCTCCGACAGGCGCCGGGCGATCTTCAGCCGGTCGACGCTGTGCACCCAGGCGAAATGCGCCGCGACCTCGGCGGTCTTGTTGCTCTGCAACGGCCCGATCAAGTGCCATTCCAGCGGCAAATGTGACAGGGTCCGTATTTTGTCGACGGCTTCCTGCACATAATTCTCACCAAAGGCCAACTGCCCGGCCGCCATGGCCCGCTCCACCTCCGCCGCGGTTCGCGTCTTGCTGACCGCCAGCAGCCGGACACTCTCCGGCGGCCGGCCGGAAAGCCTGCAAGCGGCGGTAATCCGGTTACGAACGGCCTCGAGTTGAAAAGGAATGTCTGTCATGCTTGAAGCGACCTGATGAAAGCATTAAGTTAGCCTATTCTATAAAAAAACCTGACGGGTGCTGACATTTCGCCCCGCAAATTCTGGAGCCCCCATGGATATCACGGAACTGCTGGCGTTCTCCGCCAAAAACGGCGCCTCTGACTTGCACCTCTCGGCCGGTCTGCCCCCGATGATCCGCGTTGACGGCGAAGTGCGCCGCATCAACCTGCCGCCGCTGGAACACAAGGAAGTCCACCGCCTTGTCTACGACATCATGAACGACAAGCAGCGCCGCGATTACGAAGAATTCCTCGAAACCGACTTCTCGTTCGAAGTGCCGGGCGTGTCCCGCTTCCGCGTCAACGCCTTCAACCACAACCGCGGCGCCGGCGCCGTGCTGCGGACCATTCCCTCGAAGGTGCTGAGCATGGAAGACCTGGGCATGGGCCAGATCTTCAAGGACATCAGCGAATACCCGCGCGGCGTGGTGCTGGTGACCGGCCCCACCGGTTCCGGCAAGTCGACGACGCTGGCGGCGATGCTGGACTACATCAACGGCACCCGCTTCGACCACATCCTCACCATCGAGGATCCGATCGAATTCGTGCACCAGTCGAAGAAGTGCCTGATCAACCAGCGCGAAGTCCACCGCGACACCCACGGCTTCAACGAAGCGCTGCGCTCCGCCCTGCGGGAAGACCCGGACATCATCCTCGTCGGCGAAATGCGCGACCTGGAAACCATCCGCCTGGCGCTGACCGCTGCGGAAACGGGCCACCTGGTGTTCGGCACCCTGCACACCACCTCCGCCGCCAAGACCATCGACCGCGTGGTCGACGTGTTCCCGGCGGAAGAAAAGGACATGGTGCGCGCCATGTTGTCGGAATCGCTGCAGGCTGTTATTTCCCAGACACTGCTGAAGAAGAACGGCGGCGGCCGCGTCGCAGCGCATGAAATCATGATCGGCACTCCCGCGATCCGTAACCTGATCCGGGAAAACAAGGTTGCCCAGATGTACTCGGCCATCCAGACCGGCGCCTCGCAGGGCATGCAAACCCTCGACCAGTGCCTGAAAAACCTGGTCGCCAAGGGGGTCATTTCTCCGGCCGTCGCCAAGTCGGCCGCGAAGATCCCCGATAATTTCTGATGTGGAGCTGAATCATGGATTTTGATGACCTGTTGAAGCTGATGGTCGAAAAAGGCGGTTCCGACATGTTCATCTCCGCCGGGATTCCTCCTTCCATCAAGCTGAACGGCAAGATGGTCCCCATCACCAAGAACCCGCTGACCCCGGACGTGGCCCGCGAGGTGGTGCTGAGCATCATGTCCGAGGACCAGCGCCTGGAATTCCAGCGCACCAAGGAATGCAACTTCGCCATCTCGGCGCGCGGCATCGGCCGTTTCCGGGTCAGCGCCTACTATCAGCGCAACATGGCGAGCATGGTGTTGCGCCGCATCGAGACCAATATCCCGAAAGTCGACGACCTGAAGCTGCCGGAGATCATCAAGGAACTGGCGATGACCAAGCGCGGCATCATCATGTTCGTCGGGGCGACCGGCACGGGTAAATCCACGTCGCTGGCGGCCATGATCGGCCACCGCAACACCAACTCGCGCGGTCACATCATCACCATCGAGGACCCGATCGAATTCCTGCACCAGCATCAGGGTTGCGTGGTTTCGCAGCGGGAAGTCGGCCTGGATACGGAAAGCTTTGAAGTGGCGCTGAAGAACACGCTGCGCCAGGCGCCCGACGTCATCCTGATCGGTGAAATCCGGACCCGTGAGGTCATGGACTTCGCCATCGCCTTCGCCGAGACCGGCCACCTGGTGCTGGCGACCCTGCACGCCAACAACGCCAACCAGGCGCTGGACCGCATCATCCACTTCTTCCCCGCCGACCGCCACGAACAGCTGTTCATGGACCTGTCGCTGAACCTGCGCGGCATCGTCGCCCAGCAGCTGGTGCCGACGCCGGACGGGAAAGCCCGTCGCGCCTGTATCGAAGTGCTGCTGAACACGCCGCTGGCCAGCGACTACATCCGCAAGGGCGAAGTGCACAACCTGAAGGAACTGATGAAGAAGTCGCGGGAACTGGGCATGCAGACCTTCGACCAGGCGCTGTTCGACCTGTATACCGCCGGGGAAATCACCTACGAGGACGCGCTCAAGCACGCCGATGCGCCAAACGACCTGCGCCTGATGATCAAGCTGGGCAACACCAACGACAGCCGCTACCTCGATCAGGCCACGCGCGGACTCAGCCTGCAGAACAGCGACAACTGAACCGGACAGCAAAGCCCGATCGGGAGGACAGGGGGCGGCTTACAGGCCGCCCTCTTTCTTTTCAGCGGCGGACGGCTGGGCGGGCGCGCCCTCCAGGATTCGGGCCAGCAGCACATCCAGTTCATCCGGCGCCGGCGCTTCCGCCAATGGCAGCGCCTGCGAAACCGCCCGGGTGGTGCGCAACTGCCGGATATAGCGGCGGCAGTAGCGGCAGAACAACAGGTGCAACCAGAAGCCGGCGCGACGCCAGCCGCGCATCTCGCCGGATACGAAGGCTTCGCCATGACGGACGATATCGCGACATCTCAACATGAGGCGCCCTCTTCAAACTGGTTGATGATCTCCATCAGCCGCAACCGCGCGCGGTGCAACAGGACCCGGACATTGGCCGGCGTCGTTCCCAGGGTTTCCGCAATTTCGGCGAATTCCAGACCGGACTGGTCACGCAGCAGCCAGGCCAAACGCTGGGCTTCGGGCAGCTCCTGCACCTTCTGCTGCAGACGCCGGGCCAGCTGTTCCCGTCCCAGGATGTCTTCCGGGGTATCGGCGGTCCAGGAGGCCAGCGGGTCGTTCCAGTGGCCCCAACGGTCAAAGCGCTCCGCCATCGGCATACCCTCTTCCAGCACGGCATCCAGCGACTGGGTCAGACGGGAGCGATCATAGCGATGATGGCTGTACGCCGCGTTCAATACGATCCGGGTCAGCCAGGTATTCAGCGTCGAGCGTCCCTCGAAACGCGGCAGCGCCCGGAAAGCCTGCAGCCAGGCGTCCTGCACCACGTCCTCGGCGGCTTGTCCGACCAGGCTGCGGGCAACCGCCACCAGACGGCCATGGTGTTGCCGCACCAGTTGCCGGCAGGCCGCCTGGTCACGGGCAACCAGACGGCGAATGAATGCCTCATCTTCCTGCATGGGGGAAATCCGGCCCTTTTCTTGTGGCACAAGCATAGAGGGCGGGATGACAGCCTGACAACACCCTTCTATAGTTAGACGACCATTCCGCCCGATCGTTACACCCGCCATGAAGAAATACGCGCTTCGCCTGATTTTGTCCCTGCTGTCCCCCGCCCTGCCGGGTCTTCTCGTCATTCCGGCGGCGCATGCCGATGTCGAGCTGAGCATGAGCGCCCAGAAGGAAGTGTTGCAGGCGCTGGCCGACGGCAGCACCGGCGTCCGCCTGGAGCCCGCCTCGCACTTGCGTGAGGGCGACACCTTGCTGGTGACCATTCATTACGTCAACACCGGAGAGGGGACGGCCGCGACCGTCACGATCGACAACCCGGTGCCGCCGGGCATGGTTTTCCAGCCGGGCGGCATGTCCGGTGAAAATGCGGAAACCCTGGTGTCGGTCGATGGCGGCGCCAATTATCGCAACGAAGAAGGCATTTACCCGCCGGCGGTGACGCATGTGCGCTGGCTGGTGCATGATGTGGCGGCACAGGCGGCCGGGGATGTTTTCCTGCGCTTGAAAGTCAAGGCCAAAGAAAAAGCCGCCCATCCCTGAGCGGCCTTTCTTTCTCTTGATGGCCCCGCCTCAGCGCGTTTTGCGCGGGGACTTGCCGGACTTCGCTTTAGCCTTGCGGGCCTTGGCGGCCGGTTTGACCTTGGCGGTTTCCACCTGCAGATCATCGCGCTGGGCGTAAGACTCGATTTCCACGCCTTGATAGTGAATTTCGACGCGACGGCTCAGCGCATGGTTCACCAGCGCATCCTGCCCGTCATTCAAGGTGTTCTCCATGCCGCGGGCATAGGTGGAAATCCGCTCGGGTGCTACACCCAGCTTGATCAGGTAGGCGCTGACCGCATCCACGCGCCGTTTCGACAGCTTCAGGTTATAGGCCTGGCTGGCGCGAGCATCGGTATGGCCTTCCAGGGTGATGTTCATCGCCGGATACGTCTTCAGGATCTTCGCCACGCGCTCCAGCACCTTCGCCGACATGGCGTTGATATCGGACTTGTCCAGGCCGAAGTGGATATTGCGGGGCACGTTCGCCAGCAGGCTGGGCGCGGGCGGCGGTTTCACCGGTTCCGGAACCGCCGGGACAACCGGCGGCGGCGTAACCACGACCGGCGTTTCAATATTGGCGCAGGGCTTGGGCGCTTCCGGCGGGCAGATGCAGTTATCCGCCAGCTTCTGCGCCCGCTTCGCCAGGCGCTCGGCGGCGGCGAAATGCTCGCGGGCATGACGCCAGCCCAGTTCCTTGTTCTCGTGACCGGCCCAGACCAGACGGACTTCCATTTCCGCCAGCGGCGCGGCGGCACAGGAGAACCCCTGATGCTGCTTCAATTCCGCGGCGATCTTCCACAGATCCTCACGCAGCCGCTGTGACTCGGGAATGACCGGGGTGTCCAGCGTAATGCCGCTGATGCCGCCCTCCAGTTGCCCGACCAGCCACGAGGACTGTTCCAGCGCCTGCTCGATGACCTGGCTGCGGTCGTTTTCATGATACTCATGCGTGGCGAAGTCCAGCCAGGCCTGCGCCTTGACCAAGTAGTAATTGTCGGCGGCCATGCCGCCGGCGTTGACGCGGGCGATACGGTCCTGCAAAGCCTGCAGCCCCTTCAGATCCGCTTGGACGGCCTGATCGGTAATGCGTTGCTCCTGCGGGTTCAGGGCTTCGGCGGCATGCGCTCCGGCAGCCAGCCACAGGGCGGAACACAGGCTCAATGTCGCCAGACGACGCGGATTACGGGCTGACATTTTCTTCAGGCTCCAGGGTCTTGTTGATGCCGGGTTTGCGGGCGTTGAAGAGGTCTTCATCAAACTTGAAACGGAAACGGAGGTAGAAGCCGTTGACCGTGTAATCGTTCCCCACCAGATCGGCATCCTTGTAGCTCAGGAAGTTGTAACCGGCAGACAGCCACAGATTCGCCATCGCCAGATAACCGGTTTCGACACCCAGGACATAGCGCTTTTGCCCGCCGTCATCCCAGACCTGTCCGCCCTGGACACTCGCCTCCCAGCGCTCCGTGATGTCCCGGATGACGCGCACACCGGCCATGCGCGTCAGGCTGTCGGACTGCAATCCGTTGGAATCATCCTGTACTTTCTTGGCGGCAACATTCCCGGCCAGCGTCAGGCGGCGCACCGGGTGATAGTTGACGTGACCGGACACGATCACCGAGCGGCGATCGATCAGGGCCAGCTTGTTGCTGCGATCATCTTCCAGACGATATTCCAGCTTGGTCAGGGCATCCCAACGGTTGCTGTCGACCTGACGCCAGGCCAGGCCGGTCTGGAAGCGGTCCAGCACCTTGTCGCCGGTGGTCTTGTTGTCGGTCAGGTTAAAGGTATTGCGGGTCAGCAAGGTCCAGTCACGACTCAGCTTCCAGGCCAGGCCCAGCTGGTTGAGAATGGTGTTGGAAGCCTTGGCCCAGCGCAGATCCAGCTTGCCGGTGGCCTTCCACAGCTCGCTGGGCAGATATTCCAGGCCCAGGCTGACGGCCGTGGCGTCGTTGGCATCGGCACCCTTGAGGGTGGTAGTCCGTTCCAGGTTGGTGTTGAAGCGCACATCCTTGGCCAGATACCAGCGGTTGCGCAAGCCCACCGCCGCTTCCGACTCGGTGGCGGTAATGGCATCGCGGACGCGATATTCGCTGAACACGCGGCCATCCTTCATGTATTCGTCCTCAATCCCGACGACGGTGGTGTTCCGTTTTTGCTGGTCGTTGAGGGCATTGCCGCCCGAGAGGCTGGAAATCAGTTCATGGCGGGCATAAAGACGGCCCTGGGTTCCCAGTCGGTAATCGCCGCCAATGGCAGCCACGCGCAATTCGGGATCGTTGACATCCTGCTCGTACTCCAGGAACGCCGAAGCGCCCGGCAGACGCGCGAACTGGGCGTTCAGCTTCATCCAGGCCGTCACCCCTTCGTAGGGCGTAACGCCCAGGCTGCTGACAGAAGCCGCCGCACGCGATTCGTCATAAATGCGCGATCCGACTTCCAGCCCCAGATGCTCATTGATCTTCCGTTCCAGACTGACCTTCAGCCCCTGACGCACACCGTTTGTGGACGCATCTTCGGTGCGAGTGGCCTCGACACGGAACAAGCCCCATTGCGGCAGGTTGACCCGCAGACGGGCGCCGCTTTCGGCGCGACCGGCGCTGACGGAAGCGGCGGTATTGTCAAATGACGATTCGCTCTGGGCATGGAACAAACGCCAGTAGGCCGTTCCCTTTTCATGGACCACTTCCACCCTACCGGCCGCGCCGACGCCCTTGCTTTCGCGGTCGGAAGCCGCACCTTCGACGGTCACGCGGGTGTCGGCATCCAGCTTGTAGGTGGCGTTGACGCTGCCCAGTTTGTAAGCGTCGGCGGGGTTATCCTCGGAAACGGCCGCAGCGCCCACGGTCAAACGCTCCGAGAGCTGTTGCTGGCCTTGCACGCCGCCAACCCAGTATTCCGGGCCATTGTCACCGACTTCAAGGGTGACGCGGATGAAGTAGGGATTGAGGTTGGCGTCCAGGCTGGGCACCGGAGCCTTGAAGATCAGGCTGCCGGTCAGCGGTTCGAATTCGTAGTCGATGAAGCGGGTCTGCGCCTGCGTTGACAGGATCAGGCCGGGATTGTTGCGGTCACGCAGAATGATTTCGACCTTTTCACTGTTGACCAGCAGCCCGTTGACACCGGCCAGCGCATACGGCCCGGAAACCCCCAGCGCGGGAATTTCCAGCGTCTGCTGGTTGCTGTTGGTCTGGGCGACAAAGACGGTGGTCGAGGCGGTCGCCGTTTCATGATGCGCCCGGACACCGGTCAGCGAACGGCTGTACTGGCCCAGCTCCATGGCGGGCGCATTCTCGATGCGGGTGTTGTAGTCGCCGAACAAGGCATAGGAACGGCCCTTGTCAACCCGGACATACAGCTTGCCGGTCGACTGCGCGTCAAAACCCTTGGCGGCGGCATCGCCATAAACCGGGTAATACTCCTCGGGACGGATATCGCGGAACAGGGCCTGGCTCGACGGCTTGTCGGAATCGTAGGCCATGGTCAGCAGATATTCGCCCTTGACCTTGCCCTTGAGGAAGAAGGCCAGCCGTCCGGTGGTGTTCAACTGGCCGTTGTCACTGCTGGACAGGCTGGTGAGCTCTTCCTCGAAGCCGTCGGCGGCCATCGCCGGCGAGACCTTGGCGGTATCAAAATTCCTGAAGCTGACCATGCCTTCGGCGATACCGGTGGCGATCATCGGCCGCAATTCCGGCACGAAACGCACGGCCATGGTTTCCTTCAGGACGCCGGAACGCACCACCACCTCCCCGGCTCCGGGCTGGGTCGGCGACTGCAGGTGCAGCGTGGTTTCCCCACCCTCGACAAACAGTTGGGTGCCGGGTTGCTTCGGGTCCAGATCTTCTTCCAGTATCTGACCGGCGTTGGCCTCCACCGTCACCTGGGTGCGCGACGTGACCGGGACGCCATCCTTGTCATGCAGGATCAGGCTCAGGGTCAGGATGCTTTCGCCATCGGCGGACAGGCTGGCGCCGGGTGCAAACAGCTTCAACGCCACCAGTTCGCCCGGCGCCACGACCGACACCGAGGCCTCGCCGCGCGAATTGCCCATCGGGTCCTTCAGTTTGAGCTCGATCAGGTTCTGGCCCGCGTCGAGATCCACCCCGATGTATTCCCGCCCTTCCAGCCGGGTGTCCTGCACCGTGATGCGTTTGCCGACCCGGGTAAACGGCACTTCGCGACCATTGACCGTCAACTGGAAGGTCGCCCCCAGTTGACCCTTGACCTGAATGACGGTTTGACGCGAGGGCAGGATTTCCCCGCCCTTCAGGTTCAGGATGGCGGCGCTGCGGTCCGTGGTGGTCAGATAGCCTTCCAGGTCGGACTGGACCTTGCGCGCCTTCTTGCCTTTCCGGCTCTTGATCTGTTCGACCAGCTCGGGCATTTTCGCCTTGCCGTGCACGCCGCAGGTCTGGTCCGCGCCTTGCAGGCAGCCGGAGGCGGGCAGCGAACGCACATCACTCAACACGACCGGCACCACCGGGAGATCGGCCTTCAGGTTGCGCTCAAGCTCGCCGATCACCTTGTCGCCATCGGCGCGGCGCTGGAAGATCTCTTCCATGCCCGGACCGTCGCAGGTTCCCGAACCGGAGGTTACGGCAAAGTCGGCGCGGTGCAGCTCGGAAGGCTTGAGGTCCACGAAACGGCTGAAGGGATCGCCGCCGTTACGGACGCTCTGCTCAATCACCTCGATATCGCGGGGCAGCGTCGTCCGGTCGAGCTTCAGCACGTGGGTCTTGGCGCGGACGCCATAGAAGTCGAATTTGCCCTCGACATCCGAAACGACATAGGTGCCGTCCTCCAGATACATCCGGACTCCGGGAACGCCCACTTCCTCCACGCCCTGAACGCCGTCGCGATTGCAGTCCGTATAGATCTTGCCGGTAATGAAGCCTTCGGTCGAAAACACGCCCGGCGTGACCCGCACCTTGTAGGACGCCACATTGGAGGTAACGCCGCCGGGCGTATTTTCCGTCGCGGTGGCAATGTTGATGGCGGCGCCGTTACGGCTTACCGCGCCGACCCGCAGACGATAGGTAATGGTGCGGACCGCCTTGATGTCCATGTCATCCAGGTCGAAGTGAATGATGCCGCTGCCGGTGTCCGGCTCCTTCGCCACCCCGTCGACCCGGGCGGAATTGGCGACATAGGTGAAACCGGCCGGCAGTCGATCCTGAACCTGCACATCGATCGCCTTTTTGCTGCCGACGTTGCTGACTTCCAGCTTGTAGTCCACGAATTCACCCAACTCCACGGCCGTACGGTCGCTGGACTTGCGGACAAAAAGGCTGGCCTTCAAGGCCTGGGGATCAAGCGGGATGTCGATTTCGACCGGGCCCAATCCCGGCGTTACCTGAAAACGCTCGCCGCGCGAACCGGCGACCACCACCCGCATGAAGCCGGCGGGGATGGTGAAGGTGCTGGGGAAGGCATAGCCGGCGGGCGGCGTCACCTGCAATGCATACTCTTTCACGCCCGGGATACTGGGCTGGACCAAGGGGAAGCGGTACTGCCCCTCTTTACCGGCCTGGGCGGTGGTCGTCAGGACATTACCGACACAATCAGGATCCTTGGCCGGCGCGGGGACAGGCGTTCCGGGAAGATTGGCGGTGCCGGGAGTACAGGCAACACCGTTGTCATCCCAGACATCGACCGCATCGGGAAGCACATTGCCGGCTCCATCCACATAAACAAGACGGACCTGCGCGCCGCTGATTTCCTGATTGGTCTGGCTGTCGAAAACAACGCCGAACGGATCAACCAGTACCTGACTGCTGATTTTCACGGTTTGGCCGTGGCTCAGATCGGGATTGAGGCAAAAGAGGATCTTCGCCTGCAGGATATCGTGACGGATCGTTTCGAGGGATTCATCCGCCGTATCAATGGCGCCGCCGCCATACACATGCGTCGGGATACCGATCGTCGGGATGGTGGCCGGATCGACGCCGGGCGCGGCGGTCCATTCGCCGAAGTGCACCACCCGGAAAACCCCCGTGTTCGGGCCGGTTTCCAGCGCCGTGACCGTCACGGCATCCTTGCCTTGCGCGTCATAGAATGCAGGCAACGGGCTGTTCAGCACCCCGTCATTTTTCGGGTTATTGCCCGAAGTAACCTGAATCACCAGGTAATCGCGTCGCCCGGACTGGGTATTACACGCCGAGCAGGTTGCCTCCAGATACAGGTCATCGCCCTGCCGGATACGCAGCGCCAGGTCCAGATACTGCTTTTCCTTGTTGACAATCCGGGGAGACAGCCCGGACTCCACCAGCGTCGTCACCGGATTGGAAAAGACCGTGCGGTCAATGTCGGCCAGGCGGTGCAGGAACGTAAACTGGTTGGCGACCGTATTCTGGACCACATCGTCGGGAACGATCGCCGTAAAACGCAATTCGTCCGACTGATTCCCGTTGAAGCTGGTATAGGCCAGACCGATGCGGTCGACCCGCGCGAAATCAGTCGGCGGCGTGGTGACGTACAAACCGGCCGAGGACTCGGCCAGATGGTAGATCACCTGACCGGGCCCTGCGTATACCGGGGCTTCCTTGAGCCGGACATTGGCCGGAATGGGATCATCCACCACCATCCGGGGCACAATGGCGCCGTTGATGCTGACCAGGGCGGGCAAGGCCGGATACGCGTTGCGGTTGATCATCGACAGGGTATAAACCAGGGAGTCGCCGCGCTTGGCGGCGGCGGTGCTGACGGTCTTGGTCAACTGGATCAACGGCCCGGAGACCACGGAATCATCATCCCGCACCATCGTCCCGGCCGGGTCCAGCTTGGAAGCGACCGTCAGCCGCGTTTTGTAGTGAAAGCCCTCGTCCGCGTTGACCGGAACGATCCCCCGGATCAGGAGACTGGCGGTCGCTCCGGAATTCAGGGTGATGACCGTTCCATCCGGCAGGGCCTCACCCGGGTCCTCCTGACCATTGCCGTTGGCGTCGAACACCAGATGCAGGCCGGACAAGACCCCGCTGTCGCCGCCCAGATCCGACACGCTCAGCGTGTAGTTGTCCGCTGCGCTGCCATTGTTGGAAAGCACATGCTGCCAGGTTACCGTGCTGCCGGGCGAGGTGGTGACGAGCTGGTCAGCCGTCAGGAAAGCCGCCGTGATTTCAACGACCGTGGTATTGGATGCTGTCTTCTTCTTTTGCGTTGCGTTGATGGGATTATCGTATTCGGCCGTTGCCGTATTCAGGATACGGGTGCCGGCCGGCGGAAGCGCGGCCAGGGCCGACCCCGCCATGGCCAACAGGCACACCCACACCATGACGGTGTGATGTGCGAGGCGGCCAAGGAGGGATACATGCATGGAAAGTACCGTAATTATTAAGAATTCTGAGTGATACAGAAAGGAGCCGGCCTAAGCCGGCTCCGGTGCTGCAATGACCATCCCTGGTCTGATCCATCAAACGGCTTAGTTGTCGATCTTCACACCGATTTCGACGGTTTCGGAAGCACCGCCGTTCAGGGTGGGGATCGTCGCCTGCACGTTACCGGTGTAGCCGTTGGCGGGAGCTGCCGGGGTAGTAATGGTATTACCCGCACCGCTGACGCTCGGACGGCCGCCGGCCACGCTCAGGGACGTGAAGGACGGGGTGGCGTCACTGACCACCACGCCGGTCGCCGGGGACACGCCCTGGTTCTGCACGCTGATGCGGTAGATGATGCAAGCGCCCGGCTTGGCCGACAGGGTGGTCAGCACAAAGCCGCCGCCGTCTTCCGTACCGTCGCAGTTGGCATCCAGGGCCTGGGTCTTGGTCAGACGCACCTGACCGCCGATGACGCTGGTGGTGTCGGTGTTGAAGACCGCTGCCGGAGCCGCCACGGAGTTCACCGTGCCGGTGGTGGTCAGGGTCACCGTCGCCACATCGGTATCACCCGGGTTGGCGCTGGCGTTGGACAGCACACGGGCGAAGATGCGGATCGACTCACCGGCATCCAGACCGGCGGAAGCGCCGGAAACAAAGGTGCTGAGGTCGGTGATCGGTGTCGCGGCTTCACTGACATCCAGCACGCCGTTGTTGTTGGCGTCATAGAACAGCTGGGTAGCCCAGGGATTCGGAGCACCGGTCGAGTTGGCGGCGGACAGCACCACTTCACCCACGGCATCGCCTTCAGTCACGTTACCGTTGTTGGTGATGATGTGGACATAATCCACCGTACCACCCGGATAAACCGTGTTGCTGTTGTTGGAGGTGATTTGCAGGCTGCGAACCGTGTTCACGGTTACGGCGTCCAGCTTGCGGTCGGTGGCCAGGGTGGTCGGCGAGGTGGTCTTGAACCAGATCGCCTGCGAGGTCACCGGGGCATTGCCGGCAGGAACGGAAACCACGGCGCAATAGGTGGCCGAAGCGCCCGCGTTCAGGGTGCCGGTGTTGGAGGAAGACGCGCCCAAGGTGGAGCAGTTGCCTGCGCCGCCGTCAGCATAGTAGGCCACAGTCCAGCCGGAAGGCAGGTCGTCGGTCGCGCCGAAGGTGCCGTCCTTGTCCGCCAGGAAGTTGTAGCTGTCCGCCGTCGGGGAGGTGTTGTTCACGTCCAGACGGAAGGTCGCCGAGCTGCCCGGATTCACGGTCTTGGTGGTGAACGCCGCGCCGCCGTTGGTTTCGTTGACGACGCCGGTGCCCACGCCCAGGCCGGGACCGTTGCTCAAGTCAACCGTGCTGCCGGTGATCGCATCGAGGTGATCGGTGACGGTATCGTCCTGATCGCCTGCGGTCACGATCGTGCCGCTTGCGGTCGAAGTCGCGGTCACCAGGATGTCGTAGCCCAGGCCGCCGTTGTTACCGCTGGCGGTGCCCGGCAGGGTCACTTCCAGGTAAACGGTGTAACGGGCGCCGGCAGCCACCGGACCGGTATCGACGATGAAGTCGCCGTTGGTATCGACCAGCTGGTTCACGCCGTCCGACTTCAGCAGGCGGATGGAGGTGCCGGCCGGGAAGTTCAGGTTGGAGTAGTCGATATTGAACGAATCGGTACCGTTGCCCTGGTTCCAGATTTCGTTGGCGAAGGTGAAGGTGGAGCCCTGATTGACAGCGCCGTGCTCAACGATGTCATTCACACCGGTATCGGTGTTGATGGTGGAGCTGTCGTTGGCGCCGACGTTACGGGTCTGCAGGACCTGGAACTGGACATCGTTGGTATCGGCGGGGCCGATCGGCGTCTTCACGCCGGCGCCGTCCGGATCATAGGTCCACTTGGCGGTGTTGGTCAGGATGCTCGGCGGAGTGGTCGCATCCACCTGCACGGTGAACTTGATCTGGCCGGTGACGTTGGGAGCCACGGAGCCGACGCTGGCGGTCACGGTGGAGCCGGTGATGGAGAAGACGTCGCCGTCAACGCCATCGGTCTGGCCCGCGCCGTTCCACAGACCGGTACCGCCCACGTAGGTGGCGCCCGCCGGAATGGCGTCCGTCAGGGTCACGCCGGTGGCGGTGTTGCTGCCGACGTTGGTATAGGTCAGGGTGTAGGTGATCTGGGTGCCGGTGGGGCCCTGGGTCACGTTGGCGGACTTGGTCACGTTGATGACCGCATCAGCCGTCACGATCGCCGTATCCACATTGGTTTGAACCGCGGGATCGTCTGCCGGAACAGCGTTGAAAACCTGCGAATCGGCGGTCACGTGAACGACGGCCGTGTTGCCGTCCAGCAGGCCGCTGGCCGGGGCATAACCCACCACCACGAAGGTGAACACGCCATTACGGGGCAAGCTGACCGTGGTGCCGGCGAGGTTGGTCGCATTATCCGCGACGCCGTTGCCGTCCGCATCGGCATAGATCGCCAGCGTACCCAGGTTGAAGTTGTCGCCCGCCTGGTTCGTTGCATTCAGCAGGAAGGTATCGGTGCCGTTACCGGTGTTGGTCAGGGTATGCGGATAGACGACCTGGCCGCCCAAGGTCACATACTTGGACTGCGTGGCGTCCAGCGTGAAGCTGGCCACTTGCAGCACCGTCGTGCTGACCGGGTTGGAGGTGGCGCTGCGGGGCGTACCGGAACCGTCGTTGTACGACGCGGTTGCGATGTTGCTGATTGACTGGCCGGCGTTGGGCGCGGCCGCAAAAGCCGTTCCCGGCAGGGCAGCGACGCCGCCCAGCACCATGGCGACAGACAGCGCCAGTTGATTGAAGCGCCAGGGTGACCGCGTAGGCCCGGCCCGGCGAGTAGTAGTGTTGCTCATAGGATAACTCCCCCAAAGAGTTTGCTTGGATTATTTCGTTAACTGTGCCAGCCCGACAGGAACCGGCATCGCCCACAGTTTCCCTGTGCCAGAAAACAGTGGGCGTCCTGCCCCTGTAACAGGCCTTGCCCGCAAAACGCAGACAAAACCCCACTGTGATGCGGCTTTGGGCCACATCAGCAATTCTTGATAATTGAGCCGACAGGCTCTGATGGATGGCGCTTACCCGGTCTGTCGCATGGGACCGGTCAGGCCGTCAGGGATGCCGGCGCAGTACGCCGGCCTAGGATGCCAGGGTGGCGGCGTCAAGGCCGTCCCCCCTCTCATGAAATGGCTATTCATCATGAAACTCCCCCAAAGAGTTTGCTTGGATGTTCTTTTTGACATTACCGGCAGGCCCGGAGCAGGTTTTCACCCGCGTCGCGAACATGCCAAAAGACCGGTTATTTGCGATCTCCCTTCGCAACCAGCCCAAACCCATCCGTGAAAAACAGTTAATTCGAGGCGCTGACCCGCATGCGGGCTGAGACTTCGTAGGATTTGCCCGGCGGCAACTCAACCGCCTTCCAGCGCAAAGCCCGGTATTCCGTGACCGGCACAGGCTCTTCACCCACGCCGCCGGCCTTCTTGCGCATTAACGGCAAGGCTCCGAAAGCCTTGCCATCCACCGAGGCCTCCGCGGAAGCCGGCTTGACAGACTGCGCCACATACTCCATGCCCTTGGGCACCGGCAGGGTCGCCGCCAGATTGGAAATGTTCTTCTTGCTGACATTGGTGTAGGTCGCGCGGTACTCCAGTGTTTCACCCGGCTTGGCCGTTTTGCTCTCCGCCAGTGATTCCGCGCCGTTCACCACGGTCACCTTGAACGCCTGCAGGCTGACCTTGACGGGATCCGCAGACGGAGCGGCTTGTGCCTGCATGCCAACCAACAGCACGCCGCCAAGCATCAGTTCCACCAGAGCAATACCTAGACGCATAGAAACCTCTGTAACCAGTTAAGTTCGGGACCGGGCGACTTACCGCTTTTGCCTGTCTCTACACGTAGGCTAACCGAGGTCATGTTCAGGAAATGTTAAGTTTTACGATTAGTCTCCTTATCCTTGGTTTGCTATGTATCCACGGTCGGTATAGCGAGCGCTTGAGTCCACTTGGAAAAAATACTATCAGGATTTTTTGTGACCTGCTTGGCATAAAATTGACGGTATGGACGGACGGCGGAAATTTTGCGACGAAGTACGCATTTCAACGAAAAACGAACGTTGACAACGGGGATATTTTGCATCCTCTCAAGGGCTTGCGTATCCTTTGCCATCAGACCTTTACCGACATCTGCCAACCATGGATAAAACTTTTTTCCAGCAACTGAGCCAACTGGTGGCCCAGCCCAGCGTTTCCTGCACCGACGCAGCGCTGGACCAGGGCAATCTGCCGGTGGTCTCCCTGCTGGCCGAATGGCTGGAGGATGCCGGTTTTTCCTGTGAAATCATGCCCATAGCGCCGGGAAAGGCCAATGTGGTGGCCACGCTGGGCCAGGGCGCGGGCGGACTGGTGCTGGCCGGCCACACCGATACGGTCCCCTATGACCGTCAGCTTTGGAAAAGCGATCCTTTTACCGTCACCGAACGCCAGGGAAAACTTTACGGGCTGGGCATCGCCGACATGAAAGGCTTCTTTCCCGCCGCCATCAACGCCGCACGCGCCTACAGCAAGACACCGCTGAAAGCGCCGCTAATCATCGTCGCCACCTGCGATGAAGAATCGTCGATGGCCGGCGCGAAAGCGCTGGTGGAAGCCGGACGGCCGCACGGCCGCTTTGCGGTGATCGGCGAGCCGACCAGCCTGAAACCGATCCGCCTGCACAAGGGCGTGATGATGGAGCGGGTGCGCATTACCGGGCATTCCGGGCACTCCAGCGATCCCTCGCTGGGCAACAATGCGCTGGACGCCATGACCGTGGTCATGGCGCGGCTGATGGAATTCCGTCGCGAACTGGCGGCGCAGTACCGCAACCCGGCCTTTGGCATCCCCTCCCCCACCCTGAACCTGGGCTGCATCCACGGCGGCGACAATCCCAACCGCATCTGCGGCCAGTGTGAAATGCAGTTCGACCTGCGGCCGCTGCCGGGCATGGATACCGACGACCTGCGCCGCCGCATCCGCGACCGTATCCGCGACATTCCGGAGCAATTCGGCGTGACGCTGCTGTACGAACCGATTTTTGAAGGCACCCCCGCCGCCGAAACGCCGGCGGACTCGCCGCTGGTGCAGATGGTCGAAAAGCTGACCCAGAGTGAGGCCGGGTCAGTCGCGTTTGGCACCGAGGCCCCGTATTTCCGCCAACTGGGCATGGACACGGTCATTCTTGGCGCCGGCAGCATCGAGACCGCCCATCAGCCCGACGAATACCTGGAGATCAAAAATATCTCCCCGCTCTTGTTGTGGCTTAAGCAATTGATACATCATTACTGCGTACAGGGCCATGCGGCCCTTTGATCCAGGAAACCCAGCGTGACCGACGAATTTCTCTCTCCGGACGCGATGACGGAACAGTATGTGCACTGGTTCCGGAATTCGGCTCCGTATATCAATGCCCACCGGGGCAAGACCTTTGTACTGATGTTTGGCGGCGAGGCGGTCAATCACGACAACTTCCGCAACATCATCCATGACATCGCCCTGCTGCACAGCCTGGGCATCAGCCTGGTGCTGGTGCACGGCGCTCGCCCGCAAATTGACGAGAACCTGGTGGAATACGGCCTGACCACGCCTTTCCATCAAGGCATCCGCGTCACCACGCGCGAATCGCTGCGTTGCGTGATGGACGCCGTCGGCTCCATCCGTCTGGAAATCGAGGCGCTGCTGAGCATGGGCCTGGCGAACTCGCCGATGTACGGCGCGCGCATCGACGCCGTCTCCGGCAACTTCGTCACCGCCAAGCCCTACGGCATCCGCGACGGCGTCGATTACCAGCTGACCGGCGAAGTGCGCTCGATCGACACCGAGGCCATCAACAAGAACCTGGTCAACCGCCACATCGTCATCCTCGGCCCCACCGGCTACTCCACCACCGGCGAAGTGTTCAACCTGCGCGCGGAAGACGTGGCGGTACGCACGGCGATGGCGCTGAAGGCCGACAAGCTGATTCTGCTGGGCGAGAAGGAAGGCATTGCCGATACCGACGACCGGCTGCTGCGCGAGCTGATTCCCAACGAAGTGGACCAGTACCTGCGCGGCAAGACCTTCGACACCGAAATCCTGCGCTACATGAACGCGGCCCGCGAAGCCTGTCGCGGCGGCGTGCGCCGCGTGCACATGATTTCTTACGCCCGCGACGGCGCGCTGCTGCAGGAACTGTTCACCCGCGACGGCTCCGGCACGCTGATTACCCAGGACCCGTACGAAGAAATCCGCACCGCCGAAATTGAAGATGTGGCGGGCATGCTGGAGCTGATGCGGCCGCTGGAAGAGGAAGGCATCCTGGTGCGCCGCTCGCGCGAGCGCCTGGAAACGGAAATCAGCCAGTTCTGCGTGATCGAGCGCGACGGCATGATTGTCGGCTGCGCGGCGCTGTACCCGCTGCAGGTGGATGCCGGAACGGATCCGGCCGGGGAAATCGCCTGTGTGGCGGTGCATCCCAGCTACCGCAATTCCGATCGCGGTTCCGAGCTGCTGGACTATCTGGAAGCCCGCGCCCGCAACAAGGGCCTGAAGAAGCTGTTTGTGCTGACGACGCGCACCGGTCTGTGGTTCATCGAGCAAGGCTTCGAGCCCGCCTCGGTGGACGACCTGCCCAAGGAACGCAAGAACATGTACAACTATCAGCGGAATTCGCAGGTCTACAGCAAGAAGATCTGAGCGCCATCCGTACGGCCCGTGTCCGCAGGGTTTCCCCTCCGGACCCGGGCCGCACTGTTATGGCCGACTGCGTCCCTGCCGCCAGCGCACCGTGTGCAGCCGGATACCATCCAGTTCCTTGATGACATCGACGTTCTCCACCGACCGCCGCGTTGAGACAATCCCTTCCCCGCCAACCCAGATATCAACCTCCCGCGGTAGCCGGAAACGCAGGTTTTCCAGCTGTTGTACCGCTTTACTCCCCGGAAACGAGGCGCTGAAGGACAACGCCACCACGTCCGCATCACACCGGGAGACCGCATCGACCAGACTCTGGACCGGAACCTCGGCCCCCAGATTGAGCACGTCCATGCCATCCAGGCGCAGCAAGGCCTCGACCATCAGCAAACCCAGGGTATGTTGCTCTTCGGGCAGGGTGGCCAGCAGGATCCGCGGTTTGTGAACACCGGATTGCACCGTCTTCAGACTCTGACCAACCAACCGGATGACCGCATCGGAATAACGATGCTCCTGAGCGATGGTGATTTCCCCCTTCATCCAGGCATCGCCGACAATGACATTGGCGAAAGACATGAAATCCATGATGAAGGAATACAGACCGCGCTGTGATAACAGCTCAGCAAGATAGTTTTCCAGCACCACGGCGGAGTCCGGTCGCAGGGCCGCCAGTAATCCGCTCGCCAGTTCATCCACACGAACGTGGCGAGAACCCGCCCCGCCCACCACACACAGGGCTTCCAGCGCGGAAGGCTCCAATGCCGACAGCTTGGCGGGACGATAGCCGTTATTCACCAACCGCCGCATCAGTCGGAGCTTGGCGACCTGATCGCGCGGATACACACGATCACCCTTGCTGTTCCGCGACGGGGCGGGAAATCCATATCGCCGCTCCCACATCCGCAACAGCTCTTTGGTGATGCCGGTTTCACGCTCCACATCCTGAATGGAGAAGAACTCGGCAGATCCGGTATCGCCGGATTGATCGCTAGGCTCGCTCATCGGCGCCACCCGGTTTTTGCGGACGACCCACGCAGGCAGAAACGTTTGCGCATGGCGCCGGCATGTTATTTTTGTACATTATTTGGCCGATAACACATCTGTGAATTACTTCACAGGATGCATCAGGCGTTAACGTGTATAGTGAGTATACAAATTAGCCGTATTGAGAAACAGATCACATTTCAACAAGATTGTACAATTGAGTGATACGGTTCGATTGATTCGTATTTTAATAATTCGTATGCTGTTTATGTCGGACAAGGAAGAGTTCTCCTTCTCGATATTGGGCTAGGGCTGTACGGAAGCAGATGCGTTTTATACGGCTTCCCCCAAAGGCCTGCTTGGAACTGATTTTGTGACCGGCAGCCTTGCCCACCTCCATCCATTCCTGGCGTGGGGGTTTTGTTTTGTCCGCTTCTTTGCAGGGGCGGCGTTCCTCACGCCGCCGTCAACCCTGAAACGCCTTACACCGGTATCGGCCGCAAAACCGCGTCCGTAAGGTAGGCCGCCATTTTGCCAAGCCCGACAACCTCATCGACCGCCTCTATCGCCAGGGCAGCCCCCGGCATCCCGTAGACGACCGAACTGGCGTTATCCTGAACGATGGTGTGGCATCCGGCCTTGCGCATCGCCAGCAAGCCTTCGGCGCCGTCTTCCCCCATCCCCGTCAGCAGAACACCGACGGCGGCTCCATGAGCCGCGTGGGCGACAGAATGAAACAGACGGGTGACCGAGGGGCGCAGGGCATTCGTCGGGGCGCCCTGGTCCAACCGGGTGTAAAGCCAGCCGTCCGCGCCGCGCTCGACCAGCAGGTGGTGCTCATCCGGCGCAAAATAGACCGCGCCGGCCTCCAGCAGTTGCCGGTCGCCGGCCAGACGGAGCGTCAGCGGGGTATGCTTTTGCAGCCAGGCGATCAGCCCGCCCACAAATCCCTTCGTCATGTGTTGGGTGACCACGATCGGAACCGGAAAATCGGCGCGCAACCCCTTCAGCACGGCCAGCAAGGCCTGCGGACCGCCGGTGGAGCAGCCGATCGCAATCACTTCCGGGCGACGGCCCGCCAGTCCTGACCGGAACGACGGCGAGTGGCCGTCCGTGTCAGGACGACGCCGGACGACACGGATTTCCGACATGGCGCGAACGGTGTTGACCAGATCGCGACGGTTGTCCTCGAAGTCCGGGTGAGAAATGCCGACCGGCTTCTCGATGACCGCCAGAGCCCCTTCCTCCAACGCCCGGAAGGTGGTGTTCATTTCCTCGTCATTGATGCTGATGCTGATCACCACGATCGGCAGCGGTGTTTCCCGCATGATATGGTGCGTGGCCTCGAATCCGTCCATGACCGGCATGCGGATGTCCATGGTGACAATATCAGGCTTCAGCTCACGGGCCATCCGGACCGCTTCTTCACCGTTCATGGCCTGTCCAACGACCTGCATGTCCGGCTCCTGCTCGAAAATGGTCTTCAGCAATACGCTGACAACCCGGGAATCCTCTGCAATCAGAATTCTTATCATCTGCTTCCGCTCCTAGCCGTTGTAACGTTCGTTCAAATCAGGTGGTTAATGACTTTCAACAGGGCTTCACTTTCAAAACGGCTCTTGACCACATAGGCATCCGCCCCCACGGCAACTCCCCGCCATCGATCCGCTTCCCCGGCCAGCGAGGTCACCATGACGACCGGAATTCGTGAAAAACGTTCATCCGACTTGATGCGGCGGACCAGTTCAAAACCATCCATGACCGGCATCTCGACATCGGTGACGACCAGATCGAACGCGGCTGACTGCAGGGCCTCCCACGCCAGGCTCCCATCCGTGGCGGTAGTGACGCGATACCCCTGACTCTCCAGCAGGCTTTTTTCCAGGGAGCGCGTGGTGATCGAGTCGTCAACCACCAGCACATGCGGTACGGTTTTTTCAGCATGCCCGTTCAGGCCGACGGTGCGCCGGGCTCCTCCGCGCACCGCCGACAGCACCAGATCCGCCGGATTCAGCACCATCAATATCCGCCCGCTGCCCAACAGGGTGCCGCCAATCACATTACGCACCGCCAGAAGTGGCGGCCGCAGGCGCTTGATCACAATCTCGCGCTCCCCGAGAATGTCTTCCACCAGAAATGCGACGCGCTGCCACCCCTTTTCCACGACAACGATCAGCCATTTGTCCGGCTTGTCCGCGACGGCGGTTGCCGCCAGCTCCAGCACCAAAGCCAGCTCGCATACCGGAATGGCCCGGCCCTGAAAGTTGATGGCCTGACCGCCGCCAATCTCGACCAGGTCCGCCGAGGACAATTCCAGAACCCGCACGATCGCGGTGCTGGGAATCACATACAGACCGCCGCCCGAGCGGACGACCAGCCCCCGCTCCACCGACAATGTCAGGGGCAGGTCCAGGGTGAAAACCGCCCCTTTACCCTCCACCGAGTCAACCAGGACATCCCCTTTCATTTTCCGGATGACGGACAGGACCACATCCAGCCCGACCCCCCGGCCTGACACATGCGTGATGATCTCATGGCTGGAAAATCCGGGGCGGAAGATCAAATCCATGGCCTCTTCGGGCGTCAACCCTTGGGCTTCTTCCTGCGTCAGCAGGCGCTTGCGCAGCGCCGCCTCGACAATCCGGCCGGGACTGATGCCGCGCCCGTCATCCCGCACGATCACCTGTATGCGCGAGCCGGACGCCTTGACGGTCACCGTGATATGACCGGTGGCGGGCTTGCCCTTGGCCAGACGCTCGTCGGGCGGCTCGATGCCGTGGTCTATGGCGTTACGCAGCAAGTGCACCAACGGATCCTTGATGCCCTCCAGCACCGGCCGATCAACCTCGAGATCATCGCCAATCACTTCGTAGTCGACTTTTTTTCCCAACTCCTGGGCGATATCCCGAACCGATCGGGCCAGCGGCAACAGCAGGGTGGACACCGGCATCATGCGCATCAGCCGGATCTGGTCCTGCAACTTGCCGGCCATCAACCCGATCCGGTTACCGCAGCCGCGCAAACCCTTGACCAATCGCCCGGCGGGAGAATAGAGGCCCTGCTGCGCTTGCAATTCCTGCAATTGGTCTTCCATTTCAATACGGGAAGCCATCAGCTCCTCGACCAGGGCCGTCACCGTCTCCAAACGATGCAAGGCGATCCGGGTCAGCGCCGGCTCGCGGGAACCGTCGGCCGGGGCCGCAACGGGCGGCTCCGTCACGATCCGCGATGCGGACGGGTCCGGCGCGACGACCGGGCTTTCCTCCTCTTGCCAATGTTCCAGCCGTTGCAGTAACCCGCTGACATTGACAGCGGGACTGTCCGGATCCTCCAGCGACTCCACGGACAACTTCATGCCGTCCAGAGCCGACAGGCACAGATCCACCACCCGCGCACCCGACCCGTACGCCATTGTCCTGACGGCGGCCAACAGGGATTCGAGGCCGTGCGCGATGCGTTCAATATCCCGCGCATCCACACCCCGGGCCGCGCCTTTGATGTTGTGGGCGCTGCGGAACAGGGTATTCAGGCAGTCATCGCGGTCGTTACCGGGCGGCAGGCTTTCCAGCCGCAACAGCTCGCCCGTCATGACCTGCATGTGCTCATCCAGCTCGGCCTGGAACATCAGCACCAGTTGCTTCATGAACTCCGGGTTCAGCGCTTCCGCCATTTGCCAGCTCCTGCCGCCATGCCATCCACCAATGCCGGGATCTTCCGCCGCTAGATCTTGTAAACGCTGACACTGTCCCGAAGCTTGCCCGCCACATCACCCAGCCGGGTGGAGGCCCGCTTGACCTCATGGGTGCCCGCCACGAACTGGGTGGTCACCTTGTTGATCTCGCTCATGGCCGTTGTCACCTGCTTGATACCGGTTACCTCCTGGCGCACCGCCGCCACGATCTGCTGGCTGCCTAGGGCGGTTTCGTGAATCACCTCGCTCAGCTGCTTCATGACCTCGCCGCTCTTCTGGACGAGCAACACCCCGGCATCCACGCCCTTGCTGCCTTCCTCGGTGGCCATCACCGCCCGATCGGTGGCACGGCGGATGTCCTGCAGAATCTTCTGAACCTGCGCGGTGGACTGCTGCGACTGCTCGGCCAGATCCTTGACCTCGGCCGCCACCACGGCAAAACCGCGACCGGCATCCCCGGCCTTGGCGGCCTCGATCGAGGCATTGAACGCCAGCATTTTCGACTGCTGCGCCAGATTGGTGACCACGGCCGTGATTTCCCCGATCTGCTGGGTCTGCTCCGATAACGCCAGGATGGTATGTGCGATGTTCTCCACCCGCGCCCGGATCGCCTCCATGCCGCGCACGGTTTCCTTGACCGTCAGCAGGCCCTGCTCGCCCTCCCGGCGCGTGCGTTCGGCTGATTCGCCCAGATGCTGCGCCTTGCTGAGGGTCTGCACCGAGGTGGCCATGATTTCCTCCAGCGTCACGGTGGTCTCGTTGACCGCCGCCGCCTGTTCGGATGCGCCGTTGGACTGCGCCTCGACCGCCACCTGCAACTGCGACAGGGTGCTGAAGATTTCATTGCTGGCCTCGCCGACCTCCCCGGCCATCCGCGCCAGGCTCTCGGTCATGGCGTTGAGGTTGCCGCCGATGAGACTGAGCTCATCCGTACCGACCGCGTTGACCCGTTGCCGCAGGTTGCCGTGCGCCACTTCGTCGATGAAGGCGCTGTAGCTCTTCACCCGCGACTGGTAGACGGTGTTCTGGGTTTTCTGGCTGGTGATGTCGTTGGCATACATCACGACCTTGAACGGCTTGCCGTGACTGTCGAGGATCGGGTTGTAAGTCGCCTGGCTCCAGACATCCTTGCCGCCTTTGGCGGTCAGCCGGTACTCACCGGCATCGAATTCACCGCGGTTGAGCCGTTCCCAGAAAATCCGGTAATCCGTGCTGCCCGAATATTCGGAATCCACCAGCGCGCGATGGTGGCGACCGCAAATTTCATCGAGGCTGTAGCCGAACATGCCGAGGGCATTGGCGTTGGCGGTGAGGATGATGCCGTCAAGGTTGAATTCGATGACCGCCTGCGACATGCTGATCGCTTCGATCTGCCCCTGGTAATCGGCGAATTTTTCCTCCAGGCCGGTGCGCTGGAAGGAGCGCACCGCCAGTTGCAGGTCAATGGAGGCAATACGGTTGAACGCCTGCAACGCCCGCTCGCGCTGACGCCAGTTGAACGGGTAATGCGCCAGGATCAGCGGCGTGACCGCCTCGACATAAGCCCCGAAACAGGCCACATACCAATATGGCGGCATGCCCAGGCGATGATGGACCTCTCCGCAGCGGAGACGGTCGTTGAAATAGGCGGGGCCATAGTCGCCCTGGAAACATTGCAGGACGCATTGCTTCTGGTATTCCCGGATCTGCTCCGCTCCTCCTTCCGAGCGGCAAACCGCATCCAGCAGGCCGGGTTGCAGCTTGATCCGGGCAACCACCATGTCCACGACCTGGTCTATATGGCGCGTCACGATCGGCAACAGCGCTTTCAGCGCCGCCGCGTCCTCCTCGCTGAACGAGGCGAATCGCTTGATAGCCAGTATGTCGCCTTCTTCTATCTGCGCGCTACGGCCGGCCCGCACACCGCCCTCATTGGCATTACCCATTTACCTTCACCATTCCATTCCTGTTTTTTCTGAAATGCGCCATCCTGCCGCTCAACTCTCCAGCACCTCATTCACCTGCAACAACGGTGACTCCAGCATGGCGACCACATTCAGCATGCAGACATGTCCGGCATGAACGCCCAGAATCAGATGATGACCGGCGTGCCCCGGTCCCGCCTGAAATGACGCCAGCCTTCCCGGCTCAAAGGTGTCGTTGCCCAATACCTCGTCGACCCAAAGCCCCGCCATTCCCCGGCCGCTTCGCAGCACCACAATCCCGATATTCCGGCCGGGCGGTTCCGGATCCCGGTGAAAAAACGCCTTGAGATTGAGCACGCTCAACAGTTCCCCCCGGTAGTTCACGACGCCCGCAAACGCCGGCGGGGTGCAGGGAACCGGCGTCACCTCCGGCATGACCACGATTTCCTCGATGCAGCGATAGGGCACGCCATAGCGGCCGGCCGGTCCGATACGCACGGCGATAAAGGATTCGGACTCCATCTCTTCCCGAAGCGGCTCGGGACGGCGGGCCAGCAAGCGGGCTCTTTCCCGCAGGATTTCCCGCCGACGTCCCTCCGGCATCAGCGTTGACGCTTGAATCCGGCCGTGCGAAGCCGTTCCGCCGGCATTATCCGAACCATCGTCCATCGCCGAGACCCTCCGGAACCCTGCCGCCCTGTCCCGACAGCGCCGGAACCCGCGAGGGACGACGCCAATAGACCGCATCGCCGGCCTCCCCGCGCTGAAAACCCGCCCGGATGGGGCTGGGATCGGACAAACCGGTCAGCAAGACGCCCTCGGGCGCCAGACAACCCGCCAACCGGCATAACATGCCCAGCGCAATGCCCGGCTCGATATAAAGCAGCACATTGCGGCAGAGAATGATGTCCAGATTGGCGGTACCGTTCGCTGCCGAGGGATAGACCTCATCCGCCAGATTCAGATTGCCCCACCGGACCGACTGGCGTATGGCGTCGTTCAAGACGAATCCGTCGCCGGTCGCGCTGAAATATTTGGCGATCATGGAGGGCGGCGTGACCCGGAAAGACCATTTCCGATAAAAACCCTTGCCGGCCGTCTCAAGCGCAACCGTATTGATATCCGTCGCCAGCAGATGAACATGCCAATCGCTGTAATCCGGCAGCATTTCCCTCAACATCATCGCCAGGCTGTATATTTCCTGACCGCCCGCGCAGCCGGCGCTCCAGATGCGTAATTCGAGCTTGCCCAGGGATCGGCGGGCTTCGATCAAGTCGGGAAGTAGGCTGTCGCGGAGCCACTCCATCTGGGCGGTATCGCGGAAGAAATAGCTCTCGCCCACGGTCAGGCCTGCCACCAGAAAGTCAAAATCGCGCGGACGCCCGCCGCTGGAAAGGGACTGCCAGTAATAGTCAATGGAGGGGTAACCCAGTGCCCTGGCAGCCTCCGCGCAGATTTCCCGAATACCGGCAATCTGGTGATCCATCAAACAAATGCCGGCGCGGGAGACCAGCAGACGGCAAATATTGCGTTCAAGACTCCCGGAGTGCTCCGGGCTCACCAAGCTGATCCTGGCCGACTCATCAAGCCGCATGTCCATTTGCCACTCCCTGTCCCACTCTGGACACCGATTCCAGAATCCGCTCCATGTCGAGGCATAACGCCATGCCGCCAGCCAGATCCAGCACCCCGCAAAAGGGCATCCGACCGGTATCCAGACCACCCCCGGTCTGCATGGCGGCGGCAGGGGCGCTTTCGACACCCACCACGTCACCGACGACGAAAGCCGCACGACGGTTGTCGTGCCGGCAGAGAACGACCGGGGTGGTCTCGTCATAGAACGAGGCATCCGGCAAGCCCAGCCATAACCCCAGATCGATAACCGCCAGACCCTGCCCGTGATAATTCATCAATCCCGCCATGTAGTCAGGGCAGGCCGGCACGGTTTGCAAATCCATCAGCAGGAATACCCGCTCGATACAGGACAGATCCATCGCAAAACTCCGCCCCTGAACCTTGACCAGCAATACCTGACAGCAACGGTTTCCGGTCGCCGCATCCATGGCCTTTATCCCTCCCCGATCCAGACATCCGCTTCCGCCACGAGGGAAGCGCCAAGCATCGACGCAAACATGACTACAGCATGGCACAGCCACCATATTCGTCAAAAATTTCGATCCGTATTGTGATACAAATCACAACTAAATATATTTGTAATATTTTAAAGGCTTACATCATCTTTTGGCGTCACAACCGGTCTGGGGCGGGCGCGTTGATGGCAACGCTCATCTAGGCGGATGAAAAACATGACGCTATAGTGTGGCATGCATTGAGGTACATCTATGCCCCTGCAACGCCGCCTATTACAACCACTCTACTCGCGCGTTCTGACCAGCCCCGCCACCCGCCGCGCATGGCGTTCCATGCAGGACTGGCTGGGCCGGATATCCCGCCGTCCGTTGCGCCTGACCGTCTGGCTGCGGCTGGATGACCCGCAATGCGCACTGCTGGCGCAAATGCTGCCGCAACTGCTGGACCACTATCCGCTGGAACTGGATCTGCGGGTGCTGCCCCCGCTGAGCGAGCACGACCCGCACGCCACCATCGATGCTTGGCATCTGGCCCAGTTCTACCAGTTACGCTTCCACTCGCTGACGCCGCCCGCTCCCGAAGACTGCTGGCTGGGTTGCCGCATCCTCCTGGCGACGACAAACCTGTCGCAGGAAGAACGACTGGTCCTGCTTCGCCAATTATTTGCCTGCGTCTGGGAACACCAGCACAGCAAGCTGGCGACGTTGGCATTACGCTTCCCCCCGGAAGATGAAGAGTCGGCGCTGGAGCGCATGGCGGCCGAACAGGAAGAATGCAGCCGGACACCGGGCGTCGCCAGCGGCGCCCTCGCTTTCGGAAATGAGTATTTCCAGGGGTTGGACGACCTGCCGGAACTGGTTTCCAGGCTTGAAGCCGCCAACCTCAACCGGCTGGAACACACGCCCGGGGTCGGCCCGGCTGTTTTCCCGGATACCGGCTTCCTGATCACCGACTCCGAGATGCTGGCGACGGTGCGGGCGCAACGATACCGCCTGGATTTCTATTTCTGCTTCTGTGATCCATACTCTTACCTGAACCTGGAAGGCTTGTTCGCCCTGGCGGATCATTACTCCCTGCGCCTGCGGCTGTTCCCGGTCACGATTCCGCGCACCGGCCGGGTGGCGGCGCGGCCATTACCGCCGGCAGGCCTGCTTTGGCAAAGCGCGCGGCATGCCTCCCTCAGGCAACGGGAGTTCGGTGATGTATGCCTGCCCGACGCGGCCGGATTGCGCTATTGTCATGCCCTGATGGCGCATGCCGAGCGCTTGGGGCGCGACCGTGAAATGGCCGAAAGCCTGCTGGCCAGCATCTGGGCGCGCGGACGCGACCTGAGTTACCGGCCGCACCTGCTGGCCGCGCTCCGGGAAGCCGGTTTTGACAAGACTGATCCGGACAATGTGCTGACCTCATTGCCGGCGAATATTGTGGAGCGCCACGGCGCGGCCTGGCAAAGCCTGGAGCTTCCCTCCCTGCCGGGGCTGGTGCTGAATAGCGGTGCGGGAATCGCCTTATGCGGCGCGGACAGGCTCTGGGCGCTGGATATGGCATTGGCGGACACCCTTAATAAATAACAAACTGGATTAACACAGGACATGGCCGGAAAGCCGCAACTGCCCCAATGGTTACGCTCGTTGCTGCCGCGAAGTCTGGTGCGGCTGCTGGCCGTGCTTTCCGCCGCCTCGCTGCTGGCCGCCCTGGGCCTGTTCGCCCTCAGCGTCTACCAGCAGCAACGACACATCAACCAGCAGAACGCCATTGGCCAGGCGGCGCTGATTGTGCGCAACCTCGGCACGGTCGTGGCCCAGGATGTCCTGGCATCCGACCGCAAAGGCATTCGCAGCCTGATGGCCAGTACTGCCATTTTCCCGGAGGTACGGGAACTGGTGGTGACCGACTGGAACGGCAATGTGCTGGTGGCGCTGGCGCATGCCCCGGACGCGGACCCGCAGGAGGTGGAAAACCGCAAGCGGCTGGAACCGCCGCCTTCCGGCGCTTCGCAGGGCCAGTATTACCGCAGCAACACCAATGACACGGTCGAGGTCTGGCAGCCCATCGACAACAACGGCTGGGTCTACATCGTCTATGACTATTCCGCCCAGTCTCACGACCAGCAGCAGGTGCTGGTCAAGTCGCTGATCAGCGGCATCGTGCTGGCCATCCTGGCCTCGCTGGCGTTCTTCTATGTGCTGCGCAGCCCGGTGCACGACTTGCACCAGCTGATCCGCTTCGCCAAGGAGCTGGACGTGTATCGCGGCAGCCGCCAGATCCACATCACCTCGCATCTCGACGAAATCCGCGACCTGAATTCCGCGCTGAACCAGTCCGCCATCCGCCTCTACGAACAGAGCCAGCAGGTGATCCAGTCGGAAGCGCGCTACCGTCACGTCGTCAACCACGTGCACGAAGTCATCTTCCAGACCGATAACCAGACCGCCTTTACCTTCCTGAACCCGGCATGGCATGAAGTGACCGGCCTGCCCGCCGAAGCGACGCTGGGCAAGCTGATGACCGACTTCATCCACCCGGACGACCAGGAAGAACTGTACCGCTCCCTGCAAAAGCTGTTTCTGGGCGAAGCCGAACAGGTGCGCTGCGATACGCGGCTGCTGACCTCGGACCATGATTTCCGCTGGGTGCACTTGTGGATCAGCCTGCTGTACGACGAAAACCACATCATGAACGGCACCACCGGCACCATCAACGACATCACCATCCGCAAGCAGACCGAAGGCGCGCTGATCTCCGCCAAGGAGGCCGCCGAAGCCGCCACCCGCGCCAAGAGCGAATTCCTGGCGACGATGAGCCACGAGATCCGCACGCCCATGAACGGCGTGCTGGGCATGGCGCAGCTGCTGCTGGAAACGCCGATGAACAACGAGCAGAAGGAATACGCCAGCACCCTCTACCATTCGGGCCAGGCGCTGCTCACCATCATCAACGACATCCTCGACTTCTCGAAGATCGAGGCGGGCAAGCTGGGCATCGAGCGCATTCCCTTCAACCTGCAGCGGCTGGCGGAAGAAGTCTGCGACCTGTTGCAGGCGCAGATCCAGGCCAAGGGGCTGGAGATGGTGCTGTGCTACCACATCAACTGCCCGCGCCTGCTGATCGGCGACCCCAACCGCATCCGCCAGATCCTGCTGAACCTGCTGGGCAACGCCATCAAGTTCACCCACACCGGCTACATCGCCCTGCGCATCACCGCGCCGGTGATTACCCCGGCCACGGTCAACATCGCGCTGGAAGTGATCGACACCGGAATCGGCATCCCACAGGAAAAACAGGGAAAGCTGTTCCAGCTGTTCTCGCAGGCGGACGCCTCGACTACCCGGCGCTTTGGCGGCACCGGCCTGGGACTGGCCATCTGTAAGGGCCTGGCCGAACTGATGGGCGGCAGCATCGAGCTGAAGAGCAGCCAGCAGGAGGGATCTTCTTTCCGCGTCGAGGTGCCGTTGCACCGGCAGACGGCGGTCGAACGCACCCTCCCCCACTACCCGGAACTGTATTTCTCGCCGATCATTGTGATCGACGCGCTGGAAATCAACCGCCAGTACCTGAACGAAAGCCTGCAGCGCTACGGCATGCGCGTTGAACTGGCCGCCACCGCTGAGGAAGGACTGGCGCACCTGAAGACCATCCGCCAGAGCACGCACCGCATCCCCTTCGTGCTGATCGACAGTACGCTGGTGAAGACTGCAGGCGGCGCCAGCTTCGCCCAGTCGGTGCGGCAAAACCCGCAACTGGCGGACAGCCACCTGATCCTGATGAGCCAGACGCCGCTGCGGCAAATGGATCCCGGCTTCTACCTGCCCTTCAACGGCTACATCAACAAACCGCTGCGCTTCTACGCCGTGATCAACGAGATCGCCTCCATCTTTGCGGGCAAGAAAACCATCATCCAGCCGCACGAATACCAGAAGGAGCTGCCGGTCATCCCGATGCTGAATCCCAAGTCGGACTCGTCCTCACGCAGCAAATCCGGCGGCCTGCGCGTGCTGCTGGCCGAAGACAATGCCGTGAATCAGAAGGTCGCGGTGAAGATGCTGGAAAAGGCCGGTGCGGCGGTGGATGTCGCGCCCAACGGCAAGGAGGCGGTGCGCCTGTTCGGCCTGCGCAAGTACGATCTGGTGCTGATGGATTGCCAGATGCCAGAAATGGACGGTTACGACGCCACCCGCGCCATGCGCGCCTGCGAGAGCGGCGTCAACGACCCGAAACTGCCGATCATCGCCCTGACCGCCAATGCGCTGGAAGGGGACCGCGAGCAGTGCATCGCCTCGGGGATGAGCGATTTCCTGGCCAAGCCGCTGAAGCAGGATGTGCTGTACAAGCTGCTGCAGCAGTACCGGCCTAGCGAAGAGTGACCTTGGCGACGGCGTAGCAATCGTCGATGTGGTTGTAGGCGATCTTGCGCATCACGAAATAACCCAAACCGGCGGCGACCATCTGCCCGCCCAGCGGCACGAACTTCGCCACCTGCCGGGAAATGATCTTGGTGGCCATGCCCTGGATACTCTGGCGCACCAGCGTCCGGGTGACGACCAGCCCCAGGAACTGCGAGCCGCGCCGGGCGATCTCCCCCCAGGCCACCTCGCGGGTTTCCGGGTCGAAGGCGGCGATCTGCTCCGGAGCCAGCCCGAAGCGGCGGCTGATCTCGGGGATCAGTGCGGTGAGGATGCTGGCATCCACCACCACGTCCAGGAACGGCACGGGCACCACGGCTGCCCCGGCCGAGACCAGCGCCCGACGCCGCACCAGCGCCTCGCAGTCGGCGCGGATACGATCCAGTTCGGGATGACGGCTGGCCATGGTCGGGACTCCTGTTTCTGAAGGGAAATTCAAAACTACCCGAAAGAACGCCAAAAAGCACGAATCAACAACAAAACAGACGGGCAAGGTCAAGTCTGCGGTAAATCCGTTATGTTATATTATAACAATACCCACCACGGAGCCTCGTTCATGATCCGGAAAATGACCCTGCTGGCCCTCACCTCCGCCACCCTGATGCCGTGGGCGCACGCCGAGGACTCCAGCCAGGCCGTATCCTCCGCCGGGGCGTTCAATCCGCGCATCTCGCTGATCCTGGACGGCAATCTTTACCACGACAACATCCGCCACGGCGGCGGCAGTGCGCTGCTGGAAGACATGGCGTCGATCGGCAACTCGGCCCCCACCGGTCCGGGCGGGGACGGATTACAGAACGGCTTCAACCTCGGCGAGAGCGAGCTGGTGATGTCGGCGATCGTCGACCCCTATTTTGACGGCCAGGTGACGCTGGCCATCGGCGTCAATGGCAATACTTCGCTGGAAGAGTCGTGGCTGCAGACCCGGTTGCTGCCGAACGGCCTGAAACTGAAAATGGGCAAATTCCTCAGCGGGATCGGCTACCAGAACAGCCGCCACAAGCACGCCTGGGACTTTGCCGACCAGAATCTGGCCTATCTGGGCGCCTTGGGCGGGGAAAGCCTGAAGGATACCGGCGTGCAGCTGACGTGGATCGCGCCGACCCCCTATTACCTGCAACTGGGTGCGGAAGCCTTGCAGGGCAATGATCAGGAAAAATTCGGCGCACTGGTCAGCAACGCGGACGCCGCCGCCGTCACCAGCATCGCCACGCCGTTTCCCGATACCCGCTCCGGCCCCCGGCTGACCACGCTCTTCGCGAAATTCGCGCCGGACCTGGGCGACGCGCAGGCGTTGCAACTGGGTCTCTCCTGGGCGCGGGCCAGCCAGTACCAACAACTGATCGACCCGGACGGCGCGGCGCTGAGCCATGATGAATACGCCCTCGACGGCAACCAGCAACTCTATGGCCTGGACTGGGTCTACAAATGGGACAGCACCGGCGAGTACGGCGCGGGCGACGTCAAGATCAGCGGCGAATACCTGCGGCTGCGCAAGCACATGACCGTGGCGGCGCGCGATGCCGCCGCGCCGCTGCAAACCGGCGACAGTGTGACGGGCGTGCAGGACGGGTATTACCTGCAGGCGGCCTACGGCATCGCCCCGCGCTGGCAACTGGCGGCGCGCTACGACGTCAACGGCGGCGTCAATCGCCTCACCGAGGCGGGAGCGGACATCTCCCTGACGTCCTCGCACCGGCAGAGCCTGTCGCTGGCCTTCCTGCCCAGCGAATTCTCCCGCGTGCGCCTGCAAGTTTCGCAAGGCGAGATTGCCGCCGCCGCAGGAAATACGACCCGTCTGAATCAGGTCTTCCTGCAATATACGCACAGCCTGGGCCCGCACGGCGCCCACAGCTTCTAACGGAGAGCCTCCATGATCAAACGCCTTACCCTGGCCCTCGGCCTCTGCCTGATGCAGTCGCTGGCCCTGGCGGACATCAACATCGTCGCCACCACCAGCAGCATGGGCATGCTGGCGCGCACCGTCGGCGGCGCGCATGTGAAAGTGACCGAACTGGCGCTGCCGGACCGCGACGCCCATACCCTGCAGGTGCGGCCGTCGATGATGCAGTCGCTGCGTCAGGCCAACCTGGTGGTGTCGGTCGGCGCGGAACTGGAACAGGGCTGGCTGCCCGCCGCGATCGATGGCGCGGCCAACCCCCGTATCCAGCCCGGCGGCAGCGGCTATTTCGAGGCCGCCGCCCAGGTGCCGCTGCTGGACGTGCGCGGCGCGGCGGGCGCGGACCGCAGCCAGGGCGATGTCCATCCCATGGGCAACCCGCACGTGCAACTGGACCCGGTGCGCATGGGCGATGTGGCCATCGCGCTGGCCAACCGCATGGGCAAGCTCGACAGCACCAATGCGCCCGGTTATCTGGCCGCCGCCATCGCCTTCAAGCAGGCCACGACGCAACGCATGACGCGCTGGCAGCAGGCGACGGCGGGCAGTCCCGGCGTGCTGCTCTATCACCATGACGCCAATTACCTGCTGGCGCGCTTCAACATCCCCTCGCTGGGCTACATTGAACCGCTGCCGGGCATTCCGCCGTCCGCCAGCCATATCCTGAAACTGGTGCAGGAACTGCGCGGCCGCAAGGGCGTCATCCTGCACACGGTGTATCAGGGCAACGCCGGAATTGCCCAGCTGGCCTCGCAACTGGGCTGGAAGGAGATGGCGCTGCCGCTGGATCCGCCCGCCAACAGCACCCAGGATGGCTGGTTCGCGCTGATCGACCAGTGGGTCGCCGCCGTCGCCCAGAACAAGTACTAGGAGCCTGGCCATGACGCCGCTGCTGACGCTGGACGAGGTGACGGTCGGATACCGCAAGCCGGTGCTCGGGCCCGTGTCGTTGAAGGTTCACGCCGGTGAAGTGCTGGGGCTTAGCGGCAGCAACGGTTGCGGCAAGAGCACCCTGCTGAAATCGCTGAGCGGCGAATCCCGGCTGTTCAGCGGCAGCCTGCGCAAGGCCCCGGGCCTGCAAATCGGCCTGCAGAAACAGCACCCGGCGCGGCTGTTCGGCTTTCCGCTCTCCACCGAGGAATATCTCCGCCTGACCGGCGCCGACAACACCGGCCTGCCCGCCCGGCTGCAAAGCCTGCGCCGCCAGCGGGTGGACAGCCTGTCGGGCGGCCAGTTCCAGCTGCTGAGCATCTGGGCCTGCCTGGCCTCGCCCGCGCAGCTGGTGCTGCTGGACGAACCCACCAACAATCTGGACCCCGCCGGGGTACAACTGTTGCTGGAACTGCTGGTCAACCGCCGACACGACCAGGCCGTGGTGCTGGTCAGTCACGAACAGGACTTTATGGCCGGCGTCACCACGCGCCAGCTGGATGTCTCCACCCTGCACCGACCTGAATTCTGACCATGGACCAGCTCCTCGACCCGCTTTTCCGTATTCCCCTTTACACCGGGCTGGTCGCCAGCCTGCTGCTACCGCTGCTGGGCGCCTTGCTCCACGCCCGCGAGGAATGGCTGGCGGCGCTGGGCGTGGCCCACGTCACCGCCGCCGCCCAGCTGGCTGGTGCCGCGCTGGGCCTGCCGCTCGCCGCCAGCGGCGCGCTGGGCGCGGTCGTGGCGGTGATCGCCAAGCAATTCGTGACGCAACAGGGCAATCTGGGCTATGCGCTGCTGATGTTTGCCGGTTGGGCCGCGCTTTATCTGGTGGCCGCCAACAGCACGCTGGGCGAGTCACTGGCGCACGCCATGAGCGAGGGCCAGATTTTCCTGGTCGGCAAGGACCAGCTGATCATGCTGCTGGCGGCCGGCATCCCGTTCCTGATCGCTTTGCCCTGGCTGGCGCACCGCTTGCTGCGGGCGCGCTTCTTCCCCGGTTTTGAGCAGGCCAACGGGCTGCCGGCCTGGCGCTGGCACTTGTCCTTCGACCTGATCGCCGCCGTGCTGCTGGCCTTCGGCACCGCTTCCCTCGGCCTGATGGCCAGCTTTGCGCTGGTGGTGTTGCCTGCCTGGTCAGTCTTTGTGTGGGTGCACAGCTGGCGCTGGGCGCTGGCGGCGGCGGCCGTGGTCGGCGTTTGCAGCTATCTGGGCGCGTTCGTGCTGTCACTGCACTATGACCAGCCGTTTGCACCGGTGCAGGTTGCCGTATTGCTCGCGATGGCGGTCCTGCTGCGCGGCGGTCACGCCCTGGTTCACCGCTAACCCTCTCGTCCGGACGCCATACGGGGAATTCCCGCCGGAAACCGACCGTCCGGCTTGACCCTGCCTTCGCTCCGGCATAGCCTTGCCACGCCCGCCGCAAGGCTTTCGCCCGTTGGATCCTCCATGTCCGCCGACAATTTCCTCACGCTCAGCCAGCACCGCATCCAGGACTGGCTGTCCCGTTTCCTGGAGCAGCAGAATTCGCTTTCCGCGCCCTTGACCGCCGCCATGCGTCATGCGGTGCTGAATGGCGGCAAGCGCGTGCGCCCGGCGCTGGCCTATGCCGCCGCCCAAGCCTGCGGCGGCCTGCCGGAACAGGCTGATGCCGCAGCAGGCGCGGTGGAACTGGTGCATTGCTATTCGCTGGTGCATGACGACCTGCCCTGCATGGACGACGACGACCTGCGGCGCGGCGTCCCGACCTGCCACAAGGTTTATGGCGAAGCCACGGCGCTGCTGGCGGGCGACACCTTGCAAACGCTGGCGTTCGTGGCGCTGACCGACGGGCGTCTGTCCGGCGCGCAACTGGCGCGGCAGGTGCAACGGCTGGCGCACGCCAGCGCCGACATGGCGGTGGGACAGGCGCTGGATCTTGCCGCCGAGGGCAAGGCCCTGTCGCTGGCCGAACTGGAAGCGGTGCATCGTCACAAGACCGGGGCGCTGATCCGCGCCGCGGTTTTCCTGGGCGCGGTTGCCGCCGGCTGCGAGGATGAACAGACCCTGGCCGCGCTGGAAACCTATGCGGACAGGCTGGGCCTGGCTTTCCAGGTGCATGATGACGTGCTGGATGTGATTGGCGACACCTCGACGCTGGGCAAGAAAGCCGGAGCGGATGCCGAGCATGAAAAGGCCACCTATCCGGCGCTGCTGGGCCTCGACGCCGCCCGCGATCTCGCCTCGCGCCTGCATGACGAGGCCGTGGCGGCGCTCGCGCCGCTGGGTGCGCGGGCCGAGGCATTGCGCTGGCTGGCCGATTTTCTGGTCGACCGCGACCACTGACGAATTGTATGACCAGACGATGACACGGTTTGGGCTATAATCGCCCGACTGCCGCCGAGGATGTCCGCTGACAATGTTCCACAGCATTCCCCTGACCCGCCCCCTGACCCCGCTGCTCGACCAGGCCGGGACGCCCGACCAGTTGCGTCGACTGCCGGAGACGGCGTTGCCGGCGCTGGCGCGCGAGCTGCGCGAGTACCTGCTGTGGTGCACCGGGCAGACCGGCGGGCACTTCGGCGCCGGGCTCGGCGTGATCGAACTGACCATTGCGCTGCACTACGTCTACAACACGCCGGAAGACCGGCTGGTCTGGGACGTCGGCCATCAGGCCTACCCGCACAAGATCCTGACCGGGCGCAAGGAGCAGATGCTGACCATGCGCCACAAGGACGGGCTGGCCGCCTTCCCCCGGCGTGAAGAATCGCCCTACGACACCTTCGGCGTCGGCCACTCCTCGACCTCGATCTCGGCGGCGCTGGGCATGGCGCTGGCCGCCCGCCGCCAGTTGTCCGGCCGCAAGGTCGCCGCCGTCATCGGCGACGGCGCCATGACTGCGGGCATGGCTTTCGAGGCGCTCAACGATGCGGCGCACCATGCCGCCGACATGCTGGTAATCCTCAACGACAACGCCATGTCGATCTCGCACAATGTCGGCGGGCTCTCGAACTACCTGGCCCGCATCTGGTCCAGCCGCAGCTACATCGCCCTGCGCGAAGGCGGCAAGAAAGTCCTGGCCTCGATGCCCTCCGCCTGGAACTTCGCCCGCCGCACCGAAGAGAGCATGAAACACCTGGTCTCCTCGCCAGGAGCGCTGTTCGAGGCCATCGGCTTCAACTATGTCGGCCCCATTGACGGCCACAACCTGGAAGAGCTGGTGCAGGTGATCCGCAACCTGAAGCACGCTCCCGGCCCGCAATTGCTGCATGTCTACACCACCAAGGGCAAGGGCTTTTCCCCGGCGGAAGCCGACCCGATCGGCTATCACGCCATCACCAAGATCGCCCCGGCCAACCAGCGCGGCCAAAGTCCGGCGCCAAAGCTGCCCAAATATTCGGATATCTTCGGCGACTGGCTGTGCGACATGGCCGCCGCCGACCACCGTCTGATCGGCATCACCCCCGCCATGTGCGAAGGCTCGGGCATGGTCCGTTTCGCCCGCCAGTTTCCCGACCGCTACCACGATGTCGCCATCGCCGAACAACATGCGGTGACGCTGGCGGCGGGCATGGCCTGTGAAGGCCTGAAACCGGTAGTGGCCATCTACTCCACGTTCCTGCAGCGCGGTTACGACCAGTTGGTGCATGATGTCGCGCTGCAGAACCTGGATGTCACCTTCGGCATCGACCGCGCCGGATTGGTGGGCGAGGACGGCCCCACGCATGCCGGCGCCTATGACTACGCTTACATGCGCACCATCCCGAACATGGTGATCCTGGCGCCCGCCGACGAAAACGAATGCCGGCAGATGCTCTACACCGCTTACCAGCATCCCGGCCCCGCCGCTGTGCGCTACCCGCGCGGCACCGGCCCCGGCGTCGCCATCGAGAACGCCATGACCGCCCTGCCCTTCGGTCGGGGGGAAGTCCGCCGTCAGGGACAACGCGTGGCCTTGCTCAGCTTCGGCAGCCTGCTGGCTGCGGCGTTAAAAGCGGCTGACGCCCTGGACGCCACCGTCGCCAACATGCGCTGGGTAAAACCGCTGGACGGGGAACTGGTGCGTGAACTGGCCGCCACGCACGATCTGCTGGTGACCCTTGAGGAACACGCCGTCATGGGTGGTGCGGGCAGTGCGGTCAACGAATGGCTGGCGCAGGCAGGCATCACCCGGCCCGTGCTGAACCTGGGCATCCCCGATGCCTTCATCGAACATGCCGCCCACGGTGAAATGCTGGCCGCCTGCGGCCTGGACGCCGCGGGCATCGAACAGGCGGTCCGTCGACGCCTGGCCGCCCTGTCCTGATTACCGGAGAACATCATGAGCAAGCAACTGATCGGCGACGAAATCGCCCGCGCCCGCAGCCACCTGCAGCAGCAACCCCTGCCGCCCGCCCACCAGGACGAGCTGACCCGCACCCTGGCGGACATGGAACTGCACCTGCAAGTGCCGGAACCCGCCAAGACCGAGGAATTCCTGGACACCCTGCGCGGGCTGGAAGCGCGGGTGGAAGCCGAGCATCCGCTGCTGGCCGGCGTGCTGGGCAATCTGGTCCGTCTGCTGGGCAATATGGGCGTCTAAGCCGCCGCGCTGCACCGGGATGGGCCTGATCCTGCGCCCGTCCCGCCCCTGATCTGGCCGTCCCGCGCCGTTATTCTCCGCATTTCCCCAACTGCATCACATTTCTGACGCCTTTCATACCGCATGGCGCAATTCTTGCCTTGATTCAGGCATCGCCTGCCGGTGCGCTCAATGCCGAGACCCGGCCCCCGCGTGCGAGCCCGCCACCGCCATTTTGACAACGACGTCAAAAGTCCACGTTCGGAGAACGCCCATGCGCATCCCCATCCTGTTCCGCAACAGCCTGATCACCCTGTTGGCGCTGATCGTCTGCTCCCCCGTTTTCGCGCTGACGGACGCCGAAGCCGTCAACATGTCCGGCCTGCAGCGCATGCTCAGCCAGCGCACCGCCAAGAGCTGGCTGATGCTTGGCCAAGGAGTGAAGGTTCTCGAGGCGCGTGAACAGCGCGCCAAGAGCGTGGCCCTGTTCGACAGCAATCTGCAAGCCCTGAAAACGTATGCGCCCACCCCGGAAATCCGCGAGGCCTTGGCCAAGGTTGAAGCGGTCTGGACCGGCTACCGCAACCGGATCATGGCCGCGCCGGACAAGGCGGAAGCCCTGAAGCTGCTGCGCCAGAGCGACGAACTGCTGAAACTGAGCGAAGCCGCCGTCAAGCAGATCCAGGATCACTCCGGCGTGGCCTCGGCGCGGATGGTCAATGTCTCCGGACGGCAACGCATGCTCAGCCAGCGCATTGCGCGACTGTACCTGACCAAAAGCTGGGGACTGGATTATGAGGGGCTGGACAAGGACTTCAGCACCGCCCTGGCGGAATACGATGCCGGACTGAAAACGCTGAGCGAAAACCCGCAAAACACCGCCGAAATCACGCAAGGGCTGATCCGGGTGCAGGGCGTCTGGAAGTTTTCGCGGGCGGGATTCGCCTTGTCGAAAGACGAACTGTATGTGCCGACCGCGATCTGCGGCGCTACCGAAAACCTGCTGAAACAGATGCAGGCGATCACCAAGCTGTATGAGGTGGAAATGCAGCGGGTCGCCATGCGCTGACCCGCCAGGGGCGTCTAGAGCAGATGCCCCATCTTTTCCTGCTTGGTATCCAGGTACTGGTCGTTATGGGGATTGCGGCCGGTCATCAGCGGCACCCGCTCCACGACGCGGATGCCGTGTTTTTCCAGCGCCTCGACCTTGAGCGGATTGTTCGTCATCAGGCGGACACAGCTGACGCCCAGATGGCGCAGCATGTCTTCACACATCGAGTATTCGCGAAGGTCCGGCGCGAAACCCAATTGCTCGTTGGCTTCGACGGTATCGGCGCCCTGGTCCTGCAACTGGTAGGCGCGCACCTTGTTGACCAGACCGATACCCCGGCCTTCCTGACGCAGGTACAGGATGACGCCACGGCCTTCGGCGGCCACCTTGGCCATGGCCGCCTCCAGTTGCGGGCCGCAATCACAGCGCAGGGAACCAAAACCGTCACCAGTCAGGCATTCGGAATGGATACGCATCAGCACCGGCTCGCCATTGCCGACATCGCCCATGCTTAGCGCCACATGCTCCTGACGGGTCTGCGGTTCTTCAAAGGCATGGATGGTGAATTGCCCGTGGCGGGTGGGCAACCGGGAGGACGCAACAAAATCGACGGACACGCGCTGGATCTCGCTGGGAAAACCGGAGGTGGGCGATTGTAGCAAGTCAGGGCGGCTTTGGGGAAATCCGCAACCGCTACTGCCGGGTCATCAGCTTCAAGCGGTTGTCTTCATGCTCCATGCGCAGGCGGCCCAGGAAGGACATGCCCAGCAGCACCGGCGCACCGTCATCAACGTCCCGCACCGTGGCGTCCACGCCTTCGACCACAATGCCGCCCACCTTGACCCTCGGCAACAACACAATCCAGCAGGCCACCGAACCGTTGGCGGTCTGGCTGGTGCAGGGTTGGCCGCGCGTGCGGTAGTCAATGCCCAGCTTGTTGGCCTGGCCTCGCGTCATGGACACCTGATTGGCGCCGGTATCGACCAGCATTTCCACAGTACGGCCATTGATCATGCCGGTCGTCAGGAATTGGCCCATGGCATTGGAGCTGATAATGACGGTCGCCGCCGCGCTGGTATCGGCGCGAACGCCGCCACGGTCCTGCCCCAGCGTAAAGCGCTCCTCGCGTTTGCCGATACGCAGCTTGGCTTCGCTGGCGTTCACCCCCACCAGCGTCATGTCATCCAGTGTTTCGCCCAAGCGGATCAAGCGGGTTTCCCCGTCCACTTTCAGAATCGCCCGATCGGCCATCAGGCCGACCACCACGATATCCCGGGCATGGACAGCCGTGGCCGCCAGCAACAGTGTCAGAACAGCCAGTGATTGGCGACCAGCAACCATAGCACCCCTCCAGCGGCCGCTCCGGCCAGCACATCATCAATCATGATGCCCAGGCCGCCTTCCAGATGCTTGTCGCACCAGGAGATTGGCCAGGGCTTGGCGATATCAAAAATCCGGAACAGCACAAAACCGACCAGCACATTCAATACGGTCGCCAAATCCCAGACCGCGCCGCCCAGCAACGGCAGCAGTGTCAGCCACTGCCCGACGAATTCATCCCAGACTATGCCGGAATGGTCATGGACCTTCAGGATTTCCGCCGCGCGGCCGCATAGCCAGATGCCGAAAACTCCGGCGACGGCGATCAGGGCAACGCTGCCCCACAGGCCCAGCGCCACCAGCACCGGGAAGAACAGCAACGCCAGCGCCGACCCGGCGGTACCGGGAGCCTTGGGCGACAGGCCGGAACCCAGACCGAAGGCCAGGAAGATCACCGGATGGCGAATGGGATAAGGGGACATCGGTTTACTCAAAAATGCCGGTAGCCGGACAGTTCTTCCTCCACCCGTTCGCCACGGCAGCGCAGCGCCAGCCCCGGCGCGGCCGTGACCGTGCCGATGCGGGTGACGGCAACCCCGTCGGGCGATACCGGCGGCGTCAGGCCGTCCGGCAGGGTGAAACACAATTCGTAGTCGTCACCAGCCGTCAGCGCCAGCCGCCAGGCCTCGCGCTCGGGCAAGGCGCGCAGGGCGGGCGACAGCGGCAGCGCCTCCAGATCCAGCACGGCCCCGACGCCGGACGCGGTCAGGATATGACCCAGATCCTGCGCCAGCCCGTCGGAGATGTCCAGACAGGCCGTCGCCCGGCCGCGCAGCGCCGTCCCCAGCGCCAAACGCGGCTGCGGATAATCCAGGCGATTGCGGACATACGCGGCCTGTGCCGCCGACAACCCGGTTTCACCCGGCGTCAGCGCCTCGCGCAACCCCAGCCCGGCATCGCCGACCGTCCCCGAGACATAGATGCCGTCGCCCGGCCGCGCGCCGCTGCGGCGCAGCGCCTGTGCGGGCGGCACGCTGCCCAGGGCGGTAATGCTGATGGCGAGGGGTCCGCGCGTGGTGTCGCCGCCAACCAGCGCGATACCGGCGGCATCGGCCAGCGCGAACAGCGCGGCCGCGAATTCGCTCAGGAAGGCCTCGGAGGCTTCAGGCAGGGTCAACGCCAGCAGGAACCAGCGCGGCGTCGCGCCCATGGCGGCCAGATCGGACAGGTTGACGGCCAACGCCTTGTGGGCGATGGCGGCAGGCGAGGTGGCTTCGGGAAAATGGCGTCCGGCGACCAGGGTGTCGACGGTCGCCGCCAGCACCTCCCCGACGGGAGGCGCCAGCAGCGCCGCATCGTCCCCCACGCCCAGCAGCACACCGCTGTCCGCGGACGGACGCGTGAAATACTGCCGGATCAGGCCGAACTCGGAGGGCATCAGCCCGCCTGCCGTTCTGCCTGGCGCGCGGTCTTGGACAGTTCGTCCAGCACGCCGTTGACGTACTTGTAGGAGTCGGTCGCGCCGAAATCCTTGGCCAGTTCCACGGCCTCGTTCAGCACCACCTTGTAGGGCACTTCCGGATGGTGCAGCAGCTCGTAGCTGCCCAGGCGCAGGATGCTGCGCTCGACCGGATCGATCTGGCTCATCTGGCGATCCAGGAAAGGCTTGTAGGCCTCGTCCAGTTCGTCGACGCGGCGCACCACCTGATGCAGCAGCTCGTGGAAATAGGCCAGGTCGACCTTGTGCATCGCATTCTCGACGCGATAGCGGGCCTCGATCTCGAAAGGCGCATTGCCCGACAGCTGCCACTCGTAGAGGCCCTGCATGGCGAAACGGCGCGCCTTGCGGCGCGCGGCGGGGGTGTTGGCTTGTTGCTGGTGCATTAGAGGGCCTTCAGCAGCGAAACCATCTCGATGGCGGTCATGGCGGCGTCCGAACCCTTGTTGCCGGCCTTGGTGCCGGAGCGCTCGATCGCTTGTTCGATGCTGTCGGTGGTCAGCACGCCGAACACCACCGGAATACCGGCTTCCAGACCGACCACGCCCAGACCCTTGGCACATTCACCGGCCACGAAGTCGAAATGCGGGGTGCCGCCGCGGATGACCGCACCCAGGGCGATGACGGCGTCATACTGCTTCTTTTCGACCAGCTTCTTGGCGGCCAGCGGCAGTTCCCACGCGCCCGGAGCGCGGACGAGGGTGATGTTGTCGTCGCTGACGCCGTGACGCTTCAGCGTGTCCAGCGCGCCGTCCAGCAGGGCTTCGACCACGAAGCTGTTGAAACGGCCGACGAGGATGGCGTACTTGCCATCGGCATTGCGGAAATCGCCTTCGATCACTTTCATGAATCTCTCCAACTTGTCTGTAGGTCGGGCTTCAGCCCGACAATCACGGTTGTTCGATATACGGTTACATTTCTGGCGGCAGACGGTGTCGGGCTGGCGCCCGGCCACACCTATCGGGTCATTCCGTGCCCAGGTATTCCACGATTTCCAGCCCGAAACCGGACAGCGCATTGAAGCGCATCGGCGAGCTGAGCAGTTTCATGCGGGTAATGCCCAGGTCACGCAGGATCTGCGAACCGGCGCCGATGGTGCGGTACATGCCCGCGCCGTCCACCGTCGCGCGCGGACGCTGGTTGAAGAAGCCCTGGATATGGTCGACCAGCTCTTCCGAGGCGAAATCCTGCCCCAGCAGCACCAGCACTCCGGCGTCGTGGCGGGCGATTTCGGCCAGGCTCTTTTGCAGGTTCCAGCCGATGCGGCCCTGGTACTTGGCGTGCAGCAGGTCGCGCAGCGGGTTCAGCGCATGCACGCGCACCACCGGGGTATCGCGGGTGACATCGCCCTTGACCAGCGCCAGATGCGTCTCGGTGCTGGCATGCTCCTGATAGGTCATCAGCTTGAAATTGCCGTATTCGGTTTCCAGCATGTTCTCGCTGGTGCGCTTGACGGTCTGCTCGTTGACCATGCGGTAATGGATCAGGTCGGCGATGGTGCCGATCTTCAGGTTGTGCTCGGCGGCGAACTTTTCCAGGTCGGGACGGCGGGCCATGGTGCCGTCCTCGTTCATGATCTCGACAATGACGGAAGCGGCTTCCAGACCGGCCAGTCGGGCCAGGTCGCAACCGGCTTCGGTGTGGCCGGCGCGGTGCAGCACGCCGCCGGGCTTGGCCATCAGCGGAAAGATGTGACCGGGCTGGACAATGTCGGCGGGCTTGGCGTCGCGGGCCACGGCCACTTGCACGGTGTGGGCGCGGTCATGCGCGGAAATGCCGGTGGTGACGCCGGCGGCGGCCTCGATCGACAGCGTGAAATTGGTGCCGTGGCTGGAGCCGTTACGGTTGACCATCAGCGGCAGGTCCAGCTGGCGGCAGCGTTCCGGGCTCAGCGTCAGGCAGATCAGGCCGCGCGCATGCTTGGCCATGAAGTTGATGTCTTCGGGGCGGACATGGCTGGCCGCCATCACGATATCGCCTTCGTTCTCGCGGTCTTCGTCGTCCATCAGGATGACCATCTTGCCGAGGCGGATGTCGTTAATGAGTTCTTCAACGGTATTCAGGGGCATGGGGAGCTCTCAGCTGACGCGGGACCGCACGGGATGCGTACAAAATTAACCGCGGATAATAGCACAGGGGCCGGGGCTGCACCCGCCCCCGCCCGGGAAGCCGACAAAAATCTAGCGCTTCAGGAAGCCATTTTCCGCCAGGAAGGCCATGCTGATGCCGCCGCCGGAGCCTTGCGCGGCCTTCTCGCCCAGCATCAGCCTTTCCAGATAACGGGCCAGCACATCCACCTCCAGGTTGACGCGCACGCCGGGCTGCCAGTCACCGACGTTGGTGTGGTCGGCGGTGTGCGGCACAATGTTCAGGTCAAACGCATCGCCATCCACGGCATTGACGGTCAGGCTGGTGCCGTCAACGGTGATCGAGCCCTTGTGGGCGATGTACTTCGCCAGTTCGGCGGGCGCGCGCACCCGGTATTGCAGCGAACGGGCGTCGCGCTTGAACTCCACGATTTCGCCGACGCCGTCGACATGACCGCTGACGATATGGCCGCCCAGACGGCTGGTCGGCATCAACGCCTTTTCCAGGTTGACGCGGGTGCCGGTCTTCCAGCCGCCCAGCGTGGTGTGGCGCAGCGTCTCGTTGGAGACGTCGGCGGCATAGCCCTGCCCGGTCAGCTCAATGACGGTCAGGCAGATGCCGTTGGTGGCGATGGAGTCACCCAGCTTCACATCCGCCAGGTCCAGACCGCCGCTGCGGATGACCAGGCGCACGTCGCCGTTGCGGGGGATGATCTGCTGGACAACGCCAACCGCTTCGATAATGCCGGTAAACATGGAAAGGACTCCGGTAGTGAGGCGGCAAGCATACCCAATCGCAGGGGCAATCAGCCAGCCTCGCCGCCTGTCGGAAGCCCCGGCCAAAACCGCATTCCAACTGGCTGAACGGCCACGACCAGCTAGAATTCAGACAATTCCTGAGCATCAATCGGCATTCCGGAGGCTGTCATGGTTACAGTACGCCGCTTTGGATCACTCACCGTCCTGACCATGGCCATCATGCTGGCCGGTTGCAACGGCAATGACCACGACATCGCCGGAGCCTCCCCGACTCCGACCGCCCTCGCCGTCAACACGGTCACCATTACCCCGTCGCTGGGCCGCATCCAGAACGCCCGGGCAATCATCCGGAATGCCCGCACCGGCGTCGAACTGGCCAATCGCCTGCTTGGAAGCAACGGCTCGGTGCAAATGCAGATTCCCAAATCGGTGGATGCCGTTGTTGTGGAAATCAAGACGGATACCGGCAGTCAGTATTTCGACGAAGCCAAGGGCATCCAGCCGTTGCCCGCCGACTTCCGTATGCGTACCGCGGGCCGCATCAACGGCAATACCCCGCTGGGCGTAACCGTACTGACCGAAGCCGCCGTGCAACTGGCCGAAGCCTTGCCGGACGGCCTGACCAAACCGGCCAACATCGACAGCGCGCTGGACAAGGTGGGCAAGGCCGTCGGCATCGACAACATCAACCTGCCGCCAACGCCGATCAGCGCCGACAGCGACTACGCCGCATTGAAAAACACCCCGGCGGACCAGTACGCGTTGCAACTGGCCGGGCTGGTCAAAGCCGCTGCGGAGCACACCGCATCGCTGACACCGGCCCTGGAGCTGGTCAATTCCCTGGCCAAAGACCTCAGCGACGGCCAGGTGGACGGTAAGGCGGGAGCTGCCGTCATCGCCAGCCCGCCCTACCCGACCTTACCCCTGGTGTTTGCGGAAGCGTGGAAATTCGGCATGGAAGACGCCCTTGACGCCATGCCTGAAGGTGATCTGAAGAATCAGCTGCGCACGGATGTGGTCGACGCCGCCGAGGTCCAGGATGTCACGACCGGACCGGTCGTAACCGATGACACCGACTTCGGCAGCAATGCGGGCAAGTGGAAGGGCGAAATCTATCTGCTGCCCATCGGAACCCCGCAACTGCCGGATTTTTCGCTGCTCACCCCGATCGGCGCGCTCTATACCAGCGAGATCAATATCACGCCGCGTTCGTTTACCGACCCTTTCCCCGGCGTCCCCAGCAATCGCTTCGAATGGTTCGGCGTACGCTACCAGGGGCCGCTGACGATCCAGGCCACCGGGGATTACAGTTTCAGCACCCTTAGCGACGACGGCTCCAAGCTCTACATTGATGACCAGTTGATCATCAACAATGACGGGCAGCATGCGCCAAGCTCATCCGGCGTCAACACCATCGCCCTGAGCAAGGGCGTGCATACCTTGCGGATTGAATATTTCCAGGGACCGGCCACCCAGATCGCCCTGCAGGTTTACGGCTACAAGGCCGGCAGCCCGCAGCAATTGCTCACGCCCGTGCTGTGAGCCGAAACCGGCATGCCGTCCCGGCACTTTCGGGACGGTATGTCCGGCGCTTCACAGTTCTACAAAACTCATACGGGCAAACACAGTTGGGATATCGTTAGCCAACGACGACGTCACGGAAACATTTGGAAACAGGATGCATAATTATCATGCAACACACGTTTCCCTGAACAAAGGATGAAAGCCATGAACAACCGAACTTTTCCCCTGCTGGCCCTGACCGCACTGCTGGCATCCCAGGCCGCCCTGGCCGGTGACAACGGCGCCATCGTCGGTGCGGCGGTCGGCGGTGCGGTCGGCGCGGCCATCGGCCAGCAAACCGGCGGCAAGGACGGCGCCGTCATCGGCGGAGCCATTGGCGGCGCGACCGGCGCGGCATTAGGCTCCAACAGCAAGCCAAAGCAAAGCTCCACCCGCACTGTCGTGGTTCACGATCAGGTTCCGCAAAAGACCGTGGTTTATGTCCGCGACGGGCGGGATCGTGATTATTATGACGATGATCATCATGACAATGGCCGCCATCGCGGACACCACAAGCATCACCACCACGATCGCGACTGACCTGCTAGCCGAAGGGGCAGCCCCCCTTCATGCTTGCGCGGCGGGACGCGCCAATATACGGATATCCGCGCCGATATTTCGGACATCGCGGATATCCAGGCGTTTTTGTCCCGCCATGTGTTCAATCGGCAAGGCCATCAGCGGCCTGCCCAGACTGCCCAGCAACGTCGGCGCCAGATAAAGCACCAGTTCGTCCACCACTCCCGCCTGCAGGAATGCCCCGGCCAGGGTCGCTCCGGCTTCCACCAGCACCTCATTGGCCCCCTGCGCCGCCAGCCGCTGCAACAGTCCCGGAAGATCTCCGTGGGGTAATCGCCAGACTTCCGCACCCAACGCCGTCAGCGCCTGCGCCCGGCCGTCATCCGCGTCCGGAGACGCCACGACGATGACCTTGGTGTTTGCCTTCAGTACTTTTGCGGTCAACGGAGTCCGTAACCGCGAATCCAGAATGACCCGCCAAGGCTGCACCGGCTCTCCGTAATGCCACCCGGTCCACTCCTCCGGGCGAATATCAAGCGCCGGATCGTCGGCCAGCACTGTGCCAATGCCGGTAATGATGGCGCTGCTCATCGCCCGCCATTTCTGGACATCGCGACGCGCGTCCGGGCCGGTAATCCATTTCGACTCCCCGGAGGGCATGCCGGTGCGGCCATCCAGGCTCCCCGCCATTTTCAACCGCACCCAGGGTATGCCCCCGGCCATACGGCGCAAGAAACCGGGGTTGAGCACCTGTGCTTCCGCCTCCAGAACTCCGGTCGCGGTAGCGATGCCCGCCGCCTCCAGCATTTGCCGTCCCTTGCCGCCGACGAGGGGATTGGAATCCAGACCGGCCATGACCACCCGCGCAACTCCGGCAGCGATCAGCGCCTCCGCGCACGGCGGGGTGCGGCCAAAATGCGCGCAGGGCTCCAGCGTGACAAAGGCCGTGGCTCCGCGCGCCCGCTCTCCGGCCTGCCGGAGCGCAAACACCTCGGCATGCGGCTGCCCGGTGCGGGGGTGAAAGCCCTCGCCCACGACCTCTCCGTCGCGCACGATGACACACCCGACCCGGGGATTCGGCTGGGTGGTATACAGCCCTTCGCGCGCCAGTTGCAGCGCGCGCGCCATCCAGCGGTGGTCAGTCACGGGACTTGTCCCCGTCCGGCGCATTCAAACGGTCGATTTCCGCCTTGAATGCCGCCACATCCTGAAAGTCGCGATAGACCGACGCAAAGCGGACATAGGCCACCTGATCCAGACGGCGCAGGGCCTCCATGACCAGCTCCCCGATCAGCCGGGACTTCACTTCCCGCTCGCCGGTCGCGCGCAGCTGGTGCAGGATGTGCTGGATGGCGCTGTCGATCTGCTCGATGCTGACCGGGCGTTTCTGCAAGGCGTGCAGCATGCTGCGGCGCAGCTTCTCTTCATCAAAGGGCACGCGGCTGCCATCGGACTTGATCACGCGCGGCGTGACCAGCTCGGCGGTTTCAAAGGTGGTGAAGCGTTCATTGCAGACCGGGCACTCGCGGCGGCGGCGCACTTGCTCGCCTTCGGCAACCAGACGGGAGTCAATCACCTTGGTATCCGCGGCGCGGCAAAAGGGGCAATGCATGTCGGACTCCGGAAATCGAAAATGACGGATTCTGCTCCGCCGGGTGCTAAATTGACAAGCAGCGTCATTGTTGCTCGGGAGGCCAGTAACCATAACGTAAATCATCATTAAAGCCCTCGATGGACTTCATATCCGATGAAAATGCGGCTGTCGTCAATCCTGGCTTAAATAGCGGAGGATTTATCGAGGTCAGTGGACGGGGCAGCAACTTGATGATTTCCGGATGGAATAATGGTGGCTCCGGATCAATGGGCTCCAACTGAATCCTGACCGTTATCTGTTGCATCCCATCGAGATAACCTGGACCTGCAAACTCCTTAATTGGCAATACCCGTACACCCTTGGCCAGACAGAAGCCCGGCCGGTGAGAATTATCAGACTCGGAGTCAGACGATATATATCTTACCTGTCCTGGGAAACAACCAATTTCATGTCCGGGTGTACGATCCAGATAGTTAGCAAAATAAAGCTTTTTACCCAGTTCGGAAAGATGATAGACGGTCGTTCGCTGACCAGTATCAAATCGGTATTCTTCATTTTCCGTGATTAATCCGGCCGCCTTGAATGCATCGCAATGGATACACTCGCTATCAGCCTCAGAGCGCTCACAGGACGACAAGCCATTGGTTTGCTTGACCCAATGAGTTACAGGAATTCGATTGCCGGCGGGGAAATCGCCTGCGCTGACACATACGAAAAAGTTATCCGAAAGAAGCGAATCATAAGCTGCTTGAATTCGCGGCAAATACACAGTCCTCGCCACGTAATACCGCCAAAGTTCCCAAACACCATATCCAGCCATCACTGTCAAAACCATTGCCGTTGTAAACGAAGTAATCCGTGGAGAGCGCGACATCAAAGTTTTCCCTCAAAATAATCATGAATTTTTCCGATTTAATCAGACTGACCACTCAAGCGGGTCACCAGCACCTGATCAATCCGGTAGTTGTCGATATCCACCACTTCGAATTTGTACCCCGCAAATTCGACGCTGTCGGTGCGCTTGGGAATTTTCTTCAGCTGGAACATCAGGAACCCCGCTACGGTCTGGTACTGCTCCTCATGCGGCAACGCATCAAGATCCAACGCCCGTTTCAGGTCCTCCACCGGCGTCACGCCGTCAACCAGCCAGGAATGCTCATCGCGTCGCACAATCTGCTCTTCGGTAAACGGACTGACCAGATCGCCCATCAGCGTCTTCATCACATCGTTGAGCGTGACAATGCCCACCACCAGCGCATATTCATTCAGGATGAGCGCCAGATCCTGGTTGGTGACCTTGAAACGCTCCAGCAGTTCGGACAGCGTCAGGGTGTCAGGAATGGCGAGAATATTCTTCACCACCAGTTCGCGGTTAAGGGAAATCGCCTGCTGGTTCAGGGTGCGCTTCAGGATATCTTTCGACTCCACGAAGCCCACCACTGAATCAATATGGTCATCGCAGACCAGGAATTTGGAGTGCGGGTGGTCAGAAATCTTGGCTTTCAGCTGCTGATCATCATCCTGCAAGCGCAGGAACACCACGCTGTCGCGCGGGGTCATGGCAAAAGTAACGGTGCGGGTGTCCAGTTCGAACACATTCTCGATCAGGTGCTGTTCCTGTTTGTGCAGCGCTCCGGACGCGGTTCCGGCATCCACCATCGCCGAAACATCATCAAAGGTGATGCGGTCCTCGCGATTGATCTGGATACCCAGCAACCCGAACAAGCCGGTGGCGATGCCGTCATACATCAACACCACCGGCTTCAGCACCGCCAGGCAGAAGCCGATCGGCTTCACCACCAGCACCGCCACCTGCTCCGGCCAGGTCATCGCCAGCCGCTTCGGCATCAGGTCGGCAAAGATGATGAACAGCGAGGTCACCAGCAGGAAGGACAGCAACAACCCGGCGGTATCTATCCACGGCGCGGGGCCGAACAGGCTGTGCAATCCCGACGCCAGGAACGGCGACAGCGCCTGTTCGCCGACGATACCGCCCAGAATGGCGATGGCGTTCAGCGCCACCTGCACCACCGTGAAAAAGATGCCCGGCTGTTCCTGCAAGGCCAGCACCCTTCCTGCCCGGGCATCTCCCGCCTCGATCATTTGCTGCAGGCGGATGCGGCGGGCGGAAGCCAGGCCGATTTCGGCGAAAGAGAAGAAGGCGCTGACAATGACCAGGAAGGCGATCACCAGCAGGTTCTGGAAGAGGCTCATGGGAGCATGCAACGCCGGGGGCGTCATCCTCGGTTTCAGGGGTCCGGCTACTATACGCCGCCCCTATGACGGTAGCAAAAAAGCCAAAGGGCAGGATTGCCGCCCTGCCCTTTGCCGGATTGACACGCGATTGCGGAATTACTCGTAACGCACTTCCGCGATCTCGTACTCCACCTGGCCGGCGGGCGTCTGGATGACGACGGTATCGCCTTCCTCCTTGCCGATCAGACCGCGCGCAATCGGTGAATTCACCGAGATCTTGCCGATCTTCAGGTCCGCCTCGTCATCGCCGACGATCTGGTAGGTCTTGGTTTCACCGTTGGCGACATTCTCGATGTCGACGGTGACGCCGAAGATCACCTTGCCGGTTTGCGGCATCTTGGAAATATCAATGATCTGGGCATTGGACAGCTTGCCCTCGATTTCCTGGATACGGCCTTCGGCAAAGCTCTGCTGCTCGCGGGCGGCATGGTACTCGGCGTTTTCCTTGAGATCGCCGTGGGCGCGCGCCTCGGCAATGGCTGCCGTGATGCGCGGACGCACCACGTTCTTCAGGTTATCCAGCTCCTTGCGCAGGGCTTCCGCCCCGCCAACCGTCATCGGGACGCGTACCATTATGCCAGCTCCTTGTGCAGATCCTGCAGACGGCACACCGACAGGTCGGTGCCGGACTTCAAGGCCTGGCAGACCGCGTTGGCGCCGCTGATGGTGGTGGTGTAATAGACCTTGCCTTGCAGCGCGCTGCGGCGGATCGAGAACGAATCCTGCTGCGCCTGCTTGCCTTCGGTGGTGTTGATGATCAGGCTGATTTCACCGTTCTTCAACATGTCGACAATGTGCGGACGGCCTTCGGTCACCTTGTTGACGCGGCGGCACGGCACCCCGGCCTCTTCCAGCACGCGCTGCGAACCGCCGGTGGCCACCAGCTCGAAACCCAGTTCGATCAGGTCGCGACCAATCTGCGGCAGCAGGGCCTTGTCGGAATCGCGCACCGAGATGAAGGCGCGGCCGCCGGTGGGCAGCTTTTCGTTGGAGCCGAGCACCGCCTTGTGGAAGGCTTCGCCGAAGGTGACGCCCACGCCCATCACTTCGCCGGTGGACTTCATTTCCGGCGACAGGATCGGGTCGACGCCCGGGAACTTGGCGAAGGGGAACACCGCTTCCTTGACACTGTAGTACGGGGGAATGATTTCCGTCTGGAACTGCTGGCTGGCCAGTGTCTGGCCGGCCATGCAGCGGGCGGCGACCTTGGCCAGCGACGCGCCGATGCACTTCGACACGAAGGGCACGGTACGCGAGGCGCGCGGGTTCACTTCCAGCACATAGACTTCGTTGGCCTTGACCGCGAACTGCACGTTCATCAGACCGACCACACCCAGCTCCAGCGCCATCGCAACGGTCTGGGCGCGCATCACGTCCTGCACGTCCTGGCCCAGCGCATACGGCGGCAGCGAGCAGGCGGAATCGCCGGAGTGGATGCCGGCCTGTTCGATATGCTGCATGATGCCGCCGATCACCACTTCCTGGCCGTCGGAGACGCAGTCGACGTCGACTTCGATGGCATCATCGAGGAAACGGTCCAACAGCACCGGCGAATCGTTGGAGACCTGCACTGCGGTGCGCATGTAGTGGCGCAGCTCGTCTTCGTTGAAGACGATTTCCATGGCGCGGCCGCCCAGCACGTAGGACGGGCGCACCACCAGCGGGTAACCGATCTCGGCGGCCAGGCGCACGCCGTCTTCCGCGTTGCGGGCGGTACGGTTGGGGGGCTGCTTCAGGTTCAGGCGTTCCACCATCTGCTGGAAACGCTCGCGGTCTTCGGCGCGGTCAATGGCGTCCGGGCTGGTGCCGATGATCGGCACGCCGGCGGCTTCGAGGTCGCGCGCCAGCTTCAGCGGGGTCTGGCCGCCGTACTGCACGATCACGCCCTTCGGCTTCTCGACACGGACGATTTCCAGCACGTCTTCCAGCGTCACCGGTTCGAAGAACAGGCGGTCGGAGGTGTCGTAATCGGTGGAAACCGTTTCCGGGTTGCAGTTGACCATGATGGTTTCATAACCGTCTTCGCGCATGGCGAGGGCGGCATGGACGCAGCAATAGTCGAATTCGATGCCCTGGCCGATGCGGTTCGGACCACCGCCCAGCACCATGATCTTGTCACGGCCGCTCGGGTTGGCTTCGCACTCTTCCTCGTAGGTGGAGTACATGTAGGCGGTGCCGGTGGCGAACTCGGCGGCGCAAGTGTCAACACGCTTGTAGACCGGGTAGACACCCAGCTCCCAGCGCTTCTTCCGCAGCTGCTTCTCGCTGACGCCCAGCAGGCCGGCCAGGCGGCTGTCGGCGAAGCCCTTGCGCTTCAGCTGCCACAGCACGTCGCGGGTGCAACCGGCAAAGCCGAGCTGCTTGACCTTGTCCTCGGCCTTGATGATGTCCTCGATCTGCACCAGGAACCAGCGGTCGACGGCAGTGTACTCATACACCTGCTCGACGCTGAGGCCCATGCGGAAGGCGTCGCCGATGTACCAGATACGTTCGGGGCCGGGGTTCTTCAGCTCGTGGCGCAGCTTGTCGATGGCGTCCTTCTGGCCGGGCTGGATCTTCGGGTTGAAGCCGTCGGAACCGACTTCCAGGCCGCGCAGCGCCTTCTGCACCGATTCCTGGAAGGTGCGGCCGATGGCCATCACTTCACCCACCGACTTCATCTGGGTGGTGAGGCGGGCGTCGGCCTGCGGGAACTTCTCGAAGTTGAAACGGGGAATCTTGGTGACGACATAGTCGATCGACGGTTCGAACGAAGCCGGGGTCTTGCCGCCGGTGATGTCGTTCTTCAGTTCGTCCAGCGTGTAGCCGACGGCCAGCTTGGCGGCGACCTTGGCGATCGGGAAACCGGTGGCCTTGGAGGCCAGCGCCGACGAACGCGACACGCGCGGGTTCATCTCGATCACCACCATGCGGCCGGTGGTCGGGCTGATGCCGAACTGGACGTTGGAACCGCCGGTCTCGACGCCGATCTCGCGCAGCACCGCGATGCTGGCGTTGCGCATGATCTGGTATTCCTTGTCGGTCAGGGTCTGCGCCGGGGCAACGGTGATGGAGTCGCCGGTGTGCACGCCCATGGCGTCGAAGTTTTCGATGGAGCAGACGATGATGCAGTTGTCGTTCTTGTCACGAACGACTTCCATCTCGTATTCCTTCCAGCCGATCAGCGATTCGTCGATCAGCAGTTCCTTGGTCGGCGACAGGTCGAAACCGCGCTCGCAGATCTCCACGAACTCTTCGCGGTTGTAGGCGATGCCGCCGCCCGAGCCGCCCATGGTGAAGGACGGACGGATGATGCAGGGGAAGCCGACCTGGGCCTGGATGCTGAAAGCCTCTTCCATATTGCCGGCGACGGCAGCGCGCGGGCACTCCAGGCCGATCTTGCGCATCGCCTGATCGAACAGCTTGCGGTCTTCCGCCTTCTTGATCGCGTCCTTGGACGCGCCGATCAGCTCGACGCCGAATTTTTCCAGCACGCCGTGCTTGTCAAGGTCGAGCGCGCAGTTGAGCGCGGTCTGGCCGCCCATGGTCGGCAGCACCGCATCCGGACGTTCCTTCTCGATGATCTTGGCGACGGTCTGCCAGGTGATCGGCTCGATGTAGGTCGAATCGGCCATCGCCGGGTCGGTCATGATGGTGGCCGGGTTCGAGTTCACCAGGATGACGCGGTAGCCTTCCTCGCGCAGCGCCTTGCAGGCCTGTGCGCCGGAGTAGTCGAATTCACAGGCCTGGCCGATGACGATCGGGCCCGCGCCAATGATGAGGATGCTTTTGAGATCGGTACGCTTTGGCATGATTCCGCCCTAAGATTTTTTAACGCCACCCTCTCGCCGGGAACTCCCTCCCCCGGTGTGGGAGAGGGCTGGGGAGAGGGGTATAAACTTTACTTCCGCGCCTGCATCAGTTCGATGAAGTGATCGAACAGGCCGTCCGCATCGTGCGGGCCGGGGCTGGCTTCGGGGTGACCCTGGAAACTGAACGCCGGCTTGTCGGTGCGGTGGATGCCCTGCAGCGAACCGTCGAACAGCGACTTGTGCGTGGCGCGCAGGTTGGCGGGCAAGGTCGCCTCATCGGCGGCAAAACCGTGGTTCTGGCTGGTGATCATCACGCGGCCAGTTTCCAGGTCCTGCACCGGATGGTTGGCGCCGTGGTGGCCGAACTTCATCTTCAGCGTCTTGGCGCCGGAGGCCAGCGCCAGCAGCTGGTGGCCCAGGCAGATGCCAAAGACGGGGATGTCGGTTTCCAGGAAAGCGCGGATCGCCTCGATGGCGTAGGTGCAGGGCTCGGGGTCGCCGGGGCCGTTGGACAGGAAGATGCCGTCCGGGTTCAGCGCCAGCACGTCCTTGGCCGGGGTCTGGGCAGGCACCACGGTCACGTCGCAGCCGCGATCGACCAGCATGCGCAGGATGTTGCGCTTGACGCCGAAGTCATAGGCGACAACCTTGAATTTTGGAGCGGCGGCCGGGGTAACATGGCCCTTGCCCAGCTGCCAGCTGCCTTCGGTCCAACGGTAGCTTTCGCTCACGGACACCACCTTGGCCAGATCAGCGCCCTTCAGGCCGGGGAACTCACGGGCCTTGGCCAGCGCGGCTTCCTCGCTGAGGTCGTCACCGGCCATGATGCAGCCGTTCTGCGCGCCCTTTTCACGCAAGATGCGGGTCAGGCGGCGGGTGTCGATATCGGCGATGCCGACAATGCCGTGGCGGCGCAGGTAATCGCTGAGCGATTCCTCGTTGCGGAAGCTGCTGGGAATCATCGACAGATCGCGGATGATCAGACCGGCCGCCCAGAGCTTGGCGGCTTCCTCATCTTCGCTGTTGATGCCGGTGTTGCCGATATGGGGATACGTCAGGGTGACGATTTGCTGGCAATAGGAGGGGTCGGTGAGAATTTCCTGATAGCCGGTCAGGGCCGTGTTGAAAACCACTTCACCGCTGGTGCTGCTATCGGCACCAATGGAAATACCCCGGAAGATGCTGCCATCGGCAAGGGCGAGAATGGCGGGCTTACGCAAAAGAACCTCCGCACGGAACTGGGACAGACGCAGGCGTTTGCAGGGCCGTGTCGGGCGACGCCTGCAAAAAAGCGAGACAGACCTAGACTCAACGGTGATGGTGATCGCCGCTGTCCCTGAATCTTCTCGCTTGCAAATGCCGCGGATTTTACGCAAAGACGGGCGAAAAGTCCAACGGCGGCGCAAGAAAACGCGCGCGCGACCATGGAACGATCGTACCGCCCGGACAGGACTTGTATCCCCGGCGCGGGCTGTGCATAGTCAGCCCTCCATGTGTTTGTCCAACCCCTGTTCCCAGGAAGCTGTCCATGTCCGGAAAACTTGAAACTCTGCTGGAAAATGTGATGTTCCACAGCCGCTGGTTGCTGGCGCCCTTCTATCTGAGCCTGATCGGCTGCATCCTGATCCTGCTGGTCGGCCTTTTTCAGGAAATCGGGGAAATTTTTCACCACCTGATGGCGGGAGAAGGAAACCTGATCATCGGGGTGCTGAATGTGGTCGATGTCACCATGGTCGCCAACCTGATGGTCATCGTGATTTTCAGCGGCTACGAGAATTTTGTGTCGCGACTGGACGTGGCGCACGAATCCGAAGACAAGCCCAGCTGGATGGGCAAGGTGACCTACTCCGACCTGAAACTGAAACTGATCGGTTCCATTGTTGCCATTTCGGCCATTGAATTGCTGAAGGCCTTCGTCAACATCAAGTCCACCAGCCACGAGGAAATTGCCTGGCTGATGGGGCTGCATGGCATGTTCCTGATTTCGGGCGTACTGTTTGCGGTGATGGACCGCATCGCCAACGGGGGAAAAGAAAGCCACTGAAACCCGGTTCCCCGGCGGCACGCGCCCGCCGGGGGACCGGAAATCGTCAGGCCGCCTTGCGCGGTTCCTTGCCCCGCTTCTGCTGCACCTTCACCCACTTCACCACCTGCCGCACCGGCTTGGGCAGCTTCGGCTGCAGGAATTTGGCGGCGCTGTTGAACCACATCAGCAGGCTGAAATCGCCTTCCATCTTGATGTCGCCCGCCTGCATGCCCTTCATGAAGGCCATTGGCGAGGCCTTGGCCAGCGTCTTGACGGCGTATTCGGCATCCTTGAACGTCAGCAGGAAGTCCGGCTTGGCGTGCGCCTTGGCGCGGGAATAGACGCGGCGGTTCTTGATCGAGAAATAACGGACGGTCTGGCCGTCCATGGTCTGCATCTGGATCACGAATTTGCGGTTGTGCAGCAACGCCATGAAACCGGAATGATGGGTGGCGAGGAAGCGCATGCGCGCCGCCATAAAAAGCAACATCAATTGGAACTGGTTCATGCCGGGACCTTTCTACTTATCGTCGCGAGGATCAGGAATTCCCGAATGTAGCAGGTCGCGCGCCGAAGCCCAAGGGGCCGCGCGGGCCATTAATAACTGATGCCCAGCGTCAGGCTGGCGGTACGCCGGTTGCCGTCGCCCTGCGCCAGCGTCAGGTACAGCGGCCCCAGCCGGGTATCGGCCGCCAGCACGCCGCCGACGCTCCAGGCCGGATGACTGAACAGGGCGTTACGCCACTCCGTGTCCATCGAGGCCTGCCCCGCTTCCGCCAGCAGACCCAGATAGACGCCGCCGCCCAGCGCCGGCGGCATTTCCTTCACCTGCCGGTAACCCAGCACGCGCGTCAGGAAGAAGGTATTGCCCGCCAGTTCGGAAGGACGGTAGGCGGACAGGTTCATCGGACCGCCCAGCTGGAATTGCTCGGCATACGGCAAGGTGGTGCCCAGCGCGCTGCCGCCGCGACCGGTCAGGAACAGCGTATAGGGCCCCCGGGTATAGGCATGCCGCCAGTCGAGCAGCGCCTTGCGGTAGTCACGCTCGCTGCCCAGCGCATCGGTCGTGGCGAAGGCGTCCAGTTTCACCCAGTCGCCGCGACGCGGAAAACGGGGATTGTCGAGCTGGTCATAGATCAGCTTCAGACCGTATCCGGCCTGGGTGTAGCTTTCACCCACCTGCGGCACCGCGGTTTGCAGGGCGGAAGACCATTTCACGTGCTCGCCGCGCAGATAGGCGCGCACCTCGCCCCACTTGTCCAGTTCGGAACCGAAGTCGAGACCGCCGCCTATCCGCTTCACCCGGTTTCCGACTACCTTTTCATGGTTGATCACCACGTCGCGCGGATCATCGCGCAGTTCGGCCCAGGGCGCGACGAAGAAAGCGCCGTTCAACACCGTCGGCTGGAAGAATTCCGTGCGCAGCGCCCGGGTTTCACCGATTTCGGCCTGCGTCAGCCACTCCGCACCCAGACGGTTGAGCCAGGTGCGGCGCAGGCCTGCCTGCAAGCCGAACGACGAATCGCCGGAGAAATCGCTGTTCAGTTTCAGGCCGACCCGCAGGAAATCGCGGCCATCCTTTTCGATGGGAATAATGCGCAGCAACGAGCCGTCCGGTTCCGGCAGCAACTGGTAAGTCAGGCGCACAAAATCGCCGCGCGCATAGATGCGGTCGATATTGCGGTGCAATTCGGCCTGATCCAGCGGCTGCCCCTTGCGCACATCCAGCAGGGACTTCAGCACGTCGCGGCTGACCCAGCGCGTCGGCGTGATTTCCACCCGGCCAATCTGCCGGTGCTTCGGCCGCCGCGCCTCGACGCCGCTGCGCCACGCGGCATAATCCTCGGGCGACAGCGACAGCGCGCGCAGTCCCGGCAAGGCCGCGCGGGCCGCTTGTTCCCCGGCAGCTATCATGCGGCGCGATTCATTGAAATCGGTAGAAGTGAGGCCGGTCAGGTCCGGAGTGATCAGCACATCGCGCTGGCCCAGCGTAGCGATCTGCGCCTGCATGTCCTTCTGCACGGCGATATTGATGGTCTGCTCGCTGACTGCGAACAAGGACTCCAGCTTGTCGCGGGCGGCGTTGGGCGACGACACGTTCACCGCCACTACTGCATCACCGCACAGCTTGCGGCCTTCATCAATGCCCATGTTCTTGACGATGCCGCCGTCCACCACCATCTGCTCCTTGTAGGAGACTGGCGGAAAAACGCCGGGAACACTCATGCTGGCGCGCATCACCAGCGGCAGGTCGCCCTGGTCCATGATCACGGTCTGGCCGTTCTCGATGTTGGCGGCGATGGCGCGGTAAGGAATCGGCAGCTGGTCGAAGCGGTCGACTTCCAGCCCGCCGGTCAGCTCGCGGAAGAACTGGGTGATGTAATGCACGCCGACCAGGTTGCGCGGCGGCACCGGCCAGTAGTTGCGCAACGTCAGGGTAAAGTCGAAGTAATCCTGGCCGTCATCGCGCTTGCGGATATAGGGCATGTCGCGGCGGTGCGGCTTGTCGCCGAACAGGTAGTCCCAGTCCGCGCCTTCCACGCGGCGCTGCATTTCCTCCGCCTGCATGCCGGTGGCCGCCGCGCCGCCGACAATGGCGCCCATGCTGGTGCCGACCACGCAGTCCACCGGCACCCGCGCCTCCTCCAGCACCTTCAGCACGCCGATATGGGCGATGCCGCGCGCACCGCCGCCCGACAGCACCAGCGCCACCTTCGGACGCTCGGCCGCCATCACGGGCTGGCAACAGGCAAGGGCAAGCAACAGCAGGGAAAGCCGTTTCATGAAGGGATAAATCCGCAGGCAGGGAGTCAGTCGGCGATTATAGCGAAGCCCGGCCAAAAGCCCATGTCAGAACCGGGCGGAGCAGCGACGTGACAGGCCGGAAGTCCGGCCCGTTACCAAGGCAATCGAATCAGGCAGCGCGGAAACGGGGGGCGGGGGCGGCAGCCGCGCGGAACAACGGGGTGGCCACAGCCTGCTGGTCGGAAGCCTTGGCCAGCGCCTCTTCCGGCGTGCTGCAGAAATGGACGGTACGGCCGCAGGTGCCGCAGATGCGCACGGTGTCATCCGCCGTGGGGCGCAAGGCATTCCAGCTGCGCGGACAGGGATCGGCCTGGGTAAAACAAACCGCGTCCTCTTCCACCAGAATCACTTCACCGGCACCGGTCATCTTGCTTCTCCCTGAAACACTGGCTTGCGCATTTGCGCATTAACGAACCGTCAACGTTTCCGGTTCCGATACCAGCGAGAATATGAAACCCGTCACAATCAGGAAAGACAGCACACCCGCCAAAACCGTCAGTTCGTCGGGCAAAATCTGCACAACCAACTGCATCATCGCCCAGATTGCGGCCGTAAAGACCACGCCCCCGGCGGCAAAGACCAGCCAGACGCGGTAGCGCGACATCAGCATCAGGGAGCTTCCCAGAATCATCATCGTCAGCAACATGAGCTTTTCTCCTGCTTCGTATTTGAGCAATTTCATTATGCAAAACGATGACAGGCGGCGGCAGGGCTCAAAACCCGTTCAGCGACCGTCTGTGTCGCGCGGATTTTGAGCGTCATGAATTGTCGCGTCAGCCGGATAATCCCTTGAGTTCGGCCGGCGGGCAGGGTAATTTCCAGCCACTTTCACGCGTTTTATTGAAGACCGACATCATGATGAGCAAGGAAAAAGCCAGCAGCCTGCACCGCCAGTGGCTGATTCTGCAACGACTCCCCCAAGGCAAGTGGATCGGCACCACCGACCTGATGAAGGGGCTGGTGCAGGACGGCGTCGAGGTCACCCTGCGCACTGTCCAGCGCGACCTCAACCAGCTGGCCGAGCGTTTCCCGCTGGAACACAACAACGCCTCGCCGCAGGGCTGGCGCTGGCGTGCCGACGCGCAGATTTCCAGCCTGCCGCACATCACCACCAGCCAGGCCGTCACCTTCCTGATGGTGGAAGACCACCTGCGGCACCTGCTGCCGCCCAGCCTGCTGGATGAGCTGCGGCCGTGGTTCGACATGGCGCGGCGCACCATCAACCTCAGCGACGGCAACCAGGGCCGCCACTGGCTGGACTGCGTGCGCATCATGCCGCCGACGCAGCCGCTGATTCCCCCCGCCGTGCCGCGCGACGCGCAACAGGCGGTCTACGAGGCGCTGCTGGCCACCCGGCAGTTGCAGGCCAGTTACCAGCGCCGCTATGACAAGACCGCCGCCGAATACGTGCTGAACCCGCTGGCCATCGTCCAGCGCGGACCGGTCATCTATCTGGTCGCCACGCGCGCCGACAGCCTGGAAAAGATCCGCCTGTTTGCGCTGCACCGTTTCGTGCGCGCCGAGGTGCTGAAAACCGCCGCAATCAGCCCGCCCGGCTTCCATGTCGACGACTACCTCGACAGCGGCGCGATGGGTTTCGGCCAGGGCGAACCGGTACGGCTGCGCGCCCTGTTCGAAGCCAAGGCGGGCGAGCACCTCTACGAATGCCAGCTCAGCACCGACCAGGCCATCACCGAGCAGGAAGACGGCCGCCTGCTGGTGGAAGCCACGGTGCGCAACACCGCGCAACTGCTGTGGTGGCTGCGCGGTTTCGGCAAGGCGGTGGAAGTGCTGGAACCGGCATTGGACCTTTGACGCCATTATCCGTTCCGAAAGAGAACTGCGGCGGTGCGGGGGTCGCGGCGACGGCGTATAATGGTTCAAATCACGTACAACGGTAGATGCCCATGAAGTGGCAAGACATCGGGGATATCCCCTGCTCCATCGCGCGCAGCCTGGCGGTGCTGGGTGACCGCTGGACCTTGATGGTGCTGCGCAACTGCTTCCTCGGCATCAAGCGCTTTGACGATTTCCAGACCAATCTGGGCGTCACCCGCCACGTGCTGGCCGAGCGCCTGCTGCGGCTGGTGGACGCCGGCGTGCTGCAAAAGGTGCCCTACCAGCAAAAGCCGGAGCGCTTCGAATACCGCCTGACCGACAAGGGCCGCGACCTCTATCCGGTGCTGCTGGCGCTGGTGTCGTGGGGGGACAAATGGCTGGATGAAGGTCAGGGCGCGCCGCTGGAGTTTGTCCACCAGCCCTGCGGTCACAAATTCAGGCCGGTGACCGTCTGTTCCGAATGCGGCGAACCACTGTCGCCCCGGCAGGTGATGCCGGTGATCGGTCCTGGTTTCAGCGTCCCCGCCCTCCGCAAGGCCTGAAACAGCGCCATAAAAAACGCTCCCGGGGGAGCGTTTTTTTATGGCCGGGCGCGAGCCATCAGGCCAGCATCGCCGGCACTTCCTTGGCCAGCTGCGCCTTCAGCGCCGCATCCCCGGCAAAACTGCCGGTCAGGGCAAAGCCCAGCAATTGACCATCGCCATTCCGGAACGAGGCGCGGACATTGGGGCCGTCCTGCGCGTCCACCGTCCACGCACCGGCCACGCCCGGCGCCACCGGCGACACCACCACCGGACAAACCGGGGTCTTCACCTGCACCGGCATCGCCGGATAGACCACGGCGGTCGGCTGGCCGCTGAGCGTCTTGGCCAGCGCCCGCGCACCCGCCATCAGCGGCAGCACGTAGGGCAGCACCAGCCCCTCCACTTCCGCGCAGTCACCCAGCGCGTAAATGTCCGGATGGCTGGTTTGCAGCTCACGGTTGACGACAATGCCGCGATTCACCGCCAGTCCGGCGTCCTTCGCCAGCGCCACGCGCGGCCGCAGGCCGATCGCGGACAGCACCAGATCGCCCTGGATCTCACGACCGTCGGACAAGGTGGCGCGCACGCCCTCGCCATCCTGATGCACCGCCTGCACGCTGACGCCGAAATGGAAGGTCACGCCCAGCCCGGCCAGCGCCGCGCCCACCGCTTCCGACGCCACCGGCGGCAACAGCGCGGGCAGCACCCGCCCCACCGGCTCCACCAGCTGCACGGCATAACCGCCGTTGCTCAGGTCGTTGGCGTATTCGCTGCCGATCAGGCCGCCGCCGATGACAATCACGTGCTTCTTGCCGGTCGCCGCCGCCTGGAAACGGGCATAGTCTTCCAGGTCATTGACGGTCAGCACGCGGTCCAGGCCATCGCCGCCCATCGGCGGCTGGAAGGGATCGGCTCCCTGCGCCAGCACGAGCTTGTCATAGGCCACGGTTTCGCCATCGACCGTCACGGTCTTCGCCACCGGATCAATCGCGGTGACGCTGACCTGGGTGCGGATGTCCGCCTTCAGCTGCTCGGCCATTTGCGCGGCGGTCTGCATCGCCAGCTGGTCGGCGGTCTTGCCCTTGGTGTAGCCGGTGGACAGCATCGGCTTGGAATAGTTGCGGCCGTCGTCCCGGGTCAGGATGACCAGCGGCGCGTCGGGATTGAGTTTCCGCCATTCGCGGGCGAGGTTGTAACCGGCCAGACCGGTGCCGATGATGACGAGCGACATGGGAATTACCTGTGGAGGGGGAGAAACACCCTCTCCCGCGGGGAGAGGGTTGAAGCCGATGATTACAGCGCGACCATCTCGAAGTCTTCCTTGCCGACGCCGCAGTCCGGGCAAACCCAGTCGTCAGGCACGTCTTCCCACTTGGTGCCGGCGGGAATGCCTTCGTGGGGAATGCCCACCGCTTCGTCATACACAAAACCACACACGATACATTGCCACTTCTTCATGTTGCACCTCAGGAATAAAGGGGTTGGCGCCAGCTTCCGGCATGGGGCGGAATCTTGGCAAGTTTCATCCTGTCAGACAAGATTAATTTATCACACTGTCACATTGCGCGATGTTTTGATTGTCCGGCAATCCGTTGCCATCCTCCGCTTTAGCGGGCCTGCACCGCTTCCAGACGCTGGCGATAGTGGTTGGCATGCCGCTCTTCCACCTTGGCCAGCGCGGCGAAGCGCTTGGCGGCCTTCTCCAGCACCAGGCGGAACGCCTCGGCATGTTCCTTCGATTCGGCAATCTGTTCGTCGAATTCGCGGACGGCGTCGGGCTGCGATTCTGCCACAGCCGTGTCGCGGAATTTCGGGTACATCTCGGTGTATTCGTAGGTTTCCCCGGCGATCGCAATCTCCAGCATCTTCGCCGGGGTCAGGCCGGCGGCGGGATACAGCAGATCGAGGTGGCCGAAGGCGTGCTGGACTTCCTGGGCGGCGGTGGCCTCGAAAGCCCTGGCGGTTTCCTCGTCGCCCATGGCGCGGGCCAGCTTGGCGAAGTAGCTGTACTTCATGAAGGCCATCGACTCCCCGGCGAATGCGCCTTCCAGGTTCTGGGCGGTGACGGTCTTGGAATTGTGGGTGTTCATGGATGTCTCCTTGGGTCAGGCATCGGGCGGTGCGCCCTGTTGACGCCAGATTACGGCCCTGCCGAACTTCAATCCAATTAAACACTTCATGATCTTCAATAGTTTTTTGCTATGGATTGAAGTCTTGCATTCCCCCGGAGCTCTCGGCATCCTTCTGCGCACCAACCCACAGTCCGACCCCATGCCCAAACCTTCACCCTGGTTACCGCCGCAACGCTACTGGCAAGCCCGTCCGCCGCGCGCGCAACGTGACTGGCTGTTGTGCGAGGGCTCGCTGACCGCCGCGCTGGTGGCGCTCAGCCACGGCGCGTTCCGCGTGCGGGTAACGCATGAAGGCTGGCACCGTCCCCGCCCGGACGAGCGGCAGGCGCTGCGGCTGTCACCACGCCATTTCGCCCGCATCCGCGAGGTCGAATTGCTGGGCCACGATCAGGTCTGGGTCACCGCCCGCAGCATCATTCCGCAAACCACCCTGCACGGACGCGGACGCCGCCTGCGTTACCTCGGGTCGCGATCACTGGGCACGGTACTGTTCAGGGAGCGCGCCCGCCGCGAGCCCCTGGACATCCGGCAACAGGATGGCGGCTGGCAGCGACGCTCCTGCTTCCGCTTCCACGGCCGCCCGCTGCTGGTGCAGGAACGCTTCCTGCCTGCCCTGTTTGCAGCGGCGCAGGCCGCCAAGTTGCGCTAGAATCGGCGCACTTCCCCGATTACCCCTCCAGCCGCCCATGACATCATTTTCCCTGCGCCAGCGCTTGCCCCTGTACGCCGAAGTCATGCGCCTGCACCGCCCGATCGGCATCTGGCTTTTGATGTGGCCGACCTGGTGGGCGGTGTGGATCGCCGGCAACGGCCGCCCGGCGTGGCCTATCGTGCTGATCTTTACGCTCGGCGTGGTGCTGATGCGCTCGGCGGGCTGCGTCATCAACGACTGGGCCGACCGTGACTTTGACGGCCAGGTCAGCCGCACCAAAGGTCGCCCGATTGCCGACGGCCGCCTGCCCTCGCGGGAGGCGCTATACCTGTTCCTGTTCCTGATCGCCTGTTCCGCTGCGCTGCTCCCCTTCCTGAATCTGCAAACCTTTTTCTGGTCCTTCGGGGCGCTGGCGCTGGCCAGCCTTTATCCTTTCATGAAGCGCTTCACCTACCTGCCACAGGTAGTGCTGGGCGCGGCCTTCTCGTGGGCCATTCCGATGGCCTATGTCGCGCAGGGACAAATGCCCGACGCGGAGTGCTGGCTGCTCTATACCGCCAATCTGGTCTGGACCGTGGCCTATGACACCCAGTACGCCATGGCGGACCGTGACGACGACCTGATGGCGGGCATCAAGTCCACCGCCATCCTGTTCGGGCATCACGAACTGGGCGTCATTGCGGCCTTGCAGGCGGTTTTTCTGGCGATGATGACCGTGCTGGGACTGATGCTGCATCTGGGCCCGGTCTGGCCGGTGGCCCTGGGGGTTACCGGCGGACTGTTTGTGTGGCAGTACCGGCATTGCCGCGACCGCGTGCCGGTACATTGCACCGAGGCCTTCCTCAACAACCATAGTGTCGGCATGGCCTTGTTCGCCGGATTGGCGATAAGCTATGTCCTGCAATAATTCTGCAATATCATTGACATCTAATAGGGATATTGCAGAACTATGGCGCAGGAGCCGGTCGTGAAGAATGAACGCATCTTGATTGTTGACGATGAAGCCGCCATCCGGGAGATGATCGGCATCGCCCTGGACCTGGCCGGTTTCGACTGTCTGGAAGCCGAAGATGCCCTGCAGGCCCATCACAAGATCGTTGATGAACGCCCGTCGCTGGTGCTGCTGGACTGGATGCTGCCCGGCATGACCGGGATCGAACTGTGCCGTCGGCTCAAGCGCGACGAAAGCCTGAGCGAGATTCCGGTGATCATGCTGACCGCCCGGGGCGAAGAGGACAACATGGTCCAGGGCCTGGACGCCGGCGCGGACGATTACATCACCAAGCCTTTCTCCACCCGTGAGCTGGTATCCCGCATCCGCGCCGTGCTGCGCCGGTCCTCCGCCCTCAGCGCGGAAAAGGCGATCGAAGTGGAAGGCCTAAAGCTCGACCCCGTCAGCCACCGCATCACCGCCAACGGCGAACCGGTGGAAATGGGTCCCACGGAGTACCGTTTGCTGGCCTTCTTCATGAGCCATCAGGAACGCGCCTACACCCGCGCCCAGATGCTGGATCAGGTCTGGGGTGGCAATGTCTATGTGGAAGACCGTACAATTGATGTGCATATACGCCGCTTGCGCAAGGCGCTGGAACCTTTCGGCTTTGAACGTTTCATCCAGACCGTGCGCGGCACCGGATACCGATTCTCGGTAAAGGCCGACCCCGGAAAAGTTACTCCATGACCCTGCTTCTGCGCCGACAACTCTTCCGTTTGCTGCAACTGCTGACCGTCTTTGCCGTTCCCGCCTATTTCATGCACCAGACCGGCGTCGGCCTGTTCATCGGCCTGCTGGTGTTCGTGGTCATCCACCTGCAAGGCCTGCATCACCTGCACGTCTGGCTGAAGCAGCCACCGGGCGAGCCGCCGCCCGAAGACCTGACCGGTATTTGGGAAGATATCGCCGACACGGTCTATCGCCTGCGCCGCAACGAAGATACCGCCCGCGCCAACCTGCTGGGCATCATCGCCCGCGCCCGCACGTCCATCTCCGCACTGGATGAAGCGGTAGTGATGATCGACAGCCAGGGCAACCTGGAATGGTGGAATCCCGCCGCCGAACGCCTGCTGGGCTTCAAGGATATTGACGCGGGCAAGCCGGTGGTCAACCTGATCCGGGACCCGGCGTTCATCCGCCAATACCAGAACCCGACCCCGGATGGCCTGAAACTGCCGTCCTGGGTACACGCCAACCGCTTCCTGCAATTCGAGCTGACGCGTTTCGGCCACAATGACCGCCTGCTGATCGCCTACGACATCACCCGGCTGCAACAGCTGGAACAGATCCGCACCGATTTCGTCGCCAACGTGTCCCACGAACTGCGCACACCGCTGACGGTGCTCAGCGGCTACCTGGAAACGCTGTCGGATCATCAGGAAGACATTCCGCCGCGCTGGGGACGCGCCCTGAAGCAGATGCAACAGCAGGCTACGCGGATGACCAATCTGGTCAACGACCTGCTGTTACTGTCACGACTGGAAGGCGACAGTCACAAAGCCGAACCCAAAACGGTGGCCATGCCCCCCTTGCTGGAACAGCTGCGCACCGAAGCCCAGGCCTACGATCCCGACAAGGAGCACCGCATCGTGGTGCAGGCCGAAACCGAGGCCAATCTCGTCGGAACCGAAGCCGACCTGCGCAGCGCCTTCAGCAACCTGGTCACCAACGCCATCAAGTACACCCCGCCGCGCGGCGAGGTGGTGATCCGCTGGTACGAAGATGAACGCAACCTCTATTTCAGCGTCAAGGACAGCGGCATCGGCATCGAGGCTCGCCACATTCCCCGCCTCACCGAACGCTTTTACCGTGTTGACGCCGCCCGCAGCTCGGCTACCGGCGGCACCGGCCTGGGGCTGGCCATCGTCAAGCACGTGCTGCTGCAGCACGGCGCTACCCTGAACATCGACTCCGCGCCGGGCAAGGGTTCCACCTTCAGTTGTGTTTTTCCGAAAGCCGGCCCGCACTAGGCCTCCCCTTCCCCAGCATGTGCGCATAAAAAAACCTCCACACGGGAGGTTTTTTTATGCGCACGACGCAACCGGCTCAGGCCGATCCGCTCAGCTTTTTCTCGATCACTTCATAGCTGGTATGGCGCACATCCGCCCCCTTCACCATGTAGATCAGCTGTTCGGAAATATTGCGGGCGTGATCGCCGATCCGCTCCAGGCAGCGCAGCACCCACAACACGTTCAGCACCCGCGTGATGTAACGCGGATCTTCCATCATGTAGGTCATCAGCGCGCGCGTCGCGGTCTTGTATTCGACATCGATATTGCTGTCCTCGCGCATCACCTTGAAGGCCTGGTCGGCATCCATGCGCGCGAAGGCGTCTAGCGTTTCGTGGATCATCAACCGCACCTGGTTGCCGATGTGGCGGGTTTCGACATACCCGCGCGGCGACTCCCCTTCCTCGCACAAGGCCTTGGCGTAACGGGCGATCTTGGCCGCCTCATCACCAATGCGCTCCAGATCGGTGATCGACTTGCTGACGGCGATGATCATCCGCAAGTCCGAGGCTGCCGGCTGGCGACGGGCCAGAATCCGCACCAACTCTTCATCGATGCGGGTTTCCATCAGGTTGATTTTCTGGTCGTTGTCCATCACCGCCACCGCCAGCGCCGAATCGGCGTCCAGCAAGGCGTGGATAGCGTCGCCTACCTGCTTTTCCACCAGTCCGCCCATGGCGAGGAAGCGGGTGCGAACCTCTTCCAGCTCGGCATTGAACTGCTGCGAAATATGGTGGCCGTAGTCTTCTTTGTTCATGGCGGCATACTCCCGTGCTTAGCCGTAACGGCCGGTGATGTAATCTTCCGTCTGCTTGTTCGACGGGTTGGTGAACAGCGTATCGGTGTCGCCATGCTCGATCAGCTTGCCCAGGTACATGAAGGCGGTGTAGTCGGAGACACGGGCCGCCTGCTGCATGTTGTGGGTCACGATCAGGATGGTGAAGCGATCCTTCAGCTCGTGGATCAGCTCTTCGATCTTCAGGGTCGAAATCGGGTCCAGCGCCGAGGCCGGTTCGTCCAGCAACAGCACTTCCGGCTCGATGGCGATGGCGCGTGCAATGACCAGACGCTGCTGCTGGCCGCCGGACAGGCCCAGGGCGGAATCGTGCAGGCGGTCCTTCACTTCATCCCACAACGCCGCGCCCTTCAGCGACTTCTCCACCACTTCGTCCAGCACACGCTTCTTGTTGATGCCTTGCAAGCGCAAGCCGTAAGCGACGTTCTCGTAAATGGACTTGGGGAAAGGGTTCGGCTTCTGGAAGACCATGCCGACGCGGCGGCGCAAGCTGGTGATATCCATGCCGCGATCGAAGATGTCGTTGCCGTCCAGCAGGATCTTGCCGTCAATGCGGCAGCCGTCCACCAGATCGTTCATGCGGTTGAAGGTGCGCAGCAGCGTCGACTTGCCGCAGCCGGACGGGCCGATGAAGGCGGTCACGCGCTTGCGCGGCACCAGCATGTTGATATCGAACAACGCCTGCTTCTGGCCATAGAACAGGTTCAGTCCCTTGGCTTCCAGGCAGATGTCTTCATTGCTCAGGCTCAGGCTGCGGCTTTCCCGGCCCATGGCTTCCAGATCCATGGTGACAGCGCTGCCGGCGTTGGTGTTCGCATTCATGGCGGTATTTTCCACTACGTGATTCATGTGCTATGCCTCGAAAGTGTACAGCAGGGCGCGGAAATCAGCTTTCCAGCGCCTTGTATTTTTCGCGCAACCGGTTGCGCAGCGCGACGGCGGACAGGTTCAGCGCCGCCACCACCAGCACCAGCAGGAACGCCGTCGCGTAGACCAGGGGCCGCGCCGCTTCGACGTTGGGGCTCTGGAAGCCCACATCATAAATATGAAAGCCGAGGTGCATGAACTTCCGCTCCATGTGCAGGAACGGGGCGTTCCCGTCCAGCGGCAGGGTTGGAGCCAGCTTGACCACGCCGACCAGCATCAGCGGCGCCACTTCACCGGCGGCGCGGGCGATCGCCAGGATCACACCGGTCATGATGCTGGGGGTGGCCATCGGCAGCACCACACGCCACAGGGTTTCAGCCTTGGTAGCGCCCAACGCCAGCGAACCTTCCTTCAGGGCGCGGGGAATGCGGGACAAGCCCTCTTCCGTCGAGACAATCACCACCGGCAACGTCAACAGCGCCAGGGTAATCGAGGCCCAGAGCAGCCCCGGGGTTCCGAAGACCGGCGCAGGCGCGGCTTCCGGATAGAACAGGCGGTCAATACTGCCGCCCAGGAAGTACACAAAGAAGCCCAGACCGAAGACCCCGTAGACAATCGACGGCACGCCGGCCAGATTGTTCACGGCGATACGCACCGTCTGCGTCACGATGCCTTGGCTGGCGTATTCGCGCAGGTAAACGGCGGCAATCACGCCCAGCGGCGTTACCAGCACGGTCATCAGCAACACCATCAATACGGTGCCGAAAATGGCCGGAAACACGCCGCCTTCGGTATTGGCTTCACGCGGATCGTCCGTCAGGAAAGCCCAGACATTGCGGCAGTATGCGGCTGCCTTGGCCAGGACGCCCATTTCATTGGGGCGCAGGGCGCTGACAATCTTGCCCAGCGGCAACTCCTTCTCGCTGCCGTCGGCGACGGTAAAGACCGCGCTGTCACGGGACACATCCTGATTCAGGGTCTGCAACTTCTGGTTCAGCACTTCATATTGCTTGTTCAGCGCATCGCGGCGGGCCGTCAGATCGGCGCGCGCCTGATCGGTCAATTTCCCCTTAAGCTCCAGCCGCCGCTCATCCAGACGCAGGTTCTCCAGCGCGTAATTGATCCGGCCGATATCGCCCTTCTCAATCGCGATCACCTGCTCATGGATGCCGTTGCTGCGCTCCAGACGCTTCTGCAATTCCGCCCACGCCGCCGGGCCGCTGGCGACTTCGGCGCCGCTTTCCTTGACCGATTTCAGACGGCCATAAAGATTGCCCCACTCATACCGTTCCAGGCGCACCAGATCGGCCGGGTATTCCTGCTTGCTGAGACCGGTCGCCATGACCCAGCGAAAGTCTTGGCCGGTCAGGTCACGGTTACCCTGCTTGATGGAGTAACGGGTCACCGTCTCCTGCCCTTCCGGAATGGCGACACCCGCCTCACGCAAGCGCTGGGCGGTATCCACCTTCTCGTCATAAACCTCGCCGATCACCGTCTGCACCGCACCGTTGTCGGTGTACTGGGCCTGCAGGATGTTGGCGGGCCAGAAATGCCCCAGGCCACGCACCGCCACCAATCCCAGCAGGCCGACAACCATGATCAGACAAATGGTGACCGCCCCGGCATTCATCCACACCCAGGCTTCGCCGGACTTGAAATACTCACGCACTTTCATCGACATGGCCTCACAGGGAACCGTATTTCTTGCGGAGGCGCGTACGCACCACTTCCGCCACCGTATTCAGCACGAAGGTCAGCACGAACAGCACCAGCGCCGACAGGAACAGCACCCGGAAGTGGGTTGACCCGACTTCAGCCTCGGCCATTTCCACCGCGACGTTGGCGGACAGCGTGCGCATGCCCTCGAACATGTTCCAGTTCATCACCGCCGTGTTGCCGGTCGCCATCAGCACGATCATCGTTTCACCGATCGCGCGGCCAAAACCGATCATCACCGCCGAGAAGATACCCGGCGACGCCGTCGGCAGCACCACGCGCACCAGCGTCTGCCATTGCGTGGCGCCCAGCGCCAGCGAACCGTTGGTCAGATGGCGCGGGACCGCGAACAGGGCATCCTCGGCGATCGAGAAGATCGGCGCGATCACGGCAAAGCCCATCACCAGTCCGACAATCAGGGCGTTACGCTGGTCGAATTTCAGGCCGACATGCTCGGACATCCAGTGACGGACATCACCATTGAAGAGCGCCAGCTCCATCGACTGCGAGAAATGCATCGACAGGCCGCCCGCCAGCACCACCGGCAGAATCAGCAGCACCGGCGCCCAGCCGTCAGGAATCCGGCTACGCTTTTCCAGCGGGATCTGCACCCAGGCGAAACCGCAGAGCAGGATCACGATCGGTGTCACGATCAACAGGGTGACAATCCCCGGTAAACTTGCCTCCACCAGCGGCGCCAGCCACAACCCGGCCAGGAAGCCCAGAATCACTGTCGGCAGCGCCTGCATCAGCTCCACTGCCGGCTTGACCTTGGTGCGCAGACCGGGCGACATGAAGACGGCGGTATACATGGCGCCGCAGATAGCCAGCGGCGCAGCGAGCAGCATGGCGAAGAAGGCGGCCTTCAGCGTCCCGAAGGCCAGCGGCACCAGCGACAGCTTCGATTCGAAATCGGCATTGCCGGAAGAGGACTGCCAGGTATAGGTCGGTTCGGGGTAGGACTCGTACCAGACCTTGCCCCACATCGAGCTCATGGAAATATCAGGATGTTCGCTGTGCAGCCGCCAGAAGCTGGAAGAGTCGCCTGCCTGCACAAACACGCCGTCGGAGCGCTGCGACAGGCTCAATGACGTCACGGCGGACTTGGCCGCCTGCTGGATGCTCAGGGTCCGTTCCGAGGTTGTATAGAAATACCCGACGCGGCCCTTGGCGTCGCCGGCGACAAATCCCTTGCGCTTCAACTCCGGCGTAATCGCCGTCACCGGGGCATCCCCCAGACGGAAGCTGCGGATGCGCTGCAGGCTGAATTTGTCTTCCGCGCTCTTGGTATCGCGAACCAGGAACCACTGGCTGATTTCACCGGCGCTGTCGCCGATCAACAAGGAAATTTCGCCCTGAAGGGCGGACACGCTGGTGACATGGGCGTTATTCAGACCCAGCGCGGCCTCCTGATACAGGGAAACACCCTCATCACCGCGCTTGAACACGGCGACCTTGTCATCCGCGGTAAAGGCATACAGCCAGCGGGAACCCTGACCGATCAGCACCTGGCGGATACCGGCGGCCGGCAGCGGCAACGCTTCGCTCTTGCCCAGGGCATAGGTCTTGGGCTGGTCGGCGCCGGACTGGTCCGTGTCATCATGCAGACCGCCCAGGCTGAACCCCTCGCCTTCGGCGGCTCCGGCCGTCGCGGGCTTCTGCTCCGTAAACTCCTCCCAGAGCAGCTGGTTGCCGGCAACCGCCAGCACTTCCAGCCGGCCGTCGTCATCGCGCACCGAAAAATTGGTCAAGGCCTGCGGCGACGGCATCACCGTCAACGGCGCCTCGCCAAACGGGAACGCCACGTTGGGCGTCACCACACGGGTTTCACCCTGATGATCGACCGTATAATCCGGTTTCAGCACCACCAGCTGTCCGTTGGACAAGCCGACGCCCACGACGCCCTGCAGCACCGGGCCCGGCATCACCGCCGAGACCGTCACGCCTTCCGGCAGGTTCAATGATCGCGTTCCCGTCACCTGCCCGTCACTGACCCGGAAGAAGCGGATTTCTCCGTTCGGCTGCAGACGGATGCCGGTTTCATTATATTCATCCATATCGACCCAGCTGGCTGGCGTCATGGCGGAATACTGATGGGCCGGGGCCAGCTCCGTTTTACGGAACAAAGGCCAGCTTTCAAACAGCAGATAGAAGAAAATCAAGGCGATAGCCACGATGACGAAGACACCGCCAAAAGCGATCGTCACATTGGCGAAGCGATCCTTGATGCGGCGGCGGCGATCCAGCGACGCCAGATAGGCGGCATCAGGTTGGGCGCGTTCTGATTGACTCATGGTTCTCTCGGAGCTCCGGAGGGGGCGGCATTATCGTCGAGTTTGCAACGGAAACCTACGTCGCCTGTCCGACGTATCGACGCAAAAGGGGCCTTTCAGCCCCTTTCTCATTTCCTGACCTGTCGTCGTCCTTACAGGCCGAGCTTGGCGCGCGCCTTCTTGACGTCAGCGGCCGGCAGCGGGATGTAACCATCCTTCTCGACCAGTTCCTGACCCTGCTTTGACAGCACCAGCTTGATGAACTCCGCTTCCAGCGGCGACAGCGGCTTCTTCGGGTTCTTGTTGACGTAGACGTACAGGTAACGAGCCAGCGGGTACTTGCCGCTCAGGGCGTTCTGCGCGGTCGGCTGCACGAATTCGCCGTTATCATTCTTCAGCGGCACAGCCTTGACGCCGGAGGTCACGTAGCCAATGCCGGAGTAACCAATGCCATTGATCGAGTTGGAAACCGATTGCACCACCGACGCGGAACCCGGTTGCTCGTTCACGTTGGTCTTGAAGTCACCCTTGCACAGGGCGTGTTCCTTGAAGTAACCGTAGGTGCCCGAAACCGAGTTACGGCCGAACAACTGGAAATCACGACCAGCCCAGGCGCCGGTCAGGCCAGCGTCGCCCCACTTCTTCACTTCCTTCTCAAAGCCGCACTTGCGGGTGCTGGAGAAGATGGCGTCGACAACCGGCATGGACAGGCCCTTGATCGGGTTGTCCTTGTGCACGAAAACAGCCAGCGCATCCACGGCCACGGGGACAGCGGTCGGCTTGTAACCGTATTTCTTTTCGAAATCGGCGATTTCATTGTCCTTCATGGTACGGGACATCGGACCGAAGTTGGAGGTACCCTGGGTCAGCGCGGGAGGTGCGGTGGAGGAACCGGCCGCCTGGATCTGGATATTGACGTTCGGATACTGCTTCTTGAAATCTTCCGCCCAGAAAGTCATGACATTGGCCAGCGTGTCAGAACCGACGCTGGACAGGTTGCCGGAGATTCCGGAGGTCTTTTGGTACGCGGGGATACCGGCATCCACAGCAGCATTCGCCGCGGTCATACCGACGGTCAGGCCCATGGCCAGCACCAGTTGCAGCATCTTCATAGTCGTCTCCGAGGGATCACGCATGTCTTTTTGCATGTTGCGCATAGTAGGGACGCTCCATGACAGAATTATGACAGCCTGTCACAATCGCCGATTCTTGCAATTCCCGGCAATGCACTTATCATGGCTTGAACCCATGATGACATCACTCCCATGCCTCCCTACCGTCAGGATTCCGCCCCCCACCCCCGTAATGCCGCGGTCCTGCAACTGCAGGCGCAGCCGGGCGACACCAATGTGCAAGGAGACATGTTCGGCGGCTGGCTGGTCATGCAGATGGATATCGCCGGCAGCATCACCGCCCGCCGGCTGGCGCAGGGCCGCGTCGCCACGGTCGCTATCGACAGCATGGTCTTCCTGCGCCCTGTCCGCGTTGGCGACCTGATGAGCTTTCATACGGAAGTGCTGCAAACCGGGTCCAGCTCGGTCAGTATCCAGGTGGAGGTCTGGCTGCATCCGGTCGCTGGGCAGACCAGCAAACTGACGGAGGGCCGCTTTACCTTTGTCGCGATTGACGGCCAGGGACGCACCCGCCCGCTGCCGGTCGCACCCGCCTCCCAATAACCGGCGAAAGCCTGTTGCTGCAGGCATTTTCATTTCGCGGGTTGGTGTTATACTTTCAAAAGAGTCAATGGGATAACCGGTCGTCAGCCATGGCGCACGCCTCCGGTCACCCCCAGAAAAATCAGGCCGCGAACCCGTTTCGGGCTGACAAGAACAACGACTAATCCGCACTCAGCACCCGGCCTTCAGCCTCCCTGAACCGGTTGGGTGAACTGGAGCTTGCATAGTATGACCGATCAGGACCTTCCGCATTCCGGAGAGCCGCCCCGGGAGATGACGGCGTCCGGACCGATATGCGATCGCATGGATAACTTGCAGGTTCAGCAGGTCATCCAGCAAATGCCTTTTTTCGGACTGGTTTCCCTCGTTGCCATCATCGCCGTGGCCTTTCTCTATTCCAGTGAGCTGGATGAACGCCCCCTGGCCGTCTATGGCTGGTTGGGATGGGCGCTGACCGCCGTCACCGCCAGCCTGACAGGCATACGCCAGTTGGGTCATCACCCCGAACAGATTCCGGTGAAACTGCGCCCGTGGATCATTCCCCTGAGCGCCGCCCTGCTGGGCAGCATCTGGGGCTTCGCCGGCATCCTTTTCGTCAAGGCCATTCCGGATGTCCGTCAGGCCTTTTCCGAATTCTATCGCCCGACGCTCTTCGCCGTCCTGATCAGCTGGCAGGCGATTACCGCCTTGTCCACCTATATCACCCGCTTCAAGAGCTTCCTGCTTTTTGTCAGCTTCGCCTTCGCTCCCGGCCTGCTCTATCTGGCCATGACCCCCTCACTCATCAATAACAGCATGGCCGGCGTGGGCAGCCTGTTCTACTGTTTTCTGGTGCTGGCCGGGCGACGGCTGGGCGAAATCAGTTTCCGCTCACAATGGCTCCAGTTGCGTAACGAGGACCTGATCCGCTTCCTCGAAAGCTCGAAAAACACCGTCGAGGATGTCAATCGTCAACTGGGCGCGGAAATCCAGGAGCGCCGCAATGCGGAAGCGCAATTGCAGGAGATCAATCTCAACCTGGAACAAAAGGTGCGGGAGCGCACGCTGGCGTTGTCCGACATCAACCGCGCCCTGCGCAGCAGCCAGGAGCGCTTGACCCTGGCCATTGACGCCTCGGGTATCGGCTTGTGGGACTGGAATCTCGTCACCAACGAGATTTATCACTCCAATTTCGAGCAATTGCTGGGCTACTCCCGCCTGGAGCTGAAAGGCTTCATGGGGCAGATGCAAAAGATCATCCACCCGGACGATTACGCGCAAGTACGCCGGGCATTGCTCAACCACCTGCGCAAACGCCGTCCGCTGTACGAGGCCTCCTACCGCATCCGCCACCGCCTGGGCCACTGGATCTGGGTGGAGGACAGCGGGCGGGTGGTCGCCTGGAACGAAAAAGGCCTCCCGATCCGCCTGATCGGAACCCGCCGCGATATTACGCCGGAACGCGAAACCGAAGAAAAGCTGCGCCTTTCCGCCTCGGTATTCGAACACGCCGCCGAGGGCATTTATATCCTCGACAATGAAATGCGCTACCTGTCGGTCAACCCGCGCTTCACGCAGATCACCGGCTATACCGATGCGGAGCTGCACGGTCGTCATATTTTTGATGAAGGCCAATCCCAGCCCGGCAAGCAACTGCACTACCCCACCATCATGCAGGGCCTGAATCACGAAGGGGAATGGCAGGGCGAAATCACCGAAACACGCAAAAACGGACAATCTTTCCCGGAGTGGCTGCATATCGCTGCCGTGCATGACGGACACAATGACCTGACCCATTATGTCGGCATCATTTCCGATCTCAGCCAGCGCAAGGAGGCCGAGGAAAAGCTGCGCTATCTGTCCAACTACGACCGCCTGACCGGACTGGCCAACCGCAACCTCTTCCGCGACCGCCTGCACGCCGCCATCCTGCGCGCCCGCGACCACAACAAGGGGCTGGCGGTGCTGTACATCGACATGGATCGCTTCCGCACCATCAACGACAGCCTGGGCCACGAACTGGGCGACGAATTGCTGAAGAAGGTGGCGGAACGCCTGATCAATACCGCTGTCTCGGCGGATACGCTGGCGCGCCTTGGCAGTGACGAATTCACGGTCATCCTCGACCAGCAGGTCACCCGCCACAATCTTGAGAGCTATTGCGAGCGCATTATCGATGAGCTTCGCCGTCCCTTCCGGATTGGCGAGCATGAGTTGCTGCTGGGCGTCTCCATCGGCGTCAGCCTGTTCCCGGAGCACGGCCGCGAGCTGCAAGTCCTGATGAACCACGCCGACCTCGCCTTGCACCAGGCCAAGCGCATGGGCGGTAATTCCATGCGCTTCTTCAGCGAAGATGTGCATGTTGTGTCCGTGGAACAGGTCAACCTCGAAAGCGCGCTGCGCAAGGCCATCTTCCGCGACGAATTTGTCGTGTACTACCAACCGAAGGTATGCCTCGCGACCGGCCTGATTGTGGGAATGGAGGCGCTGGTGCGCTGGATGCATCCCTCCATGGGCCTGCTGGGGCCGGGTCAGTTCATCCCGCTTGCCGAAGAGGCCGGCCTGATCTCCGCCATTGGCGAGATCGTGCTGGACAAGGCCTGCCGCCAGACCCGCATCTGGCAGGATATGGGCCTTGGCCGGATATCCACCTCGGTCAATGTCGTCGCCCAGCAATTGCATCGCGGCAACCTGCTGGAAATCCTCGACCGGGTGCTGGTCAACACCGGCCTTGACCCTACCCTGCTGGAACTGGAAATCACCGAATCTTCACTGATGGAAGACCGGGAACACGTCAAGCAGATGCTGGAGGATGTCCGCCAGCGCGGCATCAAGATCGCCCTGGACGATTTCGGCACCGGTTATTCATCCTTGTCCTACCTGAAACGCTTCCCGATCGACATCCTCAAGATCGACCAATCCTTCATTTATGAAATCGGCCATAACGAGAACGATGAAGCCATTGTCCGCGCCATTTTCGCGATGGCGCAAAGCCTGGGGCTGAAGGTTGTGGCCGAAGGGGTGGAGACCGAGGAGCACATGGAGTTCCTGCGCGCTGAATCGTGCGATCTGGTCCAGGGCTTCTACATCAGCCGTCCGGTGCCCGCCGAGGATATCAACCTGCTGCTGGAGCGCCAACGCCAAGCCCAGCCGCTATCCGCTTCGGCGGGCTGAAAGCCGCCCATAAAAAAGCCCGCGATCGCGGGCTTTTTTATGGGCGGCGGATTACTCCACCGTCACCGATTTCGCCAGATTACGAGGCTTGTCCACATCCGTACCGCGCGACAGCGCCGTATGGTAGGCCAGCAACTGCACCGGCACCGCATGCACGATCGGGGACAGGATGCCGACATGACGCGGTGTGCGAATCACATGAACGCCTTCCGAATCATGGAAATGGGAATCCAGATCGGCAAAGACAAAGATTTCACCGCCGCGAGCCCTGACTTCCTGCATGTTCGACTTCACCTTCTCCAGCAGGGCATCGTTCGGGGCGATCACCACTACCGGCATGTTCTCATCCACCAGCGCCAGCGGGCCATGCTTCAACTCGCCGGCCGGATAGGCCTCGGCATGGATATAGGTGATTTCCTTGAGCTTCAAGGCCCCTTCCATAGCGATCGGGTAGTGGACGCCGCGACCCAGGAACAGGGCATGATCCTTTGCGGCGAAACGATCAGACCAGGCCTTGATCTGCGGCTCCAGATTCAACGCATGCTGCACACTGCCAGGCAGGTGACGCAAAGCATCGAGATAGCCGGCCTCAGCCTCGGGCGTCAGGCGTCCGTTCAGCTTGGCCAGCGTCACCGTCAGGGCAAACAGCGCTACCAGCTGCGTCGTGAAGGCCTTGGTCGAGGCCACTCCGATTTCCGCGCCCGCCTTGGTGTAGAAGACGGCGGCCGAGAAACGCGGCAGCGCGGATTCACGCACATTGCAAATGGACAGGGTTCGGTTTTGACCCAGGGATTTGGCGTATTTCAGTGCCTCCATGGTGTCAAGGGTTTCACCGGACTGGGAAATGGTCACGATCAGGTTGTCCGGCGATGCCACGGCCTCGCGGTAACGGTATTCGCTGGCGATTTCGACCGCACAAGGCAATCCGGTCAGGCTTTCAACCCAGTAACGCGCCACGGAGCCGGCGTAGAAACTGGTGCCGCAGGCGATGATCTGTACACTTTTGACACCTTGAAGAATGGAGGCGTCTCCGTCAAACAAGCTGGCGCCAAACCCTTGGGCCAGAATCTGTTCGATGGTATCGGACAGGGCGCGCGGCTGCTCGTGGATTTCCTTCTGCATGAAATGACTGTAAGGACCGAGCTCCAGCGAGGCCAGGGATACATCGGAGAGGTGCAGCTTGCGCTCCACGGCGGCGCCGGTGCCGTCAAATACCTGGACGGACTCGCGGGTAATCCGGGCGACATCCCCTTCTTCGAGGTACATGACACGACGGGTGGAGGACAGCACCGCCGAGACATCCGAGGCGACAAAATTCTCACCCTCGCCGACCCCGATCAACAGCGGGCAACCCATTCGGGCCACGACCAGCAGATCCGGATTGTCGCGGGCAATAACGGCAATGGCATAGGCGCCTTCCAGCTCTTTCACCGCCCGCTGCACGGCGGCAAACAGGTCCTGATCCTGGACATAGTGACGGTGCACCAGATGCGCGATGACTTCGGTATCGGTTTGCGAGGTGAAGGCATAACCCTGTCCTTTCAGCTCATCGCGCTTGTGATCATGATTTTCAATGATGCCGTTATGGACGACGGCGATCAGCTCACCCGACACATGCGGGTGAGCATTCGGTTCGGTTACGCCGCCATGAGTCGCCCAACGGGTGTGGCCGATACCCAACTGACCATTGGTGTTTTCAGCCAAAGCCGCCTCTTCCATGGCCGCAACACGGCCTACCCGGCGGACTCGATGAATCGCGCCACTGTCCAAGACCGCTATACCGGACGAGTCATAGCCGCGATATTCCAGTCGCTTCAAGCCCTCCACCAGAATACCCGTCACATTGCGTTCAGCAATCGCGCCAACAATCCCGCACATAAACCCACTCCCGTCTTCGTTCCACCAGCGCCGGTCACCCGACTGCCACTAATTTACTTGCCCGGCTTACGCGGGCGATCCCAGTTTTCAATATTACGCTGCAATCCCCGAGCGACCGCCAAGGCCGCCGGAGGCACATCCTTGCTGATGGCGGATCCAGCGCCGGTTGTCGCGCCTTGACCGATTTTCACCGGCGCGATCAACGATGAGTTGGAGCCTATAAAGGCGTCCTCGCCAACCACGGTGCGATGCTTGAAGGCGCCATCATAATTGCAGGTAATGGTGCCGGCTCCGATATTGGCCCGCGCACCGATATCGGCATCTCCGATGTATGCCAAATGATTCGCCTTGGCGCCCTGATCAAACCGGCTATTCTTGACTTCCACAAAATTACCGATATGCACATCGTCGGCAAGCGTGCTGCCCGGACGAATACGGGCAAAAGGCCCTGCCTGGACGCGCTGTCCAATCACGGACTCCTCGATAACGGAATTGGCGCGGATAACGCTGCCTGCTCCGATCGTACAGTCTTTCAGGACACAATTGGGCCCGATACGGACATTATCACCCAGAGTGACCGTGCCCTCAAAAACCGAATTGACGTCAATCTCGACATCCAGCCCGCAAGACAATACCCCGCGGACATCCAGCCTTGCCGGGTCCAGCAACGTGACACCGGCGCGCATCAGTGTCTCGGCTTGCTGACGCTGGTATACGCGCTCCAATGTCGCCAGCTGCAACTTGTCATTGACGCCCTCAACCTCCCAGGCATGCGCTGGATGGGTCGTACGAACAGCAACTCCGGCCGCGACAGCCATGGCGATGATATCCGTCAGGTAATACTCCCCTTGGGCATTGCTATTCCCCAGATTGGGCAGCCAGTCATGCAGATGGCGGTTTGGCACGCACAGAATCCCGGTATTGACTTCCCGGATCAACTTTTCCGTATCGCTCGCATCTTTCTGCTCGACAATACGCTGCACCTTTCCGGCGGCATCCCGGACAATGCGTCCGTACCCCGTCGGGTTATCCAGATGCACGGAAAGCAGCCCCAGCGAGTTGTCGTCACGAACCTGGTCCATCAACAACTGCAAGGTTTGAACCGAGGTCAATGGCACATCGCCATAGAGAATCAGGGTTTTCCCGGTCGCGGGCAACTGCGGGAGAGCCACCTGGACGGCATGCCCGGTTCCCTTCTGCTCTGCTTGCAAAACCCATCCCAGGTTTTCACCGGCGAAATGATTACGCACAACATCACCGCCATGGCCGTAGACCACCAGCGTATTGGCGGACTCCAGATCATGGGCGGTTTTCAGGACATGCGCCAACAAGGGGCGACTGGCCAACGGCTGCATGACCTTGGGCAGAACCGACTTCATGCGGGTGCCTTTGCCGGCAGCAAGGATGAGGACGCTCAACTCCATCTGATTGGTACCTGTCTGTTAAGAATTATCGGGTGTGGAAAAGCAGAAAGGGTAGCATAAGCTACCCTTTTTGACTGCATCTTGAGCTTGACCAACCACGGAATCACGCGCGGTTTTTGAGCTTCTGCAGAGTTCGCAACTGGCCGGCGACTTCCGCCAGCGCTGCCAATGCAGCGCCCGTGTCCATTTCGGACTTCTGGTTCTGCAGGGCCGCCATGGCGGCGTTGCGGGCCTCAATCGCAGCAGCCTCGTCAATGTCAGCCGCACGAACGGCGGTATCCGCCAGCACGGTGACCACATGAGGCTGAACTTCCAGCACGCCGCCGGAGACGTAGAAGAGTTCCTCTTCGCCGTTTTCCTTGATGACACGCACGGGGCCGGGATGCAACTGGGTCAGCAGCGGAGCGTGGCCGGGCAGGATGCCCAGGTCGCCCACCTTGCCGTGCGCAATCAGCATCTGGACGCTACCGGTAAAGATAGATTCCTTCACGCTTACGATGTCGCAGTGCAAACTGTTCGCCATAATATTCACCTCTGGAGGCCGCCCGGACGCTTAAAGGCCCGGACGCCTTGTCCCCTGCTGGATTACAGTTTCTTGGCTTTTTCGATGGCTTCTTCGATGCCGCCAACCATGTAGAAAGCCTGTTCGGGCATGTGGTCATACTCACCGGCGAGAATGCCCTTGAAGCCGCGAATGGTTTCCTTCAGCGGAACGTACTTGCCGGGAGAACCGGTGAACACTTCGGCCACATGGAAGGGCTGCGACAGGAAACGCTGGATCTTACGCGCACGGTACACCACGAGCTTGTCTTCTTCAGACAGTTCGTCCATACCCAGAATCGCGATGATGTCCTTGAGTTCCTTGTAGCGCTGCAGCACGGTCTGCACGCCGCGAGCCACGTTGTAGTGCTCTTCACCGACAACCAGCGGGTCCAGCTGACGGCTGGTGGAATCCAGCGGGTCCACGGCTGGGTAAATACCCAGCGAGGCGATGTCACGGCTCAGCACGACGGTGGCGTCCAAGTGGGCGAAGGTGGTCGCCGGGGACGGGTCGGTCAAGTCATCGGCAGGGACGTAAACGGCCTGCACGGAGGTGATGGAACCGGACTTGGTGGAGGTGATGCGCTCTTGCAACACGCCCATTTCCTCGGCCAGCGTCGGCTGGTAACCCACGGCGGAGGGCATACGGCCCAGCAGCGCGGACACTTCGGTACCGGCCAGCGTGTAACGGTAGATGTTGTCCACGAACAACAGCACGTCACGACCCTTGCCGCTTTCGTCCTTTTCATCACGGAAGTATTCCGCCATGGTCAGGCCGGTCAGCGCCACGCGCAGACGGTTTCCGGGAGGCTCGTTCATCTGGCCGTATACCATCGCGACCTTGTCAACCACACCGGAATCCTTCATTTCGTGGTAGAAGTCGTTCCCTTCACGGGTACGCTCACCCACGCCGGCGAACACGGACAGACCGCTGTGCGCCTTGGCGATGTTGTTGATCAGTTCCATCATGTTCACGGTCTTGCCGACACCGGCACCGCCGAACAGGCCGACTTTACCGCCCTTGGCGAACGGGCACAGCAGGTCGATAACCTTGATGCCGGTTTCCAGCAGCTCGGTGCCGCCGGACTGTTCGTCATAAGACGGCGCCTTGCGGTGGATCGACCACTGGATTTCTTCGCCGATCGGGCCGGCTTCGTCAATCGGAGCACCCAACACGTCCATGATGCGGCCGAGGGTCTTGACGCCGACCGGCACGGAGATGGGGGCATTGGTGTTGCTGACCGGCAGACCACGCTTCAGGCCTTCGGTGGAACCCATGGCGATGGTGCGAACCACACCGTCGCCCAGCTGTTGTTGCACTTCGAGAGTGGTGGCGGTGCCATCCACTTTCAGGGCGTCATAGACCTTCGGCACGCTGTCACGCGGAAACTCGACGTCGATAACTGCACCGATAATCTGAACGATTTGACCGCTGCTCATCGGATTTTCCTCTTAAACTGAATACTGCGCTTAAACCGCGGCGGCGCCGCCGACGATTTCGGAAATTTCGCGGGTAATGGCTGCCTGACGCAGCTTGTTGTACACCAGCTGCAAACTCTTGATCAGACTGCCGGCATTATCGGTCGCCGCCTTCATGGCAACCATACGGGCGGCCTGCTCGCAGGCGATGTTCTCCACAACCCCTTGATACACCTGGGATTCAATGAAACGCACCATCAGGGCGTCCAGCAGCGGCGCTGCTTCCGGCTCATACAGGTAATCCCAGCCGTGTTCGCGCTTCAGGTTGCTGTTTTCATCCGTGGGCAGCGGCACCAGTTGTTCCATGACAGGCTTCTGGGTCATGGTGTTCACAAACTGGTTGTGCACCAGGTAAATCCGGTCAAGATGGCCTTCATTGAAGGAGTCCAGCATGACCTTGACTGTGCCGATCAGTTGATCAATGGCCGGTGCATCACCCATATGGGTCTTCACCGCCACAACCTTGCCGCCCACCGACTTGAAGAAGGTGGTGGCCTTTTGCCCGATCAGGCAGAATTCCACTTCCACGCCCTGCTCGCGCCAGGACTTCACCGACTGTACAACCCGCTTGAACACGTTGATGTTCAGGCCGCCGCACAGGCCGCGATCCGAAGACACGACAATATATCCGACACGCTTGACCGGACGCTCCACCATGTAGGGGTGCTTGTATTCCGGATTGGCCTGTACCAGATGGGCGATCACACGGCGCATCTTCTGGGCATAGGGGCGACCCGATACCATGCGCTCTTGCGCCTTGCGCATTTTGGAGGCTGCCACCAATTGCATCGCTTTCGTAATCTTCTGCGTGCTCTTGATGCTGGCGACCTTGCTGCGAATCTCTTTTAAGCCGGCCATAGTCTCACCGAGTTGTTATGCCGATCGGACAAGGTCCGACCGGCAAGTTACGACTTACCAGGTCTGGGTAGCCTTGAAGGTTTCGATACCCTTGCACAGCTCGGCTTCGATCTCGCCGTTGTAGTTAGCGGTGGCGTTGATGTTGTCCATCAAGGCCTTGTGCTGACTGTTCATATAGCTGTGCAGACCGGCTTCGAAAGCCCCGACCTTGGCGACCGCCACATCCTGCAGATAACCTTCGTTAGCGGCAAAGATGGAAACGGACATGTCGGCGATGTTCAGCGGTGCGAACTGCTTCTGCTTCATCAGTTCTGTCACACGCTGACCATGTTCCAGCTGTTTGCGGGTCGCTTCGTCCAGATCGGACGCGAACTGGGCGAATGCCGCCAGTTCACGATACTGGGCCAGCGCGGTACGGATACCGCCGGACAGCTTCTTGATGATCTTGGTCTGGGCGGCGCCACCGACGCGGGACACCGAGATACCGGCGTTGACGGCCGGACGGATACCCGAGTTGAACAGCGAGGTTTCGAGGAAGATCTGGCCGTCGGTGATCGAGATCACGTTGGTCGGAACGAAAGCGGACACGTCGCCGGCTTGCGTTTCGATGATCGGCAGCGCGGTCAGCGAGCCGGTCTTGCCCTTCACTTCACCGTTGGTGAACTTCTCGACATACTCTTCGGACACGCGGGAAGCGCGCTCCAGCAGACGGCTGTGGAGATAGAACACGTCGCCGGGGTAAGCTTCACGTCCGGGCGGACGGCGCAGCAGCAGCGAGATCTGGCGATAAGCCACGGCCTGCTTGGACAGATCATCATAAATGATCAGGGCGTCTTCGCCGCGGTCACGGAAGTATTCGCCCATGGTGCAACCGGAGTACGGCGCCAGGAACTGCATGGAAGCAGGATCGGCGGCGGCGGCGGCAACCACGGTGGTGTATTCCATCGCACCGTATTCTTCCAGCTTGCGCACAACGTTGGCGATGGTCGATTGCTTCTGACCCACGGCGACGTACACGCACTTGATGCCGGAACCCTTCTGCGCAATGATCGTGTCGATCGCCATCGCGGTCTTGCCGGTCTGACGGTCGCCAATGATCAGCTCGCGCTGGCCACGGCCGATGGGGATCATGGAGTCGACGGCCTTGTAGCCGGTTTGCACCGGCTGGTCGACCGACTTACGCCAGATCACGCCCGGGGCCACTTTTTCGACCGCGTCGGTCATCTTGGCGTTGATCGGGCCCTTGCCGTCGATCGGCTTGCCGAGGGCGTCAACGACGCGACCCAGCATTTCCGGACCCACCGGCACTTCCAGGATGCGGCCGGTGCAACGCACCTTCTGGCCTTCCTGCAGGTCGAGGTAGCCACCCAGCACCACAGCACCGACTGAATCCTGTTCCAGGTTCAGGGCCATGCCGAAGAGGCCGCCTTCGAACTCGATCATTTCGCCGTACATGACATCGGCGAGGCCGTGAATGCGGACGATACCGTCAGACACCTTCACCACCGTGCCTTCATTACGGGCCTCGGAGGTGGCGTTGAGATCGCTGATACGCTGTTTGATCAGCGCACTGATCTCGGAAGGATTCAGTTGCTGCATGATGCGCAGTTCCTCAAAAATTATGAATTCAGGGTGGCGCTCAGTTTCGCCAGTTTGCCGCGCACGGAGGCATCAATCACCAGATCGCCGGTGCGAATGATGGCGCCGCCGATCAACGACGAATCCACCTGCGCATTGACGGTCACCTTGCGGCCGAGACGGGCGGCAAGCTGGCCGGCAAGGGCCTGCTGCTGGACATCCGTCATCTCGAAAGCACTGGTCACCTGGACATCGGCGGTACGCTCGGCATCCGCCTTCATTTGCTCGAAAATCTCGGCAATGGCAGGCAGGGCGGCCAAACGCTTGTTCTGGGCGACGAAAGCCACGAAATTACGACCGTCTGCGCTCAACTGGTCACCGGCAGCAGTAAAGAATGCGCCGGTTTGCTGCTCCACCGTCATGCTGGGACGGGTCAGGTAGGCCGTAAATTCGGCATCCCCGGCCAGCGCTGCAGCGAGAGCGAGTTGGGCGGACCACTCGGCCAGCTGGCCCTTTTCCTGTGCATGGGCAAAGGCAGCCTTGGCGTAGGGGCGCGCCACAGTGGTTAGTTCAGCCATGTTTCACCGCCTACTGTTTAGAGCTCAGTCGCCAACTGGTTGAGCATTGCTGCATGGGCCTGGGCGTCAACCTGGGCTTGCAGGATCTTCTCGGCGCCAGCGATAGCCAGCGCCGCCACCTGGGCGCGCAGCGCGTCACGGGCGCGGTTGATTTCCTGCTCGATCTCTTCGCGGGCTTGGGCCTTGATGCGCTCGCCTTCAGCCTGGGCCTGGGCGCGGGCTTCTTCGACCATCTGAGTGGCACGGCGGTGAGCCTGATCGAGCAGCTGGGCTGCCTGATCCTTCACGGCCTTCATCTCATTAGCCACCTGGTCTTGGGCGGAAGCCAGATCACGTTGCGCCTTGTCAGCGGCGCTGAGGCCGTCTGCAATGCGCTTCTGCCGTTCAGCCAAGGCAGCCGTCAGCGGCGGCCAGACGAACTTCATGCAGAAGAACACGAAGAGCGCAAACGAAATGGCCTGCCCCAACAGGGTCAGATTAATGTTCACACTAACACCTCATTCGGCAGTTGCGGGAAAAATTGCGTCTGACGAATTACTTCAGCATGCCGATGAACGGGTTGGCGAACACGAAGAACAGACCAATACCCACGCCGATCATGGGGACGGCATCGAGCAGACCGGCGACGATGAACATCTTGACCTGCAATTGCGGAGCCAGTTCGGGCTGACGGGCAACGCCTTCCAGGAACTTGCCACCCAGCAGGCCGAAGCCAACGGCGGTACCCAGGGCACCGAAAGCGATCAGGATAGCGGCGGCGATAGCGGTCAAGCCAATCACGGTTTCCATTGTAATTACCTCTGCGTCGTAGTGTTTAAAGGGAAAAAGGGTTATCAGTGATGCTCACTGGCCATACTCAGGTACACGATGGTCAGCATCATGAAGATGAATGCCTGCAGCGTGATGACCAGAATGTGGAAGATGGCCCAGGGCACCGACAGCATCCACTGCAAACCGAACGGCAGCAGCGCAATCAGGATGAAGATCAGCTCGCCGGCATACATGTTGCCGAACAGTCGCAGGCCCAGGGATACCGGCTTGGCAATCAGGGTCACACCTTCCAGAATCAGGTTGATGGGAATGAAAAACGCCTTGAGCACGGGATTGCTCGGATTGAACGGATTCAGTGCCAGCTCACCGGCAAAACCGCTCACACCCTTCATCTTGATGCTGTAGAACAGGACCAGCAGGAATACCGAGATCGACATGCCCAGCGTAATGTTGGGGTCGGTGGACGGCACCACTTTCATGTAATGGAAACCCAACGCCTGCGCGGCGGACGGAATAAAGTCAACCGGAATCAAGTCCATGAAATTCATCAGGAAGATCCAGCAGAAAATCGTCAGGGCCAGCGGGGCGATCAGTGAAGACTTGCCGTGAAAAGTATCACGGACGTTCGTGTCGACAAATTCGACGATCGTTTCAATGAAATTCTGCAGACCGCCGGGCACGCCACTGGTGGCGCTCTTGGCGACCATGCGGAAAATCAGGCAGAAAATCAGGCCCAGACCAATGGACCAGCCCATGGAATCCAGATGAATCGCCTTGAACCCCATGGCATGAGCTTCGTCACCATTGTGCGCGATAGTCCAGGTTGCCGCCGAGAGGACTTCCTCACCATGCTCGCCATGACGCACATAGCCTGCCGGCAATTCGCCGTAGGTCAGATTGGTAAGGTGATGCTTAATATATTCTGCGGAATTTCCAGCCATAACTGCACCCGTTAGGACCTGTCGCGCAACGCGTCCCGCAAGGGACTCAGCCACGCCACAAGCTGCACCAAAAAGAAACCGGTCAGCACCCAGCCCGCCTGCAGGTTCGGAACCATGCCAAAGGCGGCGGCGAAGAGGAGGACAGTCAAGGCAAACTTGCCTGCCGCTCCCTTGTAGAAACTTTTCACGATCTGCCTGGCCGATGCTGCGCCGGCATGACGAAAGGCCTGCACAGCGAAATAGGCGCTGCCGGCGACTGCGATTCCCGCGCCGATACCTGCGGACATCCCGGAGTGAACACCCGACAACATGACCAGCAAGGTCAGTACAATTGCAACCACCACCTGCCCCTTCAGAAGGCGCCAGGCTGGTGTCGCATCGACGAGCGGCTGGGGTCGGCTCACAATGGTTCCACGCAGGTGACAATGAGCGGCAATGCGGGGATTGCCACTTTCAGCGCCGCGAATTGTATAGATTGCGTTCTGGCTTGGCAAGTCTTACAGTATTTTCTGGAAGAACCGTTTATCGGATATTTTTTGTGCAGAAATTTGTTCCAGGCTCTCTCAGGCATATTGGGATGCGACACCTGCGGGACATTGGTCTGACGTTGGCCGCCCTGACCGCGGCCGGTTGCGCAACCGCTCCGCCTCCCCTGCCCCGACCGGCCACCACACACCCGTGCGACACCTGCCTTCCGGGCGTCATCAACTTTGCCAAGGTCTCGCCGACGCTGTGGCGTGGCGCCCAGCCCAGCCGTGAAGGTTTTCAAGCCCTGGAAAAAGCCGGTGTAACGACCGTCATCAATCTCCGGATCGGCGAGGACAATAGCGATGAACCGCTGCTGGCGGGAACGGGGCTTCGCTATATCCAGATCCCGATGAAGGCCTGGAGTCCGGATGCCGGGCAGCTGAAACAGTTCCTGCAGGAAGTGGAGAATGTCCGCCGTCAAGGGCATGGGGCCGTTTTCGTGCACTGTCAGCAAGGGAGGGATCGAACCGGCTATTCGGTAGCGGCATACCGGATGGTGATGGAGGGCTGGACGGCGGATCAGGCCATTGCAGAAATGTTCGATTTCCGCTTCAACCGCATCTGGCGCGGCAATCCCGGCTTTTTGCGAAAGCTTGATACGGCGACCCTGAAACCGTCCGCAGACCGCTAAGGCGCGTCGTTCAACTGGCCGGGGTGTGGCCGACGGTCGCCTCCAGGCGGAAAATGGACTGGCGCAGAACATCGGACAGCGCCAGCTTACCGCCTCCGGCCGCCACCATGACCACTACCGCTTCGCCTGTCGCAACCACAGCCTGCTGACGACTGCTGACCAGCACATACTCCATGCGGAAACCCGAGCCTCGCAATTCAACGACCCGCGCGCCCAGTTCCAGGGTATCCGGATACGTGACCGGCTTCAGGAAACGGCAACTGTTCGCCGATACCACCGGATTGCAGGCTTCCAACTGATCCAACGCGCCGATGGCTTGCAGGTAGCTGATGCGGACGCTTTCAAAATAACGGTAGTAATTGGCGTTATTGACGTGTCCGAAGGCGTCCATATCGCCCCAAGCAACCACCTGCTTCTGGATCATCGGAAAATCTTGGAGCGGGGACTGGGACATCACGGAACCTTAGGGCATCGGAAAGTGAGGCAAGGGGCGCTGCGTCAGTTGCTGCAACCCGGCTACCAGGTAGTGGGCGGACTCGGGATCATTGAGATGTTGCAGCAGGCGGACATACTCGGCATAGGTTTCGGTGCTTTTGCCCAGGCTGAGGCTTTGCTCAAAGCTGGCGCGGGCGGCATCCCAATCGCGGTTTTGCAGGTACAGCCGCCCCAGGGTCAACAGCAGCAAGGGGCTTTGCGGGCGTTTCGACTGCCAGGCGCGCGCCTGCTGCAATGCTTCATCCGGATAGGACGAACGAATGCGGCCGTACAGGGCGATCAGGCCGTTATGCCAGTGATGTCCGAGAGCTTCCCGCACCACCGGCTCGGCCTCATCATCAAAGCCCTGCCGCACCATGGCTTCGGCATAGGCCTCCACCAGATCGGGCTGTTGCTTCAGGGCGGCGGGCACGGCCTCCCAATAGGCCTTGAGCCGCCTGAGCGACGCGGCACGCTCCACCCGGCTCCCGGTCTGTGCCATCCAGCCCATAATCTGCCGGTGCGCATCCACCGCCAATGCCACTGCCCGTTCATGGCCCAGCATCCCGGACAGCTTTGGCATCCAGCCCGCCAGATCCTCCCAGGCCTGCAGACGGATCAGGACATCCACCAGTAATTCGGCCAGCGCCGGTTCCCTACGGTAATGGCTGTGCAGGCTCTTCAGGCGCGCGGCGGCGGCCTCCCACTGGCCGCCGTCAATCCAGATGCGTACACGCGCCAGTTCCAAGGGCAGATGATCGGCGGCGCCTGTCGCCATATCGAGATAATCTTCGGCCAGACGGAATTCATGGCGGCGGCGGGCGGAGTCGCTGGCTATCGATGCCGCGGCGAAGGGGTGAGGCGACAATTTGACCGCCTGCATCAGACGCTTTTCACCACGAGCAGCTTCGCCGCGCTGCAACAAGCCGACGCCTTCGGCCAGCAACGCCCCGGCGCGGCGAACCTTGCGCTGGTCGGACCATTGCAGGATGATGCGGCGCAGGCCGAACACACCCAACAGCAACTCCAGCCCTACCAGACCGACCACGGATACCAGCACCAGCATCAGCACCGCCAGGGATAACGACACCTCGACGGACGTCTGGTGCCAGGCGATCAGGACATAACCGGGATCGTTCAGGAACAGCCAGCCAAGCCCGCCCCCCAGAACCAGGGCGGCAATCAGCGCCAGGAACAGGGTCATGAACGGGTCCCTTCAGCCGGAATGGCGATGGCGGGATGGAGCTCACGCAAGGCCGACAAGGCGTGGCGCGATTGCGTCAGTGCTAAGGGAATATCGGGCAGGGTTTCCGCCGACAAGGCCGACAGCTCCTGCTGGACGACGGCAATGCCGGGACTGAGCGCGGTGTAATCCTTCAACAGGACGCGCACATCCTCCAGGCTTTGGTGATAGCGGGCATTCTGGTTCCGCCAGAGCGCCAACTGCGCCTGCGTCAGCTCCAGATAGACGGACTGCTGCAACAGCCAGCGCTGGTCATCACCCAAGAGGGGTCGCACCGGGGCATCGTAACGCCGGATGGTGATCAACTGACGGAAAGATTGCCAACCCTTTTCCCAGACTGAAGACGCCGCAACGCGGGCCGGGTCGACACGGCTGGCTTGCGGGCTGCCGACATGCATCGGCAGGGCCATGCGCGCCGCCTGTTGCTTGAGCGCATCAAGCCGTACGGATAATCCGGCGCGATCGACCTGTTGCGCGGCCAGCAGGCTCAGGCGGTCAGCCGCCAGGCCTTCACGCAGCAAGGCCAGCCCCGGATCGGCTTGCCGGGACAACAGGCTGTCCGCCAGCTCTACCAGGCGCAAGGCGGGAGTCACATCCTGCTGCAGCTGCAAGTGCTGTTCCGCCATATCCAGGTAGTACGCCACTTCGTCCGTCAGCCACTGGCGGCGCTGTTCCGGCGACAAGGTCTTGGTCATGGCGTCCAGACGGGCGGCCAGATCTCCCTGCTGGCGACGCACGGCGGCCAGTTCGCCGGACAGCAGATCCCGGGATTGCTGCAACTGGGCCAGCTGGTGTTCCAGCGCCTGTTGACGCTGCTGTTGCGCCGCCAGATCCTGTTGCCGGAGCTGCCACGCCATGAAACCGGCCGCAATGACTGCTGCCAGCAGCAGCACCCGGATGAATGCCTGACGGAATCGCGTCTTGACCGGGGCGGCATAGCCCAGGGACCGGCGGATGTCTGTCATGGCAAGTAACCCTGCTGCGGCTGAAAAATGGAAGGGCTAATCAATACCACGCGCTGACGCCTCCCGCCAAGCCCGGAGCGCGGCAATCACGTCTTCCGGACGCGTACTGGCCGCAACCAGCACCACCGCGACACCCAGCCGCATGGCCTCGGCGCCCAGACGCTCGCTGATCACCACGGCCGGCAGCAGGCGGGCTTCATCCCCACCCAGCGCCAGCCAGTGACGGAGCGACTCCCCGCTGGTGAGGACGATGGCATCCGGCTTCCGGTCCTGGCGCAACGATCGCCACTGCCCGGCGGCAGCGGCGGGCAGGCGGCGGCGATAGAGATCCAGATAGTCCACCTGCACGGCCTTGGCCTGCAGCCAATCGCGCACCAGATTGCGGCCGCCCTCGCCGCGCAGCACCAGTACGCGGTCGCCAGGCTGTAACGTCTGTATCGGCGGCAGGGAAAGCACGCCTTCACTGGTTTCAATCGTCGGAGTCAGCGGCGACAGCCCGGCCCCGGCCAATTCACGGGCGGTCGCGGCTCCGACCGCGATCCAGACCTGACCGACCGGCCATTGCGGCCAGTAATCCCGCAAGGAGTCCAGACCCAGCGCCGCCGCCGTGGGACTCACGACGAACACGACGCGATACCGGTCCAGATCCTGAACCATCTGCCGCTGAACGGGAGATAACGGTAACGGCTCAGTTTCCAGCAGGGGCAAGGCGTGAACAGTCGCACCGACTGCACGCAGGGCCGCATCGAGCACCGTGGCGCGGCCGGCAGGCCGGGTATTGACGACGCTCAGGCCAGTCAATGGCCGGTCGGCCGCCTCGGGGATTGTCATCCGTGCAAAGCCGGCGCCGCCAGCAGCTCGGCCGCGCCCTGCACCAACAGGGCTTCCGCCACTTCAATACCCAGCGCCTCCGCTTCGGCGGGTGTCGCCGCGTCGGCTGCCGAACGCAACAGGGTCTTGCCGTCCAGACTGCCGACCAGCCCGCGCAGGCTGAGCTGGTCGCCGCGCAATACGGCATGACCGGCGATCGGCACCTGGCAACCGCCATGCAGGCGGCGGTTCATGGCCCGCTCGGCCAGCACGCAGGTGGCGGTGGCGGCATGATGCAGCGGCGCCAGCAGTTTCAGGGTTTCAGCATCGTCCTGACGCGCCTCAATGCCCACCGCGCCCTGGCCCACGGCCGGCAGCAGCAATTCATCGCCCAGATACTGGGTGATCCGCTCCGGCATACCCAGCCGCAGCAACCCGGCGCTGGCCAAAACGATCGCGTCATACTCCCCGGCATCCAGCTTGCCCAGGCGCGTACCGACATTGCCGCGCAGATCCTTAAGCACCAGATCCGGACGCAGCGCGCGCAACTGGCACTGGCGACGCAGGCTGGAGGTGCCGACAACCGCGCCTTGCGGCAACTGCTCCAGCGAGGCGTAACGATTGGATACCAGCGCGTCCAGCGGATTTTCACGCGGGCAGATGGTGACAATGCCCAGACCGCCCGGGCACTCCATCGGCACATCCTTCATCGAATGGACGGCGATATCGGCCTGCCCTTCCAGCATCGCGGTTTCCAGTTCCTTCACGAACAGGCCCTTGCCGCCGATCTTGGCCAGCGGCGCATCCAGGATACGGTCGCCCTGCGTCGTGAAGGTCACCAGCTCTACCGTCAGGCCGGGGTGGTGGTGCATCAGCAAGGAACGGACATATTCGGCCTGCCACAGGGCGAGCGGGCTCTTGCGGGTGGCGATGCGGAGGGTTTTCATGAATGACGCCTGAAAATGGGAAAGAACTGAAGCGGATTATGAAGGCTGGAAGAAGCAAGAGAAAGGGGAAACACCAGAGCACGGCACCCGGGCGGATAGCTTCCGCCCGGGTGCGACAGGACGATCAGTTGCCGTAAACGACGATAGTCACGTCGGCGATGACACCCATGATGCTCTGGGTTTCATAATCCACATGGTGAATGCGGGTGATGCCGGCATTCTTCGCCGCCTGCTCGATGCTGGCGTTACCCACGGCATAAACGCCCAGGATGGAACGCGCGGTCGAACGACCGATCTTGGTCGGCTTCTCGGGGTTATCCGTCGCAGCCAGCGGGCCGGTCACGTTGGTGTAGAAGGTGCCGTTGACCGGGCTCATCCCCGTGGCACATCCTGTCAGGGCCGCTGCCAGCAGCGCCGCACCGATCAGTTTCTTCATGGATCAATTCCTCGTGGTCATGGTCAGTTGTTGGTAACGGGAACGGAAGGCGGTCTTCTGACTGTCGTCGTCCTCTCCGGAATCGGAAATCTCGGTGGGATCCGGGTTCAATGCCTTGGCGGCGATCGCTTTATCCGCGTGGGTGTCCAGCCAGGAGGTCACGTCGCTCCATACCTTGTCCTTGTCGACATCGTGCAGGGTGGCGTGACGCATGCCTTCGTAGATCTTGATCGTTTTGTCGGTGCTGACCGCCTTGGCCATCAGCAACTCGCTGCCTTCCTTCGCCACCAGGGCATCACGGGTGCCGTGCATCACCAGGAACGGCACGCGTACGTTATTGATGTTGAGCTGGAGCCGCTGGGTCACATCCTGCATCGCCACCAGAAAGCTGCCCGGCAGGGCCTTGTGGGCGGTGAACGGATCTTCCCAGTAACGCTGCTTGACCGCGGGATCCTTGACGATGGTCCAGGTCAGGCTCTTCCAGACCGGCAACAGCGGCGTCTGCGCCATATGGCGGGCGCTTTGCGCCGCGGTCCACAACCCGAAATTACCGACGCTGGCGGGCAGGATGTGTCCGGGATTCAGCTGGATCGCCGGAGCATTCAGGATCAGGCCGTCACTCGCCACACGGCCGGAGATGCTGGCCATCAGCACCACCGCGCCGCCCAGGGACTCGCCCTGAAGATAGACCGGCTTGCCGGGGAAGCGGCGGCGGACCTCGCGGCGGGCGATTTCCACATCCTCGACATATTCATCAATCTTGCCGACGGAGCCGCGACGGGCGCCATAGCCCTGGGATTGCCCCCAACCGCGCAGGTCAATCCCGAAAACGGCATAGCCGCGCGAGGTCAGGTCTTTCGCCCAAGGATCATAGAAACCGGAATGAACCGCCGTGCCATGCACCAGCAGCACGATGGCCTTGGGGCTGCCGGAGGGCATCCACCATTGCCCGAACAGATGCAGGCCGCTGCGCGTAAAGAAATGCCGCGCCTCGTTGGCGCTGGGCGCGAGGACGTATTTTTCGGGCTCATCGGATTTGATGGTGGACAGGCTGCTACAACCGGCCAAGGTCACAACAAGGGCAAACAGCGCGAAAATGTGGCGGAAAAACATCCACTTACCCATAAAACAACCCCAGCCGCAAGGCATGCGGCTCTTCTTTTTGTGATGACGTTATTCTGTTTGCCGTCCGCGGGCGGTGGCGGCAGCCACCCTTTTTATCACAAATTATGCATTTTATCGCGGATATCCGCCAAATGACGCCGGCTGACCAGCAGCTTGTCAGGAATCCCCTTGAGCCGGACCTGGTATTGGCCCGAAGGCAGCAGCTCCAACCCTTCCAGATAGGTGGCGGACATCAGGGCGTTGCGGTGGACGCGGATGAAGCGGTCGCCGAATTCGGTTTCCAGCTCCTTGAGGGTTTCGTCGATCAGCACCTGCCCCTTGGTATGGCGCACGGTGACATACTTCTGGTCGGCCAGAAAATAGTAGATTTCGTCCAGCGGCACCAGTTCCAGGCCGCGGTGGGTGCGGGCGGTGATGTGGTTACGGGTGGCGCCGGGCTTGCCGTCATCGTTGGCCTGCTCGCGAATATGCTGCAGCTGGGCGCGGTTGACGCGGGTGGCGCGGGACAGGGCTTCGTTCAACTGGTCGCGGCGCACCGGTTTCAACAGGTAGCCAATGGCCTCCACCTGAAAGGCGGCCAGCGCATGCTCATCAAATGCGGTGATGAAAATCACGGCGGGCGGATTGGGCAAGCGGGCCAGCTCCTCGGCGCAGGCGATGCCGTCCATGACCGGCATGCGGATATCCAGCAGCACGAGGTCGGGGGTCAGGGTCGCCACCTTGCTGAGGGCGTCCAGGCCGTTCTCGGCCTCGCCGACCACTTCGCAGTTGGCGGCGTCGCGCAACATGCGCACCAGACGATCCCGGGCCAACGCCTCGTCGTCACAAACCAGAACTTTCATAGGGCCTCCACTGTTATCTCTATTCTTGGAGAGGTTTCGCGACCTGCGGCACCAGAGCAAAGGGATAACTCAGGTAGGTGGTGTACAGGTTTTCAGTTGCTTGTGATTGCAGTTTAGCCTTTTCCCCGTAATGCGCGCGCAAGCGTTCCCGGATATTGCCCAGCGCCATACGGTTCCCTTTGTGCTGACTACGCCTGTCCGGATAATACGGGTTTGTGATGACGATCGTCACCTCCTGGCCGGTCCATGTCACCAGAATGGTTACGGTCGCGGGCCCCGATGCCGGTTCCACTCCGTGATAAATGGCATTTTCCAGCAGCGGTTGCAAGGTCAACGCGGGAATTCTGAGACCCAACGGCAAATTTTCCACCCGCCAATCGAGGTTCAGGCGGCTGCCCAGCCGCAGTTTCTCGATATTCAGGTAGCGCTCGCACAACGACAGCTCATCCGCCAGCGGCACCTCGCCTTCGGCCTTGAGGCTGGCGCGGAACAGGGTCGAGAGGTCTTCCACAACCTCTTCCGCCAGATCCGGGTCAACCGAAATCAGGCTGGCGATAATATTCATCGAGTTGAACAGGAAATGCGGCCGTATGCGCGCCTGCAAGGCCTGCAGGCGCGCGGTCAGCTCCGTGCGCTGACGGCGCAGCAGCTGTTCCTGTAAGAAAAAGTACCGCAGCACCAGCCCGGCGATAATGCCGCCCATGACCAGATTACGCACCAGCGCCAGCAACAACTTGACCTCGCCCGGCTGGCGGATGTTCAGGAACAGCAGCACGCCTTCGGCCAGAAAGGTAAAAAACGCCACCAGCGCCAGAAACAGGAAAAAAATCACGAACGCGGCATAGGAGCGACGCATTTTCATCAATTGCGGGCGCAAAGCGCAGAACAGGCCGGCCGAACTCATCGCCACCCAGGACAGCAGCAGCGACTTCAGCCCCAGCGCCACCCACGGAAAGGGGCTCAAGGTCACCATTTCCGTCATCAGCAGGAAAACCGCCAGCAACTGGCTGACCACCAGCAGCTTCAGCACCGCCTCCATATTGCAGAAATCGGGCAGGAAAAAATCATCCCCGGCCGGGGTATTGGCGTCCGGCGCGGGTCGGGGGGTTTCGGACATGATTCCTGATATACTCGTTATCGTTATTTTTTCACCCTGACTCCATTTCCCTATGAGCACTACGTCATCTTCCATGTGGGGCGGTCGCTTCAGTGAAGCCACAGACGCCTTTGTGGCCGAATTCACCGCGTCTGTCAATTTTGACAAGCGACTGTACCGTCACGATATCCAGGGCTCCATCGCCCACGCCACCATGCTGGCCCGCGCCGGCGTGCTGACCGAAGCCGAGCGCGATGCCATCATCGAAGGGCTGACCGCCATCCGCGCGGACATCGAATCCGGCAACTTCGAATGGCGCGTCGACCTGGAAGACGTGCACATGAACATCGAGTCGCGCCTGACCGACCGTATCGGCATCACCGGCAAGAAACTGCACACCGGCCGCAGCCGCAACGACCAGGTCGCCACCGACATCCGCCTCTACCTGCGCGATGAAATCGACTTCCTGCTCGGCGAAGTCCGCCGCCTGCAGACCGGCCTGCTCGACCTTGCCGAACGCGAGGCCCACACCATCATGCCCGGTTTCACCCATTTGCAAACCGCCCAGCCCGTGACCTTCGGCCACCACCTGCTGGCCTGGTTCGAGATGATGGTGCGCGACGGCGAGCGCCTGGCCGACTGCCGCAAGCGCGTCAACCGCCTGCCGCTGGGCTCGGCCGCGCTGGCCGGAACCACCTACCCCATCGACCGCGCCTATACCGCCGAGCTGCTGGGCTTCGAGGCCGTGTGCGAGAACTCGCTGGACGCCGTGTCCGACCGTGATTTCGCCATCGAGTTCTGCGCCGCCGCCGCACTGACCGTCACCCACCTGTCGCGCATGAGCGAAGAGCTGATCCTGTGGAATTCGCAGCAGTTCAAGTTCGTCGACATTCCCGACCGCTTCTGCACCGGATCCAGCATCATGCCGCAGAAGAAGAACCCGGACGTGCCGGAACTGGTGCGCGGCAAGAGCGGCCGCGTCAACGGCCACCTGATCAGCCTGCTGACGCTGATGAAGGGCCAGCCGCTGGCCTACAACAAGGACAACCAGGAAGACAAGGAGCCGCTGTTCGACGCCATCGACACGCTGAAGGGTTGCCTGCGCGCCTTCGCCGACATGGTGCCGGCGCTGAAGCCGAACCGCGAATCGATGCGCGAAGCGGCACTGCGCGGTTTCGCCACCGCCACCGACCTGGCCGATTATCTGGTGAAGCGTGGCACCGCCTTCCGCGACGCCCATGAAATCGTCGGCAAGGCCGTGGCCTATGGCGTGCAGACCGGCAAGGATCTCGGCGCGATGACGCTGGACGAACTGCGCCAGTTCAGCGATACCATTCAACAGGACGTGTTTGACGTGCTGTCGCTGGAAGGTTCGGTCAACGCCCGCAACCATATCGGCGGTACCGCCCCGAACCAGGTGCTGGCCGCCGTGGCGCGCGCCCGCGTCCGTATCGGCTGAGGAGGAAAACCATGACCCGTACCGTGATGTGCCGCAAATACCAGCAGGAACTGGAAGGCCTGGCATTCCCGCCCTTCCCCGGCCCCAAGGGGCAGGCGCTGTTCGACACCGTGTCGAAGCAGGCCTGGCAAGAATGGCTGAAGCACCAGACGATGCTGATCAACGAGAACCATCTCAACGTGATGCAGCCCGAGGCGCAAACCTTCCTGTCCGAGCAGCGTGAAAAATTCCTGAGCAACGCGGACTACGAACGCCCCAAGGGCTGGACGCCGGAAAAGAAGTGAACTGACCGTTCACGCCCGCGCGGGGCAAACAAGCAGGAATTGCCGTATACACGTAAGGCCGGTTGATCCGGCCTTACGTTTTTCCGTCCCGTGAGGTATGTGTCATGAGTCAGCTGCTCACCATGTACAACAGTGTCGGCAATGCCGCGTTCAGCGGCATGATCGGCCAGATCGCCCCTTTCTTCAGCACCATTAACGCCCAGTTCACCGAACTTCGTCCCAATTTCGCCGAAATTACCATGCCCTTCCGCCGCGAGGTCACCAACCACCTCGGCACCGTGCACGCCATCGCCATGTGCAACATGGCGGAGCTGGTGGCCGGAACCATGACCGACGCCTCGATTCCCGCCGGTTGCCGCTGGATTCCCAAGGCGATGAGCGTGCAATACCTGGCCAAGGCCAAGACCGACCTGCGCGCCGTCTCCAGCGGCGAAGGCCTGGACTGGGCGGCGGGCGGCGACATCGAGGTGCCGGTGGACGTGTTCGACACCCACGGCGTCAAAGTCTTCAGCGCAAAAATCACCATGAACGTGCGGCCCGGCGACCTGGTGCTAAGTGAAGACGCCCGGAAACTGGGCTGAACCATGTGGCGCTCGCTGCGGTTCTGGCTGCATTTCGGCGCGCTGATGCCGGTGGCGGTGCCGCAGGCGCTGCATACCCGGCGCACGGCGCTGCGACTGCCGGAGGCGGCAGGGCCGCAGCACGGGGCCTTTGCCGGTGAAGGCGCGCCGTGGCGGCTGGTGGTGATCGGTGAATCGACGGTGGCCGGAGTCGGCGTGGCGCACCAGGCGGACGGACTGGCCGTCGCCAGAGCCTTTGCCGCCCGGACCGGCCGCCCGGCGCACTGGCGGGCGCATGGCCGCAACGGCGCGCGCATCCGCGACGTGCGCCGCGACCTGCTGCCGGATGACCTGCAGGCGGCGGATCTGGTGCTGGTCAGCATCGGCGTCAACGACACCACCGGCTTCAGTTCGCCGCGCCACTGGCGGGAACAACTACGGCATCTGGTCGCCGACATCCGGCGACAGACGCCCGCGCCGGTCGCCTTCCTGGCCTTGCCGCCGATGCACCACTTCACCGCCCTGCCGCAACCGCTGCGCGGCGTGATCGGTCATCGCGCCGGACTGATGGATCACCATCTGCGCCGGGCGCTGGCCGGACTGCCCGGATGCCGGGTGCTGGACTACGGCATGGACATGCACCCGCGCTATCTGGCGGCGGACGGCTATCACCCCTCGGCGGAAGGTTATGCGGCCATCGGCGAAGCGGTGGCGCGGCTTGTCGCCCCGCGTTCCGGCGACGACGATTGAATCCCGCTTTACTCCCCACCCGCCCCCGATATACTGAGTCAAAGCCCATCCTCAGGGACCGCCGATAATGACAACAACCGGAATCGTGGCCACGCTGAAGTTCGCCATCCGCGCCGCCAACGGGCTGGGCCTGCTCGGCCTGTTCATGAACCTGCCGCACGCCCTGCCCGGCTTCCTGGCCTGCCACCTGACCGCGACGCTGGGGACGCTGCTGCTCGCTTTCCACCTGAAGCGCTCGGTGCCCGGCTGGGGACTGGGTGCCTTGATCCTGCCGTTCATCACCAGCACCTGGCTGACCTTCCGCCCGGAAAACACCCCTGACGCGATGACGGCGGGCGACAACTGCTGGTACAGCATGGAGCGGGACGTGAACCACATGATCGTGGTCGGCATCCTGTTCTTCGACCGCGCGCCGGAAAAGGCGGCGCTGGAACAGCTGATTACGGAGCGGCTGCTGAAATTCGACCGCTTCCGCCAGGTGCCGCGCCTGCGCAACGGCCACCGCTATTGGGAAGATGACGAAGACTTCCAACTGGATCGCCACCTGCATTTCCGTCCGCTGCCCGAGCCGTCGCTGCAAACCTTTCAGGCGCACGTGGACACGCTGTCCGGGCAGAAGCTGGACTTCGAGCATCCGCTGTGGGATCTGGAAGTGGTGCCGAACCACCCGGACGGCGCGGCGATCATCGTCCGCATCCATCACTGCAACGCCGACGGCATCGCGCTGGTACGGGTACTGCTGTCGCTGACCGACAAGGCTGCGGCCGCCGTCGAGAATACCACCGAGGCCCCGCGTGCTTCCCGTCCCAAGCATCACCCACTGAAACTGTTGTGGGAGTTGATCGTCGCCTTTCCGCGCATGCTGATGCTGCCCGACAGCCGCACCAGCTTCAAACACCCGCTGACCGGGCAGCGCGGCACCGCCTGGTCTGGACAATTGCCCTTGCAGGACATCAAGAAGTTGGCGCACGCCCACGGCGGCAAGATCAACGACGTGGTGCTGGCCGCCACTGCCGGAGCGGTGCGCCGCTACTTCCAGCAGAGCAACGAGCCGGTGGACGGCATTACCTTCCGCGTGCTGGTGCCGGTGAACGTGCGGCCGCTGGACGGACCGATCGTGCTGGGCAACCAGGTCGGGTTCATCTACCTGCCGCTGCCGGTGGGCGTCGCCGATCCGGTCGGCCGCCTGCGCGCGGTGAAGGCGGGCATGGACGCAATCAAGAGCGGTAAGGAAGCGGTGCTGGCCTATTTCTCGCTGTCGGTGATGGGCACGCTGCCGCGCGGCGTGCAGCACGCACTGATGGACGCTTTCAACGACAACGCCTCCTCGACCATGACCAACGTGCCCGGCCCGCGCGAGCAGCTGTTTTTCGCCGGGGAAGCGATCCGCAACATGGTGTTCTTCGGGCCGCAGTCGGGCAAGATGGGCGTCGGCCTGAGCGTGTTCAGCTATCAGGACACGCTGACGATGGGCATTTCCGCCGACAAGGGCATGATTCCGCATCCGGAGGTGTTTACCGCCTGTTTCGAGCAGGAACTGCGGGAGTGGCTGGCGCATTCGGGCTGAACTTGACCGGCATTTTTTGCAGGTGACCTGCCGGAAAATGCCGGATCACTCCCGCTTGAACGATTCACACCACCTGAAATATCGTTGTTTTAAAAGGGTTTATCACCAATTCCCGTTCTGGCACTCCCCTTGCTTTTCCCCTGACAGCATCATCCGATGCCTGACCCAGGAAAAAAGACCATGAACACGCTGCTCAAACCCCTTTTCGCCGCCTCGGCATTCAGCATCGTCCTGCTGCAAGGTTGCAGCTCCTCCCCCAGCGCCGCCGGACTGGCCAAGGCAGAAGCCCATCTCGACCAGAAACGTCGCGAGTCCGCCCAGCTTCAGGCCGAAAAGGCCATCGACGCCATGCCCGCCTGGGCGCAGGCGACGCCCCGCCCGGACAGCACCGGCATCTTCGCGCTGGGCATCGGCGAAAGCGACAAGCTGCCGCTGGCATTGAAGAAGGCGCAATTGCAGGCGGAATACGCGCTGGCCAAGAACCTGCAGCAGGAACTGGCCGGGAACGAGCGCATGATCCAGCAGGACAACAACGGCAGCGCCAGCGGCCAGTACGACAGCGTCATCACCTCGCTGGTGGATTACGTGTCGGTGGTGGGCTGCGAGGAAGTGAAGCGGGAAACCGTGGCCATCAACGGCCGTTTCCAGACCTACATCCTGCTGAAGATGCCGTACGAGGCCTTCAACCAGGCCTTGCAGGCCAAGAAGCAGCAGACCCGCGACAGCCAGATGCAGCAGGCCTACAACCGGCTGGAGCGGCAGCTGGAGCAACGCCGCCAGACCGTCGTTCCCGCCGGGACAACCTTGCAGTAAGGGTCAGGCAAACACCGTGACCGTCTGGCGGCTGACGGCGACCAGACGCCCGTCGGCCGCCCACAGCCGCGCCTCGGCGTGGCCGTAGCCGTCAGCGGCGAGGTCGGTACGGACACGGTAATGCCACCAGGCCGTCGGGTCCGGGTCCAGCGCCTCCTCCAGCAGTTCCAGCGTCCAGCACAGCGTGCTGGCGGGGGCCAACGTGCTCAGCATCGGCAACACCGACGGCGGCCAGGCGTCCACCAAGGCCACGAAATGTTCGAGCGTAAACGGGGCGGAGGTGTCGCGAAAACGGACACTGCCGCTGAAGTCAGGCTTGTCCTGACCCGTGAACGGGAAGCCGCCTTCCGCCCAGGCCATCTCGAACTGCTGCAGGAAGTCCGGCATGCGGCCCGGCAGGAAGGGCATGGTGCGGCCGTTCGCCGGGATCGGAATGTCCGTCAACTCCACGGAGGGAACGCGCACGGTTGATTCGCGGTGCGTGCCGTAACTGGCCAGCAGCACCGCCTGCACTTCACCGTTCTGCAACAGGCGCGCCTCGGCCTGCGTCACCGACTTGCCGCTGCGGAACACGGTCGCTTCCAGCGTTGCCGGACCCGGCGCCACCGGCCCGACAAAGGAAACCGACAGCGAGCGCAGCCGCCGGTCCGACGGCACTTCCGCTGACAGGCGCGCCAGCAGCACCGCCGCCACCAGCCCGCCGAAACTGGCGCGTCCCTGTCCCCAGCCCGCCTCGATTTCCACCTGCGCCGACGCCTTCGCGTCAGCCATCATCGTTGCAAACGACATCGCCTTTACTCAAGTTCTTTTTTGGAACTATCAATTTAGCAAGCCGGAGGCCGCAGGGGAAGCGGAAAACGAAACCCGACGGTCACTTCAGGGCTTGAGCAGCGGCTTCAGGTACGGCCAGACGTTGTCCGCCAGCCGGTCCTGCGCCTGCGCATTGGGATGGATGCCGTCGTCCTGCATCAGTTCCGGACGGCCGCCGACGCCCTCCAGCAGGAAGGGCAGCAACGGCGTCTTCGTCGCCTTGGCGACTTGGGGGAAGGTGGCGGCAAAGGCTTCGGTGTAGGCCTTGCCGTAATTGGGCGGAATACGCATGCCGACCAGCAGCACCCGGCTGTGCTGCTGCCGCGCCTGGGTGATCATCGCCGTCAGGTTCTTGGCCATCAGCGGCAGCGGCTGGCCGCGCAGGCCGTCGTTGCCGCCCAGTTCCAGCACCAGCACATCGGGTTGGTATTGCTTCAGGACCTTGGGCAGGCGCAGCAGCCCGCCCTGCGTTGTTTCGCCGCTGACGCTGGCGTTGATCACCTGGTGCTTGCCCGGCTGCTCGCGGTCCAGCCTCTGTTGCAGTTTTGCAACCCAGCCTTTGTTGACCTCCAGACCATAGGCGGCGCTGATACTATCGCCGAAAACCACCACCGTGGCCGCCTGCGCCGACAGGGTCGACGCCAGCAGCCCCGCCAGCAGGACAGCCTTCACTCGCATCATGACTACAGTTCCCGAAAATGCTCTGGTTGTCAGCCACCTTAGCAAAAGCGTCGCCGGTCCGGACGGCCCGCTCACCATTCTGCAACAGACCGATTTCACGGTGCGCGCCGGGGAAAGTGTCGCCATTGTCGGTGCGTCCGGCTCCGGCAAATCGACGCTGCTGGGCCTGCTGGCCGGGCTGGATACGCCGTCCGGCGGCTCGGTGACGCTGCTGGGCCACGACCTGAGCCGGCTGGATGAAGACGGCCGCGCGGCAGTGCGCCAGCGGCATGTCGGCTTCGTCTTCCAGTCCTTCCACCTGCTGCCGCACCTGTCGGCGCTGGAAAACGTGCTGCTGCCGCTGGCGGGGCGCGAGGACCGGGCGCTGGCCATCGACTGCCTGCAACGGGTGGGACTGGGCGAACGGCTGCAACACACGCCGCGCCAGCTCTCCGGCGGCGAACAGCAACGGGTGGCCATCGCCCGCGCCTTTGCCTGCCGCCCGCAAATCCTCTTTGCTGACGAACCTACCGGCAACCTTGACGCCCGCACCGGCCAGCAGATCATCGAGCTGCTGTTCGCCATGAACCGCGAACAGGGCGCGACGCTGGTGCTGGTGACGCACGACCCGGCGCTGGCGCAACGCTGCGGCCGCAGCCTGCGCCTGGACAGCGGCCGCCTGCGGGAGCCGGAAGCATGAGGGCGCTGGCCTGGCGGCTGCTGCGCCGCGACTGGCGCGCCGGGGAACTGACGCTGCTGCTGGCGGCGCTGGCGCTAGCCGTCGCCGCCACCACCAGCCTGCGTTTCTTCAGCACCAGCCTGGAACAGGCGATGCGCCAGCAGGCCGCGCAACTGCTGGGCGCGGATCTGGTGCTGAGCAGCACGCGCGGCCTCCGGCCGATGTGGGTGGACGAAGCGCAGCGCCTGCAGCTGCGTCAGGCTCAAACACTGGAATTCGGCAGCATGGCGCAGCATGGCGAGCAGTTCCAGCTGGTGACCGTGAAAGCCGTCAGCCCCGGCTACCCCCTGCGCGGCGAACTGAAGCTGCGCAACGGCCTGACCGGTATTCCGGCAGCCGGGACGGTCTGGGTGGAGGAACGCCTGCTGGGCCTGTTGCAGGCGCAAGACGGGGATACCCTGCAAATCGGCGAATCGACGCTGCGCATCACCGCCATCCTCGATCGCGACGCCGACCGCAGCAACGGCTTCGCCGCCCTGTCGCCCCGCCTGATCATGAACCTGGCCGATGTACCCGCCACCGGCATCCTGCAACCGGGCAGTCGCGTCAACTACCGGCTGCTGCTGGCCGGACCGCCTTCCGCCCTGCAAACCTACCAGGCCTGGGGCAAACCGCGGCTCGAGCCGCACGAACGCCTGCGGGACGTGAGCAGCGGTAACAAGCGCGTCAGCGACCCGATCAATAACGCGGGCAGCTATCTCAGCCTGGCCGCCATCGCCGCCGTGCTGCTGTCGGGCATTGCCGTCGCCCTGGCCACCCGCCGCTATGCCGACCGCCATCTGGATGCGTTGGCGCTGATGCGCTGTCTGGGCGGCACCCGCCGGCAACTGCTGACGCTGTTCGGCTGGCAGCTGCTGTTCCTGTGGCTGACGGCGATGCTGGCGGGTGGCCTGGCCGGTTTTCTCGCCGCGCAGGGGCTGCACCGGCTGCTGGCCGGACTGCTGCCGGTAACCACGCTGGAATTCGCCATTGCCCGGCCGCTGCTGACCGGCGTCGCCACCGCCACGCTGACGCTGGCCGGGTTTGCCCTGCCCGCCTTCCTCAAGCTGGCACAGGTGCCGCCGCTGCGGGTGATGCGCCGCGAACTGCAACCGGCGGACTGGTCGACGCTGCGCCTGACCGCGCTGGCGCTGGCCGCCCTGTTCCTGCTTATGACGCTGGAAACCGGCAAACTCTGGCTGACCTCGCTGGTGCTGCTGGGCGGCCTGGGGCTGGCGGCCCTCTGCGGCGGCCTGTTGTGGCTGGCGCTGCGGCGCTGGCGGCAGCGCGGCGGCGGTCAGTCCCGGCTGGCGCAGGCGCTGGACGGACTGGCGCGCCAACCAGCGGCCACCATCAGCCAGGTGCTGGCGCTGGGTCTGGGCCTCACCGCCATGCTGCTGGTCTTCAGCCTGCGCAGCGAGCTGCTGGCGCAATGGCGCGCCGACCTGCCCGCCGACACCCCCAACCAGTTCGCCATCGCCATTCCCGCCGATCAGGTGCAGCCGTTACAGGCGGTCATTCAACAACATCACTGGCGATCCTCCCCCTTCTATCCGGTGGTGCGCGGACGGCTGGTGGCGATCAACGGCAAGGCGGTGCAGAAACCGGCCGAGGCTGAACCGGATTCCGGCAACCGCGACAATGCCTTGGACCGCGAGCTGAACCTGACCTGGAGCGACATCCTGCCCGAGGAAAACACCCTGACCGAAGGCGCATGGTTCAAGCCCGACGCCGCCGAAGTCTCGGTGGAGGCCGAACTGGCGAAACGCCTCGACCTGAAGCTGGGCGACAGCCTGCGCCTGCAAATGGCGGAAGGCAGTGTCGAGGCGCGTATCACCAGCCTGCGCACGGTCGACTGGAACAACTTCCGCCCCAACTTCTATCTGGTCTTTCCCCGGCAGTTGCTGGAAAGCTATCCGGCCAGCTATCTGGCCAGCTTTCATGTCCCGGACGCCGACAAGACGGCGATGAGCACCCTGGTGCGCGGCTTCCCCACCGTGGTGTTCGCGGATATCGGCCAGATCATGGCGGAACTGCAGAAGCTGATGGACCAGCTGGCGGACGCGGTGCAGGCGGTACTGGTGTTCGTGGTGCTGGCGGGCGTGCTGGTGCTGCTGACCGGCATCGCCGCCGGGCTGGACGGGCGGCGGCAGGAGGCGGCGCTGTTGCGGGCGCTGGGGGCGAAGCGGGGGCAGTTGCAGCGCCGCGCCGGTATGGAGTTGCTGGTGCTGGGCGGCATGGCGGGATTATTGGCCGTGCTGCTCAATGAAATCCTGCTGGCGGTGCTGACCGTGCAACTGCTGGAAGGCACGCCGACCATGCATCCGTTGTGGTGGCTGGCGGTGCCGGGGACCAGCGCCATGCTGACGCTGGCGGTGGGGTTGGCGGGCATGCGCCGGGTGTGGACAGTATCGCCGATGGATGTGTTGCGGGAAAACTGAGAACCGCGTGCTCCCGACAGGAAAAATGACGGGCGGGGCCTATACTGACCTCAGGCCCACTCCACCGGAGCACTGATCATGGACACCGGAAAACATACCCTGCCCGCCCTCTTCGCCCAATTGGGCCTGCCGGCTGACGCATCGTCGATTGCCCGGTTTACCGGGACACACTGCTTGCCGCCCGACACCTCCCTGGCGGATGCGGGCTTCTGGAACCCGTCGCAAGCCGCTTTCCTGCGCGAAGCGCTGGCCGACGACGCCGAGTGGTCGGAAGCCGCCGATGAATTGGCCAACCTGCTGGGCAGTCCCTGATCGGCGACTCAACAAAAACGGCCCCAAGCGGGGCCGTTTTTGTTCTCCCAAAGTTACTTGAGGGTCAGCAGATAAGCGATCAGGTCGCTGCGGCTATCCGCGTTGTCCAGACCGTCATACTTCATCTTTCCGCCCGGCACCAGCGACTTCGGATTAGTCAGATACCGGTCCAGCTTGTCGCTGCTCCAGACGAGGCCGCTCTTCTTCATCGCGTCCGAATACTCGAAATCGGGCGTCCGCGCCGCCGCCAGCCCGGCAACGCCGAACAATGACGGTCCCTTCTTGTTCTTGCCCTGCTTGGCGCTGTGACACTCGGAGCATTCTTCGGCAAAAACCTTCTGGCCGTTGGCCGGGTTGTTGGCCGCATGCACCGGCGCGGTAAACGCCAGCAGCACGCCCAACGCCAGCAAGCCTTGGTGAAAAACGTTGTCAGCCTTCATCGGCGCATTCCTCAAAATGATGTCCAGACAAAACCGAACAGGGTGTTGTTGTCCTTGGCGTCGCGACCGGAACCGTCATAGTTGGTGCTGCCGCCATTGAACTTGGTGTAGTTGGTGTATTGCAGGCCGACCCGGACATTGGCCCACGGCGACCCCCAGGACGACTCCTTGCCCCACGGCGTCCAGTCAGTCTGGACGGTATAGCCCTGCGTGTCCGGCTTGCCGTTGTTGCTGCCGGTATCAGCGGCGGGAGCATACAGGCCGGTATCCTCGCTGCCGGTGGTGCGGAATGCGCCCAGCGTCAGGCCATAGGTCTGGTCAAAGGTGTACGAAGTATTGATGTTGAGCTGGTTGAGGGTCGCCGTCGGATTGGCGGAATCCCCGGCGGCGAAGCTGGCGTCCAGCGTCTGCTTTTCGTGGATATAACTGCCGCTGATGGTGCAGATATGACGGCGGGTGCCGAGGAACTGCCAGGCCGCATCCACACCCAGATCACGATACTTGTTGGTCAGGTCCGAAGCCGGATCAGGCTGGATATTGGCGTTGAAAGCCACCACTCCGGCGGAGAACGCCTGTTTGTGCATGTCACGGTAATAGGCCAGTCGCGCATAGGGCGCGGCGCTGGCCAGCTTGCCCTCCGGCTGGATGTTCATCAGCTTGTCGAGCACATTCCGCGACATCGACTTGTACAAACCGGCTTCCGCATAAATATGGTTGGCGAACAGGCCATAAGCCGTCGCACCCACCACCTGCTGCGCCAGACCGCCGTCCAGAATCGTCCCGGCCGCACCCGGAACCAGCTCCGTCGAGGTATAGGGAAATCGCCAGGCCGGCAACGTGTTGAACGGGTCCTGCAAACCGGGGTTGTTGTTGACGCTGACGCCCACAATCGCATTATTTTGCAGCGTTGTGGCATAGCGCACATCCAGATTATCCATCGAGACCTTGTGCTCGGCGCCCGAGTAGGTCACTTGGGCAAAACCGCCGACATGATCGCTGAGCTTGCCGGCGGCGAAGCCGGAAATTTCCTGCAGCAAGGCATTGTCGTTCAGCGAGGTATGATCGGTCGGGGGAGCGGACAGATCCTTGGAAGTATGCGCTAACGACGCCACCACCATGCCCGAGAACGGCAGGGAAGCCTTGCCATTCCCGTCCGTGTAACCGTTCAGCTTGAAGGCGATACCGTGCGGGGTGAGTTGCGGGCCATACGCGCCGATATGGCAGGCAGCGCACTCTTCACCGGTCTGGCGGGCGAAGGACGGCAGGGCATGAGCATTGGCGGCAGCCAGCACCGGCAGGGCAACACAGGCCAGCCGGGCAAGCAAGTGCTTGCCCGCAGGGAACAGGGACATCAGGATTCTCCTTGAGAGAGTTGGGAAAGTTCTTGTTTTGAAGTCTTGACGAAGCGCTTGGGCAACATGTTGACCAGGACATGATCCCCGCGAATGAAGTGGTGCCAGAGCGCGGCGGCGACATGCAGGGTTACCAGCCCGCCCAGTATCCAGGCGCCGACTTCGTGGTAGTGCACCAGGTCGTCCGCGTAATCCGTGTCCATGCCCGTGAGCGGCGGCAGCGGAATCAGGCCAAACACCGATACGGTCTGGCCACGGGCGCTGGAGGCCATCCAGCCCAGCACGGGTAATACAAACAGGAAGCCGAAAATGGCGAAATGCGCCCCGAAGGCGGACAGGCGCAGCCAGAGGTTGGGTTCGGCCGACTTGCCATGGCGTATTTCATGGTTCAGCCATAACAGGAAACGGGGAATCAGTACGCCCAGCACCAGCAGGCCCAGCGAACGGTGAGCATTGAGCAACAACAGCTTGAGGGGCTTACCTTCCATATCGTCGCGAACCAGGATGGCCGCGACCAGCACCGCCAGCAGCAACAGGGTCAGCCAGTGCAACAGGATGGAAATCGGGGAACGACGGGGAGGAACATGCGTCATGGCGGCCACCAGTAGGTTGCCGGTTTCCCGTTCTATCGGGGGAAATCCGGATTGGGGGCGAGCCTAGCGGGCCAGTGGCCGGTGAACCTTAAAATAACCTTAAGGATGACATGTCTTTACAGAAGCCGCTTACGACGGCGACAGAGCGTTACCGCCGGGCAACGAAACGCGCCGCCCGGCGGAATCGCGATTACGCGCGTTGGCACAACGCCAGCATCACCTGCCACTGTTCCTCGCTGACCGGCATCAGCGACAGCCGGTTACCCTTGCGCACCAACGCCAGCTCGGCCAGTTCCGGCAGGGTTTTCAGGTCGGCCAGCGACAGCGTGCCGCTGAACTTCTCCACGAATTCGACATCGACGCCGGTCCAGCGCGGGTTGTCGGCGGGCGACTTGGGGTCGAAGTATTTGTGCTCCGGATCGAACTGCGTCGGGTCGGGATAGCCCTCCTTCGCAATGCGCATCAACCCGACAATGCCCGGCACCTCGCAATTGGAGTGATAAAAAAAGGCCAGATCGCCCTTTTGCATTTGCCGCAGGAAGTTGCGTGCCTGATAATTGCGCACCCCGTCCCACAGCGCCACCTTGCGATCGATCAGGTGGTCGATCCCGAACACCGACGGTTCCGATTTCATCAGCCAGTACGCCATTTATGCCTCTCCCGCTTCCGCCGCTCAGTCTGTATGTGCATGTGCCCTGGTGCGTGCGCAAATGCCCCTACTGCGACTTCAACTCGCACGCCAGCCCGGCGAGTTTACCCGAAGCCGAGTACGTTTCGGCACTGCTGCGCGATCTGGACGAAGACCTGTGTTGGGTGGCGGACCGGCCAATCCGCTCGATGTTTGTCGGCGGCGGCACGCCGTCGCTGTTTTCGCCGGAAGCCTATCAGACGTTGATGGCTGGGCTGAAGGCACGCCTGGCATTCGCCCCCGACGTCGAGATCACGCTGGAAGCCAACCCCGGCACGGTGGAACACGGCCGTTTCGAGGGCTACCGCGAGGCGGGCATCAACCGCATCTCGCTGGGCATCCAGAGTTTTGATCCGGAACAGTTGCGGAAGCTGGGCCGCATCCACGGCCGCGACGAAGCCCATCGCGCCATCCAGGCCGTGAAGGATGCCGGTTTCGACAACTTCAACCTTGACCTGATGCACGGCCTGCCCGGCCAGACCGTGGAAGGCGCGCTGGACGACCTGCGCCAGGCGCTGGCGTTCGCGCCGCCGCACCTGTCGTGGTACCAACTGACCATCGAACCGAACACCGCCTTCTACCGCCAGCCGCCGGTGCTGCCGGAAGACGACGCACTCTGGGCCATCCAGGAGGCAGGGCAGGCGCTGCTGGCGGCGCACGGGCTGGCGCAGTACGAAGTTTCCGCCTACAGCGCCGAGCGGCCGTCGCGCCACAACCTCAATTACTGGGAATTTGGCGACTATCTGGGCATCGGCGCGGGCGCGCACGGCAAGGTGACGACAGCGGACGGCATCCTGCGCTATCGCAAGACGCGGTTGCCCAAGGACTATCTGGCCGCTGCCCCGCAGGGGCTGGCGCGGGTGGGGCCGGATCGCGTGGCCGAGGATGAGCTGGCCTTTGAGTTCATGATGAACGCGCTGCGCCTGAAACATGGCGTCGACAGCCGCCTGTTCCACGAGCGCACCGGGCTGGCGCTGGAACGGGTGGAGCCTGTCATTTGCGACCTGCAGGCGCGCGGACTGCTGACCCGCGACGGGAACCGCTGGGCCTGCTCCGGCATCGGCTACAACCACCTGAACGCCGTGCTGGCGTCCTTCCTCAGCCGCTGATCCCCCACCACGGTAGGGTTGTCGCCCCATACAGCCAGTGCAAATATCCATCAAGACTCCAAAGCCGCCACGGTCGGTTTCGACCGGATGACGCCGCGGCGGCTGCCGGGTCTCACTGATGCTTTGCCTCACGTATGGAGAACCATCATGAAACGCTGGATTTTGGCGGCCCTGATCACCGGAGCCGCATCAAGTCAGGCCTTGGCCTGGGGTTTGGGTGATATCGGCGGCCAAATCTTGCGCAAGGGAGCCGAAACCACCGTCACGAATGCGGTGAACGGCGGCAACAAAGCTCCGGCCGCAACCGGCACACCGTCCGAGGCAGCTCCGGCTACCGCAGGCGGCGTCGTTACCGAGGTCGCCTCCGACGCTGCCTCGCAAGCCACCACCAACGCCCTGGCGAAAAGCGGCGTTCCCGGCGCCGGGGTGGCGGGAAATGTAGCGGGAGGACTGGTGAAGGGGTTGGGCGGCATGTTCAAGAAAAAACCGGCCGCTGAACCCGCCCCGGCTGGCGCGACCGATACCGCCGCACAACCCTGACCAAACGCTTCAGGATCGGTACATATGAAAAAGGGCTGCCATTGGCAGCCCTTTTTCATTGGGTTTTCGCAGCGCTTACAGCACGATCCGGCGCTGGGTCTGGGCGAATTCATCTTCATCATCCGCCTTGAACACGTCTTCCAGACGCTCCAGCAACTTGACGAACTCACGGCCGCGAACCGGTTTGGTCATCAGGAACGGCGACGGCGGGCTGGGCGGCATCTGGGCGGCATAACTGACCACCAGACTGCCGAACTTCGCGTTCTTCAGCGGCAGACGCTGCGCATACAAATCCAGGTCGACCACCACCACATCCGCTTCCGCTTCATTTTCGGTAAAACGCCACTGGTTATCGCCCCGATCCCCGAATGAAACCAGCAAGGACTTGACCAGAGCTTTCTGGTGCTCTTCGGCAATCATGGCGATGGCAAAATTATGGGTGGGCATGGACAGCATCCTTAACGTGGGTTTATACCGCACCTCTCCTCACCATCGGAATGGTTTTAGCGGCGGTCATAAATATTTCAACAATAGTGGTATACCCCACAAAACGCAAATCGCCCAGATTTCCGGGCGATTTGACGGGGTAAACGGTATCAAACGCCAGACAGGCGGTTAGCCACCGCGACCGGCGCGCTTGCGCTCGTTTTCGGTCAGGTACTTCTTGCGCACGCGGATCGACTTCGGCGTCACTTCAACCAGTTCGTCATCCTCGATGAACTCCAGCGCCTGTTCCAGCGTGAAGCGGATCGGCGGGGTCAGGATGATGTTTTCATCGGTGCCGGCGGCGCGGATGTTGGTCAGCTGCTTGGCCTTGGTGGGGTTCACCACCATGTCGTCGCCGCGCGAGTTGATACCGACGACCATGCCTTCATACACTTCCAGGCCGGGATAGGCAAACAGGCGGCCGCGTTCCTGCAAGGTGAACAAGGCGTAGCCCAATACCGTGCCCTGCACCATCGACACCAGCACGCCGTTCTGGCGCTTGGCGACCGCGCCCGGCTTGGCCGGGGCATAGTGCGAGAAGCTCGATGTCATGATGCCGGTGCCGGAGGTCATGGTCAGGAACTCGGAACGGAAGCCGATCAGACCGCGCGACGGCACGGTGGCCTCGATGCGGATACGGCCCTTGCCGTCGACGACCATGTCGGTCATCTCGCCCTTGCGCAGGCCCAGTTGCTCCATCACCGCGCCCTGATGCTGCTCTTCGACGTCGAACATGACGGTTTCGTACGGCTCGTTAATCACGCCGTCGATTTCCTTCATGATCACTTCCGGACGCGACACGCCCAGCTCGAAACCTTCGCGGCGCATGTTTTCGATCAGCACCGACAGGTGTAGTTCGCCACGGCCGGAGACCTTGAAGCGGTCGGCGCTGTCGGTGTTTTCGACACGCAGGGCGACGTTGTGGATCAGCTCGCGGTCCAGACGGTCGCGGATGACGCGGGAAGTCACGTACTTGCCTTCCTTTCCGGCGAACGGCGAGGTGTTGACCTGGAAGGTCATGGACACCGTCGGTTCGTCCACGCTCAGCGCCGGCAGCGCTTCGACATTCATCGGATCGCACAGGGTGTCGGAAATGTTCAGGCCTTCCATGCCGGTGACGCAAATGATGTCGCCGGCCTGGGCTTCGGGAACTTCCACGCGCTGCAGGCCGTGGTGACCCATGATTTGCAGGATGCGGCCGTTACGGCGCTTGCCGTCCTTGTCGACGATGACGACGTTGGTGTTGGTCTTGACCTTGCCGCGCTGGATGCGGCCGATGCCGATAACACCGACATAGCTGGAATAATCCAGCGAGGAAATCTGCATGCGGAACGGGCCTTCGGCATCCACTTCCGGCGGGTTGACGCGGTCGATGATCGACTGGAACAGCGGCGTCATGTCTTCGGCCATGGTGTCCAGCGACAGACCGGCAACGCCGTTCAGGGCCGAGGCGTAGACAATCGGGAAGTCCAGCTGCTCTTCGGTGGCGCCCAGCTTGTCGAACAGGTCGAAGACCTGGTCGATGACCCAGTCGGGACGGGCGCCCGGGCGGTCAACCTTGTTGATGACGACGATCGGCTTCAGGCCTTGGGCAAACGCCTTCATGGTCACGAAGCGGGTTTGCGGCATCGGGCCGTCCACGGCGTCCACCAGCAGCAGCACGGAGTCGACCATGCTCAGCACGCGCTCGACTTCACCGCCGAAGTCGGCGTGACCCGGGGTATCCACGATATTGATGCGGTAGTCGCGCCACTTGATGGCGGTATTCTTGGCCAGAATGGTGATCCCGCGTTCCTTTTCCAGTGCATTCGAGTCCATGACGCGTTCGATTTCACCCGCACGCTCGCCGAAAGTTCCGGATTGCTGCAGCAGCTTGTCCACCAGGGTCGTTTTACCGTGGTCAACGTGGGCGATGATGGCGATGTTGCGGAGATTCTGGATAGACATAACAGTCACGAAGCACTTGCGGAGAGGAAAGGGCGCGCAGTATAGCGCAAGACGCATGACGACGGGATGAATTGCTGACAAAAAGCGCAACGGCCACCCTTGGGTGGCCGTTGCAGGCTTCAGTCACCGCGAAGAATTACTTCTTCTTGGCAGCTTTCTTGCCTTTCTTCTTGCCTTTCACCGCGGCCTTCTTGGCAGCCGGCTTGGTCACCTTCTGGACTTCCGAGGTTTGCTTCTCGGCGGTCAGGACGGCGATCACGCGGCGGTTCTGCGCCTTGCCTTCAGCCGTCTTGTTGTCGGCCACAGGCTTGGAGGAACCGAAACCAATCGCGGTAACACGGGCCGGATCAACCTTGAAGTCATTGATCAGCTTCATGCGTACAGCGTCAGCGCGTTGTTGCGACAGTTGCTTGTTCTTCGCCGGGTTGCCTGAAGAATCGGTATGACCCTCGATGGTGATGAAGGCATTGCCGTTGGCCTTGGCCATATCGGCGATCTTGGCCACTTCCTTCTCGAAGGCGGGCTTGATCACGGCCTGGCCGGAATCGAAGACGATATTGATCTTCTCTTCAATCTTCTCGGTCTTGGCGATGGTCACGGTCTTGGTGCAGCCCTTGTCATCAACCACTTCGTTCGCCGGGGTAGCCGGGCACTTGTCGTTGACGTTGATCACGCCATCCTTGTCATCATCCATCGGGCAGCCATTGGCGCCGACCGGTTGACCCAGCGGAGTGTTCGGGCATTCATCAATGCTGTTCGGCACCTTGTCCTTGTCAGAGTCGAGCGGGCAACCGTCGGTACCGACTTCCCAGCCGGCCGGGGTATTGACGCAACGATCGTTGGCATCGACCACGCCGTCACCGTCGGTATCGGCGGGAATGTAGGCTTCCGGCTTCACCGGCGCGGGCTGCTCGGGGGCGTACGTGGGCTCGTTGATTTCACCGAACGCCAGTTGCAGACCCACCACAGCCAGGTAATTGGTCAGGCTCTTGTCAGAGTTGTGCACCGCGCGCAGCTCTCCGCGCAGGGAGAGTCTGTCGGTCAGGCTGTAGAAGGCGCCGGCGCCAAGATCCATGGTGGTATCTTGGGAAACATAAGGCGTGGAGCTGATTTTGCTACGCGAAAAACCGCCCAGAACGTACGGGGACAGCGTGGCGCCCTGAAAGCTCTCGGGCGAGAACAGCACATGGCCGCCGAGAAGCTTGGTATCGCCGCTTTTGCCATATTCGGCTTCCAGCGCCAGGGAGTCGGTGAACTTGACACCGGCAGCCAGACCGGCATAGACGCCATCATCAATCTTCGCGCCGGAGGGTTCGTCAGCAGTGTACATGCCAACCAGCGGGGTGACGGTTAAAGCAGCAGCATGGGCCATGGCCATGGGGGCTGCCAGAATGACAGCGAGAGCAGTCCGGTTCAGTTTCATCGAGGTCCTCCTGGGATTCGGATGTCATTTGCTGGCACCTATTCTAGATGCAGTTCACAAATGCGCCAAGCAAGATTGGCAAAAAACAACAAAAGCGGGAAATGGAGACGAGACGGTTCTTCCCTGTTATCGCAACCATAACGACAGCATCACGCCAAGGTCAAGCCATATGTCAGACAGTTACACCATAAACACCGAAATTTCGTAAAAACCCGTGAATGCTGCAACCTTGCCCGCCGACGGCAGGTAAAATGCGCTCATCAACTGAAATCCCGACCCCGAAAACCATGACCGATCTCCGACAACGTTTCTATTTCCAGGAAGGCGCCGTCCGCGGTGAAATCGTGCATCTGGAACAGTCCCTGACCGACGTATTCAGCCGCCACGACTATCCGGACGTGATCCGTCGCCTGCTGGCGCAACTGGCGGCGGCCAGCGTGCTGCTGACCGCGACACTGAAGATCGAAGGCCGGGTTTCGCTGCTGGCGCGCGGCAACGGGCGCCTGCGCATGATCATGGCGGAATGCACCCATAACCACGATATCCGCGCCCTGGCGCAACTTGATGAATCATCCGAGGCATGGCCCGATACGGCCTCGCTGAAGGAACTGCTGGGACAGGGCACGCTGGCCATTACCCTGGAACCCGAAGTCGGCGAGCGTTACCAAGGCATCGTGCCGCTGGAAAAAGCCAGCCTGGCGGAATGCCTGGAAGAGTACTTCGCCCGCTCGGAACAGATTCCGACACGGCTGTGGTTGCAGTCATCCGCCGGGAATGCCGCCGGCCTGTTGCTGCAGGTGATGCCGGGCGCCGGCGGCGATGACGATGATCTCTGGCCGCGCGCCACCGGCCTGGCCGACACCCTGCGGTCCGGCGAATTGCTGGAATTGTCCCCGGAAGAGGTGCTCTACCGGCTTTATCATGAAGAAGAAGTGACGTTGCCGCCGTCGGAAGAAGTCCGCTTTGCGTGCTCCTGCTCGCGGGAGCGGACGGCGGAAGGACTGGCCAGCATCGGCTTGGCCGAGGCGGAAGACATTCTGGCCGAACAGGGTGAAATCAGGCTGATCTGCCAGTTCTGCCAGACCGAATACCTGTTCACCCCGCAGGATGTGCGCGCCCTCTTCCGGCAATCACTGCACTGAACCGGCCGCCGCTTCCAGGCGGCCGCGCATCGGCAGGCGGACCGTGGCCTCCAAGCCTCCGTCGGGATGATTGCGCAACTCCAGCGCGCCGTGGTGCAGGGTGACAATCCGCGCCACGATCGCCAGACCCAGCCCCGACCCCTGCGAGGTCCTGGCGCTCTCGCCTCGCACGAACGGCTGGAGCAGATCCGGAATACGGCTTTCATCAATGCCCGCCCCATGGTCGCGCACCAGGATGCGCACCTCGTTGCGCCCTTCCACCGCCGACAACTCGACCGGCGGCTGCCCGTAACGCAGGGCGTTATTCACCAGATTGCCAACCAGACGCTTGATGGCGAGCCGTTTCAGCGGAATCTCCGGCAGTGGGGACGGATCAAAGACGATGGTTGTCTGGCTGGCGAATTGTGCGGCGACCTCGGACAGGATCTGGTTGACGTCGGCCGATTCGAAATGCTCCTCGGAGCCGTCGCGCATGAAGCTGATGAACTGGTCCAGGATGGCGTCCATGTCTTCGATATCCAGGATCATGCCTTCCGCCAGCTCCTTGTCGGACATGATTTCAGCCGTCAAGCGCAGCCGCGTCAGCGGTGTGCGCAAGTCATGGGAAATGCCGGCCAGCATAACCGTGCGATCCCTGGCGGCTTGCTGGATGTCCTGGCTCATCTGGTTGAAGGCGCCATTGACGGCGCGAATCTCGGACGGACCGCGGCCGGTTTCCAGCCGGGTATCATAACTGCCCTGCGCCACCTGTAATGCCGCATACTGCAACCGTTTCAGCGGACGGTTCAGCTGCTTGACCAGAATGACGATCGCCGTCATCGCCAGCAAGGGCACGCCAATGACCCAGGCGATGATGATGAAGGCATTGTACTGGCCGAAGAACAGCAACGGCTCGCGGACCCAGACATCCTTCATGGACGGGATGTAAACCCACAGCACCGGTTTTGGCTTGAACTCGAAATACACGTCAATCGGTTCGTTCAGCTCCACCGAAAGCTGCTGCGCAAGTTCCTGGGTAAAGACCTCGGCCAACGGCTTGTCCTTGATGAACGGAAAGTCCTCGGGATTGCGCACCACTTCGATGCCGGTGGATTTCATGATCCAGTCATGCATTTCCTGGGCTTGCGGGTTGCGCACCAGCTGCTGCTCGGCGTCGCGCAGCAGGGACAGGTTCACCGCCGCATAATGGGCATGCTGGCGCATTTCCGGCAGATAGAGGTTCCACCAGAAGAAGGCCAGCGACAGGTACTGGCTGACCACCAGCACCACACTGATGACCAGGGTCGTGCGCCATACCGAGCTTTTGGGCTTCAGGCGATGCCATAAGCGGCGCATGAAATCAGCCGGCCTTGCCATCCGGAACAAACACATAGCCGACACCCCAAACGGTCTGGATGTAGCGGGCCTTAGTCGGGTTTTCCTCGATCAGGCGGCGCAGGCGCGACACCTGCACGTCGATCGACCGCTCCATCGCCCCCCACTCGCGGCCGCGCGCCAGGTTCATCAGCTTGTCGCGGGTCAGCGGTTCGCGCGGGTGCTGCACCAGCGCCTTCAGCACAGCGAATTCGCCGGTGGTCAGCGACACAGCCTGGCCGTCCTTGCGGAATTCGCGGGTGGACAGGTCCAGCTCCCACGGGCCGAAGCGCACCACTTCCACCTGCTGTGACGGCGCGCCGGGCAGCTCGCGCACCTGGCGGCGCAGCACCGCCTTGATGCGGGCCAGCAGTTCCTGCGGGTTGAAGGGTTTGGGCAGGTAATCGTCCGCGCCCGCTTCCAGACCGCTGATGCGGTCGGAATCGGCGCCGCGCGCGGTCAGCATGATGATCGGCACCTGGTTGTTGCCGTTGCGCAGGCGGCGGCAGATGGCCAGACCGTCCTCGCCGGGCAGCATGAAGTCGAGCACCATCAGCGAGAACAGCTCGCGCGCCAGCAGGCGGTCCATTTGCGAGGCATCCGGCACCGCCTTGACCACGAATCCCTGTTCTTCAAGAAAACGCTGCAGCAGGGTGCGCAGGCGGATGTCGTCATCCACGACCAGAATCTTGTGCGCATCTTTGTGTTCGGCGGTTTCGGGGCTTTTTTCCATGGGATTCTCTCGGCCGTCGGGGGCGTCTTTTCAGCCTAAGCTACCACTTTTGCGGGAAAACCTGAACCGGCCCGGCGCGGCAGGTCCGCAATGACATAGAAAATCATGCCGGGATGGCTATAATGCCCGCCATTTCAGGCTCCGCCGGATCACAACCATGAATATGCTGACACAACAGATTGCCCGCGAACTGACCGTCCGCCCCGAACAGGTACAGGCGGCGGTCGACCTGCTGGACGGCGGCGCCACGGTGCCCTTCATCGCACGATACCGCAAGGAAGTGACGCAAGGGCTGGACGACACCCAGCTGCGCAACCTGCAGGAGCGCCTGCTCTACCTGCGCGAGCTGGAAGACCGCCGCGCCACCATCCTCGACAGCATCGGCGAGCAGGGCAAGCTGACCGACGACCTGAAAAAGAAAATCCAGGCCGCTGACACCAAGGCGGTGCTGGAAGACCTCTACCTGCCCTACAAGCCGAAACGCACCACCAAGGGCCAGCTGGCCATCGCCGCCGGCATCCAGCCGCTGGCCGACAGCCTGCTGGCCGACCCGACAAAATCGCCGGAAGAACTGGCCGCCGGCTTTGTCTGCGAAGGCTATGCCGACGCCAAGGCGGTGCTGGACGGCGCGAAATACATCCTGATGGAGCGTTTCGCCGAAGACCCCGACCTGCTGGGCAAAGTGCGGCCGTGGTTCCAGCAGGAATCGCACCTGTTCAGCAAGGTGGTGGAAGGCAAGGAAGCAGAAGGGGCGAAGTTCCGCGACTATTTTGAGAGCCACGAGAACATCCTCGACCTGCCCTCGCACCGGGCGCTGGCCATGTTCCGCGGCCGTAATGAAGGCATTCTATCCATCGGCGCAAACCTGCCGGACATCGAGCCGGGGACCTCACATCCCGGTGAAGGCATGGTGGCCGGACACAACGGCATCAGCGATCAGGGCCGTCCCGCCGACAAGTGGCTGCAGGAAGTAGTGCGCTGGACCTGGCGCATCAAGCTGCAGCCGCACCTGGAAAGCAATGTGCTGACCGAGTTGAAGCAGAAGGCGGACGAGGAAGCGATTCGTGTCTTCGGCCAGAACCTGAAGAGCCTGCTGATGGCCGCCCCCGCCGGGCTGCGCGCCACCATGGGCCTGGACCCCGGCCTGCGTACCGGCGTCAAGGTGGCGGTGGTCGACCACACCGGCAAGCTGGTGGCGCATACCGCCATCTTCCCGCACGAACCGCGCCGCGACTGGGACAGTTCGCTGGCGACGCTGGCCAAGCTGTGCGCCGCGCATAATGTCGAGCTGATCGCCATCGGCAACGGCACCGCCTCCCGCGAGACCGACAAGCTGGCCGGGGAGCTGATCAAGAAGCACCCCGAGCTGAACATGACCAAGATCGTGGTCAGCGAAGCCGGGGCATCGGTCTATTCCGCCTCGGCGCTGGCGGCGGAAGAATTCCCCGACCTGGATGTGTCCTATCGCGGCGCGGTGTCGATCGCCCGCCGTTTGCAGGACCCGTTGGCCGAACTGGTGAAGATCGAGCCGAAGGCGATCGGCGTCGGCCAGTACCAGCATGATGTCAACCAGGCGCAGTTGGTGCGGGCGCTGGAAGGCGTGGTCGAAGATTGCGTCAACGCCGTGGGTGTTGACGCCAATACCGCTTCGGTGGCGCTGCTGACGCACATCGCCGGCCTGAACAAGACCATCGCCCAGAATCTGGTCAATTTCCGCAATGAACACGGCGCGTTCCGCAGCCGCGACGACCTGAAGAAGGTGCCGCGGCTGGGAGCCAAGACTTTCGAGCAGGCAGCGGGCTTCCTGCGCGTGCCGAACGGCGACAACCCGCTGGATGCTTCCGGCGTGCACCCGGAAGCCTATCCGGTGGTGGAGAAAATCCTGCGCGCCAAGGCCCTGAGCCTGAAGGAACTGATGGGCAACGGCGAAAAACTGCGCGGCGTCAAACCCGCCGAATTCACCGATGAACGCTTCGGCCTGCCGACGGTGCAGGACATCCTCGCCGAGCTGGAAAAGCCTGGCCGCGACCCGCGCCCGGCCTTTGTCGCGCCGCAGTTCCTGGACGGCGTTACCGAGATCAAGGACCTGAAGGAAGGCATGGTGCTGGAAGGCGTCGTCACCAACGTCACCAACTTCGGCGCCTTTGTCGACATCGGCGTGCATCAGGACGGCCTGGTGCACATCTCGATGCTGGCCGACACCTTCGTCAAGGACCCGCACGCCGTGGTCAAGGCCGGGGACATCGTCAAGGTCAAGGTGCTGGAGGTGGATGTGGCGCGCAAGCGCATCGCCCTCTCCCGCCGCCTGAACGAGAAACCCGCCCCGGCGGGCGCGGGCGGTAAGCCGGAAACACGCGGCCCGGGTCAGGGACGCGGCGGCTCCGGTGGCGGCAAGACCCCGGCCGCGAAGATCCAGGGCTCGGCCCCGGTGAAGGGCGGCACGCTGGGCGACTTGTTGCTGAAGGCCGGGATGAAAAAGTAAACCCCTTTCCGGCTTGCTCCCCATAAAAGCCCCTGATGACATGCGCCATCAGGGGCTTTCTTTTGCCGTAAAGACCATAATTTTTTTGTGCCTACCCCACCACGGGAGGGTTATTTTGACCGCCGGGCGCATGCTAGCGTGACGTCTTACTCTCACGGACTGGCGGCGGGCATCCATCATGAAAAAACTTTGTCTGACCACCCTGGCAGCGTCTGTACTGGCGGCCTGTGGCGGCGGTGGAAATGGCGGCGGCGCAGGGACGGCAACAACGTCACTGACGCTCAGCGGCACGGCGGCGGTCGGTGCGCCGATTGTTGGCGGCAGCATCAACACCAAATGCGCCGCCGGGCCCGCCGTATTACCGGTCACGACCGGTACGGATGGATCCTGGACCATGACGGCGACCGGACAAACCCTGCCCTGCGCCGTACAGGCCAGTGGCGGAACGATCAACGGCGTCGCCAATCCCAACGCCTATGAATCCATCGCCACCAGTGCGGGAACCGTCAACGTGACGCCCGTGACCGATCTGGTGATGGCCAACCTGACCGCGACCGACTTCAACGGCCTGAACGGAACCGCGCTATCGGCGATTGCCGCCGCCAACGTCACTACCGCCATCAATAATGTGCGGGCCGCACTGGGGCTGACCACGCTGAATGCGATCAATCCGCTGACCGGCGCGTTCACGCCCACCAGCGGCAACCTGATGGACGATACGCTGTCAGCGCTGAAAACCGCCATGACCGATGCCGGAGTCACCCAGGCCGATCTCGTTGCCGCCGCGCATACCGCCCTCGGATCGGCCTTTACCGCGCCGTCCGGCCTCGCGGCCGCGTGGACGCAAGCCTACACGGCGACGACCAGCGGCACCTCGGGGTTCACCCTCAGTTCCGCCAATGGCTTTGGCGGCGTCATCGGTATCGGCAACGAGTTGTACATCCTGGGCGCCAACCTGGGCGTCACCGGCGATCCGGTCACCGTCACGTTTGCCGGGGGCGCCACCGCGAATACCACGCAGACGACCGCCAATACCATTACTGTCGTCATCCCCATCGGTGCGCAAAGCGGCAAGATCACCGTCAAGAATACCCGCACCAATGCCTCGGCGACCTCCGATTTCGACATTGTGCTGCCGGTGCTGGCTTCCAGGTGCATTTCATACAGCAATACGGAAACCCCGTTGCCGGTCACAGGCGCGGCAGCAACCAGCTTCTCTGACTGCACCAAGCAGGCACCCGACGGGCAAAAAGTTGTCTGGCTGAACAACAGCTATGTGGCGGTTGGCGGCGGCGTCACCAAGAGTTCCAGCGACGGCTACCTCTGGACCGATACCGGAACGGTAGTGGACCGGATCGCCTTCAATGGCGTGCGCTGGGTCGGCATCAAGACCAATACCTCGACCATCCGGCTGATTTCATCCACTGACACCACGCCCACCGCCTGGAACACCACGAATTTCACCCTGTCGAACCCGGGCGAATTGACCGATATTCATGTCGCCAACGGTCGCTTCTTTGTCAGCACCAACAACGGCAATTTCCTGACCTCGACCGACGGCCTGAGCTGGACCGAAACCGCACGTGGACTGTGCGGGGGCGCGTCCTCCAGTCCGTTGTATGCGGGTAACGCCGCCAACATTCTCTGGACCGGCTTGAAATACCAGTTCCGGATGCAGGGCACCAGTTTTGCCCCGGTCAGCATGTGTACCTCAACAGACGGCATCACCTGGGCCACGGAAGCTGCCGGCGTACCGCCGTCGGATGTCTACGCCTGGAACGGCACGAAATACGTGGCCAGCACGGCTACCGGCATCCAGACATCCGTCGACCGGAACACCTGGATCAAATCCCCCATCGCCGCCCCGGTCCTGTCGCAAATCCTCTGGACGGGCACCCAGTTCATCGGGCTGGAAAACGTGACCGCCGGAGCCAGCAACACGAAAATCCACACCTCCACGGACGGCTTGCACTGGGTGGAGAAGACGCTGCCCCTGCCCAACGGCATCCAGTTGGTGAATGCCTCCCTGGCCTATTCGCCGACCTTGAAGCGCACGGTGGTGACGGGACAGTTCGCCATCTCCGGCATGTACGTCACCCCCGCATCGAAAGCGCTGTTCGTGCTGCATGACGAGCCGTCCGCAGCCGTCGTCGCAACCCTGCCCGCCCCGGATGGCGTCTCGGCCCTCGCTTCCGGCAACAGCATTACCGTGTCCTGGAACGCCGTCAGCGGCGCCGCCGGTTACGACGTCTATCGCGCCACCACCCCGGGATTGTCCGTGAATGCGATGACCAAAATCGCCTCGGGCGGAACCGCCACCAGCCTGACCGACAGCGGCCTGACCGGCTCCACAACCTATTATTACAAAGTGCTGGCCGTGGTGGATGCGGCAACCGTGACGACGGCGTCCGCCGAAGTCAGCGCCGCCACGCCGATGACCTGGACCAATCATATCGGGCTGGTCTCCAGCGTCCATTTCCTGGGCGTCACCTGGACGGGCGATCGGTTTGTCGCGATTGGCGGCGGCGGCAGGATTTATACCTCACCGACCGGCGCGGTGTGGACGTTCCGTTCCTCAGGCACCACCACGGCGCTGAACGGGGTTGCCGGAACAAGCTCCCTGATTGTCGCTGTTGACAGCGCCGGCGGTATCCGCACGTCAGCGGATGGCGCAGCCTGGACGCTGCAAAGCTCCGGCACCGCCAACTACCTGTCATCGGCGGCCTCGTCCGGCTCGCTGTTTGTGGTGGTGGGCGACAAGGGCCTGATCCTGACCTCCCCGGACGGTGTGACCTGGACCCCGCGAACCTCGGGAACCACCAGTTACCTGGCCGGGGTGGCCTGGGCAGGCAACCAGTTTGTCGCCACCGGCGCCGGCGGCACGATCCTGACTTCCCCCAATGGCGTGGACTGGACGGCTCGGACCTCCGGAACCACGGTGCAACTGAGCAGCGTGGCCCGCTCCAGCGATTTGTACGTCGCGGTGGGCGGCAGCGGCACCGTGCTGACCTCACCGGACGGCGTCAGCTGGACGGCGCGAACCTCGGGCACCACCAGCACCCTGAATAGTGTGTCCTGGTCCGGCTCGCAGTTTGTGGCGGTGGGGATCGGCGCAACCCTGATCACCTCCGGCAAGGGAGTCACCTGGTCCGCCGGCGCACCCGGCTCCACGCAGGACCTGAACGGCGTCACTTGGTCCGGAAACCAGTTCCTGGTGGTCGGACGCAACAACACCATCGTGACTTCACCCTAAACCGTATGACGCCCCACCCCACCCCGGAGAACCCGCGCAAGCGGGTTCTCCGGTTTTCACCCTTTCATCGCCGGGGCCTGACCTGCTAGTCTCCAAGCTGTTTCCCATCACCGGCCTCCACCATGACCCTGAACGCCAAACCCGTCTCGGCTTCCCGCATCGACAACCACGTCTACAAGATCTTCCCCAACGACCTGAATGCCCGCAAAACGGCTTTCGGCGGCATGATCATGAGCATCGCCGACCGCGTCGCCGTGGTGGCGGCGGAGCGTCATAGCGGCTCGGTCTGCGTCACCGCCAGCGTCGACTCCTGGCACTTTGTCGCACCGGCGAAGGAAAACGATACGCTGGTGTTCTCGGTGTCGGTGAACCGCGCCTGGACATCGTCGATGGAAATCGGCGTGCGTGTCGATGCCGAAAACAGCTATGAAAACTCGCGCAAGCACATCGTGTCGGCCTACTTCACTTTTGTGGCGGTGGACGAAAACGGCAAACCGCTGCCCGTGCCCGCCCTGCTGCCGGAAACCGATACCGAGTGCAAACGCTTTGCCGCCGCCGAAGTGCGGCGCCAGGCGCGACTGAGCGTGCGCGAGTCCCTGAAACAGTTCAAATCCGGCGCGGCGGACTGATTGCGCCGCCCGACGGGGACAGGCAATATCGGCCCATCCGCATTCAGACACCGGTATTGCCATGTCCCTGTCCCAACCGGGCATTCTCGCCCCTGTGCCGCCGCTCGCCCGCTACCTCACCTTCCGCATCCGCCATCAACCTGACCTGAGCGCCGCCCTGGACGCCTTGCAAACGCTGGCCGACGGCGATCGCATTGTGGTCGGATTGGGCAAGTCCCTGCTGCTGCAACTGGGGGTGGAACGACCCGCCCTGCCGGGATTTCCCGCCTATACCACGGCTGCCGTCAGCATCCCCGCCACCCCGGCCGATCTGTGGTGCTGGCTGCGCGGCGAGGACCGCGGCGAGCTGCTGTTGCTGGCGCAATTACTGGAAGAGGCGCTGGCGCCCGGATTCGAACTGACGCAAGTGACCGACGCATTCCGCCATCAGGAGGGTCGGGACCTGACCGGCTACGAAGACGGCACGGAAAATCCCGAGGGCGCGGATGCTGAAGCCGCGGCCATTGTCCGTGGTCAGGGTGAAGGATTGGACGGGGGCAGCGTGGTGGCGGTGCAGCACTGGCGGCATGACATGGCAGCCTTCCGCGCCATGAGCGGCGCGGCCCAGGACGCCATGATCGGACGGCGGCGCAGCGACAACGAGGAGCTGGCGGACGCCCCGGAATCCGCGCATGTGAAACGCACCGCCCAGGAAAGCTTCTCGCCGGAAGCCTTTGTGCTGCGCCGGTCGATGCCGTGGGCGGAAGGTCAGGAGGCGGGTCTGGTATTCGTAGCCTTCGGACACACGGCGCAGGCGTTCGCCGCGCAATTGCGGCGCATGGCGGGCGTGGAAGACGGAATCGCCGACGCCCTGTTCCGGTTCACGCGTCCGGTCACCGGCGGCTATTTCTGGTGCCCGCCCATGCGCGACGGCCGGATCATGCTTCCGCCCAGCGCACGGCCATGAGGCATCAGGGGCTAAGGGAAATATCCGTGAACGCGGGTATCCGGTAATCCGGCAGTCCGTCCCTGAACGGCGGGTAATCCTCGCCGACAATCAGCGGCGCCAGATAGCGGCGACCGGCGGCGCTCAGTTGATAGCCGTCAGCCGTCAGGAAATCCGCCGGAACGCGGCGCTCCGGGGCGGTCACCACCGCCAGCGGCGCGGCGACAATATCCCAGCGATAGGGATCGTCAGCCAGGCGGCGGATCACCGGGCTGAAATGACGTTCACCCGCCAAGGCGATCATCACGGCGGCCTGCCCGGTGGCGCGGGCCTGGGCGACATCGGTCGCGGACACCAGATGCCGGGCGGACCGCTGCAGGTAATCCGCCACCGACCAGTGACATTTATAGCCCAGACGCGCCGTCACCCGCGCCGCCAGCCAGGGCGCGACGCCGCCCAGCTGCCGGTCTCCCGCTGCGTCACGCTGCCCCGTGGCATGCAACAGTTCACCATTCGCCCCGGTCAACCCTTCCGAAGCGGCCACGGCGCAATGACCATAACGATCAACCGTTTCCCGGACCCGCCGCAGGAATCTCTCCTCATCAAACGGGCGCTCCGGCAGCAACAGGATATGCGGCCCTTCGCCAGGATGCCGCGCCGCCAGACCGCAGGCGGCGGTCAGCCAGCCGCTGTAGCGGCCCATGGTTTCCAGGATGAACACCTTGCTGGAACTACCCGCCATCGCCGCCAGATCCAGGCTGGCCTCCCGCAGGGACGTGGCCAGGTACTTGGCGGCGGACCCGAAGCCGGGACAGGCATCGGTATCGGGAATGTCGTTGTCGATGGTCTTGGGCACATGCACCACGTTGAGCGGATAGCCCGCAGCCTGGGCGATCGCCAGGATATCGCCGCAGGCGCGGGCCGCGCCGCCGCCGCCGTTATAGAACACCGTGCCGATGCGATGACGCTGCAGCACCGCCACCAGACGGGCATGCTCCTCCGGCTGCAGCACATGACGGCAGGTGCCCAGCGCCGCCGACGGGCTGTAGCCCAGCATGTCCAGCTCGGGTTCGTGCAGCGCCGACAGATCCACCAGGCGCTCTTCCAGCAAGCCGACAATTCCGTCGCGAGCGCCAAACAGCCTGGCGCCGGCCGGCGCCTGCTGTCGCCAGGCGGCGATCAGGCCGGCGGCGGTGCTGTTGATGACGGCGGTAACGCCGCCGGCTTGGGCGTAAAGCGCATTACAATTCTGGGTCACGACTGGATTCCGGCTATACCCGACGCCCGGCGGCGGGGACGATTGAAAGATGACACTGATAGCATCGTCGCCGCCCATCTGGCAATCATCGCCCGCTTGTCAGACGATACGATACCGACCCGATACAAATAATGTTATAATATTGCATTGGCGTTTACTCGGCGAACGTCAATGATGTTATCCAGCCCCTTTTCATTGGTTGATACGGCTCATCATGAGCAACCCCATGCGCAGATTATTACCGGTTATCCTGTTGGGCCTGACCGCCCTGTTCTCCCTGCCTGTCCGGGCGGATGCCCCCACGGCCGAGCTGACCATTCTCAGCTATCACGAAATCGCCGAACGCAATGACGCGCTGGTGCCCGAATATACTGTCACGCCCACCAATTTCGTTCGCCAGATGGACTGGTTGAAGAATAACGGCTACCACTTTGTCAGCGTCAACGATCTGCTGGCGGAGCGCGCCGGCAAGAAACCGCTGCCGGACAAAGCCGTGCTGATCACCTTTGATGACGGCTATCACTCGGTTTATACCCACGCCTATCCGATCCTGAAGATGTTCAATGCGCCCGCCGTGGTGGCGCTGGTGGGCGGATGGCTGGAGAAGCCTGATGGCAAGGTCAACTTCGACGGCAAGAGCATCCCCCGCTCCGACCTGCTGTCCTGGGATGAAATCCGGGAAATGACCCGCAGCGGCCTGATCGAGGTCGCCAGCCACAGCTACGCCCTGCATGAGGGCATCCTGTCGAATCCCCAAGGCAACATGCAGCCCGCCGCCACCGCGCGCCGCTGGCTGCCGGACCAGAAACGCTACGAAGATGAAGCCTCGTACCGCCAGCGCGTGACCGCCGACCTGAAGCGCAACAACGACCTGCTGAAGCAGCAACTGGGCCGCGCGCCCCGCATCATCGTCTGGCCCTATGGCCGTTACAACGTCGAAACCACCGCCATCGCCGAGAAACTGGGCATGCCGATCAGCCTCACGCTGGATGATGGCTCCAACACCCTGAACACGCCCTTGCACGCCCTGCGCCGCATCCTCGTCGAACGCTCGATGGCGCTGTGGGATCTGAACCGCGAGATCGAAAGCCGCAACGCCAACCTGCTCGATGACGGCCGGCCCGGCAAGATCATGCATGTCGATCTTGACTACATCTATGACCCCGATCCCGCCCAGCAGGAAAAGAACCTGGGCCGCCTGCTGGACCGCATCGTGGCGATGGGCGTGAACACGGTTTACCTGCAGGCCTTTGCCGACCCGGACGCCAACGGCGCCGCCGATGCGGTCTATTTCCCCAACCGCCACATGCCGATGCGGGCCGACCTGTTCAACCGCGTGTCCTGGCAGATTTCCACCCGAACCCAGGTCAAGCGCGTCTATGCCTGGATGCCCATGCTGGCCTGGGAACTGCCGGCGGATAATCCCGCCGCCGCCGACAAGGTCGTCACGCTGCCCAGCGACGGCAATCCCGATCACGTCAGCATGGGTTACCCGCGCCTGTCGCTGTTTTCACCGCGCGTCCGTCAGGTGATCCGTGACCTGTATCAGGACCTGGCCCGCTCCACGCCGCTGGACGGCATCCTGTTCCACGACGACGTCACCCTGTCCGACTACGAAGACGCCAGCCCGATGGCGCTGCGCACCTACAAGGAATGGGGCCTGCCGCCGTCAGTGAAGACCATCCACGACAGCGACGATCTGCTGGGCCGCTGGACCATCCTCAAGATCAACGCCCTCGACAACTTCGCCGCCGACCTGATCAAGGTGGTGCGCGAAGAACAGCCGGATGTGCGCACCGCCCGCAACCTGTATGCGCAGGTGGCGCTGAATCCGCGCTCGGAAGTGTGGTACTCGCAGTCGCTGGAAAATTCGCTGAACAACTACGACTACACCGCCATCATGGCCATGCCTTACATGGAACAGGCCGCCGACCCGGTCGCCTTCCTGCATGAACTGGTGGACAGGGTCAGCCAGTATCCGAACGGCCTGAGCAAGACCGTCTTCGAATTGCAGTCGGTGAACTGGCGCAAGGATGACGAACCGATTCCGACCAAGGAGCTGGCGGACGCCGTGCGCGCGCTCTACGGCTGGGGCGCCCAGAATGTGGCTTACTATCCGGACAACCTGTTCGTGAACAATCCGGACCCGAGCGTGCTGCGCCCGGTGCTGGACAGCAAGCCCAACCTTCCGCCCGTCAGTCCGCAGCCCTGAGCCGGAGACCTGTCCATGTCTTTCCATGCGTTCTGGCAGATGATCCTCGGGTTTGCATTCTACTACCCGCTGTTCATGTCCTATCTGTGGATGACCGGGGCCATCCTGTTCTTCGCGCGACATGAACGGCAATTCAAGGATTTCCGCCGCCCGCCGAAACTGTCGCCCACACCGCCGGTCAGCGTGCTGATCCCCTGCTTCAACGAGGGCGACAACGCCGAGGAAACCCTGGGCCACGCACTGGGCCTGGATTATCCGGATTTCGAAGTGATCGCCATCAACGACGGCAGCCGCGACAACACGGCGGAAGTGCTGGACCGCCTGGCGGCGAAGCACCCCCGGCTGCGCGTGGTGCACCTGGCGCAGAATCAGGGCAAGGCGATGGCGCTGCAGGCGGGCAGCCTGCTGGCCAAGCATGAAATCCTGCTGTGCATTGACGGCGACGCGCTGCTGGATCCGAACGCCGCGCACTGGATGGTGCGCCATTTCGTGGAAGACGCCGAAGTGGCGGCGGTGACCGGTAATCCGCGCATCCGTAACCGCTCCACCCTGCTCGGCCGCATCCAGGTCGGCGAGTTTTCATCGATTGTCGGCATGATCAAGCGCGCGCAGCGCAGCTTCGGCCGCCTGTTCACGGTGTCGGGCGTCATTACCGCCTTCCGCAAGTCGGCGGTGCATGAAGTGGGCTACTGGAGTCCGGACATGCTGACCGAGGACATCGACATTACCTGGAAGCTGCAGCGCCACGGCTGGGATGTCCGTTTCGAGCCGAACGCGTTGGTGTGGATCCTGATGCCGGAAACCCTGCGCGGCCTGTGGAAGCAGCGGTTGCGCTGGGCCATGGGCGGCGCGCAGGTGCTGCTCAAGAATATCGATATCGTCATCAAGCCCGGCCAGAACCACCTGTGGCCGCTGCTGCTGGAACTGTGCCTCAGCCTGCTGTGGTCCTATGCCATGCTGATCCTGGTGCTGGTCTGGCTGGCGGGATACGTTACCCCGGCCGGATGGCTGCCGGTGGTGAGTTCGCCGCTGATCCCGCAATGGAGCGGCGTGGTGATCGGCGCCACCTGCCTGCTGCAGTTCGGCGTCAGCAAATGGCTGGACAGCCGCTATGACCAGGGCCTGGGCCGTAATTATTACTGGATGATCTGGTACCCATTGATCTTCTGGGTAATCAATATCGGGTGTACTATAGCCGCCTTTCCGCGGGTGCTTCGGCGCGACGAGGGAAAAAGGGCGCGTTGGGTCAGTCCGGATCGCGGAATTCGCCCGCCGGATGCTAAAATATGATCAATTTGGAAACACTGACTTCGCAGGATGCCTGTAACAATCCAGAAGCGAGAGTGATGCAACCATGACCAGCAGTCTGATTATCAATGTGCCGCAGCATCTGGGCATGCCGCGGCGAATCCTTTCCGGGATGGTGACCTTCGGCTTGTGGTGCCTGTGGTGCGCCCTATGGCTGCCCATCATCCACAACTACCATTATCTGGTGCAGTGCTGCGGCAGCTACAGCCTGGCCGCCGTGCGCCTGGTCGACGGCGCCACCGCCATTTCCGCCGAGCACGTGGCGACCGTGCTGTTGGGCACCGCGACCACGCTGCTGCTGTGGTCGCTGCTGCCCAGCCACCGCCAGGCCCGCCCGCATCGCCGGAACAGCTTGTCGGATTACGCCCGCCACTTCGGACTGGATGTCGCCGACGTCTTGCGCGGCCACGATGCATCCGTCTGCACCGTGCACCATGACGAGCAGGGCCGGATCACCGCCATCGTCCGCCACCCCGCCCCGTAATCACGCTGGAACTCGGCCGCCCCGTTTCCGGGGCGGTTTTTCCGACCAACGGCTACAGCCGGCCGACTGATGCCAGGCATCACCTCTTCCCTTTCCGCGAAAACCGCAAACGGTCATTTCTTTTGCAATTCCAGCCAAACAGGCCGGATTCTTATTCTGCTTCTTTTTTGAACACTCCGCATTTGCTATAACAGCCGCCACCGGCTTGACCGGCACAGAATTCCAAAAACAGCCTTGTGGCCTCCTCCGGATGCCGGGAGTACCTCATGCGATTCTTGCAACGACTGCTGGGCGTTTGCCTGACACTCTGCTTTTCCCTCGGCCTGGCCCATGCGGCCGCCACCGGCGACGATGATCTGGACGAATTGCGCGACAAACTGGGCAACCAGTGGGTGCTGCTGAAGAATGACCGCTTGCGCAGCATCAAGACCTGGATCAAACAGGAAGATGACAAGCAGTATCGCTCATTCCGGGTAGAGGCCACGCTGAATGGCGATGTGGAAACCTACACCCGGGTCATGCTGGACGCTGATAACTTTTCGAAATGGTACTGGGAAGTGCTGGAATCGAAGATGCTGAAACGGGTGTCGGCCACCGAATACTACATCTACCTGAAACACCGCGCGCCCATTGGCCAGCCTAACCGCGATGTCATCCTGCATGCGGTCTTCGAACCGCAATCGGGCCAGAACAAAACTTTGGTGATGCGCGTCAATGCCGCACCCGGCTATCTGCCGGAAAAACCGAAGCTGGTGCGCATGCCCGCCGAGGACATGACGGTGAAGGTGACGCCGCTGCCCGGCAACAAGGTGCAGCTGGAAGCGGAAGGCTATGTCGATCCGGGCGGCAATGTGCCGAACTGGGCGATCAACTACATCCAGCGTTCCGCGCCGTACAGCATCATGCTGGGCCTGCAGCGGATGATGCTGAATCCGGAGTATGCCCGCGACAACAGCCCGCGCGGCAACCTGCCTTTCCAGGTGCTGAGCGCCCGTTGACGACGGGCGGGGTGTCAGGCGGCGGGCAGTATCTGCCCGTCGCAGTAATACCAGCGGCCGTTTTCGCGGCGGAACGTTGAACGCTCGTGCAGCACATGCAGGACCAGGTTGGCGGTATAGCGGGCGCGGAACTCGACCACGCCTTCGCTGTCTTCAGCACCGCCCTGCTCGGTGGCGACAATCTCGAGCTGCTTCCAGCGCAGGCCGCGCAAGGACATCTTGATGCCGTTCAGCTCATTGGCCTCGCGGCATTCGGGATGGCGGGTGGCGACCAGATAGTTGGCGTTCCCCAACGCATAGGCGCAATAGCGGGAACGCATCAGTTGCTCGGCCGTTTCAGCGGGTTTCAGACCGGAGTGGCGCGGGCCGCAGCAGTCGCGATAGCCCAAACCGGAGCCGCAGGCGCAAGGAGCGTCTTTTTTCATGGAGGAACATTCCTGAATCTCGGGGTGAGCGCATTCTACCCGGCCACGGCCACGCCGGCATCCTGTATTACACACCCCGGAACGTCGTGCTATGATGAGTACGGTTGTCTACAAAAACATCAAAGTGACTGCCCCGCAGCCACAAGGACCGGCGCCCATGCACAACGTCGTCATCAGGCCTGCTCTGGTTTTCCTGCGTTTCCTGCTGTGTCTGGCCGGGCTGCTGTCGCCACTGCCGCTGTATGCCTCCTCTCCTCCCGTCAGCATCACCGCCGATACCGCCGCCGTGCCGTTGGCCGCCAGCCTGGATACGCGGCTGACGCCGCTGGACACCGGTTTGCCTGTGATCATTGGCGACAACGTCGGTGCCTGGCAAGCCAACAGCCGTCGCCTGAACAGTTTCGGCTACGCAGCCGACCACGCGCTGTGGCTGCGTTTCCGGCTGGATCGCCAGGACACGTCGCAACCACTGTTCGTGCGCTACGACTACCCCAATACCGATTACCTAGACCTCTGGTACGTGCGTGACGGCCGGGTGCTGGCCCACTATCAGGGCGGCGACCGGCGGCCGTTCCGGACCCGGCCGGTGGACCAGCGCAATTACCTGTTCCCGGTGCCCGCCGTGGCCGGGCCGGTGGAAGCCTACCTGCGCGTTGAATCACAGGGACCGCTGGAAGCACCGCTGGCGCTGGTCAACGCCCATCAGGCCGACCGCGACGAACAGGAAATGATGCTGTGGATCGGCCTCTATTTCGGCATCATCGCCATCATGGTGCTGTACAACGCCTTCATCCTGCTGATCGTGCGCCAGACCGCCTATCTCTACTACGTGCTGTACGTACTGAGCTGCGCGGCCTTGCAGTTCGTACTGTTCGGGCTGGGCTTCCGTTACCTGTGGCCGACGTCGGTGACGCTCAACAACACCCTGACCATGACGCTGCCCGCGCTGACGCTGGCCACCGCCATCGCCTTCGTCTTCAGCTTCATCGACCTGAAGCGCCACGGCGCGCGCTGGGAACAATGGATCGCCAAGGGCATCTTCGCCGCCTGCGCCGCGCTGCTGGCCGCCGGGCTGACCCTGCCCTATCACGTCGCCTTCACCGGCACCAAGGTGCTGACCTTCGCCTGCGTGCTGACCGGCTTCTACATCGGCGTGAAATACTGGCTGAAGGGCGTGAAGTCGGCGCGGATCTTCGCACTGGCCTGGTTCAGCTACCTGGTGTTCATCCTGGTCTACCTGCTGGAACTGTCCGGTCGCCTGCCCTCGAACCTGTTCACCCGCAACGCACTGGCGATAGGCGCGACGCTGGAGCTGGCGCTGCTCTCGATCGCCTTTGCCGACAAGATGAACGAGGAAAAGGACAAGCGCCTGACCGCGCAGAACGAGTTGTTGCAGATCCAGATGCAAACCAACGCCGACCTCGACCGCAAGGTGCGCGAACGCACCGAGGCGCTGGAAGAGGCCAACCGCCGCCTGCAGATGGTCAGCATTACCGACGGCCTGACCGGCTTGAAGAACCGCCGCTTCTTTGATGAAAGCAGCCACGCCGAATACCAGCGCGCCTACCGCGAGAAAACCTGCCTGTCGTTCCTGATGATCGACATCGACTTCTTCAAGCGTATCAACGACACCTACGGCCACCCCTTCGGCGACCTCTGCCTGCAAAAGGCGGCGGGCATCATCATGTCGGCGATCAAACGCCCGCCCGACCTGGCGGCACGTTACGGCGGCGAGGAATTCATCGTCATGCTGCCCAATACCGACACTGAAGGGGCGATGACCGTCGCACGGCTGATCCACCGCACCTTTGCCGAGACGGTGGTCAGCGACGGCCAGCGCGAAGTGACACTGACGGTGAGCATCGGCGTGGCCGGGGAAATTCCGCATGAACGCGAGGGCCGCGAAGCCCTGCTGAAACTGGCGGACGAGCGGCTCTACCGCGCCAAGGAAAGCGGCCGCAACCGGGTGGAATGGCTGGACGGGGGATCGGCGGCCACCGCCTGACACCTTGGCGGCCGCAACTGCCAGGCGTATGCTGGAGACAATCCCTTTTGACCCGGAGGTTGTCCATGTCCCTCCCGCCCCATGTTGACGCCCGACACCGCATCGTCATGTTCGACGGCGTCTGCAAGCTTTGCCACGGCTGGTCGCGCTTCCTGATCCGCTTCGACCGCCAGCGCCAGTTCCGCCTGTGCACGGTGCAGTCCCCGGCCGGACAGGACCTGCTGCGCTGGGCCGCTTTGCCCACCGATCAGTTCGACACCATGGTTTACATCGAGGATGGCCGCATCTACACCAAGTCGGATGCGTTCCTGAAGGTGATCGGCCACATGAATTACCCGTTCCGTCTCGCGGCGCTGGGTTGGCTGCTGCCGCGCGCGCTGCGCGACTGGCTGTATGACCGGGTGGCGCAAAACCGCTACCGGATCTTCGGGCGCTTTGACGTCTGTCTGCTGCCGACACCGGACCACGAGGCCCGGTTCGTGCAGCCCTCGCACTGACCGGCTTAGACCCCGGCGTTGCGTTCCAGCGTGCGTTGCAGGATCTGTTTCATGTTGCGCAGCTGTTCCTCCTTGCCCGCGATCTGATCCGCCGGCGCGCCGTCGTTGCGCGCCGCCGTCAGGTCGCTCTCGACGCGGGCGATATCCTTTTCCGCCGCCTTGACGAATTCGCCCAGGATGAAACGGCGACGCTCGGGCGTCAGCGGCACCGGCGCGGGGGCGGCCGCAGGTTCGGCCGGCTTGGCGGCCGGAGCGGCGGCATCGACGCTGACCGGGGCCGACGGGGTGGCGACCTGCGCCATCTGACGACCGAAATCGGGATTTTCCCTGACCAGCGACCAGTGCCCGCCCTCGCCGGACGCGCCCAGCCACAACACGCCGCCGATCAGGGGAACGGCCAGCACTACGGCCAGGATGGCCTGCCTGCGCTTGTTCATGCGGTTTTCTCCTGGCCGTTTCCGGCCTTCAACGCCTTGCGGTAGGTGGTCCCGGTAATGAAGGTGATCAGCTTGCGCGGGGCAAGCCGGGTGGCGAACAGTTGCGCGCGGTTCAGCAGGCCCGGCACGGCGATGCCGTCGCGACGGCGCATCGCTTCCAGCCCGTCACGGGCGCAGCTGTCCACATCCTGCAACAGCGCGGTGTTCTCGAAATAGCGCAACTGGCTGTCGCGGGTCATGGCGGTGTCGATGCCCCCCGGCGAGAACACCGTGATCGACACCGGCTGGCCGCGCAACTCTTCCGCCAGGCTTTGCGCGAAATTGGTGATGAAGGCCTTGGTCCCTGCATACGCCGACTGGAACGGCACCGGCAGCAGGCCAGCCATGCTGCTGACCAGCATGACGCCGCCGCCCTGCCCCTTCTCCAGCAGGTAGGGCGTGAACAGGCTGACCAGACGAACGACGCTGGTGACATTGGTGGCCAGCATCGCCTCGAAGGCGGACCACTCCATGTCCAGATGGTTGCCAAAGTGGGTGACCCCGGCATTGAGGATGACGCCGAAGATCTCCCCGGCGGCCGTGGCCTCGGTGAAGACGCGTTCCACATCCTGGGGCTTCGCCAGGTCGGCGGCGATCACCTGGCAGGAAATGCCGGTGCTGCCTTCCAGCTCCGCCTTCAGTTCATTGAGGCGGTCCAGCCGCCGCGCCACCAGCACCAGATCAGCCTGGTCGCGGTTGGCCAGCAGTTTCGCCATCGCCAGCCCCAGCCCGGATGACGCGCCGGTAATGAGGATGCGGCGGCTGGTGAAATTCATGGCTTGCATGTTGCTGTCTCCATAGGAAACGCCCTCCCGGCAGACCGGGAGGGCGCGAGGGTCATCGCTTAGCGGGGACGCACCGAAATCCCCAGCCGGTCGGTGACCTTGCCGTCAAAGGTGCCGCCGTTGAAGCGGCGCTGTTGCGTCTTCCACAGATCCCACTTCGGATACAGGCCGCGCAGTTGCGACTCGCTGGTCAGCAGGTTCAGGTCCAGACCCCAGTGCGGGCGGGCGCCGAGCTCCTGATACATGGTGCGCTGGTACGTCTTCAGCAGCGGCTGGGTGCTCTTGCTGTCCTTCAGCCCGATCACTTCCATGAACATGCTGTTGCGGCCGTTCTGCATCGCCACCAGGGCATCGGTCTTCTTGACGAAGCGGATCGCGATCGGCGAGGTGTGGACGATGTTCTGGCTGAACAGGCTGTCCGACAACGCGAACGAGCGCTCGATGGCCGCCACGGTCTGGTTGTAATCAAACGCCGCCTCGATGGCGATGGCCGGCGTGTCGTTGACCACGCCGATATGGAATACCTTATAGCTGACGTTGGTGTAGTTGTCGTCGGCCTGCGAGGTCATGGTCTGTTCCAGGATCACCTTGCTCAGCGACGGGAAGGTATCGATGATGCCGGCCAGCGGCATTTCCATCACCGTGATCAGGCCGGACACGAAATCGGTGCCGGGCTGGCCGCGCTCGCTGGCGGGCTGCTCGGGCAGCGGCGTGTAGGAACGGAAGCGCTCGGTGATCAGGAAGGTATGGTCGCCGTTGTCATCGGCATAGGGCGTGTATTGCAGCTCCCAGTGCTCGGGCGACGGTCCGGTCGCATTGACCGGCAGGCCTTGCAGCAGGCGCTCCAGCGGGCCGCCCGGCTTCTTGATGTCGGACCACTTCACCTTGGTGCGCACTTCGCGCAGCCAGAATTTGGTGTCGGCTTTCAGCACTACCGAATAGATCACGCCCATAGAACCGAACGAGACCCGCGCGGCGTTGAAGGCGTTGTCATCCTGGATCAGCTCGACCGGAATGGTGGAGTCTTCCTCCAGCTTGCGCGGGAAGGTCAGCGGGTTGGTGATGCCGTTGGTCGGCTCGATCTGCACCATGCGGCCGCCCTCCACCACCATCTGGATGCTCTGCACCTGGTCGGCGATGGGGCCGTAGGCCAGGCCGGAACCATGGGTGGCGGTCATCATCACCCCGGCGATGGTCTGGCCGTCATAACCGCCCAGGTTGGTGAAGGCCAGCCCCTTGCTGTCCAGGAAGGTGTTCATTTCGCGGATGCGCATGCCGCTCATCACCCGTACCAGCTTGTCATCCGCCGGGTTTTTCAGGCGGGCGCGGTCCAGGTTCAGCGGCTGGTTCAGCTTTTCCGGGGTGAACAGCACCTCGTTGGTGATGGCGATGTCCGACGCCGAGTGGCCGGAGCCGGTCATGCGCACGCGCTTGCCGTTGCTGGACGCGGTGCTGATGTAGCTCATCAGCTGCTTGGCGCTGTCGGGCTGGGCGCGGTATTGCGGCGTCACCTTCTCGGTCTGCATCACGTTCGACCATTCGTCGCAACCGGCCAGCGCGCCGCCCAGGGCGGCCAGCGCCAGCAGGCGGGTCAATAACGGTGCGGATATCCTTGTACGATTCATGGGCTCTCCCCCTGGAAACAGTTGTTGTTATGCTGATGGTGTTCTGTCGCGAAAATGGCGCTTTCCGCCCGCCTGCTCTCCCGCAAGCCGTCCGGCGCGGGTAAACTTGCAGCGGCGGGATTCGCCAGCAACATGAGCATCGCTCATATCTGTATTCTTTTTAACCGGGAAGAGTCATCTTGTCAAGCGAGCCGGAAGTCCAGCATGCCCACCTGAAGCGCGTCCCGCGACAGGAGCGCAGCCAGCAGCGTTTTGAAACGATTGTCGCCGTGGCCTTGCGGCTGTTCGGGGAACACGGTTACGAGGCGGTGTCGATGCGGGAAATCGCACGCGAGGCCGAGTGCCCGATCGCTTCGGTGTATCAGTACTTTCCGACCAAGCAGGCCATCGTCAAGGAAATCTGGGTGCGCTACAGTCAGGCCGTGCGCGCGGCGCTGGCAGAAGACCTGCAACGGTTTGTGGAAGCGCGGCGGCTGGAGGGCGGAGAGGAACTGATCGAGCGGATGGTGGACCTGATCACCGAACTGCAATTATCCAGTCCGGCCTATGTGGAAGTGTGGGGCTGCATCGCCGCCACACCGGAGCTGCGGGTATTGAACGACCAGGACACGCTGAACAGCGCGGCCCTGATCGCCGAAGCGGTTATGGCCATTCGTCCGGAAGCCGACCGGGAGCGCATGGAAGGGCTGACGCTGATGCTGACCGAGGCGGCCAGCTCCATCACCAAGCTGACGTTGTCGCTGCCCGAATCCCAGCGCATCCGGATTATCGGGCAGCTGAAAGAATCGATGAAGATCCTGTTCCGGGCGACGCTGGGGCTCTGATCCCGCCCGTCCCGTTCAACGCGACTGCCGGATCATGTAATCGACGGCCGCCTTGACCTGGCGGTCGCTGTACACCCCTTCGTAATCATTCTTGCCCGGCATGATGCGCGGTGATCCCGGCATGCCCAGAATGGCCGCGCGGTAAAGCGGTTGGCGGCCCTTGGCCAGTCGCGGCGCCCAAGCCTGGCGATCGCCCAGCACCGGCGCGCCCAAGTCGCCGCCGTCGTCATGGCACAGCGAGCAGATCTGGTTGTAGAACGCCTTGCCGCTGCTGGCCCGGGCCGGTGCAGCGGCCGTCGCCAACACCATCACGAACAACACCGACACGGTCCGACAGAAAAACGGAATACTGACGCGCATGGCGAATGCCTCCCTGCTAACCACAAGATTCCTGATAACTCCAGCATCAGGCTTTTAGCAGTAAAGCAGCTGAATCCGGCGGCGGCAAGGACAGTGAGCCCATTCTGTCCGGTGCATCACAGATTCAACCGACCATCGCCCGCCCGATCGCCCCCGAGCCGGACAACGACAGGCCGCCATCCACCGGCAACACCACGCCGGTGATGAAGGCCGCCTGCTCCGAGCACAGCCACAGCGCCGCATCACTGATGTCCTTCAACTGACCGAAACGCTGCAAGGGCACCGCCCGCGTCCAGGCATCCACCGACTCCGGCGACGGCGCCAGCCGCGCCATGCCCTCGGTACCGGCGATCGGACCCGGCGCAATCGAATTGATGCGTACCCCCGACCCGCCCCACTCCAGCGCCAGCGTGCGCGTGATCTGGTCAATACCCGCCTTGGCGGCGCAGACATGCACCTGACCCGGCACCGCCAGCCAGCTTTGCGCGGCGGTGATGTTGATGATGCTGGCGCCCGGCTTGCGCAGGTGCGGCCAGGCGGCCCGCATCACGTTGAAGGTGCCCAGCAGGTCGATGTCGACCACCGTTTTGAAACCGTTGGCGGACAACGACGCCGCCGGACAGATGAAATTGCCCGCCGCCCCGGACACCAGCACATCCAGCGGACCGAGTTCGGCCGCCGTTTGCGCCAGCGCCTGGCTGACGGCCTCGAAGTCACGGACATCACCGCTGAACGACAGCACCCGGCCGCCGTGCCGCGCCAACTGCACCGCCGCCGCCGCCAGCTTCTCCGCCGACCGGCTGAAGATCGCCACCTGCGCTCCCGCTTCGGCAAAGGCTTCGGCGATGCCCAGGTTGATGCCGCTGCTGCCGCCCGCCACAAACACCACACGGTTCCGGAAATTCATGTTGCTTGCCTCCGCATTACCCAAGGAATCGATTCAGGCCCGGTCAGGCCTGTCTTCTTTGTCGGACAATCCCACAACTCCTGCTTGGATGACAGGGGTAAAGAGGCCAAATTGCGACGGCGGGAAAATCCCATGCTAAAATCAGGGGCATTATCCGCCGTCATTTTCCAGGACCCGCCCATGGCCGCCGCCATCCCGCCCGTTGCGCCCGCGCCGATACAAGCCTCGCCGGTCCACACCGACCGCATCCTGCGGAGCCGTCGTCCATGAACCCGCGCGGCATGCACCTGCTGCTGGATTTCAACGATGTCGATCCGGCGCTGCTCGCCGACGCGGCGCATCTGGAGGCGGTGCTGCGGGAAGCCGCGCAGGCCGCCGGGATCGAAGTCCGCTTCGTGCGGTTTGAACCGGCCGGGGAACACGGCGGCGTCATCGGCATCCTGCTGCAAGGCGACTCGCGGCTGGGCATCCATACCTGGCCGGACTCTGGCTACGCCGCCATCGACCTGTTCATGACCGGCGGCCAGACCCCCGAATTCGCCGTGGAGGTGCTGGTGGACCGGCTCGACCCGTGCGCCATCCGCCAGCAGGTGGTCAAACGCGGTCCGCGCCACCCGCCGGACGAAGCCGCTGCTGAAGACGATAACGGCTAGCCGCCGCCAGCACCGTCGCCAGCGGCGGCGGCGTCAGGCCCATGCGCCGCCCCAACTGCTCCGTTTCCCCGGTCAGCAGCGGTTCCCGCCGCAGGAAATCCAGCTTCTCGCGGGTCAGGCCGGTGCGGTCGGACAGCCATGAGCAACCGGCCAGCCGTCGCAACACCGGCACCGGCACCGTCAGCCTCGGCGGCTTGACCCCGGCCTCGCGCGCGCAGGCCGTCATCACCGTCTTCAGGTCGGGCGTGGCCGGATCGGCCAGCAGGTATTCCCGCCCTACCGCTTCCGGATAATCCGCCACCCGCGCCATGAACGCCGCCAGATAATCCAGGCTGACCAAGGGCAGCCGGTAACCGCCGCCGCCCGGCACAGCAGGCAGGCGGCCCGCCAGCAGGTCATCGAGACTGCGCGCCATTTCCTGCGTGTCCGGCAGTTCGCCGGTACCGGCATGACCGGCCAGCGTCGCCGGATGGATCACCGTCAGCGGCACGCCCAGCCGCGCGGCGGCGCGCTTGACGGCAAAATGGCCTTCCAGCTTCGACGCCTCATAGGATCCGGTGCGCCGGTAAACGGCGGGCCAATCGACACCGCCACCATCGCCGTGAATGCCCAATGACGCCAGATGACCGGGGAAAGTCAGCATGTAGCCCGATACCTGCACAAAGCGGTGCAGCGCCAGTCGTGACGCCGCCGCCTCCAGCAGGCCCGTCGCGCCGGTCACGTTCACCGCCCGCACCTGCGCCTCCGGCAGGTTCCAGCCGAACAGCGCGCCGCTGTGATAGACGACCGTCACCGCCGCCAGCGCGCGCCAGCCGTCAGCGTCAATCCCGGCCTCCGGCCGCGCCAGATCGCCCGCCACCGCCTGCAGGGCGCTGATGTCCGCCCCCTGGCCGCGCAGCCAGTCCTGCAAGACCGGCAATTGCGCCGCCGGACGGCGCAGCAGCACTGTCACACCGTCACCCTTGTCCAGCAATTCCTTGACCAGATAACGGCCGATATAGCCGCTGGCCCCGGTCACCAATACGCGTGTCATGTCCGTTATCCCGATGAATGAAGGTTTCAAGCAGCCTAAACCCTGGAGTATACTCCAAGGTCAAGCGCTTTCGGGGGCGGTATTCATGAAAATCGGACAACTGGCGAAAACGGTCGGCGTCAGCAGCGACACCGTGCGCTTCTACGAGCGGCTGGGACTGTTGCAGGGGCGGCGGTTGGACAACGGCTATCGCGATTATCCGCCCGCCGCCGTGGAAATGCTGCAATTCGTGAAGCTGGCGCAGGAACTGGGATTTTCGCTGGCGGAAATCCGCGGCATCGCGCCGCTGCTGACGCAGGGCGGCCTGCCGCCGGAGCAGGTGCAGGCCTTCGTGCAGGAGAAAATCGCGGTGATCGACCGGCGGATCGCCGAATTGCAGAACCTGCGCGAACGCCTCGACGGGCTGGCGCTGGGCGCGGACTGCCCGTTGCGGCGCGACTGCGATACCTCACAACCTCCGGTCAGCCTGACGCTGGTGACAGTCTCGTGAGACGTACCGCTGTCAGGTCAGGTCGCTGTCGATGACCACCAGGCCGTAACCGTCGGCAAACTCCTCGCGGATCTGCTTCAGTTGCGGCAGGGCCTTGTGGAAGGCCTCCATCAGACCGGGGTCGAAATGCGAACCGGCCTGCTGATCAATGCGCCGCACCGCCTCCGCCACGGGAATGCTCTTGTGGAAAGGGCGATCGGAGGTGAGGTCGTCAAAGGCGTCCGCCAGCGCCACGATACGCGCCATCAACGGAATGGCGACCCCCTTCAGGCCGTGCGGATAACCGCTGCCGTCCCAATGCTCGTGGTGCGACAAGGCGATAAGGCGCGCCGCGCGCAACAGTTCATCCTGCTGTTCGCCGATAATGTCCGCGCCGAATGTCGTGTGCTGGTTGAGGATTTCCTGCTCGGCCGGGTCCAGCGGGCCATGCTTGAGCATGATGCTGTCGGGCACGCCGATCTTGCCGACATCGTGCAGCGGCGCGGCGTGAAACAGGGTATCCACTGACTCGGGGCTCATGCCCAGCGTTCGGCCGAGCAGCCGCGCGTAATGGCTGATACGGACAATATGGTTGCCGGTTTCCGTGTCGCGGTATTCGGCGGCCCGGGCCAGACGGCGGATCAGCAGGTGGCGGGTCTTGTTCAATTCCGCGGTGCGCTGCTCCACCAGCCGCGCCAGCTCGCGATGCTGGTCATACAGCGCCAGATGCGTCCTGACCCGCGCCAGCACCAGCGCCGGACTGACGGGCTTCACCAGATAGTCTACCGCCCCCAGCTCCAGCCCCAGCCGTTCATCCTCCACCTCCCCCATGGCCGTGACAAAAATGACCGGAATCCCCCGGGTTTCCGGGTCCGCCTTCAGTCGCTCGCACACTTGATAGCCATTGAGGCCAGGCATCATGATATCCAGCAATATCAGATCCGGCCGCGCCGGGCCGGCGGCGATCTGCAAGGCCTTGTCGCCGCCGGCGGCGGCAAGCACCCGGTAATAGGGCGACAGCACATTGACGAGAATATCAATGTTGTCGGGCATGTCATCGACGATCAGCACGGTATGTTGCAGTGACGGTTCGGTCATGATGCGGCATTTCCTGGCGAAGAAGGGACAGAGGGGGCGGCGTCAGCACCGTGACGGGCGGCCGGTTCCAGTTGGCGGATCAGCGCCTCGACCGTGGCCTGGGCGCGGTCGAAGTCGTACAGGGCCGTATACTTGCGCAATTCGGCGGCCGGGGCGACATGCCCCAGCTGTTCCAGCAAACCGCACAGGGCGGGCGCCAGACGGGTGGTGCGGGCGTCATTGACCCGCAGCAGTTCGGCAAGACGCCCCAGCTCTTCGAGCAACGCCCGACGGTCCACCGGCGCGGCGGCAGCAGCGGTGCGTGCCTCCCCCGCGCCGGACGGCAGGGCGCGGGTCAACCGCGCCAGCAGGCCTTGCATCTCCCGATCCAGCAGCGCCAGGGCCGACGCCTGACCGCCCGCGTCCGCCCGCCGCAATCCGGTTTCAACCTCCACCGCCCGCGCAGCCACCGCGTCGGCCCCGATATTGGCGGCCAATCCTTTCAAGGTATGGGCGGCGCGGATGGCGGACTCCATATCCCCGGCCGCCATGGCCTGACGGATGCGGCTAACCGCATCCGCCTGATGCTCGCGGAAACGGGTCAGCAGCTGGAAAAGCAGTGCGGTATTTCCGTCCAGCCGCCGCAGGGCGAAGTCCAGGCGCAACCCCTCGATGACCGGCAGCGGCGACGGCGCGGACGCCGGACGGCGGGCGGTCTCGGCGGGCGCCGCACCGGAAGGATGGACCCAGCGGCTGAGCGTGAGGAACAGCTCCGCCACATCGATCGGCTTGGCGATATAGTCGTTCATCCCGGCCGCCAGACATTTTTCCTTGTCGCCGCTCATGGTATTGGCCGTCATCGCCAAAATGGGCAAATCCGCCATGCCCGGCAGGCGGCGCAGGCGCCGGGTCGCCTCGAAGCCGTCCATGACCGGCATCTGGCAATCCATCAGCACCCCGTCATAGGTGGCCTGCGCCGCCTTGGCGACGGCTTCCTCGCCGTTATTGGCCACATCCACCCGAATGCCCGCCTGCTGCAGGATTTCAACCGCCATTTCCTGATTATCGGCGTTATCCTCGGCCAGCAGCAGCCATGCCCCCGCCAGCGAGGCGCGCGCCTGCCGCTCCCGCGTATCCCGCTGTGACGACACCCGTCCATCACTGATAACCGGATCAGCGGCGCCGGCGGCCGGCGCGCGGCTGAAGCGCGCGGTAAAATAGAACAGGCTGCCGACGCCGGGCTCGGACTCCACGCCGATCTCGCCTGACATCAACTCAACCAGACGCTGGCAGATCACCAACCCCAGCCCAGTGCCGCCGTATTTGCGGGATGTCGACGAGTCGGCCTGGGTAAAAGGCTGGAACAGCTTGCCGCTCTGCTCCCGGGTCAATCCGATGCCCGTATCGCGCACCTCGAAACGCAGCCAGACCCCCTCGTCTTCGTCACCGGCCGGATGCACGGCCAGGGTCACGGAGCCGGACTCGGTGAATTTGATGGCGTTGTTGACGAGGTTGCCCAGCACCTGCCCCAATCGGAAGGGATCGCCGACCAGATGCCGGGGCACATCCGCGTCAATCGCAAAACGGAGGTCCAGTCCTTTTTCCCTCGCCTTCAGGGCCTCCTGATCCGAGAGGGCGTCCATGACCTCGTCCAGGCTGAAGCCGGTTTGCTCGAAGGTCATCTTGCCCGCCTCGATCTTGGAAAAATCGAGAATGTCGTTGATCAATACCAGCAGGTTGCGGGCAGCGGCGTTGACCTTCCGGATATAGTTACCCTGCTTCTCGTTCAATCCGCTTTCCAGGGCCAGCTGCGACATGCCGATAATGACGTTCATCGGCGTCCGGATTTCATGGCTCATGTTGGCGAGAAAATCGGACTTCAAGCGCGTCGCCTCTTCCGCCAGCGCCTTGGCGTGCTGCATGACCAGCTCCGATTCCTTCTGGATGGAAATGTCGATCAGGCTGCCGACACAACCCGCCTGCGGCCGACCGGGCGTGCCGAATCCGCCCAAGGTGTACAGCACGGGATGTTTGCGTCCGTCCGCGAAGGTCACTGTCATCTCGGTGGTAAACACGCCCCCTTCCGCGAGAATCCGCCGATTGGCCTGCTGGTAAACCAGCCGGTCCTCTTCCGGCAACGCGGAAAAGTCCATGACCGACTTGCCCAGAAGCTCCTCGCGGTCAATGCCGAAGGCGGTCAGAAACGCCCGGTTGAACCCGAGATAGCGCCCCGCCGCATCCTTGAAAAAGACCGGGTATGGCAGCGCCTCCAGCAGCACCTGCCGGAACGCCAGCTGATCCGCCATCGCCTGCTCGTACTGCTTGCGCTGGGTCAGGTTGCGCACCACGATGCACAGGCAGATCCCGTAATGTTCATGCCACGGCATCGGCGTATAGCTGATTTCCAGCGGCAGCGTCTGGCCATCCCGGGTCAGGCCCGGATATTCGTGCGTCACCGCACCTTCGGCCGGGAGGCGTTCCACGCCGGAACCGGCGGGGATGACGCCGTCGGGCAGCAGTGCGGAGACCGGCAAGCCGACCATGCCGCCGCGGACGTGGCCAAAGGTTTCATCCGCCTGCGGGTTGGACTGGACGATCATGCCCTGGGGGTTGGTGACCAGAATGGCGTCCGGCGCGCTCTCGATGATGTGGCGGTACCAGGACTCGGCCATGGCCAGCGCCTGACGCTGGTGATCCAGATCCGCCATGGCCTGCTGATAGTTCACCAGCACCCGCGACAAATCCCCGATTTCGGTGGCTTCGGCCGCATGCGGAATGACCACCTTGCGCTCGCCCGCCAGTAGCCGGCTGGTTGTCTCGGTCAGATCGGCCAGCGGCATCAACAGGCGGCGGTGATAGAAGCGCAGCTGTATCAGCGCAATCATCAGGATGGTCAGCGCCATGGTGATCGCCGCCATCATCATCAACCGGTCGACACGCGTATCCAGGCGGGCGGTGGAGAGCATCAGCCGCTGGTGTATATATTCATCGGCCAGGCTGATATCGCGACGGATATCGCTCTTGGCGGACTGGTAAGGCTGGCCGAACGCCAGAGCCTGGGCCTGCTCGCGGTTACCCGCCGCCACGGCTTCCAGCATGCGGCGCTCCAGGTCCTGCATGGCGTCGGAACGGCTTTTGGCGGCGCGGATCAGGGCAGCCTCGTCGGGCTCCAGCTCCATCATCAACAGGCTTTCCACGGCATGATCGCGATGACGTATGTGATCCCTTTCCTCCAGGAAAGTCTGCCGGTAGCGCTCATCGCCCGTCACGGCATAGGAACGGACGGCATCGGTGAGCAGGTCATTGCCAAGGCTTAGCTGACTGAGGTCGTCGCTGGCCTGATGCAGTTGCACCAGAACATCGCGACGCTGATGGGAGGCGGCGAACGTCAGCAGGATCAGCACGCCCGTGACCGCCAGCACGCAGGCCTGCGCCCAGGCGATGCGCAAACCCAGGGCTTTCAGTTTCATCTGGCGGCCGCCGGACCGGTCACGGCTATTGCGACCGGCGGATCATGTAATCCACCGCCGCCTTGATCTGCCGATCGCTATACCGCCCCTCCAGGTCGTCCTTCCCCGGCATGGCCGCCGATTTGGCAGCGGCATGACCGCCCTTCAGCGCCGTGGCGTACAGCGCCGACTTGCCACGCGCGATACGCGGCGCCCATGCCTGGCGATCGCCGATGACGGGAGCGCCCAGCTGCCCGCCATCGGCATGGCAGGTGGCGCAAATGTGCTGATAGAACTGCTTGCCGCTTTCCGCACGGGCGGCGGGGGCCAGCAACATGATCGGGAAAACCAGACCGGCCAAAACGGCCAGACGGCCGACCGCTGTGATGAATGCTTCCATGGGCTCCGTTTCCTTGGACATGATGACTGTTGACTTACAGGCTGATGATTAGAAAACTCCTGCTCTCTTTCTGGAGTAAATCAAGGCCGCCGCCCAAATGCAAGGCGGCGACCCGGGATTAAGACAACCTGTCATCCCGGCGGGATAAACGCTCAGGCCACGCGCATCGCCCGCAGGTCGCGCAGGAAATACGTGCCCAACCCGGCGATGATCACCGCCATGCCCGCCACCGTCACGGTGGTGAAGCGCTCACCGTTGATCCACGCCCCCCACACCAGCGCGAACGCGGGCGTCAGGAAGGTGGTCAGCGACACCGTCGCGGGCGGCAGCGCCTTCACCAGGAAGAAGTAGCACAGCATCGCCACCACCGACGCCATCACCACGCTGTAGGCCAGCGCCGTCAGCGTCACCCAGCCGGGCATGGCGCGCGGCATCGAGGCCATGAAGAACGGCAGCACCAGCAGCATGCCGGCGGTCGAGAACAGCAGCGAGCCGGTGGTCTGCGCCAGCGGATGCAGCTTCGCCTTGTCATGCTTGAGCAGGAAGACCGACGCCACGTAACAGAACACGCCCATCAGCACCAGGAAAACGCCCTTGCCCTGCGCCGCCACGTGCGGCCCGCCCTGCATGATCAGCACCAGCCCGCCGAAGGCCATGCCCATGCCCACCCACTGCTCGGCGCGCAGCAGCTGGGTGCGGAAGACGCCGTGCGCCAGCAGGCCGACGAACAGCGGCGCCAGCCCGAACAGCAACGAGATCAACCCCGAGGGCAGGTAGGCCGCCCCCAGGTAGGTGAACAGCATCGCGCCCAGCAGGCTGAGCATGCCCGCCGCGTAACTTTTCACAGCCTCACGGTGGAACGGCAGGCGTTCTCCCAACATCCACAGACACAGGGCCGCCAGCGGCGCCGCCAGGGCGAATCGCAAGGCCAGCGCCCAGACCGGGTGCAGCTCGCGAATGCTCAGGACCACCGCCAGCGGCGTGGTGGACCAGATGAAAACCAGCAGGGCGTAACGACTGGCGACCTGCATCTGCGGGGGTTCGGGTTCCATGATCGGCTCCTTTTCTTCAGGGTTTTGGGGGGATGGAAAAACAAAAAAGGCCGCTGGGAGAGCGGCCTTTTTCAGGGGGAACAGGGTGCTGGATCAGTCCTTGTCTGGCCGCCGGGACAGGGACGAGCGCCATGCTGCCGCTTTGCGCAGGGCATGGACTCGACGGACGGAGACAACGGATTGGAAGGTCATAATGACCCGATACTGCCGGGAACCGTACAGGCGGTCAAGCGCGAATGTCAGAATTCTTCAACCTCATAACGCCACACCCGCAAGTCCGGGCTCCAGTAGCGTTCCGGCCAACCGCCCTTGCGTTTCAGGTAACGCACAAAGCGCACCGGGTCGGGAATCTGCGACCACACCGACGGCAGGTAAGTGGCGCGGCGATGGCCTTCCTCCAGAATGAGACCGTCAATGCCGGGCCGCAGCCGGTTGACCAGATCTTCCTCGGAATGCACCTCCAGCACCTCGGGCGGCACCAGCATCGAGATCTGCATGGTCAGGCCTTCCAGCTCCTGCGGCTGCAACGGCGCAAAGCGTGTATCGTTGAAGGCGGCGTCCCAGGCGTGGTGCGATACGTCCTCCACCAGCGGGCGGCGGGCTTCCAGCGAACCGATGCAGCCGCGCAGGTCGCCGTCCTTCAGCAGCGTCACGAAAACCGCCCCGTTAGCCGACAGGCGCGGCGGGTAGACCTCCGGCCGCACCAGCAGCGGGCCGCCCCCGTCCAGTCCCTGCCGGATGGACGCCCAGGCGATGGATTTCAGTGTATCGCGGTCGCTGGTGGACAGTCGGTCCGGCTTCGAGGTTTCGGGGTAAAACGCCCACGCGCCGTAACCGACCACCCGGTCGTGGTCGCCGCTGCTGTCGCCGGAATTGCACAGCGCCAGCGTCACCGGCTTCCAGTGACGGCGTTCGGCATGCAGCAGCAGGCCCTTCACGGCAATGCGGCCGCAGGCCTGCCTGTCGCCAATGGCGGCGGCGTCCAGCTGCTCGACGGCGTCGCACGTCAGGCGGTCCAGGATTTTGGCCGCCGCATCATCCAGATAATGCGACAGGTCGGAACTGATCACGAACAAGGTCCCTTCATCATCCCCAAAGGCATCCAGCACCGCCGCGACCTCCGCCGGATCGGCATCGCCGACCACGATCGGCAGCAAGGTGAATTCGCCCAGCACGGTTTGCAGGAACGGCAGCTGCACTTCCAGACTGTGTTCGTAGAGATGGGCCGCCTCCAGCAGGTGGACGCCCGGCAGCGTCTGCAGGCGGCGGGTGGAGCTGGTATCCAGATGGATGTCGCCCAACGGCGTGCGATAGGATTCGGCGCGGCTGAGCGCCAAGCCCTTGAAGGCCGTCTGATGCGACGGCCCCAGCAGCACCACCCGCCAGATCAGCGCCCGGTGCTCACGCAGGGTGGCGAACGCGGTCGCGGCCGCCACTCCGGAATACGCATACCCGGCATGCGGAACGATCAGCGCGCGCGGACAGGGTGCGCCGGGGCGGACCGGGCCGGCGCGTTCAAAACAGGCCTGCAGCGCCGCCCGCAGTTCGGCGGGATCGGCAGGGTAGAACCGGCCGGCGACCGCCGGTTCCCGGATACGCAACATGACATCCTCAATCACGGTAAATTCTGGCCTTCAGCTTAGTCCTTAGAAGACGAACTGACGAGACCGGTCATGTACGGGAATCGTCCGCCGGACGTAAAGCCCGCCTTGAAAGGCGGTTACAGCGCCCCATATTGTTCATAATTCACTCAACTCCGGTGTGCCATGTCCGACCGCCGCCATGCTCCGATCCAACGCGGTGACCCCGGCCTGGCGCCGACGCGCTGGTGGCATGCCCTGCCCGACGGCCGCGTGCAATGCGACCTGTGTCCGCGCGCCTGCACGCTGGCGGAAGGCCAGCGCGGCCTGTGTTTCGTGCGCGGCCGGCTGGACGACGCCGTGGTGCTGACCACCTGGGGCCGGTCCAGCGGCTTCGCCCTCGACCCCATCGAGAAAAAACCGCTGAACCACTTCCTGCCCGGCACGCCGGTGCTGTCCTTCGGCACGGCGGGCTGCAACCTGGCCTGCAAGTTCTGCCAGAACTGGGACATCTCGAAATCGCGGGACATGGACACACTGATGGCAAGCGCCGGCCCGCGCGCCATTGCCGACGCCGCCGTGCGCAGCGGCGCGAAAAGCGTGGCCTATACCTACAACGACCCCGTCATTTTCCACGAGTACGCCATCGATGTCGCGCAGGCCTGCCGCGAACGCGGCATCAAGAACGTGGCGGTCACGGCGGGCTATATTTGTGCTGGGCCGCGCGAGGAATTCTTCCGCCACATGGATGCCGCCAACGTCGACCTGAAAGGCTTCAGCGAGGATTTCTATTACCGGACCACCGGCGCGCACCTGCAACCGGTGCTGGACACGCTGATGTGGCTGAAACAGGAAACGCAGGTCTGGCTGGAGCTGACCACCCTGCTGATTCCCGGCCTGAACGACAGCGACGCCGAGCTGCACGCGATGACGCAATGGGTGAGGGAAAACCTGGGGCCGGACGTGCCGATGCACTTCACCGCCTTCCATCCGGACCACAAGCTGCGCGACATTCCGGCCACCCCCGCCGCGACGCTGCAACGGGCGCGGCGCATCGCCCGGGAGAACGGCATTCGTCATGCCTATACCGGCAATATCCAGGACACCGGGGGCGGCAGCACTTTCTGTCATCATTGCGGGGAGTTGCTGATCGAACGCGACGGGTACCGGCTGGGCCGCTGGGGACTGGATGCGCACGGGGCCTGCGGCCGTTGTGGAACCGCCCTTCCCGGGGTGTTCGAGGCGCAGGCGGGCGACTGGGGCGCAAAACGCTTGCGCGTGGCCATGACCTGAAGCCAGAACCGGGCTAAGATAGCCGCCACTTTCCGTTTTCCGCCGCGAGGCTTGCCGCCATGTCGAACGTGCTGCCCTTCCGCAAACCCGCCGCCCCGGCCAAGGGCATGTGCCAGCACGGTTTCCACCGCTGGCGGATCCTCCAGGAAAAGCAGTTTGACGTGCAGCAGGGGAAGCTGGTTACCGTCTGGCGCTGCGAGCGCTGCGGTGAACGCAAGGTCAAGGCGACCTGATCCTCTTCTCCCCCGATTCCGACTTGAGCCTGCCGATGAGCGAACGCACGCCCCCCACCCATCTCTACCTGAACATTCGCGGCCTGCACCTGCACGTCGCCTTCTGGCCCGGCGACGGCGATCCGTTGCTGCTGCTGCACGCCACCGGCTTCCACGCCCGCTGCTGGGATGAAATCGTGCGCCGCCTGCCCGGACGGCCGGTGTTCGCGGTCGACCTGCCCTGCCACGGCGGCAGTGACGCCGTACGGCCGCCGCCCGGCTGGGACGAGACCAGCGAGATGATCACCGAGGTGGTGCGGCAGCTGGATTTGCGGAACATCACGGCGGCAGGGCATTCCTTTGGCGGTCATATCCTGGTGCAGACGGCGGCGCGCGAAACCGCCCGCTTCCGCAGCCTGCTGCTGCTGGACCCGGTGATCCCGCCGCCCGAATTCCTGCCGTTGTGGCAGGCCGCCGGTTCCTTCGAGCCGGTGTCGCGCCGCCGCAATGCCTGGGCCTCGCCGGAAGAGATGGCCGAGGCGTTCCGTACGCGCATCCCCTACGACACCTGGGACGCGGCGGTGCTGCGCGACTATTGCCAATATGGCTTGGTGAAAGAGGAAGGCGCAGAACATTACCGGCTGGCCTGCCCGCCGGATTGCGAGGCGGCGGTCTATGGCAACATCGGCGCGCAGACGGTATATGAACTGCTGCCGCGCGTGACCGTGCCGGTGCGCATCATCCGCGCGCGCGGTCGGCGGCCGGATGACCGGCTGCATGACTTCCGGCCGTCGCCGACCTGGGCGGAACTGGCGTCAAAGCTGCCGCAGGCGACGGACCGGCAGCTGCCGGAGCAGGATCACTTCTTCCCGATGTCGGATCCGGGGCTGGTGGCGCGGGAGTTGGGGGAGCTGCTCAGTCTTCCTCTCGCGCCGTAAACGCCGCGTACAGCAGATACAATCCCAGGCTGAGCGGGACCAGCGCGGCCACCCCCTTCCCCACTCTACCGCAGATGCCACTCATCAAGTGCGATACCAACCGGCGCCCGTCATGACAGTCGTGCATAACGCCGGTCTGGTAGGCCCACCAGAAACAGAACAGGCTGAGCAGGAACAGGTAGAGGGCGGAGTCCTTGAAGCGGGAACCCTGGCTCATGGCATTCATCCTTGGGTGGCGGTAGGCACCAGCTTAGCGCCTCACCCCTTGAACGTCGACAACCCCGCATCGCCGAACGGCTCATCCCGCTCGCGCACCGCCTGCCGGAACCCCGCCGCCATCGCCCGCTGCTGGAATTCATAACCCTCCTTGGTATGCCGCGTCATCCCGTCCAGCATCGTCCCGATCACCTGCGTCGAGTGCAGTCCCTGCGCCATCACCGACTGGTTCAGCAACAGTTTCATCATCACCAGCTGGTTGACCGGCATGCGCGCGATGCGCTCCAGCAGGACCTCGAAACGTTCGTCCAACTGCTCCGGCGGCGCGGATTCGATCGCCAGCCCCCACTCTTTGGCCTCCTTCCCCGACAGGCAGTCGCCGGTAAACAGCAGCCGCTTCGCCTTCTCCAGCCCGATACGGTAAAACCACAACGAGGTGGTGGGCGAGCCCCACAACCGCGCCGGCGGATAGCCGATCTTGGCGTTGTCGGCGATCACCAGCAGGTCGGAACAGAGCGCCATGTCGGTGCCGCCCGCGACGCAGAAACCGTGCACCTTGCACACCACCGGCTTGTCGCTGTGGAACAGGCTCATGAAGCCCTTCACGTTGCGGCTCATCATTGCGTAGTCAACCATCGGGTCCCAGGCCGTATTCGGAATATGGTTCTGCATCTGCACCAGCGGATCGAGCGGCGATCCCTTCGGGCGATCGGGGTTTTCCTGCCCGGTCAGCAGCCCTTCGGCGTTTTCCACCAGGTCATAGCCGCCGCAAAAGCCGCTGCCGTTGCCGGACAGGGCGATGACGTGGATGGCCGGATCGAGGTTGGCGCGCTCGACGCAGGCGGCCAGCTCGCGCGGCAGGTCGAGGGTGATGCCGTTGCCGCGCTCGGGCCGGTTCAGCGTGATGCGGGCGATACGGCCGGTGATGTGGTAGGTGAGGGTCTTGAAGGTTTCCATGCTCGCTCCATTCAATACAGAAATTTGCATTGATCGAAATCATGTGTAACATTACCGTTATCGCCAATCAATATCATTTCGGGTAATCCTGATGAACACCACCGCCCCGCTCACCGACGGCATTTCCAGCGACGCCGTCTACGAACACAGCCCGGTCACCCGCCGCAAGGTCACCGACCTGTTCAGCCGCGAGGAAATCCAGCGCCTCACCGCCCGCTCCGATGCGTGGGGCGCGTGGGGCATCGCCTCCACCTGGGCACTGGTCGGCGCGGGCTTCGCGCTGTGCGGCTGGGCGCTGACGCTGCCGGTGGCGGCGATGATTCCGGTGGGGATGCTGGGTCTGGCGCTGCTGGGCGGACGGCAGCTGGCGCTGGCCATCCTGACGCACGAGGCCTCGCACAAGACGCTGTTCGCCTCCGGCTGGGCCAACGACGTGCTGGCCGACTGGCTGTGCGCGCGGCCGCTGGGGCTGGACCTGGCCAAGTACCGGGTGCACCACCTCATCCACCACACCAAGACCGGTACGCCGGAAGATACCGACATCTCGCTGGTGGCGGGCCTGCCCTGCTCGCGCGTCTCGCTGCTGCGCAAATTCGCCCGCGACCTGAGCGGCCTCACCGGGCTGAAATTCCTGCTGGGACGGGTGCTGATGGACGCGGGTTACCTGAAGTGGACGGTGGCCTCGCAGGTGGAAAAGCTGCCGCAGGACGGCCGCACGGCGTGGGATGTGGTGAAGACCTTTGCAGGCAACACCTGGAAGGCGGTGGTGATGAACGCGCTGCTCTTCGGGGCGCTGGCGGCGGCCGGGCATGGCGAACTGTATCTGGCCTGGGTGCTGGCCTACCTGATTCCCTACCCGCTGTTCATCCGCATCCGCGCCATGGCCGAGCACGCGGGCACCGAGAAATCCGCCGACATGTTCCGCAACACCCGCACCACCCGCGCCGGGCTGATCGCCCGGACTTTCGTCGCGCCCTGCCATGTCAATTTCCACATCGAGCACCACGCCATGGCGTCGGTGCCCTATTACCGCCTGCCGGAGGCGCATGCGCTGCTGCGGGCGCGCGGGATGGTGGATGAACCGCCGGGATATTTGGCGGTGCTGGACCGGCTGTCGTCGGTGCAGGCATGATGCGGGTCTTTTTGAACATGGCGGGAGCAACCGCATGGTAACGGCAGAAGCCCTGATGACCTTCCTGGCCGGGGAATTCCCGCAGAACAAGTGCGTGGTGGAGGCGGTGGGCAACCGCGCGGCGACGGTGCGGCATCCGGTGGGACACGCCGAGTTGCGGCCGGGCGGCACGGTGTCGGGGCCGGTGCTGATGACCACGGCCGATCTGGCGCTCTATGCCGCCATCCTCGGTGAAATCGGCATGGTGCCGCTGGCGGTGACCACCAGCCTGAACATCAACTTCATGCGCAAGCCGGCGGCCGACCGCGACATCATTGGCGAGTGCCGGTTGATGAAGCTGGGCAAGCTGCTGGCGGTGGGGGAAGTCTGGCTGTATTCGGAGGGTCAGGACGAGCCGGTGGCGCACGCGACGGGCACTTACGCCATTCCGCCCGCGCGCGCCTGAGTCCGCTCAGGGCTTGAAGCCGATGCCGTCCAGAAAGCGGCGCATCGCCTTCAGGTAATCGCCCTGCCCCCAGTGCAGCACATGGCCGCCGGGGAACCAGTGCACGGCGGGCCGGTCCCAGTGTTCCCACAACAGCATCGTGTGCTTGGTGAAGGTGATGCGGTCGTCCATGCCGCCGATCAGCAGCACCCGCTCCTTGGGAATGGCCAGCTGCCAGGTCAGCGGCGAGTTCACCGCCAGCGTGTGCCGCGCCTCCTGGATGCTGATGCCCGCCGTGGCCAGCGCCGAGCGGATCAGGTGCCCCAGCACCGGCCATTCGAAGACCATGTCCACCAGGCTGGCGGGCGGCACCACCGGAATGGCGAAGGCCAGCCGCTCCTCGACACTGGCCAGCAGCGCCGTGGCGTAGCCGCCCATCGAAATGCCGGTCACCCCCACCGACGGCACCCCGTGCGACAGCAGCCAGTCGAGGAACACCCGGAAATCGTGGATGGCGTGGGCGTGCACCTCGTTCATGTGCAGCGGCCCGTGCGAGAAATAGCCGTGCCCCGAAAACGGCGACAGCAGCCCCTGCCGGTAACCGTGGAACGGCAGGGTGTAGAGCAGCACGTCATAGCCCTGTTCGTAGAACCATTCCAGCGCGAAGAATTTGCTGTTGACCCAGTAGCTGTCCATGATGAAGCCGTGGATGACGGCGATGGTGGGGCGCGGCTTGTCGCCGTGCTTCCAGTACTGCGCCCAGGCGATTTCGTTGTTGTCGTGGCGGTGGTAGTCCTCGCGCACCCGCGGGTTCACCGCCTCGAACGGGCTCCTGAAGCTGAGCAGGTAGGACTGGCCGTCCTTGGGCTGATGCGCCAGCGGCCCGGAATGACGCACGCGCACGCGGATGCCCGGCTTCGGTTTCTGGAAGAAGGCGTGGGCATCGCCGGCGGTGGCGAGGTCGTGGTAGAAGCCGCGTTCCTTGCGGTCGCGCAGCAGCGTGTCCGGCCGCAGGCTCCACGGCAGCGACAGGGCGGTGGTGGCGGCGATGATGCCCGCGCGCAGGCCCAGATCGGTCAGCGACGAGGTCTGCAGGCGCAGCCGCGTGAAGCGGTCCATATGGTTCACCACCTTCCAGGCGGGAAATTCCGGATCGAGGTTGCGCCACCACGGCGCGGCGGGACGCAGTTGCGCCGGACGACGGCGGGGCGTGACGATTTCAGGGGGCAAAACAGGGGACATGGGCCTCGCCAGGACGTGATTGCAGGGGAGGCTGACTAAAGCAAGCGCTTGGCGGGATGTCAATGGCGGCCGCGACGGCGTCTTTGTCATCCCCATTCAGGATCGTGCCGGAAGCACGCCTCCCGGGCGTATGATAGAAAGATACCCCCATCCCAAGAGCCGCCGTCATGCGCCTCAGCCGCCTTGTCTTGACCGGAATACCGATTGCCCTCCTCACGGGCTGCTCCACCTTTCAGGCCTATGACGGCCAAGCACGCCCGGAACGCGAGATCGCCGTCGCCAAGACGTCCTTACGGGTCATTCCGTTGCTGTTGGTCAACTTTATTAGCGGCTACGGCCTGAAGCAACTGGACGACAAGCCGCTGAAAGGGACCACGATCCTGTTTGAACCCGGACGGCACCGCCTGACGTTTACTCCCGGCACCGCCGTCATCCTGGCCGGGTATGGCGGCGGCGGCGTGATCGCCCCCAAGGGCAATCTGTCCTGCGCGTTCACGGCCGATTTTCAGGCCGGCCATACGTACCGGCTGGGCGTCGGGTCGGTGAAAACCCTTCCGCTGACCGACGGCTCCACCACGTCCACCGGTACCGTTCGCCTGAAAGATTCCGCCAAGGGCCAGCGCACGCGCAAGACCGACATTCCGGTCATCTGCCATACCGGACCGGTGGATTACTGTCAGCAGGACTCGGAGTGTCCCGGCGAGAGTACAGCCAAGCATTGCGACCTGCCCGCCGGGCAACCGGTCGGAACCTGCGGCCCGGCCGCGCCCTGAGTCCGGGCAGGAAATCCTTTCCTTCCCGGCCATTTTGCGGGAGGCTTGCGCTACATCACCACCGGACCGTCCCCATGCCCGCACCCACCCCCGGCAACCTGTACACCGACCTGTCCGCCTACTACGACGGTTTCTGCCATGAGGTGGACTACGCCGGACAGGCGGATTTCCTGCAACGCGCCTTTGACTGTCTGGGCGCATCGGGCGGGCGGGATTACCTGGATCTGGCCTGCGGCACCGGACAGTTACTGGAAGTCATGCAGCGCAAAGGCTTTAGCGTAGCCGGACTGGACAACAGCCCGCAGATGCTGGCCGCCACGGCGCAACGCTGCCCGCAAGCCGCGCTGATCCTGAGCGATCTGGCCGCCTTCGAGATCGACAGCCGCCTCGACCTGATCAGCTGCCTGCTCTATTCCGTGCACTACAGCCACCCGGTCGCGGCGCTGGCCGAAACCCTGCGCCGCGCCTATCGCGCCCTGAAACCGGGCGGCCTCTTCATTTTTGACATGGTCGATAAAGACGGTATCCAGAACCGCGATGCGGTGACGCGGCTGACCCGCGACGGCGCGGATTTCACCTTCCGCTCGGGCTGGCGCCATGACGGCGACAGCGAGACCCTGGAATTGCAGGTAGCGATCCGCCGTGAGGATGCCGACGGCGTGCGCAACTGGGAGGACCGCCACCGCATGACCGCCATCTCGCGGAGCGGGCTGGACACGCTGATGCGTGAATCCGGCTTCACGACAACCTTGCTGGAACGGGACTTCACCCGCCTGCGGGAATGGGACGGCCGCAGTTTTAATGTGCTGGTGGTCGGTCAAAAACCGTGGGATGACCACGCGGCGACGCCGGATAGCGTACGATAGCCCCCTTCCTGACGCGAGCCTTCCTCATGCAATCCGGCAAAGCCTCCCCGTTGTTCCTGTTCCTCAGCGTTTGCACGGCCTGGGCGGTGCTGTCGGTGCTGCCCGACCTGCTGGCCCCGTCGGGAGAACCCCTGTCCGGCCCGGTGCTGGTCGCCTTGCTGGCCGTCTTCGCGCTACTGCTGGGCATCACCCTCTACGGGCTCTATGTGCTGCTGGCGCGCCCTGCCCCGGTGGCCGACGCCGCCGTAACGGAACCGGCCGTCATTCATCATCCGGCGCTGGGAGCGTTGAGCGTTCATGATTCCTTGCCGGATATGCTGGTGACCGGGATCGACTACGAAAAACAGCGGGTGGAACTGACGGTCCATCGCGGCGAGGGGTCGATGGACGAAGCGCTGGCCTTCGCCGCCGGCCTGGTCGCGCAGCTGCCGGTGCTGGACGCCGCCGCCAAGGGCGTGATCACGCAGGATCTGCTGGCGGGGCTGCAACGCGATTTTCCGGGGCTGACGGCGCAGAATTGCGCGGCCAGCTTCAACCTGACCGGGCTGGCGGTGACCGGCAGCGCGCGGGTGGAATTCGGCTACGGCGCGGTGGGCATCGCCCTGAAACAAGGGGTGGCGGTCGTATGGGATTGCAACGTCGATTTCACCGAGGCCCGGGCGCGTCTGCACGATTGAGCGCCGCCGTTACGCCGGTTCCCGATCGCCGGGCTCCCGGCGGGCATGAATTCATGCTATCCCTGAACGGATATCCTGACCGGTAAAAACCGGTCATTCCTGAACGGACACGGCGTCATGACCCTGAATCGCAGAGCCCTGCTGGCTGCCGGACTGACCGGCGCCATCGGCGGCGCAACCCTGACCGCCCGGCTGATGCGCACCCGCGTACCCGAGCCCCGGAACGTTTCTCCATTGCCTGCGGGCATCAAACCCGGCGCGCGACCGCTGAACATCCTGCTGGTGGTCACCGACCAGGAACATGCCGACCTGCCGCCGGGCCTGCCGCTACCCGGCCATGAACGGCTGCGGGAACGCGGCATCGCCTTCACCCGCTTCCACGTCAACACCACGCCCTGCTCGCCCTCGCGCTCCAACCTCTACTTCGGCCAGCACACGCAGAAAACGCGGATGGTGGTGAACTACGGCGTCTTCCCCGAACCCTCCATCCCCGATGACATGCCCAGCCTGGGCGACTACCTGCGCGCCAACGGCTACGACACCGCCTACAAGGGCAAGTGGCATCTGGGCGGCGTGCCGGAGGGACACCAGCTGACCTACGGCCGTTACCCCAGCACCCGCGATGCGCTGGAACCCTTCGGCTTCTCGGACTTCAATGCCGACGGCGACCCGCACGGCTCCACCTGGACCGGCTTCAAATACGACGGCCCGATTGCCGCCGAGGCCTCGCAATGGCTGCGCGACCGGGCGGCGTCCGGCAACGGCAAGCCGTGGCTGCTGGCGGTGAATTTCGTCAATCCGCACGACATCATGTATTTCACCACCGGCGAGCGCCAGACCGCCTCGCGGCGCATGCGCGACTATCTGGCTCCGCTGGCGCAAGCCCCGGATGACCCGCTCTATCGTGCCCTGTGGGAGCTGCCGCTGCCCGCCAATCGCGTGGACGACCTGCGCGGCAAGCCGGAAGCCCACGCCAGCTACGTGAAATTCTGCGACATGGCTTACGGCCGCCTGCCCGACGGCGACGACAGCTGGCGCGCCTACCGCAATTACTATTTCAATTGCATCCGCGATGCTGACCGCCACCTGCTGACGGTGCTGGACGCGCTGGAAGCCAGCGGACAGGCCGACCGGACCATCGTGGTTTTCACCGCCGACCACGGCGAGATGGCGGGCGCGCACGGCCTGCGCCAGAAGGGACCGTTCATGTATCAGGAGAATGTGCGCGTGCCGCTGATCGTCGTCCACCCGGACGGCCCGAAAGGCGTGACGAGCACCGCGCTGGGAAGCGCCATCGACCTGACGCCGACGCTGCTGGAGCTGGCCGGTGTGGAGGGCAAACGGCTGCCGGAGCTGTATCCGCAACTGGCCGGGGTGAGCCTGGCGTCGTCGATCGGCCGGGCGGAAGGACGTTCGGAGCGCGACCGGCGCGGCCACCTGTTCAACTACAACACCACCCACCACATCGACAACGACTTCATCGGCGCGCTGATTGACCATGAAGTGCTGGCTGACCGTTTCCTGCCGGTCCGGGCGCTGCTGAAGGGCATGTGGCCGATGCCGCGCACCGACCATCCGGCGCTGTTTCGCGGCCTCCATGACGGCCGCTACAAGTTCGCGCGCTATTTCAAGCCGTCGGAACACCATGTCCCGACCGACTGGGAAACGCTGACCCGCCACAACCAGCTGGAGTTGTACGACACGCACGCCGATCCGGGAGAACTGAACAATCTGGCGCATCAACCGGAAGCCGTGAAGCCGCTGCTGCTGGACCTGAACGCACGGCTGAATGCGCTGGTGGCGACCGAGGTGGGGCGTGATCTGGGGGATGAACTGGTGGGGCCGGGGTTCATGAAGCGGTTGTAGGCGGGGACGCCTGATGCTCCCCGCCTTCTTCGGCCCTTACAGCGGCAAACGGCTCAGCCACTTCGCCTTGGCCTTGGCCAGCAGCCCGCGTGAATCGGTGTGCCACGGGTGGAAGTTCGGGCTGTAGAACTTGAAGTAGGCAGGCAGCAGCTTGCGGAACACGCCGGGTGTGCCGTAGAAATAATTCAGGCCCTGCGCCCACGCCTTCAGGTTGCCCAGCTCCCCGGCTTCCTTCATCAGCTGCACCAGATGGATGGTGGAGAACAGCGGGAACAGCACGCTCACCGCCATCATCTCGGTGACACGCACGAATTCGCTGCCGCCGATGGCCTTGTAGACATCGAAGGCCACCGCCTTGTGCTCGGCTTCCTCGATGGCGTGCCAGGCCCAGATCGGGGCCATGCGCGGGTCCATTTCCTCCAGCGCATTGAACTTCAAGAGGAACTCCTCGGCCATCATCGCGGTGAAGTGTTCCACGGCGACGGTATGCGCCAGCTGGCGTTCCGGGCTGAGCTTGCGCAGGCGGTCCATGAACATCGCGATTTCATGCTCCAGACGACCCAGGCCGATGCCGCGGTCTTCGAGGAAGCCATTCAGCGCCTTGTGCTCCTTGCTGTGGTGCGCCTCCTGGCCGATGAAGCCGCGAATGGCCTTCTGCAGTTCCGGGTCGGTGATGCGGTCCTGGTAGTAGCGCACCGAGTCAATGAAGAAACGCTCGCCGGGCGGGAAGCCGGAGGACAGCGCGGCCAGCAGCAGCGTCTTCATCGGATTGTTGTCCCACCACCATTTCGGCAGGTCGGCGGGAAAATCGAAATCGGGACGACGGACTTCCGGGATCATCCCGGCGGGGGTGGCGGTCTGGCGGATCGCGGAGGTGGCGGCGGCGGTCATGGCGTTACCCTGTTCGTTGCTTCGTGGTGATGGCCACAGGTTACGATTCGTCCAGTTCGGGGCGTGAGGGCCGTCGGGGACAATCGGCTTGTCATCGGAGGCCAAGACCTCAGAATTTCCCGCCCTTCCCCTCGCCTCCCGAAAACCGTCCCGCCCCCGCCACCGACTCCCCGCTGGCCAGCGTCTTCAGACCGTAACCGAATTCATGCCGCAAGGCCTCGTCCACGTCCTTGTCCCATTGTTCATAGGCGCTCAGCCGGTCGCCGCGCAGACAGGTCTGCGGAAAACCCGCTATCTGCAAGGCCAGTTCCTCGGCGGCGCGCAAGGCCTCGCCGGGCGGCACCACGCGGTTCGCCAGCCCGATCGCCAGCGCCTCCCGCGCGTCCACCGGCCGTCCGGTCAGGATCAGGTCCAGCGCCCGGCTCTGGCCGATCAGGCGCGGCAGGCGCACGGTGCCGCCGTCAATCAGCGGCACGCCGAAGCGGCGGCAGAACACGCCGAACACCGCCGTTTCGTCCGCCACGCGCAGGTCGCACCACAGCGCCAGTTCCAGCCCGCCCGCCACGCAATAGCCGCTCACCGCCGCGATCACCGGTTTGCCCAGCCGCATCCGTGTCGGCCCCATCGGCCCGTCGCCGTCGGTATCCAGCCGGTTGCGGCGCTCGGGGTCGGCAAACACCGCCTTCAGGTCCGCTCCGGCGCAAAAGTTGCCGCCCTCGCCGCTCATGATCGCCACCGCCAGCTCGGCATCCGCGTCGAAATCACGGAAAGCCTGCGCCAGCGCCTCGGCGGTGGGCCGGTCGACGGCATTGCGGGCTTCGGAACGAGTGATGAAGACTGTCAGCAGCGGCGGCCGACGTTCAACACGGACAAGGGACATGGCTGGCTCCGGAACCAGAGGGGTTGCCGGAGTATAGCCCCCGGAACGGAAACCGGGCGGTCACGATACAGGGTCACACGGCGGTTGCCTTATTGAATAACGATCGTTACGATCAGTCGCATCCCAGCCGCCTTCCGGACCGGAGTCCGCCATGACCACGCAAACCACCGCCTGCATCCTCTGCTCCCGCAACTGCGGGCTGACCGTGGAGATCGAGAACGGCAAATTCACCAAAATCCGGGGCGATGACAACCATCCCGTCAGCAAGGGCTACATCTGCCAGAAGGCGGCGCGGCTGGAACACTACCAGAACCACGACGACCGCCTGCGCCAGCCGCTGCGCCGCAAAGCTGACGGCAGCTTCGAGCCGGCCAGCTGGGACGAAGCGCTGGACGATATCGCGCAACGGCTGCTGGCCATCCGCGCCAAGCACGGCGGCAAGGCCTTCGCCACGGCGGGCGGCGGCGGCCAGGGCAACCATCTGGGCGGCGCCTACCTTGGCCAGCTGCGCGCGGCGATGAAGAGCCGCTTCAACTACAACTCGCTGGGCCAGGAAAAAACCGGCGACTTCTGGGTCAACGGCCGCCTGTTCGGCCGACAGACCTGCCACACCACCGAGGATGTGGAACACGCCGACTACGTGCTGTTCATCGGCACCAATCCCTTCCAGGCGCACGGCATTCCCAACGCCCGCGATACCTTGAAAGAGATCCGGAAAGACCCGAACCGGACGATGGTGGTGATCGACCCGCGCCGCACCGAAACCGCGAAGTACGCCGACCTCCACCTGCAGGTAAAACCCGGCATGGACGCCTTCCTGCTCAGCGCCATTCTCGCCATCATTGTCCGCGACGGCCTGCACGACCGCGAATTCCTCGCCGCGCATTGCACCGACTTCGACCAGGTGGAAGCGCTGCTGAAAACCGTGCCGATTGCCGACTACGCCGCCCGCGCCGATGTGCCGCTGGCCAACGTGGAAACCGTGGCGCGCGGCTTCGCCACCGCCCGGACCGCCTGCGTACGCATCGACCTGGGCATCCAGCACACGCTGCACACGACGCTGAACGGCTATCTGGAAAAACTGCTGTACCTGATCACCGGAAACTTCGGCATCCAGGGCGGCAACAACCTGCACAGCACGCTGATCCCGGTGTTCAGCCACACCGACGAACGCAAGCCGCACATCACCCGCAGCGCGCACCACCGGATGTTCCCGATCGCGGGCATCATGCCGCCGAACATTTTGCCCGACGAGATCCTGCTGGCCGGGGAAGACCGCATCCGCGCCGTGTTCGTCGACAGCTGCAACCCGCTGCTGACCTGGCCGGACACCGCCGCCTTCGAAAAAGCCTTTGCCTCGCTGGAACTGCTGGTGGTGGTGGACGTGGCGCTGACCGAAACCGCGCGGCTGGCGCACTATGTGCTGCCCGCCGCCTCGCAGTTCGAGAAGTGGGAATTCACCGGCTTCAACCTGGAATTCCCCGACAACGGCTTCCACCTGCGCCATCCGCTGTTCCCGACTTTTGCCGACACCTTGCCGGAACCGGAAATCTACACCCGGCTGCTGGAGAAGATGGGCGTCATCCCCAAGGCCTTCCCGCTGCTGTCGCGCATCGCCCGGCTGGAACCGAAGGCGGGCAAGCATCTGGGCTATGTCGCGGCGCTGTTCGCCACTTTCGCCCGCAACCAGAAGCTGGTGCCCTACGCCGCCTCGGTGCTGTACCGCACGCTGGGGCCGGTGCTGCCGGACGGCGCCGCCGCCGTCGCGCCGCTGCTGCCGCTGGCCATCCAGTTCGCCGAAGCCGAGCCGGAGGCGGTGCGCCGCGCCGGTCATGCCGGCAACCGCCTGACGCTGGGCGCGAACCTGTTCCAGGCCATCCTGGAGGCCCGTTCCGGGCTGATCTTCAGCCGCCACCGTTTCGAGGATGTCTGGCGTTTCGTCAAGCACAAGGACCGGCGCATCCACCTCGCCATTCCCGAGATGCTGAAAGAATGGCGGGCGCTGGAAGGTGAAGAAGCGCCCGGCGCGGATTATCCCTTCATCCTGATGGCGGGCGAACGCCGCAGCTACAACGCCAACCAGATCTACCGCAATCCGGCCTGGCGCAAGGTCGATCCGCACGGCGCGATGCGCATGCATCCGGAAGACGCCGCCGCGCTGGGCGTGACCGAGGGCGGCAAGGTAGCCTGCGAATCGGCGCTGGACACGCTGGAAGCGGTGGTGGAACTGGACGACGGCATGCGCCGCGGCACCGTCAGCCTGCCGCACGGCTACGGCGTGCGCTACCGGGACAGCGCCCCGGTCGGCCCGGAGCTGAACCGCCTCACCGCCGCCACGCATTGTGATCCCTTCTCGCGCACGCCCTACCACAAGTACGTGCCGGTGAAGCTGCGCAAGCTGGAAACGGCGGCCTGACCAACGGTCGCCGCTTCCCCTAGCAACATTAACATCAATGGAATAAACTGGCAGCAATTGTAATATATTGACTACCAGACCATGACCCGCCCCAACCCCCGCCACCTGCTGCTCAACCTGATGACCGCCGCCGACGACCAGACCCTGTCGGCGCGCGACGCCGTGGCCGGTTGCGCGCTGTTCGGCATTACCGAAAACAGCGTGCGCGTGACGCTGGTGCGGCTGGCGGCGGGCGGACTGATCGAAGCGGCGGGACGCGGCGCATACCGCCTTGGCCCCAACGCCACCGGCCTGGCCAGCGACGTGGCGGGCTGGCGGCAGGCCGAACAGCGGCTGCGCGACTGGAACGGCGACTGGGTGGCGGTGCATGTCGGCAACCTCGGCCGCAGCGACCGCACCGCCCTGCGCATCCGCGACCGGGCGCTGGCGCTGCTGGGCCTGTGCGAGCTGGAACGCGGCCTGTACCTGCGCCCGGACAACCTGCTCGGCGGCGTCAGCGCCGTGCGCGAGCGCCTTTACAAACTGGGGCTGGACGGCGACGCCGCTGTCTTCCGCCTGGCCGATCTCGACCCCGCCCGCGACGCACGCGCCCGCACGCTGTGGGACGGTGACGCCCTCAACCGCCGCTACCGCGACATCCGCCAGCGGCTGGACGCCTGGCTGGCCAAGGCCGATGCACTGGAACCGGAAGCCGCCGCCCGCGAGTCCTACCTGCTGGGCAATGAGGCCATCCGCCACATGGTCTTCGACCCGCTGCTGCCGGAACCGCTGGTCGACACCGCCGCCCGCCGCGCCTGCGCCGACCTCGTACAGCACTTCGACCGCGCCGGCCACGCCATCTGGCGGCAACTGTACGACAGCTTCCGCCACACCGCCGCCGCGCCCGGCGACAGCGCCGTACACTAGGCCGCCGCCATGACCGCCGCCTGTTCGCTCACCGTCGCCCTCGCCCAGTATCCGGCGCGCTACAACGACGTGCCGGGCGCGCTGGGCTGGCTGGAAGGCCTGCTGGAACAGCACCGGGACGAAGCCGACCTGGTGTTGCTGCCGGAAGCCGCCTTCACCGGCTACGTCTCGCCGCAAGGCGATTTCGACCTCAGCCCCTTCGCCGAGCCGCTGGACGGCTTTACCGCCCGCGCCTGCGCCAATATCGCCCGCCGCTACCAGGTCGCGCTGGGGGTACCGCTGATCGAACGCGACGGCCACCGCTGCTACAACAGCCTGCTGCTGTTCAACCGCGACGGCGAACGCCTTGGCCACTGGCGCAAGCGCCATCCGTGGATGCCCGAGACCTGGGCCACGCCCGGCAACCTCGGCACCCCCATGGTTGAACTCGACGGCATCCGCATCACCGCCGCGCTCTGCTTCGACCTGCACTTCATCGCCGACGAGGCCGCCGACGTACTGAGCGCCGCCGACCTGCTGCTGTTCCCCTCGGCCTGGGTGGAGGAAGAAGATTCACGCCCCGTCCGGCTGAGAGATCTGGCCGAACAGTTCCAACTGGCGATCGCCAACGCCAACTGGGGCGCGGGCCGCCCGCGCGTGCCCGGCCAGGGCCATTCGATGATTCTGGGAAGCGACGGCGACGAGCTGGCCGCCACCCCGCCGCACAGCGCCGCCGCCTGGTGCCAGGCGACCCTCACCTTTCCTCCCCGTTCCGGAGACACGCCATGACCGTGCAACAAGACCGCGCCGCCCTCTTCCTCGCCCAGACCCATGAGGTGGAAAACGTCGGCAGCGAATTCCAGGATGTGAACCTGTTCAGCACCGACCTTGCCTTGCAGGAAGCCGTGGCGCGCGAAGGCGCGGGCTGGGCGACGCAATCCCTGACCGCCTTCGGCGCGCTGACCGGCTCGGTGGAGTATCTGGAGCTGGGCCACCTCGCCAACAAGTTCGGCCCGGAATTCGACCCGCAGGACCGCTTCGGCAACCGCGTCGACCTCGCCAAGTACCATCCCAGCTATCACCAACTGATGAAGTCCGCGATCGAACACGGCATCCACGCCGCGCCGTGGAGCGACCCGAAACCCGGCGCGCATGTCGCCCGCGCCGCCCATTTCTACCTGCAATCGCAGGTCGAAGCCGGTCACGGCTGCCCGATCACCATGACCTTCGCCGCCATCCCGGCCTTGCGCCTGCAACCGGACCTCGCCGCCGTCTGGGAACCGAAGATCACCAGCCGCATCTACGACCCGCGCAACGTGCCGATCGAGCAGAAACAGGGCGTCACCATCGGCATGGGCATGACCGAGAAACAGGGCGGCTCCGATGTTCGCAGCAACACCACCCGCGCCTACCCGGTGGGGCAAGGCGGCCCCGGTCAGGCCTATGAGCTGGTCGGCCACAAGTTCTTCCTTTCCGCGCCGATGTGCGACGCCTTCCTGGTGCTGGCGCAGGCGCCGGGCGGCCTCAGTTGCTTCCTGGTGCCGCGCTGGCGGCCGGACGGCAGCAAGAACCCGCTACAGGTGCTGCGCCTGAAGCGCAAGATGGGCAATGTCTCCAACGCCTCCAGCGAAGTGGAATTCCGCGGCGCGCTGGGCTGGCTGATCGGGCAGGAAGGGCGCGGCGTGCGCAACATCATCGAGATGGTGGCGATGACCCGCTTCGACTGCATGATCGGCTCCAGCGCCGGCATGCGCATGGCGACGACGCTGGCGCTGCACCACTGCAGCCAGCGCGCCGCCTTCGGCAAGATGCTGGACCAGCAGCCGCTGATGCAAAACGTGCTGGCCGACCTGGCGCTGGAAAGCGAAGCCGCCGTGACGTTGACGATGCGCATGGCGCACGCCATGGACCACCGCGCCACCGACGAACATGAAGAACTGATGGTGCGCATCGCCACCGCCGTCGGCAAATACTGGATCTGCAAGCGCACGCCCAACCATGCCTACGAGGCCATGGAATGCATCGGCGGCAGCGGCGTGATGGAAGACAGTCCCTACCCGCGCCTGTACCGCGAAGCCCCGATCAACGCCATCTGGGAAGGCAGCGGCAACGTGCAGTGCCTGGACGTGCTGCGCGCCATGCAGAAGACGCCGGAAGTGGTGACGGCCTTCTTCACCGAGCTGAAGAAGGCGAAAGGCGGTAATGCCGTGCTGGACGGGTATGTGAAAGCGCTGCAGCAGGAATTTTCAGACATGAGCGATATGGAGTTCCGGGCGCGCTCGGTGGTCGACCGCATGGCGCTGGCCTTGCAGGCCTCGCTGCTGGTGCGTCATGCCCCGGCCATGGTCAGCGACGCCTTCTGTGCCGGGAGGTTGACGGATGTGGGGCAGCACAATTACGGGACGCTGCCGAAGGGGGTGGATGCGGCGGGGATTATTCGCAGGGCGCGGGGCGGGTGCTGATGCATCCTTCCCCCCTGTGGAACAGGGGGGATGTCACGGAGTGACAGGGGGGTTGCGGAAAGCGGCCCGGACACTTCCTCCATCATGAGCACCATGTTCAGCGTCCCGTTGTTACCCCCCAGCCCTGCGGGCAGCCCCCCTACTCCGCAGGAGGGCGTAAAAGCGCTGATCTGACCCGAATTCACCAATTCTTGTCCTGAATTCACCTGTTACCGGACGCTCATCACGTTTATGTTCGGTCTTGCCATTGATAAATGACAAGGTTGAAACATGACGCATGCCCTGAGACACCTTGAGAAAGCGCTGGTCCACGACGTGGCCCCCGCCTACACCGCCAAAGCCAGGAAGGCCCATCCGGAAGCCGTCCGCAGCTGGCGGCCGAAGGGTCAGGTCTGGCCGCTGCTACGCGAGCTGCAGGGCCGCGTCATCGGCCTGCGCAAGTGCCGTATGGACGTCGACGGCGCCAGCATGGTCTGGCTGGAAGGCGGCAACCCGCACGGCCAGCCGGTGGTGCTGCTGCACGGTTTCGCCTCCAGCAAGGAAAACTGGCTGCTGCTGCTGCCCTTCCTCTCCAAGCGCTATCACCTGCTGGTGCCCGACCTGCCGGGCTGGGGCGAAAGCCATTTCCGCCACGAGAAATTCTATGGCCTCGACCATCAGGCCGACCGCATCGCCGACTGGGCGAAGCAGATCCTGCCGGGCAAGGCGCACTTTGTGGGCAGCTCCATGGGCGGCGGCATCGCCGGTCTGGTCGCAGCCCGTCATCCCGAGGTCGTCGCCAGCCTGACGCTGATGAACGCCGCCGGCGTTCGTGGTCAGGGCAGCACGCCCTTCGAGCGCGGCCTGCTGATGGGTGAGAACGCGCTGGCCCCCAGCACCTACCCGGAAGTCGTGAAGCTGTTCACCACGGTGCTGGAACGCAACAAGACGGCGCTGTCGCTGGTGCTGGCCTCGACCATGGGCCAGGAGATGGTGTCGCGCCGCCATGTCAACCGCCACCTGTTCCACCACATGATCGCGCATTCGCTGCAATGCGAGCGCCCGGGCGTTTCGGCCGTGACCGTGCCGACGCTGATTATGTGGGGGGAAGAAGACCAGGTGCTGCACCACAGCTGCGTGGAAAGCTTCAAGCAGCTGATCCCGCATGCGCAGGTGCGCAAGCTGAAGGGCGTAGGGCATCTGCCGATGGTGGATGTACCGGGAGTGACGGCGAAGACGTTGAACAGGTTCTGGCATGGGGTTTGATGCGTGAGTCCCCTCTCCCCTTGTGGGAGAGGGTTAGGGAGAGGGGTGCGGAAAGCCGCCTGAACATCCGTCAACTCAAGACCCGCCGCCGTACCCCTCCCGGCCCTTCGGGCGTTCAGGCGGCAAGCAGCCATGCTGCTTGAAATCCCGCCTTCACCCCCGGCCCTCTCCCACAAGGGGAGAGGGAGAATTGTCCCGCCACGTCAACCACAACCGTAAATCCAGCTCCAGCTGTCCGTAGCCCGGTTGCATGTGCTCGCACAGCTGGTAGAAGGCCTTGTTGTGGTCCTTCTCCTTCAGGTGCGCCAGTTCGTGCACCACGATCATCCGCAGGAATTCCGGCGCGGCGTCGCGGAACAGCCCGGCAATGCGGATTTCCTTGCTCGCCTTCAGCTTGCCGCCATGCGGCCGCGACAGCGCCGTGTGCAGGCCCAGCGCATTCCTGATCACATCCAGCTTGCTGTCGTACAGCACCCGGTCGATGCGCGGCGCATTGCGCAGGTGCTGCTGCCGCAGTTCATCGACATACCCGTACAAGGCCTTGTCGGTCTGCACGTCATGCCGGGCGGGGTACTTGCGCGCCAGGTAGTCGCCCAGTTGCGCCGTCTCGATCAGGCCGCGCACCTGCGCCAGCAGGGGTTCGGGATAGCCGCGCAGGTATTTCAGGTCGGTCATGGTTCAGTAGGGCTGCTGGCCGATGTAATTGCCCGGCGGGTTGTACTGGCAGACGAAATAATCGGTGCCGCCGCCGCTGGCCAAGCCGCAACCAACCTGGGTGCTGTTGCGCCAGATGATCTGGGTGTAATGCCCCACCACGCCGCCGTTGCGGGAATTGGTGCGGGTGCCGTATTCGAAGTCGGCCTTCTCGTCACCCCAGGATTTCACCATGTCGTTGAGGCTGTAGGCATTGGCGGTGCCCGCCCAGATGTTTTCGCCATAGCGCGAGCCGGAATGGCGGAATTTGCCGCTGGACGCCATGTCCTCGGCCCAGGCCTGGGCGCTGGCGGCGACTTCGGGCGACCAGCTCAGCGGCGGCACCGAGACTTCGGCACGATATTGGTTATGGGCGGCGACAATGGTATCAGGGTCTAAGGTGGCGGCGAAGGCCGGGGCGGCCAGCAGCAGCACGGCTGCCAGCGCCGGAAGACGGCAGGACATGGGGAAAACTCCGTTTCGGGAAAAAGCAGGCCTTACGTTAGCATCGCCGCCGGGCAACGTCACCCCGAACGACGTCGGGTTCAGGCGGAAGCCCCCTTCACCATCGCCGCCACCAGAAAGCCCAGCTCGTCCACCAGCTCCCGCCGCGACACCCCCAGCGACCCGTCCAGCCAGGCGATCTGCAATTCGTGCATGGCCCCGACAATGCCCACCGCCAGCACCCGGTAATTGCGCACCGGTAGCTTCCCGGCGGTCGCCAGCGAGCCCAGATAAGCCTCGATCAGCGCGGCGAAGCCGCTGATCACCTGATTGCGCGCCGCCTCGGCGCGCGCGCTGACGCCCAGGATTTCCTGGGTGGTAATGCGCGCCCGGCGCGGGTCATCCAGATGCGCGGCCAGGAACACGTCCAGCGCCGCCTCGAAACGTCGTTCGGCGGGAATCTCCGGATCCAGCATCACCGCCACCACCCGGTTGCGCGTGTCGGCCAGGATGTCCTCAAACAGGGCGATCAGCAGCGCCTCGCGGTCGCGGAAATGCTCGTAGAAGTGCCGCGTTGTCACCTTGGCGTGGCTGCACAGCTTTTCCACCGTCGTCGGCAGGTAGCCGTCGGTGCCGAACAGTTCCAGCCCGGTGTCCATCAGCCGCTGCCGCCGCTCCGCGGACAATTCCTCCGCCGAGCGGCCGCCATAGCCGCGCCGCGCGGTCTTCTTGACCCCGGTCATGGACGATTCCGCCGAATTTCCCATTTTGCCCCCTTGAATCAGGAAAGGATTCTTGTCTAAAATGATTGTCGCCGAAATCCTGACCAAAATAAAGCGGCAAATTCACTCAGCACGAGGGTTCCCCATGTCACGCCAAAGCATCTTCATCACCGGCGCCGCCGCCGGTATCGGCCAAGCCGCCGCCCGGCTGTTCGCCGCCAAGGGCTGGTTTGTCGGCCTGTACGACGTGGACGAGGCCGGGGTGCAGACGCTGTCCCGCGAGCTGGGTGAAGACTTCACCTGCGCCGGCAAACTGGACGTGACCGATCCCGACGCCTGGGAACACGCGCTGGCCGAATTCGCCGCCCGCGCCGGTCGGCTGGACGTGCTGCTGAATAACGCCGGGATCCTGGCCTCCGGGCCGCTGGAAAGCATTCCGCTGGCGCGGCAGCACCTGCTGATCGACGTCAACATCAAGGGCGTACTGAACGGCTGCTACCTGGCGCTGCCCTACCTGCAACGCACGCCGCGTTCGCGGGTGATCAACCTGTGCTCGGCCTCGGCGCTGTACGGCCAGCCGTCGCTGGCGGTCTATTCCGCCACCAAGTTCGCGGTGCGCGGCCTGACCGAGGCACTGGACCTGGAATGGTCGGAATACGGCATCCGCGTCATGGACGTGCTGCCGCTGTTCGTCGCCACCGACATGGTCACCAACATGAACGCCAATAGCTTCCGCAAGATGGGCGCGAAGCTGACCGCACAGGACGTGGCCGACACCATCTTCAAGGCTGCCCGCTATGACAGCAAGATTCCCAAGGTGCACTGGACCGTCGGGTTCCAGACCCGCGCCTTCTACAGCCTCTCCGGCGCCGCGCCGGACCTCATCACCCGTTTCATCAACAGCCGCATTACCGGCTCGCACTAATTTCCGGAGAAAGCCATGATCGCCACCCTGCCCGCCGGCATGCAGTACATTGACGACTTCACCCACGCCCGCCACCACGCCCGCCCGCAAGACCGGCTGGCGGCGGTGCGCAAGGCCGCCGAAGGTTTCCGCGAACGCTTCATGGACGAGCCGGAAGTGCTGTTCTACAAGAGCATCAACCTGATCCGCGTGCCCTACCCCACCTGGTACGGCTTCAGCGGCGTCTACGCGCAAAGCGCCTACCGCTTCCCGTTCATCCACATTCTCAACCGCCTGTTCGTGGTGCAGTACCGCGACCTGGCCGGTGACGTGAAGACGCTGCTTTTCTCGCCGTCCGACATCGAGGGCAACCGCGAGACGCCGTTCTTCAAGCGCCTGACTTCCACCATCAAGCTGCCGCGCAAGGCGCAGGACGTGATGGCCCCGACCTTCAACAATGTCGAAAGCGCGCTGGCCTCGGCGGGCATCCGTCCGGAACAGGTGGACTACATCAGCTACGACCACCTGCACACCCAGGACATCCGCCGCTGGCTGGGCACGGCGTTCCAGCCGGGCTTCTTCCCCAACGCCAAGCTGCTGGTGCACCGCCAGGAATGGATTTCCACCGGCGCGCTGCTGCCCTGCCAGGCGGACTGGTATTGCCCGAACGGCATCCACGGCGTCAGCGAGGACCGGGTGGTGACCTTTGACGGCAGCGTGCAACTGGGTCAGGGCGTGGCGCTGCTGCACACGCCGGGGCACACCGAGGGCAACCATTCGCTGGCGGCGCGGGTGCGCGACGGCATCCGCGTCACTTCGGAAAACGGCATCGGCGCCGACGCCTACGAGCCGAAGAACTCGCGGATCAACGCGGTGCGCCGCTATGCGCAGGCGACGGGTGTGGAAGTGATCCTGAACGGCAACACGCTGGAAGGCAGCAACGACCAGTACATCTCGATGGTGCTGGAAAAGACCGTTGCCGGGCCGTCGGCGAATCCGGAGTTTCCGAACTGCGCCTCGTCCAGCGAGTCGACGCCCTACTGGCTGATGCCGGGGCAGGAAAGCAGCCACCTGATCGGGGAAGCCGAATTCGGGCAGGTGGTGCGCTAAGGAAAGACGGTCGCCCGGACGGAAGCGCCCGGACGAACGTGATCAGAGCTGACCCAGCCAGGCGCGGGCCAACGGCTCGTGCTCGGGCGGGAAATACTTGACGGGAAACGGCAGTAGCCCGCCCAGGAAGAACATGTAGGCGTCACCCCCCCATTTTTCCTCACCGACGATGGCCAGCTGGCCGACCCGCTGCTGCAGGAATTCGTCGTGATGGTCATCCTCGTGCCAGGCGGCCATCGCTTCCAGATTGGAAAAATCTTCTTCGATGCGAACCAGGATCATCAGGGGCCGACTATCCTGCCGGGCCCATTCAATGACCCGGAACCGGGCATGGTCAAACTCCTGCCGGGCGACTTCGCCGCTGGCCCGGGCCACAATCAGGCCGTCGGGATCCCGTTCAATCTGCAAAGCCATGGCATTTTCACTCCTGTCGGCATCGATGGGCGCGCCCCGCCCGCAGACCTTGTGCGGGAAGAAAACGCCCGCCAATGATAACAATCCTCATTCCGCATGCCAGTGAATTTTACGGGTGTCCGGCGGATGACGAAGGAGACTCAGCGGTGGGCGACGATCTGGCGATCCTCACCATCCGTCAGCACCAGCTCACCGGTTTCGTCAATTTCAAAGGTCTGCACGCCCTGCAGGATTTCCAGGAAACGTTGTTCCTGCTCCATCAGTTCCGGGGAACAGGCCATCATCGTGGCGGCGCCCTTGGCGATGGTCAGCGCGCCGGCGGACGGCTGCGTGTAGGTCGTGTTGAACACATTGCAGGAGGCGTGCCCGTTCAAACGGCCATCTTCCTGGAATGTCAGCGTGGCGCGGGAACTGTCAATCATCTCGCCGTCAATGTCATCCACCACCCACATATCACCCATCAAGGGGGATTTCGGCGCGGCAGCATTGTCATTGACCACGTCGCAATCGGGCCAGATCTGGTTGCGCACCGTAACCAGGGCCTTGTCGCCCTTGAGCCAGACTTCCGTTGCCGGCAATCCCAGCGCCACATAGCGCGAACCCGAGGCGCTGACCGAGGGACGCAGGTCAAACTGGCGGTCATCCAGCGTCAGGCGCATCAGATCCTGATCTTCGTTCTGAACCAGACCGACCAAGGCGCTGTGATCACCACAGACCAGCTTGGCATTGAACTCCGATTGCCGGAACGGATGCAGCATCACCTGACCGACTTCCTGGACCGTGTGGTCCGCCCGGACATCCATGGGTTCGCTGACCCAGAGCGTGCGGCCCTTTTGCAGAACCGACGCGCGCAGCACGTAATCAACGCCGCGCACATAATTGGCAGCCGGCAATTTCAGGCTGAACGATACCGGCAGTTGCCGCTCATCCAGATTCAGGCGCTGTTCGGCCAGCACCCGGCTGTCGCCGCCCGAGGTCAGGTCCACCATTGCCACGCTGTCCGGCGGCAGGGTGACACGCTCCTGGAAGGTAAGATCGCCGGTCACAACGGCCGTCGGGGTCTGCGGACCGTAAGAGCCGCCCTCAAAAACAGCGCACCCGCTCAGGGTGGCGGCGGTCATCGCCAGCAGGGCCATCAGTCGGCAAACGGGCTGAGATCCGGTCATGGTGAAACTCCTAAAACAATATCGGCGGAAGCGTATTCCAAAAACAGAAGGTTAACATGCGGTCAGGCCGCGAAAAGCCTCCACCTTCACAAACAAGGCAATGAGATGCGGATAATACCGCTACTCGTGCCGCAACGCCTCTATCGGATCCAGCTGCGCCGCCCGTCTTGCCGGAAAAAACCCGAAAATGACCCCGATCGCCGCTGAAAAAACGAAAGACAGCACGTTGATCTGCAGGTTGAACAGGTACGGGACTTCCATCGCCGAGGCCAGCGCCATCGACGCCCCGGTGGCCAGCACGATGCCCACCACGCCGCCCAGCGAGGACAATACCGCCGCCTCGATCAGGAATTGCAGCAGCACCTCGCGCTCCAGCGCGCCGATCGCCAGGCGGATGCCGATCTCACGGGTGCGCTCGGTCACCGACACCAGCATGATGTTCATGATGCCGATGCCGCCGACCAGCAAACTGACCGCCGCCACCGCGCCCAGCAGCGTCGTCATCAGCTTGATGGTGCCGGACAGGGTTTCGGCAATTTGCTTGGTATCGATAACGTTGAAATTGTCCTCCTCGCTTTCGGCCAGCTTGCGGCGCTCGCGCATCAGCGCCTTGACCCGCGTCGTCACCTGCTCCATCGAGGCGCCGTCCTTCACCGAAATCAGGATGGTGCTGACATCCTGGCTGCCGGTCAGCCGCCGCTGCACCGTATGCAGCGGCATCAGCACCACGTCGTCCTGGTCCATGCCCATCGACGACTGCCCCTTCGAGCCCAGCAGGCCGATGATGTCGCAGGAGAACTGCTTGACGCGGATGCGGCCGCCGACCGGGTTCTGCTTGCCGAACAGCTCACGACGCACGGTTTCGCCGATCACGCAGACATTCTTGCCCGCACGCTCCTCGCTGTCGGTGAAGATGCGGCCGTCCACCAGCGTCCAGTTGCCGGTGCGCAGCCAGGCGGCGGTGCTGCCGGTCACCGAGGTCGACCAGTTGCGGTTGGCGTAGACGACGGTGACGCCGCGACTGACGGTCGGGGCCACGGCATTCAGCGAACTGATCTGTGACTCGATGGCGCGGGCATCCTCCAGCTTGAAGCGCGGCGCACCGGCCGAATCACGCCCGGGACTCATGCGCTGGCCGGGACGCACCATCAGCAGGTTGCTGCCCAGGCTGGAAATCTGGTCGGAAACGGCCTGCGTCGCGCCGTTGCCCAGCGTCACCATGGTAATCACCGCCGAGACGCCGATGACGATGCCGAGAATGGTCAGGAAGGAGCGCAGCAGGTTGCGCCGGATCTCGCGCAGCGCGAGCAGCAGGGTGTTCCACCACATCAGGCCGGTCCTCCGTTGCGTTCATCGCTGGCGACAACGCCGTCGACAAAGTGGATGATGCGGTCGGCGTAGGCGGCCATGTCCGGTTCGTGCGTCACCATCAGGATGGTGATGCCCTGCTCCTTGTTGAGGGCGCGGATCAGCTCCATGATTTCCTTGCCGCGCTGGGTGTCGAGGTTGCCGGTGGGCTCATCCGCCAGCAGCACCGTCGGCCGGGTGACAATGGCGCGGGCGATGGCGACGCGCTGCTGCTGGCCGCCGGACAGCTCGGCCGGGGTATGGTCCTCGCGCTCCGCCAGTCCCACCGAAGCCAGCGCCGCGCGCGCGGCGGCATGGCGGTCGGCCTTGCCTTCCCCCCGGTACAGCAGCGGCAGCTCCACGTTTTCCAGCGCGGTGGTGCGCGACAGCAGGTTGAAGCCCTGGAAGACGAAACCGAGGTAACTGCGGCGCAGCCGCGCGCGCTGGTCGCGGTCCAGCCGCTCCACATGCATGCCGCGAAACAGGTATTCGCCGCCGGTCGGGGTGTCCAGGCAGCCGAGGATGTTCATGGCGGTGGACTTGCCGGAACCGCTGGGTCCCATCACCGCCACGAACTCCCCGGCCATGATGCGCAGGTTGACGCCGCGCAGCGCCTGGAAGGCGGCCTGCCCCTGGCCGTAGGTCTTGGTGATGTTGCGCAGCTCGATCAGCGCCTCACCGGCGGACTCGTTCATTGCTTCGCGCTCACGCTGTCCACGATCACCGTCATGCCTTCCTTCAACTCGCCGCCGGTAATCTCGGTCAGCTGGCCGTTGGTGGCGCCGGTCTTCACTTCCACAGCCGAGGGCTTGCCGTCCGCGCCCAGCACCCAGACCTTGGGAATGCCGTTCTTGCCCGGCGTGCGCGGCTTGCGGCCGCCGGTGGACGGCGGCTTCGGCATCAGGCGGCTGACCAGGCTGGCCGAGGCCTCCTTCTGCGCGCGGAAATCCGGGGTGAAACGCAGCGCGGCGTTGGGAATCAGCAGCACGCCCTTGCGTTCGTTGGTGATGATCTCGGCGGTGGCGGTCATGCCGGGGCGCAGGCTGAGGTCATCGTTGGTGACATGGAGGATGGTCTTGTACGACACCACGCCGTCCTTGGTCTGCGAGCCGAGGCCGACCCGGACAATCTGCGCCGGGAACTGGCGGTTGGCCCAGGCATCGACGGTGAAGCGGGCATGCTGCCCTTCCCGGACTTGGCCGATGTCGGCCTCGTCCACATCCACCTGCAACTCCATTTGCGCCAGGTCTTCCGCCAGCGAGAACAGCACCGGCGCTTGCAACGAAGCCGCGACGGTCTGACCGGGTTCGATCTTGCGCGCCAGCACTACGCCGTCGATTGGCGAACGGATGGTGGCCTTGCCGAGGTTGGTTTCGTCGGAACTGACTTGCGCCTTTGCCTCGGTGACGCTGGCGCGGGCGCTGGCCAGATCGGCATCGGCGCGCTTGGCGGCGGCGTCGGCGGCGGCCAGCTCGGCCTTGGCGGGCACCTTGCCGCCGCTGAGCCGGCTGACTTCCTGCAAGCGGGCGAGATTGGCGCGGGCCTCCGTTTGCGTCGCTTCCGCCTGCAACACCCGCGCTTCCGCCGAGGCCAGCGCCGCCCGCGAGCGGGTGATCTGGTCACGCAACTTGGCGGTATCGAGCGTCGCCAGCACCTGCCCCTTGCGGATGCGGGCGTTGTCATCGACCAGTACATTGTCGACAGTGCCGGACATTTCGCTGCCGACATCGACCTGGTTGATCGGCTGCAGGTTGCCGGTAGCGGAGACGGTCACGGTCAGGTCGCCGCGCGTCACCGGCTCGGTGTCATAGCTGACCTTGGCGGCGGCGGAACCCGACCACGGCTGCCACAGCATCAGGCCGACCGCCGCGATCACGGCCGCGATCACCCACCACAGGCGTTTTTTCCGGCCGCCGTTGGGGCCGAGCACGGCTTGCAGGGAATCCGGGGAAGAAGAATTGGCGGTCATGACGGGTTTCCGGAAACAGAAGTGGAGGTAGACGCGGGCGCGGACCAGCCGCCGCCCAGCGCCTTGTACAGTTGCACCAGCGCCAGCACGAGATCGGCCTCGGTGCTCTGGCGACTGTCTTCAAGACTGAGGCGGCTGCGCTCGGTATCGAGCACCGTCTGGTAGTCGGTGATGCCCGCCTGATAACGCTGGCGGGCAAGTTCGGCGGCATTGACGGCGGCCTTGGCCCCGGCGGTCAGCGCCGTCAGCCGCTGTTGCTGCGCCGACAGGTTGGCGAGAGCGTTTTCCACGTCCTCCAGCGCCGTCAGCACGGTGGAACGGTAGGCGGCCAGCGCCTGGTCCTGCACCGCCGACTGGATGACGGCCTGCTGCTTGAGGCGGCCGCCGTCAAACAGCGGTGCGGTGATGCCCGCCAGCAGCGAACGGTTAAGCGCACCGCTGTCGCCGAGCCCGCTCAGGGTCAGCGCCTCCAGCCCGAGGGAACCGGACAGGCGGAAGGACGGATAGCGGTTGGCGGCGGCCACGCCGCTGCGCGCGGTCTCGGCGGCCAGCCGACGCTCGGCGGCCTGTACATCGGGACGCTGGCGCAGGGTATCGGCGGGAATGCCGATCACCAGCCCGGCAGGCAGCGACGGCAAGGGCGCGGCGGCGGACAGGCGGTCGTGCAGCGCGCCGGGCACCTGCCCGGTCAGGATCGCCAGCCGGTTTTCGGCGGCGGCCAGACTGCTTTCCAGCGCCGGCACCTGGGCGCGGGTCTGTTCCAGCGCCGCCGCCGCCTGCTCTACCGTCAGCTCGCTGGTCAGTCCGGCCTGGGCGCGCCAGCCGGTCAGGTCGCGGGTTTCTTGCTGGCTGGCCAGATTGCGGCGGGTGATCTCCAGCCGCGCCTGCAAGGACCGCAGCTGTACATAATTGCGCGCCACCTCCGCCGCCAGCGACACCCGTGTCTGCGCCAGGGTCGCGGCGGTGCCCTCGGTATCGGCTTTAGCGGCGTTGACCGCGGCGCGTTGACCGCCGAACACATCCGGCTCCCAGGCGGCGTCGAAACCGGCCTGATACTGGTCACGCGCGGCATTATTGCCGGACTTGCTGTTGGCCACGGACACGGAGGCGCTCAGTGACGGCAGGCGGCCCGCTTCGGCCACGCCCAGCCGGGCGCGGGAGGCGCGCAGGGCGGCGCGGGCGCTGTCGAAATCGGGATTGTGCTGCAGGGCTTCGTCCACCAGCGCGGTCAGGCGCTCATCGCCCAGCTTGCGCCACCACTGCGACAAATCGTCGGGCGTCACCGCCTCGTCGGCGGTCTTGTCGCGCCAGGAGGCGGGCACGCCCAGATCGGCCGGGGTCGGGGGATGGTAGGCCGGGCCGACCGCACAGCCGGCCAGCAACAGGATCAGGCCTGCCGCACCGCTGCGCACCGGAAAGGAATGGCTCATCGGATTACCTCGCGCCGGAATGAAAGTCGGCCAGAACGCCGGTTCATAGGGAACCGGCGGTAACACCACAGGAATGTACCGGAGAGTACAGATTCCCCGTCAACAGGGTCAATGCCGCAACCGTCAGCCGGATTGTGGCTTTTTGTAGCGCAAAGCCGAAATACCGACTATACCCTGAATTTCGCAAGGTTATTCTTGCCAATATACCCTACAGGGTATAGCTTATGAACATAACAACGAACACGAGGATTGGGCCATGACACACATCGTCATCATCGGCGCGGGGCTCGGCGGCATGGCCGGAGCCTACGAACTGCGCGACACGCTGGGCAAGGAAGCGCGCATCACCGTCATCAACGAACGCGACAGCTACCAGTTCGTGCCCTCCAACCCGTGGATAGGCGTCGGCTGGCGCAAGCGTCCCGACACCAGCTTCCCCGCCGCGCCCTACCTGGCCAAGAAGAAGATCGACTTCATCGCCCAGCGCGTCGACCGCATTGATCCCGCCGCCAACCGCGTGCAACTGGCGGACGGCCAGACCGTCGATTACGACTATCTGGTGATCGCCACCGGCCCCAAGCTCTCCTTTGACGAAGTGCCGGGCGCAGGACCGCATGGCGGCCACACCCAGTCGGTGTGCACGCTGGACCACGCCGAAACCTCCTACGCCGACTACCAGAAACTGCTGCAGAATCCGGGGCCGGTGATTGTCGGCGCGATGCCGGGAGCCAGCTGCTTCGGCCCCGCCTACGAATATGCCTTCATCCTTGAAACCGCGCTGCGCCGCGCAAAGTTGCGCGACCGCGTGCCGATGACCTATGTCAGCAGCGAACCGTATATCGGCCATTTGGGCTTGGGCGGCGTCGGTGACTCGAAGTCGATGCTGGAATCGGAACTGCGCAACCGCCACATCAAGTGGATCACCAACGCCAAGGTGACCAAGGTGGAAGCGGGCAAGATGTTTGTGGATGAGGTGAACGACCAAGGCGTGCTGGTGAAGCAGCATGAACTGCCCTTCGTGCATTCGATGATGCTGCCCGCCTTCAAAGGCGTGGAGGCGGTGGCGGCGGTGGAAGGCCTGTGCAACCCGCGCGGCTTCGTGTTGGTGGACAAGCACCAGCGCAGCCCGAAATACCCCAACATCTACTCCGCCGGGGTCTGCGTCGCCATTCCGCCGGTGGAACAGACGCCGGTGCCGACCGGCACGCCGAAGACCGGCTACATGATCGAATCGATGTGGACCGCCATCTGCCACAACATCCAGGCCGACCTCACCGGCGGCGAACCGGAAGCCGTCGGCACCTGGAATGCACTGTGCCTGGCCGACATGGGCGACACCGGCGCCGCCTTCCTGGCCGTGCCGCAGATTCCACCGCGCAACGTCACCTGGTTCGCCAAGGGCAAGTGGGTGCACTGGGCGAAGATCGGGTTCGAGAAGTACTTTATCTACAAGATGAAGAACGGCTCCAGCGAGCCGTTCTATGAGAAATACATTTTGAAGATGATCGGGATGAACCGGTTGAAGGAGTCGCCGAAGGCGGAGTGACTGTATTTCCCTCTCCCCTTGTGGGAGAGGGTTAGGGAGAGGGGTACTGCGGCGGCTATGTCACTGCCGGAATGTCCGGACCGCTTTCCGCACCCCTCTCCCCTGCCCTCTCCCACAAGGGGAGAGGGAGTTCACCTTCACGCCGCGTCCAGCGCCTGCTTCAGATCCGCAATCAGATCATCAATGTGCTCGATGCCTACCGACAGACGCACCATGTCTTCGCGCACGCCCGCCTTCGCCAGTTCCGCCGCGTCCAGCTGACGGTGGGTGGTGGAGGCCGGGTGCGTGGCCAGCGACTTGGCGTCGCCAATGTTCACCAGCCGCGTGAACAGTTGCAGCGCATCCAGGAAACGCGCCCCGCTCTCGCGGCCGCCTTCCTTCAGGCCGAAGGAAATGATGCCGGAGGCGCGGCCGCCCATGTACTGCTGCACCAGCCCGTGATCGGCATGATCCGGCAGCCCGGCGTAGTTCACCCACGATACCTTCGGATGGCCGTCCAGATAGCGGGCGATGGCCAGCGTGTTGTCACAGATGCGGTCCATGCGCAGCGCCAGCGTTTCGATGCCCTGCAACAACAGGAACACGTTCATCGGGCTGATGGCCGCGCCCATGTTGCGCAAGGGCACCACCCGCGCCCGGCCGATATAGGCCGCCGCGCCCAGCGCCTCGGTGTAGACCACGCCGTGATAGCTGACATCCGGCTCGTTCAGGCGGCGGAAGCGCTGCTTGTGGTCGGCCCAGGGGAACTTGCCGCTGTCGACGATGGCCCCGCCAACGGAGTTGCCGTGGCCGCCCAGATACTTGGTCAGCGAATGCACGACGATGTCCGCGCCATGCTCGAAGGGACGGCACAGGTAGGGCGAGGGCACGGTGTTGTCGACGATCAGCGGCACGCCGTGGGCATGGGCGATGTCGGCCAGGCGGCGGATATCGGCGACATTGCCCAGCGGGTTGCCGATGGATTCGCAGTAGATGGCCTTGGTGCGGTCATCAATCAGCGCGGCGAAGCTGTCCGGGTTGCGGCCGTCGGCGAAGCGCACTTCAATACCCATTTGCGGGAAGGTGTGCGCGAACAGGTTGTAGGTGCCGCCGTACAGCTGGCTGGTGGAGACGATGTTGTCGCCGGCCTCGGCGATGGTCTGGATGGCGTAAGTGACGGCCGCCATGCCCGAAGCCACCGCCAGCGCGGCGATACCGCCTTCCAGCGCCGCGATGCGCTTTTCCAGCACGTCCTGGGTCGGGTTCATGATGCGGGTGTAGATGTTGCCCGGCACTTTCAGGTCGAAAAGGTCGGCGCCGTGCTGGGCGCTGTCGAAGGCGTAGGCCACGGTCTGGTAGACCGGCACGGCAACGGACTTGGTGGTCGGATCGGGGGTATAACCGGCGTGCACCGCCAGGGTTTCGATTTTCATGATCACAGCTTCCTTGGTTGCACCACAATGAGGCAGACACATTGCCACACGAATCCTCCGGATTCAAATAACTCCCGGCCGCAAGCATAGAACCACGCCGTCTAATCCACACCGACCGGAATTCCGGCGGTTTTGCGGCATGGCGTTTGCAGAGTCCGGGGACCTTTGCTATACAGGTTAATCATTCCGGAAGAAAAACAGTCAAGCCACGGGCGGCGACGGGGGACAACCCTGGCCTTGCCATGTCTTCGTTTCTCCGGCCAGAACAACAACTGCTTTCCTCAACGTCCGGCCACCCTGCAGCCGGCACCGGAAGCGATGCATCATCCAGGGGTATAACGTGACGAATGACCACCTCCTTTCGGACCGGCTGAGCCGGTCCGGCCGACCCGGCGACCGGTGCGATGCCCGGTATCCGGCGGTGTGCGCGGAGGCACGCTCATGACCGGTTTCACTTCCCCGGAATTCGACAGCCAGCTGCAGCACCTGCAGAAGACCATCGACCGCGAACGGCTGGCGCGGATTGACGCCGAAGCCATGGCGGACAGGGCCCGCGCCGAGCTGGTCCGCCGGAAGCAGGAACGGGCTTTCATGGAATCGGTGGCCGCCGCCGCCAATCAGGCGCTGTCGTTCCGGGAGGCCATCCAGTACGCGCTGGAACAGATCTGCACCTTCATCGACTGGCCGCTGGGACACGCCTACTTCACTACCCGCACCTCGCCGGTCCAGCTTTCCTCCAGCTCACTGTGGCATACGGCCGGCTTCCCCACGCCGGACACCTTCTGCCGCGCCACCGAACAATGCCGCTATGCCCCCGGAGAGGGTCTGCCGGGACAGGCCATGGCCCGACGGCAGACCGTCTGGCTGGCGGATATCGGCGAGCAGGAAGCGTTGCTGGCCCAGCGCGGCGCGTGGGACGCCGGGCTGCGCGCCGCTTTCGCACTGCCGGTCATGGCCGGCAACGAGGTGGTGGCCGTGCTGGAGTTTTTCTCGCCGGAACCGACGCCGTCCGAAAACGGCCTGCTGGCGCTGATGGCCTTTGTCGGCATCCAGCTGGGCCGGGTCGCCGAGCGCCAGCGCGCCGAGGAACAATCGATCCATGACGCCTTCCATGACAGCCTGACCCGCCTGCCCAACCGCGCGCTGTTCCTGGACCGCCTGAACCGCGCCCTGCTGCGCTGCATGCGCGACGACCAGGACAACATGGCGGTGCTGTTCATCGACGCTGACCGCTTCAAGATTGTCAACGACAGCCTGGGCCACCTGGCGGGCGACAGCCTGATCCGCCAGATCGCCGCCCGCCTGAGCTCGGGCCTGGATCCCGCCAACGGCGAAAGCGGCGCGATTCGCGGCGAATACACCCTGGCGCGGCTGGGCAGCGACGAATTTGCCATCCTGCTGGAGAACATCGCCGGAGCGGCGGAAGCCGTGCACGTGGCCGAGCACGTCCTGTCGCGGCTGCAGGCGCCCTTCGCCATCGGCAGTCAGGAGGTGTATTGCTCCGCCAGCATCGGCATCGCCCTCGCCGCCGACCATCAGGCCGCCGACGAACTGCTGCGCGACGCCGACCTGGCCATGCACCGCGCCAAGCGCCTGGGCGGCGCGCGCTGGGACCTGTTCGATCAGGCCATGCACGCCAGCGCCTTCCAGCGCATGAGCCTGGAAAGCGACATGCGCCGCTCGCTGCTGGAAAACCGTTTCGTGGTGCACTACCAGCCGGTGGTGGACCTGCGCACCGGCCGCATCAGCGGTTTCGAGGCGCTGGTGCGCTGGAACCGTCACGACAAGGGGCTGGTCTATCCCAACGACTTCATTCCCATCGCCGAGGACACCGGCCTGATCATCCCGCTGGACCTGTGGGTGATGCGCGAAGCCTGCCGCACCCTGCGCGGCTGGCAGGAAGAATTTCCGTCCGAACCGCTGACCATCAGCATCAACCTGTCGACACGGCTGTTTTCGCTGGCCAATCTGGCGGAACAGGTCAGCGAGATCCTGGAGAGCACGGAAGTGGATCCCGCCTGCGTGCGGCTGGAAATCACCGAAACCATGGCCATGTCCGACGCCGACCGGGCGCTGCAACTGCTGACCGAGCTGAAGGCGCTGGGCGTGCAGCTCAGCATCGACGACTTCGGCACCGGCTATTCCTCGCTGAACTACCTGCACCGCATTCCCGCCAACGTGCTGAAGATCGACCGGTCGTTTGTGTCGCAGATGCATGAAAGTGAAGAATGCATGCAGATTATCCGCACCATCATGCTGCTGGCGCGCAACCTGGGCATGCGCGTGATCGCCGAGGGACCGGAAACCGAGGCGCACGTCGAGAAGCTGGTAGGGCTGGAATGCGATTACGGACAGGGTTATTTCTTCTCCAAACCGGTATCGCAGGAACAGGCGCGGCACCTGCTGGAAACTGCGCCCTTCGAACGCAGTTAGGACGCTACACCCGCCACAGCACCGTCGATCCCCACGAGATGCCCACGCCAAAGCCGGAGAGCACCACACAGCGGTCTTGCCGGACCAGGTCGTGGGCCAGTAGCAACGGGATCGAGGATGACACGGTGTTGCCGTAATCCGTCGCCAGGAACGGCGCCTTTTCGTCCGGCACGCCCAGCCGCCGCGCAATCTGGTGCACCACGTGGCGACTGCCCTGGTGCAGCAGGAAGCGGTCCACCTCCCCCAAGGCCACGCCATTGATTTCCAGCGCATGCAGGATGCTTTCCGGCACCTTGCGCGCCGAGAAATTGAGCACGGCGCGGCCGTTCATGTGGAAGTAATGGCTGTGCGCCGGCACCGCCAGGTCGTCGGCGAAACTGCCGTCGCTGCCCAGATCAAAACGGCCGATGCGCCACACCGGGCGATCGGTGATCAGCGTCGCGGCGGCGGCGTCGCCGAATAGCAGGCTGGTGTTGCGGTCATGCGGATTGATGATCTTGGAATAGGGGTCGGCGGTCACCAGCAGGCCGCAGCGCAGCCCCTGCGCCTGCATCAGCGCCGTGATCACCGACAGCCCGTAGACATAGCCGGAACAACCCAGCGAAATATCGAACACCGCGCAACGGGTCGACAGGCCCAGCTTGCCGTGGACGCGGGCGGATGTGTGCGGCAGGCCGTAGCCGTCGGGGTTCTGCGTCACCACCACCAGGCAGTCGACCTGCTCCGCGCGCACCGCGCCCTGTTCAAACAACCGGCGGACGGCCTGCACGGCCAGATCGGACGTTTCCTCGTCGGGCTGCTTGCGGCTGACCTTGAGCACACCGATCTTGTCGCGCAGCAGCTCCTCGGTGGCGTCCAGCGCCGCGGCGCGTTCCAGGTTGTCAAGGTGGCGGGTAGGGATATAACCGGCAACAGCGGCGATGCCGAGGGAAGGTGCAATCGGGTTCATCGGAGGGCTTTCCTGAACGGGGCGCCGCCGTCCGCCGGGATCTCCGGCCGGGTCTGGCGGGCGCATGACAGGCGGGGCGACCGGGTCGGCCGCCCCGCGGGACTTCCGGACATTACACCAATTTCCGCTGGGTTGGCATGCCATTTCCGGCCTGACATCGCTTGAATTCCCGCCGGTGAATGCTAGTCTTCGAAGGGCGTCCGCCCTTTCACAACAAGAGCCCGTCCGGCACGGACGCCCCTGTCAGCCGTTACCCGGGTAAGGAGACTCAACCCATGCAACCCCCACGCTTTGCCCCGGCGCTGCCCCTGGTGGCCGCCTGCCTGACCCTGATCGCCCTGCAACCCGCCGCCGCCCTGGCCAAGGGCAACGAGATTGAACGCGGCCGTCATCTGGCCGGCATCATGGGCTGCGCCGATTGCCACACTCCAATGAAAATGGGCGCGAAAGGCCCGGAACCCGACCTGGCGCGCGGCCTGTCCGGCCACCCGCAGGATCAGGCGCTGCCGCCGCCGCCCGCTCCCTCCGGCCCGTGGATCTGGGGCGGCTCGGCCAGCATGACCGCCTTCTACGGCCCGTGGGGCATCAGCTATTCCGCCAACCTGACCCCGGACAAGGACACCGGCATCGGCAACTGGACCCTGGCGCAATTCAGCCAGGCGATGAAAACCGGCAAGCATCTGGGCAACGGCCGCCCCATCCTGCCGCCGATGCCGTGGCAAGCGGTCAGCCGTCTGGACGACCATGACCTGAAGGCGCTGTTCCGCTTCCTGATGGCGCAACCGGCGGTGAAAAACACCGTACCCGAGTTCAAGCCCGCCCCGTCACGCGGGTAATCACGCTGCAACCGCCGGAGTGGCGATTGGCCGTTGTTCACCGACGCGCAACCTGTCACTCTGGCGGCCTCTACCCTCTCCAGCAAGGATATCGCCATGCCCCGCCTTTTCGTCCGCCGCGCCCTGTTCGGCGCCACCCTGCTGCTGACCACCGCCGCCGGCGCCGCCGTCGATGGCCCGGCCCTGTACAAGGAACACTGCGCCAAGTGCCACGCCGAAACCGGTCAGGCCGACAACTGGCGCGGCTATCTCTATTTCGCGCGTAACTTCACCAGCCCCGCCTGGCAGAAAAAGATGAGCGACAACGACATCCTGGAACAAATCAACGACGGCCCGCGCATCATGCCGCCGTTCCGCGACACGCTGAACAGCGAGCAGAAAGCCGCTCTGATCAAGGTGATCCGGGGCTTCGGGGGTCGCTGAACGATGGCGCTGATCCACCAACGACCCTTCCGGCGGCTGGCCGTCCTGCTGCTGCCGCTTTCCCTGACCGCCTGCGACCATTACCCCGAGGGCTGGCCGGAAGTGAAGACCGCCTGGCGCGGCTGCCCGTCGCTGGACGGCACGTACCTGAACCCCAAACCCGCCGCCGGCCAGCCGACGTTGCTGGCGGAAAGCGCCTTCGCCGAGTCCCTCGGCAAGGAGGCCGGGACCTGGCCATGGACCACCCTCAACCTGAGCGGCGACCCGGCCAACCACCTGTTGCTGCGCTGGGGGCGGTCGCTGCAAACCCTGCAGGACTGGACGGCGAAACAAAGTCCGGATCGCGGCCGCGACGGACAGCCGGGGCCTTTTTCCCCGGAAACGCGCTGGTCTGAAGAATTCCGCGCCCTGAACGACGCCGATTACGAAAAACGCTTTGAAGGTTATGGCCTGCCCGCCGGCAGTCACGCCCTGTACTGGGCCAACGCCCAGTACCATTGCGACAGCGGTTGGCTGGTCACGCGCCGCGTGGTGGCCGATGCTGACGGCAACCTGCATACCGACGGCGAAATCCGCTTCGCCCGCGACAGCCAGGGCGGGCTGATCGTGCACAGCACCCATTCCAGCGGCATCGTACTGGGCAAGGTCTGCCGTTACGGCCTCTGCATTCCCCTGCCCTTCGGCGAAAAGACCGAGGCGCGCTGGGAGCGTTGGGCTCCTGCGGCGCCTGACGCCGCCGCCCGCCCGTGGAACCACGGATTTTCCCGGACCGTTTCCCCGGAAGGGCTGACCTTCGTCCACGACAGTGACAGCCGCACCGGTGAAGTCCGCGACGCCATCAACGCCTTGGGGATTGCCGGACTGACCGTGGATAGCGTGACACCGACACTGAACGGCGGCGGCGTATTCGTCACGCTGACGGGGAAAACCACCGCGCCGTTCAACGGCTTCTTCCAGGCCACCCGTGACGCGGCGCGCTTCCACCACATCGACATTCAGAGCCTGGACGGCGATGCGGCGCAGGGCTGGCGGATGACGGTGCTGCTGGGCTTGCGGCCGAAGCCGTCCGCCACCTCCACGGCGGGCATCGCGCAACAGGTGACGACGCTGCTGCCGGACGGCGCGGCGCTGACCCGGGTTGAACCTTATGAAGACGGGTTCCGGGTGACCATCCACGCCAACGATGAAGGGGTGATTCAGGAAAGCCGCCGTCAGCTGGAGGACAGCGACCGCTTCCGGCAAGCGCGGGTGGAAACCCACTTTACCGGAGCGGAAGGCATTGATCTGGTGATGCAGGTGTGGGAACGGGAGGAGTAGGCTCATGTAGGGGCAACCGCCCATAGTTGTCAATTGACAACTACCTCCATCTCTTCTAGATTGAACAACATTGCCAAGGAAGGCCCGTATGTCACGCAGCATTCACCCCAAAAAGGAAATCGAGGACGCCCTGCGACATGCTGAACGCCAGGGTTGGCGGGTAGAAACAGGCGGTTCACATGCATGGGGAAAGCTATATTGCCCCTACAACGACAAGGACTGCCGTTGCGGTGAATTCTGCATTTCCAGTATTTGGAGTACGCCGAAAAGCGCCGGAAATCATGCCCGGCAAATCCGGCGGGTTGTCGATAACTGCAGCATCCATCGCAAGGGCGGGGAGGAACAGGCATGAAAGAGTATGAGTTCACGCTGAAGTTCGGCCTGACGGATACCGGTGCCGATCCGGATGCCTACGTGGCTGAACTGGCTGCCAATGGCTGTGAAGATGCCCTGATCGGTGTGGGGGCGAGCGGGCGTATCGCGCTGGATTTCTGTCGGGAGGCACCGTCCGCGTACGAGGCGATGCGGAGCGCATTGGCGGATGTCAAAAGCGCTATTCCGGAAGCGCGGTTAATTGAGGCAACGCCGGATTACGTCGGGATTACGGATGTAGCGGACTTGCTGGGTTTTTCGCGCCAGAACATGCGCAAGCTTATCCTTAGCAATCCGGGGTCGTTTCCGTTGCCGGTGCATGAGGGAAGTTCGGCAATCTGGCATCTGGCGAAGGTGCTGGAATGGTTGCAGGAGCGCGGGCGGTATCCGGTGGATGCGCGCTTGCTGGAGTTGTCGGAGGTGGCTATGCAGGTGAATCTGGTGAGGGAACGGGGTGAGGTGAACGCCGCGCTGGAGCGTGGGTTGGCAGGTTTGTGCGGATAACTCCTCTCCTACCCGACATACTTGAACGGGATATAAAGCTTTCTGGCGATTTCCGGGAATTTGTCTTTGTGGGCGCAGGTGAAAGAAATCCAGTAGTCATCCCATTCATTGATAATAAAAGCGCGATCCGCTCGGCCGATGGCAGCCATAAATCCATTAAATGCCTCGAAAACCGCCTTGGTGTCCATCCAGGTTCCACGATGCTCTACGACAAAGGAGTAATCACTTCCCAAATAGCTGTATCGGACAATACTGACAATGCCATCGCAACTTGCTTGCCGGAGACGTTCGACATGATCGGCCGATGCGAGTCGTATGACACCATCCTCTACCCAGTACAAGCCGATATCCGGCATGCCCAACGCCAGATACTCCTCATCACTCATCTGCTCAAGGCCATTGATTGATAAGGATGGCCTGGCAATACGTGCAAGCTTGCCAAAGAGCTCCTGATGCTGCGGATTGAAGCCGTCATCGCGAATACACTCAATCCCGCAACGATCTCCGCCTCGGTGCAAGAGCTCATAAATCATCGATTCACCACTCTGCCAAAGATCCGCCCCAAAGTCGTGGTCCATACTATCCATAGCCCCGGCCTCGATAAGTCCATGGCCAACATCTTGCAATGTGAGGCCTTGCTGTTTCCAGTAGAAGTTCATCGCCTGCCACGGCTCCATCGCCCCAATAACCGCCTCCGATTGATCACCAAGCTCCACCATGATCTGTGCTATGACGCTGGAGCAATTCCCCTTGCGAATCCAGCCCCGGAGCGCATCCAGAAGCCGCGACTGATGCCCTGCCTGCAGCATGATCGGCAATTGTTCGCGCAGACAAATAGACGCCACTCCGCTCCAGGATTTTGAATCCAGAGCCGCCAGCAGCCCTTCCAGCGCGTCCACTCCCAACAACCCGGATAAGGCACGGATATGCTTGTCAGTCAGTGGTTTTGGCAATGTATGCTCACCTGCCAACTCGACCAACACTCGCGAGGCCTGTCGGGGCAGCACGCCGGAATACCGCGCCGTCGCCTCCACAGCAACAGCACGCATGGCCGGTGAAAGTCGAGAGTCGGAACACCAGTCTGCCAACACAGCAGCCGCGCCTTCCGGCTTGGCATCAACAACAATACCCAGCAAGACTTCCAGATAACCGATTGACGCTGCCTGCATGGTCAGTGCTTCAAGGCCGGGAAATGCCCGGGTCGCGTTAAGAACTTGCAGGACGGATCGCAGGTAAGCGGACCTGGTCTCCGGACAAGCCAATGGCATGCCCTGTTGTAAGGCCTTAGCGTAACGCAACGCATACCCAAGACAAACATCGTCAATCGCTTCCCTCAACGCGATAAACTGGCCGACTGCCGCATTCACCGCGCCATCATCAAAGCCACTGCCCAACAACGCCTCAATCACTGTAGCCCGAATTGCCTGATCGGAATGGTGCATTAGCGGCTGAAGAAATGGCCGCGCAGCTTCAACGCCAAAATCGATACAAAAGCGGAAAGCATGTCCGCCTGCCGTGGTATCAAGACAGGACAAATAGGAAGCAATGGCTTCGACAACACACTCCACCGGCAAGGGCCACTCTTGCTTGCCGGAGGGCATGCGAAACGCCCACCAGATGCGGTTGAGTTCATTGATCGCATACGCACTGTCGCGGCCATCCCTGCGGCCCAGTGCCGCCAGAAACAGACGGGTGCCTACCGGATTTCCCACACACATCAGCACGGTCGCGACATGCAAGGTGCTTCGCTCATCGGTTTGTACATCGAGAATTTTCAATAGTTCCTGATGCAATACATCAACATCGCCCTGAAAGCGCGGCATCTGGGTATGGAACCAGCTGGCCAATTCGGAGTGAACTCGCGCAAGTAAAAACGGAAGGTCGACGCCGGTATCGACGGCTTTGGCTGAATGATTCCCTGTAGTCATAGGATTTACCCGTCCTTGCATCCAGTAAGAAAAAACCGCCCGAAGGCGGTCATGTTGCAAACTGCAATCTGGCGAGTCTAGATAAGACATCCCTGACTGACAATCCGAGCGAAAGGGCGATACTCACATATTCCGCCGATACTGCCCCCCCACCGCAAACAGCGCCTCGGTAATCTGCCCCAGCGAACAGACCCGCACCGTCTCCACCAGCTCCTCGAAGATATTCCCGCCTTCAATCGCCACCTGCTGCAACCGCGCCAGCGCCCCCGGCGCCACCTCGGCATGGCGGCGCTGGAACTCCGCCAGCCGGTGCAGCTGCGACTGCTTCTCGTCATCCGTCGAGCGCGCCAGTTCCAGCGTCTGCGGCGTCGAATCGCCCTTCGGATTGCGGAAGGTATTCACACCAATGATCGGCAATTCCCCGGAATGCTTCAGGTGCTCGTAGTGCATCGACTCTTCCTGGATCTTGCCGCGCTGGTAGCCGGTCTCCATCGCGCCCAGCACGCCGCCGCGCTCGCTGATCGCCTCGAATTCCTTCAGCACCGCCTCTTCCACCAGATCGGTCAGCTCATCAAGGATGAAGCTGCCCTGGTTCGGATTCTCGTTCTTCGCCAGCCCCCACTCGCGGTTGATGATCAGCTGGATCGCCATCGCCCGGCGCACGCTTTCTTCGGTCGGGGTGGTGATCGCCTCGTCGTAAGCGTTGGTGTGCAGGCTGTTGCAGTTGTCATAGATCGCGATCAGCGCCTGCAAGGTGGTGCGGATGTCGTTGAAGTCGATTTCCTGCGCGTGCAGTGAACGGCCGGAGGTCTGGATGTGGTACTTCAGCTTCTGGCTGCGTTCGTTGGCGCCGTACTTCTCGCGCATCGCCACCGCCCAGATGCGACGGGCAACGCGACCCATCACCGTGTATTCCGGGTCCATGCCGTTGCTGAAGAAGAACGACAGGTTGGGCGCGAAATCGTCAATGCTCATGCCGCGCGCCAGATAACCTTCCACGAAGGTGAAGCCGTTGGCCAGCGTGAACGCCAGCTGCGAGATCGGGTTCGCGCCCGCTTCGGCGATGTGGTAGCCGGAGATCGACACCGAGTAGAAGTTGCGCACCTTGTTGGCGGTGAAGAACTGCTGGATGTCGCCCATCACCTTCAGGCTGAATTCGGTGGAGAAGATGCAGGTGTTCTGGCCCTGGTCTTCCTTGAGGATGTCGGCCTGCACCGTGCCGCGCATGTTTTCCAGGGTCCACTTACGGATGCGCGCGCGCTCCTCGGCGTCCGGCTGGCGGCCATGCTGGGCCACGAACTTGTCCACGTTCTGGTCGATGGCGGTGTTGACGAAGAAGGCGAGGATGGTCGGCGCCGGGCCGTTGATCGTCATCGACACCGAGGTGGCCGGATCGGTCAGGTCAAAGCCGGAATAGAGCACCTTCATGTCATCCAGCGTGGCGATGGAGACGCCGGAGTTGCCGATCTTGCCGTAGATGTCCGGGCGCTCGGCCGGGTCGTTGCCATACAGCGTCACCGAGTCGAAGGCGGTGGACAGGCGCTTGGCGGGCATGCCCTCGGACACTTTCTTGAAACGGGCGTTGGTGCGGAAGGCATCGCCTTCGCCCGCGAACATCCGGGTGGGGTCCTCGCCTTCGCGCTTGAAGGGGAACACGCCCGCCGTGAACGGAAATTCGCCGGGCAGGTTCTCGCGCAGCTGCCAGGCCAGCAGGTCGCCGTGGTCGCTGAAGCGCGGCAGCGCCACCTTGGGAATGCGGGTGCCGCAAAGGCTGATATGGGTCAGCTTCGTGCGCAGTTCCTTGTCGCGGATCTTCACCACCAGTTCGTCACCAGCGTAGGTCTTCACCAGTTCCGGCCAGCGGTCGAGCAACTGGCGGGATTCGGCGGAAAGATGGTGGTCGGCCTTTTGCAGCAAGGGCTGCAGTTCCGCCGTGGTGGGCGAGCCGTTGAGCAGGCCGATCACGGCGGACAGCTGCTGCCGTTGCCGCGCATACCCGGCCTGTGTGTCCACATAGCGGTGATAGCCGCGCACGGTGTCGGCGATCTCGGCCAGGTAGCGCACCCGCGACGGCGGCACGATGCTACTTTGCTGGCTGGAGCACCGCACCGCCACGCCGGGCAGGTTGCCGCTGCCGGCGGTGACCAGGTTCTTGCCCGCCAGCAGCGACTTCACGTGGTGGTACAGCGCGGTGACGCCGTCGTCATTGAAGCGGGCGGCGATGGTGCCGAACACCGGCATGGTGTCCGGGGATTGCATGAAGGCTTCGCGGTTGCGCTGCACCTGCTTGCTGACATCGCGCAGGGCATCCTTGGCTCCCTTGCGGTCGAATTTGTTGATGGCGACGACATCGGCAAAGTCGAGCATGTCGATCTTTTCCAGCTGCGAGGCCGCGCCGAATTCCGGGGTCATCACGTACAGCGAGGTATCGACAAAGGGCACGATCGCCGCGTCGCCCTGGCCGATGCCGGAGGTTTCGACGATGATCAGGTCGAACCCCGCCACCTTGCAGGCGGCGATCACGTCCGGCAGCGCCTTGCTGATTTCGCTGCCCGCGTCGCGCGTCGCCAGCGAGCGCATGTAGATGTGCGGGTGGTGGATGGCGTTCATGCGGATGCGGTCGCCCAGCAGCGCCCCGCCCGACTTGCGCCGCGACGGATCGATGGAAATGACGGCGATCTTCAGCGCATCATCGTAGTCGAGGCGGAAACGGCGCAGCAGTTCGTCGGTGAGGCTGGACTTGCCCGCGCCGCCGGTGCCGGTGATGCCCAGCACGGGAATGGCCTTCTGCGCCGCCTGTTCCACCAGCTGGTCGCGCCAGGGCAGCGTGCCCGCTTCCAGCGCCGTGATCAGCCGAGCCAGCGTGCGGTGGCGGGTGAAGACATCGTCGGCGAACAGGCCGGAAGCATCGGCGGGATAGGCGTGCGCCAGATCCACATCGCTGTTCTGCACGCAGAGGTTGATCATCCCTTGCAGGCCGAGGGTGGCACCGTCTTCCGGCGAAAAGATGCGGTTGACGCCGTAGTCCATCAGCTCCTTGATCTCGCTGGGGACGATGACGCCGCCGCCGCCGCCGAAGACCTGCACATGGCCGATGCCGCGTTCCTTCAGCAGGTCGATCATGTACTTGAAGAATTCGTTGTGGCCGCCCTGATAGGAACTGAGGGCGATGCCGTGCGCGTCTTCCTGCAAGGCGCAGTTGACGATCTCGTCCACCGAACGGTTGTGCCCCAGGTGCACCACCTCGCAGCCGGTCGCCTGGATCATGCGGCGCATGATGTTGATGGCGGCGTCGTGGCCGTCGAACAGGCTGGCGGCGGTCACGAAACGGACCTTGTGGTTAGGGGTGTAGACAGCGTTCTTGGCGGGGGCGTTCGTCATGGGATGCGTCTCTGGCTTGCAACGGAATTGGAGGGGCCTGCGGCTGATACAGCAAGCCTAGCCAGTTTCCCCGAAGCCGCCAGCCGTCTCAATGATGAAAAGGTTGAATTCATTGACCAAAACGGACAACCTAGCGCTTGATAAGCGCCATATTGGCCATTTAACCCGCGAAAACCGCCGTTTTGACCGGCTGAAACGGACGACACCATGCTGATCCAGCACCACACCATCGCCGCGCACTATGTCGGCGTCGCCCTGCACGGGGCCGTCCGCCAAGGACGGGACCCGGCGCCGCTGCTGGCGCAGGCCGGGCTGGACGACGGCCTGCCGGCGCGCATCCCGCCGCTGCAATATGCTGAACTGGTGAAAGCCGTCTGGCGCGCGCTGGACGACGAATTCCTCGGCCTGACCAGCCGTCCCTGTCCGGTCGGGGCCTTCGCGCTGATGGCGGAGCTGGTGATCCACACCGCCACCCTCGGCGAGGCGCTGGCGAAATGCAGCCGCTTCTACCGTGTCGCCAACGATTCGCTGGCGCTGGGCGTCACCGTCGAGAACGGACAGGCCTTCCTGTGGATGCAGCTGCAAGACCCGACGCGCGACCCCGACCATTTCCTGCTGGAATTCATGCTGGTGATGTGGAGCCGCCTGGCGGGCTGGCTGATCCGCGAACGCATCCACCTGCAGGCCGCGCAATTCATGCATGAAGCCCCGGCGCACGTACGCGAATACCCGACGCTGTTTCCCTGCGCGCTGCAATTCGGGCAGGCGCGCAACGCGTTGGTGTTCGACGCGGGCTGGCTGCACCGGCCGGTGAAACGCAGCGCAGCGGAATTGCAAGCGCTGTTGCCGACGCTGCCCGGCGCGTTCCTGGTGAAACCGGTATTCCACGGCAGCTATACGCAACGGGTGCGGGAACTGATCGCCGAGGACATGGCCGCCGGCTTTCCCGACCTGGAGGCGGTGGCGCAGCATTTCTGGATGACGGGCCGCACCTTGCGCCGCAAGCTGTTGCAGGAAGGCAGCCACTATCAGGAGATCAAGGACGGCCTGCGCCGCGAGCGGGCGGTGCAGCTGCTGGCGCGGGGCGAATTGTCACTGCAGGAAATCGCGCTGCAACTCGGCTTTGCCGAGGCCAGCGCCTTCATCCGCGCCTTCAAGCTGTGGACGGGGCTGACGCCGGGTCAGTACGCCGCCGTCCCCGCCCCGGCCTAACCCGCCGGTTTCAGGTTCGAGGGCAGCGGCGGCGCGACCAGACGCGGGCCGTCAAACCCCGCCACCTCGCCGAAATGCGTTCCGGCGTTCCACTGTGCCGTGGCCTCCGCCACTTCCTCCGCGCGCCGCGCCACGAAATTCCACCACACCAGGATCTCTTCCCCCAAAGGCGCGCCGCCGATCAGCAGCAGGCGCACCGGCCCGTCGCTGTGCATGGCCAGCGAATCGCGACCGATGGGCAGCGCCAGCAGTTCGCCGGGCTGCAACGCTTCCCCGGCCGCCGTCGCCCCGCCTTCCAGCACCATCACCCCGTATTCGAAATCCGGGCACAACGGCAGCGTGGTCGCGGCCGCGCCGGTCGCCGTCAGGTCCGCGCCCAGCAGGGGTGAATGCACGCGCACCGGCGATGTCAGGCCCAGCCATTCGCCCACCAGCAGCGTCACCTGAAAACCATCGCGGAGCAGGCCCGGCAGTTCCGGATAATGCTCGAACGCCGGTTCGCCATGACGCTGCGCTTCCGGCAACGCGATCCACAGCTGCGCCGCCTGCAGGCGCGGCGGCCGGTCGGCGGGCGACTCCTCGGAATGGGCGATGCCGCGTCCGGCCGTCATCAGGTTCACCTGCCCCGGCCGGATGCGCTGCACATAGCCCAGGCTGTCGCGGTGGATCAGCTCGCCCTCGATCATCCACGTAAAGGTCTGCAGCCCGATATGCGGATGCGGCCCGACACGCATGCCGCCGCTGTCGCGGACATCGGCCGGACCGGCGTGGTCCAGGAAGCACCACGCGCCGATCAGGCGTTTGTGGCGGCTGGGCAGCACCCGCCGCAACGGCATGCCGCCGACATCGGCGACGCGTGCCGCAATACGAACCGCCTCACCGGAATTCACGGAATCCATCATTTACCCCCCACTCCGAATAGCAAACGAATCACCCACACAGCATAGCCGCAAATCAACCACCTACCCCACATCCACCCAACTTCGCCGGTTTCACCACCGTCCGCAGCCAACTGTTTGAGCCCACACCCCGGACAGCGAAGCAATGGATGCGAGGCGGTGAAACAGAGGCACCCCGGCCCGCGAGTTTTGGCGAAGGACACGGTTTTGCTTACTTTTCCCAAGAGAAAAGTAAGGCCCGCGGCAGGCGGACACCCTCCTTGTCACCACACTGACACTGGAAATTTCCCAAAAAGCCCCTATCTTGTCTGTCTGTCTTCCGAGAACCCGCCCCATGCAATCACACCTGACGCAGCAACTGACCTGGCTGAGCCCGCAACCCCACGTCCTCCAGGGCATGTTGCGGGGCCTGGAGAAGGAAACCCTGCGCATGTCCCCCGACGGCATGATCGCGCAAACGCCGCACCCAGAAGCCCTGGGCTCGGCGCTGACCCACCCGCACATCACCACCGACTATTCGGAAGCGCTACTGGAACTGATCACCCCCGCTACCGCCAGCATCGCCGAAACCCTGGGTTTCCTCGACGACCTGCACACCTACGTCTACCGGCATCTGGGCGAGGAGCGCCTGTGGCTGAATTCCATGCCCTGCATGATCGGCCTGGACGACGAGCAGATCCCGCTGGCGCAATACGGCACGTCCAACATCGGCCGCCTGAAGACGCTGTACCGCCATGGCCTCGGCGTCCGCTACGGCCGCAAGATGCAGACCATCGCGGGCATCCACTACAACCTGTCCTTCCCCGACCGCTTCTGGGATGCCTGGCAGACCGCCCTTAGCGACGCCCGTCCCCGCCAGGACTTCATCAACGAGAAATATTTCGCGCTGGTGCGCAACTTCCAGCGCCACAGCTTCCTGCTGCTGTACCTGCTGGGCGCCAGCCCGGCGGTATGCGCCTGCTTCCTCGTCGGCCGCCAGCACAGCTTGCAAAACCTGGGCAGCCACACGCTGTACCAGCCGCACGCCACCTCGCTGCGCATGAGCCGACTGGGCTACCAGAACACCGTGCAGCGTGACCTGCATGTGTCCTACAACCGTCTCGACCACTACATCCGCGACCTCAGCCACGCCATCCACACCCCCTATCCCGCCTTCGAGCAACTGGGGGTGAAGAACGCCGACGGCGACTACGTGCAGATGAACACCAACGTGCTGCAGATCGAGAACGAGTACTACGGACTGATCCGCCCGAAGCGCACCACCCTGCGCGGCGAGAAGCCGACCCAGGCGCTGCGCTCGCGCGGCGTCGAATACGTGGAACTGCGCTGTGTCGACCTCAACCCCTTCGCCCCCACCGGCATCGACAGCCCCACCGCCCACTTCCTGGAGGTGTTCGCGCTGCACTCGCTGCTGTACAGCGAAGCGCCGTTCACGCCGGCCGAATACGCCCACCTGGGCGAGCGCCAGGAAACCATGGTTGAACGCGGTCGCGAACCGGGCCTGCAACTGCTGGTGGATGAAGATCCGGTGGCGTTTGCCGACGTGGCCGGCAGGCTGCTGGCGGAAATGGCCGACGTGGCCGCCCTGCTGGATCAGGCCCACCAGACCCGGCTCTACAGCGCCGCCATCCTGGAACAACAGCAAAAGCTGGGCCGTCCGGAGCAGACCTATGCCGCGCGCGTACTGGACGCCATGAAAGAGCACGGCGACAGCTTCTTCGCCTTCGGCAAGGCGGTGGCGGAAGAACACCGCGACCTGTTCCGCGCGCGCAACCTCAGCCCGGAACGCGAAGCCCTGTTCCGGCAACAAACCGCCGATTCGCTGCAGGCGCAGGCGGATCTGGAAGCGGCCGATACGCTTGGCTTTGACGACTTCCTGGCGGCGTATAACGCCGCTTAACCAAAAGCGACTTGAGACCCGGGCAGGGAATGCCTAAGTTGGCGGCATCCGCCCCCGCGCTATCAGGACCGGGGGTCATTCATCCGAACGCGAGCATGGCGATCCCTATGACCAATCCCTATTCCGTCAATCAGGAATCCAAACCCGAACCAGCGCGGGGCGTGAAGCTGCCTTCGCCCCGCCTCACCAATTTCGGCCTGTTCGCGCTGATGGGCGTCGGCATGGCCTTCGCCCTGTACCTGCAACATTTCCAGCATTACGAACCCTGCCCGCTCTGCATCTTCCAGCGGGTGGCGCTGATGGGCGTCGGCTTCAGCGCCCTGGCGGCCGCCCTGCACAATCCGGCGGCCATCGGGCGGCGCATCTATGCCGGGATCACCCTGTTGGCGGCGCTGGCCGGACTGGGCGTGGCCGGACGCCACTCGTGGATGCAGCACCTGCCGCCGGAAGACGTGCCCGCCTGCGGCCCCGGCCTGGACTACTGGATGCAGACTTTTCCGATGCAGGATGTGATCCGCAAGGTGCTGCACGGCTCCGGCGAATGCGCCAAGGTGGACTGGGTCTGGCTGGGGCTCAGCCTGCCGGAATGGACGCTGGTCATGTTCAGCGGCATCACCGTGGTCTGCCTGTGGCAGCTGTTCCGCAAAGCCTGAACAACCCGCCATGAAAAAGGGCAGCCTGATGGCTGCCCTTTTTGTTTGCCGGAAAGCCGACGCTTACTTGCCTTTCTTCTTGGCGGCGGGCTTCTCGGCGGCCTTGGCCGACTCGTCGCGCGTCACCTTGATCAGCTCCACTTCGAACACCAGCACGGCGTTCGGCGGGATGGCTCCGGCGCCCATTTCGCCATAGCCCTTGTCGGAGGGAATGACGAAGCGGTACTTGGCGCCTTCCTTCATCAGCTGCACGCCTTCGGTCCAGCCGGGAATGACCTGGTCCAGACGGAACGTGGCGGTCTGGTTGCGGGCGATCGAGCTGTCGAAAACGGTGCCGTCAATCAGCTTGCCTTCGTAGTGGACTTCCACGGTATCCGAGGCCTTGGGGCTGGCGCCCGTGCCTTCGCGCAGCACTTCGTACTGCAGGCCGGAAGCCGTGGCCTTCACGCCGGCCTTCTTGGCGTTCTCGGCCAGGAAAGCTTCACCCTTGGCCTTGTTCTCCTGGGCGGCGCGCTGGAAAGCGGCCTGGTCTTCTTCCATGCGGCGGTTCTTGTAGTCGGTCAGCAGCTTGCGCATGGTGTCTTCCGCCACCTGGGGCTGCTTGCCGCCATAACCGTCGCGGAAACCGGCGACGAACTTCTCGACATCCAGACCTTCGATGGCGGACTGGACATTCTTGCCCGTCATGAAGCCCATGCTGTAAAACACATTGCCGTCATCGCGGGCGGCAGCGGGTGCTGCGGTCGCGGAGGCAGCGGCGGCCGTATTATCGGCCGCCTGGACAGAACCGGCCGCCAGCAGGGCGGCAACCAGGAAAAGACGTTTCATAAACACTCCGGCGTTGTTGTTATCGCAAACCGGTCGAGCATACTTGCCCCCCGTTAAATTAGCTACCTCGCCCGTGTTCACCTTCGGTTACAGACGGATTGTCCGACCAGATTCTCGCTTTTGACATCCGATTGGTTTACTTTTAAGGCGTATCCCTAAACCTCTTGTGGAGATTCATCATGGCTGGCAAGAAGAAAGCCGAAAAGTCGACCAACGACAAGCTGGTCGAGAAGACCACCGCGCAAGTTCAGAAGCTGGCCGACAAGGCCCAAAAGGAAACCGACAAGCTGCTGGAATCCTACCGCAAGCTGGTGAAGAAGGCCGAAACCCGCTATCAGGAAATCCTGAGCCAGGTTTCCGACAAGATGAAAACCGGCGACACCAAGGCGCTGAAGCTGCTGAAGGACGCCCAGGCCCATGCCGAAGCCGCCCTCGAAGCCGCCAAGAAGGACTATGAAAAGGCCAAGGCCATGTTCCAGCAAAGCGAGCTGAAGTCCTTCCTGCAAGGCACGCTCGCCAAGGGCAAGGAAGCGGCCAACGCCATCGCCGACGTGATGAAGAAGGACGTCAGCGATGTCGCCAACGACGTGAAGAACGAAGCGGTGAAGATGGCCTCCGAAGTGAAGAAGGAAGCCACCAAGATTTCCGCCGACGTCAAGAAGGAAGCCACCAAGCTCTCCGCTGACGTGAAGAAGGAAGCCTCCAAGGTCGCCGCCGATGTCAAGAAAGGCGCCTCCAAGGTTGCCGCCGAAGTGAAGAAGGAAGCCTCGCAGGTCGCCGAAGAAGTCACCAAGGTGGCGGAAGAAGTGACCAAGGCCGCCGGTGACGCCGTCGCCAAGGTGGAAGAAGCCGTGAAGAAGGCTCCGGCCCGCCGCGCCCCCGCCGCCAAGCCGGCCGCAGCCCCGGCCGCGCCGAAGCCGCGCGCCCCGCGCAAGCCCGCCGCGCCGAAGGCCGCTCCCGCCGCCGAAGCCTCGGCCGCTCCGGCTCCGGAAGCTCCGGCCGCCGACAAGGCTCCCGAATAACGCCTGCGCGTTTCGGACCTGACCGGAAAGGGGCGCACGTTGTGCGCCCCTTTCTCTTTGGGCGCGGCTGCATCGCCCGCCGCGTTTCTCCGCTACAATAGCGCCCCTCGTTTTCCTGCCCCGGTTCCGCCTTCATGATCAATTACCAGGATCTTTCCCTGCGCCGTAACGGCCGCGTCCTGTTCGCCAACGCCAGCGGCTCCATCCATCCGGGCTGGAAGATCGGCCTGACCGGGGAAAACGGCGCGGGCAAGTCCACCTTCTTCGCGGCGCTGCAGGGCACCATCGGCGTCGACTCGGGCAAGCTGGAACGCCCCGGCGTCTGGACGGTGGCGCACATGGCGCAGGAAGTGACGGCGCTGGACCGCAAGGCCATCGACTTCGTGCTGGACGGCGACCGCGAATGGCGCGAGATCAACGACGCCCTCGACACCGAGCAGGACGACCACAAGCTGGCCGATCTCTACGGCCGCTATGACGCCATCAACGGCTACACCGCCCCCACCCGCGCCGCCAAGTTGCTGGCCGGACTGGGCTTCAGCGAGCAACAGCAGCAGAACAACGTGCGCAGCTTCTCCGGCGGCTGGCGCATGCGCCTGAACCTGGCGCAGGCGCTGATGTGCCGCTCCGACCTGCTGCTGCTGGACGAACCGACCAACCACCTCGACCTCGACGCCATCCTCTGGCTGGAAGACTGGCTGAACCGCTACACCGGCACGCTGGTGCTGATCTCGCACGACCGCGATTTCCTCGACGCCACGGTGGACCACATCCTGCACATCGAACAGCAGAAGATGACGCTGTACACCGGCAACTACTCCACCTTCGAGCGCACCCGCGCCGAGCGCCTGGCGCAGCAGCAGCAGGCCTTCGAGAAGCAGCAGCTGGAAAAGGCGCACCTGCAGAAATACATCGACCGCTTCCGCGCCCAGGCCACCAAGGCCCGCCAGGCGCAAAGCCGCATCAAGCAGCTGGAGCGCATGATCGACATCGCCCCGGCGCACGTCGATTCCGCCTTCAGCTTCAGCTTCCGCGAGCCGCACAAGCTGTGCAATCCGCTGGTGCGGCTGGATGAAGTGGTCGCCGGTTATGGCGACAAGAAGATCCTGACCAAGGTGCGGCTGAACCTGAGCCCGGAATCACGCATCGGCCTGCTGGGCCCGAACGGCGCGGGCAAGTCAACGCTGATCAAGACGCTGGTCGGCGAGCTGCCGATGATTTCCGGCGAGCGCGTGGTGGGCGAGCATGCCCGCATCGGCTATTTCGCCCAGCATCAGGTAGACCATCTGGACATGCAGGCCAGCCCGCTGCTGACGCTGACCCGCATCGCCCCGCGCGTGCAGGAACTGGAACTGCGCGCCTTCCTCGGCAGCTTCGGCTTCCAGGGCGACCGTGTCACCACCACGGTCGAGAATTTCTCCGGCGGCGAGAAGGCGCGGCTGGCGCTGGCGCTGATCGTCTGGCAGCGCCCCAACCTGCTGGTGCTGGATGAGCCCACCAACCACCTCGATCTGGAAATGCGCCACGCGCTGAGCATGGCGCTGCAGGACTTCCAGGGCGCGCTGGTGGTGGTGTCCCACGACCGGCTGCTGCTGAGCGCCTGCTGCGACGAATTCCTGCTGGTGGCCGACGGCAAGGTAATGGACTTTGAAGGCTCGCTGGCGGACTACGCCACCTGGCTGAAGAAGTGGCGCGCCGAGCAGGAAGTGCTGGCGAAGCAGCAGGCCACGGCGGCGGTTGCCGCACCGGTCGTGGAAAGCAAGCCTGCGGCGGCAGCGTCTTCCGGCAAAAAGCCTAACCCGGTGACGCTGAAGGCGAAGGTGGAAAAGCTGGAGGCGCGGCTGCATGCGCTGAACGCGAAGCAGGCCGAACTGATCGGCCTGCTGAACGGCAGCGAGATCTACGAGCCGAAGCAGGCTTCAAAACTGAAACAGGCGCTGGCGGAAAAGAGCAAGGTGGACGAGGAAACGCATCAGGTGGAGGCGGAGTACCTGACGTCGCTGGAGCAGCTGGAAAGCCTTTAAGGCTTGCGGACCCTGGACGGATCGATGTAAAGATCCTCCAGCGATACCGGCTTGTCCCCGCCGGTTTCCGGCGGCCCGGCGTTCACCGGCGGGACATCCGGCAGCTTCAGGGGCAGCAGTTCCAGATTGATGCGCAACACCCGCCCTTCCCGGACCCGGATATCCCGGCGCAGGAAGGGACGGTAATCGGGGCTTTCCGCCAGCAGGCAATACTCCCCTTCCGGGATATCACCCAGCCGGTAGCGTCCCTGCCCGTCCGTCACGGCCTGCGCCACCGGCTGTTCCGCCGGGGTCTGCAGCGTCACCCGGGCCCCGGCCAGCTGCGGCAAACGCCCGGCCTCGTTCCAGGACGACTTCAGCAACAGCGCGTCGGCGACTTCCCCGCGGATCTCCCCGCCCGCCAGCGCGGGCGCGGCGGCCAGGGCCAGGCAGGCCGTCAACGTCAACTTTAGTTTCATCGCAATCTCTCCCGTCAATCCGGGCATCTTATCCGACTCCCGACCCTCCTACGAGATCCGCCCGCGATCCGCCAGCCTCGCCCGATAAAACCCGATATCGTGGTTCGGCCAAAGCTCCGCCCCGGCGTCCCGCGCCAATCCCTTCAGCTTACGGATCGACGCCAGCGCCATGTCTTCCCGTTCCTGCCAGCACAGGCCGGGGGCCACTTCCGCCTCCAGGTTTTCCCGCAAATCCGCCGCATCACCGCAGAGGATTACCGGGCCGCTGTCCGGCAGTTCCACCACCAGCGACATGTGCCCGGCGGTATGTCCCGGCGTCGCCACCGCGCGCACGCCGGGAACGAGGTCGTACTCGCCGGTCTGCAGCCGCCAGGCATAGTGTTCAGGAAATTCATCAGCAAAGTACGCGCCGTCCGCCTGCGCCCGCGCGGCGGCCAGTTCGTCGGCATGGACATGCAGCTCGCAGCCCTCCACCTCGCACAGGCCGCCCGCGTGATCGAAATGCAGGTGGCCGAGGAAGACCACGTCGATGTCACGCGGCGTCAGGCCCAGCCGGGCAAGATGCGCGCCGAGGCGCTGGTCCTCACGCATGTCGGGCGGGCCGAAGGGGAATTCTTCGGGGTTGTAGTAGCGGTCACGCAGCACGGGATCGGCCAGCTTGCGGTAATCGCAGCCGACGTCGTAGAGGATGCGGCCGTTGCGCGTTTCCACCAGCCAGGCCAGCACCGGGGCCTCGATGATCTCGCCCTGCCCCCGGTGACGGGTGGAGAGGGACTTGTCGTAGCGGTGGGTGGCAGTGAGTAAGGGTCGAATTCCCAGAATTTGCGACATGGAACCTCCTCACCTCTGTAGGTCGGGCTGTAGGTCGGGCTTCAGCCCGACAATCGCCCTTCGATCGGAGAGTGTTGTCGGGCTGAAGCCCGACCTACAGGTTTTTGGGATGTTTAAGGGGAGGATCAGGTCGCCAAGGCCACGATATCCTGCCCCGCCTGCGCCTGCCCGCCTTCCTTGCAGCCGATCCAGTGCACCGTGCCCGCCACGGGCGCGACCACCGGGAATTCCATCTTCATCGACTCCAGCACCACCAGCGTCTCCCCGGCTTTCACCACATCGCCTTCCTTGACCATCACCTTCCACACCGATCCGGCCACCGGCGAGGCCACCAGCCGCGCGCCTTCCGGCAGGTCCAGCTCGCTGTCCGGCCCGGCCTCGGCAATCACCGCGTCGCTGAGGTATTCCGCCTGCCCGGCCGCCTTCCAGCGCTCGCGCTCGGCGTCGAACGAGGCCTGCTGCGTGCTCTTGAAGGCCTCGATCTCAGCGGCATGTTCGGCCAGATAAGCGCGGTAATCCTTCAGGCGGAAGGTCTGTTCCTCGACCTTCAGCTTGAAGCGCCCGGCGGGGAAATCATGGCGCAGTTGCAGCAGTTCTGCCTCGCTGACCGGGTAGAAACGGATCTGGTCGAAGAAGCGCAGAAGCCAGGGCGTGCCGGCCTTGAAGTCTTCCGTCACCCGATAGCGGTTCCACATCTGCACGGTGCGGCCGACGAACTGGTAGCCACCCGGCCCTTCCATGCCGTAGACGCACATGTAGGCGCCGCCGATGCCGACGGCGTTTTCCGGGGTCCAGGTGCGCGCCGGGTTGTACTTGGTGGTGACCAGCCGGTGGCGCGGATCGACCGGCGTCGCCACCGGCGCGCCGAGGTAGACGTCGCCCAGCCCCAGCACCAGGTAGCTGGCGTCGAAGACGATCTTCTTCACCGCCTCGATGCTGTCCAGGCCGTTGATGCGGCGGATGAATTCGATGTTGCTGGGGCACCACGGCGCGTCCGGGCGCACGGCGGTCATGTAGCGCTCGATGGCGAGGCGGGTGGCGGCGTCATCCCAGGACAGCGGCAGGTGGACGATGCGCGTCGGCACTTCCATGTCGTCCACCGCGCCCAGCTCGTCCTCGGCCTGCGCCAGCAGCGCCAGCAGGCGGTCGCGCGGCAGTCGCGCCGGGTCGAAGTGGAACTGCAGCGAGCGGATGCCCGGCGTCAGGTCGAGCAGGCCGGGCAGCCCCCGCGCCTTGAACCAGGTCATCAGCGCGTGCACGCGGAAGCGCAGTTCCAGGTCCAGCACCAGCGGGCCGTATTCCACCAGCAGGTAGCGGTCGCCCGCCTGCCGGTAGACCGCGCCGACATGGTCGGCGGAGGCTTCGCGCTGCGCCACCACCGGCTGGCCGCGCGTGGCCTCGGCGGGCAACACCAGCGCGGGACTGGCCTTGAGGGTGGAAACCGCCGTTTCCCGGGCCGCCGCCATCTCCGTGGCCTGTTCCAGCGTCACCGGATAGAAACGGATACGGTCGCCCGGCCGCAGCTGGCCCATCTTCCACAGTTCGGCGTCGATTATCGTCACCGGGCAGACGAAACCGCCCAGGCTGGGGCCGTCGGGGCCGAGGATGACCGGCATGTCGCCGGTGAAATCGACCGCGCCGATGGCATAGGCGTTGTCGTGGATGTTGGAGGGATGCAGCCCGGCCTCGCCGCCGTCCTTGCGCGCCCACTGCGGTTTCGGACCGATCAGGCGCACGCCGGTGCGGCTGGAGTTGTAGTGCACTTCCCAGTCGGTGGCGAAGAAGGTGTCGATGTCCTCGGGGGTGAAGAAATCGGGCGCGCCGTGCGGTCCGTACATCACACCGATGGTCCATTCCTTGCCATAGGCAGGAATCAGGCCGGTGTCGAGCGTATGCGGTTTACAACCCGCGCCGTCGAAGACGCGCAGCACGTCGCCGGTGCGCAGGGTGCGCCCGGCATGGCCGCCGAACTGGCCGAGGGTGAAGGTGGCGCGGCTGCCGAGGTATTCCGGCACGTCCAGCCCGCCCGCCACCGCCAGGTAGGCGCGGCCGCCGCCGCCCTTGATCGCCCCCAGCGCCAGCACGCTGCCCGCCGTCACCGGGTGCGCCTGCCACAGCGCCACGGGTTTTCCGTCCAGCGTCGGCTGCATGTCGGCGCCGGTGACGGCGAATATCGTGTCATGGCGGAAGCGCAGCACCGGGCCGCTGAGCGTGCATTCCAGCGCCGCCGCGCCCTCGGCATTGCCCACCAGCCGGTTGGCCAGGCGCAGCGCGAAGCTGTCCATCGGCCCGGACGGCGGCACGCCGACATCCCAGTAGCCCAGACGGCCCGGCCAGTCCTGCACCGTGCTCTGCACACCCGGCTCCAGCACCTCCAGCGCGGCGGAGCGGTAGAGCAGCGTGTTCAGGTAACGGGTGGTCTGGCGGCCGTCGGCGAAGACCGCGTCGGCGATGATCTGGCGCAGGTAATCCAGGTTGGTCTCGATACCGGCGATGGCGGTGTCGGCCAGCACGGCGGCCATCTTCGCCACGGCGGCGTCGCGGTCGTCGGCGGTGACGATCAGCTTCGCCACCATCGGGTCGTAGAACGGCGAGACGCTGTTGCCCGCCCGCACCCAGGTTTCCACCCGCGCCTGTTCCGAAAACTGCACCTGCGTCAGCAGGCCGGTGCAGGGCTGGAAGTCGCGCGCCGGGTCTTCGGCGTAGAGACGCACCTGGATCGACGCGCCCTTCGCCACCGGCGGCACCAGCGCCAGCTCGCCCGCCGCGCAGCGGATCATCCATTCGACCAGATCGACGCCGGTCACTTCCTCGGTGACGCCGTGTTCCACCTGCAGGCGGGTGTTCACCTCCAGGAAATAGAATTCGCCGCTGGCGGCGTCGAGCACGAATTCCACCGTGCCCGCCGAGCGGTAGGCCACCGCCTTGCCCAACCGTACCGAGGCCTCGAACAGCCGCGCGCGCTGCGCGTCGCTGAGGTGCGGGGCCGGGGTTTCCTCGATCACCTTCTGGTTGCGGCGCTGCACCGAGCAGTCGCGTTCGCCGAGGGCGATGACGTTGCCCTGGCCGTCGCCGAAGATCTGCACCTCGATGTGCCGCGCCTGTTCCACATACTTTTCCAGGAAGATGCCCGCTTCCTTGAAGTTGGCGCGCGCCAGCCGCTCCACCGAGGCATAGGCTTCGGTCAGTTCGCTTTCGCTCCAGATCAGCCGCATGCCGATGCCCCCGCCGCCCGCCGTGCTCTTCAGCATCACCGGGAAACCGATGCGGCGCGCTTCCGCCAGCGCCACGCCCGCGTCGGCCAGCAGGCCGGAACCGGGCAGCAACGGCACCTCATGGGCCAGCGCCAGCGCGCGCGCCTCGTGCTTGAAGCCGAAGGCGCGCATCTGCGCCGGGGTGGGGCCGATGAAGGCGATACCCGCCGCTTCGCAGGCCTCGGCGAAATCGGGGTTCTCGGACAGGAAGCCGTAGCCGGGGTGGATCGCCTGCGCGCCGGTAGCCTTTGCCACGGCCAGGATCTTGTCCACCTGCAGATAGCTGCCCGCCGCCGGACCCTCGCCGATGCAGTGCGCCTCGTCGGCCAGTTCCACGTGCAGCGACTCGGCGTCAGCCTCGGAATACACCGCCACCGAGGCAATACCCATGGCGCGCAGGGTGCGGATGATGCGGCAGGCAATGGCGCCGCGGTTGGCAATCAGGACTTTGCTGAACATCGTTTCCTCATCGGCAGGCCGTCCCGCCAAGGGTTGCTGCGTCGCCGGGTCGTCCCGGTCGAGGTTCTTTTCAGGCTGCCGCCCACACCACCATTTCCACCGGCGTCGGGTTGTAGGCGTTGCACGGGTTGTTGAGCTGCGGGCAGTTCGACACCAGCACCAGCACATCGCGGGCGGCGGTCATTTCCACGTACTTGCCCGGCTCGGAAATGCCGTCGGCAAAGGTCAGGCCGCCCTCCGGCGTCACCGGCACGTTCATGAAGAAATTGACGTTGTGGCCGAGGTCGCGCTTCGTCAGCCCCAGCTCCTCATGTTCCGCCAGCGCCAGCAGGAAGCTGTCGCGGCAGCTGTGCATGTAGCGCTTCTCCAGCGCGTAGCGCACCTGGTTGCTCTCGGCGGCGCAGGCCCCGCCCAGCGTGTCGTGGCGGCCGCAGGTGTCGGCGGTGATCTCCACCAACACGTTGCCGCTCTGCGCCAGCAGCTTCGAACCGCAGGTCAGGTAGACATTGCCTTGCATGCGCAGCGTGTCGACGGCGCTGTAGCGGTCATGCGGGTCGGCGGCGTCGAAGAACAGCGTGTCCACCGCCTGGTTGCCTTCCAGATCAACAATGCGCAGCGTCTCCCCGGCCTTCAGGGTGTAAATCCAGTAATCGCCGGCGCGCACCACCTCGCGGTGACGGGCGGTGGCGGGATCACGGTCACTTTCGCGGATGCAGAAACCTTTAGTCATCACCGTCTCCTCAATGGCCATGCTGGCAGAAACAGCGGGCGGTCAGCGCCAGCCCGCGCGCGTTTTCGGGACGGGACAGGCGGCAGACATCGTCCTCGCCCGCCAGCCCGCAGTCCCAGACCTGCGCCCGCACATCCACCGGCGCGTACACCGGGTTGGGGTCCAGCGGATGCGGAATCACCGCCAGCACCACCAGCACATTGGCGTCGGCGCGCAGGTCGACGGTGCTGCCCGCCGGGGCGTGGGTGTGGTCGAAGCTCATGTTGCCGTCGGCGTCGATGCTGATCTTGCTGAAGACATTGAGATTGGCCACCAGATCGCGGCGGCCGAGGCCGTGCTTGCCCAGCTCCACCAGCAGCAGGTCGCGGCCGTTGCGCCGCCAGTCGTTGCGCAGGCTCTGGTAATCGCCCTCGCCGTGCTTCGCCGTCACCGACTCGCGGGTACTGACACCACCGACAGTGTCGATCCAGCCGGTGCTGTCGCCGATCACCGACACCAGCGCGTGGCCCATGTCGGAGTAGCAGATATGGCCGGTGCTCAGGCGGAAAGTATGTTGGCACTTGAGGGTGTCGGGCATGTTGTAGCGGTCGAGGCGGTCGTCAGCGTTGAACAGCAGCACGGCCACGTTGGCGGCGTCGCCCAGCGAGGTCAGGCGCAGCGCATTGCCGCGCTTCAGCACCAGCGACCAACTCATGCCGCCGCGCAGGGTCTCGTCCAGCACAACGAGGTTTTCGGCAAAACGGACACTCATGGGGTTTCCTCCAGCACATCGGTGCCGCGCGACAGCGGCATCCGCGTCCGCACTTCGGCGGACAGTTCGTTGTAGGTCTGACGGTCGCGGCGGCGCACCGGCAGGTCGTAGGTGATGGTGGCGCCGTAGGCGTCCGGGGCCTGCGGATCGACGCGCACGCGGTCGAAGACCAGCAACCGCGTGCCCAGCGCGAAACCTTCCTTGAGGTCGTGGGTGACCATGAACACGGTGAATTTGTGCTTCTCCCACAGGCCGCGCATCAGCTCGTGCATGTCGGCGCGGATGCCGGGGTCGAGCGCGCCGAAGGGTTCGTCCAGCAGCAGGATCTCCGGCTCGCGGATCAGCGACTGCGCCAGCGCCAGCCGCTGCTGCATTCCCCCGGAAATCTCGTGCGGATAACGGTCGCGCGCCTGCGCCAGCCCCACCGCCTCCAGCATCGCCATAGCCCGCTCGTCCGCTTCCTTCTTCGCGCCGCCAAACAGCCGCGCCAGCAAGGGCGACTGACGGAACTCCAGCGCCACCCGCACGTTCTGCAGACAGGTCAGGTGCGGGAACACCGAATAGCGCTGGAAGACCACGCCGCGATCGGCATCCGGCTCGCTCGGCCATGCCTTGCCGTTCAGCAACAACTGGCCGCGCGTCGGCTGTTCTTCCGCCAGCAGCAAGCGGAAGAAGGTGGACTTGCCGCAGCCCGACGCGCCGACAATGCTGACGAACTCGCCCTTCGCCACGTCCAGCGTCAGGTTCTCCAGCACCGGCTTGTGGCCGTAGTGCTTCCACAGGTGTTTCATCGAAATGAAGCTCATGCGCCCTCCTTGGCCATGCGGCCGCCCAGCCACGGGAACGCGGCGCGATTGGTGTAATACAGGGCGCGGTCCATGACGAAGGCCAGCAGGGTGATCCAGAACACGTAGGGCAGGATGATGTCCATCGACAGGAAACGGCGGACCAGGAAGATGCGGTAGCCCAGGCCCTGCTCCGCCGCCACCGCCTCCGCCGAGATCAGGAACAGCCAGGCGGAACCGAGGGAGAGACGCACACTGTCGATCAGGCGCGGCAGCACTTGCGGCAGCACCACCCGCAGCGCGATCTGCCAGCTGGACGCGCCCAGCGACTGCGCCTTGATCATCATCTCGGCGGGAATCTCGCGGATGCGGCCTTGCAGGTCGCGGATCAGGAAAGGCGCGATGCCGATGACGATCAGCATCACCTTCGATAGTTCATCCAGCCCGAAGATGACGAAAAGGATGGGCAGGATCGCCATCGGCGGCACCAGCGACACGGCGGTGACCAGCGGCGAGGCGACGGCGCGCACATAAGGCAGCATGCCGTTGAGCATGCCGAACAGCAGCCCCGCCAGCGTGCAGACGCCCATGGCGATGCCGATGCGCTGCAGGCTGGCGGCGGTATCGGCCCAGAGGATGACCTGACCGGTGCGCGGGTCTTCGTCCACGGCGATCATCTTCACCCCCTCCACCAGTTGCATCGCGGAGGGCAGCAGGCGGTCGTCGGGGTTTTCCAGCAGGCGAGCATTGGACTCGCCCAGATAAACCAGACCGATGACCAGGAAGGGAATGAGGCCGAGCAGCAGCGCCGTCAGCCAGGACGGACGCCGGTTGATGAGACGCTTCATGGGCGCCTCCCGGCCCGTAACGGGCAAGGCAATTCAGGATGGGTCATGGACGGACCTCCGGGTCAACACGGCAAAAAGGCGACAGGAGACGCTACGTGATCTCCCGGGCTTTTATCCCTCCGTGTCACCCCCGCGCGGGAGGTCGGCAACTCTCGGACCAGCCATCCGCCTGTGCGGACCGGAACCCTAGTTACCCGTTCAGGGCGGAAAAGCGCCCCTGTCGTATGGGAAAGGCAATGCAGGGAGCGTGCCATGGGGGGAAACGGGGCAAATTCGGGGAATGGGTGCGCGGTTGTGGGGCGAAAATCTCCTGCCATGCACCAAAACCATCCCCGTAGGGGCGCACTGCGTGCGCCCTTCTTCCTTCGCCCAGACATAACGGTGGTTTTGATTATGGCGGGGCGGTTGTGTTGATCTTGACGAGACGGCGTGTTCGGTTGAGAGGGCGCACGCAGTGCGCCCCTACGTCGGGATTATTGATGAGGGGCGTTGAGGCGATCGTGGGGCCAACGGGCGGGATTGTCGCGGATATAGGAGGTAATTTGTCGGTATTCATCCTCGTTGCGGATGATCCGGTCGTGATAGTTGCGTTGCCAGAGGCTGCCCAGGTCAATGATGCCGGTTCGCCGTTTGATTTCGCCGGAAACCGTAGCCTTGAAACCCTTGATGATGGCGGCGATGGACGAGGCATTCAGGCCGCCGGGGGCATCGTGCAGATGGATGATGCCGTGAAGGTGATTCGGCATGACGACATGCTCGCCCAACGTGACTCCCGGGCGCATCGCTGCCGTTGTCCGCCACAGTTCATCGACAATGGCACCCCACGGATTCAGGATCATGCCGCCGTTATTGACCTGGCCGAACAACAGTTCGCGGTGGCGGGTGACCAGCGTGACAAAGTAAGCACCGGGATGGCGGTAGTCGTGCCCGGGCAGGCGGATGCTGCGCCGGCGATGGGTGGCGGGATTGTACATGGACTTCTTCCTTGAAGACTGACGCTTGATTTTACAACGCTTTCGCCCCAAACACGCCCCGTAGGGGCGCACTGCGTGCGCCCTCGCGAACGAACACCTCGCGGGTTCAGGGCATGCGGATTGGGGGCGGATTGATTCGATAAGGAGGCGGCCAAACACCAACCGGCCAGCCTCGTAAAACCGGCATGTCCGGGCGAAGAAGGGCGCACGCAGTGCGCCCCTACGCGGGGATGGTTCACGCGCGGCTTACGAAAGGTTCAAGCCGTATCTGGGGTTCGACCCACAACCGCATGCCGTAAGGAATCACGGAATAGCCGTCATACCTGCCGGTAAACGTATTGGCTGCCGCGAATTCGAGAAATTTTCCACGCTTGTCGGCAACCATCCTGATGCCCGGACAGTCCACCAAGGAATACCGCAGAACCGGTTCCGGCAAGGGTGCGACCCGCATCAGGATTTCAACATCACGATCATGGGGCCAAACCGTCAGCTGGATCGTCAGCGCGGCCTGCTGCACCTCATAGCGATAGAAAATTTCGTATTCGTCGACCTCGGGAGCCACCCCGAGCACGTCAATCATATCCACAGGCTGACACACCAATTCCGGCATGCGTATTCCCCTCCATCACGGCCAAAACATCCGTAGGGGCGCACTGCGTGCGCCCTCTCCCCCCAAACATTCTTCCCTCTTTACCACCATCCCCGCCAAACACCAACCGGCCAGCCCCATAAAACCGGCATGTCCGGGCAAAGAAGGGCGCACGCAGTGCGCCCCTACGTGTCGTTCCCATCACCGACATGTTGACCAACACCGCCAGCTGGAACACAATTTGCTTCTCATTCCCTGATCTCCACCCCGCCCGGGACGACCCGGACGCGGCGATTCACCGCGGGACGGCCCGCACCGGATGCATCATGGGAATTTTCCGCTACTCCGACGGCGTTCTGCCAAATACCCTCGCCTTTACCTATGCCATCGGCGGCTACCTGCTCGGCTTCTGGCTGATCGCGAAACCCGACCTCTGGCTAAACCTGCCCGGCGTGCTGCTGCTGGGACACAGCATGGTCATCGCCGCCTACCTGCTGCACGAGTGCGCGCACAACACCGTCTTCCGCGACAACGCCGTCAACGCCCGCGTCGGTTCGCTGATGAACTGGCTGACCGGCAGCAGCTACAACAGTTATGAAATATTGCGCCGCAAGCATTTCCGCCACCATGTCGACCGCGCCGACGTGGTCGCCTTCGACTTCCGCCCGCAGCTGGCCCGTTATCCGCGCTTCGTGAAACTGATCGAGGCGCTGGAATGGGCCTACATTCCCGCCGCCGACCTGTTCATGCACGCGATGAGCCTGGTGGTGCCCTTCGTGCTGCCCAGCCGCCGCCCGGAGCGGGCGCGGGTGCTGTGGGTGCTGGCGGTGCGCGCCTCGGTGTTCGCGCTGATTGCCTGGCACGCGCCGCGCGTGCTGCTGTTCTACCCGCTGGCGTGGATGCTGATGCTGCACGTGCTGCGCTTCATGGACGCCTATCAGCACACCTTCACCCTCTTCGACACGCTGGAACAGGGCTCCGCCGCCAACCCGACCAAGTACGACGCCGCCTATGAATTCCGCAACACCTTCACCAACATCCAGTCGGTGAAATACCCGTGGCTGAACCTGGTGACGCTGAACTTCGGCTATCACAACGCCCACCACGAAAAGCCCGCCGAGCCCTGGCACCGCCTGCCCGCGCTGCACGCGCAGCTCTACGGCGACCACTGTTCGCAGATTCTGCCCTTCTTCAACCTGTTGAGCGCCTATCACCGTTACCGCACGCAACGACTGCTCAACGCCGACCCGGATGACCTGGATGTGCTGAGCGATCAGGGCAAGACCTTCATCGGGGTGGACGGCGTGTCGTTTTTGACCGGGCATTGAAAGACAGATAGCCGCAGGTCATGGCCAGCCTCTTTCCCTCCTGTGCAAGGCTATGTCGCGGTTAAAAGTTGAAAGTGCTTTTCCCTCTCCCAAGGTCTGGGAGAGGGTGGCGCGAAGCGCCGGGAGAGGGTTCGATGGTGGCTGCTTGGGGAAGCATGTGTCTTGCCGAGGCCAATCCCCCCTCTCCCTAGCCCTCTCCCCCAATGGGAGAGGGAACCGACATGTTCAACTACTAACGGCGACATAGCCCTGTGCAACAGGCGGGTTTAAACCAGTTTGAAGAGGAACCGATTCATGGAACTGCGCGGCTACCGCACCTACTGGGGCTCCACCGGCATGCCCTGGGCCGAATTCGCCGCCGAGGCGAAAGCCGACGGCTATGATGGGCTGGAAGTGCCGATTCCCGCGGACTACGCTGGGCAACAGGCACTGCGCGCCGCGCTGGACGACCACGGCTTCGACCTGATCGCCGAGATCTGCACGGCGGGCAGCTACGTGCCCGACCGCCGCGCCACCCCGGTGCAGCATCTGGAGTCGCTGGCGCGGCAGCTGGAGATCATTGACCGGTTTGGTGCCACCCAGATCAACTGCCTGGCCGGGTGCGATGCCTGGCCGCTGGCGCAATCCGTCGACTTCTTCGGCGAGGCGCTCACCCTCGCCCACTTCACCGGCATCCCCATCAGTTTTGAAACCCACCGCTCGCGCACGCTGTTCAACCCCTGGGTGGCGCGCGATCTGGTGCAGGCGCTGCCGGACCTGTACCTGACCTGCGATTTCAGCCACTGGTGCGTGGTGTGCGAGCGGCTGATCGACACCGAATTCGATGTGCTGGAAATCCTGGCCCCGCGCGCCCGGCACATTCACGGCCGCGTCGGCTATGACCAGGGGCCGCAGGTGCCCCACCCCGCCGCCCCGGAATTCGCCGGGGCGCTGGCCGCGCGCCAGCGCTGGTGGGAATTGTGCTGGCAGGCGATGCGGGACGCGGGGTTGACGCAGTGCACGCTGACGCCGGAGTTCGGTCCGGACGGCTACCTGCACCGCCTGCCCTTCACCGACCAGCCGGTGGCCGACCTGCGCCAGATCAACCGCTGGATGCTGGACACCGAACGCGCCCATTTCGTACGCTGGCGCGCGGGGGTCTGAGGTCATGACCCATTCTGTCCGCCGGGCCTCGGCGGTGTTGTTTTGCTCGTCCCTGTTATGGGGGCTGAGCTGGTGGCCGATGAAGCGGCTGGCCGAGCACGGTCTGGACGGGCTGGCGATGGTGGCGGTGGCCTATGGCAGCGTCGGCCTGGCGGCGCTGGTGCTGTTGTGGGTGATCCGGGCGCAGTGGCGGCAACAGGCGGGCGGGCTGGCGCTGATCGTGCTGGTGGGCGGGCTGGCGAACTTTTCCTTCGGCTTGTCGCTGTCGGCCGGTGAGGTGATCCGGGTGATGGCGCTGTTTTACCTGTTGCCGGTGTGGGGGGTGCTGGGCGGCTGGCTGTTGCTGGGGGAACGGCTGACGGCGGCGCGGCTGGCGTCGGTGGCGCTGGCCTTGTCGGGGGCGTGGTTGTTGCTGGGCGGGTCGAAGCTGCTGGAGGCGCCGCCGAGCTGGGTGGATCTGGTGGCGATTTTGTCGGGCTTTGCCTTTGCGATGAACAATCTGGCGTTCCGGGCGTTTGACACGTTGCCGGTGGCGGGGAAGATCGGGGCGATGTTTGTGGGCTGCGGGGGGTTTGCGGTGATCGGTTTGCTGTTGGGGGTGCAGGCGTTTCCGGTGGTGAGCGGGGGGACGCTGGCGGGGGCGGTGCTGTTCGGTTTCGGGGGCTTGTTGCTGGCGACGAGCCTGACGCAGTGGGCGGTGACACAGCTGGAGGCGGGTCGGGCGTCGATCATCATGGTGATGGAGTTGGTGGGGGCGGTGCTGAGTGCGGCGGTGTTGGCGGGGGATCGGTTGCAGGGGTGGGAGTGGGTGGGGGCGGGGTTGATTTTGATGGGGGCGGTGGTGGAGGGGCGATGCGCTGATTGACGGGGAGTAATCATGATGCTAGTTTCTAAAAAACAACGATGGTGACTGAGGTCATCCAGCAAAGCTACTGGCCTTTAAAAGCGATGATTCTTAATGGCTTCGAAAAGGATATATTCTCTGTTGCTGCAGAGCCATTTGCATACGTTGTCGTCAACTAAATTAAAGCATGGAGGAAATTATGGAAGACATGCAAGTCTGGCAAAATAGAAAAAGAAATGATGATGAGGGATACCCCATCAAGCCATTCAACTCGATGAATGACGATAGCCAATACCAGCGTGATAGGGCTAGAGTTATTCACTCGGCAGCCTTTAGAAGATTGCAGGCAAAAACTCAAGTTTTAGGCATTGGAGAGAGTGATTTTTATAGAACACGATTAACCCATTCTCTAGAGGTTGCCCAAATAGGCTCAGGGATTTGTGAGCGATTGAAAGAAGCATATAGAACTGACGAAGAAATTAAAAATTGGATACCCTCTTTAAGCTTAATAGAAGCCATCTGCTTGTCACACGATATTGGCCATCCTGCATTTGGTCATGGCGGCGAGGTCGCGTTAAACTACTCAACCATAAATAATGGAGGCTTTGAAGGAAACGGTCAGACTTTACGCATTATTTCAAAGCTAGGCGAATATTCGCCCGCCCATGGCATGGATTTAACTAGGCGCACCATGCTTGGCATTATTAAGTACCCTCTAAATTATAGTCAGGTTAAAAACTATGCGGGCGATTATGCATCTTCATCTAAGTTAAATTTGGATGCTTGGCATCCTCCAAAATGTATATTTGATGATGAAATAGATGTATTGAATTGGATTATCAGTCCGCTTTCTGATTCTGACAAGCAGCTTTTCCAATTAAAAGACATTAAAGTTGGCGAGCATCATAAAACAAAATTTAAATCTTTTGACACATCTATCATGGAACTTGCGGATGATATTTCATATGGAATACATGACTTAGAGGATGCTATAGCCTTAAAACTGATAACCAAAACCCAATGGGAATCAGAAATATTAGATCAAATTTCCAAATTTACAGGAAGTGAATTTGTTCAGAATTTTCAACAATACACTGATAGGCTATTTTCTGATTCTAATAAAGAAAGAAAGCATGGGATCAGCAAGCTCGTCGGCCACTTCATGTATAAAGTTGAGATTTCAAGAAATGAATCTTTCCAGCACCCCCTACTTAAATATCAAGCTGTATTGCCAAATCAAGAACAAAATATCCTCAAGATACTAAAGAAGTTTGTTTACAACAAAGTAATTAAACGTCCAGAGGTTCAAGTTCTTGAATACAAAGGGCAACTGATGATTATGAAACTCTTCAAGGTTTTGAAGGAAAACCCAAGCCGATTACTCCCTGCCAGCACCTTAAATCATTATGATCAAGCTCAAAACAAGGAGCGAATTTTGTCTGACTATATATCAGGCATGACTGATGGCTATGCAACCAAGCTCTACCATAAATTATTTAGCCCAAGCATAGGCTCCATATTTGACAGACTATAACTACCCCCTTAGGGCGCTAAGACAGCTCCAGCATTTTATTATGCCATGGGTGCATTTAGTTTTACGAGGCTTTCTGGGGGTTGCTCACTCTCGCTAGTTTCGCAATATTTAGGAAGCTACACGAGAAGATTAAGCTGTGCTTGAGCTGGCATTGTAGCTCGGCGCCATAACCAAGCATCGAACTCACGTCGCGGAAGCTCTAGCAGGTCAGCAGCGCAGCAAAATGATGCGCGAAGAAAATTGTAATCATCCCTCTCGACTCCAACTGCCTTCGCGAAGGTGCGGACGTGACGATCAACTGCAATCGAATCCAGTCCAATTAGACATGCCATATAATCAACGGTTTTCGGGCCAATCCCATTGACTGTTTTGATCGAGGCACAAAATTCATCAGAAGCTAGACCTGCACGCAAATCCAGAAAATCTTCGACGCCCGACCTCTGTAGAAAAGCTACAAGTGCTTCAAATCGACTGACCTTCTCGTTATGCCTCCAATTCAAGAATGCTCCAGTCTCGCCGTCATGAATCAGCGATGCAAGTGAAGAAATCGTGTGACGATTTGGATGTAGTCGTAGAATGGCTTGAACCCGAGGACGCACAACTGTGTTGTAATTGAGCCCGGCTTGGAGCACAGAGTCCGCCAGAACAGCTCCTAAATGCTCGCAAGTAGCACGGAGCGGTTTCTCGTCAAAGAGCACGCCTTTATCCTTCGCATGGTTGGCAATGCGACGTGCTACGAGTAGCACCTCGATAGCTGAAGCACTCATACCAAATTAGCCTCTTTCAGTGCATTCAGACGCTCGACGCAGTTCGGACAAGCGCCGCACGGAAATTTTGCCGACGCTTGGCAGGAGTAAGTACGCCCTATAGGCACACCGAGCTCCGCAGCTGACCTGGCGACATCAGCCTTAGACGAATTACGGAAAGGTGAGTGAAAACGAACGGGACCTATGTTCTCAGTAAGGCCGTCGAGGCTATTCATAAATGCGGCAGTGCAATCAATTTCTTTGGCATGGTTGCTGTTGATGAAGCCAGTATAAACATCAAGGATTCCAACAGTTTGTGCGCGAGCGGCTGCAACGGCGAAGAAGAGCATAGTTCGATATGGAATGTACAAGTCATCATCTTTAACTTCTTCAGTCCAGAGATCAGCTTCGCGAATCAACCTCGACTGTGAACCTCGAAAGATGTCCGAAATATTGAAGCGCTCTGGACGTTGCATATTGGAAGGCAAGACTTCATTCACTCGCCCCCACTCAATGTCTGCGCAATGTTGTCCGTAGTCAAAGAAGATGGGTACGACCTCCACCCCAGCGGCCATGAGCTTGTATCCAACAGTTGTTGAGTCCAGACCACCTGAGGCCAGAAGAAGTGCTTTTTTCATCGTGATCCAGTTCTCAATGCTGCAATAACTGTGAAGGTGCCATTGAGGCACTCGTCAAGGTCGGCGGAGTATACAGAACTTCCAGCTACTACCATTGTGTTCTTGTTCTCACCCCGCGGGTCGTAAGTGATGACTGGCTTGCCCATTTCGATTGCAATGCCTATTTCAACGAGCGTACCTGGGTCACGATCGAGAGGAACCGCGAAGACCACATCACATTCCTTGAGTAGCTGATAATCCATATTGTACATATGGCGCATGTCACCCTCACTCGCGGGACGCCGTAACTCCCCCCCCTCTATGACAGGACGTCGGACTCTGAAGTTGTGATACGTAAGACTGTCAACAGCGTGGTCAAGCTCCTGCTTTTCAATGTATGAAAAGTCTGGTCCGGCTAAGTAGATCGAGTAGCTCTGGCGATCGTGCCATGGGAGTATTGATCCGCCGAGTGCTCGCAATACTTCTATTGAGAGTCGAAATCCGCGTTGCAAATCACGCTTTATGTCATCGGGAAACGTTGATTGCGAGTACACAGAAGCTGCTTGGCAGCCACGCCACGCCGCTTCGATCCATCCTCTATGAGACAAGCCAACCATGACACTGGAATAGACATCTCCAACACCAACGGAGTTGACCGTACGGCTCAATGTTGCAGGAATCTCCTCGACACTGCCATGTTGCATATCAAAGAGTCGACTACCCCCTCTATTTTCTTTGAGAAGGAGCACTTCCGGCGAAAGAGCCCTAATGGCATTTAGGAGGATATTAATATCATCACTTCCAAGTCTCATGAATAGCGGAGAAGACGTTGAGAGAATTACAGCACCCAAGCGGCGCTGGAATGCCATAAGCGATGAAAGGTCCTCAAGATCATAAGCGATGTCAAATGAGAGTCTGGCATCAACTGCAAACGCGCTAGCGAGTACGTTAATATCAAACCGACCAGGAAAGACAACGACCTCTCGGTAGGCGTCAAGACACGGTAGTGGTTCGTGAACTTTGACTATCTTGGTCTCACGCATCAAGTCTTCATAACCTTGATGCGAAACTTCCCTCACGTCGCCGATAAGGATCACATTCGGAGCACCAACTACATCACCAAGCCAGATAAACTCCCTACATCCAAGCGCAGCAAGGTATGCCTTTGCTTCACCTATGAGATATTGAGGACAGAAAGCTGCAACTGAAAATTCAAGATCGGCAGCCCATAACCCTCTTGCGGCGTGCCCGACGCCACCTAAACGAAGTTTGCTGATAGACCCATGATGGCCAAGCGTATAGTCAACAACAAGCTCTCCAACTACTAGCACAACGCCAGTGAGAGACATAATTATTTAGCTGTAAAGTCAGCAGTAATGGTGGGGACGGGGGCGCCGGCTGAGGTGCTCACCAAACCAATATAAGTTACACCGTCATTCATGCATGCTACGAGATAATTGAACGATGTGGGGAGTGCGCCAACCATTACGCCATTTACATCAACTGCGACTACGCGTTTTTTGTCGAATTGAATTTCCAGCTGATCGCCAACTGTCGGGACAGTTCTGAACTTCGAATAGAAGTCACTATTTCCAACATCATCGAGCACTACGCTAAATGCCTGTTTGCACTTGTCGACGCCGCTCATCCCACCGGCTACGCCTGTTCCATTTCCTGTCACTTCCTTGGCCTTTGTACCAGGATAATCTGAAAAACGACCCGAGCCAGAGCTTCCCATAGTATTCCCCTTACGTAGTTTGATTTTTATCCTTCAAGGTCACCCGAGCCGTGTTGGGAGTATGATGAATCGTATGCATGCTACATACAGACTTTGACCATTCAAGGAAATAAGTATATGAATCCGATTGCGCTCAACCTTTACAATGAGGCACCCCAAAATAAGGGTTAGAGCGAAACATCCTTTGCTCTTAGCTTTTTAGAGTAGCTGAAGTTGCTCCCGCTACAGCAGCTCCAGTAGTCGCACCGGCCGTTGCAATAACAGCCGTTCCACCCGCCATCCCTGCACCACCAGCAGCCACAGCCCCCCCGCCCATTGCGGCCAAAGAAGCATTAGTCAACGCTGCGCCGGAAAGTGTTGAAATCGCTGTACCTGTACTTGCAGCGCCAAGAGCACCGGTTCCTCCAATGGCAGCCGCAATGGGACCAGCGGCTACAAATGCAGCACCACCAGTGGCAACAGCGGCGGCAACAACAGCCACAGTAGTACCGGGATTTTCCGAGACAGTTTCAATGGCAGAGTCTATACCGCCACCAACTACATCAATGACTTTCGATCCTACCGAGTCAACAACATCAATGCCTTTGCCAACGCCTTCGATAGCACTGCCAATAGCATCGCATACCCCGTCAATCAAGCTATCAAAAATGCCCATGTTCACGCTCTCCCTGGTGAGTCAAATGTGGTTCTGATGGCACCACTACAGTGATTCCATTCCATTACAAGTGAATTACTCTATGACATATAAGCGCAATGCCATCTATCAGCCAAACCAAGCATCTTATCCGACAACAACTCTAAAATAGGATCAGACACTATTTTTTCCAACCTGCTTCAGTTCCGCAATGTAGTCAACACCCCCACCAACTCATAAAACCCCGTAAACGGCTCAGGCTCCGTGTACTCACTGAACCTCTCCGCCAACCCCCTCGCCCGCTGCATCGCCACCGCCAACCGGTCACGCGTCATCGCAAACACCCTACCCGCCCCCTTGTCATAGCCCGGCATGTACTGCTTCAACCGAACCATCACCTCATCCCGGTGAACGGGCGCACGCACATCCTCATAGTGCAACAACAACCACAACTCAAAACTTGGAACAGAAGCAATCGCCTTGAAACGCACAGGCTCCCGCTCATCATTGCGCAACTTCCCATCCAGCGACTTCGCCAAATTCAGCGCATTGAAATAGCTCTCGTGATCATCGCGGTCAAACACCGCATACACCTGATCAAAGCTCCTGGGGCGAATCCCCTTGTGCAAATCGCCCTGCTCAAACAGTTGCTGCGCATAGCGCACCACCTGGATGGGCGCCGTACCCAACTGACCCGGCTGCACCGCCACATTGGCGGAATGCAACTGATACAGCGCACGGATCTCCTCCAGATACAGCGGCTCGGTCTTGCTGCCTTCCGTCACGATCAGGATGCGGGCGTAACCGGCGCGCCGCCCCTCCCGCACCGTCTTCCGCCGCAACTGCCGCTCCTTGGCCTGATTGTCACGTCCCATCAGCCCGGCACCCCCAACAACGGATTACTCAGGAATGGCAACGCACCGTAGCGGCCTTGCAGATACCCGCGCTCCAACGCCTCATGCTTGCGCGGGCTGAAATCGAGCAACGGGTAAAGCGCCGTGCTTTGATCCGCACGCTTTTCCACAAACCAGACCTGATCGCGGCGGAACAGGCCATAAGCATCCAGCAGCGACGTATCGTGCGTGGTGAAAATGAGCTGTGCGCCGCCGGTATTGACGTCAGGCCGGTGGAACAGGCGCACCAGCGCCTGCACCAGCAAGGTATGCAGACTGGTGTCCAACTCATCCACCAGCAGCGTCAAGCCCTTGTTCAGGATGTCCAGAATCGGCCCCGTCAGGAACAACAGGTTACGGGTGCCGCTCGACTCATCCATCAAATCAAACACCGCATTGCCATGCTCGGTGACGTGGTGGAACTTCACCTCATCGACCGCCTGCTCCCCGGTTGACTCCTCACGCTTGCCGGTGGCCAGATCAAAGTTGATCGTGTGCACCATGGCCTGCTTCGTCGTCACTTCGATATCCGCAATGCTGATGTCGGCGGCGCGCAGAAAATCACGGATGGCCCTGCGCGGTGCATCCTGCTTCAGCATCTGCATGGAAAACTGCGGGGACAGCGGCGACTGCTCGTTAATGATGACCAGCCGGTTGGCGAACCAATCAAACACCGGCAGCAGGGCCTCGCTGTTGAGATTCACCGCCCGGGATAAAAACAACATGTTGGGTAGGGTGGCGCCTTCCCACAGGTGCTTGGCGCCCTTCAGGCCGGACCCGAATTCATAGATATCCTTGCCGCTTTCAACATCAAAGCGACGTTCAAACCAGCGTTGCGGCTTGAAGGCCTTGAACACCAGCAAATGCTCGCTGACGATGCGCTGCGTGTTCATGGCAAAACCGTACTGGTAGCGCACACCGTCCAGGAGGAAAGTGATCTCGAACTCCGTGGGCTCGCTGCCCGATGCGGCGTCCAGCTTGAAGGGTTGGAGTCGGTCGAAGGTCTGGCCCGGCTGCATCGCGGCCGACTCCAGCACCACGCCGCGCATGTACTGCAGGGCCTTGATCAGGTTGGACTTGCCGCTGGCATTTGCGCCGTACACCACCGCACTCCTCAGCAAATGCGGGGCCGCTTTCAGACCGGTATCCAGGGCATGGGTGTCCAGCAGGGTCTTGTCGGTTGACGCCACCAGGCTAAGCACCTGCTCGTCGCGCAGGCTGCGGAAGTTCTTGGTACGGAACTCGACCAGCATTGAATTCACCCCACCGGACAATTTAATATTTTCAAATATTGCATTGTCTGCGCGAATTTTCAATTTATTTTTATCATTGGTCCGGTTTCAGGGCAAAGCCCCCAGCACCACCGGCAAGTAGGTGAAACGAGCTCTGAATCTTTGTCCATGTTATTGCAAAGGCTTGGCGCTCTTTGCTAACAGGGCCTGCATGTCCTTGAAATACGTCTCAACGGCCTTATCCATGCGCGTTTGGGTTTCCTTGAGGACCCAGCCCGTCAAGTCCGAACTGACCAGCTTGGTCGCGGCCACCTCGCGCTGCCCGGCTGGGGAACCGTAGTAAGCCAAAGCTGCCTTCAAGTCCTGTGCCGTCATTCTGCGGCTGTAGGCTTCGGCCCATCGGGCAACAAAGTCATCTTCGGGAATGTGCCAGGCTGCAGAAGCAAAAAAAGCATCATTTACTTCACGGGCTCCCGCCACTTCGACACCACCATTAGCCGCAACCACCTGCTGGTATAACTGTTCGGCTTGTACTTTAATCGACTCATCCACTTGCCGGTTGGTTTGTGTCAGGACCTCGCGGACACCTTGTAACTCAACAATCTTGCGGGCAATTTCCAATGTGCCGCTCTTCTCGACAGCAAAGCTCGGAGAGCACAGGAAGATAAGCGCAAATGCCAAGCAGATGGTTTTGTTCATGATTATGATTTCCCTGGAATTTCCTTTAACGTGGACTAGCTTTGTAAACACCTTCAGCGGTAGCGTCAACCTGTCGGCATGAAGCCCTCAACACGGAACGGTGTTGTCGGGCTAATCCAGCCGGCGGATTGTCTCACCCCCTCCCCAAAAACCCCTCATACACCTTCGCCATCTCCCCCGTCCGCTCAATCGGCGGCGCATGCCCCACCCCCTTGAACACCACCACCTCCGCCTGCGGCAGGAACTGCTTGAACACCCCCACACTCGACACATCCAGCACCCGGTCCTGATCCCCCCACACCACCAGCACCGGCACATGGATCTTCGGCAACGCCTCCTCCGGCTTCAGCGAATTCGCCGGATCCAGCTCCCGGTAAATCGTCTCCCCGATCTGCTGCCGCGCAATCGCCTCCCGCGTCAGCGTCCCGATCACCGGCCCCGGAATCCACGGCGGATCGGCCATCGTAAACGCCAGCATCGCCTGGTAATCCTGCTCGTTACGCACAATCAGCGGATTCTTCCCCTCCCGGTTCAAGCGCCACAACTCGCTCGGCGTCGGCGAAATCACCCCGGCCGAACTCACCAGCGCCAGCGTCTTCACCCGCTCCGGCGCCATCACCGCCACATGAAAGGCAATCGCCCCGCCCATGGAATGCCCCATCAGGTTCACCGGCTGCCGCAGCTGCATCGCCTCCATGATCGCCATCACCCGCTTCGCCTGTTCCGGCACCGTGTAGGAACGGTCCGGCAAAATGGTGCTCTCGCCGTGGGCGGGCAGGTCGATGGCGATCACGTGGTAGTGCGCGGTCAGCTCGCGCGCCATGCGCACCCAGATGTCCTTGTTGGACTGGAAACCGTGGATCAGGAACACCGTCTCGCCCTGCCCGCCTTCCAGCCAGGCAATGTTGAAGCCGTCCACGGTCAGCGCCTTGTGCTCCAGATGGGCGCGGGCGCGCTCGCTGCCAATGGCCCAGGCGCTCAGCTTGTCTTCCAGATCGGGGGTGCAGCCGCCCAGCGCCAGGCTCAGGGCCAGGCCGGCGGCAAGCATCATCTTGCGCATGTCGGTTTCTACGGGGAGGGAAGGATGGGGGAAGCTTAGCGGAATGGGGGCGGGGTTATTGAGGAATGGCGACAGAGCGCAGCCGTAGGGGCGCACTGCGTGCGCCCTTCTCCGCCGGACACGCTGACCGTTCAATAAAAACCGGCATGTCCGTTCACGAGGGCGCACGCAGTGCGCCCCTACGCATCATCGAACTAAAAAAAGGGAACCGAACGAAATAATTCCCTGTCAGGCGTGGAGCTCCGTCCAAAATCCCCGCATTATCCATAGTAGAAAAATCAGGCGGCGGAGCCCATTCCCCCTTCATGCCCTGCCGCAGGAGCGCACATTCATGCCCATCGACTGGAAAGGCGACATCGTATTCTCCGACAGCGTCGCCATCTTTCGCGGCCATGTCGGCGAAAACAAGGCGCACGGCCATTGGGCGTCGCAACTGACCATTGCCCTGGACGGCGACCTCGCATTCGAAACCACGGCCGGGTGGATGCAGGCCAAAGCCGTGTACCTCACCTCCAGGACCCGGCACCGCCTGCAGCCCGGCCCGCTGGTCTGTTCCATCTACTTCGACCCCCTGTGCGGCTCCATCCTCAAGGCGCTGGACAACCCCGCGCCCCCGGCGTGGCTGGCGCTGTCCCGGGACGAACTGCCGCCGCCTCTGGCGTCACTCAGCGCCGACACGGACCTGCGCGCCCTGCTGAACTCGGAGGTGCTGGCCACGTCCGACCGGACCCTCGCCGGGGATGAACGCTTCAAGGCGGTGATCGAGGCGATCAAGGCCGGCCTGGGGGATGGCGAGGACATCGACCGCAAGCGGCTGGCCGCCGTGGCCAACCTCTCCCCCACCCGCTTCTCCCACTGGTTTGTCGAACACGCCGGGGTTCCGGTGCGCAGCTACAAGAAGTGGCTGAAGCTGCGGGTCGCCATGGACGCCCTGCTGAACGGAACTTCGCCGGTGGAGGCGGCGATGGACGCGGGCTTCAGTGACCTGGCCCATATGTGCCGGGCGTTTGCCGAGTCCTTCGGCCTCACCTATCTGGATGCGCTCAAGGCCCTGCAGCAATCCACCCGCTATTAGCTCTTTCGTTCAATACCCCCGCTTTGCCGGGTGCTAACCTGCGCTCACTGGCCGGGAATCCGGCGTCTCCTTCGGGTGTCCGGACGGAGCAACCGTGATACGGGGGCGCGAAAGATCATGAAGACAAGACAGGGTTTTGCCGAGGCCGAGGGTCACCGGCTGGCCTATCTGGCGGTGAACGAGCATCTGGATAACGCGGACGAACCGGCCATCGTCTTCATTCACGGCGTGCTGGTGTCGGTCAATTTCTGGCGCGACTGTGTCCCGGAATCCTTCCGCGATTCCAAGGCCTGGTACTCCCTCAGCCTGCCGGCCCATTACCCGTCCACGGCTCCGGAGGGATTCGATGCCCGGCAGGTCGATGATGCGTGGTTTTTCCGCGTCATGAACGGTGCGTTGCAGCACATGCTGGGCAACCGGAAGATCATCGTCGTGGGCCATTCCACCGGCGGCTTCAGCGCGCTCAACCTGGCAGCGCACCATGCCCCGAATGTGGCGGGCATTGTCAGTGTTGCCGGTTTTCACCTGGGTCGCTGGGGCGGGGTGGAAGGCCAGTTGCTGCGTCTCGCCGGTCTGGGTGCCTGGGGAAAAGGCCCTTTCATCACCAATCTGCTGATCTCGAAAAAAAGCCGGCGGGTGCGGAGACTGTTCGCCAGTTTCCTGGCCTACCGTCCGGCGGCATACCGGGCCAGTCCCCTCAGCCGGAAGATGCTGGACAACGTTGAAGCGGATATGCTGAAACAAGACCCCGGTGCCTTGTTCGCCCTGTTTGGCGGCATTACCACCCTGGCCATTGGCGACCGGCTGGACCGCATCCAGATACCCTGCTATCTCTTGGCCGGCTCCAACGATCCGGTCGTGACCTCAGAACAATCCCTGCTGCTGGCGGGCCGCATTCCACGGTCCAGGCTGGTGGTATTCCCGAATGTGGGGCACATGCCCTTTATTGAAGATCCGGATGCGTATGCCGAGGCTCTGGAACGTGCCTTGGAAGAACTGGCGGCCGGTACGAAATTTTCCCTCCCCAAAGCCGTCACGAGGCAGGAGTTGAGTCATGAACTATCCCGAGTATAAAGCGGACTTGCAGCGCATCCATGAGTCCGAAGTCTACGGCATCGCCGTGTTCGATACGGCGGCGCGGCTGACCCGGAACCCGGCGCGCAAGCAGAAATGGCTGGCGCTCAAGGCGCTGGAAGAGCAGACGCTGCAACGTTATCTGGACTACATGAACCAGACCGGCCAGCGCATTACCGAGCCGCGCGGCTGGGCCCTGAAAGGCATGGCGGAAGGCGCGGCGCTGGCGGTGATGCCCTGGTGGCTGGCCATGCGGCTGCTGCGCAACGGCACGCAGCCCTTCCAGGAGAAATTCCTGCGCCTGAAGGATCATGCCGAGGGCGCGGACAAGCCATTCTTTGCCTATGTCTATGCGCACGAGAAGGCCATCGAGGCTTTTGCCAAAAGGGAATTGGCCGGGGATGAAAGCAGTCTGAAGGCGGTGCATGATCTGACAGGACGGTGACCATCGGACAGCCGGGAGGGCGTGTCCGTTGACGAGGGCGCACGCAGTGCGCCCCTACGCATCATTTGACGGAGGGCAAATTCGACAAGACCTTGCCGCCCAATTCCCGGCCACAACTCCACGCCCCTTCCACCCGTCCACCCAGCAGCCAGTCCCCGCACAAGCCCAACCCGGATTCCGGCTCCCAGACACTCCCGGTCGTCGCCGGTTCGCAATCCGCATAGCGCCAGCGATGCACCGACACCGCCGCCGGTTCCGGCCCGCCCAGGGCCCGGAACGCCGCCACCAGCGCCTGCCCCGCCACCTCCGGCTCCTCTTCCAGATGCACCGCGCTCCACGCCGCCGAGGCCTGCAACACCCAGCACTCGCGCCCGCTGCGGCCCGGCTTGCTGCTGTTGCGCGCCACCCAGCGCAGCGGCCCCTCGTTAACGAAGGCGGCCTCGAAGGGCAGCTCCGGCGGGGCGTCGAAACGCGCCATCACCGTCCAGCTGGGCAGCATGCGATGCCCGGCAGCCATCGCCGCCAGCGAGGCCGATACCGGCTGCAGCAAGGCCGCCGCCTGCGCCGCCGGAGCCGCCAGCAGCACCGCGCCGAACACGCCCGGCAACAGGCCGTGCTCCGCCGTCTCCAGCCGCCAGCCGTCTTCCACCCGCCGCAGGACCTGCACCGTATGCCCGGTCTTCACCGTTAGCCCGGCCGCCAGCGCCTTGGCCGGGGCCGACATGCCCGGCACGCCCACAAAGCGTTGCACCGGCTCGCCCGACGAGGTCTCATGCGGGCCGAACACCGCCCGTAGCGGCTGCCATTCCGTTACCACCCCGGCATGCATCCACAAGTCCACCTGCGCCCGGAAGGCCGGGCTGCGGGCGGTGAAATACTGCGCGCCGTGATCGGCCTGCCAGTCGTCGCCGCGCCGGGTGCACAGGCGGCCGCCCACGCCCCGGCTCTTGTCGAAGACGGTCACCGCCAGTCCGGCGTCCTGCAGCACGCGGGCGCAGGACAGGCCCGCCAGCCCGGCGCCGACAACCGCCACCGCCCTTGTCGTGTTCATCATGCAAAGTCTCTCAATGCCAGCCTTGCCGCCACACGGCGGTATCGGTCAGGGCTTTCCAGGGCAGTATAAAACGTCGGTGGCTGTACACCGCCTCCATTTCCACGTCGGTGATCGGTTGCGCCGGGTCATCGGGCAGCAGCACGCGGGTCACCAGAAAGTGCAATTCCTTGCGCTGCGGCTGCACCGCCGTCCACTTGCTGAGATGCAGTTTGCGCGGGTTGAGGCGGACGGGGGAAGGCATGACGGGACCGTTCAGAATGGGCTTCATTGGCCAGTGTAATCACCACGCCGGAGTCCGTCGCGGGACAAGACCGGGACAAAGGGGCATCGCCCGGCGTTGCAACGGACATGGAATTCCCTATTTCCATATACTTGCCAAGGTTATTCCAACCCTGCATGATCGGGTCTCACCCACCTTCCTTCCCGAGACCGCCTCATGCGAAACCCGGCCCAAACCCTCGCCCTCGTCCTGATGCTCGGTCTCGCGGGCTGTGCCACCACCGGCAGCAGCAAGGACACCCCCGACGACCGCCTTTCCGACGCCATCTGGAGCAACAAACCCGGCGTGGTTGAAAAATGCCTCAAAAAGGGCAATCCCAATGGGAGGGCGCGACCGGGGGGCAGCATGCTCGCCTGGGCCTTCAAAATGAAAAACAAGGAAGCCGTGCAGGTGCTGCTCGACCACGGCGCCAACGTCAACACCGATATTGAAGGGTTTCAGCAAGTGGTGGCCAGCGGCAATGTCAGCCACGTCAAGCTGCTGGTCAGCCGGGGCGCCGATGTGAAGGCCCGTGGTGGTTATTACAACCAGTCCGTCATCCACTTCGCGCGCAGCAAGGAAATGATGGAATACCTGCTGTCACAAGGCGCGGACATCCGCGATCCGGACAAGAACGGCCAACCGCCGGGATTCTTCTGGTCCCACGAAAATCCCGAATTGTGGCGGGCTTTTGTGGCACATGGCGCGGACCCGGTTCCGCGGAACAGCCAGGGACAAAGCTATGCGGAGTTCATGCAGGCCAACGATGAGGCCCAGTATCAACGCACCTTGCAGCATAACGAAGAGATCCGGCGGGACAACGCCTGGATTGAACAAGCCAATGAAAACATGCGCCGTCAGGCCGCTTCGGCTGCAGAAGCGCAGCAGCGCGAACAGCAAAAGTCTGCTCCGGCGCAAGAATCCTGCGGCTGGGCCTGCCAGAACGCCCGGGGCGCCCAGACGGAGCTGGAGCGCATGCGGCATGACAACGCCTACAAGGAATGCATCGCGGCGGGCGGCTTGAACTGCCAGTAAGCAGAGCAGGATACCTGCACACTGCTCAGGCCGTCGCCAGCACGGCCGCCAGGCAACTCCACAGCGCGAACAGCACCAGATTGCCCGCCATCCATACCGGAAAGCGCCGCATCACCCGGTTGCTGCCCAACTGCACAGCGCTGTGCGCCACCCGCAGCAGCACATACCCCCAGGCCAGAAACAGCACCGGCAGGCCGCCGGCCCCGATCTGCGTCGCCGCCAGGCACGCGACGTAGAACAATACCGGTAACTGCAGCAGGTTGTTGAAGTTGTCCATCGCCGCCGTGTCCTGCAACAGGGCGGCCACGTCCTTGGCGCGGGCCAGCGACTGCGGCGGAATGCGTTGACGGCGGATTTCCGCCACACGGCGGCGGACCGCCACCACCCCGATGATGGCGGTCCACGCTATCAGGGCCATCATCGGCATCAACAGGGGAGCTTGCATGGTCGTTCTCCGGGAAAAATAGGCCAATCAGGGCTGGAACGCTGACGCGGCGGCCCAGGGCAAGGCTGCCAGCCGCGCCGCCCGGGCCGACAGCAACGGCAATTCCAGGTCGGGGAAATGCCCGTAGGTCCGCAAGTGGTCCCAACAGGCCAGCAGATGGAAATCCAGATAATCCGGCTCCCCGGCAAACAGGTCCGACCGTGTCTCCAGCCAGAGCAGCCCGTGGCGGATCACCCGTCGTTTCTTCTCCCAGCGCCGGCTATCCATGGACAGGCCGCTGCGCGCCGCCAACAGTAACTCGACTTCGGCGGCCATCACCCCGTTCAGCACCATGCGGGCGTTCAGCCGGTCCGGGTCAGCCGTCAGCACGCGGAAACGGTCGCCGGGATCGAAACGTTGCACCAGCCAGGCGGCGATCCGGTCGGAGTCAAGGACGGTCTGCTGCCCGTCCACCAGCACGGGCACGGTCAGCAAGGGATTGCCGCCGAAACGCTCCGGCTCCGTGCGCGCAGTGCTCACCGCGTCCACCAGCTCCACATCGGTTTCCAGCGCCGCCAGCAGCAGGCGCACCTTGCGCGCGAAGTGGGAACCGGTGGTGTAGTAAAGCTTCATGGCGGTGCTCCTGCAGGAATGCTGGTATTTCAGCAGACGGCGGCGTAGCCTCCCAGTGTCCGATATGACATCTTCAGGGCTTTTTCCGACAATGACGACATTCACGATTCTGGTGCTGGACGGCGCGTTCGCCAGCGGCGTGGCGGCGGCGGTGGACATACTGACCACGGCAGAAACCATCGCCGGGCAGCTGGGCGTCAGCGTCCCGACCTGGCGGCTGTGCTCGGTCACGGGCGGCGCGGTGGGCTTGCAGAACGGCTTCCGCATCGACACCGGGCCCTTGCCCGAACCCGGTGCGGTGGACCGCTCGCTGTGGATCATCCCCGGACTGGCGACCGATACGCCGTCGCGGGTGGACAAGCGTCTGCTGCAGCCGGACGCGCAGGCGGCCGTGGCGCGCATTACCGCGCATATGGCGGCGGGCGGCGAGGTGGCGGCAGTCTGTTCGGCGGTGTTCCTGCTGGCGGCGGCCGGGGTGCTGCCCTCACGGCGGGTGACCACGACCTGGTGGCTGGCGGCGCATCTGCAACAGCATGCGCCGCAAGCCCGCATCGACAGCGACCGCATGGTCTGCGCCGACGGCCCGGTTACTACCGGCGGGGCCGCCTTCGCACAGGTGGACCTGATGATCCATGTGCTGCGCGAACGCGGCGGCGCGGCCCTGGCGGAGCGGGTATCGCGAGTGTTGCTGATCGACGGGCGCGAAGCGCAGGCGGACTACATCATTCCGGAAATGCTGGCGGGCGGCGATGCGCTGGCGACTCGGCTGGTGGCGCGGGTGGAAAGCGCCCTGCCCGACTGTCCCTCGGTGGCGGCGCTGGCGGCGGAATTCGCCATGTCGGAACGGACGCTGGGACGGCACATTCACGCGGCGACCGGGCGCAGCACGCTGGCGCTGATCCAGAGCGTGCGCCTGCGGCGGGCGCGGGCGCTGCTGGAATCCACCCGGCTGAATGTGGAGCAGGTGGCGGAAGCGGTGGGGTATCAGGATGCCACGGCCTTGCGGCGGCTGATGAAGAAGGGGTACCGGGAGAGCCCCGGCGCGCTGCGCTGACGGAGACAAGGGCGCACACCGTGCGCCCCCAAAGATCATGAAGCACCGGACCGTTTACAATTTGCCCTCCACCGCCATCTTCAGGATCGACGTGTCATAACGCAGCTTCACGTTCTTCGCATTCCCCAGCACCTTGCCGTCGGCGAACTGGATGCCGATCACATCGACATTGGGCGCGCCCTGCCCCAGCAGCCCGTGGGCGAAGGAGAATTTCCGCACGCTGTCGGTAATCGTCACCATCTGCGGACTGGCGGTGAAGGACAGCGTCTCGGCCGGGGTGTAGAACAGCTTGGTGGTCTTCAGCTGCGCCTCGTAGCCGGGCAGGTCGGTGCCGGACAGCTTGGCCATCTCGGCGCGCGCGGCCTTGCCCTTGGCGTCCTGCGCCGCCATCACCTTCAGCGTTTCGAACCACGCGCCGGTCAGCGCCTTGGCCAGTTCCGGGCTCTTCTTCAGCACATCGGTGCGAATGGCGGCAATATCCTGGATTTCACCGGGAATCTTCGAGGAGTCGAACACCAGCGTGGTGCCCGGCTGCTTGCGGATGTCGGCCAGCTGCGGGTTCCAGGCGGCGGCGGCGGTGACGCCCGGCGTCTTCCAGGCGGCGACGATGTCGGCGTCGGAGGTATTCACCACCTTCACGTCCTTCTCGGCCAGGCCGACGCTAGCCAGCGCCCGCGCCAGGAAGTAATGCGACACCGAGTATTCCACCAGGTTGATCTTCTGGCCCTTGATGTCCTTCAGCGCCGTCTTGCCCTTCAGGATCAGGCCGTCGTTGCCGTTGGAATAATCACCGACGATCAGCGCCGTGGTGTCGACGCCGCCGGCGGCGGGAATGGTCAGCGCGTCCATGTTGGTCATCAGGCAGGCGTCGAATTTCCCGGCGGTGAACTGGTTGATCGACTCGATGTAGTCCATCTGCTTGAGGTTGATGACGATGTTGTACTTATCGGCCCACTTCTTCAGGATGCCGCTGGACTGGGCGTAGGGCCACGGCATCCAGCCGGCGTAGATGCTCCAGGCCATGTTGTAGGTTTTCTTTTCGGCGGCCAGCGCCTGGCCGGTCAGGCCGGTGCTGAGGGCGGCGGCGGCCAGGCCGCCAAGGACGAAACGGCTGAAGGTGCGACGGTTCACTGACATGGGGTGGTTCCTCTCTGGGTCGGGCGTTGGCGTTCGGCCAGCGCATGGCAATCACCGAAGAATCTCCCGGGCTTTTATCCCTCCGTGCACCGTCCGGTGAATCCGGCCGGTCGGGCGGCTCTCGGACCAGTCGCGCCGGGTCGCCCCGCCGCCGGAACCCTAGCCGCCCCGTTTCGGCAATACATGTCTTTGACGTGCGGCCAGGGAACAGCCGGGCACGGTTTCAGATAGACCATCCCTACCTAGCAGGGTTCGTGCCAAGTCGGGAATTCACGGCAGGAAAAGGAATTCGGGAACAGTCGCGGAGTTTTGACGGTCGGAATGCGCCATATGGGGGCGAGTCCTCCCGTTCTGGTGCGAACGGGGGAAACGGAGCCGTAGGGGCGTTAGACCGCGATATTGACGCGGTTGCGGCCGGTATCCTTGGCGACATACAGCGCCTTGTCGGCGCGGTCGATCATCGATTGCAGGCTGTCGCCCTTGCGCCAGGTGGCCACGCCCATGCTCATGGTGATGCGCTCGCGACGGCCGCCCAGCATGAAGGCATGACCCAGCAGGCGGCGGCGCAGCGCTTCGGCCACCCGCTCCGCCTCGGCGGCGTCGCAATGCCGCAACAACAGCAGGAATTCCTCGCCGCCCCAGCGGCAGAGCAGGTCGGCGTCGCGCTCGGCGGCTTGCAGCAACGCGCCCACTTCACGCAGCAGATGATCTCCGGCCAGATGGCCGAACCGGTCGTTGATCTGCTTGAAATAATCCAGGTCAGCCAACACCACGGCGAAGGGCTCGCCCGCCTGCACGCTGTCCGCCATGACGCGTTCGCTGATCAGTTCGAAGGCTTGGCGGTTCATTAGCCCGGTCAGGTGATCCACGGTCGCCATCACTTCCAGACGCTTGCGGAAGCGGCGCACGGTCAGGTCGGTCAGGACAATGGTCAGCAGCACGATGACCACGCAGATCGCCAGGTTGAGATACAGCGCCTGCCGCACTTTCGCCACCGCCTCGCCTTCCTGCCCTTCCACAAACAGGAACAGCCGCACCTCCGGCATGTAACGCACATTGAGGAAGGTGATGCCGTCGGCGGTGCGGTACTGGAAGGTGCCGTTGCGCGCCTGCAACACCTTGGCGGCGATATCCCGCAAGCCCGGCACCTGCTGGATGCTGCGCTGGGACGCCGGATGGCTGCCGGTCAGGCGGATGCGGCCCTGGGCGTCCACCAGGAAGATGTTCTTCTGGTAACGACCGCCGTATTCCCCCAGCAAACGATGCAGGCGGTCCATGCTGAGGCCGACGCCGGTGGCGCCCAGGTATTTGCCGGTGCGGTCCAGCACGCGGAAATTCATGAAAATGGCCAGCGAATTGTTGTTGGCGGCGTCGTAATCGATGTTGATCTCGTAGCTTTCCGGCATCTGCTGCACCCGGAAATACCACTTGTCGACTGGCACGCTGGCAGAGATCTTCTTGAGGATGCCGTCCGGGTAGTAGTAGTTGCGCGTGGCTTCCGAGACGAAGAAGCTGGTGAAAACCTGGTATTTCAGCTTGGTTTCCCGCAGATAGCGGCTGACAATGTCGGGATCTTTTTCCCCGGACGCCACCCAGTCGTGCAGGAAGGTGTTGGTGGCCATCATCGAGGAAATGAAATACGGGCGGATCAGGTCTTTCTGCAGTTCGGCGTAAATGGCGTTCGAGGTCAGCGGCAGTTCCTTTTCCACCAGCGCCACCTGGATGGTGCTGCGCGAGGCCTGATAACTGATCAGCGAGACGGCGGCAAAGGAAATGCTGAGCAGCAAGCTCAGGATGACGGTCAGGCGGCGTCTTTGCAGCAGCGTATCCATCGGGGCGGCACCGGTCGGCTCTCGGAAAGCGCGCATCATAACCTTTCCGCCCCCGCCGCGTCCGCTCAGACCGTCACCGGTTGCGGCAGGCCGTCGCGAAAGCAGAGCAATTCGCCCGGCTGCATCGCCCGCCAGGCTTCATTGGCGGTCAGCGGCTCGGTGACGATCACCGCCACCCGGTCGTCCGGCGAGGTCAGGGCGCTGAAATCGACGCTGAGATCCTCATCCTTCAGCTGCGCCACCGCGAACGGCGCCTGCCGCACCAGGTAATGCAGCTTGGTGGCGCAATGCGCGAACAGCCATTCGCCGTTGGACAGCATCATGTTGAACACCCCGTAGGCGGCGATGCCGCGCACGATTTCCGCCAGCGCCCGGCTCAGTTCCGGCAGGGGCGGCGCTTCGGCAAACTGTTGCCGCAACTGTTCCAGGATCAGGCAGAAGGCGTGCTCGCTGTCGGTGTTGCCCACCGGCCGGTAATGCTCGCCGCTCACCGGCGGCAGCCCCTTCAGGTCGCCGTTGTGGGCGAAGATCCAGTACTGCCCCCACAGTTCGCGCTGGAAGGGATGGGTGTTGGCCAGGCTGGTCACGCCCTGCGTCGCCTTGCGGATATGGGCGATGATGTTGGTCGACTTGATCGGGTAGTTCTGCACCAGCTCGGCGATGGGCGAGGTGGCCGACGGCAAATAGTCCAGGAACAGGCGGCAGCCCTGCCCCTCGAAAAAGGCGATGCCCCAGCCGTCGCTGTGGTGGTCGGTGCGGCCGCCGCGACAGGCGAAGCCCTTGAAGGAAAAACAGATGTCGGTCGGCACATTGCCGTTCATGCCGAGCAGCTGGCACATGGTCCAATCCTCAAAAAACGCTCAGGAGGTCAGGCGTTCCAGTTCGTCCAGGTAAGCCATCGCCTGCGCGCGGCTGTCGCCGCACATGCCCGCCGTCGGGCGCAGGCTGGCGCAGACCGCCGGGCGTTCCGGTCGGCCGAAAATACGGCAGGAACCTTCCCCGTCCAGCTGCGCGCAGGGCACGCCCGCCGGTTTTCCGTACGGCATGCCGGGAATGGCCGAGCTGATCGACGGCGCGATGCAGCAGGCCGAACAATGCGGGCGGCAGGGAATTTCGGGTTCACGGCATTCGATACGTTGCACCGGCGCAAAAACCTGACAGGTGAAAGGGTTTTTCCCCGCAGGGAATCTTTGTGGCCGGGCCGCGATGGCTTATGCTCACTCTACCAAGTGAGAGTATTCGCTCTACCGGAATATTGCCAGAATACCAAGAAACCCGAATCCGAAAAGTCCCAGGGAGCGCTTCATGAGCACCAACCGCTATTCGTCCATTACCCAGGCGGTCAGCCACATCCTCAATGAAATTGACGGCGACATCACGCTGGGCGTGCCCCTCGGGCTGGGCAAGCCCAATCCCCTTGTCAACGAGCTGTACCGCCGCCTGAAGGCCGACGGCAAGCGCCGCCTCAACATCTACACCGCGCTGTCGCTGAACAAGCCGACCGCGCACAGCGACCTGGAGGCGCGCTTCCTCAATCCCTTCGTGGAGCGCGTCTTCGGCGACTACCCCGACCTGGACTACCTGAACGACCTGCGCGACGGCACGCTGCCGCCGAACATCACCGTCAACGAATTCTTTCTGAAGTCGGGCGACTGGCTGGCCAACACCGTGGCGCAGCAGAACTACATCAACAGCAACTACACCCACATCGCCCGCGACATGGCGCACAACGGCGTCAACGTGGTGGCGCAGGCCGTGGCCATGCGCGAGGATGAAGCCGGGCTGCGCATCAGCCTCGCCTGCAACTCCGATGTGACCATGGACATGATCGACCTGTTGCAGCCGCGCCGCGACGCCGGGGAAAAGATCTTCACCGTCGGGCTGGTCAACCACAACCTGCCGTACATGGTCAACGACGCCGAAATCTCGCCCGACCTGTTCGACATCATCATCGACGACCCGGCGGGTACGCACACGCTGTTCTCCACCCCGAACATGAAGGTCACCCAGACCGACTACGCCATCGGCCTGCACACCAGCACGCTGGTGCAGGACGGCGGCACGCTGCAGATCGGCATCGGCTCGCTGGGCGACGCCATCGCCCACTCGCTGATCATGCGCCAGCACGACAACAGCAACTACACCACGCTGATCCGCCGCCTGAACCAGGGCGTGCCGCTGAAGCCCGACCAGGAAACCACGCCCTTCGTGAAGGGCCTCTACGGCTGCAGCGAGATGTTCGTCAACGGCTTCCTGAAGCTGATGCAGGCCGGGATCATCCGCAAGCCGGTCTACGGCCACGCCGGGCTGCAAACGCTGCTGAACAAGGGCCTGCTTACCGACAAGGTGACACCGCATACGCTGCGCATCCTGCGTGAGCACGGCCTGATCGCCAGCCCGCTGGACGGCGACGACATCAGCTTCCTGGTGCGCTTCGGCATCTTCCACGAGGACTGCACCTTCGAGGACGGCCAGCTGCACGCCGGGGAAACGGTGATCGGCAATGATCTGGACGACAGCGACGTGCTGCAGGGCATCATCGCCCACTGCCTGGGACAGCAGCTGACCGGCGGCGTCATCATGCACGGCGGCTTCTTCCTCGGCCCGCGCGATTTCTACGACACCCTGCGCGGCATGAGCGAGCCGGAGCGCGAGCGCATCTGCATGAGCTCGATCACCTTCATCAACCACCTGTACGGCGACCGCTACGGCGATGAAAAGCTGAAGCGCGCCCAACGCGCCAAGGCCCGCTTCATCAACACCTGCATGATGACGACGCTGGCCGGGGCGCATGTCTCCGACGGCCTGGAAAACGGCAAGGTGGTCAGCGGCGTCGGCGGCCAGTACAACTTCGTGGCGCAGGCGCACGAGCTGCCGGACGGACGGTCGGTGCTGATGATGCGCAGCCACCGCATGGTGGACGGCGAAGTGAAGTCGAACATCGTCACCCACTACGGCCACATCACCATTCCCCGCCACCTGCGCGACATCCTGGTGACGGAATACGGCATTGCCGACCTGCGCGCCAAGAACGACAGCGACATCATCAAGGCCTTGCTGAACGTGACCGACTCGCGCTGCCAGGACGAACTGCGCGAATGGGCGGTGGCGCAGGGCAAGCTGTCGGCGGACTACATCATTCCCAAGATCTACCGCGACAACACCCCGGAATCGCTGGCGGCGCGGCTGGAACCCTTCCAGGCCAGCCTGCCCGCCTTCCCCTTCGGCACCGACTTCACCAAGGACGAACTGGCCATCGTCAAGGCGCTGATGGCGCTGAAGGCCAGCACCGAGAATCCGCTGAACCTGGTGAAATCGGTGATCAATTCGGTGTTCAAGGACCACGAAGTGCCGCAGCGCTATCTGGAGCGGATGGGTCTGGAGGAAACGCACAGCCTGAAGGAACGGGTGATGCGGCGGTTGTTCATGGGCAATTTCTAGCCCGGCGGGATCCATGAAACGGGGCGGCCTTGGCCGCCCCGGGATTGTTATGGACCGCTTACTGCGCCTTCTCGAAGGTGAATCCTTCCAGATAGGTGACTGCATCATCACCAGTACATGGCGTCAGATCCAGGCCGGCGTCAAAACGCTGGCGCTCGCTGAGCAGGCCGTTGACAATGACATCACGGCTGGCGTCTGTCGGCATCCCCATCAGATCGTAATGACACTTCACCACGTCGTTGGTTCCATAGCTGAAATCCGTATGTTCCAGCCGCAGATCACTGGCCGCATTCCGGGACAGCCAAGCCGAAAACGGACCGGAGTAACTGTACATACTGATCCGTGTAGGGCGATTCTGGGGATTCAGCTCGTAGTGCCTATAGTAGCCGGGGCGCACAAGATCACGAATGGCTCCGTTGCTAAAGGCGTAATTGTCATGCAGGGTCGTGGTTGCGGTATACCCGGTCACGGACGGCGCAGTCACCGTAACCTCTGAATCCGCCGCTGTCCCCGGCATTTTCCAGTTTATGGTGGCCAGCACAGCATCATCCGCCGTCTTCCATACTCCATCGGCACCAGGGCCGTTGTAAAGCTTCATGGTCAAGGCGCTCTGGTTATTGTAGTTGGAGGCGCAACTACGTGACACGTCCTCCTGAGTGATGCCGCCCAGAGCAACGCCAAACCCGGTGAACAACGAGTTCAGGCCATCATAGATTTCCGACTCCAGATCATACGCCCCGACGTCCATCTTGCCCGAATAGGCGCAACTGACGTAATAACTGATGACGTCATCATTGTCACCCCACGCCCCGTTGGCGCCCTTGCCCTTGAAATAGATAACCGTTTCAGGTTCATTGCCGGAGTTGTAGCTGAAGCTCTGACGAGAAGTCTGCGTCGGCGTTGTGCCGCTGTATGTGTAGCCACGTATTTCCAGCAGGCGGTATTTTGTGGGGCTGACGGTTACCTTGCCGTTGCCGCCGCAACCGGCCAGAACCGCCATTACGCCCGTTAGCAGGACACGACCTGCTACAGAAATGGAATACTTCACCCTGTCTCTCCCTGTGCCATCTGAAAAAGCGATTATGCGGGCCCAGAATAACACCCGGAAGAGCCCGACCCGCATTGAGCCCTGCCGATTGCAGTATTTATACACAAGGCCGGGTCACGACTTAGTACATATAGGTCGCCGTGCCCACCGCGATCAGCTCCTTGTCCTCGTTCTCCAGCTCCATGCGCGTCACGCACACCTTCTTGCCTACGCGCAGCACCGTCGACGACACCGTGAACATCTGACCGCGCCCCGGCTTCAGGTAATCCACGCGCATGTCCAGCGTCGCCAGCTTCAGGATGCGCATCATCCGCTCCTCGCGGGAAATGCCCTTCAGCGCCGCATAGACCGCCGACATCGCCATCGCGCCGCCGATGGTGTCCAGCGCCGTGGCGATGACGCCGCCGTGCAGGATCTGGTGCGTCATGTTGCCGATCAGCTGCGGCTTCATCGCAAACTGCGCACTGACCCGTTCCAGGCTGATGTCGGTGATCTGCAGGCCGATCACTTGGTTGAAGGGAATCATGTTGAAGCCCATCTGCATCCGTTCTTTCAGCACGCGCGCCTTGGCCTCGGCTTCGCTTTCGTGGGGGGCGTGGGAGTGTTCGCTCATGACGGCTTCCGTTATCGGGTATCGGGATAAAAATCTGATCGACCGTCAGTTGTACCCGATCGACCGCTTGCTTGCCAGTGGCCGGAATGTCGGGCGGTCGGCGGCAACCGGCCAAGCATCGGGACCGCCGCTGACGATGGTAGAATCGACCCCATCCCCTGCCCGGACACCGCCATGACGCCCGCCTGCCCCGACACCGTGATCGCCGAAACCCGCGCCTGGGTGCGCCGCGCCGTCATCGGCCTGAACCTGTGCCCTTTCGCCCGCGCCGTCGACGTCAAGGACCGCATGCGCTACATCGTCAGCGACAGCACCGACCCGGCGCTGATCCTGGAACAGATGCTGGCGGAATTCGCCCTGCTGGCCGAAACCCCGGCCGACGAGATTGAAACCACGCTGCTGATCCTGACCGGGACGTTCACGGACTTCCTCGATTTCAACGACTTTCTGGAACAGGCGGAACGCCGCCTGCGCCGCGCCGGGCTGGAGGGCGAATTCCAGATCGCCAGCTTCCATCCGGCGTATCAGTTCGCTGGAACAGAGCCGGACGACATCGGCAATGCCACCAACCGCTCGCCGTGGCCGACGCTGCACCTGTTGCGGGAAAGCAGCATCGACCGCGCCGTGGCATCGATGGAGAATCCGGACAGCATTTATGAAGAGAACATCGGGACGATGCAGCGGCTGGGCGCGGAGGGCTGGGCGGCGCTGCGGGCACAGTGCCGGAAGGATGCCGAAGACGGCGCGTAAACCCGTAAGGTGGGTCGAGACCCACCGCCGGCTTGGGATCGGAGGGCTGCCGGTGGGTCTTGACCCACCCTACGACTACGGCAGGGGTATCACGCCAGATCCAGCACCGCCGCCACCAGCTTTTTGATCCCCGCCCGCGCCTCGCGAATCCGCGCCGGATACATGTAGGCGGGCGTGGTGACGATCTTGTGCTCGCGGTCGACCACGCACTCGTCCACCGCGCAGTCCACATGCTTGCCGCCCATGACGTTGATCGCCGCCGCCGTGCCCGCATCGTTGCCGATGGTGTACTGCGTACCGACGCCGCCAATGGCCGGGGCCATCGCCGGAGCGATACAGACCAGCCCCACCGGCTTGCCCGCCGCGTTCATGCCCTTGGCGAAAGACAGCACGTCTGGCTGCACCGTCATGTCGCTGCCCTTCACCGCGAAATTGCACAGGTTCTTCGCCGCGCCGAAACCGCCGGGAATGATCAGCGCGTCAAAATCGGCCACCCGCGCCTCGGTTACCGGCTTGATGTAGCCGCGCGCCAGCCGCGCCGCTTCCACCAGCACGTTGCGGCTCTCCGGCATCTCCTCGCCGGTCAAGTGGTTCACCACATGCATCTGCGGCATGTCGGGTGCGAAACACTGGACGACGGCATCGGCCTCGTCCAGCGCCAGCAGGGTCAGGGTGGCTTCGTAGATTTCGCCCCCGTCCTTGAAACCGCATCCGGACAGGATCACGGCGACTTTTTTCGGATTCATGGTCGTTTCCTTCGTGAGTGATGGCCGCCCCCTCGGGGCAGGCAGGCTTCAGGCAATATGCTCGAAATTGACGCTCAGGCCCATCAGCAAGCGCATCAGTTCCGCCTGGGAATGGCAATCCGTCTTTTCATAAATGCTTTTCAGGTAGCTGCGCAAGGTGCTCAGCGTAATGCCCGCTTCTTCCGCCACCGCCTCCAGCACCGGCGTGTTCAGGAAGCGCTGGCACAGTTCGACCTCGCGCGCGGTCAGCCTGTAGGACGCCTCCAGCAGGCGGGCGGACAACTGGTGCCCGGCGTCGGGATTGCTGAGGAAGATCACGGCGGCGATCTGGTCGCGCGCCAGGTCGCGGTATTCGCCGCAGGCCGACAGCGGCGCGATGGTCAGCATCAGCGGCGAGGCGCTGAGCGGGGACGTCAGCCCGATCACCCCGCCGGGCACGCCCCGGCCCTCGCGCTGCCCGGTTTGCAGCGCGCCCCGGATCAGGGTCTGCAATTGCTGGTTTTCGGCGAAGTCGGCGGCGCGCAGGCCCTCCTGGCGGGTGACGCTGAGGGCGGGATGCTCGCGCAGCAGCCGCGCCGAGGCGTCGTTGCCATAGGCGACCGCGCCGGACGCGTTCAGCAGCAGCACCCCGGCGCTCATCCGGTCGAGAATGCGGTACAGCGAGGCGTTGTCCGATTCGACCAGACGCAGCTGGCGATGGATTTGCAGCGCCCGGCGCATGTGCGGCGTCATCCGGCCCAGCATCGCCACATTGTCCGGGGTGAAGGGACGGTCCAGGCCGTTGCTGAGCCCGAAACCGGCAAAGCGGAATTCGGCCAGTTCCAGCGCCACGATCAGCTGGCGATAGGTGCCGTGACGGTTCAGATAGTCGGTAACATAGCGTCCGCCCGACGCGGCGTAGCCTTCCGGGCCGCCGAAGAAGTCATCGGAAGACGACGGCACGCCGACGCCGATCCGCCGCATCCAGCCGCCGGTGTGTTCGAATTCCAGCACATCGAAGCCGCCCTCCCGGTATTCGCGCCCGGCTTCCTCGCTATGACCGCTGAAAAACAGCAGGTTGGCCGCCGGGTTCAGCAGGTCGGTGGACAGGAAGGCGTTCTTCTCGCCGCCGCAGAGATCGCTGATGCCCTGCAGCACCACCGGCCAGCGCTCCGGCGCCAGCGTGGCGTCATAGATATCGCCGATCAGCCGGTTTTCCAGCACTTGCTGTTCTTTGTTCATCCGCATCCCCTGTCTCAACCCACGGCCACAAAAACGACGCCGTCACTACCCCCGAATGAGGGTACACGACAGCATATCTGTCGCGTTAATGTCAAACGATAACCATTTCCATGGAACCCGGATACTGACACATGCTGAACGCTCGCTCTGTCACTTTGCTGGGCAGCCTGGGGCTGCTGATCGCCTCCTTACCGGCTGCCGCCCTGACGCCGGGGCCCACGGATCCCTCGCAGTGCCCGACCTACTGGCAAATCTCGAATGAACACGCCGAGACGTATAGCCGGACCTACCAGGCGGTATTCGACCAGAGCAAAGCCAACTACCAGCAATGCTACCAATACGGATCGATGACCCGGGAGCGCTTCGCCTGTGACGGCCGGGCCCATCAGTGGCATGAAGCCAACCGCGCCAAGGCCGAAGCCGAATATGAGCGCGTCAAAGCCGCCTACGAACAGCGCCGGGAACAATGCCTGGGCATCGCCAACCGGAACAAGGCCGACCTGGAAGCGCAGAAGAAACTGGCCGAAACGCAACGCCGCCTGAATGAACAGGCGGAGCGCCAGCAGGAGCAGCTTCGTACCGAGGCCTTCAATGCCGAGATGCGCCGGGGACAGGCCGAACGCGACGCCTACAACCGCGCCGCCGAGGAGCGCAACCGGCAAGTGCAGCAACAGTATCAGGCGCAACAACAGGCCCAGCAGCAGGCCGCCGTCGCGCGGCAGGCCGAGGCGCAGCGGCAGGCGCAAATCCGGGCGGAACAGGCCGCGCGGCAGGCTCAGGCGGAAGCCGAGCAGCAGCAGGCCCTCCATGAAATGCGCATGAGCCTGCTGGAGCAGACCAGCAAGGACTCCCAAGCCCGGCTGGAATCGGCCCGGCAAGACCATGAGGCGGTCGCCGCCGCCAACGCCGATGAAGAAACCCTGCTGGCCCAGATGATGGCGAAAATGGAAGCCGCACCGCGCGCCGTCCGCGAGATCAAGACGGACATCGCCAACTCGCCGCTGGGCCAGGCGGTGGGCACGCTGAACGACCTGGGCAAAAGTTCCGGCGGCGACATCGCCCGCGCCGCGACCGGCGGGCGCGGGGAAGCCGATGAGACCGGCCGCCTTGAATACCGGCGGGCCGCCGATGAACCGGCCGGCAGCAGCGCCGCGCCATCCGCCTCAGGCAGTGTAGCGCTACCCGGCGGGGACGAATCCGGATCCGCGGACGGGACTTGCCGCATCACCCCCGAGTCCTTCGCCCTGCCGCCCGCCAACGCCTCGATCACCGCCCAGACCGAAAACCTGATGTACCGGCTGGACCGGATGCTGGCGCAGCTGGACAGCGAATGCGCCGGTTCCCCCGACTACGCCAAGGCGCGCCGGGAACTGATCGATGCCCGCGACAAGGCCGAGGAAGCCTGCAACGCCGTGCAATCCGGCGGCCGACGCTGTACGCCCGCCCGACACTTTTGAGAACACCCCCTGGAGAATGCTCATGAAAAACGCCCTGCCCCTGTCTGCCCTGATGGTGCTCTCGGTGTCGCTGGCCGGTTGCGCCACGGCCCCGATGCAGCCGTCGGCCGCCATGTCACCCCTCACCGCCTATCCCGCGCTGGACTGCCAGGGGGTACGCAACGAGCTGGCCTCGGTCCGGGCCTGGGAAACCTACTATGCCGATAAAAAGACCTATCACGACAAGAGCGCCGGGACCAACTCCACCCTCAGCGCCTTCAGCGCAGTGCTCGGCGGCATGGCCGCTTCGGTGGGGGATACCGCCTCGTTGAACGAAGCCACCAAGATGGCGACGGATAATGCCCGGGATCAGGCGACTGACGAAACCAGCGCCGCCACCGCCAAGTTGCAGCAGGAAGGCATCAGCCGCCGCCGCGCCGCCCTGGAGCGGATGCTGACCCTGAAAAACTGCGGCTGAACCGACCGGGCGGGACCGGTGACGCCCAGCGCCGAATCCCGCCCCATCCCCCCGCGTTCTGGAGTATTCTTCCGGCAAAGAATTTGTCGCGAGAGCCTCCCATGTCCCGTTTCACCTTCAACCGCGCCGCCTTCCCCCACACCCGCCTGCGCCGCCTGCGCTCGCAGGAATTCCTGCGCAATATGGTCCAGGAGACCCTGCTGACCCCCGCCGACCTGATCTACCCGATGTTCGTGCTGGAAGGCGAGAACCGCCGCGAGACCATCGCCTCGATGCCCGGCATCGAACGGCTGTCGATCGACCTGCTGGTGAAGGAAGCGGAAGTGCTGGCGAAGCTGGGCATTCCCGCCGTAGCGCTGTTCCCGGTGACGCCGCAGGAAGCGAAAAGCCTGCTGGCCGAGGAAGCGTGGAACCCGGACGGGCTGGCGCAACGCGCCGTGCGCGCGCTGAAGGCCGCCGTGCCGGAACTCGGCGTCATCACCGACGTGGCGCTGGATCCCTTCACCACCCATGGCCAGGACGGCATCATCGACGTCGACGGCTACGTGCTGAACGACATCACCAGCGAGGCGCTGGTGAAGCAGGCGCTGTCACATGCCGAAGCCGGAGCCGACATCGTCGCTCCCTCCGACATGATGGACGGCCGCATCGCCGCCATCCGCCGCGCGCTGGAAGAGAATGACCATCCCAATGTCTGCATCCTCTCCTACGCCGCCAAGTACGCCTCCAGCTACTACGGCCCCTTCCGCGACGCCGTGGGTTCGGCGGGCAACCTCAAGGGCGGCAACAAGAAGACCTACCAGATGAACCCCGCCAACCGCCAGGAGGCGCTGCACGAAGTCGGGCTGGATCTGGCCGAGGGCGCGGATCTGGTGATGGTGAAGCCGGGCATGCCCTATCTGGACATCGTGCGCGAGGTGAAGGATACCTATTCGGTGCCGACGCTGGTCTATCAGGTCAGCGGCGAATACGCCATGCACATGGCCGCCATCCAGAACGGCTGGCTGGCCCGCGATGCGGTGATCCTGGAGTCGCTGCTGTGCATCAAGCGCGCCGGGGCGGATGCCATTCTGACGTACTTTGCGAAAGAAGCAGCCATGTTGCTGCAGAAGTGAGTTGGTAAAATCGGGAACAACAACAAGGAGCCCGCCCATGACCCCCTTCACCTTCACCACCGTCAAGACCGTGATCAGCGAAAGCGGCTCCAGCGCCCGGCTGGGCGAGATCGCGGCGGGTCTGGGCATTACCCGCGCGCTGATTGTCACCGACCCCGGCATCGTCCAGTGCGGCCTGCTGGAACCGGCGCTGGCCAGTCTGGCCAAGGCCGGCATCCCGGTGACAATCTACAGCGACGTGGTGGCCGACCCGCCCGAAGCCAAGGTGCTGGACTCGCTGCAAATGGCGCGTGATGCGGGCATTGACGGCGTGATCGGCTTGGGCGGCGGCAGCTCCATGGACGTGGCGAAGGTGATCGCGCTGCTGACGAAGTCGGCGCAGACGCTGCCCGAGGTCTACGGCGTCGGCAACGCCAAGGGAACGCGCCTGCCGCTGATCCAGGTGCCGACCACCGCGGGCACCGGCTCGGAAGTGACGCCGATCGCCATCATCACCACCGGCGAGACCACCAAGACCGGCATCGTTTCCCCCCTGCTCTACGCCGATGTGGCGCTGCTGGATGCCGACCTGACGCTGGGCCTGCCGCCCGCCGTCACCGCCGCCACCGGCATCGACGCCATGGTGCACGCCATCGAGGCCTACACCAGCAAGATCCGCAAGAACCCCTATTCCGACGTGCTGGCGCGCGAGGCGCTGCGCCTGCTGGCCGCCAACCTGGTCACCGTCGTCGAAGACGGCCGCAACCGCGAGGCGCGGCAAGCGGTGCTGTTCGGGGCGATGCTGGCCGGACAGGCCTTCGCCAACGCGCCGGTGGCCGCCGTGCATGCCCTGGCCTACCCGCTGGGCGGGCATTACCACATCTCGCACGGCCTCAGTAACTCGCTGGTGCTCCCCGCCGTGCTGCGCTTCAACCTGCCCGCCGCCGCGCCACTGTACGCCGAACTGATGACCGTGCTGGAACCGGAGGCTGAAGGAACGGAAGAGGAACTGGCCGTGGCCTTTGTCGCCGCGATGACCGAACAGATCGCCGCCGTCAAACTGCCCGTCCGCCTGCGCGACCTGAACGTGCCGGAAGCCGACCTGCCGATGCTGGCCCGCGACGCCCTGTTGCAACAGCGGCTGCTGGTGAATAATCCCCGCGAAGTCAGCGAAGCCGACGCGCTGGCCATTTACCGCGAGGTGTACTGATGTCCCGTCCCGTTCCTTCCCGCCGCGACGCCTACCGCTGGTTCTGCCCCATCACCACGCGCTGGCACGACAACGACATCTACGGCCACGTCAACAACGTTACCTACTACAGCTACTTCGACACCGTGGCCAACACCTACCTGATCGAACGCGGCGGGCTGGACATCCACACCGGCGACACCGTGGGTTTCGTGGTCAATTCCGGCTGCAACTACTTCGCCCCCATCGCCTTCCCCGACAAGCTGGACGGCGGGCTGCGGGTGAACAAGCTGGGCAAGTCCTCGGTGGAATACGGCATCGCCATTTTCAAGGCGGGCGAGGACACGGCAGTGGCGGAAGGCCACTTCGTGCATGTGTTCGTGAACAAGGCAAACAACAGCCCCGTCGCAATTCCGGAAAACATCCGCCAGGCGCTGTCTGTCCTAGTGGCATCGGCCTGAGTTTCGCCTAGAATGACGGGTAGAAGAACAACATAGGGCCCCGACCGGGCCCACGGAAGATTGGCCATGACGTCCACCGCCACCGATGACAGCATCAGGAACGCGATCCGCGAAGGGGTGTGCATGCACCCCTACGACCCGGCCTGGCCCGAGCATTTCGCCCGCGAACGCGTTCGTCTGGAAAGCCTGTTCCCCGGTCATTTCCGCGCCATCGAACATATCGGCAGCACCGCCATTCCCGGCCTGCAGGCCAAGCCGGTTATCGATCTGCTGGCGGGCGTGGACTCGATGGCGGCCGTGGAGGCGCTGGTGGACCCGCTGCGGCTGGGCGGTGATTATGTGTATGTGCCCGAGCAGAACCTGATGCTGCCCGACCGGCGCTGGCTGTTGCGGCAGAAGGACGGCCACCGCACCCACCACCTGCATCTGGTGGCCTATGAAGGCGAGGAATGGTTCCGGCTGCTGCGCTTCCGCGACGCCCTGCTGCGCGACCCGGACCTGGCCGCGCGCTATGCCCGCCTGAAGACCGATCTGGTCGGCCGCTCCGGCGGCGACCGCGATACCTATACCCGTTCCAAGTCCGACTTCGTGAAAGCGGTGCTGGGCGAATCCTGAACCCCGACCCCCTGTCCCGGCGACGCCGCCTGCGCCGTCCCCCTGCCCGCGAGACCCCCATGCTGAAAGCCGCCTACCCCTATTTCCTGGCCAACGAAGCCGTCTACGCCAACACCGACCTGGCCGTCACCGACAAGTACACCGGCGAGATCGCCACCCGCGTGGCGCTGGCCGACAGCCATGCCATCGACGCCGCCATCAGCGCCGCCGTCAAGGCGCAGCACGCCATGGCGCGCATGCCCGCCTACGAACGCCAGCAGGTGCTGGACCACTGCGTGCGCCGCTTCCGCGAGCGCGCCGACGAGCTGGCGGAAAGCCTGTGCATCGAGGCGGGCAAGCCGATCAAGGACGCGCGCGGCGAAGTCACCCGCCTGATCGACACCTTCCGCATCGCCAGCGAGGAAGCCACCCGCATCACCGGCGAAACATTGCCGCTGGACATTTCCGCCCGCGCCAAGGGCTATCGCGGCATGACCCAGCGCGTACCGGTCGGGGTCTGCTCGTTCATCAGCCCGTTCAACTTCCCGCTGAACCTGGCGGCGCACAAGGTGGCCCCGGCCATCGCCGCCGGTTGCCCCTTCATCCTGAAACCCGCCAGCCTGACGCCGATCGGCGCGCTGGTGATCGGCGAAGTGCTGGCCGAAACCAGCCTGCCGAAGGGAGCGTTCTCCATTTTGCCGTGCAGCCGCGACGGCGCCGAGCTGTTCACCACGGACGACCGCCTGAAGCTGCTGAGCTTCACCGGCTCGCCGGAAGTGGGCTGGGCGCTGAAGGCCAAGGCGGGCAAGAAGAAGGTGGTGCTGGAACTGGGCGGCAACGCCGCCTGCATCGTCGACAAGGACGCGGACCTCGGCGACGCCGTCAGCCGCATCATCTTCGGCGCGTTCTACCAGTCCGGGCAAAGCTGCATCAGCGTGCAGCGCATCCTGGCGCACCGCGACATCTACGACGAGCTGAAAACCCGGCTGGCGCTGGCGACCCAACAGCTGGTGATGGGCAACCCGCACGAGGAGCTGACCTTCATCGGCCCGATGATCTCGGCGAAGGAAGCGGAGCGGCTGCAAGGCTGGATCCGCGAAGCGGTGGATGCCGGGGCGACGGTGCTGTGTGGCGGCGGCCGTCAGGGCGCAATGCTGGAGGCAACGCTGCTGGAGAACGTGCCGCAGGGCTGCGCGCTGGTGCAGGAAGAGGCCTTCGGGCCGGTGGCGGTGCTCAGCCCCTTCGAGGACTTCGAGGACGCGCTGCTGGAGGTCAACGCCAGCAAGTTCGGGCTGCAGGCGGGCATCTTCACCCGCGATATCTTCAAGGCGATGAAGGCCTGGGACACGCTGGAAGTGGGCGGGGTGGTGATTGGCGATGTGCCGTCCTGGCGGGTGGATCACATGCCGTATGGCGGGGTGAAGGACAGCGGGTTGGGGCGGGAAGGTGTGCGGTATGCGATTGAGGATATGACCGAGCAGCGGTTGCTGGTGATTCGGGAGACCTGAGGCTTTACGCCCTCCTGTGGAACAGGGGGGCTGCCCGCAGGGCTGGGGGGTTCTCTGACACACACGGCCTGTGATATGGCCTCTTTCATCCGCCTGCCGCGGGCCCTTCTTTTTGTCTTGGCAAAAAGAAGGCAAAAACCGTGTCCTTCGCCAAAACTCGCTGACCGGGGTGCCGCTGCAACACCGCCCTGCTTCCATCCCTGCGTTGTCCGTTCTGTTGGCTCAAACAGTTGGCTGCGGACGGCCTGTGGCTTCGTTATTCCCCCATCATGCGGGCGGCGACCATCCTTTTCATTTCATTCGGGTCTTTTTGCGTGACGGCTTCGCCGCTGCGGCCTTCGGCGGCGTTGCGGGCGGCGACGCTGAGGCGCGACAGCCAGAAGCGGGTGGCGGCCATGCCGAGGAAGGCGGGCAGGGCTTCCTGTTCGTCGGCGGTGAGCGGGCGGAGGTTGTTGTAGGCGCGCAGGAAGGCGTGGTACAGGTCCTGGTCGAGCTTGACCGAGGGCCAGGCGCTGCAGAAGTCGTTGATGGTGATGGCGATGTCGAGCAGCCAGTAGTCTTCGCCGGCTTCCGAGAAGTCGAGGATGGCGCGCAGTTCGTCGCCTTCGAACAGGGTGTTGTCGCGGAACAGGTCGCCGTGGATCAGGCCCATCGGCAGGTCTTCATAGTCCTCCACCGTTTCCTCGAAGTCTTCGAGGATGGTTTCCAGCAGCAGCTGGTCGGTCTTGTTCATCGCCTTGCGGGCCTTGTTGGCCTCGGCTTCCCACCACTCCTGGCCGTGGGCGTTGTCGCGGTGCAGCGGGTATTCCTCCAGCGCCAGATGCAGCTTGGCCAGCGCCTCGCCGATGGCGGCGCAATGCGCGGTGCTGACCGGCGACGGATGCCCGCCGAGGATGCGCGGCGCCAGTTGCACCGGCTTGTCGCGCAGGGTCAGCAGCGAGCGGCCGTCCTTCGCCGTCAGCGGCCCGGCCACCGGCACGCCCTGGCGGTGCAGGTGCTGCAACAGCGGCGGCAGGAAGGCGGCCTCGGCGGCGTTCAGTTCCTCGAACAGCGTCAGCACGAACTCGCGGCCGTCGTCGCCGCGCACGAAGTAATTGGTGTTCTCGATACCGCTGGCGATGGGCTCGCAGCCGGTCACGGCCAGACCGTAATGATCGGCGGCAAAGGCGCGGATTTCGTCGAGGCTGAGTTCGGTGTAGACGGACATGGACAGTTCTTTCCTGAATGAAGGGGCGCGGTCAGCGATGGGTGTCCGGGGCGGCGGGCGAGCCGCTCCAGGCGCTGGCGGGCGGAATGTGCTCGCCTTTCATCACCAGGGTCAACGGCCCCAGGCACGCATCGGCGCCAATTTCGGCATCATACAGAATGGTACCGCGCGCGCGTACCGTCACGCCATTCCCGATCTTCACCCGGCCGATCTTCATGATCCGGTCTTCAAACAAATGCGTTTGCGGACCGGCGTGATTGTTCAGTTCCACGCCGTCGCCGATCTCCACGCAATCAAACTCGGTGACATCGGTGGTGTCCAGATAGGCGCCCCGCCCGATCCGCGTCCCCATCAACCGCAGGAAAAACGGCAGCAGCGGCGTGCCGCGCATGTAGTTCAGCCAGTTCGGCACCACGATGGCTTCATACAGGCTGGTGATCGCCTCGCTGACCCAGACAAACCAGGTCCACATGGGCGCGGCGCGCGGCCGGTAACGTCCGATCAACAGCCACTTCAGCAGCCAGACAAAAACAAAACTGCCCAGTCCGTACAGGAATCCGGCAATACCCAGCGCCAGCAGGCCCTCGCGATAGCCGTGACGCTCTTCCACGGCCAGCACCTCCAGCACCAGCATGTAACCGACGCCGATGGTCAGGGCCAGCGGCAGCACGATGCGCAGCGATTCCACCGCCGCCCGTCCCAGCTTGCGCCAGACGCTGGGCGCATAGGTCAGTTCCTCGGAAAAGCCGCCCAGGACTTCGCGCGCGGGCATGTACAGCGACGGCGAGCCGAACCAGGTATCGCCCGGCTTGACCACTTGCGGCGCTTCCGGCGCTTTCGACTGCACGCCGATCAGCACGTTGTCCGGCAAGGTGGTGCCGTCCGGAATGTACGCGCCGTTGCCGATGAAGGTGCGGTGGCCGACCACGGTCGGTTGCAGCGTCATCCAGCCGCCCCGCACTTCCTCATCGCCCAGCATCACCGCGTCGGCGATAAAGCTCTCGTCGCCCAAGGTCAGCATATCCGGCACCACGCCCATCGCCGTGGAAATTTCCGCGCCGCGCCCCACCCGCGCGCCCAGCAGGCGGTACCAAGTGGGTGCGAAAACCGTGGCGTAAACGCCGTGCAGCACTTGCAGGCTGGATTCCTGGATCTGGTTGGCGAACCATTTGCGGTAATAGAACCGGCTGTGCACCGGCCAGGTGCCGACCTGCAGGCGCGGCAGCGCGGTCCAGCGGATGGCGGCCGACAGCAACGCCGTAACCACAATCATCAGCGCGCTGGCCGGCACGGCCAGCAGGAAATAGCGCACCGCCGCCGACACCGGGGAATCACCGGGAATCAGCGCCATCATTTCATTGGTGTCCAGCCAGTCCACCAGGATGAAGGTGGGGAAAATGGGGATGAAGAACAGGCAGGCAATCACCACCATGCCCGCCAGGAACATCAGGTTTTCCCGCACCTTCTGACGCCGGGTAAAGGCGGGACGACGCGGCATGACCGCAGGATCGAACTGCCCGACCCGCCGCGACGGCGAACCGTCCCAGACTTCGCGCTCGCCAATGCGGCCGCCGTCCGCCAGCGCGGACAATCCCTGCAACTGGCCGTGGTCGGCGATGACGGTATCCCCTTCCAGCACGGCATAGGAACCCACATGCGCCTCGCGCCCCAGCGTGATCGTGCCGATGACCAGTTCCCCCCGCTCCACCCGGGCGTTATCCAGGTTGACAGACGAACCGATGCTGACGCCGTCACCGAGCGTAATGAGGCCGGGTACGCGGGTGGTCATGGAGCCGATGGTGACATCGTGGCCGACCCGTGCGCCCAGGGCGCGCAGGTAATCGGTATAGAGCGTGGAGCCATAGAGGAAATAGACCGGCGCGACATCGGTCAGCCGGTCCGCCAGCCACCAGCGGAAGAAGGTGAACCCCCACAACGGATAGCGGCCGGGACCGATACCCGCCAACAGCAGCCGGTTACCGGCAATGGCCACGGCAAACCCGGCCAGTTGGCTGAGCAGGAACACCACCAGCGACCAGCCGATGGCCAGCGCAATCGAATCACCGGGTTCCCCGGTCAATTCATGGTAGGTAAAGAACGGCGCCAGCCACTTGAGGATCTGCAACACCACCAACAGCGGCAGGGCCGCCGCCTGCGCCACGCCGCAGACCACCCGGCGCAGCCCGGCGGGCGGCACTGCGCGCGGCGTCCAGGCCGTCTCGGGCTCGGCCCGGCTGGCCATCATCCGTTCCGCCAGCGCACCCAGACGGCGTTCCCGGTAAATATCCTGGATGGTGATATGGCCGAAGCGGGCGTCACCGCGCAGGCCGGACACCAGCCGCGCCGCCAGCAGCGAGTGGCCGCCCAGGTCATCAAAGAAATCCGCCCGCCGCTGCAAGGGCTGGCCGGGAAACAGGCGGCGCATCACCGCGAACAGCACGCTTTCGGCCTCGTTCTCGGGCTCGTCCGACTCGGGATTGCCGCTGACCGCCGCCAGCGGCATCGCCCGCAGCGCCTTGCGGTCAATCTTGCCGGACGTGAGGCGCGGCAGGGTTTGCTCGGTCAGCACCTCGAAACGGCCCGGCACCATGTAGGGCGGCAGCCGGTCGCGCAGGGCCTGGCGCAGCACCGGCAGATCGGGAGCCGCCGCCGCCTGCTCGGCGACGATGAACGCGATCAGCTGGTCGATGCCCTCTTCCTGCCGCACTACCACCGCCGCCGTGCCGATGCCCGGCTGGTCGCACAGCGCCGCCTCGATTTCACCCAGCTCCACCCGGAAACCGCGAATCTTGACCTGGTCATCCACCCGGCCCAGGCACTGGATGACGCCGTTGGCGTCGATGGTGGCCAGATCGCCGGTGCGGTACAACCGCGCCTCCAGCGGATCGGCGGCGTAATCGTTGACGATGAATTTTTCCGCCGTCAGGTCCGGCCGCCCCAGATAGCTCTGCGCCACCCCCGGCCCGAAAATGCACAACTCGCCCACCTCACCCGTCGGCAGCAGCTGCTTTTCCGCGCCCATCACCAGCAAGCCGTAATTGGGCAGCGGCTTGCCGATGGTGACCGGCTGCCCGCGCTGCAACTCGGCCAGGCTGGCCGACACGGTGGCCTCGGTGGGGCCATAGGTGTTGAAGACCTGCCGCTGCCCGTTCGCCCAGCGTTCCACCACGGCATCGGGGCACATTTCCCCGCCCAGATTGATGATCCGCAGCGACGGCACATCGGTGACGAACAGGGCCAGCAAGGTCGGCACGGCATGCAGCACGGTAATACCGTTGTCCTGCAGGGCTTTCGGCAAGGCTTCGGGATCGCTGGTCAGGGCCTTCGGAGCCAGCCACAGCGTGGCGCCCACCAGATAGCTGATCCAGATTTCCTCGAAGGACATGTCGAAGGCGACCGAAAAGCCCTGATAGACCCGGTCATCGCCGCGCACGCCCAGCACCGCGTTCTCGCTGCGCAGGAAATGGCAGATGCGGCCCTGGTTGATGACAATGCCCTTGGGCTTGCCGGTGGACCCGGAGGTGTAGATGACATAGGCGGGATGATGCGCCAGCACCTCGCCCCGACGGCGCAACGGCTCGCCGGGAGCGACCTCCCCCAGGCTCTCGGCCGTCCAGACCGGACGCGTCAGCGCGGCCAGACCCGGTTGCCACTCGACGGTGGTCAGCAGACCGGTGGCGGCCGCGTCATCTAGGCACACCTGGATGCGGTCAACCGGAGTATCCATGTCGAAGGGCAGCCAGGCCGCTCCCGCCTTGGCGATGGCCAGCTGCGCCGCCAGCAGTTCCGGCCCGCGCGGCAGCCACAAGCCGACAATCTGCCCGGCCCCGACCCCCAGCCCGATCAGGCCGTGGGCGATGCGGTCCGCCAGTTCGTCCAGCTGGCGGTAGCTGAGCGTGCGGCAGCCGAACACCAGCGCCGGATGCTCCGGTCGCTGCGCCGCCGTCGCCTCGAACAGGTCCGCCAGAATCTCGTTTTGCAACAGGTCCGGGCGGTCATCGCCCCGGACAATCGAAGACGCTACGGGCATTACAGGCTCACTCCCCCAATCCCGTCCGGCCCGGACTGTCCGGGTCGAACCACGCCAGCGCACCGGTCAGACCCGGCGGCAGGCTCAACGTCACTGCCCGCATATCCTGCAGGCGGAACGGCCAGGGTCGGACCGGACGCATCCGCCAGCCCTCCCCGTCCGGATACAGTTCCAGATCGGCCAGCCGGTCGCCGATCCCGATCCCGGCCGCCTTCAGCGCCGCCTCCTTGAGCGACCAGCGGACCGCGTAGGCCGCTGCCCGCCGGGACAAGGGCAGACTTTCGCACCGGCGTTGCTCGTCCGGCGTCAGGAACACGGCGGCCGTCTCCCGCCACACCGTCTCCGGCTGTCCGGTCTCGATATCCACCCCGACCGCTCCGATCGCGGACAGTACGATTACCGCCTGCCCCGCCACGTGGCTGACACTGAACGCCGGCGCTCCCGGCCGGTTCACCGCCGGCTTGCCGCGCGCATCCACACACAGGGGCACCGCCAGCGGCTCCATCCCCAACACATGGGCCAGCCGCGCGCGCAGGGCGATTCGGGTCAAGGCAAACGGCAAGGCATCCGGCGGACGGAGGTACCGGGCCGCGCGCGCCTGCTCGTCAGCGGTCAAGCTGGCAAGATCCGGCTGTTCATCCGCGTCCCAGGCCAGCCGCCAGGCTTCAATGCCGGCAGGAACGGCAGCCGGTAAGGGCAAGGGAACGGGCTTGGGCATATGGGCTTTATCCGGCGCGGAACGGTAGCGGCATTGTAGGGCGCGACAGCCCTTCCGGGGGTAATCAACAGGTAAAAAATCCAGTGGCGCGGGCACACACCGGCGGGCCCGGCAGGCGGAACGCCAGCGCCAAAACGTGACAAACATCACATTTTCGTCGCCAAAAAACGACCGTTCATCATTCCGACGGGCTGCTCCCGCTGCCGTTAACAGAGCCCGAACACTCCTCGTCTTAGGCTGCAACCATCACTCACCAATACCCTGCAAACGGTGCTGGAAACGGATTTCGCTCCCGTCCGGGTCGGCAGGTCATCATGCACCAGCATACTCTTGCTACGTCACATCACCCCGTTGTCCTCGTGGTTGAAGACGATATTTACTCCTGGTTATTGATCCGCGAATGCTTCCACCTCTGCGACATTCCGGTGGAGTTGCACTGGGCCAACAGCGGCGCCGCCTGCCTCGAATACCTGCGCAAGGAGGGCATGTACAGCGGCTGCCCCACCCCGAACCTGATGCTGCTGGATCTGCACATGCCGCTGATGGACGGCTGGGACGTCCTGGCCGAGATGGCGTCTGTCCCCGGTGTGGGCGGCGTGCGCACGGTGGCCTTCAGTTCCACCTGCAATCCGCGCGAGATTGCACGCGCCTACCACATGGGTTGCGCCTCCTTCGCCACCAAGCCCATCGACTTCGACGAACTGGCGCAGTGCATCCGCGACATCGCCCATTACTGGTTCCGGGTCGTCCGGCTCCCGCAAGCCGCCTGAAACCGGCAGCCCGGTGCAATCCGGGCTGCCACCGCACCCCCGCCTGTACTACACTTCCGCCCAGCCCAACCGGACGGAACATTTCATGACTGCCAAGCCCCTGCTGCTGATCGACGGCTCGTACTACATCTACCGCTCGTATTTCGCCCTGCCGCCCCTCTCCACCAAGAGCGGCCAGCCGACCGGCGCGGTGCGCGGCGCGGTCAACGCCCTGCAGAAGCTGCTGAAACAGTACCACCCGACGCACATCGCGGTGGTCTTCGACCCGCCCGGCCCCACCTTCCGCCACGAGATGGCCGCCGACTACAAGGCGCACCGTCCGCCGACGCCGGACGACCTGAAGGCGCAGTTCGAGCCGCTGAAGCAGCTGGTGCGGGCGATGGGCATCCCGGTACTGTGCGTGGACGGTTTTGAAGGCGACGACGTGATCGGCACCCTCGCCAAACTGGCGGAACGCCACGGCCAGGACGTGATCATCTCCACCGCCGACAAGGACATGACGCAGCTGGTCAACGAGCGCATCACCATCGTCAACCCGTTCACCGACAAGGACGGCATCCTCGACCCGGCCGGGGTGGAAGCGAAATTCGGCGTGCGTCCCGACCAGATCATCGACTACCTGGCGCTGGTGGGCGACGCCAGCGACGGCATTGCCGGCGTGCAGGGCGTGGGTCCGAAAACCGCCGTGAAGTGGCTGCAGGCCTGGGGCAGCATCGACAACCTGATCGCCAACGGCGACAAACTCACCGGCAAAGTCGGCGAAACCTTCCGCAACAGCCTCGATCAGGTGCGCCTGAGCCGCACGCTGGCCACCATCCATTGCGAAGCGCCGGTGGATCTGGACATTCACGGCCTGACCCGCCGCGACAGCGACCGCGAGGCGCTGAAGGCGATCTACACCGAACTGGAATTCTCCGGCCTGCTGGCGACGCTGGACGCCACCGCCCTGCCCGCCGTCGAGGACGACGAAGCACCGTCCGCCCCGCCCATCGCCACCCGTTACCACACCGTCACCACGCAGAGCGCCTACGACGCGCTGCTGAAGCGCCTGATCGAAGCCCGCGCCTTCGCCTTCGACACCGAGACCACCAGCCTGAACTACCGCGAAGCGCGCATTGTCGGCTTCTCGGTGAGCCTGGAAGTGGGCGAAGCCTATTACGTGCCGCTGGCGCACGACTACCTGGGCGCGCCGGAACAGCTGGACCGCAACGCCGCCCTGGTCGCCATCCAGCCGATCCTGGAAAACGAGCACATCGGCAAGATCGGCCAGCACCTGAAGTACGACACGCACGTGCTGGCCAACCACGGCATCACCCTGCGCGGCGTGGTCTTCGACACCATGCTGGCCAGCTATGTGCTGGACGCCACCGCCACCCGCCACAACATGGACGACCTGGCGCGGCACTACCTGAACTACCAGACCACCACCTTCGAGGAGATTGCCGGCAAGGGCGTGAAGCAGCTGACCTTCGACCGCATTGAACTGGAACCGGCCAGCGCCTACGCCTGCGAGGACGCCGACATCACCCTGCGCCTGAAGGAGCATTTCCAGCCGCTGCTGCTGGCCGAGCCGAAGCTGAACCACCTGTTCCACGAACTGGAAATGCCGGTGGCGCCGATTTTGCAGCAGATGGAAGCCAAGGGCGCGCTGCTGGACTTCCCGCAGCTGCAACGTCTGAGCGAGAACATGGCGAAGCGGCTGGCCGAGCTGGAAACGCAGGCGCACGCCATTGCCGGGATGCCGTTCAACGTGGCGTCGCCGAAGCAGCTGGGCGAGGTGCTGTTTGACAAGCTGATGCTGCCGGGCGGCAAGAAGACCGCCAGCGGCCAGTACGCCACCGGCGAGGACGTGCTGGAGGGGCTGGATCACGAGCTGGCGAAGGTGGTGCTGGAGCATCGCGGCCTGAGCAAGCTGAAGGGCACCTACACCGACAAGCTGCCGCAGCTGGCCGATCCGGTGTCGCACCGCATCCATACCTCGTATCACCAGGCGGTGGCGGCGACGGGGCGGCTGTCGTCGTCGGACCCCAATTTGCAGAACATTCCGGTGCGCACGGCGGAAGGACGGATGATCCGCCAGGCCTTCATTGCGCCGCCGGGCTACAAGCTGGTGTCGGCCGACTATTCGCAGATCGAGTTGCGGTTGATGGCGCACCTGAGCCGCGATGCGCGCCTGCTGGAGGCGTTTACGCTGGGCGAGGATGTGCACAAGGCGACGGCGGCGGAGGTGATGGGCGTGCCGCTGACGGAGGTGACGAACGAGATGCGGCGTGCCGCGAAGGCGATCAATTTCGGCTTGCTGTACGGGATGTCGGCGTTCGGGCTGGCGAAGCAGATCAATGCGTCGCGCCCGCAGGCGCAGGCGTATATCGAGCTGTATTTCAGCCGGTATCCGGGGGTGAAGCGTTATATGGACGAGACGCGGGCGCTGGCGGCGAAGCAGGGGTTTGTGGAGACGCTGTTCGGGCGGAAGCTGCCGGTGCGGGAGATCAACAGCAAGAATGCAGCAATGCGCCAGGGGGCGGAGCGGGCGGCGATCAATGCGCCGTTACAGGGGTCGGCGGCGGACATTATCAAGCGGGCGATGATTGCGGTGGATGCGCAGCTGAAGTTGCAGCGGTTTGATGCGGCGCTGCTGATGCAGGTGCATGATGAATTGGTGCTGGAAGTCCGCGAGGATCAAGTCGAAGCCGTGTCGGCCATGTTGAAGGTAGCGATGAGTGGGGTGGCGAGTCTTGACGTGCCGCTACTGGTGGAAGTGGGTGTGGGGGGGAATTGGGATGAGGCGCATTGAGCGGCCCCATCCTTTGGAATGCCTCACGGCTCAAAGGATGATGGGATGAACGCCGAGACCCGGAAGGGATATCTGGAAATTCTGTTGGACTACCAGTTCGACATGCTGTTTGTACGGAACATGGGCGTGAATCATGCAGAGTTCCTGTTCGTAGAGGCGTGGAAGTCTCTGGAGGAATGTCCAGAGATTCGACCTTGGTTCATGGAAATGATGGAGCGCACCCTCCTTGGCGGCGTGGTCCAAAGTGGCATTACCAAGCGGCCAGAGGGTTTTGCGCCGGATGATTTTATTTGGTTCTTGGCACATGCGTCACGCTGGCCGGAGTTCCATGTACTTGCAGCACGTCTTAGCAAAGATCCAGGCGACGTTTGGATTACCAATCCTTTGCATAGATCTTCGGAGATGATCTTGGCGGCACTAAAGGATGACTGGGAAGATAGGGATTTTTATCAGACCTTTTCATGGCAGCATCCTTGAATTGAATATTGCTCTGTCTCCTATTGCCACTGTGTCCGTTGATGATGAGGCGCTGCACATCCTGCTGGCGGATGGGCGGGTGTTGTCGGCTCCGTTGTCGCGGTTTCCGGTACTGGAGAAGGCAACACCGGCCCAGCGGGCGAACTGGCGGTTGATTGGCCATGGGGAAGGGGTGCATTGGCCGGAGATTGATGAGGATTTTTCGGTGACGGCGTTGTTGGGGTATGCGAGTTAAAAATAGTAACTTCTCCCTGAAGTCGTATCCCCCCCCCCCGATTTCCACCGAGAGCCTGCTATGACGCGCCCCTTGCCAATATTAATCACCAAAAACCGTTCATGAACGTGAAGTCAGCGCCAATAAACCAATTCCTAATGTTAACCAAAAAAGCCCATCATCCCTTTCTTTCGCGTTTGCCTTTGCGTAAATATTATTCCTCAGCCACACAACCATTTCCTGTGGTGAATCATATATCGGAAGATATTTAATGTCCTTTATAAAAGCAGGGAGGCTAAGGTTCTTTTCTAATACCACCGGTAGAATTTGTTTTTTATAGGCCTTAGCAATTCCGATTTCTTGCTGAACCCAATCAGAGCATTTTGAATTATGACTCCAAAGCAGTAAAAAAAGATTACACTCCATTATTTTCGCATCAATTCCTGCTATGAGAGGCTCACCAGCGGACAATGAAAACTCAGAAACAAAAACACTAACTGAGCTACTTTCCAGAATCGTCTTCAACTGCTTAGCAACACTTATATCGGCTGTCGCATAACTCATAAAGACCATAAAGCTCATATATTACCTCATCCTCAGAAATAAGCATACTATGGAGGAATAGTAAAGGGGGCTGACTCGATAGCGTTCATCCGCCGTCGCCTCACCCCCTCATATTCTCTTGGGTTCCAATTGGGCAACTATCAATTCAGCATCAGCCCACGATAACACCTTTACTGGCTTTCATCTCATAAAGAATATCGAGAGGATTAGTATTACGGGTATCCGTACGTTTCCTCGACATCCAATGATCTAAGTCGCTAAGTGTGAGTGGGGTTAGATGCAGTGTATCAAGCGGATATGCTACACGCAGCTCATTAGCCTCTTTGATATGCTCTAGTGATGCATTCACGCCATCATAAACTGCCTTGGCACGATGCTCTTTTGGAGGCTTTTGTCGAAGCATCCGCGTCATTGCAATTTCAGAATATATCCATGGCGACTCAGTTTCCCCTTGGCTCATAAGATAGTCATTCGGAATAAACGAATTGGGGGTATTGACAAAAATCAAACACTCACAACGATCCATCATATCCATTAATGCAGTTGAAAGCATCATATGAACATGACTTGTAGACCGATTTCTTCGGTAATAATTATAGGTCTCATATTTTTTATATTGATCGCACTCATTATCAATTACTCTAAGAAGTTCATCTGAATATCCCCAGACTGTAGAATCAATAAAAGGCTTTAATCCAAATTCCTTATGTAGCCACCCAGCAAGACCAATTATGAGGGGTTCATCCTTGTGTGAGTGAGACAGGAAAACATCAGCATCAATTGCCGGAAACCAATTCTCAATGATATCTTTTGCTTGTAAAATGCCTCGTGGACTCTCAAATCTTTTGAGATCTTTCACCACGTTCGCTTTATATTCATTATAAATTCGCTTGCCTTCTCCAAAATATTCCCTCCAGTCTTTGCGTGCTGGATCGAGGTTAAATCGTGCGTGCATATGAATCTCCGTTCTTAATTGTGCGAATGCTTGCAATGCTTTGTGTGTTGATAAACTTTCATGACCTTGTCATCCTTATTATGAGACATATCACTAGTCATCATTGGCACTTCTCTGACAATCACGACTGGCGCAGGACAATTGCTGGTTATGGTTTTATTAACCTGGCTGTCTGGATGTTTTTCTGTTATCCGATTTACTGAAAACATGCTTGACTTCAACCCTCCAACGATAACAATCGTTATCAGAATCACAATATGCAGTGGCCATATTGCTCGTCTTCTAGCGACATCCCAATATAACTCCTGATATTCATACCGCCTAGTGTTCATCGAAAAGCTAACAGATTGGCTAATAATGGCATCATCATAAAGGTGCCTAAATAAGCGCTCTTGGCGCAAATAAAAGGCATCAAGTCCCCAAAAGACAAATGCTGGTAAAAGAGCTGTCCAAACTAGTCCCCAAGTATTACCCTGGGCAGCAACCGCAAAGATTGCTGCGACCAAAGTCAGACTCCATCCCTTCACTAAGAAAGAGTTGTTTGCCATTCTCGAAATAATTTGCTGAATTAGTTCGAACTGACGAATCTGATCTTCATTCAATTCAATACACCCCCTATTATATGTGCTGGCCAGCAATCCATCGACTAAAAGACATATATTCAGTCAAAGTCCTATGGACAAATAATGTTCCACCTGTATTGACAACATATGGGTACACACCGAGATATTCTTGCCCTCTATATTCCTCTGGTTGATTCGGATTTAATGCAATCGGAAGGATTGCTGCTTTCTGTTTAAGTCCATCCATCAAACCAAGTTCCCAAGGCATCCATTTTGAGTTTTCAGCATTTTGTGTAGTGGCATATAATAATGACCGTGACTGCGTCATACGAGCCCTTAATGTTTGAGCTGTACTCTTACTGACCTCTAGTCTACTTAGCTGCTGGTCATCTATCCAGTCAACATACACAGAGTAACCAAGATCCTCTAAAGCCAACTTAATTCCAATTATAATTTTCCTATCAAGATAGCTGTGCGAAAGAAAAATATCAAAACTACTCATTCTGGCAGAGGCTTCAACACTTTCTTTTATGAGTCCTTCCATACTTACGGAACGCTTTGATATCTGTTCCCTTTTTGCTCTTTCAATTAAGGTTTGCTGGTCGAACAATGCCATCTTATGCTCCTATCCATCGTGCAAAGTTATAACTATCTTGGAGAAAACGCATTAAAAACGGGGTCCATTATTAAAAATGGGGTCAGACACGATATCCGCTCCACCCGGCTCCTCTTCACCCCCCCAGCCTAGGACTACAGCCAACGCATCAGCAACCCGGCCAAAAGCCGCTGCCAGACACACATTCACACAAGATAAAAAGGATCGGAACATCCAGGAAACACTCCATGTAAAACCCGCCAACGGGCAACTTCCTTCAGGGATAGGGCATCAGACAAAGCCCGAGCATTGCTCCTTTTTAGTCCAAAAAAAGACAGCCGTAAAGTAGGGAAATCCCCGAATTTCAACCCCTCAGCCCGCCGGAACAGGAAACGTGACGGAAGTGAGCCTGTAAACGATTCCGTGTAACTGCGGATTTTATAGTTGATCCGGCATCCGGTCTTCGAACTCGATGCTGAACCGGTTCAGGGCCTGCTTCCAGTCCCGGACCGGCATCGACCACTTCTTCGAGGCCTGCTGGATGGCCAGATACACCAGCTTATACACCGCATCATCCGTGGGGAACAGCTTCTTCAGCTTGATCGCCTTGCGGATGACGCTGTTCAGAGATTCGATGGCGTTCGTGGTGTAGATCACCTTGCGGATGTCGTCCGGATAGTCGAACAGCGTCACCAGATTCTCCCAGTTATTCCGCCATGACCGGCTGATGCTCGGATACTTGCCATCCCACTTCCCGGTAAAAACGTCCAACTGGGTTTCGGCGGCCTGCCGGGTCGGCGACTGGTAAATCGTCTTCAGATCGGCCGCCACCGGGCGACGATCCTTGTCAGTGACGTACTTCAGCGAATGCCGTACCTGATGCACGATGCAAAGCTGGATGCGGGTTTGGGGATAGACCGCCCGGATGGCATCCGGGAAGCCCTTCAGGCCATCCACGCAAGCGATGAAGATGTCCTTCAGGCCCCGGTTCTGGAGTTGGGTCAGCACGTTCATCCAGAACTTCGCCCCCTCGTTCTCGGTCATCCACAGGCCCAGCAACTCCTTGTGCCCCTCCAGGTTGATACCCAGCGCCAGATAGACGGACTTGTCGATCACGCGTTGATCCTGCTGGACCTTGACCACCAGGCAGTCGAGATAGACGATGGGGTACAGGGCATCCAGCGGCCGGTTCTGCCAGGCGATCACCTCTTCGATGACCGCATCCGTAACCTTGCTGACCAGCGCCGGGGAAACCTCGACGCCGTAGAGCTGCTGGAACATGTCGCAGATATCGCGGGTGCTCATGCCCCGGGCGTAGAGCGCCAGGATCTGGTCGTCCATGGCGGTGAAGCGGGTCTGGCCCTTGCGCACCAGCAACGGCTCAAAGCTGCCGTTACGGTCGCGGGGCGTGCTGATCTCGATCTCGCCGTCGGTGGTCTTCAGCGTCTTCTCGCCAAAGCCGTTGCGGCTGTTGCCGGAATCACGCCCGGCGAAGGCATGCTTGTCGTAACCAAGATGCTCGGTCAACTCAGTGGACAGGGCCTTCTCTACAGTTAGCTTAAGCAACTGGCGGCTGAGCCGGTTCAGGTCATCGGGCGTTTTGACGTGGCGGGCAATTTCCTCGATGACGTGATCAGGAATCTCAGGGGTCAGCCCGTCATCAACGGGCTTGGTCTTGCGGGGTCTGCTCATGGCTGCTTCTCCAGCATGGGCCTCTTGTACCAGAGGCGGAAAAGCAGTTACACGGTTTTATTTACAGGCTCCGGAAGTCACACACCCCTCAAAAACACACCCTATTCAAATAACCCACCGCCTCCACAATCCTCTTCATCGACTTCCCCAAACTCTTCGCCTGCCCCGCCTCCACCTTCGCACACCCAGCAAAAAGGCCCCCATCACCTGACTGTAATTATCCCCATTGATCGCCAGCAACTCCCTCGTCGCCTCGTTGAACAGCAGATACTCCTTGTCCGTAATCTCGATGCTGCCCAAGGCATTCAGCGCCGACTGCTGCAGATTGGCCACCTCCATGCTCTCGCGGACACTCTTGCCGGACTTCAACTGCTTCAACAGCGCCTCCGCCGCCAGACGCTGCTGCAGATCATCCAGAACCACCGGCGACACAAAGCTGGACAGGCTGCGCGACGTGCCCGCCACGGGTTATAGGACAACCGCAGCGGCCCGGAGACCAGACGCTTCAGATAGGTATCGACATAGGCGTCATAGCCCTCGGCACCGTCCTTGCCCTACATCCCCACTCTCGACACCCCGCCCGACGACAACACCCGCCACCCCTTATCCACCCACACAAAATCCACCGCAAAAGACCCCGTCGAACGCATCTGCCCCCAATTCTCCTGCGACGTCCAACGCAACCGGGCTGTCTGCGCATCATAATGCCCCCCGTCAAACACCCAGGGCACACTGCCCTTCAAATCCGGATAAAACCCGTTCTTGATCTGCTGCCGCAACATTCCCGTAAAACTGCCGCCATTCGCTTTCGCACAGCGGTACTCCTTCAGGCAGTTATCAATCGACCCCGCCGAATACCCCGCCAGCAAACGCCGCGCCGTCACCTCGTCATCCTTCAGGGCCGCCTCACGGAAGCGCTCATACACCGCCACCAGCTTCTTCACCTGAGGATCATCATCCCGAATCACCACGGTGTCGGCCAATGCCGAGGAAACCGGCAGACATAGCAGCAACAAGGCTTGAAACCGCCGCAACACATCGTTAGCAACCAAGGAAAGGGAAAGTCGGGACATCGGCGGAAATACTCCATGTAAAGGTAAAGCCCGTTAACGGGCCAATTTCATCAGGACTCACTGAGGCTCCGCCGAAGCAATACAGGCCTCCTTGGCCAGCCGGTAATCCCGGTAAACCGGCATCATTCGCGGCAGCGAGGGTTCCACCAGCGTGGTCGGCACCATCATGGCGGTCGTGTCACGGCCGAAGGCATAACCGTACACCAGCGCCCCGGTCTTGACCTGGATCTCGTTCAGCAGGGGCAGCACCGGCTTGCCGTGGCAATAGTAAAAGCCGCTCAGGCACTGGCACACCGGGTCGCCGTCCAGATAGGTATCCAGTCGCCCCAGCGCCTGCTGCTCAACCGGCACGGTGCTGCCCGGCTCCATCAACACCCGGGTTCCGGGGCCGTGGATCACCTTCAGCAAGGCATTGCCCGCCGGGTTGCTAAGCCGCCAATCCACCGGCTCGCCGGAAATCATGATCAGAATGACCGGAACCGGGATCCGGTCCAGGATCACCGAGACCTCCTTGTGCCGGTACAACGGGCGGGTCAGGCCCACCACCACCAGACGCGGCGGGGTAAGGCGGTAACGGAGCGGCAACTTCCCCAGCGTCACGCTCATCGGATTGGCATCCGGCCAACGCAAGGACTCCCCGCTGGCCGATGAATGGCTGACCCCCACGGAAAAGCCCGTGGACGGGGGGGCCGCGGATGCCTTGGCCGCCGCGATATCACTCGCCGTGACTTTGCCGATGTCTTCGTGCACAAACTCGTCCAGCGCCCTGATCCGGCTGCCGGGGGTCTGGAAGATGGCCAAATCCGGCATGACCAGATCGCCCCGCATCGTGTTGAAGGCGGACAATCCCATGAAAGCGAGGCCCGCACCGGCGGCAATCCCGAACACTAGCGGCAGAATACTTTGGCGCATCTCCGGCTCCTCCGGTCAATGGGGGTTGTCAGAAGGCATCCAGCATGGTGTCGAAATTCGGGCTGGCCTTGGCGCTGCACTGGCGGCTCTCGTCCCGGAATCGCTGCAATTGACCACCCAGATTCTTCAGCGTTCCGGCCAGGATTTGCTTCGGCGCTTCCACCATGGCGGCCTCGTATTCCATTGTGTAGCCATATACCGGCAGGCCGGTTTTTAACTGCAAGGCGTTGATCAGTGGCAGCAACGGCCGGTTTTCGCAATGAAAATAGGCGCCGGCACAGCTGCAGCTCAGGTCATCGCTCCGGAAACTGGTCAACGACGGAAACTCCTTCGCCTCCACCGGAATCGGGACGGGTGTTTCCAGACTGACACTGGTGTCGCGAGAGTGAATGACTTTGGCGATCGGGGTGTTGGCGGGGTTCTTGATCACCCAGTGCACGCCAGAACCTCCGTCCAGCATCAGGATCAGCGGCGTGGGCGCCTTGTTCAGAACGACGGTGACCGAAGAGTCCGGTAGTGTGGACTTGTAAATGCCCACCAGAAGCAGCTGGGGCGGGTTAGCCGTAAATTCCGGCGACAGGCTGCCCACGGACAGGGTCGCGCTTTGCTGGGGCAGGAACGCCAGGCCCTGGTTGCTTTCTTCATACGGGTCCGACGGCCGGGAGTGCTTGATGGGCAGGGAGACGGGGTGCCGGTTTTCCTCTTGGACCTCATCTTCATTCACTATCGATACCGCCAGGTCGGTGGTATGCCAATTGTTGAAGAAGCGTACTTCAACCAGATGGTCACCCCGGGAAAAATGGTAGGGGAACTCTGCTTTTTCATCCCCCTCGTACACCACCACCCCATCCACCGCGATGCGGGCGACACCCTGCGAAATATCCACCTTGAAATACTTGAGGGTGTCTTGGTCGAAACCCGCTTTTCCGGCCCAGTACGCCCCGAAATCCTCGGACGGGGTCTCGTACTGGTCATGCCACGCATAACTGATGCCAATCTTGGGCATGGTTGTCTTGTCCAGCACCTTCCCCAGGCGGGTATCGAAATAGACCGCGTTGAATTCGCCTTTTGGGGCGCTGGCCTTGGCGCTCACCAGGGCGGCCGCGAAACGGTTAATGATCTCGGACCGGTCGGTAGCGGCCTCGGGTTTGGACGGGGCCATGATGTCCGCGACCATCTTGTCCACATTACGGATCGCGGCTTCGTTGTCCTGCAGGGCAACCTTGGCGGCCTGGGTTTTCTGCGCCTTTTGACGGCTATCGACCTGATAGTAGGCCACGGTGCCCACGATTGCGCCGATGGCGAGTCCCAACAGCAGTTTTCTGGTCGGTTCCTGCATGGTGTGTTGCTTCCTGAACGAACGGCTTCCTGCGGCCGGCAACGAAACCGGCGAAGGGATGAATGCTTATTAGAGCAAGAAAAGGCAGGTGTAAAGTAGGGAAATACAGGTATTTCAAGCCCATGGCCAAGCCATACGGGAAACGTGACGTACTTCACAAAGCGTCAGACGCAGGCCGCTTCAGCAAATTGCCTTGACAGTTTTTCACTTCCTGCCTAGCGTTTGTTCTGGACGTAATTCAACCAACACGGAAGTTGAGATCATGCAAACACGGCATCTGCTTGTGCTTATCCCCATGGCTGTCGGAATCTCCGCCTGCCAGACCCACGCCACGCCACCCAAGTCGTTCGCCCTCGGAGCGGTTCAGGCCGAAGCGCTGGGCGCCCAGCACCGGGTTGTCTATTCCATCCCCAGATATCAGCCCGGAACCGACAAGGCGGCTCCGCCGAAGGGCCAACCCCCGGCCGCCTCGGAAGATCCGGCGGTTTCACCGGCCGACAACACCCTGGCCGCCTCCTACAGTGCGTTTTGCGCTGAGCCCAGCCCGGACGCCATGAATGCCCTCGCCTCCAGCCTGGGCCTCAACCTGCAAGCCGAGGACAAGCTGAAACTGGGCATGTCGGTTGCCCAGAACATCAGCTCCACCAATATCGGACTGCGCACCGCCGCCATCCAGGCCCTGCGCGACATCACTTACCGCAACTGCGAAGGCTTCGCCAACGGAGCGATTTCTCCCATCGGCCTGGAAACCCTGCAACGACGGTTCCAGAGCACCATGGTTTCCATCCTGGCGATTGAACAGCTGACCGGGGCCGTTACGCCGCCCACGGTAGCGCTGACCGGTAAAGCCGAGGCCATGGATACCGCCGACTACGCCACGCTGGCCAGCTTGGTGGACAAGAAGGAAACCGAAGTCACCACCTTGACCACCGCACGTGACAACGCCAAGACCAAATACGACACCGAGAAGGCAAAAGAGAACAACCAGGAAGCCACGGGTAACGCTGAATCAGACTTGAAACAGGCCCAGGATGCCATGGACAAGGCCAAGGCCGAGCTGGAGTCGCTGAAAACAGCCATGACGAACCTGATACCTTCCTCTCACGCCAGCAGCCAGACCCTGGCCGCCAATATCGGCAATGGTGGCGGCTCCCGGGTCTCCGACGCCACCATCGAAAAACTGGCGGCCACGGTTCAGCAAATCACGAAAGATACCTTGGTGCTGGGCTTCGGGAGGGAAGTGTGTACCTCCATTTTGGGACGCAGTGCCGGCCAGTCCGTTGACAGCGAGGACATCGGCCTGGAACTGATGACCAACCAACTGAAAGCCGCCAATCAACGGATTGATAAAGAAAGCGCTCGCCTGAAAAAGGAAAAAGGGGCTGACTATGTGCTGGATAACGACCCGGTACTGAAATCGCTGATGGCTCGTCAGACTAATCTGGCGCAACGTATTGCCGACGGGCAGACCTTCGTCAATCCCGTCGTGCAAAGCTGCATCATCCTGTTGCAGGAAGATATTTCCACGGCGCAGGCCAATATCAACAACGCCAACCTCTATGCCACCAAATACTGGGAACTGATGACAGCGTTTACCGGCAAACTTCGCCAAAACCTGAGTGCCGCCGACTACGCTAACGTCGTTGCTGCGCTGAACGGTAGCGGAGCCGCAGGGGTTGAAGCCCCCGAGGAGGCGCCGCCTGCCATGAAGGTTGCTGACCCCATGAAACCAGCGGTTCCTAAAAAGCCAGCTGCCCCAAAAAAGCCCGTAGCTACTGCGCCTGCGGCAACACCAGCTGCGGCCGCGGCTGGTGACGGCAAGGCTGGCAGGGGCCCTCTCCCTCCCATTGTGCTTGATCCGCTGAATAAAAGTCCGGCCAAGCTCTGAATCCGGCGAGCCGAGCGGATGTGGTGTATGAACGCGGCGAGAATACCGTGCCGCTGCTGTAAGACGCCGGGGGCGCTACATAGCTGCTCTTGCGTCCGGCGGAGCGGCGACGCATCCTAGCCGCCAGAACCGCCTCCGGAGCCTTCCCCCGTGCCCCTGTTCCCCGCCCTATTCCGCCTGCTGCTGTTGACGGCGGCGGCCCTGCTGCCGCTGGCCGCCTCGGCGCAAGTCTCGTGGTCGCGCCAGATCCAGCCCATCTTCGAGAACAAGTGCGTGGCTTGCCACGCCTGCTACGAATCGCCCTGCCAGCTGAACCTGGGCAGCGCCGACGGCCTGAACCGGGGCGCGACACAGGCGCTGGTCTATGACGGCGCGCGCACCAAGCCTGCCGCGCCGACGCGGCTGTTTACCGACGCCAACACCGCCGCCGACTGGCGCAAGAAAGGCTTCTACGCGGTGGCGGGTAACGACGGGCGCGGCGGTCAGGCGCGGCTGCTGGCGCAAATGCTGGCCCTGGGGCGCGAGAACGGCTTCGTGGCCGGGGAACGGCTGCCGGACGATCTGGTGCTGGGCGTCACCCGGCAAAATACCTGTCCGGCGGATGACCAGAGCTTCGACAAATACCGGCGCAAGCACCCGCGCGAGGGCATGCCGCTGGGCGTGACCGGCCTGAGCGACAGTGAATACACGCTGGTCAGCCAGTGGTTGCAGGAAGGCGCGCCAACCGACAACGCGCTGGTGCGCCACGCCCGTCCCGAGGAGCAGGTCCAGTTGCAACAATGGGAGGCCTTCCTCAACCAGCGCGGCCCGCGCGAGCGGCTGATGGCGCGCTGGCTGTACGAACACCTGTTCCTGGCGCACCTGTATTTCAGCGACCTACCCGACAGCCAGTTCTTCGAGCTGGTGCGCTCGCATACGCCGCCGGGCAAACCAATACGGATAATCACCACCGCCGCCCCCAACGACGATCCGCAAGGCCCGGTCTATTACCGGCTGCGGCCGGTGCAAGGCGTCATCGTGCTGAAGACGCACATCACCTTCCCGCTCAGCCCGGCCCTGCTGGCGCGGACCCGCCAGCAGTTCCTGGCCCCGGCGTGGAAGGCCGGCACCCTGCCCGGCTATGACGAAGCGGCGCGCGCCAATCCCTTCACCACCTTCGCCGCGCTGCCCGCACGCGGGCGCTACCAGTTCATGCTGGACCACGCCGAGTATTTCGTGCGCACCTTCATCCGCGGTCCGGTATGCCACGGCCAGATCGCCACCGACGTCATCCGCGACCAGTTCTGGACCATCTTCCAGAAGCCGGACAGCGACCTGTACATCACCGACCCCGTGCACCGCGCCACCGCCTCGCCACTGCTGGGGCTGGCCGGGCAGAAGGACGGCCTGCTCGATCTGGCCCCGGAATGGGCGCGGTTCAAGCGTGACCGCAACCTGTACCAGCGCCTGCGCAGCGCCGCCTATGCCGCCGCCGAACCGCAGGGCGCATCGCTGGACGATGTCTGGAACGGCGACGGCGGGAATCGCAACGCCCTGCTGACCGTCTTCCGCCACTTCGACAGCGCGGCGGTGCGCCAAGGGCTGATCGGGGAGATTCCGCAAACCTTCTGGCTGATGGACTACCCGCTGTTCGAGCGCACCTATTACGGGCTGGTGGCCAACTTCAACGTCTTCGGTACGGTATCGCACCAGGCGCAAACACGGCTCTACTTCGACCTGATCCGCAACGGCGCGGAGATCAACTTCCTGCGCCTGCTGCCGCCGAAGGTGCGGCGCACGGTCTATGACGACTGGTATCAGGGCAGCGGCAAGCTGAAGGTATGGCTGGATTACGGCGAACCCGATACCGGCGCGCCGACCCGCGAAGCCTATGCCACCGCCAACCCGCATGACGAACTGGCCGAACGGCTGCTGACCCGCTTCGCCGCCGTCAACGCCCGGCCGGACCCGATCAACCGTTGCGCGGCCGGGGCGGACTGCAGCCGACCGGAGGCACCGGAGTTCGCCCGCATCGCCGACCGGGCGCTGGCGCGGCTGGCGGCGAAACCGGCGGCGCAGTTGCCGGTGGTGAAGCTGATGCCGGAACTGACGCTGCTGCGCGTGCGTGACGGCCAGGGCCACCGCGAGGTGTATTCGCTGATCCGCAACCGCGCCCACAGCAACGTCGCCTTCATGCTGGGCGAGGACTGGCGCTACCAGCCGGAGCAGGACACGCTGACGGTGTTTCCGGGGGTGCAGGGCAGCTATCCCAATTTCGCGTTTGATGTGCCGTCGGACGAACTGGAGCGCTTTGTGGCGGCGCTGCGGCTGGCGGGGTCGCCGGAAGAATTCCAGGCGGTGGCGGCGCGCTGGGGAGTCAGGCGTACGCGGACGGATTTCTGGGAGGTGTTCCATGACTTTACGGCGTACATGCGGGAAACGGAGCCGCGGGAGGCGGGGTTGCTGGATATGAACCGGTGGGAGAATTTTTGAGGGGGCGAGACTAGCCGACCCAATTCTCCGCCATCCGCGCTCCTCCTGTTCAGATGGCGGATGGTCATCCCGACTTTCAACGATAAAATCTTCCGGCAGAGAGGACAACCGTTCGAAAATAGTGGTGCTGCTAGGAATTTTCCGAAGCACCACTTCATCGCCACATCAGAAAACATATGAGTCCTGTCTTTGGCTAAAGCAGCAATAATGCTGACAGTACTTCAATGTCGGGAGTCTGTAGCCCCTAAGAATTTCCTTACCCTCGCGGATAAGACTTCTTCATCCCTCAGTTGACACTCCCAAATCACCAGAAACTCCCAACCCGCCCCTTGTAACCTCCGGCAACTTTCCGCATCTCTGGCTGCATTTCCAGCCACCTTCGCCCGCCAGTACTCCGCATTCGCCACGGGAACCCGCGAACCGCGCTTGCAGTCATGGCCATGCCAAAAACAACCATGTACGAAAATGACTTTCCGCCGCCCCCGGAAAACCAAGTCGGGCTTACCCGGCAAATCCTTGGCATGTAATCGATAGCGGAAACCCAAGCTCCAGATCAGCCGCCGCACCTTCATCTCCGGCCCGGTATCACGGGCCTTTACGCTCCGCATGATCGACGAGCGTTTTTCTGGAGAGAAGATGTCCGTCATACCAGCTAGCCCGCATCAATCCTCAGACTGGGATCGGTTTCATGTTTTTCCACAATCTGGTTATAAACTTCCACCAGCTTCTGTAACGTATCCCAACGCGCCGCCGTTTTGAAAAGACTCAACTCATGGAGGTTGGCCGCCAGAAACTGCTCTGCGTCCATGATGTCGATGCGACCGGCCAAATCCAGGTAAGCAGCTAATCCTTTGGCGACCGTCACGCCATCAGCCAACGTCAGAATGATGGGTTTTGCCCCAGCGTTGATATTTTCCAGACACTTGCGCACCACCGCTTCACCCGGCGAAGTAGTGATATGAATGATCGTATTGTCTATCACGAAATCCCCGGAGCGTCCGCTGACCTGATCCGCCACGGACGCGCCGTGATGTTCGATAGTCAGCTCCGGCATCGCCAGCGTCAACTTGGCCCCCACCAGATGCTGCAACATGGCGCCTTGATACATCGTACCGCTGGATTCCTGCTGACGTTTTTTTGCCTGTGCCAGCAAATCCTGAATAATCGCCTGCATGCTTTTGGCGGGGTCGAACTTCAGGCGGAACGGCTTGGCCGAGAAATGCTCCCTGACTCTTTCAATCCACCAGCCTTCAACTGCGGCCATATCGGCTAATCCATCAGCCTGCAAGGAGTTCAGAAAAGCCACATAGTCCTTCATATAGCCTAAGCTGCCTCGACTGGTGCGACCGCCTTCTTCAGCCAGTACAAGCTTGATGCCATAATCATTCAGCACCTTCTGCACAGCACCTTTACCCAGTCCCAATACCTGACCGGAGCCTTCAGTCACTAACTGAGCAGCATCCAGCGGTAAGCCCTTTTCTTTGGCATAACGAGTGAGATGCAGAACCACCGCCAAGGGGCCTTTCCCCCGAATTTTCTTCGCATGACAAAATGCTTGCAGACGGGTTTGCAGATCATCCACGGCTAGTCGCCTCCACCAAGGGCTTAAGCAAATGCTGAGCCAACCAACCGGCTACTGGCGCCGCGACAGCGTCGCCCATGGCCTTGTAGCCATCGTTATAACTGCCGGGAATACGGTAAGTATCGGGTGCCCCCATCAGTCGCGCCGCCTCACGCACCGTCAGCAAACGACTGCGGAGTAGGCCATTTTGCTTGATCACGATAACCTGACGACTGCTGCCGCCTTCAGGGGTGCGCAAGCAGCCGGAAAGACCGTCAAAGCGCAGTTCCAGTACCTGCTTGCCGTTCCGCGTGCGCTTGTAGCCCGGAGCCACAAAACGGACATCATCACCCATCGCGTCGAGGCGCTCCCGATGTTTCGGCGCAATCAGAGCCAGCGTCCGGGCCTCTGTAACCGGATCATGGAATGGCGCATCCCATTCAATAACTTCTTCCAGAGACAATAGGGGTGACGCCGGTTCAGGCATATTCCACCAGACCCAGTCACTCAGACCTTCGGCGACCTTGCGAATAGCGCTGGTGTGCAGCCAATTCGGCCGAGAATCTACCAAGCCGGCAGGAATGCCAACCTCTTTATCAATGGCGATCACAAAGACACGCGGACGGGATTGAGGAGCCCAGTGGCGGGCGTCCATCAACACCGCCCCAACCTGATAACCGCGCTCCCGCAAGGCTTCATGCAAAGCGCGGTAGTGCGCTCCGTTCGCGGAAGACACCAGTCCAGCGACATTCTCCGCCACCAAAACCGGGGGCCTCTGGCGCATCTCATCCATAACCCGCAGCCATTCCCACACCAGTCCGCTGCGAGAGGCGTGAATACCGCCAGTCAAACCGGCCAACGACAAATCCTGACAAGGAAAAGAAGCCCATGCCATGGGTGTGGCGGGCAGTTGACGCCCCTTGATGTCGGTAATGGAGCCCAGCTTGAAATGACCGGAGCCGTGATTGGCGTGATAGACGATGGCCTTTTTGGCACAGATATCATTCGCCCACACAGGGCGAAAGCTGTCCCTCATCCCTTGAGCAACTAAACCGCTGCCCGCGAAAAATTCCAGAAACGGAATTTTCCCCTGATCACCTGATGTGTCAGGTGTTGCGGCTGCAGCAAAATAATTGGGGGATTCGAGTTCGAATTCCATGGGCGGTCCGCCATTATCCATGTGGGTAATTTCCGCCATTATAGGGTACGAGTACCTTGGTGAACTATGAAGAATCATCAGGACGCGACGGCTGGTGACGCCGACAAGACGAGCCTCTAAAACAGCATCATTTTGTTTCCTATTAGCCCTTCGGCCTCACCCCCGACCTCCCCCCGTCCAGCGCAACCACCTGCCCGGTCATCCACGACGCCTCGCCGGACAGCAGGAAACGCGCCAGCGCCGCCACCTCCTCCGGCTCGCCGACACGCGGCAGCGGATGCAGTTCCGCCAGCGCCTGCGCGGTCTTCTCGTTGGCCAGCAACCCGGCGGCCAGGCCGGTGCGGGTCAGCGACGGGGCGATGGCGTTGACACGGATGCGCGGGGCCAGCTCGGCGGCCAGCGCCAGCACCAGCCCGTTGACCGCTCCCTTCGCCATGGCAATCGACGCATGCATCGGATAACCGTTCAGCGCCGCGACGCTGGAAAACAGCAGCACCGACGCGCCGGACTCGCAGCTTTTCAAAGCAGGCAGGGCCGCCTGCACCGCCAGCGCCGCGCCCAGCGCGTTCAGGCGATAATCGCGCAGGGCATCGGCTTCGGTCAGGCGGGCCAGCGACTTCAGCGTGATACTGCCGACGGCATAGACCAGCCCGGAAAGCCGTGGCCCGGCTTCGGCCTGTACCTGGGCGAACGATGCCGGTTCCAGCACATCCGCAACGGTGTAAGGCGCATCCAGTTCGGCGGCCAACGCCGCCAGCGGTTCGGCGCGGCGTCCGGCCAGGTGCACGCGGCGACCTTCGGCATGCAGCCGCCGCGCCAGCGCGGAGCCGATGCCGCCGTTGGCGCCGTAGATCAGGACAGGATCGGTCATGAGTATCTCCGAAGGTTTGCGACAGGATAACGGCCCCGGCGGAGAGCGCCAGGTAGTCAAGCCATGGACGGGATGCACCCGGCTACATCAGTAGCCGAACAACCCCACCAGGCCCGCGCCGGCCAGCAAGCCCACCACCAGCATGAACATCGGTTGCAGCAACAGCGAGGACGACGGGCGGTGCGCTTGGCTGACGACGGCTTCCAGTTGCTCCGTTTCCACATCCTGGGCGGCCAGCAGCACCTTGACCAACGCCTCGGTCATGGGTGAAGTGAACTTGTAGGGGTCGAACTTGCCCAGATGCTGTTCACGCAGGAACTGGCGGATTTCCCGGTCCAGCATGGCGTACTTCATTTCCCAATCCTGGAAGGCCCGCTCCCGGATCGGCAGGCGGCTGAGCACCCGCAGGTCGGTGTGGCGGTCGTCCTGCTGCAACTGCGCCAACAGTCGGTCAATGGCGGCTTCCTCGCCTTCCAGGCACTGGAAGAACACGCCGTTGGCGTAATACAGCGCGCCCACCAGATTGCGGCGCTGGTTGTTGATGCGGGACTGCGACAGGATCCCGGCGACCTGCTGGTCCATTCCATTGACCGTATAAGGTTTGAAGGTAGCTCTGCTGACGTAACACAAACGGATAAGCGACATGGCAACCTCGGCTAATCAGAAGGACAAAGACATGCGGCGGAGCACAGATGTCCACGAAATGTCCTATACAGATTAGAGAGATAGCGAACGGACTGTGTACCACAGATACTGAACAGCTTGTTTTTTGTGTAACCGGCGGGCGGCTTCAGCCCGCGCCGGACAACGGCGCGGCACCGAGCAAATCCTGCAGGCCCTTCGGCCTGCCCAGCACGAACCCCTGAATCAAGGTGCAGCCGAACTGCCGCAGGAAGCCGAACTGCGCGTCCGTTTCCACGCCCTCCGCAATCACCGGCACGCCCATGTGCCGCCCCAGGTCGAGAATAGTGCGGATGATCGCCTTGTCGCCGCGATCGTGGGGAATGCCGCGAATGAACGAGCGGTCGATCTTCAGGTAGGACACCGGCAGCTCCTTCAGCCGCGACAGCGAGGAATGGCCCATGCCGAAGTCATCCAGGCTGATCTTGAAACCCATCTGCCGCAACAGCGTCATCACCGGAACGGCCTTGTCGGGATGCTTCATCACCATGCCCTCGGTCATCTCCAGACACACATGCTGCGGAGCGATGCCGCAGGCCTCGGTCAGCGCCAGCAGTTCGGACGGCAGGCGGGCGTTGACGAAGTCCGGCGCGGCCAGGTTGATGCTGACCTGCAGGTCGGGGAAGCCGCCGCGCTGCAACCGCGCCAGATCACGACAGGCCTGTTCCATCACCCAGCGGCCGATCTGCAGGATCAGCCGGCTGTGTTCGGCGATGGGAATGAACACCTCCGGCGACACCAGCTCGCCGTTGCCGCGCCGCCAGCGGATCAGCGCCTCCACCGCCGCCATGCGCTGCCCCGAGCGGCCGAAATCGAACAGCGGCTGGTACTCCAGGAAGAACTCGCCCTTGATCAGCGCATGGTGCAGCTCGGCTTCCATCGTCAGCTGCTGCGCCAGCGAGGACTGCTGTTCGGCGAGATCGGCGGTGGCGCAGTCGGAAACGAAATTGAGGGCGTTACGGCCGCCCTGCTTGCTGCGGTACATGGCGGCGTCGGCGCTGCGCATCAGTTCCGCGCCGGTCCAGCCGTTGTCGGGAAACAGGCTGATGCCGACACTGGCCGAGACCGTCAGCTCCTGATCGCCGAACCAGAACGGGGTGACGGCGGCCCGCAGCACCCGTTCCGCCAGCAGCTTCAGCGCCGCCACCGATTCGGCGGGGCCAGTCACCATGGCGAATTCATCGCCGCCCAGCCGCCCCACCGCGCAGCCGGATGGGGCCAGCTGTTGCAGGCGCTGTGCGAATTCCCGCAGCACCGCGTTGCCGGCATCGTGGCCGAAGGCGTCGTTGATCGGCTTGAAGCGGTCGAGGTCGATGAACAGCACCCCGAACTGCGCGCCGTCGGCGGTGGCGCTGAGGCAGGCGGCGTCAAGAATCTGGTGGAAGCGGTTGCGGTTGTAGAGGCCGGTCAAATCGTCCACCTGAGACAGCTTGCGGATGCTTTCCTGCTGCTCCATGCGCTGCACCGCCTGCGCCACCAGTGCGCCGATCACGCCCGCCAGCGCGGGCAGCTGCGCCTCGCGCTGGCGGGCGTGCTTGCTGAAGAATTCCATGACGCCGGGACTGTGACGGCGGCCGTCCGGGGTCATGTACGACACCGGAAAGGCATAGCCGGATTGCAGGCCGCAGGCGCGCGCGCCTTCGCGGCGCAGGAAGTGGCGGTCGTTGGCCATGTCCTCGACCCAGGCGGGCCGGGCGGTGCGCCAGACATTGCCGATCAGCCCTTCCCCCGGTCGCATGCGCAACGCGCTGCTTTCGCGGGTGAAAGCACCCAGCGGGTACTCGGCGGCATGCCAGTAGTATTCGCAGGCCAGCCGATGCGCGCCCATCGGGTGCGGCTCCAGCGCCCAGTACGCGCCCCACTCCCAGCCCAGGTTCTCGCAGACCAGCTGGATGACCTTGGTGATCGCCTTGCCCAGCGAATTCGCGCCCACCAGCAGGCGGCTGGACTCCAGGCTGAAATGCTCGCGCATCTGTGCGTGGCGGGCCTGGGTCACATCCACTAGCACGCCGGTTTTCAGTCCGGGCAGCGACGGCGTCGGCGGCAAGGGTGTGAACCGAACCCAGCGCAGGCCGTCCAGCACATGAATGATGCGGCATTCGCAGTCGCCGCCGCTTTCCGCCTCACCATGAAGCACGGCGGGCAGCCGGACGCGATCGTCCGCCAGCACATGGGCCAGCGCCTGATCGGGGCGGGCATGCCAGCCGGACGCGACATCCAGCAGCCGTCCCGCGCCGGTCGACAGCAGCAACTGGCCGCTGCGCGTGTCCAGCCACCAGCGGCCGAATCCGGCCGCCTGCTCGACGGCGTCGGGGCTCTGGGCCTGTTTCAGCAAGGAGGCCAGGGCGGGCGGCAGCGAGGCGTCCGGTGCCGGAGGGAAGGGTTTCGCCAGTAACGGGGAGGAATGCATGAAATCGGACCCTGGAGTGAAAGCAACGCCAAGGGTTATGTCTAGCAAATTTCAGGCCGCTGCCGGTTTTGGATTTCAGATGAAGTCAATTACAATTCCCCGACAGGCAGGGCGCATCCGCTGCCCGCCCCGGTCATGGATGATGGATTCAAGTGACCTCCCGAAAACCGCACCCCGGAGGCCTTGTGTCCCGTTACCCCCATGCCCTGAAGATGCCGGCAACCCTGCTGGCCCTGTCCTTGCTGCTGAACGCCTGCGGTGGCGGTGATAGCGGTTCAACGAAATCCGCAGCCCCGTCAGACCCGATCTCCGGCAATTTCATCCCCACCCAGACCGGCGCCCGTTGGGTGTACCAGACGGCAGACAGCAGTAGCAATGCCCCGGAAGGCTCGACCTCCATCCAGGAAATTACCGGAAAGCGTCTGATTGCGGGTAATCCGGCCTACGATATGGTTTCGCATAATGCCGAAAGCGGAGATCCCGAATTTAACGCGTTTTTCAGCATTGCCAACCAGACCGTGTCTCTATGGGCTGAGGACGGGTCCACGCATGTTGACCTGATGCGGTTGCCGCTGCATATCGGCGACCACTTTGTGCAGACCGACGAGCCCGATCAGGATAGTGGTTCCGATTATGACGGCGACGGCATCAATGAGCGCATGTCTATCCACTACGAACTGACGGTGGCAGGTATGGAGGCCGTGGATGTCCCGGCCGGGCATTTTGGCCAAGCGCTCAAGATTGAAACCCGGGGGACTCAAACCCTGCATTACTCGCGGTCCGGCAGCAACCTCTCGATCACCTATGCCAGCCTTGACTGGTATGTGGACGGCATCGGCCAGGTAAAGTCGATGTCACAGACCCACTTCCCCGACCCCGCTTACGATTACGGGTTCAGCCAGCAACTGCTGGCCTACCGAATCGGAGAGCTTGGTTCGGACAAGGAACCTCCGCAACTGAGCCAATTGCTGCCTGCCGCCGACTCCACCCAGAGCGCGCTGCCCATTTTTTCAGCGGATTTCAGCGAGGACATGGATGGCGCATCGTTCAGAAACGACAATGTCCAGCTTCTGGACAAGAACAACCAGCCTGTCAGCGGTTATACCGCCTACGCGAAGCGGCGGCTGACCTTTACTCCTTCTGCACCGCTGGCCAGTGGGCGCTACACCCTGCGTATCCGGGGCAGCGTGACCGACCGGGTCGGCAATTCGCTGGGGACAGATATCGAACGCACGATCACGGCGGATGCCGACGCTCCCGCCCTGCTGTCCTCCATACCGGTGGATAATGCCACGATAGTGCCCCTGGACAGCCCGATCCTGCTCACCTTCAGTGAGGCAGTGGATCCGACGACGCTGGTGGTCCAGTTGCAGCGTGATGACAATTCGGAAAGGATTTTAGCGGACCAGACCGTAAACGGCTCCCGGGTTACCCTGAAACCCCGAGAAATGTTGCAGCGTGGAAAGCGTTATACAGTAAGAGTGAATAATCTGAGGGATCTGAACGGCAACGCGGCGGGATGGACACCTACCCTGAGCTTCACCGCCGACTCCGGTATGTTCCAGACGCCGGTCTATTTCCATACCGGCTCTTGGGCGGAAGCGGTGGCGGTGGGTGACCTTGACGGCGACGGGCGCAAGGATATCGTCATGACAACCGGTTTCGAATTTGACAATGCGAATGACTACACGCTGATGGTGTTCATGCAACAGGGTGACGGTACGCTGTCGGGCCCTACCCGTGTTCGCTTGAAAAGCACCTATGTCTGCAAAGCTACCTCAGTGGCTATTGCGAATATGACCGGCGACAGTCTGCCCGAAGTCGTGGTTGGTGAAGGTAATTGCGGTGTGGAAATCCTGTCACGTGACAGCGCCGGGCAATGGCAAAGCACGAAGCAGCTGGCCGGGACCAACGGCTACCAAATTCGCACTGCTGACTTCAACGGCGACGGCAAGACCGATATCGTCGGCGCGGGCAGGGGAACGGGCACGGTTACATTCTGGATGCAGTATTGGGGTGGATTTGGCGTCCGCGACTACGACATAAATCATAGCGGCCAGGAGGATTTGGCTATAGGTGATATCAACGGCGATGGTCGGATAGATCTGGCCGTGATCAGCGGGCAGGGCGACAGCGCCCTTGGCGTCATCCTGCAAAATCCAGATCGTAATTTCGGCACAGCCTTCTATCCGGACACCGGCGGCCGTAAGCTGAACTCAGGAACGATCGGCGATGTTAACGGAGACGGAAGGGACGACCTGCTGTTCACAGCGGGCGGCGACAGACCGGATTCCCTGCTCTGCATCCTGCAGCAGCAGGCGAGCGGGAAGCTTGGCACGCCGATGGTGCTGCCGAGTCAGGATATTTCCGGCAGTACTGTCACCGCCGATATGGACAACGATGGCCGCACCGATGTGATCATCGCCCACTTCGGCTGGGCCAGCGTGGGTCTGTTCCTCCAGTCTGCGACGGGACAGCTGGAGCCGGAAACCCTGTTCAATGCTCCCTACACGGCGGGGTACAACCCGCAGGGTATGGCGGTGGACGACGTCAACGGCGACGGTTTCAAGGATATCGTGCTGGCGGACTATAACGGGAATCTGGCGGTGCTTTACAACCGTCTGGGCTCGGTTCCGGCCATTACCAAGAGTCGCACCGGCACGCCGGTCAGCCGCCAACGCAAGAGTGCGCCGCTACCAATGCTGCACCGGCAACCGGCCAAGCTGCGGTGGCTGATGCCGCAGTAAGCGGATCGGGACGGAGCCTCCGCACTGCCGGAGGCTCCGTCGCTAAAACGCCCGCTTAGACCTCTACCATCCGCTGCCGCAGATAATCCGCCAGCGCCTTCAGCTCGGCGTCGCTCAGCGCCGGGATCATCTTGCCGAAGGTGGCCGTGCTTTGCGCCTTCATCTGCCCGCGCGCCACCGCCGCGCCCTTCTTCAGCAGGAAGCCCAGGTTCAGCCGGTCGACAAAGCCGTCAAAGAAATGGATCAGCGCCAGGTCGGTGAATTCGGCCAAGGCCTGCACCAGCACCGCCGCCTGCGCCTTGCCGCGTCCGGCGTCGATTTCTTCAAAGGCTTTCAGAAACCGGCGATGAAGATCGTCCGGCATCACAAAGCCGATGCGCGGCGGTTGTTGCGGCAGGTTCAGGAACACGGCGCGGATGAAGTCGGTGCGGCGGTCTACCTCGGTATTGCCGGGGCTGCCCAGCATTACCTTCAGCAGGCCGTGCATGGTGGTCTTGATGAAGCCGCCCAGCAGCAGCACCAGGCCGTGGCCCTGACCGCCCGCCGCCTGCATCGCCTGGACCAGCTTCAGTAGCAGGTGGTCGATGACATCGTCGGTGAGCATCGCAGCCAGCCGGTTGGATTGCGGGTACAGCGGCGCAGCCGATGGTTGCGCCAGCCGGGCCAGCAGGTCCAGGATTTCAGCCCGCACCGGCTCGGCGGGGAGGAAGCCGTAATACGCAGTCATAACTAACTCCTGAAATCAGACGGGCCTGGCGCCGCCCGCGCACCAGCTCAGAACCGGGCCGACAAGCTTTGCCAGGCCTCCCGTTGCGGGTCGGAACCGGAGGTCCATTGCGCATGGAGGTCGAGGATACGGCGTTGCTCGGACGGGCTTTTCACCATCGCCAGCACTTTCTCCGGCTCGGCCTCGCGACCCGGCCCGGACAGCACCAGCCGGGTGGCGCCGCCGCCCTTGGTACTGACGCTCTGCGGCGGCTCATGGAAAAAGATGCTGGCGCTGGAAATGCGCCAGCGTTCCGGAGCAATGATGTTAGGCGGAACCTCGGCGGCATTGCCGTAGGTGGCGGTCCACTCCACCAGCGGCGTAGCGGCGGCAATATTGTAGACGTAGTGATGGCCGTGGCCTTCCAGAACCGGGTTGAACGTTTCAATCAACGCCCCTTCCGCCGTTCGCGCTTCCACCCGGGCCTGATCCCCCAGCTCCACCGATGCCTCTGCCGAGGCATAGGGCAACACGTTGATCGTGGACTGGTCGATGTGCACCATCACCGGAATTCCCAGGCCATTGTAGACAGAGACCGTGGTGCTGAAGGACGTCGCCGCGCTGTAGCCCAGCACGGCGCTGACGATGCCGCCCGCCACCAGCAGCCGGGCGGTGCCCGGCAGGATGCCGTCGGCGGTCTGGAAGCGGCTCCACCAGTCCAGCTTCTTCTGGCGTTCGCGTTCCTGACCGACCAGAAGGCGGGCGTACTGGCCGGGCACGGCGGAGGGCGCGGGCGCGTCTCCGGCCGGTTCACCGCCATGAACAGCGCCGGCCACGCGGGCCTCGGCCAGCAGCAGCAGTTCCAGAGCGGCGGTGGCCAGGGCGTTGCAGGCACCGGTCACGCTGTCCGTCCAGCCGTCAATGACCCGCAGCCATTCGCCGATGTTGTGCTCATCGGGCGCCGACAGCTGGAACTCGCCCAGCATGGCGCTCCAGGACCCGGTATCCAGCCGGTTCTGCAGGCTGCTGTCCAGCCGAACCTGTCCCTTCTGCTGGTGGACCGCGGCCAGCGCGGCATGCAATGCCGCGGCGACTTTAACCAAGCGCTTGCGCTCGGCGTCGCTGACCTTGCCATCGGCGATGACCACATTGAAAACATTCGCCAGCAGGCCCTTGGCATCGGCCAGGTCGGCGGCGGTGTGCTCGGCAAAGTGCAGCACCTCGATGAGGCCCTGCAAGTATTGCCGCCAGCCGCCGCCAACCTGCTGGGCGGCGGCCAGGTGCGCGGTGCGGCAGTCACGGTCATGGGCCTGGATGCGCTGGCGCACTACGTCCGCCTCGGCGCTGACCCGCCGGATCAGGGCGGGCAGTTGCCGCCGGGTCACTTCCTGACCGCGATAGACCAGTCGTCCGCCCGTGGCCTGGAAAACCTTTTCCTGCAAGGCCTGCAGGGTCAGGCGTTCTTCATCCAGCTCGCGCAGGCGGGCCAGGTCATCGCCCAGCGATTCGGGATAGAGGACCGCGAGCGCCGCCTGGGCGTCCTTGCACTGCAGGTAGGCCCCGTACAGTTCGTCGTGACGCTGGGCGTGACGGGTCAGGGCGCGGCCCAGGTACGCGCCGCGATAGCGGGTGTCGTACTGTTGCAGGCCATAGCGCTGGTCGAGGGCGCGCAGGGTGTCTTCCGGGGTGGCGGGCTGCGCCTTCACATCATTGCCCACCAGCGTCGCCACCGCCTTGGTTTTCAGCCTTTCCACATGGTCGAACAACAGCCAGGCGCTGCGCTCGTCATGGGTGGAAGGCAGGTAGACCCGCTTGGCGTTCTCCTCGCGGTCGGACGAGGACGGATGGGTGGACCACATCTGCGGAGGCTGGGCGAAGCTGGTCTTGAAGACCCGGTGCTTGCCGTTGGCGCCGGGATTCACCGGCGGCACGCGACCATAGGTGTCATCGTTGAGAATGCTGGCGGTCTTGCCGATGATGCGGGTCTGCACCTCGAACAGGTCATGCGGCAGGCGGCCCTGGCCGATCTCCGACTCGGCGAAACGCAAGGCGCGGCTCCAGGCGTCATCCGCAGCCTGCAGCTTGTGCAGGGCATGCACCAGTTCATCGCTGCCGGTCAGGGACACCGCCACCAGATCCGCCTGGAATTCCATCTGCCGCGACAGCGAGCGCTGGGCCAGCACCACCACCCGCAGCAGCGCGTCCATCAGCGAGCGGATCGACCAGACGATCACCGACAGCAGCCAGCCGACCCAGGCCAAACGCAGGTCAAAGCGCGACAGGCCCTGCAGGAAGCCGTCGAGGGCGTCGCGGCGGGCAATGATCTGGGTAGCGATCTGCTGGGCGACATAGACCCAGCGGCCGATGGCCATGGAGCGCTGCGCGAAATGGCCGAATTCGTGAGCCAGCACCGCCTTCAGTTCACTCATGGTCAGCACATTCACCAGCGCCAGCCCGATTTCCAGGTTCTTGCGCGCCGGAAACAGCAGGTTGAACACCGACAGGTCTGAAAAGACAGCCGCGTTCACGCGCGGCGACAGGTAGACCTTGGCCGGTCGCGGCGCGCCGGCTTCATCCGCCAGCCGGTTGAGAAAAGCGAACAGCCGGGGCTGGCCGGTGGACGTCACCTCCACCGCATCCGGCGCACCGCCGCGCTGCAGGAAGAACAGCGCCTTCACCATGAAGATTGCCAGGAAGGCCGCGCCCGCGCCCATCACCAGACTGCCGATGCCATCCCCGCCGCTGGCCATGCCGTCACCCAGCAGCCGGTAGGCCGAATGCACGAACCAGCCCGCCAGGAACAGGTAAACGCCCAGAAATACGGCCAGGCTAAGGCCGGCCAGCCAGGCGCGGTGCTTGTAGGCGGTGGTGGGTCGGGTGAGATCGGCGGGAACATCGCCGGGGCCGGGGGGATAAAGATCGTCCATCGTGTTCTCCCTGTGATGGTATTTAAAGACGCCGCGGGCGGTCGCGCCCAAAAGGCCGGTGATCGGCATGGCCGGATTGGCATGATGACCCTGCCCGCATTATGGGCAAGGGGGTGACGGAGGGCAACCCGCGCGGCCGGTCCTAGCGCCGTCCCTGTCCATAGGCTTTCGGGGACATGCCGTATTGCTGGTGAAAGCGCCGGGTGAAGTGACTCGGATTGACATAGCCGACGGCATAGCAGACTTCGGTGACGCCACGCCCGGCCGCCAGCCATTCCCGCGCCCGTTCCAGCCGCCGCTGCTGGATGTATTCCATCGCCCCGCAACCCACCGCCGCGCGGAACTGCTCGTAGAACTTGCTGCGCGACATGCAGGCGATACGGCACAGGTGGTCGATTTCCAGCGGCTGGTCGAGGTGGTCGTCGATATGGCGCAGCACGGCGGTGAGCGCATGACGGGTGGGGTCGGTGGACGCGCAGGCCAGCAGGAACTGCCGACCCTGCTGCCGCAGCATGCGCGACAGCAGCTCGGTGACGCCCAGGTTCAGCACCAGGTCGCGATCGTCGTCCTGGCTGAGGAAGCTGTCGACGATGCGCACCAGCAGCCGTTGCGTCGCCTCGGTATGCCAGATGTGGAACATCCGGTCGCGCCGGGCGTCACGCTCGCCGAGGGCGGCGGGCAGCGGCTCGTCGCGGTTGAGCTGGTCGCAGACCTGGCGCAGGCGCTCGCGGCTGATGCCCAGCGTCAGACAGCTGGTCGGCGCGTCCAGCCGCGCTTCCGGAAAGTCGATTTCCACCGTCTCGCCCGCGCCCATCACGAAGGACTCGTGCGGCAGGAAGTCGGACTGGAACTGCTGTTGGCCGTGCAGCACCTTCTTGCCGGTGATCATGCCGCAATAGAGCACTTCCTCGGCATCCAGACGCACTTTCTCGGCGGGGGCGAAGGTATCGTAAATGGAGAGTTCGGCGCCGTGGCGCTCGTAGATGGTGCGGTTTTCCACCAGCTGCGCCGGGGTTTGCCGACGGCGGTTGAAGGCGGCGCGCGACGCCAGTCCGGAATCCAGCATGACGACCTCGGGACGAGGGTTATGGTTGTTATGGGTTCCGGGGAGTGTAGGCATGGCGGGAGGTGGTTGGCTAGCGCGGGGGGATGAGCGGCGGGTTTAGTCCCCTCTCCCCTTGGGGGTGAAGCCGGGGTTTCAAGCAGCAGCGCTGCTTGCCGGCTGGAACCTGAGGGGTGCAACCCGAAGGCTGGAGAGGGTTAGGGAGAGGGGTACGGCGGCGGCGCTTGAAGTGCCGGTGTGTTCCGGCTGCTTTCCGCACCCCTCTCCCCGGCCCTCTCCCCCAAGGGGAGAGGGGGTTTTGTCAGAAGAACCCCAACGGACTCGTCGAATAACTCACCAGCAGATTCTTCGTCTGCTGGTAATGCTCCAACGCCCGCTTGTGCGTTTCGCGGCCGATGCCGGATTTCTTGTAGCCGCCGAAGGCGGCGTGCGCGGGATAGGCGTGGTAGCAGTTGGTCCACACCCGTCCGGCCTGGATGGCGCGGCCCATGCGGTAGGCGCGGTTCATGTCGCGCGTCCACAGGCCCGCACCCAGGCCGAATTCAGTGTCGTTGGCGATGGCCAGCGCTTCCGCTTCGTCCTTGAAGGTGGTGACGCCCACCACCGGCCCGAAGATTTCCTCTTGGAACACCCGCATGTTGTTGGTGCCCAGCAGCAGCGTCGGCTGCACGTAGAAGCCCTTTTCAAAGCCGTTACCGACCTTGGCCACGTCGCCGCCCAGCAGCACCTTCGCCCCTTCCGCCTTGCCGACGGCGATGTAGCTCATGATGCGGTCGAACTGCTCGGCGGACGCCTGCGCGCCCACTTGCGTCGTCGTATCGAGGGGGTTGCCGCGGATGATGCGCTGCGAGCGTTCCACCACCAGCCCGATGAAGTCGTCGTAGATGCTTTCCTGGATCAGCGCCCGCGACGGGCAGGTGCAGACTTCGCCCTGGTTGAAAAAGGCCAGCGTCATGCCTTCGACGCATTTGCTGAGGTAATCGTCCTCGTGCTGCATCACGTCGGCAAAATAGATGTTGGGCGACTTGCCGCCCAGTTCGACGGTGCTGGGAATCAGGCTGTCCGCCGCGCAGCGCAGGATGTGCTGGCCGACGGGGGTGGAGCCGGTGAAGGCGATCTTGGCGATGCGCTTGCTGGTGGCCAGCGCCTGTCCGGCCTCCTCGCCCAGACCGTTGACGACGTTGACCACGCCCGGCGGCAGCAGGTCGTTGATCAGTTCCATCAGCACCAGGATCGAGGCCGGGGTCTGCTCGGCGGGCTTCAGCACCACGCAGTTGCCCGCCGCCAGCGCCGGGGCCAGCTTCCAGGCCGCCATCAACAAGGGGAAGTTCCACGGGATGATCTGCCCGACCACGCCCAGCGGCTCGTGGATATGGTAGGCGACAGTCTGGCCGTCAATCTCGGCCATGCTGCCTTCCTGAGCGCGGATACAGCCGGCGAAGTAGCGGAAGTGGTCGACGGCCAGCGGGATGTCGGCGGCCAGCGTCTCGCGCACCGCCTTTCCGTTGTCCCAGGTTTCGGCCACGGCCAGCATTTCCAGGTTCTGCTCGATGCGGTCGGCGATGCGCAGCAGGATGTTGCTGCGCTGGGTGACGGAGGTCTGGCCCCAGAGGGCAAAGGCGCGGTGGGCGGCGTCCAGCGCCAGCTCGATATCCTCGGCGGTGGAGCGCGGCACCTGGCAGAAGACCTCGCCGTTGACCGGGCTGAGGTTGTCGAGGTACTGGCCCTTGACCGGCGGCACCCAGCCGCCGTCGATGTAGTTCTCGTAGCGGCCCTTGAAGTGGATGACGGAGCCTTCGTGGTTGGGGTTGGCGTAGATCATGGTGGAACTCCCGGTTTGTTCTTGTGTCGGGGACAGGGACGGCCCGGTGATCCGGGTCTGCTATCGCCTAACGTAGGGAATTCGGGAGGGGGAAACTTGACTGGGCGTCTGGATCTGTTTGCCGGGCGTCCGGAAACGGACGCCCGGCGCGGACGGTCAGTCGAGGGAGGCGGTCATTTTGCGGAAAGCCGGTTGCCCGACCTGGTCGCGCATGTTGCTGAGCATGTGGAACAGCTGCTGCGGCACCAGCAGGTTGGCCAGCGACAGCGGCACCGCGCCGCCCAGGTCGGCGTAGCCGCGCGTGGTGACTTCCACCTGGCCCGCGCCCGCCGGACGGATGGTCCAGCCGCCCTGGTAACGGGTGATGCGCACCACGTCCGGCCGCACCGGCGCGCGGGCGTCGGTCACGGCCTCGCCCAGCAGGGTGAAGACGCCGTCCGCGGTGCGGGTGATGCGGGCGCGCACCACCACATCGCGGTCCTGCAAGGGGAACGGCAGATCCAGCTCCATGCGGAAGACCATGATGCCGGCGCTGTCGGGCGGGCTGATCACGTCAATGCGGTGGACATAGGGCGCCCACTGCGGCGCAATGTCCGGGTCCAGAATCAACTTGGCCGCCCCGGCCACGGTGCTGTTGAGGACGGTGGTGGCGCGGTAATTCACCGCCGGATTGCCCTCAGCCATATGCGTCCAGACGCGGATGCCCTGGCGGTCGAGCGCCAGTTTCGCGGGCGGCGCGACCGGTTCGGCCGCGTGGGCAGGCACAACCCCCGCCACGGCGATGAACGCGCAGAACAGTCCCTGTACCAGTCGTCCCCGGGTGGCGCGAGCCATGCGCATCGCACCGCCGGCAGCCGGCAGGGCCGGGGACGTGGTTGTACGAAGGATAGACAGGGCTTTCATCATCTGACTCCTGATCAGGTTCTCCTTTCATCATGCGCGGTTTGGGCGCAAAACTCTGTCGTCTTTCCGACACAGCGATCAGGAAACCGGGGGAGACAAAGCGACATCCAGCATCCGACCAGCCCCGGCAAAGCCATACGGGAAGTGCTAAGTATGAATACCACTTTTCATGCCCGTAGTACTTAAGGCAAGATCATGGCACGAAGCCGGGTAGAAGCCGGTAATCATTTATTCCAGATAACAAGGAGGTTCACACATTGTTCTCCCTCTTTTCAAAGTCAGCCAATATTCGAAAACAGATTGTGGAGGAGTTAAGAAACGACTCAAGTATCCGGGTTCGTTATGCACTGGCCATGAACACCCACTTGCCAGAAGCCTTCCGCCAGTCCCTGCTTGAGGAGGATGAACAGGTTGCCGACTATGACCCTTATGACTTTATTGAAAACCCACCAGAAGAGATGAGCTGCGCTGTTTGGCCGCCCAGAAAGCCAGATGTTTCATCTTCCCCGAATACGCCTCTTCCGGTACTACTTCGCTTGGCAAATGATGAGGATAACTACACAGCAGGCCTGGCGGTCCAAAATCCAGCCATGCCGGTAGACAAGCTTGAGGAGTTCGCGAGGAATCCAAAGTTTTTCATCTATATAGTCCGTAACCCTAATTGCCCGGTGTGGCTCCTGGAAAAATTCAGTCGCAGAAGCGAAGTTAGCTTACGGGGCGCCATCGCTGAAAACCCTTTTACTCCTGCCCATATCCTGGAGAAACTGGCTGAGAGTTACGAAGGCTGGGTGCAAAACAGTGTCGCGGCAAATCCTGCCACCCCCCTCGACTTATTAAAAAGGCTGGCGGAGCATCCCGAACCGGATATCCGGGAAAATGTGGCAAAGAACTCCGCCTTGCCCGTTACACTGATCAACAAGCTGTCCAACGATTCCGAGTATAAGGTTCGGCTACAGGTAGTCCGGAATCCGGTGACTCCGTTGCCTGTCCTGTTGGCATTAATGGAAGAAGAAGATGAAGTCATCTGGCGTGACGTGGCCTCGCACCCGGCAGTGCCGCCAGATCTATTGACTGCGTGGGCTGATAAAAATAATGAATATTTGCTAAGTGGTATCGCCGACAATCCACGCACTCCGCCCTCTGTTTTACTCAAGCTGGCGCGAAGTCACGCCAGGTATTCCGATCATATGCAAGTGAGTTTGGCCAACAACCCTTCTTCCACTAATGAGATCTTGGGCATTTTAATGAGCTATGGTGCGGAATATACCGCCAATATGATTGCGAACCACCCGCAGGCCAGCGCCGAGCTGCTTGCCAAACTAGTGGAGTTCGATGAGGACGATTGGAGTATCAGTCAATCACTAGCCCAGAATCCAACTACTCCGGCAGCAACTCTCGACATGCTGGCTGACGCCGACGATGAGACTGTCCGGCACCATCTTGCCTCCCGTAACGATATTTCTCTGAAGTCCCTGCAAAAGCTGGCTTCAGATGACAGTGAGACTGTTCGTGAAAGTGTGGCCCGACATATTCGACTGGCTGATTGAAGACCCATTGCCGGAGTGCTTGCATGAATCCCTTATTTACCAAGAATGATGACGCCTTGGCGCCAGTCTTCCTTAAACTGGCACAAGATCCCGATCCCGCCGTGCGCGAGGCCACGTCCCGGCATCCGCTTGCCACCCCCGAGGCGCTGACTCTTTTGGGAACCGATATTTATTATGATATCCAGGCGAACGTAGCGTCACATAACCGGACACCTGCCACGCTGCTGGAGCAGCTTGCCAGCCATCCGGATTATGAAGTACGTCAGGCAGCGGCCGGCAATGACACCCTTCCGCTACATTTACCAGAACAATTGTCAACGGATGAAGACTTCTCTGTCAGAACAGCTCTAGCTGCAAATGCCCTGACCCCGGCTGCCCTACTCGGGAGGTTGGCCTGTGATAGCCATCCTGAAGTCCGGGCCGCCGTGGCGTTGAATCCACAATGTCCGCCTGAAGTGATGATTTCACTGGTAACAGATGAGGATGACAGCGTGCGCTGGACATTGGCTCAAAACACCTCCATTCCAGTTACGCTGCTAAAATCCCTGTCGAAGGATAGCCACCGCTGGGTGCGCTGCTACGCCGCAGAAAACCCAGCCTGCCCGGAAGACTGTCTGGAAACACTGGCGGCAGATGACGTGTTGCAGGTCCGATACGATGTGGCTAAAAGCCAATATACTCCAGCAAGACTGCTCAAGCTCTTGGCCCACGATGCCGAGACCAAGGTGCGGGAGGCCGCCGCCGAAAACCCCAATGCACCACGGGATATACTGGAAATGTTAGCCGAAGACGAGGACGAGGAGGTCCGAGCTACCGTAGCAATGCACCCAAACGCTCCTGAGGCTGCACTGGCCCAACTGGCCCATGATGAAAACGAGGTTATCCGATACCATGTCGCCAAGAACCCAAAGACACCGGCTCCAATCTTGAAAGTACTTTGCCAAGATGATGATGATGATGTTGTGGAAGCGGCCATGCAGAACAGCCAGCTACCCTTGGATTTTTTGCTGCGGCTCTCCAAGAATGCCGACGATGATCTTAGTACCCGTATCTCCATGGCCTTGGCTAACCGCCCGGACTTGACCGAAGACATGATGTTGTCGTTGTCAGAACATCCTTTCTATGAAATAAGGCTCAATCTGGCGCTGAACACAGTACTGACCCCGGCAATCATGGAACGGTTTACCCGGGGCAACGACAATGACGTCCTAAAGTTTTTGATCTGGCGAGAAGATATTGCACCGGAACTGCTGGCGCATTTGGCTGAAACCGTTGAAAACCCTTTCAAACAAAGTATTGCCAGCAATCCTCAAGTGCGGGCTGATACGCTAGCCACATTAATGACCACTTATGAGAACGATGATGATGATATGCAGGGATTGATAGGATCAATGGCTATTAATCGGGAATTGCCTGCCGAATTTGCCCTTAAAGTACTTCAGTTGGGCAATGATAAAAACCGGCTCAATCTGGGGCGTTACCTGCGCATGAGGGATGAGGATCTGGATGAGGAGTGCAAGCGGGTAGTTGGCTTATAGATACGACTTTTGAGAAGACTCGCTGATAAGCGAAGGCACGACGACGCCAGCGTTGTCCTTCGCACTAGCGCATTGGCAATCACAGCAATTGCAGGTATGTTCTGACAGAACAAGAAGCTGCGCGCTGGAATGGCCATGCCCTACCTCTGCAACGACTGCGGCAACAAGTCCAGCCGCCAATTTCCCGGCGGCCGCTGTCCCGCCTGTGATTCCTTCAACATCAGGAACACCACGCCGTCCACGCGGCAGGCGATCAGGGAAAAGGAACCGAAGACGCTGCTGGAAATTGTGCTGCTGTGCCTGCTGTGGGGGGCGCTGGCCTACGGCGCGTGGGACCGCTACCTGCGCAAGGAAGAACCTGCCAAACCGGCCGCGCCCGCTGCCATGCCCAAGCTGCTCCAGGACAAGATCAAGACTGCTCCGGCGGAAGACTTCTGACGGGCGGCGGTTACAATTTCACCCTAAGCCGCCCTTAATCCAGGCCTGCTATGATCGGGGGGCCTTCATTACCCGATACAGCGAGTCTTCCGTGCGCGATTCCCTGGCCCACCGGCTGCAATCCGTCCTGTTCTTACTGCCGCTGACCATGGCTTCCGGCCTGGCCCTGGGCGCGGAAGATCCCGGGTGCACCACGTTCTATACCGCCAGCGACCCGCGTCTGTTCGACTTCATCCAGACCCGCAAGGCGGCCGACTTTACGCCGTGGCAGGGGCGCACCATCGGCCGCATCTCGCTGGTGACGCTGCCCATCTTCAACGAAGCCGACCCGCACGAGAACAATTTTGTCTTTCGCGGCCTGAACCGGCTGCACAAGCCGACGCGCGCCAAGACCCTGAACAAGCAATTGCTGATCAGGGAAGGCGAGCCGCTCAACGTCGACCACCTGCACGAAAGCGAACGCATCCTGCGCGGCGCGGGCTACCTGTATGACGCCATGATCGTACCCGAGCGCGCCTGCGGCGACCGCATCGACCTGATGGTGGTGGTGCGCGACATCTGGACGCTGCAGCCCACGGCCTCGTTCAAACGCACCGGCGGGCAGAACAGCACGTCCGTCGGCATTGTGGACGACAACCTGCTGGGCTTGGGCCACAGCCTCAGCCTGTCCTGGGACAAGAACGCCCAGCGCAGCGGCGTGGTGCTGAATTTCGACGGCCAGCACATGTTCGACGGCCGTACCGAGCTGGGGCTCGGCTACGCCAAGAATGATGACGGCCGCCGCAGCGACTTCACCCTGGACCACCCCTTCTACGCCTTCGATACCCGTTGGGCGGCCGGTATCACCGGCTTCGAGGACCAGCGCATCGAGACCGAGAGCGCCAACGGCATCACCACCAACCGCTACGATGACCGCCTGCAATACCTGGAAGTCTATGGCGGCCTGGCCAGTCAGGTGCAAAACCGCCAGGTGCGGCGCTGGCGCATCGGCATGACCTACAACAATGAAATCTACGACAACCAGGACGCGGCCTATACCGCGCCGCTGCCGGTCAACAAGCAGTTTGCCTACCCCTGGATCGAATACGAACGCCGCGAGGACGCCTTCGTCACCACCTCCAACCTGTCGCAGCTGTTCCGCAATGAGGACGTGAACCTGGGCGAGGAATGGCGCGTCCGTTTCGGGGCCACCACCCGCGCCATCCGCTCGGATACCGATGCGCTGGTGGCGCAGCTGGCCTATAACAACACCGTCAGTTTCGGCGCGCACCACCTGCTGCGCAACACGGTGGGCGCCAGCCTGCTTTGGGACGAAGACCGGAAGGCCTGGGAAAATTCGGTCTACGGGGCCGGCACGAACTACGATTATTTCATCGACGACAATAACCGCTGGCATGCCCGGGTGGCGGTGGATATCGGTGAAGGCTTGTCCAGCGACAACCAGCTGAAGGCGGGCGGCGATACCTTTCTGCGCGGCTACCCCTCCGGCTGGCAGCGCGGCGACCGGCGGGTGGTGGTGAATGTGGAGCGGCGGCACTTCTTCGACAAGCATGTCCTGAACCTGTTTCGCTTCGGCGCGGCGGCGTTCGCCGAGGCGGGCAAGGCCTGGGACTCCACCCATACCGTGATGCAAAGCAATACCGTGCTGACGGATGTGGGCATCGGCTTGCGGGCGAATTCGTCGAAGGCGCGGCCGAACCACGTGATGCATCTGGACTTCGCCATCCCGCTGACCGATCGCGGCACGGTGAAGAAATTCCAGTGGTCGCTGCAATCGCAGAGCAGCTTCTAGCGGCGGCTACTGCGGCAGCCGCTCGCCCAGCTTGACCTTGAAGCTTCGTTCCAGCGCCTCGATCGCCAGCCAGCGCCCGATTTCTTCCGGGTCGCGGAACGCCTTGTCGTTATAGATGGTCCACAACCGCGCCAGCGTGGCGAAGGCATGCGGCCGCTCCTCCAGCACGCAGGCGTCGCCCACGCGGATCGCGCCCGGCTGCAACACCCGGTAGTACCAGCCGACGCATCCCTGATCCTGCAGGAATTTGGCGACGCCGCGCTGATCCAGCAGCGCGTCGATCTTCCAGCAGGGACGGCGCGGGCGCGTGACTTGCAGCCGCACCCCGCCGATGCGGACAATATCGCCGATGCACACGCCGGCCTCGTCCATGTCGGACGCGATCAGGTTTTCCCCCAGCCCGCCTTCATAGACCGTAACGCCGGGAAAGGCTTGGCGGATCAACGCATAGACGCGCAGCGGCATCTGGTGCACCGCCTGGAACGGGCCGCCGTGGAAAAACGGGTCCGCCTGTTCATCGCCCGTCAGGCCGTCCGTGGTGACCATGGCCTGATCGACGGCGTATTTGTGGATGGCGCTGGTCTGTTCGCGGGCAAAGGGCATCGCCTCGCCGATCTGGAGACGGAGGACGCGGGCGGAAGACGGGAGTGCGGGCATGGGGGGCTGCTGTCGGGTTCGGCCGGAATCCCGATCATAGCCGATTGCCGGGCCGCCGCGCGGAAATGCGGAACGGGTTCAGGCCGGAGGCGACGCCTTGCGTTATCATCGTCTTTTCAGGGAAGCCGCAGGAGGATCGGGCCATGTCCGGCCACACCGTGATCAGTGACGACAACGCCGCCTTCATCCAGCAAGGCGTCTCCATCAATGTCGCCTCGCGCGACGTCCGGCACGTACCCTCGCTGACGCGGGCGCTGGCCTGCCGCCTGGACGGCGGCCGGGTGCGCATTTTGCTGCTGGCCTCGCAAGGCGGGGCGCTGCTGCGCGACATCGGGCGCTGCGGGCAGCTCGCCGCCGTCTTCAGCCAACCCAGCACCCACCGTACCTTGCAGGTCAAGGGTTCCGACGCCCGCCTCGACTCCCCCGATGACGCCGACCGCGCCTGCCTGGCCGCCACCGAGGAAGCCTTCGCCCGCGACTTGGCGCTGATCGGCTTCGACCGCGAATTCGTGCGCCGCATGTTCACGCATGAACCGGACGACCTGCGCGCGCTGGTCTTCACCCCCGCCGACGTTTTCCATCAAAGCCCCGGCCCGCGCGCGGGCGAACGCATCGCGGGGGGCGCATGAAACCCGGTCTGGACGCCATCCGCCACTGCCTGGAGGGCGCGATTCCCGGCGTGGTCGCCACCTGCGACGCCGACGGCGTCCCCAATGTTTCCTACGTGTCGCAGATCCACTACGCGGACAGCGCCCACGTCGCGCTGTCCTTCCAGTTCTTCAACAAGACGCGCGGCAACATGCTGGCCAACCCGCAGCTGACCGCCTACCTGATCGACCCGGAAACCGGCGGCCGCTACCGGCTGGCGCTGCTCTACCTGCGCACCGAGACCGAGGGGCCGCTGTTCCAGCGCATGAAGGCCAAGCTGGCGGGCATCGCCTCGCAGACCGGCATGGCGGGGGTGTTCCGGCTGCGCGGCGCGGATATCTGCCGCGTGCTGGACATCGAGCCGGTGCCCGCCGCCGAAGCGCCGCGCCGCCCGCCCGCCTGCAACCGGCTGTCGGCGCTGCACACCCTGATCGAACGGCTGGAAAACTGCCACGACATGGCCGGACTGTTCGAGGAAACCCTGGTCGGGCTGGAAGACTGCCTGGGCATCCGCCACGCCATGCTGATGATGGCGGACGGGCCGGGCCGCAAGCTGTACACGGTGGCCAGCCGGGGCTACGCCTGCTCCGGCATCGGCTCGGAAATCCCGCTGGGGGCGGGCGTCATCGGCGTCGCCGCCGAGCACCGCACGCCGATCCGCATCACGCACATGGCGGCGGAATACGGCTACGGCAAGGCGGTGTGTGAAGCGTTCGCCCGCGACGACCGCCAGCTGGAAACCGCCATCCCCTTCCCCGGCCTGCCGGAACCGCACAGCCAGATCGCGGTGCCGCTGCTGGCGGGCGGCCGCTTGCTGGGCGTGCTCTATGCCGACAGCGACACCGACCTGCGCTTCACCTACGACGACGAGGACGCGCTGAGCGTGCTCTGCCGCTTCGTGGCGCAGGCGCTGACCCGGCTGCGCGAACCCGCCGAAGCCGAGGCCGAAACCGACAGCGCCGCCGCCCGCGCCGAGCCGCCGGCGGCCAGCGTGCTGCCGGTGCGCTATTTTGCCGCCAACCAGAGCATCTTCCTGGGCGACGACTACCTGATCAAGGGCGTGGCCGGGGCCATCCTCTGGCGGCTGCTGCAGCTGTACACGCAGGAAGGCCGCCGCGAATTCAGCAACCGCGAGCTGCGGCTGGACCGCCATCTGCACCTGCCGGACATCGACGACAACCTGGAGGCGCGGCTGATCCTGCTGCAACGGCGGCTGGCGGAAAAGACCGACGCCCTAGCCCTGGTCAAGACCGGGCGCGGGCGCTTCCGCCTGGCGGTGCGGCAGACGCCGCAGCTGCTGGAGCAGCCGGCGGCGTCCTGAGCCGCCTAGACCCCCATCGCCAGTTGCAGCTTCTGCCAGTCCGGCGCGGGCAGCACCCCGCGCGCCAGCGCCAGCAGGCCGTCCAGCACCGGGCGCGGCGCTTCCTGGCGCACGCTGTCCAGCAGGCGGTGGCGCTCGCTGGGGTTGAAGGCGGTCAGCATCCACTGCATCGCCACCGCGTTCTCCTCGGGCGGAATCGACGCCACCAGCCGGTCGTGGATACCGATGATCTGCGCGTCGCTGTAATGCCGCCACAGCAGCGCGTTGTTGCGGCTTTCCTCCTCGTCCATGTGCGCCAGGTTGTCGGCGACAAACAGCGCCAGCTTGCGGTACAGCGCCGCCAGCACGCCCTCGCGCGCACCGGGTTCGCAGGCCCGGGCCCGATCGGCCAGTTCGCGCAGCTCCCAGATCAGGGTCATGTGCTCGCGGTGGTGGGCGTCCATGCTGTCCGCCGAGCCGGGGACCGCCGCCTGCATCGCCGGGTGGATGAAGGTGTTCTCGTGGTGCAGGTGGCTTTCACAGAAGTCGAGCAGGCCGTCCAGCTCGGCCATCGTCCGGTGCAGGTCGGCGTAGACCTCGAAATCGACGCGGCCGACCTGGAGCAGGGTTTCGGCGAGATAGGCGCGCAGGCCCTTGTGGATGAAACGGTAGATATCAAAACGCGGTGCGGACATGACGGGTACTCCCTGAGGTTGATGGAGACAGCGTATCCGGCCCGGCCGACGCCGTTTGCTAAATGATCTCTAAGAACATCCTAAGAATTCCCTAAAACGTCGCCGACGAAGCGCGCTTGACACCCCGGCTTCTCCCTCCTACCATAAATGAATGAACGTTCATTCCGTTACCGGCAATCACGCCGGTCTACGGGGAACGCTTCCGCCGCGCACGCGGCATCACCGCCTGTTTCCGGAGAACCGACCATGTCCGTCGCCCCAAACCGCACCGTGCTGTACTTCCCCGCCGTGGCCTATGACCTGATCCAGCTGGCCATGTTTCCCCTGAACTACGCCATCGGCGGCCTGTGCTACCTGCAGCCGGGACAGTCGGAATGGAACGGCGACGGCTTTGCCGCGCAGGATGTCAGCGGCAGCGGCAAGTCGCTGGAGCTGCTGAAGCAGGAACTGCTGGGCGGGGCCGACATCGCCTTCAACGAACAGGACCTGGTGCGGCTGTATGACGCCCTGCCCGCCGTCAGCGCCCGCGACCACCTGATCGGCCGCACCTGGAAGGGCCGCATCGTCCGCACCGGTGGTTCGGTGCTGGACCTGGCGGAATGGGCGATCGTGCGGCCGCTGTCGAAACTGGGGCTGGCCTGGGGCAAGCGCTACCGCAGCGCCGACCAGGGCGACCCGCTGCTGTTCAACTGGAAGGGCCGGGTCTATTCGCCGGTGCCGCTGTGGGGCAATGTCGGCATGACCGACATCCGCTGGCGCGGCGAAACCACCGCCACCATGAACTACGACCACCAGCCGTGGAAGGACTACTTCAAGCTGCTGAGCGATGAAAACGGCCGGGTGGTGCTGCTGGGCGTGTGGACGCACAAGCACATTGCCGGCGGCTGGTTCACGCTGACGCTGGACGCGGAAACGCCGACCAGGGCCTGAGGCCTCAGGCCGGTTCCGGGCGGTGGCAGACCACGCAGAGCTTGTGGCCGTCCGGATCGCGGAAATACGCGCCGTAGTAATGGGGATGGTAGTGCGGACGCAGGCCGGGCGCGCCTTCGTCCGCACCGCCGAGACTCAGGGCCAGCGCATGCAGGCGGTCGACCGTGGCGCGGTCCGGGGCCAGCAGCGCCGTCATCTGGCCGTTGCCGGCCGCGGCGGCCTCCCCGTCGAAGGGTCGGCCGATGACGAACAGCGGCCTTGCCCCCGGCGACGGCTCCCAGGCCGCCCACGGCCGCGACGGCTCGCAGAAGCGTTCGCGGTGACCCAGCGCCGCCATCAGCGGCCGGTAGAAGGCCAGCGCCCGCCCGAAATCGTTGGTGCCGAGAAAGACATGGGAAATCATCACGTTTCTCCATCAACCGCTCAGGAATCAAGACTGTAGGCCGCCGCCGCGCTGGCCACCCGGCCGTTTGCGTCGAAGAAAAAGGTTTCCGCCACCAGACCGCGATGCCCCCGGTAATACAGCGTCAGGCAGTCCGCGCCCAGCAGCACGTCGCACAACTCGAAACGCAACTGCGGCAGGCGTTGCAGCGCCGCCGCCCAGTAGGCGCGCACCGCCGCCTTGCCCTGCAGCTGCCCGGAGGGGTCGCCGGTGACGATAGTGATCATCGGCGAGCGGAAGCTGAAATCATCACGGTAGTGCGCCAGCACGCGGTCAAGATCGTGGGCGTTCCAGGCGGCCATCCACTCCGCCGCAAAACGGCGGGCGAAGGCGTCATCAATCACACAGGGGGCATTCATCACGGCTTTCCTCCATCACAAGGGTCACGGGACAAGCATGCCACGGATCAGCGGCCGTAGGTGGTCTTCAGCACCGCCGAGCCCAGCCGGTTCATGTGGATCAGGAAACCGATCAGCGCGGGCGAGGCGTCGGGCGGCGCGGGCAGCGTCTCCACCTTCAGCGCATGCACGGTGAGGATATAGCGGTGCTTGCCCGCCCCGGCCGGCGGACAGGCGCCGCCAAAGCCGGGCGCGCCGAAATCGGTGCGGCCCTGCACCGCCCCGGCGGGCAGCCGGCCGCCGTCGGCGGCACCGGCATCGGCGGGCAAGCCCCCGGCGGTGGCGGGAATGTTGTAGACCACCCAGTGCCACCAGCCCGAGCCGGTGGGCGCGTCCGGATCGTAGAGGGTGACGGCGAAGCTCTTGGTGCCTGCGGGGGCGTCGGCCCAGTGCAATTCCGGTGAGCGGTTGCCGCCGTCGCAGCCGAAGCCGTTGAAGACATGCAGCGACGGCAGCGGCGTCTTCGGGTTGAAGGTGGGGCTGTCGACGCGGAAGGCGGCCTGGGCCAGCCCGGCGGCCAGCAGCAGGACAGGGAACAGGAGGGAACGGTTCATGAGGCGACTCCGGTATTCAGGGGGAACACCGTCAGGATGCCGCCGGAAGGCGCGCCGCCGTTATCCGCTTTCCGTCAGTCCTTGTGCATCTTCTTTCAGGTTGGCGCGCACCAGCGACGGCGGCACTCCCCAACGCTCCTGGAAGGCGGCGCTGAAGCGGCTGTGCGACTGCCAGCCGCATTGCTGCGCCACCTCGCCCACCGGCAGGCCGGTGGTCTGCAACAGGCCGAGCGCGGTTTCCAGCCGTACCTCGCGCACCAGCGCCGCCAGCGTCACGCCGCTGCCGTCCAGACGGCGGCGCAGGGTGGATTCGCTGGCATGGAAGGCCGCCGCCAGCGCGGGCACATCCCAGTCGGCATGAGGCCGTTGCGCCACCAGTCGCCGCACCCGTTCCGGCCACGACAGTTCTTCCGCCGCCGCGAAGCGGCAACCGCGCTGCGCCAGCAACAGCAGCACCTCGATCAGCCGGTGACGGTGCAGGCGTGAAGCCAGCGGCCGGGGCTCGGCGGGCGGCAGGATGCGTTGCAGGGCGTCCCGTAATTCATCGTCCACGGCCAGCACCTGCGCCGACGTCGCTGCCGGCAGATCCGTCGGGGCCTCGGCGGCGAATTCGCGCAACAGCGGCGCGGGAAAGGCCACCGCCAGCGCCCGGTAGGCGCGGCGGTCGCGCGGGTCGTTGGTGACATCCCACTGCGTGCCGCGCGCGATGGCGACGCCCTGCCCCTCGCCGATCTCCAGCGCCGCGCCGGGCCGGTGCAGGCGCTTGAGACCGGCGGTGACGGCGATGAAGGCGTCATCGCGGATGGTGAGGGTGCGCAGGGTGTAGGCGTCGGTGGCGACAATGCGCGCGCCGTACGGCAGTTCCGGACTCATCAGGGGCCTCTCCTTCACCGCGCCGCCGGAAATGGCGGCGCGGCGCGGATCATTATGGCACCGGCGCGGACGCGGCGTCAGCCGCCCAGGCCTCGTCGGCTGGGGGTTCCTCGACGAGGATGCGCGCGCAACCGGCCTGGTCGGCCGTGCGCAGGGCGGCGTAGAGAACGGCAGCGCAGGCCTGCGGCGTATCCGGCAACACCTGCCCGGCCGCGCCGGGCGGCAGCGGGCCGAAGGTCAGCAGGAATTCGCCGCCCGGATGTTTTCCCCCCGCCGCCGCCAGCGCCGCGCGCGGCCGCAGGAACGCCGGGGTCACCGGCGCGTAATGGCTGTCCAGCGCCCCGGACACCCGCACCGCCGGTTTCGGCCCGGCGCGCCGCACCGGCAACCCGGTACAGGCCGCCAACGCTTCCGCGCCGATGCCGCCCGGCCGCAGGATCACCAGTTCACCGTCGCGGACATCGACAATCGTCGACTCGATACCGACCGCGCAGGCACCGCCGTCCACCACGGCGGCCACCCGGCCGTCCAGTTCCTCGCGCACATGTTCCGCCCGCGTGGGGCTGATGCGGCCAAAGCGGTTGGCCGAGGGCGCGCAGACCGCGCCGCCGAAGCGTTGCAGCAGCGCCAGCGCCACCGGATGGCCGGGCATGCGGATCGCCACCGTTTCCTGACCACCGGTGACCAGGTCGCTGACCCCGGCACGGCGGCGCAGCACCAGCGTCAGCGGGCCCGGCCAAAATCGAGCAGCCAGTGCAGTGGCGGCGGGCAGCACGGGGTCCGCCCACTCCTCCAGTTCTTCAAGCCGGTGGATATGCACGATCAACGGATGGTCGAGCGGACGGCCCTTGGCGGCGAAGATGGCGCGCAGGGCGTCCGGGTGGCGGGCGTCCCCGGCCAGGCCGTAGACGGTTTCGGTGGGCATGCCCACCGGTTGCCCTTCACGCAGCAATGCGGCGGCCTGGTCGAGGTCGGCGGGTGAGGCGCTCAGGATCCGCATGACGCGCCCTCCCCCCCGCCAAGGCGCTCACGCAGCGCCGCGACCACCCGTTCCATGCGCATGAAGCGCGAGCCTTTCACCAGCACCGTGCCGCCGGGCGGCGGATCACCCAAGGCCGCGAGCAGTTCCGGCAGGCCGGATGTTGCCACGGCATCCGGGCCGTAAGCCGCAGCGGCGTGCCGTGACGCTTCGCCCAGGGTGAACAGGCGGTCGAGGCCGCGTTCACGCGCATAACGGCCGACCTCCGTATGGAATTCCGGCGCGCGCTCGCCGCATTCGCCCATGTCGGCCAGCACCAGCCAGCGCGGGCCGGGACAAGCCGCCAGCACGTCGATGGCCGCGCGCACCGAGTCGGGGTTGGCGTTGTAGGTATCGTCGATCAGCAGGCGGCCGCCGGGCTGCGGCAGGCGCACCAGCCGTCCCGGCGTGCCGCCGTAGCTTTCCAGTCCGGCGCGGATCACCCCGGCGTCCAGCCCCAGCGCATGCGCGGCGGTCGCGGCGGCGGCGGCGTTGAGGGCGTTGTGACGGCCGGGCACACGCAGGTGCAAATCGCGCAGGCCGGGAATGCCGGTCAAGACCAGTGTGTTGTGCGTATCCCCGGTGGTGAAGGCCTCAAGACGGATATCGGCCTCCGGCCCTTCGCCGAAGGTGAGGCAGCGGCGACCGTCGGCCACCGCGCGCCAGACCGGGGTATAGGGCGAACCGGCGGGAAAGACCGCCACGCCGTCCGGCGGCAGCATCGCCAGCGCCCCGGCGTTCTCGACAGCCACGGTGTCAGTGTCGCGGAAAAATTCCTGGTGCTCGCGCTGGGCGTTGGTGATCAGCGCGACGGTCGGCCGCGCCATCGCCGCCAGTCCGGCGATTTCCTCCGGATGGTTGGTGCCCAGCTCCAGCACGAAGGCGCGATGATGCGTTTCCAGCCCCAGCAGCGTGGCCGCCACGCCGATGGCGTTGTTGTGGTTCAGCGGCGTCGACAGCAGCCCGTCGCCAAAGGCTGCGCGCAGGATGCCCGCCAGCATGTCCTTGACGGTGGTCTTGCCGTTGCTGCCGCAGACGGCGATGCCGGGCAGCGCATGGCGTTGCCGCCAGCCCGCCGCCAGCCGTTGCAGGGCCTCGCCGCTATCGTTGACGCGCAGCACCGGCACGGGACAATCGGCCGGGGGATCGCGGTCGACCAGCAGCGCCGCCGCCCCGGCCGCGAGGGCGGCGTCCAGATGGTCGTGGCCGTCATGGCGGTCGCCGTGCAGCGCCAGGAAGAGTTCGCCGGGGCGCAGGGTGCGGGTGTCGGTGCTGACGCCGGTCACCGGCACGGCGTCCAACCGGGACAGGCGCGCGCCGCACAGCGCCGCCAGGCTCGGGGTGGTGGTGTTCATGACCGCCCGCCCTCCGCCACGACCACCGGACGCCAGTCCGCCCCGTCCTTACCCGGTACACGCCGGAAAATCCGCCCGCCGCCCGGCGCAATGCAGGCCAGATGCAGCCAGCCGCCGTCCGCCAGCGCCCGCACCGTCTCGTGCCGGACGAGGATCGCTTCCACCGCCTCGCAGGGCGCTTCCACCCACACCGTCAGCCGCAGCGGCGTGTGCCTCCAGCACTGTCCGTCGTGCAGGCATTGCAGCGGCAGGCCGGTGCGCAGGTCGCCGCCGTTGCCCTCGAAGACACCGATGTTACCGCCGACGATGTTGTGCAGCACCTTGTCGCCGCTGCCCCAGCGCCGGTTGTCCACGGTCGAGGCGTAGTACTGCAGGTTGATCCAGTGCGCCACCACCACCGGCGCGGTGAGAATCAGCTCCAGCACCTTGTGCTCGGGATCGCGGCTGACGTCGTAATCGTGCAGGAAGCAGCGCCCGTGCAGGTCCAGGTGCCGCGTGCGTTCGCGCGGGGCGGCGATGAAACCGGCGTTGTTCGCCAGCCCCCATTCCGGCCGCACCTCCGACCAGTCGCGGCTGCGCCACCGCAGCAACGCCGCCAGCGCGGCGTCATCGCAGTCCGCCAGCCCCAGCGCAGGGGCGCGTTCATGACGGGTCTGCGCGGAGGCGGCGGCCAGCCAGCCGCGCACGCTTTGCAAGCCGTCGTTTGGCGGATCATAGAGGGTGATTTCATCGGTGACGGTATCGTGCAGCGCGGCGATGAAACGGGTATCCGCCGGTAGCGACACCCCGCGCGCCGCCAGCCGCTCGCGCACGCCGGGGTCGTTGAGGATCGAAGCCAGCACGCGGGCGTTGACCTCGCCGGTCTGGCCGCAGCAGGCGCCGCAGTCCAGCCCGGCGGCGTGCGGGTTGTTGACGGTGCCGCTGCCGTGGCCGGTCAGCAGCACCCAGGGCGCCAGGGCGCGCGGCAGCGACATCGCCGCCAGCACCGCCGCCGCCAGGTCGGCCGCCTGGTCCAGGGATACGCCCTCCAGCACCGGATGCAGTTGCGCAGCTTCGGCGGCGGTCAGGCCGTCGGGATGCTCCGGCGCGCTGCCGCCGAGGGTGTCGCGCACCAGTTTCCACAGATAGCCCAGCCCCAGCGCCTCGACAAAGCCGAAGCCGCCGCCCGCCGAGGTGCGGTAATCCTGCCAGCTGCGTTCGCGCGCCAGCCGCCCCCGGATGCCGTCCCGCAACCCGGCGGTACGGGCCTGGCTGTCAGCGATGGCCGTGACCCGCAGCGCCGGAGCCAGCAGGCCGGGCAACTGCGGCCGGGCGACATCGCCGCCGGGCGGCAGGTAGTCAATGGGCAGGCCGAAGAAGCCGGCGAAGCCGTGGGTGCGGATGCCGGGATGTTGCGCTTCCAGCGCCCGCCGCAGCGGCTCGGAGCGCACGTCGATGCAGAACACCGCCTCCAGCGGCGGCCGGGCGGCGTCGGACACGGGTTCAACCCTTGCCAGACCGGCGTTCACATCGGCCTGCCAGGCGATTTCCAGCGCCTCCTGCCAGATCCACGGCGTGTCATCCAGCGCCGCATCGTCCTCGGCCAGCGTCCGCCGCCAGGCGGCGCGCAGGGCGTCATCCCCGGCCAGATCCGCCAGCACCCAGTCCCAGGCCAGCCGGACCGCCAGCAGCTGCCGCAGGCTGTCGTCCGTCCCGCCCTGCTGCCGCGCCCGCCAGGCCAGCCCGGCGCACCAGCCCGCCCAGCCGTTCACCGACAGCAGCAGCGCCGTGAAGTAACGTTCCGGCGCGCCGGGCCGCAGCGCGCGGCAGGCCTCGGCCAGCAGCCGCTCGGGATCGTCCGGCAAGGCGGCGAGGCGGGCCGTGATACCGGGGATGCCGGTCAGCAACGACAGGCCATGGTCGTGGGCGGTGATCCGCTTCCAGGCGGCATACAGCCCTTCCCCGGCGGCCGGACGCCACAGCGCCTGCCCCTGATCAAACCACGAGGCGCAGTGCTGGCCGATGGCGTGGATCACCACGGCGGTGAGGGAAAGACCCTTGCCTTCACCCGGCGCGGACTCCAGCCAGTCGGTCAGCCGCAGGCGCGGCGGGGCGGCCGGGGCAGCGTCCGGGCGGGCGAGGAAGGCCTCGACCTCGTCCGGCCATCCCCGGCGGCGCAGCGCTTCCGCCAGCGACTGCCGGGTGATCTCGCCCCGTGACAGCACCGCGCGGTACTCGGCGGACGACCAGGTCGCCAGCGTGCCGTTCAGGCCGTGCAGGCGGCGCGCGGCTTCCGGCAGCGGCTGTTGCGTGAAGCCCCACCACGGGTTGACGGCGATGAAGCGGTCCAGCGGCCACACCGGTGCGATGCGTTGCAGGGCCGCATCAAGGGCTTGGGCCAGCGCGGGTTCCAGGACGGGATTCGGTGTTTCGGCGATCAGGGCGGCGTTCATCAGGCATGCTCCCGGTTGGCGGGTTGGAAAACGGGGGTGGACGGGGCGACCGGCGTCACCGCGCCGGGCCACAGGCGCAGGGTCAGGCGGGTCATGCCCTCATCAAGGTGGAAACCGGCGAAGGCCAGCGGGTGCAGCCGGCGCGCCAGCGCGCCGTCGGGCCGGGCAATCACCGTTTCCTGCACCACCTGCAGCAGGACCAGCCCCAGCGCGGGCAGCGCCAGCCAGACGACGGACGGCGCGGCGGTCGCCAGCGGCAGCACGGCGGCGAAGAGGTGGTGCCAGAGCGCGTAGGCCAGCACCAGCCCGAGCGCCGCCCCGGCCAGCCGCAAGCGGACCGTCCGGTTGGCGACGGCGGCGTCCCGCAGCAGCGGGACCAGCCCGGTCAGCAGCGCCAGTCCAAGGATGAGCAGCGCCGGTTCCTGCCGGGGATCGAGCCCCGCCAGCCAGGCCACCGTCGCCAGACCGGCCAGCCCCAGCGCCAGACCGGCGAAAGGTACCGTTTGCGCGGCGCGCGGCGCGGGCAGCCGCGTCAGCCGCCGCGCCGTGCCGCCGGCGGCGAGGAAGGCGTGCGCCTTGTACAGCGAGTGCGCCAGCAGGTGCAGCAGCGCCAGCGGGTAGGCGCCCAGACCGATTTCCAGCAGCATGAAGCCCATCTGCGCGCAGGTCGACCAGGCCAGCATCACCTTGACGCTGACCCGCGTCATCATCACCAGCGCCGCCAACCCGGCGGTGAGGCCGCCCACCGTCACCAGCAGCGCCTGCGCCACCGGCGCGGCTTCCAGCAGCCCGGCCAGCCGCAGCAGCACGAAGCCGCCGATGTTGACGATCCCGGCGTGCAGCAGCGCCGACACCGGCGTCGGTGCTTCCATCACCTGCAAAATCCAGCCGTGCACCGGCAGTTGCGCGCTCTTGAGGATGACGCCCAGCGTGATCAGCAGCGCCGGACCGGTCAGGCCGTCCTGACCGCCGGGCGCGGCAATGGCCTGCGCCAGTCCGTCCAGCGCGAAGGTGCCAAAGCGCGCGTACAGCCAGATGCTGCCCGCCAGCAGCAGGCCGTTGGCCGCTCCCACCGCCAGCAGCCGCTTGCGCGCCGCCAGCAGGGCGGCGGGCCGCTCGCGGAAGAAGGTGAGCAGGCCGTGCAGGAAAACGTCAGTGGCCGCCCAAGCCAGCACCAGCAGCAGCAGGTGGTTGGCCCCGACCAGCGCCCAGACGGCGGCCAGCGTCAGCAGCAGCCCGCGCAGGTAGGCGGGCTGTCGCGGATGGTTGGCGAGGTAGCGGTCGGAATAGCGCAGGATCACCCAGCCGATGAAGGCGGTCAGCGCCAGCATCAGGCCGCCCAAGGCATCGGCGGGCACGGCGGCGGCGGCCAGCAGCGCGACCGGCAGGCACAGGGCCCCGGCCAGACGGCGCGCCCATTCGGGATGTCGGAAGGTCAGCAGCGCCGCCAGCGCCAGCAACAGCGGCGCGGCGGGAAAGAGGATTCCGGCGGGGTCGAAGGGAAGAAGGTCAGACCACATGGCGGGGCTCCGGTGGGGGATGGCCCATTGTCCGGCCTCGCGGTCGTTCCGTAAAATACAGATAAACTATGGTATCGTTCCATTAAAACGAACGATCAGCCGCGAGGCCCGGCCATGCCGCAGCTCAATTACCACCACCTCAACTACTTCCGCGTCGTCGCCAAGACCGGCAACCTCACCCGCGCCGCGCAGCAGCTGCACATCGCCCAGTCGGCGCTGTCGACGCAGATCCGCCAGCTGGAGGATCAACTGGGCCAGCCGCTGTTCCTGCGCCAGGGACGCGGGCTGGAACTGACTGAGGCCGGACGCATCGCCCTCAACTACGCCGAGACCATCCACGCCAGCGGCAGCGAACTGATGGCGCTGTTCCGCGACGGCAATGTCGAAGCGCGGCAGGTGTTGCGCATCGGCGCGGTGGCGACGCTCAGCCGCAACTTCCAGGAAAGCTTCATTGAACCGCTGCTGCAACGCCCGGACGTGACGCTGGTGCTGCAATCCGGCGGGCTGGCGGAACTGCTGACCCGGCTGGCGGCGCATAACCTCGACCTGGTGCTGTCGAACCGCCGCGTCATCGCCGACGCCGCCCATCCCTGGCGCTGCCAGCGCCTGACGCGGCAGCCGGTCAGCCTGGTCGGCAAGCCGCGTCCTGGGCAAGCGCCCTTCCGCTTTCCCGAAGACCTGAAGGGCCTGACGCTGATATTGCCCGGCCCGGAAAGCGAACTTCGTACCGGCTTCGACCTGCTCTGCGAGCAGCGCGGCATCCGGGTGAAGGTGCTGGCCGAGGTGGACGACATGGCGATGATGCGGGTGCTGGCGCGGGTGGCGGACGCGCCGGCTCTGGTGCCGGCGGTGGTGGTGCGGGATGAGTTGCGGCAGGGACTGCTGCAGGAATACGCGCGCATTCCCGACCTCTACGAGGATTTCTTCGCCATCGGCATCAAGCGGCAGTTCCAGCACCCGCTGCTGGGCGAATTGCTGCAGCGGGATCTGGGGGAAGGACTGGCCTGAGGCTTACAGTGAGCGGGCGATGATCTCCTTCATGATCTCGCTGGTGCCGCCGTAAATCCGCTGCACCCGCGCGTCGGCGTACATCTGCGTGATCGGGTATTCCAGCATGTAGCCGTAGCCGCCGAAGAACTGCAGGCACTGGTCCATCACCTGGCATTCCAGCTCGCTCAGGTTCAGCTTCACGATCGAGGCGGTCACCGTGTCCAGCTCGCCGTCGATCATGCGCTGGATGCACTCGTCGACAAAGGCGCGCGCCATCACCGCCTGCGCCTTCAGGTTGGCCAGCACGAAACGGGTGTTCTGCATTTCCAGCAGCGGCTTGCCGAAGGCCTTGCGCTCCTTGGTGTAGGTCACGGTCAGGTCCAGCGCCCGCTCGATGATCGCCATCGCGCCGATGCCCAGCATCAGCCGCTCGTAAGGCAGCTCGCTCATCAGGTGGTAGAAGCCCTTGCCTTCGACGCCGCCCAGCAGGTTGGCCGCCGGCACGCGCACGTCGTCGAAGAACAGCTCGCAGGTGTCCTGACCCTTCTGGCCCAGCTTCTCCAGGATGCGGCCGACCTTGAAGCCGGGAGCATTCTTCGTTTCCAGCAGCATCAGCGACACGCCCTTGGAACCCGCTTCCGGGTCGGTCTTGGTCACGACCACGATCAGGTCGGCCAAGTAGCCGTTGGAGATGAAGATCTTCGAGCCGTTGATCACGTACTCGTCGCCGTCGCGCACGGCGCGGGTGCGGGTGCCCTGCAGGTCAGAACCGGCGTTCGGCTCGGACATGGCGATGGCGCCGATCATCTCGCCGCTGGCCAGCTTCGGCAGGTACTTCTGCTTCTGTTCCTCAGTGCCGAGGTTGAGGATGTAGTGCGCGGCAATGGCGTGCACGTGCGCGCCGAAGGCGCGGTCACCGGCGTAACCCAGTTCCTCGAAGAGGATGGCCATGTGCGCGTAGTTGCCGCCACTGCCGCCGTAGTCATCCGGCACGTCGGCCAGCAGCAGGCCCAGTTCGCCCGCCTTCAGCCACACCTCGCGGTCGATGTGCTGCTGCTTCGCCCACTTTTCGGCATGCGGGGCGATTTCCTTCTGCACGAAGCGGCGCACGGTGTCGCGGTAGAATTCGAGGTCGGCATCCATCCAGCGTTTCTTGGCGGTGTTCATGGCGTTCTCCGGGAGCGGGTCTAGGTCAGGTGACCGAATCGGGGCGGATGTTATCGGTCGGTTGACCGATTCGTCAACCGGTCGGAGAATAGACACCCCGAATTCCCGTGACCGGCCGTTTCCGCATGCGCGACACCCTGCTTGAATCGTTGAAGAAAAAAGACTCCGGCACCACCGGCAAGGGCATGGACCGCGCCCGCGACATCCTGGAGGCGGCGCGGGCCTTGTTCGCGGCGGAAGGCTATGCCGGACTGTCGATGCGCGGCGTGGCGGCGGCGCTGGGCATCAGCCTGAGCACCGTGCAGCACTACTACCGCGACAAGGACACGCTGCTGGAAGCCGTGCTGCTGTACCAGATGGACCAGTACCAGGCGGCGGTGGCGGAGCTGAGCGGCGTGCTGGCCGACGCCGGACCGGAAGCGCGGTTGCGCGCGGCGATGGCGCTGTTCCTGACCGAGGCGCGGCGGCCGGAAGTCGGCGGCGTCTTCATGGAAATCTGGTCGCTGGCCAACCGTCATCCGGCGGCGGCGCGGGTGCTGGAGCAGGTGCGGCTGCGCGAGCGCAAGCAGTTCATGCGACTGGTGCAGGGCGTGGCCCCGGCGCTGGATGAAGGCGAACTGGCGCGGCGGGCGCGGTTGATGATCGCGCTGATTGAAGGGCTGACGGTGCAGCTGTCGCGGGGCGACGGTGGGGAAGAAGAAACGGGGGCGCTGGTCAGGGCGGCGGAAACGGCGCTGTTGGGGATCGCCCGCGACTAACCCTTGCCGCCCCTCATCAACCGGACTATATTCAGTCTTTATTCAGTCCCGAGGCCGCCGCCATGACCCTGCCCTCCGATATCAAGCCGGTCAGTTACCTCAAGGCCAATGCCGCCGAAATCCTGCGTGACCTGGCCGAGCAGCGCCGTCCGCTGGTCATCACGCAGAACGGGGAGGCGCGGGCGGTAATGCAGGATGTCGCCAGCTATGAAGAAACGCAGGAAACCCTGGCGCTGCTGAAACTGCTGGCGCTGGGCAATCGCGAGATTGAACAGGGACGCGAGAAACCGGTATCAGACGTGGTGGCGCGGCTAAAGGCCAAGCGGGTTCCCGACTGATGACGGATCATCGCTATGAAGTACTGCTGACACACGGGGCGGAACAGGACCTGGAAGCCCTGTACGATTACCTTGCCGTCCATGACGGGCCGGAGGCGGCAGACCGGGTTCTGGACCAAATTCTGGCCGTCGCGGAACGCCTGGCGGAACTTCCCGAGCGCGGAAACTGCCCGCCGGAATTGGCGACGCTGGGTATCCGCGAGTACCGGCAGGTCTACTTCAAACCCTGGCGACTGATTTACCGGGTGTGCGGTGAACAGGTTCATATCCTGCTGATCGCCGACGGCCGACGCGACATGGCTTCGCTGCTGATGCGACGGCTGCTGGCGGCTGAATCCTGAACGGGCGGGATCAATCCCGGATTCACCCCGGACCCCGCTCCTCCCGCATCACCTGCTTCACGAATTCCACGAACACCCGCGACTTCAGCTTCTTCAAGCCGGGCATGGAAGTGTTGTGGGAACGGTGGATCGACCCCGCCTGAGCGGCTTGTGGGTGACGGGGCGGGGTGCCAGAATCGGCGGCATCCTGTCAGCCCGGCCCCGATCATGCCCGCCCGCCGCCTTCGTTTCCGACCCCTGCTGTTGACCTGCCTGGCCCTGCTCGGCCCGGCCGCTGCGGAAGAACGCCCGCCGCTGTCCCCGGACGAACTGGCAAAGGTGATCCCCGAGATCCAGGCGATGATCCGCACCGACGAAAACCGGGTGAAGGACTTCCCGGTGCGCGAAGCCACGCCGGAACGCATCGACCGCCTGTACCGCATGCCCGAGATCACGGCGCAGCCGCGCAATGTCCGTGAAAACGGCCTGATCTTCGCCGGGCAGGGCGAGTTGCTGCGCTTCGACAAACCCTCCGACATCGTGAGCCGCCTGGAAACCTGGTTCCCCGAGGAATTCCGCCAGGCCCGGGCCGCCCCGGACCCGCGCTTCTTCGGCCACCTGCACCTCTACGGCCCGTTCGCGGGCTGGCGGGACGAACCGGCGGCCTTCCTGACGCTGTGGAACTGCATGCCGCAATCCGCCTGGCTGCGGCCGGACACCAATCCCTTCGCCCGGCGGCAGCGCGACGGCGGCCTGCCGCTGATGCCCATCGCCGCGCAAAGCTCCGCCACACAGGAATTCGACTTCGGCTTTTGTGTGGCCAACCGCAGCGGCCTGCGCGCCGGCTGGACAAGGGAAGAAGCCCGGTCCAACGCCGCCGAAGTGCGGCAGCTGGCGGCACAGGTGACGCCGGTGCTGCGCCGCCACTTCGCCCGCTTCCTCGATGACAACGGCTGTCAAGGCACCGGCCCGGACGACTGCGTGCTGGTGCTGCACCTGTGGGCGTCGCTGACGCCCGATGATCCGGAACTGGCCGCCACGGTACGGCGGCTGGAAAACGAGGTTGGCCCGGACACGCCGCTGCCCGAACTGGAAAAACCCACCGACCAGTACGGCTCCGGCGGCCAGGAAGGCGAAGCCCGTTTTGACGCCGCCCTGCGCCGCGCCGCCTTCCTGCGCGCCAAGCTGCGCTCGGTGCAGGCCGCGCCCGCCGCCTGGCCGGGCGACGCCCTGCCCGCACTGGTGCGGCAATTGACGCAATTCCGGCAGCGGCTGGCGGAAGCCGCCGATCACCGCTGGTATCCCTATGCGCTGGATTACTACAACGAGCCGGTCAATCCCTGGGGCGCGTTGACCGCGACAGAACCGCTGTGGCAGGCGGTGCTGGCCGAACTGGACCGGCTGCCGCCGGACACGCCCTGCCCGGTCTTCGCGGAATGGTTTGAACACAGCGCCCCCGGCCTGACCAGCCGCTATGTGCTCGCCCGGGTCAGCGCCGGACGGCCGGTGGCCTGCGCCGCCCCGGAATGGACCTGGCTGCAGGACGGCCGGACCGCCGAAGCGCGCACGCTGCGCAATCGCTATATCGCGTTGTCGGATCGGGCGGAGGGCGGCCAACGGGAATGGTTGATCGCCGGGCTGACCGGCAACGGCAACGACTGCTTTGATCCGGCCAAGCAGAAGACCCGGGCTTGGCTGCGCGACTTCTGCCGCACGCGGATATCCGAGCCGCAGGAGGTCGGGCCGGTGCTGAAGCACAGCCGCCTGCGCCTGACCGAGCGCGAACGCTATCGCCGCACCGGCCTGCCACCGCTGCCGGACCGGAACCGGCCCGCCGGAACGGCGCAGGCGGCCGCGGAGGAGCACTGGCTGCTGGCGCTGATTCCCGCCGCCGACACGGCAGGCCGCGAGGCTATGCGGCAGCAGGCCCGTGAATTCCGCAACGAGGGCTGGCGGCTGTCTGCGGCCACGCGCTGGCAGCACCCGCGACGGGCCTCGACACTAGTGGATCTGACCCTGTTCCGGGACGGGGGCGGAGGCGATGAGCGACGGCTGTTGCTGGTGCTGACGCCGCAACGGCTGCAGGCGGTCAGCGTTCCCGACCGTTTCCGCTATCAGTACGATGCCGGCGCGCTGGCGGCGGTGTCCGATCTGGACCATGACGGCAACCTGGAAGTCTGGCTGCGCGGGGAGAACGGCGAATGCGACGGCGCAGGCCTGCAGCCGGGCCGCGACTGCGCCGTACCCAGCCTGTACATGGGCGAGGTGCGCGGCGACAGCCTCAGCTATTTCGTGAAATCGGCCGCCCGGAAACCGTAGGGCGGGCCGGTTTTCCGGCCTTACTCGTCATTCAGGCTGCATTCGTAATTGCTCGGCTCCAGCTTGCAGCGGATCTTCTTCAGCAGCTGCATCATGCGCACATCGTAAAACCCGTCCTTCGTCACCACCAGACGGGCGCTGCGCAGCATGTTCACATAGCCGGGCTTGTCGGTTTCGGGAATGTCCATCCAGTATTTCACCGGAATGGCGCTCTCGGTTTCGAGGATGAACTGGTAGGCCGGAGCCAACTGCATGGCGGTGAATTCGCGCACCAGCTGGCCGATACCGTCGGGGAATTTGCCGCGATGCATCATCATCACCCCGGTCACCTGCAACAGCGGAAACTTGAAGATGGCCCCGCGCACGTTGCCTTTGTCGTCGGTCATGCCCCGGTAAAGCTCCAGGGGATCAAAGGCCAGCGCGGGCATGGCCAGGATGTCCACCTGGCCGTTGTTGAACTTGCCGCCGATGCTGGTGAGGTCCACAGACACCGGCTGCGCGCCGATCTTCTGCACCATCGTCGCCTGCGACTTGTCGAAATCCAGCACCGCCACCTTGCGCCCCGCCGCCTTGGCCAGCGTGTTGATGCGGCGGTCGTTGACCATGACATAGGCCGCCCCCAGCGGCACGATGCCCACCACCTCGACATCCTGATTGACCATGTACCCGGCCATTTCCGGTTTCGCCAGGAAGGTGATGGCCTCGGTCAGCTGCTGGTAGGACAGGATCGCGCCGATGGCGTCCAGACTGCCGACAAAGGGGTTGAACTGGCGGCCGCGCAGGTTGCTGATCGCCACGCCGTCGCACTGCCCCACCTTGAATTCCTCGGTGGCGATGCGTTCGTCGGTGAAGAGGTTGATCTTGACGTCGGTGCTGGCCTTGCGCTTCAGCTTGGCCGACGCCATGTCGATGCGCAGGCTGGTGGGCGAGGTGAAGGTGACGTTCAGGTCGATGCCGATTTCCTTGGCCATGGCGGTGTACTTGGGCAACTGGGTCAGGCTGCTCATGGCGTACTGGTAGGCGCGGCTGTTGGTGCCGCCGGGCGCGTACATGCACAGCGTCACCTTGGGGGGAATGCGGTTCCAGGTGGCGGGCTTGTCGAGCAGAGCCTTGGTGCGGGTCAGTAAGCTGGAACTGCTGTCGGGAGCGTTGAGCACCGGTGCTTTGGGGACCTTGGCAGGCGCGGCGGCGGAAACGGCGGCGAGGGTCAGACCGGTGGCGAACAGCGCGGCGGCGGCTATGATTGTTTTTTTGATTTGGTGCATGGTCGGCCCCCTGATGATATCAACGGGATGCTGGCGCGGGCGGGGCGGGAGGGCAAGTGACAGATGTCATGATTTGTGCCAGACGGTCACGGCGGCAGGGGCCGGTAAGGTCTAAACTGAGCTGAAAACCACCAAGGGAAAATACGATGAACCCCGCCAAAGTGATGCGCGAACGGGTACGGAAACTGACCGATTTACCGAATGTTGGGAAGGCCGTGGCGGGCGACCTGCAACGCTTGGGCATTACCGAGCCGGGGCAGTTGGCTGGCTGCTGTCCGCTGGCGTTGTACGACCGGCTGGCGGAAATTGACGGTGTGCGTTCCGATCCGTGCATGCTGGATACGTTTATGTCGGTGATACGTTTTATAGATGGGGAAGAGGCGCGGCCGTGGTGGGATTACACGGCAGAGCGGAAGGCGTGGATGGACTCGCTGGGACGATGAGAAGTGGCCCTACTCCCTTGCGGCCGTTGGGGGTGAAGCTGAACCAGCGGGCTTCCTTACTCTCTGGTTCGATCTACCCGTGCAGTTGCTTGCGGGCGATGTTGCCGTGGTAGCGGCCGGGGTCGGTCTGGCAGGCCTGTCGGTCGCTTTCCCAGGCGGCGCGGGTGGTGAGAGGGTTGTTGCGGGGGGGGGGGAGGGAAACCGGTGTAATTTTCGTTGCTTGATTGTAATGTTTATTTTGGAGCGCGGGAAGGTGCCGGGCACAAGTCGGTACACTCTGTAGTCCTTTCACACGATTGTGACTAACGACTCCGGGAATCAGTGTTCTTTCAACGCACTGTATTTTAAATTTTTGGCACATCTACTAAAATGCTTGATAATTAACGGGAAAGGCAACACCCCTTTGATTCTAGCCATATTAAGTATATTCTCTCTGCTCCATTATCCAAGGCATTACCTCTTTTATTTTCAAATAATTCAATTTGGCTCTTTGTAATCAATCCTGAAAAGTAAAAAACATAATCCTCAAATACCTGAACTGTCACTGGATTCCATTTCGCACAAGCAAAAGAATTCAGAAATACTTGAGAAAACTCATCACTCCAAAGTCGAGAACATATTTTCTTTAGGCTAGGGAAATTAAAGTGATTCGCAAACATAAAATCCAAAATCCGAGACAAGTCATCGTTTGAAAAGTCTAATAAACCAATCTCAGCCAAATAGGCACGAATAAAAACATCTACTTGTTCGTCGCATACTTCTGATAACTTTAATTTAATCTTCTGAGGGGATAATTCTTTCAAAAAAAACTGCTTCAAATCATTGCCATTGGCATAATGCCTAGAATTTAAAAGCAATAACTTTAATATAGCCTCCTCATCAATTAGATTTTTCATGGAAGTAAACTCTTGCAATATGGAATATATAATATGCTCCCACGTAAAATATTCCATCACTTTCTCGTAACTCGCGGATGGGAAATCATAAGCATCAAGCAAGCCTATAAGACAATCATTAGCAATCCCTGCGGCATTTTCCACTAATCCCATTTTGATATTATACTTGATATAGTCAAGCTTAATGCCATATGATGATTTATCTACTTTAGCCTCATAAGCATTGATCAATAACTTTAACTCATTAGGAATTTCCCCCATTTGGAGGCTATTAACAAATTGAAATGCTTGGTGAATTTCAGATGCATCTTCGTTCTTAAAAGCATCTATGACAATCTCTAAAAAATCGTACAACTTTAAGGATGCGGCTATATGATGAAATAGATTCCAATAAAAAAAATCATTCGCAAACCTCATAGACTTATAAGTTTCAATAAATCGATTTTTTTGCGGTATTGACAGTTCTGTTTTGATGATTAGGTCAGCAATTTTTCCCAAAAAATAGTATAAATTCGAATTAACTATGTAATCCTCATTATAATTAGTGCACTCAAGAAAAAAATTAAACTCTTCACTAATATCCACATTGGATCCCAAAGAAATCAATAGACTCTTTGCGTAGTAGAATGAAAATTTTTTCGCTCCAACAGAATAATCGATCAAGGCGGAAACGAGATCAGAATGTGAAATTACGTTTAATGCATGAAATGCATCGTAGAATTCTTGCAATTCTGACGTATTAAACATAACCAACTTAAGAGACTCTACGTCATCGAAATCGCCATAGTAAGCTAAGGTTCGCAAAGAAAAACAAAGTGGAATATTTTTATCAGTGATCCACTCGTGCAATCTTGATCTAACAATATCAACAGTAGCTTGAGGAGGGGAGTTAAACCATAACGAATAAGTGCCACCGGAGATTTTGGCAGGCATTTGACTCTTCAATTCATTATCTTGCAGTATTAATAAAAGAGTTTCCTTATGCCCATTGATTGCTAACGAACGCAGACATTGAAAGGAATAATGATGATCACTTATGTTTGATAAGTATTTTAACCTTGCAATACTATTATCCGTACCAAGTACTCCTAAAGCAAATATTGCCTTGCTTTTCTCTAAATATTTATCGCCCTGCACAAGATCAAATAGTATTTCCTCGGCAAGCAGCAAATATTCACCACCATATTTTTTGGCAACATTAGCGCCAAGCAGTATATTAAAGGAGAAAACATAATTCAAAAAATTTTTTTTCTCGTCATCACTAATGTGCATAGCCGTGAACAGCCATAAGTCTTCATATCTATCATCGTGATATTCTGAATTAAATTTCCTCCAATTTTCTGAGAAAACCGCTGCAGCCAAATAATCAGCAATAATTAAATGACAATAATAATACCCATTAAAGTCCTCTCTAAAAATTTCATAATAAGTGACCATTGACAAGAGATCATCGAAACCAATAACCCCATTAATGCTGCTGTCATTTTCAACGGTTTTGAAAACCTCTAATAAGCCTTCCTCAAAATCCTTCGTTGATATATTAACCAACTTAGTTCTCACTCGAAAATTATACACCAGCAGCGACAAAATATTTTTTATCAGTCCTTTTGGTATCTTGCTAATCTTTAGATTTTCGCTTCTGATTTTTGACCTGTCGACATCCAACTTTTTTTCGAGCCAGTGATCTAAGAGATCATTAATGGATTGCGGTAGGTTATTCTTAAATTTAAAGAAGTCCATCGTCATGCTCATAAAGAACGGCAATGACAAATACTCTCTACCAAAACGACCCAAACTTCCTCTGTATTCATCGCAAAATAAACTTAATTCCTCACCATTAAAATTAATTCTCGCGAAATCAAAAACCGTGCGGTAAGATATTGGTAGTATCTTTATACAAAAGTCCACCTTATTAATTCGCGTAAGAATATTAAGACCGACATCCCTCAGAGTAATGATAAACCCACTTATTCCCAATAACTCAATCTCATCAACAAAAGCCTGAGTATCTGTTTCAAGCATCTCGTCCAAGCCATCAAACAAATATACAAACTTGTACGGAAGTGACATCCAGGAGCCATAATTAATCCCAAGCACTTCATTTATTTTCCGCTTTAGCACATTCCTGGAATAACCGCGAAGATCAATTCGTACTGGGAGATATTCAAAATCATCACACTGCTTTAGTAATAGGTGCTCAATTACAGAGATTGTAGTTGTTTTTCCACTGCCACCTGCAGATGACAGCACAATATTTCGCCCATCCCTCAAGCAACTCAAAATACCATCCAACGAAATTGGCCCCCCATCACCATTATATTCTTCGATAGACTCAAATTTGTTCGGTAACGCCGCAAATGAATAATCCAAGGACACAAAATTATTTTTTTGCAATTTATTACTGATATATTTCTTAATATTAAAATCGGGACGTGGATGCTCTTTAAAAGCCAACTCCAACACGAAAAATCGATCTAATATATGGGAGATCTCACTCCAAATAACGCCCAGCTCATTACCAAAGTCAATACTTGACCATATAAAAAGCTTATCAAGGGAGTCAAGGTAATTAACAACAAGAGAATACGGATCTAGTCCTTTTCCTTTGACAACAATCAACTGCTCAGAATTGTATTTATTTGCTTGTAATTTCTCCCTGCAAAGTTCCTTGATGTCGATATAATTTTTCTGACGTAGCTGAACCCTTAATTTTCCAGAAACATCACTCGCGGTAATGATGTAATGCTCTTTTGGAGAGTTTCCATTTACAGCGCCATCCAGCGCAACTTTAATTAGTTCTTCAATGACAGTATCAGTATAAAGAGTATCACTATATCTTTTACATTGTATGCAAACTAATCCACCATCATTTCGTATAGCCGTGCAATCATAACCTTGATCTCCCGAAGGTTGGCGACCAGCCATCAACTCAAAACCTTTGTAAGCACCTAATTTAACTAGAACTTGATAAGTGAAATCTTCAAACAAATCGGAAGATAGGCCTGTCAAAGGCAATTGTTGCCCTCTATACAATGGTATTTTTTTTACGTCATTACTCAATTTATTTCATCCTCATCATATGATTTGATTAACAATCATCACCAGCATTGAATCTTTCAAGTGTGTTGTTCTTGCCAACTATTCCCAAATAGGATCTTTACAGCACTTGCGCCATCGTCTTAATTTATCATGCTTGTTCACATTTGTTGGGCAAAATCTGTGTTGCCTTGCTGTCGCTCCCCAATCAATGCTCCCCCGCAACTCTCAGCCAACTACGCCGAAACGGAAACGGGGCCAGACTCGAATGCCAGAGGGTACGTTAAACGACAATCCTAGCAGATAAATCACAACCCACCACACTCCCATCTCCTCAGAATCCGGGTGTTGCGGGGTGACTTGATAACCTCCAGCTGTCGGGATAACCCAGCAATGATCTGCTCGCCATAACACGACCAGACTGCTCAAACCACCCTCGTCAACACATGCCCCATCCCCTCCACATGCCAATTCGCCCAAATCCTCCCCCGCCCATCCGGCTCCAACGCCAGCCAATTCCGCGCCTGAATCAAAAAGTGACTGCTCCCCGCCAACCGCTCCAAAGAAGCTGAAACCCCCTCCGCCACCAACTCCGGCTTATCCGCCACCTGCTCCAGCACCCACCGCGCCAACGCCGGTCCCGGCGGATGCACAATACCCGACGACACCAACTGATTCACCCCCACCGCCGGCAAATCCCCCTCCGCCGCTGCCCTTATCACCCCCATCGCCCCCACATGCACATCCCCCGACAGGATGCTCACCTGGCACCCCGCCGACCGCGCATGCCCCACCAACCGCTTGATCAACCGCAAACGCTCCTGCTGGTGCGGCACGCTGCGCCAATGATCGCGCAAATCATCCTCCAGCTCCTGCTGCCCCGGCAGCGCCCCCAGCATCCGCTCCAGCAAATTCAAATCCACATACGCCACCGGCACACTGCTCAACACCAGCAGATGTTTGTGCCCGCGCATGGCATCCAGCCACGCAAACAGCGCATTCCAGTTCGCCGCCGACACAATCCGCGTCGGCTGCACCGGCATATTCGGCACTGAAATGGTGGGCGCCCGGTCCGACCGCAAATCCGGCACCAGCAGGCTTACCTCGCCCAGCCCGGTAAACCCCAGACTGAAAGCATCCTGCCCCGGTATCGCCGCCGGATGCGCCACGCCCAGCGGCTGCTGCAACTGGAACAACTGGAAATAATCCCGCGCCACCGCGAAAATGCCCTGATACACCGCACAGCCATGCAGCGCCTGCGGATAGGAACCCCACCCGTCCATGATGTCGTGGTCGTCCCACATCATGATCGTCGGCACCGAACCGAACACCGTCTGCAAATCCGGCTCCGCCCAGCGCCGCAGGTACAGGTTGCAGAAGAAACCGTCCACCGCCGCCTGCAAGCGCTGCGACCAGGCCGCCTTCGTCTTCTTTGCCTCGGACAGCGAGGTCCAGTCATGCAGCGCGGGCACCGCCTGCCACATCTCGTCGCTGTAAACCTGATCGCCGCCCATCAGCAGCAGGTGATAAGCCCCCGCCCGGTGCGCCTTGGCCAGGTCCTGCCAGCGGCCGAACTTCTCGCCCACGTCCTTCATCAGCTTGGGGTCGGAAAAACCGTTGCAGGACACATAGGCCATGCGCGGCGTCTGCCCGGCGGCGGGCACTTCAAACCGGTGAGGCACGCCTTCCACCACATAATCCACCGTCCGCGCGGCTTCACCCTGCAACACATCCATGTCCACCCGCCACACCTGATAACGCGGGCTGCCAAAGGGTACGGCGGCCAGCTTCACCACCGGCAGGGCATATTCAGGATGCGGAAACAGGGCAACGGGCGGCGCGGCGTTGAGCGGTGTCACCACAAGCGCGGACACGCAGTAACGGCCGAAATGGATGCCGCGAAATTGCAGGATGGGACCAAGGACTAGGGACATGGCTTCTCTCCGTGAAACAGCCCGTGCGGGCTTCCTGGGGTGTCCGGAACAAATGGTGAACGATGCCTTGTTTTAGTTGAAAAACGGGGGGAAGTAAAGCGACCGGGGTCGGCATTTTCCCAATCAAAAAAGCCGGTGTACTATCACTCCGTTACACCCAAAACTACAACATCACCTTCACAAGGACAGCCCATGAAAATCCGCCTGCTTCCCCTCGCCCTGCTCGGCCTGTGCGCCGCCGCCTCCGCCGCCCCGGTCACCTATGTCATCGACCCCACCCACACCTACCCCAGCTTTGAAGCCGACCACTTCGGCGGCATGTCGGTGTGGCGCGGCAAGTTCAACAAGACCAGCGGCAAGCTGCTTGTCGACAAGGAAGGCGGCAGCGGCAGCGTCGACATCACCATCGACATCAACAGCATCGACTATGGCCTGGACGCCATGAACGCCAAGGCGCGCAGCGCCGAGCTGTTCGATGCGAAGAAGTATCCGAAGGCTTACTACAAGGGCAATTTTGCCGGCTACAGCAACGGCGTGCCGTCGCGGGTGGAAGGCGAGCTGACGCTGCACGGCGTCACCAAGCCGCTGGTGCTGACGCTGAATTCGGTGAAGTGCATGCCGCACCCGATGCTGAAGCGCGAGTTCTGCGGCGCGGACGCCATCGCCACCCTCAACCGCGATGACTTCGGCATCAGCGCGGGCAAGGACTGGGGGTTCAAGATGGATGTGACGCTGCGTATCCAGGTGGAAGCCGTGGCGGAAAAGGCCAAACCCTGACCGGCAGCGGGGCTAGAAATAGCGGTTGATGAACACGCTGCCCCACAGCAGGTCGTGGTCGCCCGGCGCGGTCTTCAGCTCCGAAGTCTGGTAACGCAGCACCCAGCTCACCCAGTAATCGCGGCTGACCTGCCGGGTCACCCCGGCCCACGCCTCCAGCAACACCGGCCGCACCTCGGCGGCGCTGTAATGCAGGTCGCTGTGGCGGAACTGCCCTTGCAGCAGGGCGTTCCACGGCCGCACCTTCACCTTCGCTCCCGCCCAGACATAATGCTCGCGGTCGCCCGCGAATTCGCGGTAGGTCATGCCGGTGGCCGGTTGCGAAAAATACTCGGCGCGGTCGGGGGCGAAACTCCACCACGGGGTGTGGATGCGCCCCAGCCGCAGCGAGATCGAGGCGTTGGCGTCGGTGATGAAGCCGATCCCGGCCTCGGCGGCGGGCTTGATCTCATAGCGCCACGCGCCGAGATTGCCGTCCGCCAGCAAATGCTGCAGCGAACGGCTGTAACGGAAGGTCGGCTCGCCGCCCGCGGACACCTGATGCCGCCAGCCGCGCGGCGGCGTTGACCCGATCACGCTATGGAATTGCTCCTGCACATCGGCGATCAGCGGCAGGCCCAGCACGCCCAGGGTCAGGGTGCTCTGTTGCACCGTATCGGGATGGTTTTCATCCAGCGTCAGGCGCGAAGCGGCCATGAACAGCAGGCTGGCGTAGGGACGGTCGCCGGGGGTGACGCCGCCGACATCAATCTCGCCGGGGGTGAACACCGCCAGCCCGAACTGGCGGGCATGCAGTTGCTGGCGGCCCTCGGCCGGGTTTTCCCCCGGCAGGCCCAGCCAGGCATCCACCCGGTCCAGCGCCGGGTCCAGCGATACGCCGCGCATGGCGACTTGTCCGGCCTGCGTAAAGGACAGGCCGCCGGTGTAATCCTGATCACGCGGGCTGGGCACGAACAGGTCATTGTCCATGTACAGCGACCAGCCGCTGTGGTCCGGTTCCAAGGCCTCGATGGCCTGAACCGGAGAAATGGTGAAGGTGGCGAAGGCCAGCGCGGCAACGGCCGTCCGGCCAAGCCGGGGAAGCAGGTGGGCATTCATGAGGGTATCCTCCCGACAGACGCAGGCGGGACTGCGGATACCGTTACCCTAAGGGGTATGCATGACCACGACTAGATGACGGGACGGCAATGCCCTGTTCTCCCGAAGGAAACACCACAAGAATTACGGGGGAAATACGGGCCAATCAGCCGCCCGTGTTTCCCTATCAAGAACAGGCTTTTGCCCAAAGTGCGACTACCGCTAAACCAGTCCGGGTCTTAGGATAGTCACCATGAACACAGCTGATCGGCCCCCTCGGCCGGTTACCATGGTCAAACGAGCAACTTGAGCCTGACATCCCCCGTCGGGCTTTTTTTTGCCCGCTTCACGGCGCCGCCGCCGAATCGCCGGTCAGCCGCCCGTCCTTCAGCGTCAGACGCCGGTCGCAGGCGGCGGCCAGCCCGTCATCATGGGTCACGATCAGGAAGGCAGTGCCGTCCTCGCGGTTGATCTGCCGCAGCAATTCAAAAATCCGCCCCGTGGTTTCACTGTCCAGGTTGCCGGTGGGTTCATCCGCCAGCACCAGCGCCGGACCCGCCATCAGCGCGCGCACGATCGCCACCCGCTGCTGCTGCCCGCCGGACAGCTGGTTGGGAAACCGGTTTTCCAGCCCGGACAACCCCGCCCGGTCCAGCAGCGACCGCGCCCGTTCCCGCAAGGCCTTCTCCGGCTGACCGCGAATCTTCAGCGGCACCATCACGTTCTCCAGCGCGGTGAAGGCATTCAGCAGATGATGAAACTGGAAGATGAAGCCCAGCTGTTCGTTGCGCAGCCGGGTGCGGGCGTCATCGTCCAGCGTCGTCACTTCCCGGCCGTTCAGGCGGATGCTGCCGCTGGCGGCGTGCTCCAGCAGCCCGACCTGGTTGAGCAGCGTCGACTTGCCGGAACCGGACTGGCCGACCAGCGCCGTGAATTCGCCGGCGGCCAGCGTGAAGCTGACATGATGCAGCACCGGCTGGCGGTTCTCGCCCTCGCCGTAGGCGTGGCAGACATCGCGCAGTTGCAGGAGCGGGGTCATGGCGGAGTCCTAGCTGTTGCGGATGGCCTGGACCGGGTCCAGGGCGGCGGCGCGGGCGGCGGGCAGCACGGCGGCGATCAGGCCGGTGACCACGGCGACGGCGGTGGCGGAGAGGAACAGGTCCGGCGTCAGCGCGATGGGGAACAGCGGGTCGCCCTGGGTGTTGCGCACCAGCCCGGCGAACAGCCGCGCCAGCCCGGCCCCGGCGGCGCAACCGGCCAGCGCCCCCAGCAGCCCCAGCAGCCCGCCCTGGATCAGGAACACCTGCCGCACCGCCCGCCGCGACATGCCCATGGCGCGCAGGATGCCGATATCGCGCTGCTTCTGCACCACCGCCACCGCCAGCACGCTGGCGATGCCGAAGGCCACCGACACCAGCACGAAAAAGCGGATGACGCTGCTGGAGGCGCTTTGCGAGCGCAGGCCGGTCATCAGCTGCTGGTTGCTGGACATCCAGCTTTCCGCCCGGATGTCATAACGCTGTTGCAGGCGGGCGGCCACGGTGTCGGCGGCAAACAGCTCGCGCACGGTCAGGTCGATGCCGGTGATTTCGCCGGTCAGGTTGAGCAGGTTCTGCGCCGAGCGCAGCGACAGGAACACCCAGCGCCGGTCCGGGTCCTTCACCCCCAGCTCGAAGATGCCGCGCACGGTGACGTTGAGGCTGCGCCCGCCCGCGCTTTGCAGCGTCAGCCGGTCGCCGGTGCGGATGCCCAGCTCGTCGGCCAGGCGGCGGCCGATCACCGCCTCCTCGCTGCCCAGCCGCCACTCGCCCGCCACCAGCTGCGCCGGCAGCGGGATGATGCGCGCATAGGCCTCGGGGTCGACGCCGATCACCGCCACCGACTTGTCGGCCGCGCCGCGCAGCGCGAAGGCCGCGCCGGACACCAGCGGCGAAATGGCGGTGATCTCGGGTTCGGCCGCCAGTTGCCGCAGCAGCAGCGCACTGTTGAGGATGGGCGCGACGCGCTGCGGGCGCGGCTGCACCGACTGGAATTCGCCGGGACCGGGCAGTTGCGCGGGCATCACCACGCGGTCGGGCGCGGTCAGGGTGATGTGCGCCTGCGAGCCCAGCGTGCGGGCGATGAGGTTGGCCTGCAAGCCGTTGATCAGCGCCGTCAGGAACACCACCACCGCCACGCCCAGGCCGATCCCGGCGGCGATCAGCGCCGTCTGCGCCCGGCCCTCGCGCAGCAGGCGCACAGCCAGCTGCCACTCGAAGCTCATGGCGCGCGGCTCCGCAGGCGCAGCGCCTGACCGGCCTTCAGCCCGGCGGACTGGCTCACCACCGTCTCGCCCGCCGCCAGCCCGGACAGTATTTCCACCCGTCCCTCCGCCTTGCGCCCGGCGCGCACCGCCCGGAATTCGGCGCGGCCGTCGCGCGCCAGCCAGACGCCGCTGCGGCCGTCGGCCTGGGTCAGCGCCGTGACGGGCACGGTCAGCGCCAGCACCTCGCCGCCGCCGATCTGCACCGACAGCGTCAGCCCTTCCCGCAGGAATTCCGGCCACTGCGCCGCGCCCAGCCGCAGGCGCACCGTGCCGCGCAGACTGTCAATGCCGGGGGAAATGCGGGTGATCTGCGCGGTGAAGGGCCGGTCGGGCCAGGCGTCGGCCAGCAGCGTCGCGCTCTGGCCGACCGCCAGTTGCGGCAGCCAGCGCTCGTCGAGGTCGGCCACCACTTCGCGGCCTTGCCGGGCGGCCAGTTCCAACAGGCTGTCGCCGGCGCGCACGCGCTCGCCCGGCTGCACCTGCCGTTGCAGCACCACCCCGTCCACCGGGCTGAGGACGCGGACACGGCTGCGGCGCAACTGCGCGGTGCGGGCCTGCGCGCGGGCCTGCGCCAGCGCCGCCTCGCGACGGCGGCTGTCGATGCCGCCCTCGCGCACCGCCGCCAGCGTCAGTTCCGCCTGCTGCAGATCGCTGTCGCGCAGGGCCAGCGTTTCGCGGGCGGCGGCCAGCGCGTCCGCCGAGACATCCTGGCTCAGCTTCAGTGCGTTCAGGTTGTCCAGCTGGCGCTGGGCCTGCTGCCGCAGCACCCGCGCCTGATCGCGGCGCAACAGCGCCTGCGGCCGGTCCTGCTGCGCCAGCCGCTGCCATTCCAGCTCGGCGGCGCGCACGGCGGCTTCCGCCTGCGCCAGTTGCACCTCGCCGTCGGGGTCGTCTAGTTCCGCCAGCACCTCGCCCGCCCGCACCGCCTGGCCCTCCGCCGCCAGCGTGCGCAGGCGGCCGTCGGTCTCGGCGCGCACCGCCAGCGTCGCCTCGGTCTGCACGCGGCCGGTGGCCACCAGGCTCTGGCGGAAGGCCAGCGGACGCGGCGTCTCGGCATCGACGGTCAGCGGCTGCTGCCGCCAGTAGAACAGGCCGCCGACGATCAACAGGAGGAACAGGATGGCGACAGCGGTTTTTTTCATGGTCGGGTCATCACTAACCGTCAATTAAGGAGTCTTTCCCTCCTGTGCAACAGGGGGGCGATGCGCAGGCATCGGGGGGTTGCGGAGCCAGTCTAGCGGCGCGCACCCGGCCCCGGAAGAGGACAAACGGTCAGCCTTCCCCGGCCAGCCCGGCGTACAGCTCGTTTTCCTGGTCGAAGTGCAGGTGCAGGATCGCCTCCAGCGCGAACAGCTGCCGCACCAGCCGCTGCCGGGTGTGCTCATCCGGCACGGCGTCGGCGGCCAGCCCGGCGATGTCCTGGCGGATGCGCTCGCACAGGTGCAGGATCTCGCGGTGGGTGCGGCTGAACAGCGCCAGCGGGTCCGGGCCGGGCATGCGCCGCGCCAACGCCGGGTGCAGGTGGCGCTCGTCGCCCTGTTCGTGCGGCACCAGCTCGGCGGCCAGCCGCCCGCTCAGCGCGGTCAACCCGGCCAGGTCGGGCGCGCGGCCCGGCGTCAGCGCTTCCGCCTGCCGCCGCAGCTGCTCCAGCACCGGCTGCAGGTCGCGGTGCGCCGCCGCCAGCCGCGCCTGTTCTTCCGCCGACAGCGCCGGCAGCGGTCGCGCTACCGGCCGCAGGGCGCGCAGCGCGTTGAGGATGACGGCAACATCAATCCCTTCCTGCAACACCGCGCCCGCCAGCGGCGTCAGGTAACCGGCGGCGGCGGCGACCATCGCCACCCCGGACAGCGCCATGCCCGCCAGCACGCTCTGCCGGGCAATGGCGCGGGCGCGGCGGGACAACGCCAGCGCCTCCGCCAGCCGGTCGAGGCGATCCACCATCAGCACCACATCCGCCGCCTCGGAACTGGCCCCGGCCCCGCGCGCGCCCATGGCAATACCGACATCGGCCAGCGCCAGCGCCGGGGCGTCATTGATGCCGTCGCCGGTCATCAGCGTCACCCCGCCCTCGCGCTCGCGGCGCACCGCCTCCACCTTGCCCTCCGGCGTCAGCCCGGCGTAGACCGCATCCAGCCCCAGCACCGCGCCGATGCTGTCGGCAATGTCCTGACGGTCGCCGGTGGCCATCGACAGCCGCTCGATCCCGGCGGCGCGCAGGGCGCGGATGGCGCGCGGCGTATCGGGACGGATTTCATCCTGCATGCGCAGCACCCCGGCCACGCGGCCGTCCACCGCCACGAACACCGCCATGCCGCCCTCGTTCAAGGCCCGCTCCAGCGCCGCCCGCGCCCAGTCCGGCGTCCCGGCCACCGAGCCGACCCAGCCGGGCTGACCCGCCGCCACGCGATGCCCGTCCACGAGGCCCGACAGGCCGTGACCCGGCGCATCCGCCAGCCCGGTCGGCGTCGACAGCGCCAGCCCGCGCGCCCGCGCCACCTGCACCAGCGCCGCCGACACCGGATGCAGCGACACCTGTTCCAGCGAGGCGCACAGCCTCAGCACGTCCTCCGCCGTCCAGCCGCCATCGGTTTCGATATCCACCAGCCGCGCCAACCCGGTGGTCAGGGTGCCGGTCTTGTCCAGCAGCAGGCGCTTGCCGTCGGCCAGCGCCTCCAGCGCCGCGCCGTTCTTGATCAGGATGCCGCGACGCGCCGCCGCCGAGATGCCGGAAACAATCGCCACCGGCGCCGCCAGAATCAGCGGACACGGCGTCGCCACCACCAGCACCGCCAGCGCCCGCAACGGGTCGCCGGACAGCAGCCAGGCCAGCCCCGCCACCGCCAGCGTCAGCGGCACCAGCCAGAAGGCGTAGCGGTCGGCCATGCGCGTGAAGGGGGCCTTGCCGGTTTGCGCTTCCTGCACCAGCCGCACGATGGCGGCGTAGGTGCTGTCGGCGGCAGAGCGCAAGGCGGTCAGTTCGAAGCCCTGCCCGAGGTTGAGAGTACCGCTGGCCACCGCCTCGCCGTCAGCGTGACTGACCGGCAGCGACTCGCCGGTCAGCGAGGACTCATCCAGCGACACCGGACCGCCCGCCGCCACCAGCCCGTCCACCGGCAGCACTGCGCCGGTTTTCACCAGCAGCCGGTCGCCGGCGCGCACCTCGGCCACCGCCACGGTGCGCCAGGCCCCGTCTTCCTGCCGTTCCACCGTGGCAGGCGTGCGCGCCAGCAGCGCGGTCAGCTCGCGGCGGGCGCGGTTGGCGGCAAAGCTTTCCAGCGCCTGACCGCCCGCAAACATCAGCGCGATGACGGCCGCGGTCAGCGAGTGCCCCAGCAGCAGCGCCCCGCCCATCGCCAGCCCCGCCACCAGGTCCACGCCCCATTCGCCCCGGCGCAGCTTGCGCAGGCTTTCCAGCACCAGCCACAGCAGCACCGGCAGGGTGGCCAGTTGCCACAGCCGGGCGGCGGCCTCTTCCTGCCCGACCAACGCCATAACCCCGCCGGCCATCGTCAGCACCACCACCAGCGGCAGCAAAAATGCAGGCATCAAAAACTCCGGTAGAAGGGAAACGACACGGAAACCATATTCCGCGTTTTCAGTGTAACGCGCGCGGAGCCCGCCCGCACCCGCGTCCACACCCGATGAAAAAACCCACAATAAAAATAGTAGATATCTGATTACAAACGGTTTTTTAACAACCTGCGTTACAAAATTTTGCTTGCCGCACCGAAGCTCGACTTTTAGGATGCGCCCGCTTTGTCCCTCGTTTGTCCTGTTCACCAGACCGACGACCCTTTATTCCGGAGGTTTTCATGTCCCGTATTCATTCCCTCGCCCTCGGCGTCAGCCTGGCCCTGCTCACCGGTTCGGCCCTGGCGGGTGTCGTCACGATCAGCCCGCTGGTTGGCTACCATGACTTCGACAAGAAGACCCAGCCCGACCTGACCCTGCCCGCCAAAGGCCTGGATGAAGGCACCCACTACGCCATCGGTCTGGGTTACCGCTTTACCCCCGCCTGGAGCGTGGAAGCCAACCTTGGCCGCGTGAAAACCCAGGAAGACGCTCCCTTCGGCGCGGTCAACGCCCGCGTGCGCGGCGAATCGCTGGACGCCCTGTACCGCTTCAATGCCGACAGCCGTTTGAACCCATATGTGCTGCTGGGTATCGGCCGCAACATCTACAAAGCCGATAACGCTGCTGCCTCCTTCACCAACGGTTTCGGCGAAACCGGCGGCGGCCTGATGTGGGCGCTGAACGAACGCATCAACCTGCGCACCGAAGCCCGCATCCAGCATGAACCCGGCAAGAGCTGGAACAACCTGCTGGCGCTGGCGGGCGTGGAAATCAACCTGGGCAAATTCGCCAAGGCCGCCGCCCCGGCAACTCCGGAACCCGTCGCCGTACAACCCGCCGTAGCGGCAACCCCGGTCGTGACGCCGGTAGCGCCCGTCGCCCCGGCCGATGACGACCGCGACGGCGTCAGCAACGATCAGGACCGCTGCCCCAACACTCCCGCCGGAGCCGCCGTGGATGCCAAAGGCTGCCCGCTGGACAACGACAAGGACGGCGTGGCCGACTATCAGGACAAGTGCCCGGACACCAAGGCCGGTGCGGTCGTGGATGCGCAGGGTTGCTATGTGGTGTTGAAGAACAGCGAATCCATCGCCCTGAACGTGCAGTTCGTGACCGGCAAGACCGAGATTGTCGGGGATGCATCCGCCGAGCTGAACAAGGTAGCCGAGTTCATGAAGCGCTACCCGAATGTCAACGTGACCATCGAAGGCCACACCGACAGTCGCGGCAAGCCCGCCAAGAACCAGACCCTGTCGCAGCAACGCGCCGATGCCGTGCGTGAAGCGCTGGTGAAGCTGGGCGTGGATGGCGCTCGTCTGAAGGCCGTGGGTTATGGCGCCGGCCAGCCGGTGGCTGACAACAAAACCGAAGAAGGCCGGGCCAAGAACCGCCGCGTGGTCGCAACGGCCAAGGGTGAGTCCGAAGCCATCAAGATGAAGAAGTAAGGAAATACGCTGCCCGGATGATGCGCGTTATCTGCGTAGCATCCGGCGGCATCGCGCCAGGGAATGGTGCTTGCTCCCCCGCGAAGACGCCAATCGGTCGGGTTCTTTTCGGCAGTTCAGATGTTCCGCAAAGGCTTGTAACAACTGGGATTGGCGGCAAGTCAGTGATAAGATTGCCGGAGCTTTCTTTCCGCGACAGCTTCATTTTCAATGAAATCAGCGTGTTCGCGCAGACAGCAAATTGATCTGTTTCAACCAATTATGAGCTTTGATGATTTCAAAGCGAAATGTATTGCACTAGGATTTTCTGGAGATGCGATGTATACGAAAATTGTTTCGTTAGCGTCGAAGAATGTGGAGCGCGATGCGATAGGGTGTTTTGTTGCTGGTACATTGGTGCATACGGATAAAGGTTTGGTGCCGATCGAGCAGATAAAGGTAGGCGACATGGTTTTGTCTAAGCCTAAAAACGGTGAAGGTGAACTAACCTATAAGCCAGTGTTGAAGATCTTTGATTTTGAGGGTAAGGAGATTTGGATTGTAAAATTTACCTCTATTGGTTGCTATCCAGATGAAATGTTTCAGTCGGGGAAAGTGACGCATTGCGCCGATCTAATAATTGGAACGCCGAATCATCCATTTTGGGTTGTTGGTGAGATTTTATATTACGATGATTTTCAGTTGGTTTTACACCAGAAACCATATTGGGCTAGATTAGATCAACTAGGAAAATACACTGTTGTTTTGCGGGCAGATGGCATTTTAGCATGTGTCTTTGCTGTCCAGCCAGTTTTTCAGATGACAAATCAAGATTGTGGGTTTTTGCAGGGCTATCCATTAGGTGATTGGTGGGAGTATGGGGATGAGGATGGATATTTTATTGATTTTACTCGCACACCCCTAGTCTCTAGTTATAAGGTTAGCAATAATAGTGCTTTTAGCTTGCCAAATGATGGTGACTGGTGTTTCCCTGTGAAGAAAGAAAAAGTTTATAACTTAGAGGTGGCGGATTATCATACCTATTTTGTTGGCCAGAGAGGTATTTTTGTTCACCATAAAAACTGTGTAGAAGTGACTATTGAATCGGAGACAAACCTCAATTTAGTCCAGGAGGGGGGCGAATCCTGAAAGAAATTACATGCAAAGTAGCTTTACTTTTTTTGCCTTTTGCAATGGCTGCCATAGGTTATTTCTTTGCGAAATTTATCCTTCGATTTCGTTATGGGGAATGGCAGGCAAACATTACTGCTTTAAGCTTAATTGCATGCATGTTTTTATCTGTTTTTATTCAATCTTTTTTGAATCAGAATGCAAATTATTTTTTAACAAAAAATAGTATGCCGCTTCTTATGGGATTAGATTTCAGTGCAGCAGGCATAACGTTTTTCTGTATGTTGTATATAAATAAATGGCAATAACGTAAGCCAGCCTAAAAGCCGGCTTACCATCACCCGCACGCCCCCCTTATCACCCTCTCCACCTGCCCCTCATCCAACGGCATCGCCCCCTTGAACGGTACGTGGCCCTGCGCCCGCGCCAAAGCCAGCACCCGCCCGGCCGCATCTGCCTCACTCACCCCCGCCTCGCGCACATGCAGCGGCATGCCCAGCCCCCGGTACATCGCCTCAATCGCCGCAATCACCCCCTCGGCCGACGGCTGCGCCAGCCCGAACACCTGCCGCCCCATCTGCTCCAGCTTCGCCCGCCGCGCCTCGATGCCTTCCCGCAGCACAAAGGGCTGGATGATCGACAGCGTCCGCCCGTGATCAATGTCGTACAGCGCCGTCAGCTGCACCGCCAGCCGGTGCGAGGCCCAGTCCTGCGGCACGCCCACGCCGATAATGCCGCACAGAGCCTGGTTCGCCGCCCACATCAGGTTCTGCCCCCAGTCCGGCTCGCGCCGCCGCTCGAAGGTATCGGCCAGCGTCTTCAGGGCGCGCAGCACCGCCTCGGCATAACCGTCCTGCACCAGCGCCCCGACCGGATAAGTCAGGTACTGCTCGCAAACATGCACAAAGGCGTCCACCAGCCCGTTGGCCAACTGGCGGTCGGGCAGGCTGGCCATGACGCGGGGGTTGAGGATGGCGAAGCGCGGCCGCGCGGCCTGGGCGTAGAACACCCGCTTCTCGCGGGTGGCGGCGCGGGTGACCACGGCGGCGGCGTTGGATTCGGAGCCGGTGGCGGGCAGCGTCAGCACCACGCCCACCGGCAGGGCTTGCGTCACGGCATGACGGCCGCTGACGATGTCCCAGCCCTCACCGTCGTACAGCGCGGCCGCCGCCACGAATTTCGCGCCGTCGCTGACCGAGCCGCCGCCCACGCCCAGGATGAAGTCCAGCCGCTGTTCCCGCACCACGGCCACGGCACGGGTCAGGGTTTCCAGCGTCGGGTTCGGTTCCACGCCGCCGAATTCGACGACATGGTGGGCCGCCAGCGCTTGCGTCACCTGCGCGTGCACGCCGTTGGCCTTGATCGAGCCGCCGCCATACAGCAGCAGCACGCGGGCGTCAGCGGGCACCAGCGTTGCCAGCGCGGCGAAGCTGTCGGGGCCGAAGTGGATCTGCGTCGGGTTGTGGTAGCTGAAGGCGAACAGCGGGGACATGGCGGGCACCTGCACGGGAAGCGTTACCCGATGGTGAAGAAGTGGCGGCGGGAACACAAGTCAACTACAGTGGAGAACTTCCCCCGATCCGCCCGGAGACCGACATGACCGAACCCGCCATCCGTTTTGACGACGGCGCCGCCTACGAGCGCTTCATGGGCGTCTGGAGCCGTCTGGCCGGGGCGCAGTTCCTGGATTGGCTGGCGCCCGCGCCCCGGCTGCGCTGGCTGGATGTCGGCTGCGGCAACGGCGCGTTCAGCGAGATGCTGGCGCAGCGCACAGAGCCGCTGTCGCTGGACGGAATCGACCCCTCGCCGGAACAGATCCGTTTCGCCAAGGCGCGCCCGACCACGCGGCTGGCGGACTTCCGCACCGGCGACGCCATGGACCTGCCCTACGCCGCCGACAGCTTCGATGCCGCCGTCATGGCGCTGGTGATCTTCTTCGTGCCCGACCCGGCCAAGGGTGTGGCGGAAATGGCGCGCGTCACCCGGCCCGGCGGCAGCGTTTCCGCCTATGCCTGGGACCTGCCCGGCGGCGGCTTTCCGTATCACGTGCTGCAGGACGCGCTGCGCGCGCAGGGCAAGACGCCGCTGGCGCCGCCGCAGGCCGCCGTCGCGGCGCTGGACGCCTTGCAAGCGGTCTGGACGGGCGCGGGGCTGACGGACGTGGAAACCGCCGTCATCACCGTGCAGCGCCGCTACAACGGCTTTGACGATTTCTGGGAAACTGCGCTGCTGGGGCCGTCGCTGGCCCCGGCGCTGGCGAAGATGGCCCCGGCGGATGTCGAGGCCATGCGCGAATTCGTGCGCGCGCACCTGCCGCTGGACGCGGACGGCGGCGTCACCTGCTCCGCCCGCGCCCATGCCGTGCGCGGACGGGTGCCGGGCTGAGGCCGCTTACTGCGCCAGCGACAACCGGAACGGTGACGGCTCTTTACCGGCCGCCGCCAGATTGCGCACCTTGCGTTCCAGCCCCACCGCCATGGTGAAGGGCGCGGTGCGCTGCACGAAGTTGGCGGCCCAGACCGGCACCTGCGTGCCCGGCAGGGTGAAGCCTTCCGCCTGCAACAGCACCCCGTCCGCCTGCGGCGTCAGCGTAATGGTCAGTTCCTCCGCCTTCATCCGCACCAGCGGCGACCGCAACGGCAGGTAATCCGGTTCGGCCACCATGCGGATGCGCGCCACCGGCCGCGTCGCCGTGCGCGGCTCCACGGTCACGTGCAGGATCACATCGCGGTCGGGCAGGCTGACCGGCTCGTTCTGCACCATGTACAGGTAGAATTCCGTCGGCGACACCGCCTTCAGCAGCTTCGCTTCCGTCACCTGCCAGTACCACTCATGGTAGGTGTCGAAACTGGAAAACACCTGTTCGAGGGCGGGCAGGCTGGTGTTCAGCAGCGCCTCCAGCTTGAACGAGCGCCACGGCTTGTCATCCTCCAGCCGCGCCCAGGTGCGGATATTGCGCTTGGTGTCGGTCTTCACCGGCCGCCATTCCCCGTCAGGACGACCGGCCGCCGGGGCTTCCGCCGCCGCTTTCGGCTTCAGGTCCAGCACCTGCGCGCCGGCTGCCTGACACGCCGCCGCCAATATCGCCAACACCGCCACACGCTTGAAACTGTTCATGTCATGTACCTCATTCGTCGGATAACGCCTTCACCCGGACTGTGTCATGACCATGGGTCAGAAATATGTCAGCACCCCGCCGGGCCGGGGCAGCCGCCGAAAATCAGAAGGATTGTTCTGGTTGTGGATATGGGCAAAACAGGAAGCGGGACAACGTACGACGCCAGCGCCGTTGTTTCGAACTTAGGCCGGTGGTCCATGGCTTTCAAGAGGATTTGGTCAGGCTGTCCGACAATAAATAGCAATTAATTGCACTCGCAAGACCCTGCGCGAAATACGCGCAACGCCGTGCAGGCCGGCAGGCAGAAATTCCGGTCAAAAACGCCATGCCTCTTGGTATGCTTGGCGGACAATAATCATAACTGACGGACTTCCGCCCCCATGACCACGCCATCCGCCGCCCCGGACCGCGCCGCCGACCTGGACTATATCCGGGAGACGCTGGCCGCCCGGCCGCTGTTCTGCCACTTCCCGCGTCATCTGGAAAAGAACTTCCTGGAGACACGCGTCGAGTCCAGCGGTTTCTACATCCAGACCGGGCAATGGCCGCTGCTGTTCATGTTCTCGGTGATCGTGGCCGTGGCCTGGATCTACTTCCCGGCGCTGCTCAGCGTGCAGGATTACCTGCAACTCAAGTTCATCGAGATCCCGCTGGGCGTCACCATCCTGTTCATCATTTTCGGCCATCGCATTCCCGTCGTGCGGCGGCACTTCCACCGGGTGATGTTTCCGGTGGCGCTGTTCCAGCTGATCACCATCCAGCTGCATATCCTGATCTCGGCGGGCAACGGCTATTTCCTGTATTCCATCCTCAACCTGCTGATCTGCATGCTGCTGATCGCGCTGGGATTGCGCTTCACCTTCAAGGTGCTGCTGGCGTTATACATGACCGCCGGGGTGGCGGCGCTGGCGCTGGGCGCGGCGATACGCCTGCCGCTGGACATGCTGGCCTTCGGCTATTACTACGGCATTTTCGGGGCGGTGGTGTCGGCGCTGGCGGGCATCGCCGAACGGCAGGAACGCTTCGCCTTCCTGCAGGAACTGCTGGTGAACTACCAGTCGGAAGAACTGACGCGGCTGAACCGGCAGCTGGACCGCATCGCCCATCAGGACGCCCTGACCGGCATTCCCAACCGGCGCAGCTTCGATCTGGCCGCCGAGCGGGAGTGGGAAATCGCCCTGCGCGAACAGCAACCGCTGTCGCTGCTGTTGCTGGATGTGGACTTCTTCAAGCGCTACAACGACACCTACGGCCATGAAGGCGGCGACCATTGCCTGCAGGCCGTGGCGCGCGCCATCCACGATACCCTGCTGCGGCCCGCCGATCTGGCGGCGCGCTACGGCGGCGAGGAATTCGTGCTGCTGCTGCCGGGCGCCGACGCAACCGGCGCGGCCGAGGTGGCGGAACGGGTGCTGCAGGCGGTGGATGCGCGCCGGATCACGCACGCCTCCTCCAGTGTCGCGCCGCACGTTACCGTCAGCATCGGCGTCACCACGGTGACACCCACGCCCGGCCAGCCCTTGCAGGAAGCCTTGCGCCAGGCCGACACCGCCCTCTATCAGGCCAAGGAACAGGGGCGGCATCAGTACCGGGTATTCCGCGCGCCGCCGCCGGAAGAAGCGCTGGAGGGCTGAGACCGGGAAAGACCGAGTGTTTTGGTTGGTTTTTCGTTTCCGTCCTATGCCGTTGGCGGCGCGGCTTCGCTACCATCGCGGCACTTCGGTCTGTTAACGGAAACTCCCCATGAGCCTGCAAAAAAACGCCATCGGCAAGATGATCTTCTGGAGCCGCTGGCTGCAATTGCCCATGTATCTGGGCCTGATCGTGGCGCTGGGCGTCTACGCCTGGAAATTCATGCTGGTGCTGTTCAATCTGGTGATGAACCTGAACAGCCTCAAGGAAACCGATATCCTCATCCAGGTGCTGACGCTGATTGATGTGGTGATGATCGCGAACCTGCTGGTGATGGTGATCATCGGCGGCTACGAAATCTTCGTCAGCCGTCTGGATCTGGGCGACAGCCACGACCAGCCGGAATGGCTGGACCATGTGGATGCCGGGGTGCTGAAGGTGAAGCTGGGCATCGCGCTGATCACCATTTCCTCCATCAACCTGCTGCGCAGCTTCATCAACGCCGCCAACCTGGACGAACACACCCTGAAATGGGAAGTGATCATCCACATCGTGCTGGTGTTCTCGGCCATGTTCATCGCCGCCACCGACTGGCTGATCCAGCTCAAGGCCAAGCAGCTGGGCCACGGCAGCCACTAAGCCCACGGGCGGACCAAGGCGCGTCTCCTGGCCAATCCTGCATGCTAGAATCGGGGTCTTGCACTCGGCAACCTTCAGGAAGAAACCATGATGACCAGGAAAATCGCCTTGTCCACCGTGCTGCTGGGCCTGCTCGCTCTGGGCGGCTGCGGCGACGGCGGCAGCGACGCCAAACCTTCAACCGCCATCACCATTACCCCGTCGCTGGGCCGCATTGTCGGCGCGGATGTGCGCCTGTACGACGCCGCCGGCGCCGCCGGCGCCGAAATCGGCCAGGGCGTACTGGACAACCGGGGGGAAATCACCCTCGACCCTTCCAAGCCGCTCCCGGACGGCTTCACCGTCAAGGTTTTCGGCAAGGCCGGGGCCACCTATTTCGATGAGGCGCTGGGCGCTGACCGGCCGTTCCCCGCCGGAGCGGTGCTGAGCGCCGCCGTGGCTGACGAGTCCCGCCGGGTGACCGTCACCGCCCTGACCACCATCGCCCACGAGCGCGCCCGCGCCCTGGCCGGAGCCGGCAAGCCGCTGACCGCCGCCCTGATCCGTCAGGCCAATCAGGAAACCGCCGCCGCGCTGGGCGGCAATAACGTCACCGACATCACCGCGCCGGTAACGCTGGTCGGCTCGCCCGACGACCATCCCGATGCCGCCACCCCGGCAGGCAAACACGCCTACCTGCTGGCGGCGCTGGCCGACTACGCTGCTTCTCAGCATCCCGACTGCGTAGCCGACACCGCCTGTGATCCCCTGCTGGACATGGTGAAAAAGCTGGCGGATGACTTCAGCGACGGTCTGCTGAACGGCAAACAGGCAACCACCGACATTGACGATGCGTTCTACGTTACCAACGGCGGCGCCAGTGCCGATAACCTGCGCATTTCCCTGACACAGCGGGTACGTGACTTTGCCGAAAACGGCTTTACCCCGACGGCACGCTGGCTGGCGCGCAGCATGCAGGGGGAATATCCGCTGCATTGCGCACCGACTGCCCAAGACACCGGCGAACCGAACGCGCGCCTGACCATCGGCAAGGGCGGCGGCTGGCTGCTGAGCGGCGGCTGGGGCAGCATGGCTTTTGGCGGACGCAGTGCGCTGCTGGAATGGAAACAGATCGGAGACATACCGGAATACTGGCAGTTGGGCCGCCGCAAGGAACGGCGGATGCCCCGGTTAACGCCGCCGGGCGCGGCCTTTGGCAGCAAAGCCCTTTTCAGCACCTGTAATACCGCGCCCAAGCGCGACGGCGTGAGCATTTCCATTACTCCGGACGGCTGCTTTCCGCAGTTCGAGGTGATACTTACCCGCATTTCCGAAGTCATTTTCAACGGCAACGGTTACGGCCAGGTCCGCAGCGGCGGCAACGAGTGGCAATGCACCGGTTTCCCGTCATTCCCCGACCGCACGCGGATCAGCGCCGAAAAGCGGCTGCAGGAATGGCTGCCGGACGGCAACTATGATTGCCGTACAGAAGCGGGTGCGCCGGATACACCGGTGTCGGTCAGCGCCGGCGTGCTGAAGGCGGGTGCTCTGGAACTGCCGTTGGCCAGTCTGACCGACGCCTCGGAAGTCCAGCGCGACCGCGATGACGACGGCCTGCAGCTGAACGAAAACGTTTCCAGCCTGCTGCTGGGCGGCACGGTCAACCCCCGTCTGCTGGACAGCGCCCGCTACCTGACGCCGGATGGCAATTCCGTCCTGATCATCCACCGCGCCGTACCCACCGGGGCTTTCAGCTTCTCCCTGAGCCATACCGTGCCGAACCACCCGGAGCAGAATGTGAGCCGCAATCGCTGCTTCAGCACCCTGCCACCGCAGTAAACGGCGCAACCCGACCGCCGCCCCCGGCTTCAGCCGGCGGGCGGCAGCGCCACCGCCTCCACCCGGTTCCGTCCCCCCGCCTTGGCGCGATAGAGCGCCGCGTCCGCCGCCTTCACCAACGCCTCCGCTTCCGCCGACAGGTCCTGTTCATTGCTGACCAAGCCGAAGCTGCCGGTCAACGGGATGCGTTCGCCGTTCTCGGCGCGGATATCCAGCGCCTCCAGCCGGGCGCGGCAACGTTCCGCCAGCGCCTTCGCCCCTTCCAGCGGCGTATCGGGCAACAGCAGCATGAATTCCTCGCCGCCGAAACGACCCACTGTGTCATTCCGGCGGACGCAGGCGCCCAGCTCGCGGGCCGCCGCCTGCAGCACCGCATCCCCGGCCGGGTGCCCCCAGGTATCGTTGATGCGCTTGAAATGATCGAGGTCCAGTACCGCCACCGCCAGCGGCGGCCCGTGGCGGACGGTGCGCGCCACTTCCTTCTCCAGCAGGTCGAGCACATGGCGGCGGTTGGCGATGCCGGTCAGCGGATCGGTCAGGCTGAGGGTGCGCACCAGGTCCTCGCGCACGCGCCAGCGGCACAGCGTCTGGTCGGCCAGCAGCAGGATCACCAGCAGGTGCGGCGCGGTCAGCAGGTAGATGGCGTTCATCCAGAACAGGTTGGCCGTCGCGTCCTGCGGCGGGGCGACGATGGGCGCATAGGGCAGCCAGCCGTAGGCGGTGGCGTAGCCCAGTCCCGCCAGCGCGGTCAAGGCCGGTACCGTCGCCGCCCAGATCACCTGCCGCTCCAGCAGGATGAAACCGAACACCGGCGCGCCCAGCGCCACCACCCCGGTGCAGAAGGTCATGGTGCCGACATAGTAGCTGGAGGTGACCAGGATGCCCGCGTAATACAGCGTCGCCACGTATTGCAGCGGCAGGCAGTGCGGATTGCGGCGGCGGATAACCAGGCCGCTCAGGGCGATGACGCCGGTGCCGGCAATGAAGGCCAGCAGGATCTGGCGCAATTCCAGCAAGGGTCCGACATGCGCCAGCCGGGTGACGTCGGGACGCCCCAGCAGGTATTGGGTGAACAGCGCATAGCCGACCAGGATCGGGGCCACCAGCCCCATCAGCAGGATGCTCTTGTCGGTGATGCTCCATTCCAGCACGGAGGCCAGACGCTGGCGCCAGCTCTGCATCGGGATGTTCTCTTGTTAGGGATGGATGACCGGCCGCCACGGGCCGTTCGTATTCTGGTTTTATGCCCGCCACTATCGCGGAACGGCGCGGTTTTGAAAAGGGGGCGTCCGGATAAGGACGCCCCGGCAGGCGGGATTCAGTCGCGGAAGGTGGCGGGGCGTTTCTGCATGAAGGCGGCTGCGGCCTCCTCCAAATCCTTCGAAAACAGCATGGCGGCATTCCACGTCGCCACGTAATTCAGCGCGTCGGCGGTGCTGTGGTCGCGGGCGTAGCTGATCATTTCCTTGGTGCCGCGAATGCACAGCGGCGACTTGGCGGCGATGCTGCGGGCGATCTCCTCCACCCCGGCAAACAGCGCCTCGGGCGTGTCATAGCATTTGTTGACCAGACGGATGGCCTGCGCCTCCGCGCCGCTGACATTGCGGCCGGTATAGGCCAGCTCGCGCGCCATGCCCTCGCCGACAATGCGCGGCAGCCGTTGCAGCGTGCCCACGTCCGCCGTCAGGCCGACATCGATTTCCTTGACCGTGAAATAAGCATCGGCCGAGCAATAGCGCATGTCGCAGGCGGTGACCATGTCGATGCCGCCGCCGATGCAGGCGCCGTGGATGGCGGCCAGCACCGGCTTGCGGCAGCGCTCGATGGCGTTGAAGCTGTCCTGCAGCTCCAGGATCAGGCGGCGCAGTTTCTCGCGGGAACGGCCGGTGCAGTCATCCGCCACCCGCCCCTGCACCCCGAACAGCAGGCTGAGGTCGATGCCGGAGGTGAACAGGCGGCCGTTGGCCTTGAGGATGCCCACCCGCGCTTCCGGGGTTTCATCCAGCCATTCGAAGGCGGTTTTCAGCTCCGCCCACAGCTCGGCGTTCATGGCGTTGAGCTTGTCCGGACGGTTGAGGGCGATGGTGGCGACGCCGTGGTCGAGACTGACGTCGAGGGTGGTGAAGGTGGGCATGCGGAATTCCTCATTGGCATTCAGACTGGATCGTAGGGGCGCACTGCGTGCGCCCTCTCAAACAAACACGCATTTCCCCCGCCAAACCGGCATGTCCGGCGGAGAGGGACGCACGCAGTGCGCCCCTACAGGGTTTCCGTAGTGGCGACCGCCAGAAAATATTCCCCCATCAACCGCCCCGCCCACGACCTGGGCGACCAGCCTTCGTAGTGGGCGCAGTGGCTGCCCTGGCCGGTGGTGACGAGGATGATATTGGGCATGCGCGCCATCGCCTCGCGGTAGGGCGCGATGTTCTCGAAACGGCAGACCGGGTCGTCCTCCGAGTTGAGGATCATCACCGGCACGGTGATGCCGCCGAACACCCGCATCGGGTTGCTGGCGGCGCTGTACTCGGCCAGGCTGTCGAAACCGGCCAGTTCGTAGATGTGGTCGTGGAACTCCGCCAGGCTGCGCGCCGCGTGCAGGGTGCGCACGGTCGGCAGGTGCGCCAGGCGCTCGGCATGCGGCCGGATGAATTGTTTCGTCAGCTTCTTCGCCATCAGGCGGCTGTAGAAGGGATGGGCCTTGGTGAAGGCGTCGTCGGTGTTGTAGCCGGGGCAGTAGGCAAAGGCGGCGCGGAACAGCGCCTGCTCCCCTTCTTCCCCCAGATAACGCACCAGCAGCCCCGACCCCGCCGACGAGCCGACGCCGTACAGCACCGACTCCGGCAACTGCGCGCGGATCGCCGCCAGCTGCTCGCGCAGGTCCTGCGTGCAACCCAGGATGTTGAGTTTCGGGGTGGCCAGCGGCAGGTGGGCATGGCCGCGCCGCAGGCACAGCACCACCCGCCAGCCGGTGCTTTCGTGCAGATCGCGCACCAGCTCCTGCATACTGGCCGGGCTGCCGGTGATGGTGTGCAGCACGACGATGGTCGGCGTTTGCGGCGGCAGGTGGAAACCCAGCCAGTGCAGTTCCGTTTTGCCGCCATCGGCCATGACCAGCGGCTGGATACGGTCATAGGGCAGCCTGTCGGTCTTCTTGCGCGCGTTCAGGAACACCAGTTGCAGGTGGGTATTGAACAGCCAGGGCGTGGGCCGGTAGGGACGGTGCAGGCGCGGCAGCGCGTCCAGCAGGCGGCGGCTCTGCGGATTGTCGTGGGCGTGAACATCGGGCAATTGGCCGCGCGCGCGGCGCGGGGCCGTCGCCGGCAAGGGCGTGCGGAGGGTGGACATGGGCTTCGGCCTTCAGCGGCGATCACGGATAACCGAGCTTAATCCCGGGCGGGGATATATGCAACTAGTTGCATATATGGCTGTCCTATTGCCGGAAGCCGGGCCGTCGCCGCACAATGCCGTTTCATTCACCCCTGAACAAGGACACCGCCATGCTCCCCGCCGATGCCCCCGCCACGGCACAGCCGGAATTCCGCCTGAACGCCGACTTCACCCGGCGCGTGGTCATCCGTCCCGAGGACTACCGCTGGGCGCCCTCGCCGCTGCCCGGCGTCGAACGGATGATGCTGGATCGCCTGGGCGCGGAACACGGCCGCGCCACCTCGCTGGTGCGCTACGCGCCCGGCTCGACCTTCCGCGAACACCTCCACGACGGCGGCGAGGAATTCCTGGTGCTGGACGGCACCTTTTCCGATGAGTCCGGCGATTACCCGGCGGGCAGCTATGTCCGCAATCCGGTCGGCAGCCGCCACGCGCCATTCAGCCGCGAGGGCTGCACGATCTTCGTCAAGCTGCATCAGAGTGACGCGGAAGACCGCGAACGGGTGGTGATCAACCGGCACAGCGCGCCGTGGCGGCAGGGCATGGTGCCGGGGTTGCGGGTGCTGCCGCTGCATGAATTCGGCGCCGAGCACGCCGCGCTGGTGCGCTGGGCGCCCGGCACGCGCTTCACCCCGCACCGCCACTGGGGCGGCGAGGAGATCCTGGTGCTGGAAGGGGTGTTTGAAGACGAGCACGGCCGCTATCCGGCCGGCAGCTGGCTGCGCAGCCCGCATCTGTCGATGCATGCACCGTTCAGCACGGAAGGCTGCCTGATCTGGGTGAAGACGGGGCATCTGCCGGAGTGAAACGGCCCTGCCCCGGATCCATCTGACTTACGCCAGCCGCCCGATCATTCAAAGAACTTGAAGGGATTCGGTTCCTTCTGATCCTTGTCCCGGTATTTGGGCAACTGCAACATGCGCGTCATCCCCATCATGTTGGCGTAAGGGCCCTTGCCTTGCAGGAAGTTGATGGCCCAGGTCGGGGAGACTCCACCCGGATCGATAAAACCCTCGGACTCCAGCAGGGTCTTGTCCTTGCCGACGGGGGTGAATTTGACGGTGTAGTTCTCGGACTCCATGCGGACATAGGGGGGCTTGGGAGGCAGGTAGTCCGGTAACGCCGTCATGCGGATCAGCACATAAGGCCGCGACTTGGTCATGGGTTCAATGGCCGCGCGCATGATGACATCGCGGTCCGGCATGCTGACCGGGGCGTCATGCACCATGTAGAAAATGAATTCCTTGTCCGAAACCTTTTTCAGCAGCTTGGACTCCAGCGTAGTGAAGTACCACTTGCTGTAGCTGTCGACATCCGCCTGCAGCCGCGCCAGGTCTTCAACCGGGTAGTTGAACATGGCCTCCACCTTGAACGAACGGATGTTCTTGCCCTCGTCGTTTTTGACATAGACCTTGATGTCCCGCAGCTTGTCATACTTCGACAAACGCCATTCGTTCTTGTTCACGCCGCTATCGCGCAGCTCATCCAGATCATCCCGGGCGGCCAGGGCCGTCAGGGGAAGACTGGAACACAACAGTAGTCCCGCCAGTATTTTTTTCATTGTCAGCTCGTCTTTGTTATTCCGCGCCAATTGTGGATAGGCACGGCAGGTTGATCGTTGACACTAGAAAGCTAACTACTCACTACAATACTTTTCGTCTAATGAAAAGACGACAAAATGACAGGATGTGCACCTGAACGACGAATGGAATGAAATGAAATACGACTGCGAGGACAGGCTTGCGACGGCCAGACGGCGCAGGGAAACGGAGCGGGTTTTGACGCGGCGGAACGTGCGGATCAGCTAGCGGGACCCGGCGGCGTATGCCACCGCCGGATGACCTGGAGTCAATCGTCCAGCAGATCCATCTGCTTGGCCAGCTGGAACAGGTTGTTGCAGCGGTTGCCGGTGCGGCAGAAGGCCAGCACCGGCTTCGGCAGGCTGTTGATGTGGGCGGCGAACTGCTCGACGTTATCCTGGGTGATCTGGCCGCTGATGACCGGCTGGTGAATGTAGACCAGCCCCAGCGCCTCGGCGGCTTCCTGCACCTGCGCGGCGGTGGGCTGCTGCGGGCCTTCCTCGAAGTCGGGGCGGTTGTTGATCACGGACTTGAAGCCGCGCGCGGCGACTTCCTGCATCTGCTCGGGGTACAGCTGCCCGGCAAAGCCGATTTCCTGGGTCATGGGGGTGGCTCCGGTGGAGGATGGGAAAGCGTCGATTATGCCCGCTGTTGGCGCTCTGCGACCACACTCATTCCGTAATAGGGGTAACCGGCCGGGTTGTCAGGCATGCGAAACTGCCACCCGATTTTACGCCCTCCTGTGGAACAGGGGAGCTGCCCGCAGGGCTGGGGGGTTGCGGCGGTGGACGGAACGGGATTTCAGTTGTAGGGTGGGTCAAGACCCACCGGCAAGCCTTCGACCGGAAACCGATGGTGGGTCTCGACCCACCCTACGAAACTACACGGTCAATCAACACACAAAGCAAATCAGAAAAGCTGTCAAACGAAGATAAGACTTCATCCCGATGACCAAGGTTGATCGCTCTGTAACAACCAACTGCTTCCTCGTAGACATACTCCGTATGATTTCCAGAATTGCCCAACACCAGACAGCCCTCATAGCCTGCATCCTTGGTTAATGGCACAAGCTCTTGAGTTCCAAGAAAAATTGCATTACCTATCTGCACACCATCGAAAACGCTGAGAAAAGTCGCATATTCGTCAGGCATGGGGAAACCCACGCCAGTCAAAACCTGAAGCTTGGTTGCTTCCAGCAATTCTGAACTCACGGGATCGTTGAGATATACGTCCTCAATACCCTGTTCCGCTATGTCGCTTAGCCTCGCCAAGACCTCCATCATTTTAAATCTCCTAAATTCTTATTTTTCAAAGTTTTTTCATCAGCCAACACCCCCAACGCCTCCTCCGACCACTTCACCAACCCCTCCTCCTGCATAATCCCCGCCCTTAAGATCAAATACTGAATCTCCCCCAACCGCGACAACGTCTTCCCCGCAAAATCCCTTGCTTCGATCGCCCGATACGCCGCCAGCCTTAACTTGTGCAATCCCATCCGCCGCTCGATCTCCGCCTCCAGCCCCAGCGGCCCCATCACCGCATCCGTCCGCAGCTTCACGAAGAACTCATCGCGCGGCGACGGCGGGTCCACCGGCTCCAGCGCCCAACGCTTCAGCTCCTCCTGCCCGGCCGGCAGCACCTCGTACACCCGCTTGCGCGACTTGCCCGCGTCCTCCGCCGCCTCCGAGCGGATCCACCCGGCCTCCTCCATGCGCCCCAGCTCGCGATAGATCTGCTGGTGGCTGGCCCGCCAGAAATAGCCGATCGATTTTTCAAAGCGGCGCGCCAGGTCATAGCCGGAACAGGACTTCTCCAGCAGCGAGGTCATCAGGGCGTGGGGCAAGGACATGGCGGCACCTGCAAACGTGAACAACGGGTCATGGAATTTATCTATGCAACTGGTTGCATACTAACCGGCTTTGCCGTACAAATATATGCAACTGGTTGCATAATTGTCCGGAGACACGCCATGACCGCCTACCCGCACCTGCTTCAACCCCTCGACCTGGGCTTCACCACCCTGCGCAACCGCCTGCTGATGGGCTCCATGCACCTGGGGCTGGAAGAAATCGAACACGGTTTCGAGCGCATGGCCGCCTTCTACGCCGAGCGGGCGCGCGGTGGCGTCGGCCTGATCGTCACCGGCGGCATCGCCCCCAATCCGGAAGGCGCGGTGGTGGGCGGCGGCAGCAAGCTGAACACCGAGCACGAGGCGGAAGAACACCGCGTCATCACCGAGGCCGTGCACCGCGAGGGCGGCAAGATCGCCATGCAGATCCTGCACACCGGCCGCTATTCCTTCCAGATGACCTCGGTGGCCCCCAGCGCCATCCGCGCGCCGATCAACCCCTTCCCGCCGCGTGAACTCAGCCACGAGGAAATCCTGCAGACCATCGACGACTTCGCCAACTGCGCGGCGCTGGCGCAGAAGGCCGGTTATGACGGCGTGGAAATCATGGGTTCCGAGGGCTACCTGATCAACCAGTTCATCGCCGCGCACACCAATCACCGCACGGATGAATGGGGCGGCAGCTACGAGAACCGCACCCGCTTCCCACTGGAAATCGTCCGCCGCACCCGCGAGCGCGTCGGCCCGAACTTCATCATCATCTACCGCCTGTCGATGCTGGACCTGGTGGAAAACGGCTCCACCTTCGACGAAGTGATCGAGCTGGCCAAGGGCATCGAGGCCGCCGGGGCGACTATCATCAACACCGGCATCGGCTGGCATGAGGCCCGCGTGCCGACCATCGCCACCAAGGTGCCGCGCGCCGCCTTTGCCTGGGTGACGCAGAAGCTGAAGGGCCAGGTGTCGATCCCGCTGGTGACCACCAACCGCATCAACGCCCCGGAAACCGCCGAGGCGCTGCTGGCCGACGGTTTCGCCGACATGGTGTCGATGGCCCGCCCGCTGCTGGCCGACCCGGAATTCATCGTCAAGGCCGAACAAAACCGCGCCGACGAGATCAACACCTGCATCGGCTGCAACCAGGCCTGTCTGGACCATGTGTTCAAGGGCCAGGTCACCTCCTGCCTGGTCAACCCGCGCGCCTGCCGCGAGACCGAGCTGAACCTGATTCCCACCGCCACCGTCAAGCGCATCGCCGTGGTCGGCGCCGGTCCGGCGGGCCTGGCCTTCGCCACCAGCGCCGCCAAGCGCGGCCACGACGTGACCCTGTTCGACAGCGCGGCCGAGATCGGCGGCCAGTTCAACATCGCCAAGCAGGTGCCGGGCAAGGACGAATTCTACGAAACGATCCGTTACTTCCGCCGCCAGATCGAGCTGACCGGGGTGAAGCTGGTGCTGAACCGCCGGGTGGCCGCCGCCGACCTGAAGGGTGAATTCGACGAGGTGGTGCTGGCCACCGGCATCGCACCGCGCCGTCCGCCGATCGAGGGCATCGACCACCCGAAGGTGCTGGGCTACCTGGATGTGTTGCGCGACAAGAAGCCGGTGGGCAAGAGCGTGGCGATCATCGGCGCGGGCGGCATTGGCTTCGACGTGGCCGAATACCTGACCCACGAGGGCGAGAGCGGCACGCAGAACCCGGCCAAGTTCTACGCGGAATGGGGCATCGACCGCGAGTACACCCAGCGCGGCGGCCTGACCCATCCCGAGGTGGAAACGTCACCGCGTCAGGTCTACCTGCTGCAGCGCAAGGCCAGCAAGGTGGGCGACGGCCTGGGCAAGACCACGGGCTGGATCCATCGCACCGGGCTGAAGAACCGCCGGGTGGAGATGCTGTCCTCGGTGAATTACCGCAAGGTGGATGATGCCGGCCTGCACATCAGCATCGGCGACAAGGACATCGTGCTGCCGGTGGACAACGTCATCGTCTGCGCCGGGCAGGACCCGCTGCGCGAACTGGAGGACGGGCTGAAGGCGGCCGGGATACCGGTGCACCTGATCGGCGGCGCGTTCGAAGCGAAGGAGCTGGACGCGAAGCATGCGATCAAGCAGGGGACGGAGCTGGCGGCGGCGCTCTGAAACCCCAGCCCCTGTAGGTCGGGCTTCAGCCCGACAACCCCCTCCGCCCGCAGGCCGGTTGTCGGGTTGAAACCCGACCTACATCCCATCATGCAAAAAGCCGTTCCCTCTGCCGAAGGAACGGCTTTTTTTATGCCGAAAACCCGCTTACATCCCCGCCAGCTTCAACCGGTTCAGCTGCTCGCGATAGACCGCCTTCGGGTCGGTGGTCAGCGCCCGCAGGCCGAAGATGTGGTTCATGAAGTCGATGTGGTTCATGTCGTAGTTGTCGCGCACCACCTTGCCGACGTGCGCGCTGCAACGGCCGACAAAGCCGTCATTGGCCTCGCCGTTGGTGAAGGCCAGCGACACCAGCTTCACCGCGCCGTCCAGCGGATCCAGCAGGTTGGTCACCTGCGTGGTGCCGCCGAAGGAGAAATACTTCACGCCGTTGACTTCATAGGCGCCCTCGCCGCAGGCGGTGACGGGAATGGCTTGCGGGAATTTGATGTTGAAGGCCGCCGATCCGGCGGTGCTCAGCGAGGCCAGGCTCTTGTTGGCGTTGACATCCAGACCCTGGCTGCTGCCGCCGGTCAGGTAATTGAGGATGGTGCCCGCCGCCTGCAACACCTGCGCGCCGATCGCGCCCGCCTTACCGCCGTTGACAATCAAGTCGGCCATCGGCGCACCCTTGGCGGGTGTGGCCATCGTGGTCACCGAGGCAATCTTCGACGGCATCATGGCCGCTACATAACGCACCGAGTGGCCGCCGTGGCTGTGGCCGATCAGGTTGACCTTGACCGCGCCGCTGATGGCGAGAATGTCCTGGGTCTGCTTCAGCAGCTGTTCGCCGCGCACTTCCGAACTTTCCAGACCCGAGACCTGCGTCACGAAGACATTGGCGCCGTTGCTGCGCATGTCGGTGGGAATCTGGTACCAGTAATCAATCACGCCCAGCATCTTGTCCCAGCCGAACATGCCGTGGGCCAGCACCACCGGGTACTTGGTCTGGGCATACGTGGAGGCGGCGTGGGCCGGAATGGCGGAAAGGCTCAATGCGATGCCGGCGGCGATCATCATCCGTTTCATGGTGTTTCCCCTGAACTGTGTTTTTGTTGTGGTCCCAAGGGTCAATCACCCCTTGTCAAGACAGGCGAATCATAATTAAGCGCCGCCTGTCGCCAAACCACCAAAAAGGACGAACGGCATCACAAATCCGGCCATTGCTCGGATATCGGGGGCGGACGCGGCGGCAGGCCTGTCGGAATCTTGCTTGCGGTGCGGATTTCCACGTTAAAATCGCCGCGTTCAGGAACATGGGCCGCCAACAATGACAATAACCGCGCCTCCGCCGGACGCCGCCATCGCGCCGGGTGTCGTTTCCGCTTTCGTCATCCGCCACGTCATGCAGCTGGGCCACAAGCTGGGGGTCGGCCGCGAGCCGCTGATGGCGCGGGCGGGCGTCAGCGAGGCCGATCTCGCCCCCGCCGACGGCTGGGTGCGCCAGGACGTGCTGGAACGGCTGCTGCTCTGTTCGCTGGATTACTGGCGCGACCCGGTGGTGACCTTGCGCGTGGTGCTGGCGATGGATCCCGCCATGATGGGCGTGCTGGGCTACCTGATGCAGTGCTGCCCCACCCTGATCGACATGCAGCAGGCGCTGACCGAATTCAGCCGCCTCATTTCCACCGTGCACGCCCCGTCGATAACCCACGAGCCGGGCGTGTCGCTGTGGGCGGTCGAGGTTCGTTCACGATCGGAAGTCTTTGCGCGCCATAGCGAGGAGGGCTATCTGGCGCTGTGCGCGCAGCTGATCCACCGTCAAACTCCCGAAGCGCTGCTGGGCGTGCGCCTGCGCCATGCGCCGGCCATGGAAGCAGGCCTGCCCCATCCGCTGTACGCCCGCGCCTTTCCCTGTCCGGTGCGCTTTGACCAGCGCCGGTCGGCGCTGGTGGTCGATCCGCAGGCGCTGAACCGGCCCCTGCCCTTTGGCGATGCCGCCATTTTCGAGACGCTGCGCCAGCAGGCGCGGACACTGGTGCAGCAACTGGGCGCGCAGCCGCGTCTGGCCGACCGGGTGAAGGAATGCCTGCGCGGGCTGCTGGCACGCGGCCTCAGCTCGCGCGAGGCAGTGGCGGCGGAACTGGGTCTCAGTCCCCGCCACCTGCACCGGCGCTTGCAGGAGGAAGGCTGCCGTTATCAGGCCATTCTGGATGAGTTGCGCTCGGAGCTGGCGCACAAGCAGCTGCTGCAAAGCCGGGACGGACTGGACGACATCGCCGCCCGGCTCGGCTTCAGCAGCGCCGGTTCCTTCTCGCGCTGGTTCCGCCAGACCACCGGCCTGACGCCGCAGGAATTCCGCCGCGCCACTCTCAGCGGCTGACCGTCTGCCGGTAATCGCCGCTGTCATAGACCGGGAAGGGCAATGGCTTGCCCTGGTCGTAATCCCCCGATTTCAGCCGCCGCTGCATCGCCACCACGATCGCATAGGGCGCGCTGCGCTGCACGAAATTGGCCGCCCACAACGGCACCTTGCCGCCCGGGTCGACATAGCCTTCCGTTTCCAGCAGCACCTTGCCGTTCTCCAGCGGCTGGAAACGGCTGGTGATTTCCTGCGCGGGCATGCGCACGCGCGGCGGCTTCAGCGGCAAATAATCGGGGTCAGCGATGATTTTCAGCGTCAGCATTTTCTGGCTGCGGCTTTGCGGAATCACCACCCCGCGCAGCACCACGTCGCGCTCGGGCAGCCCCGCCGGGGCGCGGTGCACCACATAGACCACGTACTCGGTGGGCGACACCTGCTTCAGCAGCTTCGATTCCATCACCTGCCAGTACCACTTGTCATAGCCGGGAAAATCCAGCATCAGCCGCGCCACCGCTTCCATCGAGCCTTCCAGCTCGGCCTGCACCTTGAACGAACGGAAAGTCTTGCCGTCCTCCTGGCGCATCCAGGTGGTGATGTTGCGCTTGGCGTCGTGGCGGATCTGCCGCCATTCGCTGCCGAAGCGGGTCTGGAATTCGTCGAGACTGCCGTCATCATCGGCCGACGCCGCCAGCACCGGGGAGGCCGTCAGTATGGCCAGCAGCAGGGTGGCGATTACCTTGAGCTTCATGATCACACTCCCGCCGGTTCCGGCAGCGACAACCGCAAGGTCTGCAGCGACGACACCGGCAGCCGCCGCGCCGCGCCCAGTTCGATATAGCTGTCCAGCATCAACCGCGTCTGCACGCCCACCTTGGAATAATGGAAGCGCAGGTACACCTGCAGGTCGAAGGGGAAGACGCGCTTCAACAGGGGCAGCGCCAGCCGCCAGGTCAGCGGCCAGACCAGCGGGTGCAGCGCCCAGGTGCTGCCGCCGGTTTCCGCCGCCGCCGCCTGCATGGCCTCGCGGGACGCCTGTAGCCCCTCGCGCAACCGGGGACTGGCGGGCAGGCCGTACAGATCCCAGCCGTTGGCTTCCAGCGCCGCCATCAGCGGTTGCATCATCGCCACGAAGGCGGCGGTGCTGCGGGCAAAATCCGCCACCTGTCGCGCCGGCACCCCGGCCTGCTTCAACGTCGTGGTGACAGCGGCGGCGCGGGCGGGTTCCCCGGCCACCAGCGCCGGGGTCAGCGGCGGCAGGAAGAAAGCGATGCCCGCCGGGCCGGGCTGCCCCGGCAGCGGCGACTGGAAGCTGATGAAGGGGATCAATGATTGCACGACCTGTTGCCGTTGCGGCGTCCGGCTGCGCACGAATTCCCCGTCATGGATGTCCGGCTGCAGGCAGATCACGGTGGCGTCGCCCACCGCCGCCAGCACCTGCCGCGCCAGCTCGCCGCGCAGGGCGTCGGAGGGCAGCGTCAGCCACACCTGGTCCCAGCGCCCGGCGGCCACCTCGGCCGGATCGGTCAGCAGCCCGAAGCCGTCCAGCCGTTCCGTCACCGCCCCGCCGCGCCGCAGCCGGTGCAGGTCCAGCCCGGCCTTCAGGTCATCGGCGTACTTCGCCTTCACAAAAAAGCTGACCGCATGCCCTGCCCGCGCCAGATGCAGCGCATAGACCTGACCGATGGCCCCGGCCCCCACCACCAGAATGTTCATCCCCCGCTCCCGGCGTTTTCCGCCCGCCTTGTTGACTTAAAATTGTGCAAACCCGACAATAGCTGAATAAATATCAGCTTTAAGGAAAGCCTGTCAACGCGCTTCCGCCGAACGGCGGGTCCGTCGATTGACAGCCGGCGGCCGCAGCTGTCACATTGAAAGCTGATCATTCATCGGTTTTACAGGCCGGGCCGCGCCCGGTTCTTCTTTCCAACAGGGCACGGGGTGAACGATGTACGAAGCAGGCTGGAGCAAGCGCGGGATCACGGTCAGGACGCAGGGTCACGCCATGATGGGCTATGGCATGTGGCACAACCGCGCCTGGGGCCAGGCCACGGCGCTGTACGCGCGCGCCCTCTACCTGCGCGACGGCGGCGGGCGCGGCCTCGTCTTTGTGCTGCTCGACCTCGGCTACATCACCCACGCCATGCGCAGCGGCGTGGTGGCGCGCCTGACTCAGGTCATGGGCGAAGCCTTTGAGGAACAAGCGCTGGTGCTGACCTGCACCCACACCCATTCCGGCCCCGGCGGCTGCAGCCATGACGCCATGTACAACGTCGTCACCCCCGGTTTTGTACCCGAGCACGTGGAGGCGATTGTCAGCGCCATCGTCGATGCCGTCACCGCCGCCTGGCAAAGCGCCGCTCCGACCGAACTGATGCTGGCGCGCGGCGGCTTCGACGAGCCGGTGCCGGTGGCGTGGAACCGCTCGCTGGCCGCCTACAACCGCAATCCCGATGTCACCCCGCGCACCGAGCATGAGACGCATCTGGCGCTGGACCGCGAGATGCAGGTACTGGCCTTCCGCCGCGACGGCAAGGTGCAGGCGCTGCTGTCGCTGTTCGGCGTGCACGCTACCTGCATCGGCAACACCAACACCCGCTACTCCGGCGACAACAAGGGCCACGCGGCGCTGGCGGCGGAAGCGCAACTGGCCGCCAACGGCGCGAGCGAGCCGGTGGCGCTGTTCGCGCAAGCCACGGCCGGCGATGTCTCGCCGCACTATCAGGGACCGGGCGACATTGCCCGCCGCGCCCGTCTCAGCGGCGAGGCGGAACATGCCTACGCTGAACGCAACGGCCGCTACCAGAGCACGCAGGCACTGGAGATGCTCGCCGCCGGAAACGGCCAGCCGGTCGAGGGCGGCATCGACGCGGTGCTGACCTACCTCGACTTCACCGTGCAGCAGGCCGACCCGCGCTTCGCCCAGGGCCGCGACGACGCCTTCACCAGCGACCCCTGCCACGGTGTCGCCTTCTTCACCGGCACCCGAGTCGACGGCCCCGGCATGCCGCAGCCGCTGGGCGCGGTGGCGAAAAAGGTGGCGCGCTGGGTGAAGCGCAACCGGCTGGGGCATCCCGCCGGACAAAGCGCCGAAGACCGCGCCTATTACCAGCGCCTCTATGCCGCGCAGGGACCGAAGGACATCCTGCTGGAAGCCGGGCGCAAGCAGGTGCTGGGCCAGCCGATTGCCAGACTGATGGTGCCGAGCTTCGCCGACCCGCTGGTGGCGGAAATGAAGCGGCAGGCGCAAAAGGGCGCGATGAACTTCAGCGCGATGGTGCCGACGGTGCTGCCCCTGCAGATCGTGCGGCTGGGACCGCTGGCGCTGGTCTGCTGTCCGGGCGAATTCACCACCATGGCCGGACGGCGGGTGGTGCAGGCAGTTCAGGAAGCCCTGCACCCCGCCGGGGTGGAACAGGTGCTGATCTGCACCTACTGCAACGATTACATGGGTTATGTCACCACGAACGAGGAATACCAGGAACAGGCCTACGAAGGCGGCCACACCATCTTCGGGCAATGGACCGGCGCAGCGTTCCAGACCGCTTTCGCGGCGCTGGCGCGGCAGCTGGCGCGCCCGGCCGGACAACGCCGCCACGACCGCGCCACCCGGCCGCAGCCCGCCCCGGCCGCCGAACTGGCGCTGCGCACCAACCTGCCGGTGCCGGTGCGCCGTCCCGGCCGCACCCCGGCGTGAACCCGCCGCCGGACCGGGCAACCGACAGGCCGGTCCGGTGTCCGTTGCAGGGGCCGCCCGCCTCCGCTAACCTGCTTGAAGAGATTTCCGCCTTCAGGCCAACCATGACGTCCTCCCGCTCCGGCGGCGACCGCGAATCCCGCATCCGGGACATCCAGTCGCTGCTGGCTTCCAACCTGCAGTTCCGCCGCTTCCGCCCGGAACTGGAGGAGGGCTTCATCGCCCATGTCCGCGACCGCGCCCAGCGCCTGTCGCGCGACAGCCTGTGGATCACGATCATCATGTACCTGGTCACCGCCGTTCTGGGCCTGTGGCAGGTGGACCGCTTTTCCGATCCGGTCTATCGCGACGGCAACCTGGCGGCGATGGCCTGGCTGCTGGTGGTGGAAGGCTTCCTGCTGGCCTTCGTGCTCAGCATTCCCTACCTGCCCGGCCGCGAACGCTTTTACCGGCTGTATGCCTCGTTCAGCAGCGGCGGCGCGGTCGGCGTGCTGTTCTACGGCGCATCGCTGTTTCCCGAACCCTACTTCAATGTCTTCATCAGCTATGTGGTGATCCTCGCCACCGTCGTCACCTATGGCGTCGCGGGGCTGGTGACGCGGCACACGGCCGTCGCCTGCCTAGCGGCGGTGCTGCTGGCGATCGCGGCCATCCGGTCGCAGGGGTTGTGGCTGGACCTCGGCTACCTGCTCGCCTACGGCGGTCTCGCCAATGCCATCGGCATCCTGCTGTCCTTCCTGCTGGAATCGCGCGACCGCGTCACCTTCCTGCAATCGCAACTGCTGGCGCTGGAAAAGGACCGGCTGGACGAATACGCCGCCGAGGTCGAGCAGTTGTCGCGGCAGGACGCGCTGACCGGACTGGCCAACCGCCGCTGCTTTGACGAAACCGTGACCCGCGAATGGGGGCTGGCCTGCCGCCGCCAGGAATCGATCGCCGTGATCTTCCTCGATGTCGATTTCTTCAAGCCCTACAACGACACCTACGGCCACCCGGCCGGCGACGCCGTGCTGCGGCAGGTGGGCCGGGCGCTGGCGGCGACCGTGGGCCGGCCGGCGGACCTGGCGGCGCGCTACGGCGGCGAGGAATTCGTGGTGCTGCTGCCCGATACCGATCTGGACGGCGCTCACGCCATTGCCGAGCGCATGGCCGCCGCCATCGCCGCGCTGGCGATTCCGCACGGGCGGTCGGCGGTGGCCGAGCGCATTACCGTCAGCATGGGCGTGGCGGCAACCACGCCGACGCCCGACAGCGTCTGCGGGGAACTGATCGATGCCGCCGACCAGGCGGTCTACGCCGCCAAGGCCGCCGGACGCAACCGCATCGTCACCGCCGCCTGAACGCACCGTTCGTCAGCAGACCCCCTGCCAGCCATGACGACGGACTCTTTCCTGCTATAATGTGATCATTGATCATCTATCCACGCGCAACTCCCCCGCAGAAGAGGAGGCGACCCCGTGCCGCAAACCGTGCCCTACTGGCGTCTTTCCGCGTTCTACCTGAGCTATCTCGGCCTGCTCGGCGGCTTCATTCCCTACTGGAACCTCTATCTGGCGCGCGAGCTGCATTTTTCCCCGGCGCTGATTGGTCAACTGATGGCGCTGACGCTGTTGCCGCGGCTGCTGGCCCCCGGCTTCTGGGGCCGCCTGGCCGACCGTTCCGGGCGGGCGCTGGCGGTAGTGCGGCTGGGAACGTTCATGCTGGCGGGACTGTGGCTGGCGCTGACCTTCACCACCGACTATGTCCTGCTGGCGCTGCTGATGCTGGCCTGCACGTTCTTCCAGAATGCGGTGATGGCGCCGTTCGAGGCGGTGACGTTGGCGCATCTGGGGCCGCACCGGGCGTACTACGGCCGCATCCGGCTGTGGGGCTCGCTGGGGTTCATGGCGATGGTGGCGGGGCTGGGCGGGCTGTTCGACCGGCTGCCGCTGCACTGGCTGCCGCTGATTCTGGCGGGAATGGCGCTGGCGGTGTGGCTGGTCAGCCTGAGCGTGCCGGAAGCGCCGGTTACGCGAACGCGGGCGGCGGCGCAGCCGGTCTGGCCGCTGCTGCGCCGTCCGGAGGTCGCCGCCTTCCTGGGCGCGGGCTGCCTGCTGCAAATGGCCAACGCTCCGTATTACGCCTTTTACAGCCTGTTCCTGGAGTCGCGCCATTATCCGCATCTGGCGATCGGCGCGCTGTGGGCGCTGGGCATGGCGGCGGAAGTGTTGGCCTTCACGCAACTGCACCGCCTGCTGGGCCGCTTCGGGGCGCGGCCGGTGCTGCTGGCCGCCATGCTGCTGGCCGCCGGGCGCTGGTGGGGCATCGGTCTCGGGGCCGATCATGCCGCCGCGCTGGTCGCCATGCAGCTGCTGCAGGCGGCCAGTTTCGCCGCCGTGCATGCCGCCAGCATGCAGCTGGTGGCGCAACATTTCGGGGAAGCGCATCGCGGCCGGGGACAGGCCCTGTACGGGCTGGCCTGGGGGGTGGGCACCTCGCTGGGTGCGGGCGCGGCCGGGCTGGCCTGGAACACCCTGGGCGGAACGGCGGTGTTCTCGCTCGCGGCGGGTGTCGCGCTGACCGGCTGGCTGTGGCTGTGGCGGGCCACCGCGACGACCACCGCGCGGTCAGGGTTGACCGCGGAAGCCGCCTAGGGACGGGCGTAATGGCGGAACAGCACCTCGACCATTTCCGCTTTCTCGTCCAGCAGGGCGCGGGCCTGATCCGGCAATGAGGTCAGGGCCTCCTGCAACACCGTTTCACATTCCTCGCTGATGATCCAGGCAATGCGCTGCGCCCGCTCCGGCGGCAGCCGGGTGCGATGCTGCAACAATCCGGCGATGAAAACGGCCGAGCGCTGGTTGGACTCGCGCACCAGCGCCTGCAACGCCGGTTCGGCGCGCATCGCGCCCAGCACCGGCACGTAGCCGGGCGCCTGCGCATAGGCATCGAACAGCCCTTGCAGGATGGTGCGGAAATCCGGCGCGGCCGCTTCCAGCTTCTCGGCCAGGACTGCCAGCAGTTCGGCATCCACCGCGTCCATGATGCGCTTGGCCAGGGCGGCGAAGATGGCCAGCCGGTTTTCGAAATAATGGTAGACCGTGGCGGGCGGCACGCCCGCCCGGGCGGCGATGGCCAGAATGGTGACGGCCTCGACGCCGTGCTCCCGCAGCAAGCCGGCGGTAGCGTCCAGGATGGCGTCGATCTTCTGGCGGGAACGGGCCTGCACCGGCTGCACCCGCTGCTGGGGCGGCGGCCGGTCGGTCTTGAGGCGGTTGACTCGGGGCATGGCGGCGCACCGGGGAAAAGTTAGGCGGATGATCGCCAAATTCCGAATAACCGTCAATTTTTGCCGAAGCGACGCCGTCCCCGCCGGTAACCGGAATTCGATCCGTACCGCGCCCTCAGGCGGCGGGCGCGGCCCGCAAATGCAGCCGCAGCCACGCCAGCCCCGCCGCCGCGCTCAGTACCGACGCCGCCATGATGGCGATTTTCGAGGCCACCACCAGCGACGGATCGGCAAAGGCCAGCATCGTCACGAACATGGACATGGTGAAGCCGATGCCGCCCAGCAGTCCCACCCCCAGCACCTGCGGCCAGCCAACGCCGTGCGGCAGACGGCTGAGGCCCAGTTTTACCGCCAGTAGGGTGAACAGGAAAATCCCCACCGGCTTGCCCACGGCCAGCCCCAGCACAATGCCCAGGCTGTTGGCGGACGCCAGACCGTCCAGCCAGCCCTCGGGAATGACGATGCCGGTATTCGCCAGCGCGAACAGCGGCAACACGCCATAAGCCACCACCCCGGTCAGGCGGTGTTCCAGAATGTGTGACGGCGAGGACGCGCCGCCGTCGCGGAACGGCACCAGGAACGCCAGGATCACCCCGGTCAGCGTGGCGTGCACGCCGCTGTGCAGCAGGCAGAACCACGCCAGCAGCCCCGGCAGCAGGTAATACCGCAACCGGTTGACGCCGCGACGGTTCAGCACCGCCAGCCCGGCGAATACCGCCAGCGCCGCGCCCAGCCATCCCCACGCCAACCCGCCGCTGTAAAACACGGCGATCACCACGATCGCACCCAGATCATCCATGATCGCCAGCGCGGTCAGGAACACCTTCAGCGCGGGCGGCACCCGGCTGCCCAGCAAGGACAGCACGCCCAAGGCAAAAGCGATGTCCGTGGCGGTGGGAATGCCCGCGCCGCGCTGCGTCGGCTCGCCGGCGTTGAACAGGGCGTGGATCAGCGCCGGGCAAAGCATGCCGCCGACGGCGGCGAAAATCGGCAGCAGCGCGGCGCGCACATCGGCCAGCGAGCCCTGATAGACCTCGCGCTCGATTTCCAGACCCACCAGCAGGAAGAACAGCGTCATCAGGCCGTCGTTGATCAGGTGCTCGACCGACATACCGCCCGGCAGCAGGCTGTGCCAGAAGTGGGTATAGCCGGGGCCGAACGCGGAGTTCGCCAGCAGCAGCGACAGCAATGTGCAGGCCATGAGTATGATGCCGGACTGGCTTTCACTGCGCAGGAAGCGCCGGAACAGGTCGGTCAGCGGCCGGACAGACGGCGGGGGAACAGGCAAGGGGATGTCCTCCAAGGGATAGGGACCGACCAACACGGCACAGCGGTCGCACGGCAAAACGGAACTATCGCGAAAAGCCGCCCGGTCCGCCAGCCTGCGATACAATTTGTCATCATGCACCCAAGCGGTCATCATGCCGCCATCCCTGCCGAGATCCGCCCATGCCGCCGTCCCGTCCCGCCGCCGACCTGCTCAACCCCGATGAGCTGGAATTCGTCGCCATCCGCGCCCAGGGCGCGGGCGGACAGAACGTCAACAAGGTGTCCAACGCCGTGCACCTGCGTTTCGACATCAACGCCTCGTCGCTGCCGGAGAGCATCAAGATCCTGCTGCGCCAGTACCGCGACCACCGCATCAGCAGCGACGGCATCATTGTCATCAAGGCGCAGCGCTTCCGCAGCCTGGAGCAGAACCGCGACGACGCCATCGCCCGCCTCAAGGAACTGCTGACGCTGGCCACGCACGTACTGCCGCCGCGCACCCCCACCCGACCCACGCGCGGCTCGCAACGGCGGCGGGTGGAGGGAAAAGTGCAGCGCGGCCAGGTCAAGGCGCTGCGCGGACGGGTCACGGAGTGAGAACCGCCACCCTGTACGCCGCCGCCCAAGCAGGTACAATTTCCGCCATCGTCAATCCGCAGCGCCTGCCATGACCCCAACTCCGCCCGTCATTCCCGGTTACACCGTTCACGGCCTGCTCGGCCGCGGCGGCATGGCCGAGGTCTGGCTGGCCACGCAGGATTCACTGCAACGCAAGGTGGCGGTGAAGCTGCTGCTCGACAGCGCCGACGACAGCTTCACCCAACGCTTCATCCGCGAGGCGCATACCGTCGCCTCGCTGCGCCATCCGGCCATCATCACCATCCACGACATCGACCGCCTGCCCGACGGCCGTCCCTATCTGGCGATGGAATTTGTCGGCGGCGGCGACCTGACCCAGTTCCGGGGCCATCCGCTGCCGCCCGCGCGGGCGCTGGCCATCCTGCGGCAAGTCGCGGAAGGGCTGGCGGTGGTGCACGATCGCGGCCTGATCCACCGTGACATCAAGCCCGCCAACCTGCTCTGCCGCGACGCCGACCAGGTGGTGATCAGCGACTTCGGCATCGCCAAGGACCTGCGGGTGGACAGCGAACTGACACAGGCCGGGGTCGCCGTCGGCAGCCCGGCCTACAGCAGCCCGGAACAGGCGCAATGCCTGACCGTGGACCGCCGCACCGACCTCTACAGCCTGGGGGTGATCCTGCTGGAACTGCTGACCGGCCGGAACCCCTACAAGGCCGACAGCTACGCCCAGACCGTCGCCAACCACCTGCACCTGCCGCCGCCAACGCTGCCGCCGGAACTCCGGCACCTGCAACCGCTGGTGCAGCGGCTGCTGGCGCGCAACCTAGACGACCGTTTCCCCGACTGCCGCACCCTGCTGGCGGCGCTGGACCGGCTGCCGGCAGCGCCGCGCCTCCCGCTCGCGGCACGGCTGGGCGGCTTCCGTCACCGGGGCTGGCTGTTCGCGGCCTTCCTGGCCGTCGGGCTGGCGGCGGCATGGCCGTCGATGGCGCGGCAGGTCACGCTGTGGCGCACCCTGCACACGGCCGAACAACACCTGCAAGCCGGGCAACTGGTTGCACCCGCGCGCGACAACGCCCAATTCCTCTATCAGGAAGCGCTGCGGCTGGATCCCGGCAACACCCGGGCTTTGCAAGGGCTGGAACAAGTGAAACAGGCGCGCATAGCGCAATGGCTGAAACGGGCGGAACAACGTTTTGCCGAAAACCGTCTGGCGCAGCCCGCCAACGACAACGCCGTTTACTATTTCGGCCAGGTACTGACGCTGGCCAAGGACAACCCGCAAGCGCGGCAGGGCTTGCAGCGCATCGCCGCCGTCAGCCTGGGGCTGGCCAAAGACGCGATCGCCCGCCACGACGACGCGGAAGCGCGTCGCCAGATCGCTACCGGCCTGCTGGCAGAGCCCAGCCATGCCGAACTGAAAGCCTTGCGGGAGCAACGACGGGAACCGGCGAAAACGAAGACCGACGACGCCGCGCCGCGCAAGTCCGCGCCCAAGAACAGCAGCCCGATCAAGCGCTTTTTCAAGAAGCTGTGGGGCTGAACCTGCCGCCGTCCCGGCCTTCGTGCTAAGGTCAAATCCTGTTCATCCGGAACCCGGCCCATGCTTCCCGTCCCCCCGCGCCCCGAACCCATCACCAAGCCCGCGCCGCTGCCCTTCGTGATGGTCTGGAACGGCTTTGTCACCGTCCACGCCTTCTTCATGATCGGCGCTTTCTGGAACAAACCGGCGGTCCTCGGCCTGCTGCTGTTCTACAGCCTGTTCTTCGGGGTGGGTGGCTGGATGGCGCTGAGCTGGTGGCGCTGGAGCACCTTTACCCGCCGCTACGGCGCGCCCGCCGTCAAGAACTTGCCCGCCTTGCGTCCCGGCGACACCGCCAATATCAGCCTGGCGTTCAACCGCGTCTGGCCGTCCGGGCAAAAGCCGGTGGCGGTGGTGCAATGGGCTCAGGTCAGCCGCGATTCCGACGGCGAAACCCGCCAGGCGCTGGCGCAAACCGCCCGCGAACTGACCGCCGCCACCTTCCCGCACCGCGACGGCACCGACTGGCAATGCACGCTGACCGTTCCCAGTCCACCCGCCGCCGCCTCACCGGCAACCTTGCGGCTGGAACTGCTGCTGCAGGCTCCCGGATCGGCGGGCACCGGCTGGCGTATTCCGCTGCCGCTGGCCGCCGACGCCACCCCGGGAACCCCGGCGGCGCTGACCCTGACCCCCGCCGACCGCGAGAAGGCGCTGAAACTGCTGGGCGGCCTCAGTTCCGGGCTGATGGTCGCGGCGATGATCGTGCTGGGCGTGATGGTCTCGGACGGCAGGCTGGCCTTCACCGACCTGCTGTTTCCGCTGTTCCTGGGCTTTGGCGGCTGGTACATGCGCGGTGTCCGCGAACTGCTGGCGCAGCAACGCGACTGGAATGGCGGCATGAAGCCGGACACGGCGGCGCTGCAGGCCCGCTTCAAGCGCACCGGGGCGGTGCTGCCGCTGCTGATGGTCGGCCTGTTCGCCGCCGACATGCTGTTGCCGGACGATGTCATCGGCACGCTGAAAAAACTGAACGGCGTCGAACGGCCGCAAGCACCGCCCGCGCAACTGGGCCGAAAGAAATGTCCCGGCACGCCGGGAACTACTCCGCCCGACGCCGCCTATCCCGATAACGGCGCAGCCCTGCGCGCCAGCTGCGCCGAACCGGCGGGCGGGCGCTGACCGCTCAGCGGCGCTCGCGCACCAGCGAGATACCGTCGTTTTCTATCACCAGGCGCTGCTGCCGGAACAGCGCCCCGATCGCCTGCTTGAACACCTTCTTGCTGATGCCGAATTCGGCGTGTATCGCCTCCGGCGAACTGTGGTCGCCCAGCGGCAGGAAACCGCCCGCCTGCTCCAGCCGCCGCAGCACCAGTTCCGACGCGCCTTCCACCTTGGCGTAGCCCGGCGGGGCCAGCGAAACATCCAGCCGCCTGTCGTCGCGCAGGCGCTTGATGTAGCCCTCGCGGCGGTCGCCGATGCGCAGCGGCTCGAACACCTCATCGGCGTAGAGCATGCCCCAGTAGCGGTTGTTCACCACCGCCTTGAAGCCCAGGTCGGTGCGCAGCGCCACCACCAGCGACACTTTTTCCCCGGCCGCCAGACCCTCGGCCTCGTCTTCCAGGAAATCGTTCAGCCGCGCCGAGGCGATCAGCCCCAGCCGCTCGTCTTCCAGGATCATCACCACCGAGCGCCAACCCGGTTCCAGGCGCTGCTGCTGCTCGGCGCGCGGCATGAACACCGCTTCCTCCACGCCCAAATCCAGCCACACCCCCTGACGCCCGGCTTCCAGCGTCGTCAGGCTGGCCACCTCGTTGACCAGAGCCAACGGCGTGCGCACCGAAGCGGCGGGATAGCCGTCCTCACCGGTATAGACAAAGACCTGCACGCTTTCGCCCGCCTGCGGCAGGGGCGACAGCCCGGCGCGCGGCAGACGGATCTCCCCGGTTTCACCGCCGTCCAACCACACATAGTCGGGAGTCAGGCGAAGCACGGGCAGGGTGTTGAACTGGCCAAGAGCGATCATGCGGGCATTCCGGGGGCAGAAGTGAAACGGGTCGGGTCAGGACGGAATGGTAGCACCGGCCACCCCGTTTCCCGAAAAAAACCGTTACCGGCGTCAAACGCGCCGGGCATTTGTCGTGAATTATTTATGAATTGTCTGACTGCTGGTCAATTTTAATGAATTGACCAAACGCAGGTGCTAGCTTGAAGGCGTGTGGCTTACCGCCACCGCCATGAGTCAGCCGTCATACGAGGTAATGCATATGGCCCGTTCCTTAATCCGGCATCCGGCGTTGCCGTTTGCCTGCCTGGCATGGACCGCCGGCCTGCTGCTTGGCAGCCTGCCCGCCGCTGCAGAAACCGTACCCGCCGCTCCCTACAACGTTTCGCTGTGCGTCTTCGACTTCCAGGGCGCCAAGGGCGACATCAGCCGCTACGCCCGCGACCTGGGCCTGCAAGCCCAGCGCTGGAACATCACGCTGGATATCCACAGCTACACCGACGAGCGCATCGCCGCCGAGGACTTCAAGGCCGGTCAGTGCGACGGCGTGGTCATGTCCACGCTGCGCGCCCGCGCCTTCAATCCTTTCATCGGCAGCATCGACTCCATCGGCGCGGCTCCGGATTACCGGCACATCCGCGCGCTGGCGGCCACGTTCGACCATCCCAAGATCAATCCGCTGACCATCAACGGCGACTACCAGGTGGTCACCATCATGCCGGTGGGCGCGTCCTACATCATGGTCAACAACCGTCATATCGACAGCATCGACAAGGCGCTGGGCAAGAAAGTGGCGGTGCTGGACTTCGACAAGCCGCAAAGCCTGATCGTGCAGCGTCTGGGCGCGCAGGCGGTGCCGACGGACTACTACCGCTTCGCCAACAAGTTCAACAACGGCGAAGTGGACATCATCACCGCCCCGGCGCTGGCCGTGAAACCGCTGGAACTGGAGCGGGGCATGGGCGACTACGGCGGCATTTACCGCCTGCCGCTGACCCAAGTCACCGGCGCACTGCTGATCAACCGTACCCGCTTGCAGAAGACCATCCCCGACCTGGACGCGCGCATCCATACCCTGCGCCGGCTGGCGCTGCCGGAAATGGACAAGGCCATCGCCTATATCCGCCGTCAGGAACAGGCGATTCCCGCCGGGCTGTGGCTGGATTTTCCGCCCGCCGAGCAGGAAAAATACGTGCACATGATGCGCGACACCCGCATCCGCCTGACCCGCGAAGGCTATTACGACGGCCGGATGATGGCGTTGATGAAGAAAGTGCGCTGTCACTACGACCCGGCCAGCTACGAATGCGCGCTCAACGACGAATGAGGCTGGCGGCCGGGACGCCTATAGCCATATAAAACTTGTGGAATAAGGCCCGGCGGCGGATACTGAAAGGATCATTCCGCCGGAGTTTTTCCGATGTCCGAACTGGCCGCCATCGAAGCCGTCATTCATGCGTATTTCCAGGGATTGCACCAGGGTAATCCGGACCTGGTGCAAAAGGCCTTCCTGCCGGAAGCCGAAATTTTCGGCTACTACGAAGGCGAACTCGTCACAATCACCCTCCGCGAATACCTCAACATCCTCAAGCGCCAGTCGCCGCCGGTGCTGCTCGGGGAAGAATTCGACATGTTAATCAGCGGCATCGACCAGATCGGCCGGATCGCCAGCGTCCGCACCCGCTACCTGTTCCAGGCGCTGCGCTACACCGAATACCTCGCCCTGCTGAACATCGACGGCGACTGGAAAATCGTCAACAAGACCTTCCACCACGACCCGGACTAGACCGGCGTCAGCAGCAGCGGCAAGCCGTCCGCCGACTCCGGCACCGGCACATACTTGGTCTTCATCTCGTAGGCCGGGTCGGGCAGGGCCAGCCGGTAACGCCGCAGCAGGTTCACAAAGAAAATCTTCAGCTGCAGCTCGGCCAGATGCATGCCGATGCACTTGTGTGCGCCGCCGCCAAAAGGCATGAACAGGTGGCGATGCTGGCGGTGCTCCTTGCGCCCGTCGCCAAAGCGTTCGGGATCGAAACGATCGGGCTCGGTCCAGAATTCCGGCTGACGGTGCACGAATGACGGGCTGATGAACACCATCGTTCCCGCCGGAATGGTGTAGTTCTTATAGACGACATCGCGCAACGCCTTGCGCGGCATGGTGTGTGACGACCCCCACAGCCGCAGGCACTCCTGGAACACCCGCGTGGTGAACGCCAGCGCGTCCAGCGCTTCGTAGGAGGGCGCGCCGTCCCCGACCGCCTCGCGGATTTCCGTGCGCACCCGTTCCTGCGCCTCGGGATACTTCGCCAGCGCATAGGCCATGGCGACGATGGCGCTGGTGGTGGTTTCATGGGCGGCGCTCATCAGTCCCAGCATGTGCTTGACGATCTGGTCGTCGGTAAAGACTTCCCCTTCCTCCGACCGCGCAAAACACAGGTGACTGAACAGGTCGCGGCCGGGATTGGCGCGCTTGCCGGGAATCTTGTCTTGCAGTATCCGCCGCAACAGCAGCGAACTGCGCACCGCCCGCCAGTAGGCCGTGCCCGGAATCATCAGCCGGATCAGCGCCACTGTTCCCGCCGCCGCCCGGGTGTAATGCCCAATCAACCGCGCCGCCTCCTCGCCCTGGCTTTCGCCCATGAACAACAACGCCGCCTGGTTGAACAGCAACAGTTTCACCTGCGGCGCAAACAGGAAAGGCGAAGACGGCCGCCAGCTTTCAATGGCCGCCGCCGCGCTGTCCTGCAACAGGTCCACATAGTCCAGCATCGCATCCTTCTTGAATGCCGACTGCAGGATACGGCGGTGATGCGCGTGCTCGTCAAAGTCCAGCAGGCCCAGCGCGTCGGGAAAGGTATCCTTGAGGAAGGGCTCGTAAGCCGCGCGCGACGACAGCACCTTCTCGCGGTCCAGGGTCAGGAATTCGTTGGCGTCCGGCCCCAGCAGCAGCACGCCGCGATTTCCGGCGATATTGACGCGCGAGACTTCGCCATGCCGCCGGAAACGATCGGCCGCCAGCAGGCGCGGGTTACGGATGAAGGCCAGCGTATGGCCGATAAAGGGGAAGCCGTTGTCGCCGGGAAAGGCGCTCAGGTCAGGATTCATGGATCATTTCCGGGCGGTCTTGTTGTTTTGGTCCGGCCATCAGCCGGCAGGCCTGTCGGGACTAATACTGCGTTTCGGCAACCCCGGCAAGCATCCGGCGACCGGACGGACAAAGAGTCCGGCCGGAACGTCAGACGACGCTTAACCCTGCAGGTTCTGTGCTATTGTTCAGAAAGCAATGATCAAAGCTTCGGCCATCATGAACAACAAGATAAGAATGCCGCATCAGGATGATGCCCGCTTCCGTGACATATTCGAAACCGTCAGCAATGTCGCCGTCCAGGGCTATGACCGGCATCGCCGCGTCATCTACTGGAATCCCGCCAGCACCGCGCTTTACGGCTACAGCCGCGAGGAAGCGATGGGCCGCCTGCTGGAAGAGCTGATCATCCCCCCCGCCATGCGGCCGCACGTCATCGCCGATGTCGACCGCTGGATGCATCAGGGCATTCCCATTCCCGCCGCCGAACTGGAGTTGTGCCGCAAGGACGGCTCTACGGTGCCGGTCTTTTCCAGCCATACCCTGCAATACAACGCCAACGGCGAACCGGAAATGTATTGCCTTGACGTGGACATGTCCGAACGCAAGCGGGCCGAACAGCGCCTGCAGGACAGCCACGCCGAACTGGACGCCACCTTGCAGGCGGTGCCCGACCTGCTCTTTGAACTGGACAGCGACGGCGGCTACCGCAATGTCTGGGCCCACGATCCCTCCCTGCTGGCCGCCCAGCGTGAAGCGCTGCTGGGACAGAATGTGCGGGACATGCTGCCGCCGGCCGCGGCCGCGATCGTCATGTCCGCCCTGGCCGAAGCCGGGCGGCAGGGCCGCTCGCAGGGGCATGTGATCCACCTGCAGCTGCCGCACGGCGAATGCTGGTTCGAACTCTCAACCTCACGCAAGGCCGGGCGCGACGGCGACCGCTTCATCATGCTGTCGCGCGACATCACCACCCGCAAGCAGGCCGAAGAGTCGCAGCGCCTGGCCGCCAGCGTCTTCGCCTGCAGCCAGGAAGGCATCGTCATCACCGACGGCAACCGCCGCATTGTCGATGTCAATCCCGCGTTCAGCCGCATCACCGGCTACAGCCGCGAGGAAGTCCTCGGCCAAACCCCGAGAATGCTCGGCTCCGGCCTGCACACCCCCGAATTTTTCGAGCAACTGCGACGGGCGCTGGACGAGGAGGGCGGCTGGCACGGCGAGCTGTGGAACAAGCGCAAGTCGGGGGAAATCTACCCGGAGCGCATCGCTATCGACGCCCTCCGCGACAGCGAAGGCGTCATCCGCCATTACGTCGCCGTCTTTTCCGATATCAGCCATCTCAAGGCGCATGAAGCCGAACTCGATCGCATCGCTCACTATGACTCGCTGACCGGCCTGCCCAACCGCCGCCTGCTGGCGGACCGGCTGGCGCTGGCCATTGCCCGCAGCCGCCGCAGCGGCCGCCTGCTGGCGGTCTGCTACCTCGACCTGGACGGCTTCAAGCCGGTGAATGACAACCACGGCCACGCCGCCGGCGACCAGTTACTGGTGCTGATCACGCGTCAGCTGCTGGGCGCCCTGCGCGGCGACGATACCGTGGCCCGGCTGGGCGGCGACGAATTCGTGCTGCTGCTCAACGACCTGGCCGACATCCATGAATGCCAGAGCGTGCTGGAGCGGGTGCTGGCGCTCATCGCCACGCCGCAACCGGTCGCGGATGTGCAGGTCACAGTCTCCGCCAGCATCGGCGTGGCGTTATTCACCCAGGAAGATGACGCCGATGCCGACGCGCTGTTGCGGCATGCCGACCAGGCCATGTATCGCGCCAAGGAGTCCGGCAAGAACCGTTTCCACATTTTTGACGCCGAGCAGGACCGGCGGCTGCGCGCCTACTGGGACGTGGTCGCCCGCGCCACCGCCGGGCTGGCGGCAGGGGAATTCCGCCTGTACTACCAGCCCAAGGTCGACATGCGCCGGGGCGAGGTCATCGGCGTCGAGGCGCTGATCCGCTGGCAGCACCCCGACAAGGGGCTGCTGACGCCCGGCCTGTTCCTGCCGATGATTGAAAACTCCGAGCTGGCGCTGCCGCTGGGGCAATGGGTGGTGCGGGAAGCGGTGCTGCAGGCGGCTGCCTGGGCGCGGCAGGGGCTGGCGCTGCCGGTCAGCATCAATGTCTTCGGCGAGCAGCTGCAGCAGGAGGGATTTGTCGACAGCCTGGCGGCCATGTTGCGCGACCACCCCGAACTGCGCCCGGAATGGATCGAGCTGGAAATCCTGGAAACCACGGCGATGGAGGATATCGAGCGGGTATCCGGCGTCATCGAGACCTGCTCACGACTGGGCGTCAGCTTCGCCTTGGACGACTTCGGCACCGGCTATTCCTCCCTGACCTATTTCCGCCGCCTGCCGACGCGCATCCTCAAGATTGACCAGTCCTTTGTGCGCGACATGCTGACCGATCCGGACGACTGCGCCATCGTGGAAGCCGTCGTCGGCATGGCCAGAACCTTCGGCCGCAAGGTCATCGCCGAAGGCGTCGAAACCGTGGAACACGGGGTGGCGTTGCTGCAACTCGGCTGCGAGCTGGCGCAAGGCTACGGCATTGCGCGGCCCATGCCCGCGGACGCCGTTCCGGACTGGATCCACCACTGGCGGGCACCGCCGGAATGGGCTCCGGCGACTGGCGATCTCTAGCGGAATCCCGCCGTCAGGCGGGTTTTTTCCAGGTCTGCGGCGACACTTCCAGCGACTGCTCCCCCACGGTCAGCCACAACTGCCCATGATCCACCGTGCACTGGATCTGCATGGTGCGCTCCACCACCGCCTCCAGCGCTTCCGACTCCGCCAGGGCAATGTTGAGCACGGTCAGGTTGTCGAAGCGCGTCAGCTTGTCCGCCGTCTTCTTCCACCAGATATCCGCGACGCTGCCGCCGTAAGTCAGGATCACCACCTGCTGCGCCCGGCCGCAAGCCTTGCGAATGCGCTTCTCGTCCGGCTGGCCCAGGTCAATCCACAACTCCACCTCATCACGCAGGTTCTTGCGCCAGATGTCGGGCTCGTCCTCGCTGCTCAGACCACGGGTGAACTCCAAGGCCTCGCCGGCATACAGGGCAAAGGCGACCACGCGCAGCATCATCCGCATGTCCGTTTCGGAAGGATGGCGGGCAATGGTCAGGGCATGGGCGGCGTAATAGTCCCGATCCAGATCGCTGACTTGCAGGGCAACCTTGAAAATGGTGGATTTGACGGCCATGACGGTATTCCGGATGCGGGAGGAAAGGCGGCATCTTAACACCGGCATCCGGGGCGTCTACCACTCATCCGGGAATTCCTGACGCCCGGAGGAAAGGCGTCCAGACCAGCCGCTATTCCCCTTGTTTTTGGCGGGAATTATCGTATAACGACTGTGAACTGCAGCACACTTGCGGTTCGGGAAACCCATGACAAGGACTATAATTTCCAACACCAAGAACCACGACCATGGCCCTGAGACACTTCCTTTACGGCGACCACGAACCCACGCCGGTTCACCAGATCATGACCGGCATCATCGTGATTTCCTTCATCCTGGCCGTCTATGGCCTGCTGGCGCCATTCGTCCCTGACCAAGGCTGGACCCAAGGCGGCGGCTTTTTCGCGGTCAGCCTGCTGGCCATCCTTGTCCTCGGCGCCAAGGCCATCGACAGCGACGATCGCAGCCAGCGTTTCTATGTCAGTTCCAGCAGCACCTTTGAAACCCTGCTCGCAGGCAGCGTCCGCTCGGTATTCTACCTGTCGGTTTTATGGCTGGCCTTCGTTCATGGATTCGCAGCCCTCTATACCGCCAGTTTCGGGCATCACTATCAGGCCGAAATGACCGTCACGAAACAGCACGCTGCTTATTCAGGCGCCTGCGACTACCAGATCACTTCACCGGATTTGCATGCCGGCGCCACCCAGTATCTGTGTATTTCCCGCGAACAGTACTTCCGCTGGCCGTCCAGCCTGCGCGTGCGTATGGACGGCCGCGCCTCCGTGCTTGGCCGCACAGTCTCGGATCTTTCCGAAGCGCCGGTAAATACCCCCTCTCCATAAATTACTTCACTTGCCCGGAAGCCGGCCGCTACCGGGCTAAAGCCCTTTTTGGGTTCTCCACCACCGGCAATCCCGATTTCCGATCCGGAATCCACGACAACTTCGGACGACCGGAGCCCCTTACCGGTGGTCGGCAGGCATTGGATTCCACCCATGTCACGGATGTAAAATTCCGCTGCCCGATCCCTTGAACCTCCCTCTCGGCAGGATACCGCCTCCAGCTGAACCGCACGGGGCCGGGTGGTCATCACTCATGCAAACTCAACTTCTGGCCCGGTCATCCAGGCTCTCTTCCCTACAGTACTCGCCCGGCAACCCCAAATGTAATCTATATAATGATTATGTAATACGTAATATTGCCTTGGAAAAATGCGTCAGAGCCAGACTCAAACCCCCATTCCGGGTTATGCGCTCCTCAGGGAATTCTTCCGGAAATCCGGCCAAAACCCGGATTTAGAAACCCTGATGCTGTTTTCAGGCAGCACGATTTTTCCAAATTCTGAAAATTGGTCTGAAAAATGCCCATTTTGCTATTCCCGCGTAGCGGGAATAGCGGGTGCCTGCGGATCAATTCACCTGATCGACCTCTCCTCCCCTCCTCATCACGGTTTCACCTGAATCACCCAGGATCAAACCGATCGTTCATTCGGTAACAACGCCTTCAATTTCTCATTCTGATTCGGATAGCGCTTTGGCCTGGCGCCGCACTACCCATCCTTCCAGCCATACCTCAACTCCCTGACCATGGATTTTCCTGACCAGACCAGTCTCCCCATCCAGGGGAATTATCTATAACTAGATCCAGGCAGCTTGCCGAAGCGCCAGTAGCGTTATTCGGCACGCAGTCATGGCTTTGTGAAATTAGTTGGTGGTCTTTTTGCGTTGCCCGCTGGCCCAACGTCAGGATGTTCCACGTGGAACATCCAAGCATGCAGGCTGCGAATCAACCTGAGTGGATGGCGCTTCAATCAGTATTCGTACCCAAGGAAAAACGACCATAGAAGCTCTCAATTGGTACAAACTGGGGAAGGCGCAGGGCAGTCCCAAAATCGAATTCATCCACCGTGTGTTCAGGGATGCATTTAAACAGGCAGCCTAAGTCGAAGGGGAACTAACACGATGAATCCAGAGCTGAGTCGCTAGTGTCGGAATTGAACTCCTGAATAAGGCTGATCACTTATTCAGGAGAGTGTGAAACCCGGCGAACGTACCGAACGAGGAAAAATGGCCACGAGTGGAAATCATTGAAGAACAACTGTCGAGCTCGGGAAACACAGGATGCGGCGCACAAGAATGAGCCCGCGATGTTCCTGAATCAGGGGTCTCTCAGCAGGCTCGCCAAGCAGATGCATTCGGCCAGATCACCCCTCACGACGCATCCGAAGTCGCATCAGCCTCTAGTGCGTGCACCTCTTTTCGCCCATAAGCACGAATGATGGTAATCCCTGATATCCAATGCCGGACAGAACAATATCGCGTAAGCAAACGGAGGAATGCACTACAGCCGAATTCCCTCATGACATAAAATCACGGGCACGGCCCGGCATTGAAACAACACGGCTATCGACCCAAAGCTGCAGACGGGAGACTCAGCTGCAATCAAGAATTTCCGCATCCCATGCCAGACACGCCATCATGATGAATTTATAAATTTTCGGCCTCTCAATCGGTTTCATGCCGGAATTTGCGAAATGCCGGATATCAAAATCTCCTGAAATTTTCATCCGTGCCCGTCCGAAATTCATCACGAAAGAGCCACAGGAAATTCTGCAGCAGGATGATAGCCGTGCTGAACGCGTCCACAAGAAACGCCTCCTGCCGAAGCGGCCCCAAGAGCGCCATTAAGCCTATTAATGGGGCTGAGCAGTACCAAGAGTCATTTCCGTCAATATACGGGCCTTCCCGGCCCTTCCTGAGCGTTTGATGCCGTATCTAAAAACCAGACTCCGAGCCGGAAGCGATCAAATACAGAAACCCTCCTCCGGACACAGAATCTTGAACCGACTCAGCGCCCTCCCGGAATTTCAGCGTAATTCATGCCGCCTTGAAAATTCAGCACGACGCTGCCGATGCTGAAAATTTCAATCACATCCCGGGAAATTTACTGAGCTATACATGCTGTTGAGAATTTATAAATTCACTGGATAGCAGGCATAAAAAAAACCCCTGCGGAAATTTCCCGCAGGGGTTTTTTTATCGTCCTGAAAATTTACACGTCGAGGTTCGCCACCATCAGCGCGTTCATCTCGATGAATTCGCGGCGCGGTTCCACGGCATCCCCCATCAGGCAGGTGAACATCTGGTCGGCGCGGATCGCGTCTTCAATGGTCACCTTCAGCATGCGGCGGTTGTTGGGATCCATGGTGGTTTCCCACAACTGCTCGGGGTTCATTTCCCCCAGCCCTTTATAGCGCTGGATGGCGTTACCGCGGCGCGATTCGCTCATCAGCCACAGCCAGGCATCCTTGAAACGCGAAACCGGCAGCACGCGCTCCCCGCGCTTGATGTAAGCCCCTTCTTCCAGCAGGCCCAGCAATTGCGCGGTCAGGTCGCCAATGCGGCGGTATTCCGGCGAGGCGAAAAAGTCATAGCTGAGGCGGTAGTTGTGCGGTACGCCGTGCGCCACCACTTCAATCTGCGGAATGAAGCGGTGCTGTTCGCTATCCGGCATCACTTCCACCAGGAAACGCTGGCTGGGATCGGCAGCGTTGTCGAGGGCGGCCTGCAGTTTCACGCCCCAGGCGCGCACTTCGGCTTCGTTGCCCAGGGCCTCGACCGACAGCACCGGCAGGCTCAGCAGCTGTTCCAGCATCACTTCCGGGTACAGGCGCGCCATGCGGCGGATCAGGTTCTGAACGCGGCGGTAATCGGTCATCAGGGCGGCCAGCGCCACACCGGACAAGGGCGGCGCCTCCGGATTCACATACAGCGCGGCATCGTCCAGGGCGGTATTGGTCAGGTAGTTTTCCAGCGCGTCATCATCCTTGACGTACTGTTCCTGCTTGCCGCGCTTCACCTTGTACAGCGGCGGCTGGGCGATGTAGATATGGCCACGCTCCAGCAGTTCCGGCATCTGGCGGAAGAAGAAGGTCAGCAGCAGCGTGCGGATGTGCGAACCGTCAACGTCGGCGTCGGTCATCAGGATGATCTTGTGGTAACGCAGCTTGTCCGGATTGTATTCGTCGCGGCCGATGCCGCAGCCCAGCGCCGTGATCAGCGTGCCGACTTCGGCGGAGGACAGCATCTTGTCGAAGCGCGCCTTTTCGACGTTGAGGATCTTGCCCTTCAGCGGCAAAATCGCCTGCATCTTGCGGTTGCGGCCCTGCTTGGCGGAGCCGCCGGCGGAGTCACCTTCGACGATGTACAGTTCGGACAGCGCCGGGTCCTTTTCCTGGCAATCAGCCAGCTTGCCGGGCAGGCCGGCGATGTCCAGCGCGCCCTTGCGGCGGGTCATTTCGCGGGCCTTGCGCGCGGCTTCGCGGGCGCGGGCGGCGTCAATGATCTTGCCGACGATGGTCTTGCCGACGTTCGGATTTTCCAGCAGGTACTCGTCCAGCTTCTCGTTCATGGTCTGGGCCACGACGTTGGTCACTTCCGACGACACCAGCTTGTCCTTGGTCTGGCTGGAGAATTTCGGGTCCGGCACCTTCACCGACACAATGGCGGTCAGGCCTTCGCGCATGTCATCGCCGGTGGCGGACACCTTCTCCTTCTTGAAGAAGCCTTCCTTCTCCATGTAGTTGTTCAGCGTCCGCGTCAGCGAGGTGCGGAAGCCCTGCAGGTGCGTGCCGCCGTCGCGCTGCGGAATGTTGTTGGTAAAGCAGTAGACGTTTTCCTGATAGGCGTCATTCCACTGCAAAGCGACTTCCACGCCGATGCCGTTGGTTTCCGGGCCTTGCGGCACGATGAAGTGGAAGACCTTGTTCAGCGTGGTCTTGTTGGTGTTCAAGTAGGCGACAAAGGCCGCCAGGCCGCCTTCATAGGCAAAGATTTCTTCCTGGCCGCTGCGCTCGTCCTTCAGGACAATGCGCACCCCGGCATTAAGGAACGACAGCTCACGCAGGCGCTTGGCGAGGATGTCATAGGAAAAATGGATGTTGGTGAAGGTTTCCGGGCTGGGCCAGAAATGGACTTCGGTGCCGCGCCGTTCGGTCTCACCGACTTCGCGCAACGGGAATTGCGGCTCGCCATGGCCGTATTCCTGTTCGTAGACCTTGCCGTTGCGGCGGATCACCAGACGCAGCTTGGTCGACAGCGCGTTCACCACCGAGACGCCGACGCCGTGCAGACCGCCCGAGACCTTGTAACTGTTGTCGTCGAACTTGCCGCCGGCGTGCAGCACCGTCATGATCACTTCGGCGGCAGACACGCCTTCTTCCTCGTGAATGTCGACGGGAATGCCACGACCGTTGTCGGTGACGGTAATCGATTCATCGGTATGGATGGTGACGGTGACCTCGGTGCAATACCCGGCCAGTGCTTCGTCGATCGCGTTATCCACCACTTCGAAAACCATGTGATGCAAGCCGGAACCGTCATCGGTGTCACCGATGTACATGCCCGGACGTTTGCGTACCGCATCCAGGCCCTTCAGGACCTTGATGCTGGAGGAATCGTAATTGCTGCCATCACTCATGTTGTTTCCTCGGGTGTATAACGGGCGGGCGAAATCTTGCCCTGTTCCACGTGGAACAATTCCGCCTGCGAATCCAGCTGTTGCAACAACGGCCAAAGCTGATCCGCCTCGACGGACGTGATCAGCACCTGGGCCTGAAGGTCAAATAAGGTCGCCAGCAGGCGCTGCCGCGCCCCGGCATCCAGTTCGGACGCCAGGTCATCCAGCAACACCACACAACGACGCTCTTGCGCGTGCAGGAAGGCCACCTGCGCCAGTTTCAGGGCGCATATCAGGAGTTTCTTCTGTCCCCTCGACAGGACCGCCTCTACCTGCCCCAAATCGCATTTCAGGCGCAAATCGGCGCGGTGCGGCCCCAGTTGGGTATGCCCTCGTTCCCGGTCGCGGAAGCGCGTCTCACGCCATTGCTCCGCCAGTTCCCGGTCTGCAGCGAACCCCGCATTATACTCCATTCTCAGGGCAATATCAGGCAGAAGCACCGGCAATACCCGTTCCAGATGCTGCCGCCAGATTTCCACCGTGCGCGCCCGCATACCGTCAATCAGCTGGGCGGTGCGCGCCATTTCGGCCTCCCAGACCTGGAATTCGGCATCATTGGCGGCAGGCAGTTTCAACAAGGCATTCCGCTGCGCCAATGCTTTCTGGTAACGGATCCACAAGCCGTAAAAGGAATGTTCCACGTGGAACACCAGCCAGTCGAGCAACTGCCGACGCGGGCGGCTGCCGCCGTCCAGCAGGTCCATGCCGTCGGGATGGATCAGCTGCACCGGCAGGTCAAAGGCAAACTCGGCCAATTGGTTGATACTGACACCATTGCGACGCAACTGGTGGGTACCATCCATCAGCTTGGCAATACCCAAGGCATGACCGGAATCGAGTTCGGCATAGACGGTACAGGACGGGCGACCGTCCTGGATGTAATGGCGGGCTTGCGGGGAACGGAAGGACCGGCCGAGTCCGAGGATATGCACGGCTTCGAGCAAGGAGCTCTTGCCGCTGCCGTTGAGGCCGTAAAAGAGGTTCAGGCGTGCCAGGGACAGGGAATCCGCCGCCGTCAGGTTGCGGACCCCATGAACGTCCAGACGCTTGATCACCGGTGCGGAATCACAGGCGCATCGGCATCACGACATACAGCGCGTCCTGATTGTCGGACTCCTGCACCAGCGCCGAGGCATTGCCGTCGCTGAGCACCAGCTTGGCGTTGGCGCCCTGCAGCACCGCCAGCACATCCAGCAGGTACTGGACGTTGAAGGCGATTTCCAGCGCATCGCCCTGATATTCGGCCTGCAATTCCTCGCGCGCTTCTTCCTGCTCGGGGTTGTTGGCCTGGATATGCAGTTCGTTGTCCTTCAGGAACAGGCGCACACCACGGTATTTCTCGTTGGTCAGGATGGCCGCGCGCTGCAGCGCCTGACGGAACTCGTCGTGGTTGACCAGCACAATCTTGTCGCCGCCCTTCGGCAGCACGCGGTTGTAATCGGGGAATTTGCCGTCAATCAGTTTCGAGGTGAAGGCGACATAACCTTCGTGGCTGTCTTCTCCTTCTTTCGCCTTCGGCGACAGCACCGGCACCGTCACCTGCATGTGACCCGTACCAAAGGTCAGGTGCAGCAGTGAATCATCTTCCGACACCAGACGCTGCAATTCCTGCACACCCTTGCGCGGCAAGATGACCTGGATGCGTTCCGCCGGCGTGGCTTCAGCAACCGCATCAAACAACGCCAGACGGTGACCGTCAGTGGTGACTGCGCGCAACTGGTTATGGTTGACCTCGAACAACATGCCGGTCAGGTAATAACGCACGTCCTGGAGCGCCATGGCGAAGGCGGTGCGATCCATCAGGTGCTTGAGGTTGCGCTGGCTGATCTTCAGCGAGAACGCGCCTTCATCATCCTCCAGGCTCGGGTAATCGGCCGCCGGCAAGGTGGTCAGCGTGAAACGGCTGCGGCCGGAACGCAGCTGCAGCTTCTGATCTTCCAGGCTGAGATCGATGCGGGCGTTGGCGGGCAAGGATTTGCAGATATCCAGCAGCTTGCGGCACGGCACGGTGATTTCCCCGGCTTCCATCACCTGCCCGGCATCCAGGCGCTGCGTCGCCACCAGCTCCACTTCCAGATCGGTGCCGGTGCACGACAATTCATTGTCATGAATCCGGATCAGCACATTGGCCAGGATCGGCATGGTGTGCTTGCGTTCCACGACGCCGGCCACTTGTTGCAGACACTTGAGTAATGTTTCACGGGTAATTGAAAGTTTCATCTTTTATTCCTTGGAGTTCTAAACCTGCAGTGAACGCAACAAATTGTGATAATCCTGCGCAACCTCTTTATCCAGCTTGCGCAACTCTTCGATCTTATCGCAGGCATGCATGACTGTCGTATGGTCGCGGCCGCCAAATGCCCCGCCGATATCAGGGAAGCTTTCATCCGTCAGTTCGCGGGACAGCGCCATCGCCATCTGCCGGGGCCGGGCATAAATGCGCAGGCGGCTTTTGCCGGTCAGTTCACGCGGCGGAATACGATAATACTCCGCGACCAGCTTGAGAATGCTGTCCACGTTCACTTTTCGCGACCGGATGGCCAGCATGTCCTTCAGCGCATCCTTCACGACATCAATATCAATCGGCCGGCCGCGGAATTTGGCGGTGGCGATGACCTTATTCAACGCCCCTTCCAGTTCGCGGACATTGGCCTGAATGTGTTGGGCAATGAAGACAGCGGCCGCCTTCGGTAATTCCACCTTCTGGTTCTCGGCCTTCTTGCGCAGGATGTTGACGCGCAATTCCAGTTCCGGTGGTTCCAGCTCCACCGCCAGCCCCCAGGAAAATCGCGATTTCAGCTGGTCATCCAGATCGGGAATTTCCTTGGGATGATACAGCGAGGTCAGGATCATCTGACCGCCGGTTTCCAGCAAGCTGTTGAAGGTATAGAAGAATTCTTCCAGTGTCGCCTTCTTGCCCGCCAGCTGGTGAATATCGTCGATCAGCAGCAGATCCAGCTCGCGGCAGGACTGCTTGAATTCCTCGGTGGCGCCGCGCTGCACCGCCGACACGAATCCGCCGACGAATTTGTCAGCCGGCAGGTAGAGAATTCGCGCATCCGGCTTGGCTTCCAGCAGGGCATGGCCCACCGCCTGCATCAAGTGCGTTTTACCCAGACCGGTGGCGCCGTACAGGAACAGCGGGTTGTAACCGCCCTGCCCCGGATGCTGGACGACTTCCATGCAGGCCGCGTGCGCCATCTGCGTTGACTTGCCCTGAACAAAATTCGCCATGGTGTACAGCGGATTCAGCGACGGCCGCGGCTTGCGGGCGGTCGGCGAGGTCATCGCCACCGCCAGCTGCATGTCATCGGCGCGCACCGGACGGGTGCCGACCTCCAGCATCACGTCCTGGATCTTGCCTTCGCTGCGTTCCAGCACCAGTTCGCGGATGCGGCCCAAGTATTCCTTGGCGATGTGCTTCTGGAAAATCGGGTTTGGCGCGAACAACCGCAACGTCGTCCCGGATTCCTCGGCCTGCAGCGGCCGGATCCACATCCCGTACAGCCGGACCTGCATCTCGTCCTTCAGGATTTCCGTGCATTGTTCCCAAATCATCGGCCGTCTCCCGGCGTTCCGGCCCGGCAATCGGCGTCAAGCCGGGCTTTTCCGTGATGTTTCAAGGCGTTTCGCATACAAACCTGTGGATAACTATGTGGATATGTCTTGTGGGTAACCCTGTGGATAACTTCCTTAGGGAAATTCAACGGGAATTTATCCACATCCGCTCCCCAAGGTTATCCACAGCAAAAATTCAATGCCCTGCGTTGTGCCCCGCATTTATCCACAGAATTTGCCATATCCCAGTATAAATTCCAAATTCAAATTTGAATTTAAATTTATAAATTCTTGTAGTAAGCTTCGCATCGTTCTGGGGATAAGCCGAATTTCGAATTTTGTGACCCGCCCCGTCACAGGAAATTTCCGGCAATATCATTTGACACACCTTTTAGTGGCCCCTAAAATGGCGGGCTTTTGTGCATCCGGCCTTTTCCTGGCCCAATTTTTTGAGTGAAAAATCATGAAGCGTACCTTCCAGCCCAGCGTGATCAAGCGCAAACGGACTCACGGTTTCCGCGCTCGCATGGCCGACAAGAATGGCCGCCAGGTTCTGGCCCGTCGTCGCGCCAAGGGTCGCAAGCGTCTGACCGTGTGAGTACCGTTGAACGCTGTCTTTTCCGGCCTGAACATCGCCTGCTAACCCCGCGTGATTTTCAGGCTGTATTTGACAGCCCGCAGTGCAAGGTGGTTCAACCCGCCTTTGTGATGTTGATTCGCGCCAATGCCGGGGATGTCCCGCGTCTGGGTCTGGTGTTTGCACGAAAAAAAGTCCGGTTTGCCGTTGAACGCAACCGGTTGAAACGTCTGGTCAGAACGAGCTTTCGCCTGCACCAGCACGAGCTGCCCGCCGCCGATGTGGTGTTCGTGGCGCGGCAAGGTCTGGACCAGCTGGACAACGCCGCCTTTCTGGCCCTGCTCGAAAAGGCCTGGCAACAGCTGAACCGGCGTTTTCGCGCTTCACCCAAGCCAGTGGCCAGCCATGAAAATTCTGCTGCTCCTGCCGATCCGGGCTTACCAGTACGCCCTTAGCCCCCTGATGGGCGCCAACTGCCGTTTTTATCCAACCTGTTCCGCTTACGCTGAAGAAGCTGTCCGCACCCATGGTGCATTAAAGGGCGGTTATCTTGCCTCGCGCCGCCTTCTGCGCTGTCACCCGTGGGGAGGCAGCGGCTACGACCCTGTCCCTGAAACCTTTTCCTGGTCTCGTTTGGAATCTTGAATATGCAATGGGTTCGCAACCTGATATTGGTGGGCCTGGCGATTGTCAGCTATCTGCTGATCCTCGCCTGGCAAAAAGATTATGGCGCCGTACCACCGGCGCCGACCGCCGCCGTGGCACCGGCCGCTGTTCCCGCCGGCTCTGACTTGCCGGGAGCGCCGGCTGCGCCTGTGGCCAACAGCGACATTCCGCCCGCACCGTCCGCCGCCGGCCCCCTGCCGGTCACGGCCGTCCAGCCGCTGTCGACCGGCCTGGTCAAGGTGCGCACCGATGTGCTGGATGTGACGATTGATCCGCAGGGCGGCGATATCGTCAATGTCGCCTTGCCGGGATATACCCGCACCGTCACCAGCGAGGAACCGTTCCACCTGCTGGAAAACAGCCCGCAACGCGTCTTTGTCGCCCAGTCGGGTCTGATCGGCGCGAATGGTCCGGATGCCCGTCCCGAAGGCCGTCCGCTGTATCAGGCGCAAAAGAATTCCTGGCAGCTGCAACCCGGCCAGCAAGAGCTGAAGGTTGACCTGAAATTCGCGGACGCCGCCGGGGTCGAAATTCACAAAATTTACACCTTCAGCGCCGGTCACTACGACGTCAAGGTGGCGTATGAAGTCATCAACCGCTCGACCCAGCCCTGGCGTGGTTCCCTGTATGGCCAGCTGAAGCGTGACAATACCGAAGACCCCAGCAAGAACCATCAGGGCATGATGGGGATGTCGACGTATCTGGGCGCGGCCTGGGGAACCCCGGACAAGACGTTCAACAAGCTGCAGTTCAAGAATTTTGTGGATGAACCGTTGAACCAGACCGTCAAGGGCGGCTGGACGGCGATCGTGCAGCATTATTTCGTGACTGCCTGGGTGCCGTCGGCTTCCACCGCCAATCAGCTGACCAGTCGTCAGTCGGCGGACCAGCGTTTTCATTTCATCGGCTTCACCACGCCGGAATTCGTGGTTCCCGCCGGGCAGCAGCAACAGGTGGCCGCCACCTTCTATGCCGGTCCCAAGGTTCAGGACAAGCTGAAGCATCTGGCCCCCGGTCTGGAGCTGACGGTGGATTACGGTTGGTTGTGGTTCATCGGCCAGATCCTGTTCTGGTTGCTGAAGACGATTCATGCCCTGGTCGGCAACTGGGGCTGGGCCATCATCGGCCTGACCGTGACGGTCAAGGCGCTGTTCTTTCCGCTGTCGGCCAAGAGCTACAAGTCGATGGCCAACATGCGCCGGGTGACGCCGGAACTGCAGCGCATCAAGGAACAGTTCGGCGCCGACCGCCAGAAGATGTCCGTGGAAATGATGGCGCTGTACAAGCGTGAAAACATCAATCCCGTGGCCGGCTGCCTGCCGATCCTGATCCAGATGCCGGTGTTCCTGGCGCTGTACTGGGTACTGATGGAAAGCGTGGAACTGCGTCATGCGCCGTGGCTGCTGTGGATCAACGACCTGGCGGCGATGGATCCGTACTTCGTGCTGCCGCTGCTGATGGGCGCCACCATGTATGGTCAGCAGATGCTGAATCCGCAACCGACCGACCCGATGCAGGCCAAGGTGTTGCGCATGATGCCGATCATGTTCACGGTGTTCATGCTGTGGTTCCCGTCCGGCCTGGTGCTGTACTGGGTGGTCAACAACACCCTGTCCATCATCCAGCAGGCCATCATCACCCGCCAGATCGAGGCGGCGGCGAAGAAAGCCTGATCTTCCAGGCTGTTCCGCCAAAAAGGCCGTTCTCTGAACGGCCTTTTTTTATTAGGGTAGAAGCCCTGCCGTTTGCATCCGTTGCTGGAAAATCCTTGCCATGAAACCGCTTGCCCGTACCGACACCATTGCCGCCATTGCTACGCCCGCCGGTCGCGGCGGCGTTGGCATCATACGTCTCTCCGGCCCGAAGGCGCTGGAATTCGCGCTGCGGATGACCGATCCGGGACGACCGCTGCAAGCGCGTCAGGCGCATTTCCGCCGTTTTCATGATGCCGCCGGCGAGGTACTGGACGAGGGGATTGCCCTCTATTTTCCGGGGCCGAATTCCTTTACCGGGGAAGACGTGGTGGAACTGCAAGGGCATGGCGGACCGGTGCTGATGGACATGTTGCTGAAGCGGACGCTGGAACTGGGGGCGCGCATGGCCCAGCCGGGCGAATTCTCGCAGCGCGCCTTTCTCAATGACAAGCTGGATCTGGCGCAGGCCGAGGCTATCGCCGACCTGATTGACGCTTCCTCGCAGGCGGCCGTGAAGTCGGCGACCCGTTCCCTGCAGGGGGCATTTTCGCAACGCATCCAGGTGCTGCTCGATAGCCTGATCAAACTGCGCTTGTACGTGGAAGCGGCGATCGATTTTCCGGATGAGGAAATCGATTTCCTCAGCGACGGCGTGGTGGCGGGCAGGTTGCAGGCCGTCATGGCGAATCTGGATCGGGTGATGCAGGAGGCCAGGCAGGGCAGTCTGCTGCGGGAAGGCGTGCGGGTGGTGATCGCGGGGAAGCCGAACGCCGGCAAATCCAGCCTGCTGAACGCGCTGGCCGGGTATGAGGCCGCGATCGTGACCGATATCGCCGGGACCACCCGTGACGTGCTGCGCGAGCAAATTCATCTGGACGGTTTGCCGCTGCATATCATCGACACCGCCGGATTGCGGGAGACGGAAGACCGGGTGGAGCAGGAGGGAATTCGCCGCGCCTACCGGGAAATGGGGCAGGCGGACGGAATTCTGCTGGTTTATGATTTATCCACAGAATTATCCACAGGGGAAATTCCGCTGGCCCTGGCGCAGCGCTTCTTCGATCCCTTGCCGCCGCCGGACAAGCTGTGTTTTGTCGCCAACAAGGCGGATCTGGCCGGTGAGCCGGTGAGCGTGGGCGAGGCGGGCGGATACCGTCATATCACCTTGTCCGCCCGCAATGGCGAAGGCATGGGCTTGTTGCGCGATCATCTCAAGGCGCTGGTGGGCTATCAGGATGCCGAACATAGTCCGTTCATTGCCAGAAGGCGTCATCTGGACGCCCTGCAACGCACGCGGGAAGCCTTGCAGGCGGCCGATGCGCAGCTGCATGGCGCGGCGCTGGGGGAATTGATGGCGGAAGACTTGCGGGCCGCACAGCAGGCGCTGGGCGAGATTACCGGCGAATTCTCGGCGGACGATCTGCTCGGGAAAATTTTCGGATCATTCTGCATCGGCAAGTAACGGAAATTCAGAAATTTCCGCATGCCGGGGACGGAAATTTTCCTACCGGCCCAGACATTGTTCCATGGCCTGACCGAGTAAGGTCAGCCCGCCGACAAAACTGTCCGCCTGGCGTAAGCCTTCATCCAGCACCGCAATGCGGTCTTTCGGGCCGGCGACCTGCTGCAGCAATCCGGCTCCGGAGGCCGGTTCGCGCACCAGACAGGTAATGCCGCGTTCATGCACCCGCTTTTTCATCGCCAGCAGATGTCGCGCTCCCGGCCGGCTTTCCGTCTCGCTGCTGAGGCTGCCCGCCAGATGCAGGTTCAGGCTTTTTTCCAGATACTGATAGGCATCGTGGTAGGCGACGTATTCATGGCGAGGCAGGGCGGCGATGCGTTGTTGCAGGGGTTGCCAGGCTGTCTTCAGCGTTTGCGCGAAATGTTCGGCGTTGGCGCGGTATCGGTCGGCCAGCGCCGGTTGCCGCCGCGCGCGGTCTTCGGCGATGGCGCGGGCGATCAGGATGGCGTTGTCCGGATCCAGCCAGACATGGGTATCCAGCGAGCCGGGCAGGGGCGAGCCGTCCTCGGCCTTGCGCCGGGGCAGCCGCTTCAGGCCGGGCAGAGCGGTGACATTCAGCGTTCCCGGTCCGTTCTTGATCAGTCCGGCGAGAAAGCGTTCGTGCGCCGGGCCGACCCAGATGACCAGCTCTGCCTGTTTCAGCCGCTGGCGGTCGGAAGGGCGCAGGCTATAGTCGTGCGGGGACAGGCCGTCCGGTAACAATTGCACCGGCTGCTCGATGCCGTCGGTGACTGCGCGGGCGATCAGCGTCAAGGGCTTGATGGTGGTGACAACGCTGTTAGCCTGGGCGACGGCGCTCCCTCCGGCGAAGAGGGCGACCGACAGCAGCCCGATCAGGATTTTCCTCATGCGGCTTCAAACAACCCTGTGCTAGAATCAGTACGTTATATTGTTGCATTTATTGGCGGGATTACCAACCCATGAAATCGGACGCTTTTGTGCCGCATGCCCATGAGCATTGCATTCACGACGCCATGCACGCCGCCGAGCATCTCTGCGCCGAGCGCGGCGTCCGCCTGACCGAGATCCGCCGCCGCGTGCTGGAACTGGTCTGGGAAAGCCATCAGCCGCTGGGCGCCTACGGCATCCTGGACCGTCTGACCGCCGAGGGCCACAAACCGGCGCCGCCGACCGTCTACCGCGCGCTGGACTTCCTGCTGGAGCAGGGCCTGGTGCACCGCATTGCCTCGCTTAACGCCTACATGGGCTGCGCCGATCCGTCCCACCAGCATCTGGCGTGCTTTCTGCTGTGTGAAAAGTGCGGAAACGCGGAGGAGCTGGAAGACAGCCTGGCCGTGATGAAAGCCCTGCAGACCAGCGCCGACAAGCGCGGTTTCCGTATCCGCCAGCCGATGCTGGAAATCGGCGGCTTGTGCCGCGCCTGCCGCGAACCGGGAGCGGCTTCGTCGTGACCGGACCATTGCTGGAGCTGACCGGCATTGACTGGTCGCGGGAAGGCCGCCGCATTCTGAACCGGGTGAGCCTGACGGTGCAGCGTGGCGAGATCGTCACGCTCATCGGCCCCAACGGCGCGGGCAAGTCGACGCTGGTGCAGATCGCCGTGGGCCTGCTGAAGCCGGACGCCGGCGTCTGCCGCCGCCAGCCGGGCTTGCGCATCGGTTATGTGCCGCAGGCGCTGACACTGGATCCCTCGCTGCCGCTGACGGTGGGCGGCTTCATGCGGTTGCAGGCGCGCAAACTGGCGGCGGCGGACGTGGGTCAGGCGCTGGCGGAAACCGGGGTCGGCGACTTGCATGACCGGTCGGTGCATGCCTTGTCCGGCGGCGAATGGCAGCGGGTGCTGCTGGCGCGCGCGCTGTTGCAGCAACCGGATCTGCTGGTGCTGGATGAACCGATGCAGGGCGTCGACCTGACCGGGCAGGAAGAGTTGTACCGCTTGCTGGCCGAGGTGCCGCGCCGTTACCGCTGCGGTATCCTGATGGTGTCGCACGATCTGCATCTGGTGATGGCGTCGACCGACCGGGTGATCTGCCTGAACGGCCATGTCTGTTGCGAAGGCCATCCGGAATCGGTCACCAGCCATCCCGAATACCTGCGGCTGTTCGGCTGGCAGGGCAGTCAGGGGTTGGCGGTCTACAGCCATCATCACGACCACCGCCACGATGTTCACGGATGCGTGACTCCGTCGTCGGCGCAGGCCGGGAGCTAAGCCATGTGGGAAATTCTCTGGCCCGCCTGGGCGGGCGGGGTGCTGGCGGCATTGATGGCCGCGCCGTTGGGATGCCTGCTGGTCTGGCGGCGCTTGGCCTTTTTCGGCGACAGCCTGGCGCATGCCACCTTGCTGGGCGCGGGGCTGTCGCTGCTGTTTCACATTCCGGTGTGGGGCGGCATTCTGGGCGTATGCCTGCTGCTGGCGTTACTGCTGGCTGGATTGCTTGACCGCAGCCGCCTGCCCTCGGACGCCCTATTGTCCTTGCTGTCGGCAACCCTGCTCAGCGCCGGGCTGATCGCCATCCGGTTCAATCCCGGCGCACCGGTGGATCTGCAGGCCTGGCTGTTCGGCGACCTGCTGGCGCTGACGCCGTCCGACCTGCCGTTGCTGGCGGGCGGGGCCGTGGTCATTCTGGGCACGGTTTTCGCGTTGTGGCGACCGCTGGTGCTGTCGACCCTGGACGAGCGGCTGGCGGCGGTGGAGGGCGTGCCGGTGCTGCGCCTGCGCGTGTTGCTGCTGTTGCTGCTGGCGCTGGCGGTCTCGCTGGCGATGAAGGTGGCCGGCAGTCTGTTGATCACGGCCTTGCTGGTGATACCGCCGCTGGCCGTGCGTCCCCTGGCGCGCCAGCCAACCGCGATGGCGCTTCTGGCCGCGCTGGCGGGGGTTGCGGCGGTTTCCGGAGGCCTGGCGGCCAGCTTCAAGTGGGATACGCCCGTAGGCCCCAGCATCGTGCTCAGTGCGACCCTGCTCTTCCTGGCGGGACGATTGCTGCCGATGAAAACGAATCATTAACCCTGCAGGGAATATTGTTTACCGATGGGGAGGCTGTCTGGCTAATGGCGGACTAAAATGATAAAACGATCACAGTCTGCTTCCTGCAATCTCCCTACGCTTCGAGAGCGTCTTCTCGGGTTTTTACGCGGATACAACGGATAAATTCCAGCGGCCGAACCATGCAAGGTTTTGATTTGAAATGACAACGACATCTGGCCTGAATATCCCCGAGAAACAATTGTCCCGCCTGTCGCAGGTCGGCCACGGCCGGGGCGAGATGCAGGCCTGGGTCAATAACTTGCCGATCATGAATACGGCGGAAACCGGCAAGAAGCTGTACCAGACGCTGGGTGAACTGGCGACCCTGCATATTGATGATGATGACCGCTACGAACTGGTTGAAATCCTGGAACCCGCCGTTACCAATCTGATCCGCGCCCTCAGCCATGGCCTGCAAAACCAGCCGGTCAAGCTGCCGCATGCCGCGCGCCGCGCCGCCGTGCTTAGTCAGGCGCTGCACCTGCAGTTGGCGCTGGATTACAAGGTGGTCGCCGTTGGCACCCTGCAGCGTCTGGAAGGCGGCAAGGTCGGGTTCATGAACCTGGGCAAGCGCAGCGCCCAGCAGTTGGCCGCGAACGCCGTCCAGCGCTGTCTGGGTGAATGTATCCGCTTGATCCGTCATGCCGCGCTGCTGTATTTCCCGCTGCCGGACGGCGTGTGGCTGGATATTCACAGCCTGTTCCGCCTGGCCTGGACCCACGACCTGATTGATGTGCCGGTGAAAGACCGGCACAGCGTGCATCTGGCGGAAACCAGCATTCGCCACACCTACCTGCGCGCCGTGATGCTTGGCGCTTCCCAGACCAACAAACTGCGTCCATCCGAACTGGATATCCTGTACGCTGAAAGTGAATCCTGGGCGACGCTGCTGAAGCTGGAAACCTCACCCGCGCAAGCCTTGCTGGTTTGTGATGCTGACGATCTGGCGCCGGGCTTCCGCCACCGCGCCGCGCCCAAGCCCGGCAGCTGGTTCATCCGCAGCGAGGCGCTGGTGCAGCATTTCCAGGCTAATCCCGGCGCCATTCCCGCCAGCTTGCAGGATCATCTGCTGGGACTGTGGCGGCGGGGGCGGGAACGCATGTTTGAGCGTCGGCCTTGTGAAAAGCCCGTGCTGATTTGTCTGGGCCTTTCCGCCGCCCATTACTTTCTGGCCGGACAACGCGAGTTCCGGGTGGTGGTGAAGGGCAACGAGGAAAAGAAGACCGCCGCCCAGCCGGCGTTCCTGTTTGGCCTGGAAGAGGAGACCGTGGAGGAACAGCCGGATGCCTGGCAGATTTCCTACGCCACGGTGACCACCATTGATCAGGATGCCGATCGTGACAAGGAAGAGCAGGCGGAGGTCGCTCCGGCGGTCACTTACGTTCCCTACCATGTCGAGGCCTTCAATGTCTCACCGGGCGGCTACGGCATCCGCTGGCCGGGCAATCCGCCGGCGTCGCTGCGTCCGGGTGAAATCATTGCCATCAGCGAGGAGCGCGGCAAGGGCTGGAATGTCGGGCTGCTGCACTGGGTGCGCATGACCACGGAATACCAGGTTGAAGCGGGGCTGGAGTTGTTGTCGGCGCAGGCCAAGCCGTGCGGCATCTGCCGTATCCGCAACCTGCGCGAGGACAGCGACTACCTGCGCGGCTTCCTGATTCCCGAGATGAAATCCCTGGATCAACCCGCCACCCTGGTGACGTCGGGCACCACCTTCGCCGTGGGTTCCGATGTCAAGATCAGCCTGGCCGGGCAAACCGTGCTGGCGCAATTGACCAAGCTGGTGTTGTCCACGGCCAGCATCAGCCAGTATGAATTTGCGGTGCTGAATACCTCTGCGCCGGTCAGGGCGCCTGATCATGACGCCACGCTGGAATCCAACATTGACGCCATGTGGGAACAGCTGAAACCCTGAGTATCAGGCGTTGGCCGCCCGTTGCCGGGCCTGTTCGCGGAACTGGCGCGGCGTGGCGCCCAGCCACTTGCGGAAGGCGCGGGTGAAATTAGCCGGATCGCTGTAGCCCAACCGCGTCGCCACCTGTTCCACGCTTAATCCCGAATTTTCCAGCAGGCGCATGGCATCGCGGCGGCGTGACTCGTCCAGCAGCGTCTGGAAGGTGGTGCCGTGTTGCTGCAACCGCCGTTTCAGCGTCCGCGTCGACATGAACAGCTTGTCCGCCGCCGTTTCCAGATTGGGATAGCTGCCGTCCGACGCGCCGAACAGCGCCCGCAGCCGGGCCGGCAGATCGCCGGTTCCCTCATTCAGCAGCGCCATTTCCCGTTCACATTGCTCCACGGCCAGCCGCGCCGCCACCGGGTCGGCCATGACCAGCGGCTGGTCCAGGTAATGGCGCGGAAAGCGCAGCTGGTTGGCGGAGCGGTTGAACCGCATGGGCGGCAAGCGGTGTTGGCGGGGGGCGTAATAGTCCGGCTCCGGGAAGTCGAAGTGGATTTCCCCGTCCTGCAGGCTGGTGCCGCTGATGAACGTGCCGGCCCGCGCCAGGCTGAGCAGCAGGCTTTCGAATACGAACTGGCGCAACGGTCCGACCGGATAGTTGGCGTTGGCTTCGACCACCGCCTCGTCACCGTCCTCGTACAGGCGGAAAGTCATCAGGATGGTGCGCAGGCGCACGAATTTCGAGGCCAGTTCGATGGCCTCGCGCAAGGTCTGGCAACTCATGACGCCATAGCCGAGGAAACCGTGCGAGGTGACCGGCGTGCGCAACCCCAATTCATAGCCCAGCGCCGGATTTTTCCCGTAATAGAAAGCGTTCAGCACCAGATGCAGGAACTGGGCGGGCGTAAGGCGGTTATCGGGGTTCTCGAAGGCATCCGCCGCAATGCCGGTGCCTTCCAGCAGGGTTTCGCGGCGTATGCCTTGCTCCACCAGAATTTCCACCAGCAGGCGGGGATAAGCGATCGGCACCGCCGGACGCGAGGGATCGAAATCGGGTTTCATGGGACGACCGTACAAGATTTGACGAAAATCTAGCACTTATGGCCTGAATTGACAACAATGATCCGTGAAAAGCGTCCGACAGCCCGCACATTCGATGCTGGCGCGAGGGCGGTGCAGGCGGTGCCGAGTCTTTCCCGATCAGTAATTACGCCTTCCGCTGATTTGACTTGCCCCGACCCCCGACCTAGAGTGAATCTGTAAAAACTGGAAAAAATCCCGGAGGCCGGGTATGTACGGATTGGTCAACAACCTGCTGGCGGGCACCCTGCAGCGGCAGTACGGTGATGTTGTCTGGCGCGAGATCGCGGCGCGGCTGCCGTTTGACGCCTCGTTCTTCGTCAGCATGAAACCGTACCCGGATGAATGGTCCTACGCCATGGTCGGGACCGCGTGCGAGCTGACCGGCGATACCCCGGAAAACCTGCTGCGTTGTGTCGGCCACCGCTGGGTGAGCGAGAATTCAGCCGGGGAGTACAAGGATCTTTTCACCATCAACGGCCCGGACATCTTCACCTTCCTCTCCAATCTCAACAGCATGCACGCCGCTCTGGGCAACCAGATGCCGGGCCTGCGTCCACCGTCTTTCCTGGTGCAGCGCGATGGCGAGCAGGTGATCCGCGTCCGCTATTACTCCACCCGCGCCGGGCTGGCGCCGCTGGTGACCGGCTTGCTGGAAGGGCTGTGCGATTTCTTTGGCGAGCCGGGAACGGTCAGCCACATCCGCCAACGCGCCGATGAGCGAGATTATGACGAATTCCGGATCGAGCGGACCGCTGCCTGAGGCTTTGCCGCCGGAGCTGATCCGGCTGGATGAAGCGCTGTTTGCCCGCACCCACCCCTTTCACTTGCGGATGGACGACCAGTTGCGCCTGCGCGGCTGGGGACCGGCGATCAGCGTGCTGGCGCCGCGCCTGGTGGCGGGGGAGGCGGTGGCGGATCGGTTCCGCCTGGCCAGCCCGCCGTTGTCGCTGGATCGTGAGGTGGTGGTGCAGACGCTGGAACAGGCGGTGGTGCTGGAACTGGATAATGCGGATGCGCCGCGCCTGGGCGGCAGTTTCTACCCTTTGCCAGACGGAGGATTCCTGTTCCTGGGCTATCCGCAGTTTGGCGATATTGCGCAATTGTTGCATTCGGGTCTGAAGCTGTCGGTGTTTCCCCGTTCCGACGCCATGCATTTCTATGTCGCGGCGCTGTCGATCAAGAACACCGCCCTGCGTGAACTGGAAAACCTGACGCGGACGCTGGAGTCGCGGGTGGAGGAACGCACCGCCGCCTTGCAGCAGGCCAACGAGGAACTCGATCTGGCCCGGCGCGTGGCCGAGTCCGCGAGTCTGGCGAAATCGGAATTCCTGGCCACGGTCAGCCATGAAATCCGCACGCCGATGAACGGGGTGCTGGGCATGACCGAACTGCTGCTGGATACGCCGCTGGACTTTGTGCAGCAGCGGATGGCGAAAACGGTTTATACCTCCGGCGAATCCCTGCTGCGCATCATCAATGACATCCTCGATTTTTCGAAAATGGAGGCGGGCAAGCTGCAACTCAGCACCGAGGATTTCAGTCTGGCCTTGCTGATGCAGGAAGTGGCCGATCTGTACAGTTCGCGTGCTTCAATCAAGGGGTTACTGCTGCACCTGATGATCGAACCCGGCGTGCCCGACGCCCTGCATGGCGATGCGCTGCGGCTGAAACAGATTTTGGGCAACCTGGTCAGTAACGCCATCAAATTCACCGATCATGGCGAGGTTCGGGTGACGGTGACGGCCGGGCGGCAAACCGCCGCCGGCGTCGACCTGCGCTTCGAGGTGCGCGATACCGGCATTGGGTTTGACGAACAGACCCGGGCGCAACTGTTCCAACCCTTTACGCAGGCGGACGGTTCGATGGCGCGGCGTTTTGGCGGCACCGGTCTGGGCCTGGCGATCTGCCGCCAATTGCTGGAGTTGATGGGCGGCGCCATTCTGGCCGAGAGAATCCCGCAGACGGGATCGTCCTTCAGCTTCAGCCTGCAGTTGCCGCTGGCGCGGTCGGTTCCGGCGGCGGAGCCTCCGATCGGCCGCAAGACGCCCTTGCTGAGTCTGGACGGACATGTGCTGCTGGCGGAAGACAATCAGGTCAATGCGGAGTTGGCGACGGCGATGCTGCTGCGCCTGGGGCTGACCGTCACCCGCACGGCCAATGGCCGGGAAGCCCTGGAACAGTTCCGGGTGCGGGAATATGACCTGGTGCTGATGGACTGCCAGATGCCGGAAATGGACGGTTTCGAGGCCGTGCGGCAGATTCGCGCCTGGGAGGCGGCGCAGGATATTGATCCGGGGAATCCCTGCCGCCGGACCCCGGTGGTGGCCGTGACGGCCAACGCCATGTCCGGCGATCGTGAACATTGCCTGTCGGCGGGCATGGACGGTTATTTGTCGAAACCTTTCCGCCGTGACGAACTTTACCAAGCCCTGCGACGATGGCTGCGACCAGCCAAGGAGAATTTGTGATCAAAACATAGTGTTGTTTTCAAAAGACTTTTTTGGGGAAAAGTCATGACACTTCTAGCCCGTCATTGGCAACAGACCTGGAACGAACTGGGGGCGAGTCCTCCGCGCGGGTGGATGCAACAGGTGCTGGATGCCTGGGATGAACCGCATCGCCATTATCATTCCCGCGATCATCTGGAAGCCTGCCTGCAAGCCTTTGAGCCGGTCAGCCGTCACTGCCGTCATCCCGGCGAGGTGGCGCTGGCGCTCTGGTTCCACGATGTTGTGTACGACACGCACTCTTCGACCAATGAGGCGGACAGCGCCGATTTGGCGGAGCGCGCCATGTTTGAGGCCGGAATCACCGGCCCCATGGTCGGCCGAATTCGCAGCCTGATCCTGTCTTCAGGACATGTTGGCGGACCGGCCACGAGCGACGAGGCGGTGCTGCGCGATATCGACATTCTGGTGCTGGGCGCTGCGCCGGAACATTATGCCCATTATCAGCAGGGTATTCGCGCCGAGTATCACTGGGTGCCCGAGGAGACATTCCGCGAGGGCCGCCGCAAGGTGCTGGACAATTTCCTGCGTCAGGATCGTATCTATCAGTTGCCGGAATTCCACGGCCGCTTTGAAGCGGCGGCTCGTCGAAACCTGCAACGCGAATTGCGGTCGCTGACACAGGGCAAAAGCTGGTTCAGTTCGCTTTTGCAAAGTTTCTCCTGATGTTCCACGTGGAACATAGGGCTGGGGTATGATGTCCCGATACTCCTTCAAGCGGATACCGGCATGCACGGTTTGGTGAAATGGATGATGTGGGGCGGCTTGATTCTGCTGGCCCTGGGCATCTGGAAACAGGATGATCTGCCGGACCGGGTCGGCTATGACCAGGTCTTGCTGCAGGAACCGGAGCAGACGGCGATTTCCCGGCCTGCGTTTACGGAAACTGTCGGCGGCATTACCTACACCATCCAGCCGAAATTTCACTACACCCTGTACGGCTTGGTGGTGAGCCTGCATGACGCCGGATCGTGGAAGGATTACCTGCACGAAAAATGGAATGACAACCTGAACGTGCTGGACCTGTGCGTGATCTGGGGACGAAATGTCAGCGAATCGGCGTGGCGGAACATCGAATTTTCGAGCGGCCAGTTCACCTGCAATTTCTTTACGCGCTCGTCCGAGGCTTACCACAAATTCAATCAGGCGCAGATTTCCAACAACCACCTGCTGACCGCCAATCCCGATCTGGCGCGCCGGTTGCGGGATGTGCGCATTGGCGACCAGATCCGTTTGCGCGGTTATCTGGCCGAATATTCCCATCATCACAGCTTTGCCTTCAAGCGCGGCACCAGCACCGTGCGCACGGATACCGGGAATGGCGCTTGCGAAACGCTGTATGTGGAAGACCTGCAAGTGCTGCGCCGCGGCCAGGGTGTGTGGGGTTGGTTGAAATGGCTGGGCGCGATCCTGCTGGCGACCGGTTTGCTGGGCTGGATGTCGTTGCCGGTACAGGTGCGCTGATCTGGCAGTAATACAATTTATGTTATTGATTAATAAAGATATTTACATGGGTATTGATTTCAGGCCAGGCGGATAACGCGACAACTGATGACGTTGACGGGCTCCGTTGGCTTGTGCCGCCGGCGTTTATTTTTTACGCTAATCATCGTGCCTCAGCCCCCCACCGGAACCATGCATGTCCGTGCCGCCATCCCCGGCGCCTCTCCGCCGTATCGCCCATCTCGACATGGATGCCTTCTTTGCGTCCGTCGAGCTGCTGCGCTACCCGCAATTGCAGGGTTTGCCGGTGGTGATCGGTGGCGGCCGCCGTCAGCCTGACGAGCGGCCCACCGCATCCATTCCCGTCGCCGAATTCCCCCGCCTGCGCGAATACGTCGGGCGCGGCGTCATTACCACGGCCACTTATGCCGCGCGGCGTTTCGGCGTGGGGTCGGCGATGGGCATGATGAAGGCGGCGAAGCTGTGTCCGGAGGCGATCATGCTGCCGGTGGATTTTGATCGCTACCGTCACTTCTCGCGCTTGTTCAAGGCGGAAATCCTGAAGCTGGCGCCGGTGATGGAGGATCGCGGCGTTGATGAGGTTTACATCGACCTGAGCGGCCTGCCCGGTGTGCAGGCGGATGGCGGACTGGCGCAGGCCAAGGCCATCCAGGCCGCCATTTTCACGGCCACCGGCCTGACCTGTTCGGTGGGGGTCGCCCCGAACAAGCTGCTGGCGAAGATGGCCAGTGAATTCCAGAAACCGAACGGCATCTCGCTGGTCTTTGCCGAGGATGTGCCGACCCGGATCTGGCCCTTGCCCTGCCGCAAGATCAACGGCATCGGCCCCAAGACCGACCAGCGCTTGCAGGCGCTGGGCATCCACACCATTGCCGAGCTGGCGGCGCGCGACGAGGCCTGGCTGATCGCCCGCTTCGGCAAAAGCTATGGCGCCTGGCTGCACGCGGCGGCGCATGGCCGCGATGACCGGCCGTTGGTGACCGAGAGCGAACCGGTGTCGGTCAGCCGGGAAACTACGTTCAGCAACGATCTGCATGTCCGCGAGGACCGCGCCGCGCTGGCCGAAGCCTTCACCCGCCTGTGCGAGCGCGTGGCCGCTGACCTGCAGCGCAAGGGTTATGTCGGCCGCACCATCGGCATCAAGATCCGTTACGACAATTTCCGGGCGGTAACGCGCGACCACACGGTGGAGGAGTTCACGGCCGACGCCAAGACCATCCGGCGGTTGGCGGGGGAGTGCCTGAAGCGGGTGCCGCTGGACCGGCGCATCCGCTTGCTGGGCGTGCGCGTGGGCACGCTGGCGAAGCGGGGGGGCGAGGGTGCGCCCGAAGCCCCGGCCGTGCTGCCGGGGGAGACCCTCAGCCTGTTTTGAGGGAATTCAGAATGAGGAACGGATGCGCAGGCCGGTGATTTTCAGCCGGTCGTCTTCCACCCGCAGGTCGGCTTCCACGTCTTCGTCCACGCGCAGTTTCTGGTCCAGCATTTCCCCGGTTTCCCGCTTGTGGAAATGCAGCGTGCCGGAATAGCCCGCCTGGGTCAGCGACAGCGTGAAGCCGTCGAGGGTGATGCGCGGCGTTTTGCCGAAATGCGCGGCGGCCCGCAGCTGCTGCAGCCAGTCGGCGCGGCTGAGGGTGAAGGTCTGCGCATTTTTCAGCAGGGTCAGCCGGATCGGGGCATCCTCGGCCAGTACGGCGCTGATTTTTGCTTCATCGCGCTGTTGTACGGCCTGGTAGAAATCCTGCAGGAAACGCGACGCCGAGGCGGTGTCGAGCGCTTCCCCGGCGTGCAGGGGCGCGGCGGCCAGCGCCAGCAGCAGGAGCAGTGGTTTTTTCATGGCGGTTACTCCTTGCCGTCCGTGCATTCGGCCCGGTCCGGGCGTTCCTTGCAGCGGATCTTCTTCAGGATGGTCATCATCCGCTTGTCATAGATGCCTTCTTCCGTCATGCCCAGACGGGCCTCGCGCAGGAAGGCCTGGTAATGGTCGTACTCGCCGTCGGGGGCGGGCAGGAAGTAGAGGATTTCCTGTTCGGCGGCGCGCACCGGCTTCATCAGGGTATCGAACTGCCCGGCGAAATAGGCCCGGGATTTCTGGCCGAAACCGGCGGGGAATTTGTCGGCGTGCATCAGCACCTGCAGGCTGAGGTATGCGATGGGCATTTTCAGCACCAGCCCCCGGTTACCGACGCCCTGAAACAGTTGCATCGGCATGTAGGCCAGCGCCGGGGCCACCACGATGTCGGCCTCGCCCTTGTTGAACATGGCCGCAAAGCTGTCGATGTCGGCGGCGCGCGGCTGGAAACCGAGGCGGTCGGCCATGCGCAGCTGCACCAGATCGTGCGCCAGCACGGCGATGCGCTTGCCCTTGATCTTGTCGATGCTGTTGATGGCGCGGTCGTTGAGGAACATGTAAACCCCGCCCAGCGGCAGGATGCCCGCCACTTCCACACTGTTGACGGTCATGTATTTGGCGGCATCGGGCCGGGCCAGCGCCTCGATGACGGTTTTCATCTGGCTGTCGCTGGTGACCGCGCCGATAGCTTCGATGCTGGTGGTGAACAGGTTGTAGTCGCGGGCGCGGATGCCGGTGGTGGACACCATGTCACAAGCGCCGGACTGGAAGTCCTGCACCGCCTGTTCCTCGCTGAGGTAGGGCTTCAGCTCCAGCGTCGCGGTACTCCACGGACGGGCGGCGGTCCAGTACTCGCGCATGGCGCTGTAGAAGCTGCCCTGCGTGCCGAGCACGTCAAACACACAGAAGGTCTGGGCGGAAGCCGTGGCGGCGCTGAGGCCGAGGCCCAGCGCCAGCGCGGTGCGGCGCAGGCGGGCGGTAAGGCGGAATCCTTGCATGGGAAGCGGCTCCTGGGAGGTCAGGGCGGCGATGATAGTGCATTTCGCCGCGATTCGGCCAAGAGCTTGTGCGACAAGGCGCGCTGACTTTAATCGGCGGCTTCAGCGCAGCCGCGGACGCACCAGCGTCTTTAGCCGCACCGCGCCGCGCGCCAGGTTCAGCAGGGTCTTCGGAATGCGCACCGCCCGGGTTTCAATCAGCCGGGAGTCGTCCAGCGCCGCCGTGCGGTGTTTCATCACCTCCTGGTAGGGGGCCGAGGTGACCATGTCCAGAAAGGCCTGGCGGCTGGGATACCAGACCAGCGCGACTTCGTCCCAGGCCTCGTCGTCGGGCGCGATAAAGCTGGTGCGGACATGCCCCATCCACAGCAGCTTGCCCCCGGTTTCCCACAGCAGCGGCAGCACGCTGCGGGTATAGCGCTGGTAGGCCTGACGGCCGGAAAGGACGGTGGGGCGGCCGTCTTCATACATAGCCTGCGCGCGGTAACGCAACAGGTTGACCATGATGATGGGGTGGCGGGGATCGGCGTCGCGGCGGAAGCGTTCAATCTCGGTGTCGCTGGGGTTGACGGTTTTCATGGGGGTCTCGGGGCCGGAAGGGTTGGAGCAACGGTAAAGATATAGCACGAAGCGGGACCGACGGTCGTGGCCGGAATTCACCGATCATTGTCCGTTCAAGTCCTGCACCCCGGACGCGTGTTCTCTACAGTCGCGGACTGAAATGCCTGATTGCCCCGGACGGGTAAAGGCATTCATCCCAACAAGAACAAATGCCCCGTGTCAGGAGTACACCCATGCCGTCAATCTTCCGTTTCAGCCCCCTGCTGGCCGCCGCGCTGGCCCTGCCGTCCGTGACCGCGCTGGCCGCGCCCGCCGTCGGTCCCGGTGATGCCGCGTTCTATGACCCGCCCGCCGCCCTGACCGCCGGTGCGCACGGCGAACTGGTCTGGTACCGCCCGGCCAGCATCAGCCTGGGCGCGGGCGTGCCCGCCGCGCAGGCCTGGAACGTGGTTTACCGTTCCACCGATGCGCTGGGCGCGGCCAATCTGGTCACCGGCACCGTGATCGTGCCCGCCACCTTGTGGAGCGGCTCCGGCGAGCGGCCGGTGATCGGCTATGCCGTCGGCACCCACGGCCTGGCGCAAGGCTGTGCGCCGTCGATCCAGATGGCCAAGGGCACCGATTATGAAAGCGCCAACATTGCCGCCGCGCTCAGCGCCGGGTATGCGGTGCTGGTCAGCGACAACCCCGGCTACACCACCGGCGCCACGCCCACCTACATGAGCGGCGTTTCGCAGGGCCGCGCGCTGCTGGACATCTTCAGCGCCGCCGCGCAAATTCCCGGTTCCGGCGTCAGCGCCAACGCCAAGGCGGCGATCTGGGGCTATTCGCAAGGCGGCCAGACCGCCGCCTGGGCCGGGGAGCTGAAGAACGCCTACGCCCCCAACCTGAAGCTGTCCGCCGTCGCTGCCGGGGGCATTCCCGCCGACCTGCTGCGCACCGCCAACTATCTGGACGGCAGCACCGGCGCATCCTTCCTGCTGGGCGCGGTGATCGGCCTGTCCACGCAGTACCCGACGCAGATTCCGCTGGATACGCTGACCAACGCCACCGGCAAGGCCGCCGTCGCCAAGGGCAAGTCGGAGTGCGTGTTTGAGGCGCTGTACGACTTCATGAACCACAAGGTGTCGGAATACACCGTCAACAACCAGACGCTGGCGCAGCTGACCGCCATTCCCTCCATCAACCAGACGATCAAGGCGCAGGCGCTGGGCAGCGGCAAGATTCCGGTGCCGCTGTACCAGTATCACGGCGTCGCCGATGAATTCATTCCCATCGACCAGACCGTGGCGCTGCGGAAGGCCTATTGCGGCAAGTTCGCCAACGTCACTTTCGGCGTCTATCCCAGCGAGCACATCGTCACCCAGTTCCAGGCCGCGCCGACCGTGCTGTCGTGGATCGGCGACCGCTTCAACGGCAAGTCGACGCTGGGTACCTGCCTGTCGCTGAAGGCCGCGCCGACCAGTACCGCCAACCCGGGTGGTGGCAACTTCGTGGTGTCGCTGAAGAGCTGGCCGCTGGCCGGGACGATGGGCCTGAAGACGTTGAAGCAGTCGGTGACGCTGCCCGCCGCCTCCACCTTCACCGCCGACACCGACATGACCGCCAATACCCTGAAGGGCGGCATGAGCATTCCCGGCTTCACCACCACGCTGAAGATTGCCGGATTGCCCGCCGACGTGAAGCTGGAAGTGACGCCGAGCGAACCGGTGAGCGGCACCGCCTCGCTGGACAACGACGGCCAGCTGCACGTGCACGGCATGGCGCGGGTGAACATCAAGGTGGTGTCGGCCGGGGTGTCGGTGCTGCAGATTCCCTTCGGTTGCCAGACCAGCGCTCCGGTGGATTTGCCGATCCACTTCGACGGCCCGCTGTCCTCGCTGGGCAACGGCAAGCTCAGCTTCGCCGGCATCACCACCTTCCCGCCGATGAAGGACTGCGGCCTGTTCAACGACCTGTTCACCACGCTGATGTCGGGACCCGGGCAGACCTATGCCTTCACGGTGACGCCGCCCGCGCCGACGACCTGGTGACGAAAAACCCCCTCCCCCCAAGGGGGGAGGGCCGGGGAGAGGGGGCGCGGCGGTGAGTCTTGAGTTGGCTGTGTTTGAGTGACTTTCCGCACCCCCTCTCCCTGACCCTCTCCCCTAAGGGGAGAGGGGAATTTTCAGTGAAGAGGAGTAATCTCTGATGACTTCAATGATCCAAGGAGCCTCCATGTCCCGTCCTTCCCTGCGCCTCGTGCTGTTGCTGACCGTGGTGATCGCGGCGCTGCTGCTGATGCGCTGGGCGGTGCGGGAACCGGCGTTGCCGCCCGTGGCAGTCGTGACGCCGGTTACGGCGGTGGCGGCAGAACCGGCCTCGACCCCCGTGGCCCCGCCCATCGCGGCCCCGGACCCTGACGCGCGGCCCGCCTTTGTCTCCGACATGGAATGGCAGGTGCTGCAAGCCGTGGCGGCGCAGCATGCCGAGCCCAAAGCCGAGTTGGCGCGGCTGGTGTCGAATCTGGAATTCAGCAAGCGGCGCGCGGCGTGGGAAGCGCTGGTGAAGCCGGAAGAGGCGGATAAACGGCGGCAACTGGCGGCGTCGCTGCTGGCGGAAATCCCTGACCGCGTACGCGGGCAGGCGCTGGATGCGGCGCAGGCGAAAGCCTTGCAGCAGCAGTTGCTGGCGGATGTCGTCGATGACCCTGCCGAACGCACTCGTCGTTTAGACGCCGAGCAGCAACGCCTGCCGCATCTGCTGGATTCCGGCCCCGCCGCGCGTTCATCGCCCTGACCGGTATTGCCAAAAAAATGACCGGCCGCCCGATTGCCGCCTGCCGGCCGCCTGCCTAAGCTGACAGGCCGACAAGGGTTTCCGGATCACAACAACAACACGGTCAACGTTTTCGAGGTTCGCCATGGACATCGATACCCCCTGCATTCCCCTGGCCCACATCCAGACCTATTTTGACTTGCGCCAGACGCTGGTGCCCGACGCCGAATGGCTGGAACGGCGCACGCAGCTGACGCCGGTGATGGTGCGCAATCCCCATGAGCTGCTGGAACTGATCGTCGGCATCGACCAGCACGATTTCTACCGCAACGCCCAGATCGACTACCAGCCCGGCGACACCGGCTGCTTCATTTCCACCCGGCAGACGCTGGCGCTGGTGGACCAGGCGGTGAAGGCGCTGGACATGCCCTACCTGGGGCTGGCGATGGGCAACCTGATGACCATTTCCCACCACGGCATGGCGGGCGTGGCGGCGGTGACGCAACCCACCCTGCGCGGCTGCCTGGACACCATCAGCCGCTTTTGCGCCGAACTGTTCCCGCCGCTGGAAATGAACGGCGTGGTTGAAGGGGACATCGGCACCTTCACCATTCACGAGAACCTGTCGCTGGCGCCGTACACGCATTTCTTCCTGGAACTGAACATGGTCAGTTTCTACAACATCATGCAGCAACTGGTGGCGGAAACCGGCCTGAACCTGCATCACGTAGCCTTTCACTATCCCGAGCCGCCGTGGGGGCATATCTACCGCCGTTATTTCCGCTGCCCGGTGCTGTTCGACCAGCCGGAAACCGCTCTGGTGGGCCCGGCGGCGCTGTCCGACTGCGAATTGCCGCTGGCCAACCGGCTGATGGCGATGGCGGCGGAAAAGACGCTGTTCGAGAACATTCCCACCCGCGCCATCCGCCTGCTGCCCTTGCGCTTGCGTCGGTTGCTGCTGCGCTATTACGGCGCGTTTCCCTCGCTGGAGAACGCCGCCAGCGACCTGGGCATGAGCGGCCGGACGCTGCGGCGCAAGCTGGCGGAAGAGGGCACCTCGTACCAGCAGGAACTGGATACGGTGCGCGAGAAGCTGGCCAAGCAGTATTTCCAGCGCGGCGGCGAGTCGGTGACTGAACTGGCGATGATGCTGGGCTATGGCGATTCGTCGGCGTTTGCCAAGGCGTTCCGGCGCTGGACGGGCATGGCCCCGACGGAATTCCTGGAGCAGCGCGAAGCCGTGAAGGCGGAGGCGGTGGAAGCGGCGGCGTAGGGACTCCTCACAGGCCCGGCATGTGCCCCTGCAACTTCCCGAAGCGCGCCAGCTTCGCCCGGTTCTTCACCGCCAGCGGCCCGCTGCCCATGGTCGGCGCGCGCGAGCGGTCGGTTTCATAGTTCAGGTTGCGGAACACCGGCATGAAGCGGCCGTTGGCGGCATCCCGCGCATAAGGCCGCGTGCGCACCGACAGCGCGGCGATACGGCGCGGGTCGGTACGCCAGCTGAAGCGGTTGAAATCGCGGAAACGGAAGTGTTCCTCCACATAACGGTGGCTGTGCCGCACCAGCGCCTCCATCAGTTCGTACAGCAGTTCCACCGCCAATCCTTCGCGCAGCATCAAGGTCAGCGCCAGCCCGTCATATTCCGCCAGATCGCCTTCCACTCGCCGCGCCAACGGCGCTTCACCCAGTTGCAGGTCCACCAGCAGCGAACCGTTGTGACGCCGCTCGAAGCCGGTGACGGTGAAGCGGCGCTGGGCAAACTGCAGCGCGCTGACCACGGCTTCGGCATCGTGCCGGGACAGCAGCGGCTGGCGGTGGTCGGCCAGTACCTGATCGGGGTGGGCGGCCATCAGCGGCAGGTCGTGGTGGTGGCTGAAGGCGGCGCTGGTCTTGCCGCTGTCGGGGTCGGTCAGGGTCAGCAGCTCGCGCACTTCGTGCTCGCGCGCCTTGCTGATGGCGAGGAAGGCGGTCTGGATGACCTCGGAGGTGGGGGTGTCGGCGTCGATGCGCCATTTGCGGCCGTAGACCAGCTTGCGCGGGCGCAGGGTGTTGCTGCGGTCGTAGTTTTCACGCCCGACCAGTCCGGCCTGCAGGTAGAGGCCGTTGGCGTCCTGGCCGGCGAACAGCAGGGTGTTCGGGTCGAATTCGATGTCGGCGAGCAGGGCGCGCACGGTGTCGGCGGTCTGGCGGTATTGCAGGTAGTGCTGGGGGATGACAACCGCGCCGTTAGGCAGGGTGACGGCTGGGGCCTGCGGCATGGGGGTTTCGCCGGGTTGCAGCGGCGGTCGGGCGGGGGTGCGGACCAGGGCGAGGTGGGGCATGGCGGGCTCCGGGGGTGGGGCGGGTTTGGATGGGGGTATTTTGCGGGGGCGAGAGTGATGGAAGAATAGGTGGTCAACGGAAAGGATAATTCCATAAATCGGAATAGACAGAAGTGGAATAATATGTAATGTTACAGTTGATTTGGAGGTAATTTAAGGGTTGGGGTTGTAGTGTTTGGTGGAAAATGATAGAAGCATTGAAAACAATGCCTTATGGGGTGATGCTCCCGAATTAAGCACCAGTTCAGGGAAATTAACGCGTCAAATTTGGTGTTGAATTCAAAGCCATATCATTATGAAGTACCGAGAGAGCCAGAAAGACAAGAAGCTCAGGCTGCGATTTACAAGTGACTTTTCGCATGCGTACCTTCGCAGAATCACTTTGACTGAGGGTGAGCTCAGAGGAATTAACTCGTTAGATATACGATTTGATTTTCCCATAACAGCTATTGCTGGCAAGAATGGCGCAGGAAAATCGACAATTTTAGCACTGGCTTGTTGTGCATATCACAATAAAAAAGATGGTTTCAAACTTCCGAAACGGAAATTGTCTTACTATACATTTTCTGATTTTTTCTTCCAGCATCCCGAAGAGGTGCCACCAGGAGGAATTGAAATAAAATATGGAATAGCACATGACAATTGGAGAAAGACAGAGGCATCACCTAATCCTGTAGGGATACGTTATCAACGCCGGTGGAAAAGTAAAGGAGGAAAGTGGAACGATTATGGCGATAGAGTTCGAAAGAACGTTGTTTTTCTGGGTATTGAGCGAATAGTTCCGCATAGCGAACGCAGTCAGTCTCGCTCGTATTCACGGGTATTTAAGGATACGAAATCTAAGGGATGGGAAGATAAAGTCAAAGATGCGGTTGGCTATGTTCTCGGGAAGTCCTACGAGAATTTCCGATATCTTGAACATTCTCGCTACAACCTCCCTATTGTTCAAGTTGGAGCCGCTATTTACTCAGGATTCAACATGGGTGCTGGAGAGAATGCTCTTTTCGAAATATTTTCGACAATATATTCCTGCGGCGACGGTGCTCTTTTGGTGATGGACGAGGTTGAGCTTGGGTTACATGCGGAGGCTCAGAGAAAGTTTATCCATCGTCTGAAAGAAGTGTGCCTCGAAACAAATACACAGGTTATTTGCACCACACATTCCAAAGAAATTTTTGACTGCCTCCCTTATGATGCACGATTCTTCGTTGAGTGTGTTAATGGAAAGACAAAGATTACTGATTCTATTTCATCCGAATTCGCTTTTTCAAAAATGGCCGCAATTGCTGGGAAAGAATTGGATATTTATGTTGAGGACGAAGTAGCTAAGGCACTTTTACAGTCGGCTCTGCCAGCAACTATTCGGTCACGTATCACTATTACTGTAATTGGTTCGGCCACGGCACTAGCAAGGCAACTAGCGGCCCTATACATCCGCGGTGAAGAACGGCCAGTGCTTGCTATTTTCGATGGAGATCAAAAGTCGAAGGAGCCTGAGAACTTAGGACACGCAAAAAAGATGGCTGAAAATGTCGATGAAGGATTTTCTGAGTGGTTTCAAGCCCATATTGCCTATTTGCCGGGTGAGACATGGCCTGAATCTTGGATCGTTCAAAAGAGTACTGAATTCATCGAAGCAATCTGCAAAGTTACATCCGCGGACCAAGATGTTATGGCGGATGTGTTGGAGTACGGCCTTCAGGCTGGTAAGCACAACGAATTTTTCGAGATATCAAAGAACTTGGGACTTGATAGACACACTTGTCTTCAGCTCTTTACCCTCTGTGTCTGCCAGAACTGCCCTGATGAAACGAGCACTATTATTAGCCGCATTGAAGATATTCTTAAGCAAAATGGCTGAACAATAAGAGTGTAGTTTCTGTGGCTTGGATTGACGAAGGAAACCCATCATTTCGTAATTAAATCAACATGATGGGTTTCGTTCCTCAACCCATCCTACCGGGCTACCGGGCTACCGGGCTAAGCCGGAAACCCTCGCCAACCACCTTCGCTCAAATCCGGGAATTCACCGCCCCCCTCAACCTCTCCACCATCAAATCCACCAACGTCCTCACCCTCGCCGACTTGTGCCTTCCCTCCCGATGCAACACATGAATCGGCAACGGTGGCACCTCGAAATCCTCCATTAACACCTGCAGTTCCCCGGCGGCCACCAATGAAGCCACCTGATAGGACATCAACCGCGTCACCCCGAACCCCGCCCTTACTGCCTCGATCGCCGCCTCGTTCGAGGTCACCGTCAACCGGGGCCGCAAACGCACCGACCGTCCCTGCGCAAACTTCCACTCCACCGACGGCGTCACCCCCGTCGCCGCCACAATCCGGTGCCCGGCAAGATCGCCCGGTTCCCCCGGCACGCCATGCTCCGCCAGATACCCCGTCGCCCCCACCAGTACCCGCCGCACCTCGCCCACCCGCAAGGCCTTCATCGACGAATCCGGCAACTCGCCGATGCGCACGCCTACGTCCACGCCTTCCTCCATCAGGTTCACCACCCGGTCCAGGAACAGCGCGTTCACGTCCATTTGCGGATAGCGTTGCAGGTATTCCACCAGCACCGGCGTCACGAACAGCTTGCCGAACAGCACCGGCGCGGTCACGGTCAGCTGGCCCTTCGGCGTGCCGTTGATGCCCACCACCGCCTCGTCGGCTTCGTCCACCTCGGCGATGATCCGCCGCGCATCGTCCAGATAGCGCTGGCCCGCTTCCGTCACTCGCACATAGCGCGTGGTGCGGTCCAGCAGCTTCACGCCCAGCCGCGCTTCCAGCGCCGCCACGCAGCGCGTCACGGCGGGCGGCGACATCGCCAGGCGGCGCGCGCCGCCGTTGAAGCTTTCTTCCTCGGCCACGGCGACGAAGACGGTCATCAGGTGCAGGCGGTCCATGGGGTTATTCCGTTTGGTGAAAGAATGTATTGCCAAAGCTGATTATTCTTCAATCGCATGAAGATTGGCAAGATGGCTTCACCGGCAGCGAACACGCCGCCATCACCCCCAAATACCGAGGTCATCGCCATGAGCCGCATCCCCACCGTTACCCGTGAAACCGCCACCGCTGAGCAGAACGCGCTGTTCGACGCCATCCAGGCCCAGCTGGGTGTGGTGCCGAATTTCCTGAAGATCTTCGCCCATTCCCCCGCCGCGCTGCGCGCCTTCCTCGGCTTCCACGGGATTGCCGGTGAAGGCAGCCTAGACCCGAAGACCCGCGAGCGCATCGCACTGGCCGTGGCGCAGCAGAACACCTGCGAATACTGTGTTTCCGCGCACACCGCCATCGGCCGCAAGGCCGGTCTGGACAACGATGAAATGGGCATCAACCGCACCGGTTCCAGTCAGGACGCCAAGGCCGCCGTGGCGGTGAAGTTTGCCCGCGCCGTGTCCGAGCATACCGGCGATGTCACTACCGCCGAGATCCAGGAAATGCGCGCCGCCGGTTATTCCGATGCCGAGATTGTCGAGGTGATCACCCATGTCGGGCTGAATTACCTGACGAACATCATCGGCAAGGCCAGCCGGGTGGATATCGATTTCCCGAAGGTGGCGCTGTAAGCCCTACGGCTGTCCTTCCCCCCTGTGCAACAGGGGGGCGATGCGCAGGCATCGGGGGGTTGCGGGCGGTGGCCGGAACATGGCCGTCGTATCGGAGAGACTGTTCGGTCTACCGCCTGCGGCCCCCCCGTCGCCTTCGCGACTCCCCCCTACTGCGTAGGAGGGAAAGTGTTTTTACTGAATCCGGAGAAAGTCTCATGAAAACCGTCACCCTCTACAGCACCGCCACCTGCCCGTGGTGCGTGCAGGCCGAGAACTTGCTGAACCGCATTGGCGCGCCGGTGGAGAAGATCCGCGTCGACCAGTCCGCTGCACAGCTGGATACCATGATCGCGCGCAGCGGCCGCCGCACCGTGCCGCAGATTTTCATCGGCGAGCGCCACATCGGCGGTTTCAGCGAGCTGCATGCGCTGGAACAGCAGGGTGTGTTGTCACCGTTGTTGCACGACTGACCGGAGAACCGTCATGCCCCGCGCCTTCGCCGACATCACCTTCACCGACAGCGTCAAAGCCGCACAAAGCCTGTATGGCAGCCGCGACGCCAATCGCGGCTTCGAACTGGCCGAGGACGGCCGCCACGAGATCGGCCCGCGCGAGGCGCAGTTCATCAGCGCCCGCGACAGCTTCTATCAGGCCACCGTTGGTGACAACGGTTGGCCCTATGTGCAGCATCGCGGTGGACCGGCGGGCTTCCTGAAAGTGCTGGATGAGCGCACGATCGGCTATGCCGATTTTCGCGGCAACGTGCAGTACCTCAGCGTCGGTAACCTGATGGGCGATGAGCGGGTGTCGCTGATCCTGATGGATTACGCCAACCGCCGCCGCCTGAAGATCTGGGGACGGGCGCGGATTGTGCATGAAGCCGACGAGCCGGAGCTGGTGGCGCGGCTGGAAGATCCGTCTTACCGCGCGCCGGTGGAGCGGGGCATTGTCATCACCGTCGAGGCTTGGGACTGGAACTGCCCCAAGCACATCACCCCGCGCTACACCGTGCCCGAGGTGGAAGTGATGCTGGAACAACTGCACGCCGAGATTGCCGACCTGAAGGCGCAACTGGCGAACCGATAATTCTTATGCAAGCAGGAGAAAGATCATGTCGCATTCCCCCGACAGCCGTCCGCCGCTGCCGCCCTTTACCCGCGAGACCGCCATGCAGAAAGTGCGTCTGGCCGAGGACGGCTGGAACAGCCGCGATCCGGTGCGGGTGTCGCTGGTTTATACCGAGGACAGCCAGTGGCGCAACCGCGCCGAGTTTCCGCGCGGGCGGGCGCAGATTGTGGAATTCCTGACCCGCAAGTGGGCGAAGGAACACGATTATCGCCTGATCAAGGAACTGTGGGCCTTCACCGACAACCGCATTGCCGTACGTTTCGCCTATGAGTGGCATGACGAGGACGGGAACTGGTTCCGCTCGTACGGCAACGAGAACTGGGAATTCGATGAGCGTGGCCTGATGCAGCGCCGTTATGCCAGCATCAACGACCTGCCGATCCGGGAAGCCGACCGGCTGTTCCATTGGCCCTTGGGGAGAAGGCCGGACGACCATCCGGGCCTGAGCGAGCTGGGCTTGTAGGCCGTCCCTGGCCTGTTCGCCTCAGTGCGGGCGGCCGATGTACCAGGCAATCAGTTCCGCCGCCCGGCGCGTGGTCCGGGGGTCCGGATGCAGGCCGTCGCCGATGTTCTGGTAGCTGGACCAGATATCCAGCATCACCGCGTTCGGCAGCATCGCCGGGATGCGGGTGCGGTGCAGGTCGCGCAGCTGGTTGTAACTGCTGCGGTCGATGATCCAGTTCAGCCCGAATGCCTGCGCCGCGAAGGGCAGGTTCAGCGAATCATAGGCGGGATAGATATCGTAGATCGGCGTCAGGCCGAGGTCGGTGGCGTGGCGGCCGACGGCGATCAGCCGGTCGACATAGGCCTTCATGTCGTTGTAGCTGCAGGGCGTGGCCTGGCTTTGCGGCACGCCGAAAGCGTCGGAGTGCAGGCAGTCGTTGCCCAGCGAAATGACCACGTACTTGGCCAGCAGCGTGCCGGCGCCCGGCACGGTGACGCGCGCCGCTGCCTGCATCAGTTGCCGGTCATAGCTTTTCCAGTTGCCGAAGACGCAGGCCGGGCCGGGATTGCAGCCGACGCGGTCGAACGAGGTGGCTCCGGCCTGGGCCTCGTTGATGACATAGCCGGGCAGGCGAGGGTTCTTGACCAGCGCGTCGCCCAGGCTGAGGTATGACCCCAGACCCACCGACACGCCGCCCAGCGGGGCGACGCCGGCATCGTTGAAGGGTGTCTTGCCGTTGGCGAAGGACGCGCCGATCACCAGCAACGGCTTGCTGACATCGTCGGGTGAGGCATGGGCGGTGGTGGTGAACAGCACTGCCAGGGCGGCAGCGGTCAGGTGGCGGAAAGCGGCGCTCAGCATTTTCATTTTCATTATGGTCTTCCTTAAGTCCTGTGAACGGTATCCATGCCCGTGTTCCATTGGCTCCGGCCGCTCCGGGCCGGATATCAGGCCGGAGCGGAGAACCGCGCCTGAATACCGGGGTTGCCATGGCGTGCGGAAGGCGTAGCCTCCGGTGTTGCCTAGCCTGCTAACCATACGCTGGCTGGGGATTGAAGTTAACGGTCATCCCGGGCCAGAACGACGTTTGCGGGCATCCGGCAGACAGCCGGTCAGTGGCGGCGGCTGACCGGCGGGTTCATTCGGGCGAGGGCTGTTCGCACGCCTTGCGACGGTTTTTTCCCGGCGCTTCCATGGCGCATCATTTGACTTCTAACGCCATTTTGTTTGCGTTGACCGGCATGAATTGGTAAAAGGAGTCGGGTGTTGTTTTACGGAACAGTACTGTCATACCAATTATAAGCCGGATGTCAGGGGCGAGGTCGTAAATGAAAAGAATAGCGATTATCAGTTTTTTGATCATGGGAGTGCTGGCGGGTGGCTCGGCGGCGCAGGCGCAGGACGACAATGACCTGGCGTCCTTGCAGGACAAGGTGGGCCGGGAGTGGCAGCTGATCAAGCAAAGTAGCAAGCCGGAAATCCGCTCCTGGGTGAAGCGCGAGGACGGACACCAGATCCGCTCCTTCCGCATCGAGGCGACGCTGAACGGGACGCTGGAGGCTTTCCTGCAAACGGCGCTGGATGCGGAGAATTACGGGCGCTGGCACTGGCAGATCCTGGAATCGCGCACGCTGAAGCGGATTTCGGCACAGGAGTCGATTGTCTACCTGAAGCACAAGGCCCCGTACAGCCTGCCCGACCGCGATGTGGTGGTGCGGGTGCAGGTGAAGTCATCGTCGCCCGGCGAGGCGGTGCTGTCGGTGGAGGCCCTGCCGAACTACATTCCGGCCACGCCCGGCGTGGTGCGCATGCCCGCCGAGAACATGACGGTGAAGGTGTCGGTGCGGCCCGGACGGCAACTGGCGGTGGAGGCCGAGGGTTTCTTCGATCCGGGCGGACAGGCGCCGGACTGGGCGGCGAATTTCGTGCAGCGTTCCGCGCCCTACAACATCCTGCTGGGCCTGCAGCGGGTCTTGTCGCTGGCGGGCTGAGCCGGGTCGCTCGGGCTGAGGGAATAGCCCTGCAAATTGCAAGGTCATGACCGGGGTGGTAAGTTCGGGGGCAGGCGCGCAGCCGATGCGCCATCACCCGCGAGGACGCCATGAAACCCACCCGCATCATTCTCGACCAGAGCGAAATCCCCACCCACTGGTACAACATCGCCGCCGACCTGAAGAACCCGCCCGCGCCGTCGCTGGGCCCGGACGGGCAGCCGGTCACGCCCGACCGCATGCTGGCCATCTTCCCTGGTCCGGTGCTGGAACAGGAAATGTCCAGCGAGCGCTGGATTCCCATTCCCGAGGAAGTGCGCCGCGTCTATGCGCTGTGGCGGCCCAGCCCCCTCTGCCGCGCCGAGCGGCTGGAACAGTTGCTGGGCACCCCGGCAAAGATATTCTACAAGTACGAGGGCGTGTCGCCCGCCGGGTCGCACAAGCCGAATTCCGCCGTGCCGCAGGCCTACCTGAACAAGATTGCCGGAACGAAGCGGCTGGTCACCGAGACCGGGGCCGGGCAGTGGGGCTCGTCGCTGTCCTTCGCCGGGCAGATGTTCGGGCTGCCGGTGCGGGTGTTCATGGTGAAGGTGTCCTACGGCCAGAAACCCTACCGTCGTCTGATGATGCAGACCTGGGGCGGCGAGGTGATCCCCAGCCCCAGTCCGCTGACCGCCACCGGCCGCCGCCTGCTGGCGGAGAACCCGGACAATCCCGGCAGTCTGGCCATCGCCATTTCCGAGGCGGTGGAGGAAGCGGTGGGCGACGCCGGCACCAAGTACGCGCTGGGTTCAGTACTGAACCACGTGCTGCTGCACCAGACGGTGATCGGGCTGGAAGCGAAGAAGCAGTTCGAGAAGATCGGCGAGTACCCGGACATGATCTTCGCGCCCTGCGGCGGCGGCTGCAATTTCGCGGGCGTCACCTTCCCCTTCCTGGGCGACGCGGCGGCGGGCGACAAGCGCGCGCAGAAGATCCGCCATGTCGCGGTGGAGCCGACCTCCTGCCCGACGCTGACCAAGGGCGTCTACGCCTATGATTTCGGCGATGAATCCGGCTTTACGCCGCTGATGAAGATGTACACGCTGGGCCATGACTTCATGCCGCCGGGCATCCATGCGGGCGGCCTGCGCTATCACGGCGATTCGCCGCTGGTGTCCCAGCTGTACCACGAGGGGCTGATCGAGGCGGTGGCGGTGCCGCAGGTGGCGACCTTCGAGGCCGGGGTGATGTTCGCCCGCGCCGAGGGCATCATTCCCGCGCCGGAGTCAGCGCACGCCATCCGCGCCTGCATTGACGAGGCGCTGCGCTGCAAGGAAACCGGCGAGCCGAAGACCTTGTTCTTCAACCTGTCCGGGCACGGCCATTTCGACATGGCGGCCTACGAAAGCTATTTCGCGGGCAAGCTGGAGGATTTCGCCTATCCCGAGGAAGCGATCAGGGCGTCGATGGAGAAGTTGCCGAAGGTGGGGTGAGCGGGCCGCGACGGGCGGTGGACGGGAAGTCGGGTTTCAATCCGGCCTCCCGTTGCTCAAGACGCCTTCCCGTCAAAATGCTGCACCGGCAGTTTCTCGAATTCCACCCCCTCCAGGCAGCGCACATTCACCGCCGCCATCGCCTTGCCGTCCGGCCCGGTTCCCTCGCCAAAGGGATGAATGCCGCAAACCGGGCAGAAGCGGTGCTGAATCACATGCTTGTTGAAGGTATAGGTGCTCATCCGTTCCGGCGGCGTGCTCAACACCAGCGCCTCGCGCGGCACGAACCACAGCAGCGCTCCCTTGCGCGCGCACATTGAGCAGTTGCAGGACATGACCCCGCCCAGATCGCCTTCCACGTCAAACGCAATGCCGCCGCAATGGCAGCTGCCGTGGTATTTCATGTTCGTTCTCCCTGACGTTGTCCCCTGAACGCTAGCACGCCGCTGCGGCGGCGACAACGCGTCGCCGGACTCTTCCAACCAACGGATAATCATGGGATAAACACCGCTACTATCCCGCCGGAGAGACACCGTGCCCCACCTTGACGACATGGCGCTGTTCGCCGCCGTGGTGCGCGCGGGCAGCTTCACCGCCGCCGCCAACCAGCTGGAGCTGCCGCTGTCCACCGTCAGCCGCCGCATCGCGCTGCTGGAAAAGGCGCTGGAGACGCGCCTGCTGGAACGCACCACCCGCACCCAGAAGCTGACCGAGGCCGGGCAGGTCTATTTCCAGCATTGCCGGCAACTGGTGGCGCAGGCCGAGGAAGCCGGGCGCGCCCTGCAACGCCTGAAGCAGGAGCCGTCCGGCCATTTGCGCATGGCGATGCCGTTCTCGGTGGATGACAGCTGGGCGACGACGGTCATTTCCTCCTTCCTCGCCAAATACCCGAAGATCAGCCTGGAGGCGCACTTGCGTCCCGGTGCGCTGGACCCCGATGACGAAACCATGGACGTGCTGTTCGGCTATGGCGCGCGGCCGGAGACCCACCATCCGGTGATTCCGCTGGGCACGCCGCATATCAGCCTGTTTGCCAGTCCGCGTTACCTGCAACGCGCCGGGGTGCCGCAGGTTCCGGCCGATCTGGCGCAGCATGAAATGGTGCGGCTGACCACCTTGCCAATGGAAGTCTATGCGCCCGAATCCCTGCACGGCCTGCCGCTGAATTACCGCATGATTACCAACGAATTGCTGATGGCGCGGCTGACCTGCCTCGACGGGCTGGGCATTGCCTGGTTGCCGCAGATCAGCTGCCAGCGTTTTGTGCGTAACGGGTCGCTGGTGCCGCTGATGCCCGAGCATCAGTACGCGCTGCCGCTGTGGCTGATTTACCGCAGCGCCAGCCGCAGCACGCCGAAGGTGGCGCTGCTGGCGGAGCATCTGATGGGCATTTTGGGCGCGCAGGGCGCGTGGGAGGCGCTGGAGCGCGGAGTGGTGAAGTCGTGAGGCGTGTCAGCGCCCGGTGAATTCGGGCCGCCGCCGCGTCAGGAAGGCCTGCAGCCCTTCCTGGAAATCGTCGCTGGCGGCGCTGGCCAGGAAGTTCCGTTTCTCGGCGTCCAGCTGCTCGGGCAGGGTGTGGCGGGCGCTGTCCGCCAGCAATCCCTTGATGCGGCCATAGGCCAGCGTCGGCCCCGCCGCCAGCCGCGCCGCCAGCGCTTCGGCGTTGGCGGCCAGTTCGCCCGGTTCGGCAATGACATCGATCAGGCCGAGATCAAGCGCGGCCACGGCGTCCGGCGTTTCCCCCAGCATCAGCAGGCGCCGCGCGGCGCGCAGGCCCAGCAGGCGGGGCAGCATCCAGCTGATGCCCCCGTCCGGGCTGGCGCCCAGGCCGACATAGGCGGGATTGAAGCGGCTGTTGCGTTCCGCCACCACCAGGTCGCAGGCCGCCAGCAGACTGAGGCCGAAGCCCGCCGCGCCGCCCTGCACGGCAGCCACCACCGGCACCGGCAACTCCGCCAGCCGCTGGATGACCGCGTGCACGGCATCCACCAGTTCCGCGAAGGCCTGCTGTGCGGCCTCCGGCCCGGCGGCCACGGTTTCCTTGAAGAAATCCACGTCGCCGCCCGCCGAGAAGTAGCTGCCCTCCGCCCGGATCAGGATGACGCGGGTTTCGGCCGAGGCGGCCAGCCGGCTCAGGGCCTCGTCCAGTTGCCGGGCCATGCCGGTCTGGAAGGCGTTCAGCCGGCGCGGCCGGTTCAGGGTGATGACGCCCAGACCGCCGCGCGGTTCGCAGAGAATGTCGCTCATCATCAACCCACCAGATCCCGGCCGAAAATGTGCCGGGCAATGATCCAGCGCTGGATTTCGTTCGTGCCTTCGTAGATCTCCCCGATCTTGGCGTCGCGATAGATCGACTCCAGCGGGAAGGACTGGCCGGTTGCCGACAGTTCGCGCACGAAGCCGTAGGCTCCGCAGGCCTGAATGGCATCCCGCGCCACGTCGACCGCCAGACGGCTGCCGTAGAATTTCGCCATCGCGCCTTCCACTTCGGACTCGCCCTCGGTATCAAAGCGGTACGCCGCCTTCAGGTAGAGGTTGCGGGCATTTTCGATGTTGATCGCATGCTCGGCGAAGGTGAACTGCCAGTGCTGGAACGCCGCGATCGGCTTGCCGAAGACCTTGCGTTCGCTGATATAGGCGGCGGCAAAATCAAAGGCCGACTGCGCCATCGCCACGCCGATGGCGCCGATACCCATGCGTCCCATCGCCAGCGCGCCCAGCGCCACTTTCAGGCCGTTGCCGGGGATGCCGACCACATGGTCGGCCGGGACAAACACCTGCTCGAAACGGACATCGGCCGTCAATTGCGCGTGATTGCCCATTTTCAGGTCCGGTTTGCCGACACTGACGCCGGGGCTGTCCATGCCGATCAGGAACATGCTGAGCCGTGCTTCCGTGCGCGCCAGCACCAGGATGTAGCGCGCCACCACCGAGTTGGTGATCCAGCGCTTGCCGCCGGTGAGGGAATAGCCGCCCTCGACCGGTACGGCCACGGTTTGCATGGCGGCGGCGGAAAGATCGGTGCTGGCTTCCGGCTCGCTGGTGGCGAAGGAGCCGACAAACTCGCCGCGCACCAGCGCTGACAGATAGCGGCTGCGCAGCGGTTCCTGCGCGCGTTCCAGCGTTTTCCCCACCAGGATGGCTTGGCCGTCATAGAGCGCCGAGGTGAGGCCGGGCGAGAAATAGGCCAGTTCTTCCAGCGTCACCATCGTCGCCAGCGTCGGGAATTCCAGCCCCCGGCCGCCGACATCGGCGGCAAAGGGGATGCGGTACAGGCCCGCGTCGGCCATCTGTCGGAAAACCTCGTGCGGGAAGGACTCCACCGATTCCGGGGTGTTGTTGAGGCGGTGCGCGACCGGGCGCAGCACCGCTTCGGCGAATTCGCGGACTTCCTGACGGACGCGGCGGGTTTCCGGCGGCAGCCAGACATCGTGGTGCAGGGTGTCGGCGCGGCGGGCGGGGATTTTCATGGTGTTACCTGATAAGAGAGTGATTGCCTAAGGCTGTGCCGCCGTTAACCGTTGAACTCATTCCCTCCTGCAAAGCAGGGGGGAGCCGCGAAGGCGGCAGGGGGGTTGTGGACAGTGGCTGAGCACAAACTCCGTTATTGAGAGTCTGTTCAACGCACCGCCGTTGACCCCCCCGGCCCCTGCGGGCCTCCCCCCTGCTTTGCAGGAGGGTATACACACATTCAACGGTTAAACGATGACGGTAAGTTGTACGGGAGGAAGAGTTCAGTAGCCGAGGCCGCCCTGCGGCACCGCCTGCACCGGCGCGGCGTTGTTCGCCACGCTCTGCTGCAGCTCCGGCCAGCCGCTGGCCTGGTTGGCGGCGCGGATCAGCGGGAATTCGCTGCGGTCGGCCTGGGTGCGATCCCATTCCAGCAGCTTCGGGGTGATCATGCGGCGCCACAGCGGCGGGATGAACGAGGACAGGATGGCGGCGAGGAATCCACCCGGCATGGACGGCTGTTCAGCGTGGGCGTGCAGGTCCTGGAAGTGCACCTGTGCGTCGGCATGGTGGTGGCTGTGGCGGGTCAGGTTATAGGTGAAGACGCTGCTGACGACGTGGTTGCAGTTCCAGGAATGACGCGGCTGCACCGGCTGCGTCGGCACGCGGACGATGCCGTAGTGTTCCACATAGTTCAGCGCTTCCAGCACCACCTTGGTGGAGCAGCAGACAATGCCGTGGAACAGCAGGCCGGTCCAGCCCGCGCACCAGAAGGCGAAGGCCGAGGTGGCGGCGGCGACCAGCGCCATGCGCAGCAGCACATTGTTCAGGGACAGGAAGGGCTTGCCGACCTTGTCCAGCCGCGCCTTTTCTATTTCCCAGGCATTGACCACGGTGCGCCGCATCGCCTTGGGAATGTGCCGGTACAGCGAATCGCCGCGTGCGGCGGTGGCGGGGTCTTTCATGGTGCCGACATAGGCGTGGTGGCCGTAGACATGCTCGATGGGGAAGGCGATGCCCCAGTTCAGCGCCATGGTGATGCGGCCCAGCCACAGCGCGAAGGGATCGGCGGTGCGGTGCGTCAGTTCGTGCCCGGCCAGACCGCCGATGCCGGTGGCGGGCAGCGCCAGGATGACGAACATCAGCGCGTAGTGATACCAGGCGGTGTCGTTGCGGGCAGCGATGACATCGATCCCGGTCAGCGACTGTACGAAAGCGCCGTAACCGAAGGGGTCCTGCGTGCCGCTGCCGGCGACCCAGAACAGCATGAAAAAGAAGGTCATGGCGGCGGGCAGTGACAGGTACAGCGCGAAGTCGAGGATGCCGCTGTGGGCATAGGGCTGGTCGACGGAGTCGTGCGACAGCATCTGGTCGAACAGCACCACCGACAGGATCAGCAGGAAACCCGGCAGCCACAGCCACTGGTGGCCCAGCACCATCAGCAGCGACACGCCGGTAAAGAAGACCGGCCCGATAAAGAAGCGTGCATAGCGGAACATGAGGTTCACCTCGCGGTTTGATCGGAGAATTTGTCGAAGAACACGGCGTCGCGGTCCATGCCGAGTGCGGTCAGGCGCTCGATGGCCACGTCGATCATCGGTGGCGGCCCGCACAGGTAGCCCTGGGCGTTGCGGGCCATCTCCGGCGTCAGCGCCTCGGTGACCCAGCCGCGCAGGCCGCGCCAGTCGCTGTCCGCCGGTTCTTCCGACAACACGGGAATGAAGGCGAAAGTCGCGCGCCAGCGTTGCTGCAGGGCGCGGATTTCGTCGGTGTAGTAAAGGTCGCGCTGGCGGCGCGCCCCCATCAGCAGGAACACCGGCCGGTTGATGGCGTCGGTATCGCAGGCTCCTTCCAGCAGGGAGATCAGCGGCGACAGGCCGCTGCCGCCCGCCATGCAGACCAGTGCGCTGTTGCCCGGACGCAGGTGGAAATCACCGAGGCTGGCTTCCACCGCGATGCGCTGATCCCGCGACGCGGGATCGAGCAGCCAGTTGGAGAAGCTGCCGTTCGGCACCCGGCGCACGAAGAAGGAAATCTCGCGGTTGCCGTCCTCGTGGCAGCGATGGGCGAAGGAATAGCAACGGGCGGGAATGTCGCCCTGCAGCGGCCGCAGCGAGGCGTGCTGGCCGGGCAGGTAGCGGACGGGATCGTCCAGCGTCAGGAAGACCTCGGCGATGTCGTGGGTCAGCATCACCTGCCGGGTGAGGGTGCCGGTGGTGTGCTGGTTGGCCAGCGGGTTCACCGGCAGTTCCACCGTCACGTCCGACAGCGGGATGCTCTGGCAGCCGAGGATGAAGTTGTCACGGATTTCCTCTTTCGACAGCAGGTAGGATTTGTCCGTGAGTTCGCGCACCTGGCCGGACACCAGCTTGCACTTGCAGGCGGCGCAACCGCCGACCTTGCAGCTGTGCGGAAAGGCGATGCCGTGCCGCAGCGCGCCGTTGAGCACGGTTTCGTTTTTCGCCAGCGCCACCGGCGGCTGTTCGCCGATGACGAGCTTGTGCTCCTGACTGCGCTTGCCCCAACCGAACATAAGCGGACTCCCGGTGGACGGTATGCCTGTGGACCGGATGCGGGCGGCAATGGCCCTGTCCGGAGTAGGTCTACCTTAGACGCTCGTACCAGATTGGATAAATACCGGATTATGGGAAAGTCTCTTCCATAAACGGGATAATCGGCGGGTTCCCGACGCAATTCTTGCGGGCCGACGGCGGCGGATGGCGTAGACTCAAGAAATTCCCCCTTTCCACCCGTCAGGAATTGTCATGCCGACAGCCCGCGAAGACGACAAGCCCGCGCTGCATCCCGACATCCTCAAACTCGGTCTGGTCAGTTTCCTCACCGACCTCAGTTCCGAGATCATCTTCTCGGTGTTCGCCATTTTCTTCACCACCGTCGCCGGGGCCTCGGCGGCGCTGCTCGGCCTGATCGAAGGCCTGGCCGACCTGTCCGCCTCGTCGCTGAATTACCTGTCCGGACGGCTCAGCGACCGCACCGGTCAGCGCAAGATCTTCACGCTGGCCGGTTACGGCTTCTCGACGCTGGCGAAGGTGATCCTGCTGGTCAGCAGCTCGATTACCGGGCTGGCGGTTTTCCGCGTCATTGAGCGGCTGGGGAAAAGCTTTCGCGGGCCGCCGCGCGACGCCTGGCTGGCGGCGGTGGCGGCGCGGGGCAATCGCGGTTACGCCTTCGGCGTGCACAAGGCGCTGGACAAGTCCGGGGCGGTGCTGGGGCCGTTGCTGGCTTGGGCGCTGTTGTCGTGGCTGGGGGAAGGCGTGTCCACCTACCAGATCCTGTTCGCGGTGGCGCTGGTGCCGGCGGTGCTGAGCGTGCTGGTACTGGCGCGGGTGGAGGAAAAGCCGGGCACGCCGCATGAACGCGAGCCGCTGTTTGCCGCCTGGGGGACGCTCAGTCCCGCCTTCAAGCGCTATCTGCTCGGTTCCGGCATTTTCTCGCTGGCCTATTTCAGCTTCAGCTTCCTGCTGCTGCGCGCCTACAGCGTCGGTTTCGCGGTGAAGGACATCGTGCTGCTTTACGCCCTGTTCAACATTGCCTGCGTGATAGCCGCGCCGCTGATCGGCAAGCTCAGCGACCGGGTGGGGCGGCCGCGCATGATCCAGGCGGGCTATCTGACCTATGCCGTGATGTGCCTGGGCTTTGCCTTTGCCAGCACCCAGGGGGAAGTGATCGCGCTGTTCGTGCTGTTCGGGGTGTTCTACGCTATTGACGAGGCGCAGGCCAAGGCCTTCATCGCCGATCTGGAACACGAGCGCCGCGCCTCGGCGATCGGCCTGTACAACTTCGTCACCGGCGTGTTGTACCTGCCCGCCTCACTCGTGGCCGGGGCGCTGTGGCTGCTGCATCCGGCGGCGGCCTTCGGGCTGGCGGCGGCGCTGGCGCTGGCGGCGTTCGGGGCTTTCCGGGTGCTGCGGCCGGATCGCGGTATCGCTGTCTAGTCGGGCGCGGGTGCGTTCCGGTGTACAACGTCTGCATGCGCAAGAACCGGGTTGCCGGACGATGCCTGCTGCGCCACCCTGTTCCTGTACTCCACCGCCGGACCGACCCGCCATGACCCTTCCCGACAGCCGCCCCTACACCGTCGTCGCCGAGGCCATCCGCTATCTGGATGACCACCGGCGGCGGCAACCGGCGCTGGCCGACATCGCCCGTCATGTCGGTCTCAGCGAGTTCCACCTGCAACGGCTGTTCAGCGAGTGGGCCGGGGTGTCGCCGAAGCAGTACCTGCAATACCTGACCAAGGAAAACGCCAAGCAGCGCCTGCGCCGCGAGCCGGTGCTGGACGCGGCGCTGTCGGCGGGCCTGTCGGGGCCGGGCCGCCTGCACGACCTGATGCTGCATTGCGAGGGCATGACCCCCGGCGAATACCGGCAGGGCGGTCGCGGCCTGCACATCCGCTACGGCGCGGCGGCCTCGCCCTTTGGCGACTGCCTGCTGGCCGAAACCGGGCGCGGCGTCTGCAAGCTGGCCTTTTTCGACCGCGCCGGGGAATTCGCGGCGCTGGAAGCGGAACTGCGTGCGGAGTGGCCCTTCGCCGTATTGGAGCGGGATGACGCCGCCGTGGCGGCGACGGCGGCTCTGGCCTTTCCCGCCCAAGGCGAGCGGGAGCAGCCGCTGAAGCTGCTGCTGCGCGGCAGCGCCTTCCAGCTGAAGGTATGGGAAGCCTTGCTGGCCATTCCCAGCGGCGAAATCCGCAGTTATCAGGACGTGGCCGCCGGGCTGGGCGAACCGGCGGCGACGCGGGCGGTGGCCTCGGCGATCGCGCGCAACAGCATCGGCTACCTGATTCCCTGCCACCGCGTCATCCGCGCCAGCGGCGAGTTCAGCCGCTACCGTTGGGGCGGCGAGCGCAAGCAGGCGATGATCGCCCGGGAGGCGGGCATGGCGGGAGTGGAGCCTTAGCCATGCGTCAGGATTCCTTTCTGCTCCAGCCCGAAGCGGTGCAGCCGGAAGTCTGGCTGCTGCCGCAATTCACCTCGGCCGCCGCGCTGTGGGCGGACCTGTGCGCCGTGGCCGCCGTCGCGCCCTTCCGCCACATGATGACCCGCATGGGTCACCCGGTCGCCGCCGCCATGACCAACTGCGGCGCCTTGGGCTGGACCAGCAGCGCCCGCGGTTACGCCTACCGCACCGTCGATCCTGAGACCGGCAGGCCGTGGCCGCCGATCCCGGCGGCGTGGCTGGCGCTGGCCCGCGAGGCGGCGGCGCTGGCCGGTTATGCCGACTATGTGCCGGACGCCTGTCTGGTCAACCGCTATGCGGTCGGGGTGGGTATGGGACGGCACAACGACGACAGCGAGCAGGACTTCAGCCAGCCGATCGTCTCGGTGTTGCTGGGGCTGCCGACGCGCTTTGCCTGGTGGGGTGACCGGCCGGAAGGGCGCGGCCGCGACCTGCCGGTGCAGGATGGCGATGTGCTGGTGTGGGGGCGGTCGGCGCGGCTGGGCTTTCATGCGGTGCGGCCGGTGCCGCCGGGACGGCATCCGGTATGCGGGGAATTCCGCTTCAACCTGACGTTCCGGAAGGCGGGCTGAGCGGTTTCAGCCAGCGCGCCAGCACCGCCTGCAACTCCTCCGCCGTTACCGGTTTCGCCAGATAATCGTCCATGCCCGCCGCCAGGCACTGTTCGCGGTCGCCGGTAATCGCTTGCGCGGTCAGCGCCACGATCGGCAGGTGTTCGCCGGGCGCTTCCGTGGCGCGGATGGCGCAGGTGGCGGTCAGGCCGTCCATCACCGGCATCTGGCAATCCATGAAGACGATATCGAAGGCATGGTGGCGAACCGCATCCAGCGCCGCCTGGCCGTTGACGGCCGTCTCCACCCGGCAGCCCAGCTGTTGCAGCATGTGCAGGGTGATGAACTGGTTGACGGCGTGATCTTCCACCAGCAGCACCAGCGGTTGTCCGTGATCCGCGGGCGGCCTTGCCGGGGCGCCGCTGTTCCGGCTGGCGGCCTGAACGCCGCTGTCCACCCGTCCGAACGGCAGTTCCACCCAGAAGGTGCTGCCCCGGCCCGGGGCGCTGTCCAGACCGATGCGACCCTGCATCAGCTCCGTCAGCGAGCGGCTGATGGCCAGTCCCAGCCCGGTGCCGCCAAAGCGGCGGGTGGTGGAGCTGTCGGCCTGGGTGAAGGGTTCGAACAGCCGCGCCTGGATTTCCGGCGCGATGCCGATGCCGGTGTCGCTGACCTCGAAACGCAACCAGACCGTGTCTGTCAGGGATTCCAGCACGCGGCAGCGCAGCGTGATTTCGCCCTGCGCCGTGAACTTGACGGCGTTGCCGAGCAGGTTGGTCAGGATCTGACGCAGCCGGGCGGCGTCGCCGCTGAGCTGTTGCGGAATTTCAATTTCGTCGCGCAGGCCCAGGCCCTTCTGCCGGGTCTGCACATGCGTCAGCCGCAGCACGTCGTCCATCAGGCCGCGCGCGTCAAAGGGCAGGTGTTCCAGCTCCAGCCGTCCGGCCTCGATCTTCGACACGTCCAGCAGGTCGTTGATCAGGCGCAGCAGCGTTTCCCCGGACTGTTCCGCCAGCTCGATGAAGTGGCGCTGCTCGTCGGTCAGCTCCGTATCCAGCAACAGGTTGTTGAGGCCGATGACGCCGCTTAGCGGGGTGCGGATTTCGTGGCTGATGGTGGCGAGGAAGTCGGACTTGGCCTGGCTGGCCGCCTGCACCGTCGCCAGGCTGCGGGCGAGGGCGGCTGCCTGCTCTTCAATCACCTGTTTCTGCCGCGTCAGCAGGCGGTTGGCGCTGTCCAGCGATTCGATGTGGATCTCGGTGGAGCGGCGCACCGCGAAGCTGTAGGTGGAAAACACCGCGATCTGCGCCAGCTGGATCAGCACCAGGATGACAGTGGACGGCAGGTCGACAGGATGCGCGGGCAGCAGGTCGGTGGCGACACCCATGCCGATGGCGGCGGCGGCGGCGATGCCCATCCACATCGCACCCAAGCGCTGGCCGCAGATGAGGATCACCACCAGCGGGATGGTGGGCATGAAGGCCATGATGAAGGACTGGCTTTGCCCGGTCAGCCAGGCGTTGGTCAGGATCACGGGCGTGATCAGCCCGGCGGCCAGGTTGAGCCCCGCCTCGATGCGGCCGGTGCCCGGTCCGGCCAGCGCCCAGCGCAGGCAGGCGAACAGGCAGACGCCGCCCACCGCGTTCAGCAGGCCCAGGCCGGGCGAGACAAACGAGCCCATGATGGCGGCCATCAGCAGGCAGACGCTGCCGCCCACCTTGAGCAGGTAATCCAGACGGCGGCGCTGTTCGCTTTCCGCGAAGTCACGCGCGGTCAGCGGCGTGTCGGCAGGTTCGGGTTCCGGGGGCGGTGTGCGCGGCATCCGCGTCCTCCATGTCATTCTTATTCTAAGGGTCAGTCTGACAGAAGGCGCGGTGGGGGGCAATTCCCCGCCGTCCGTCCCGCCTCGACCAAGGTCTAAGAGCCAAGCGGCTTCCCGCCTGCTAGTTTTTCATCATCAGAAGTCCCCGCGTCGCCGGCAAGCGCGACGTTACTCCTTACCGGCTAGCTGGCCACAACTAGAAGAACAGACCATGAAACCAGACCAGATACAGGACATCCTCGACCACCCGCACTTCAAGGAACTGGTGCACAAGAAGCGCGTCCTCAGCTGGAGCCTCGCGGCCCTGATGTGGGTGATCTATTTCGGCTACATCCTCCTCGTGACTTTCGAGCCCAAGCTGTTGCACGAATCGCTGTCGGGCGGTGTCACCACCATCGGCATCCCGCTGGGCATCTTCGTCATCCTCAGCGCCTTCATCCTCTGCGGCATCTATGTCTGGCGCGCCAACGGCGAACTGGACGCCCTCAACAAGCTGCTGCGCGACGAGGTGAAACTATGAATTCCATGTCGAAATGGGGCGCCTTGCTCCTGACTTTCCTCAGCGGCTCGGCGCTGGCGGCGGGCGGCGACCTCGGCCAGACCGTGCAGCAGGCCACCAACTGGACCGCCATCGGCATGTTCGTGGTCTTTGTCGGGCTGACGCTGGGCATTACCAAATGGGCGTCCGGCCACATGAAGTCCAGCTCGGACTTCTACACGGCGGGCGGCGGCATTTCCGGTTTCAAGAACGGCCTGGCGATTGCCGGTGACTTCATGTCGGCGGCCTCCTTCCTCGGCATTTCCGCGATGGTGTTCAGTAAGGGCTATGACGGCCTGTTGTACTCCATCGGCTGGCTGGTCGGCTGGCCGATCATGCTGTTCCTGGTGGCCGAGCGCCTGCGCAACCTGGGCAAATACACCTTCGCCGATGTCGCTTCCTTCCGTCTGGCCCGCACGCCGGTGCGCACCATGGCCGCGATCAACACGCTGGTGGTGGTGTCCTTCTACCTTATCGCGCAGATGGTCGGGGCAGGGCAGCTGATCAAGCTGCTGTTCGGCCTCAGCTACAACACCGCCGTGCTGATTGTCGGCGCGCTGATGATGGCCTACGTGCTGTTCGGCGGCATGCTGGCCACCACCTGGGTGCAGATCATCAAGGCGGTGATGCTGCTGGGCGGCGCGTCGTTCATGGCCTTCATGGTGCTGTACCACTTCGATTTCAGCTTCGACAAGATGTTCGGCGAAGCGGTGCGCGTCTATGGCGAAGTGAACAAGACGGATGGCCTGAAGATCATGGGTCCCGGCACGCTGTTCAAGAGTCCGGTGGATGCAATCTCGCTGGGCCTGGCGCTGATGTTCGGCACCGCCGGCCTGCCGCACATCCTGATGCGCTTCTTCACCGTCAACAACGCCAAGGAAGCCCGCAAGTCGGTGTTCGTGGCTACCGGTTTCATCGGTTACTTCTACCTGCTCACCTTCATCATCGGCTTCGGCGCCATCCTGTTCGTGGCGCAAAACCCGCAATACCTGGACGCCGCCAAGATGGCCGTGACCGGCAAACTGGAGCTACGCGGCGGCGGCAACATGGCGGCGGTGCACCTGTCGCATGCGCTGGGCGGCGACCTGTTCCTCGGCTTTATCTCCGCCGTCGCCTTCGCCACCATCCTAGCGGTGGTGGCCGGGCTGACGCTCTCCGGCGCGTCGGCGCTGTCGCATGACCTCTACGCCAACGTTATAGCCCACGGCCGCAGCACTGAAAAGATGGAAATGAAGGTCTCGCGCTTCGCCACCATCGGCCTGGCGGTGTTCGCCATGATCCTCGGCATCATCTTCGAGAAGCAGAACGTGGCCTTCATGGTCGGCCTGGCCTTCGCCGTTGCCGCCTCCGCCAACTTCCCGGTGCTGATCATGTCGATGTTCTGGAGCAAGCTGACCACGCGCGGCGCGGTGGCGGGCGGCGTGCTGGGCATGGTGTCCTCGGTGGCGCTGATCTGCCTGACCAAGGCGGTGTGGGTGGAAACCTTCCACTTCGGCACCGAAGCGCCGATTCCCTACCAGAACCCGGCGATGTTCTCGATGATGCTCTCCTTCTTCTGCTGCTGGTTCTTCTCCATCACCGACAACAGCAAGCGGGCGCAGCAGGAACGCGATCTGTTCGACGCGCAGTTCATCCGCTCGATGACCGGCATCGGGGCGGACGGGGCGCACAAGCATTGAGGGCCACTGGTCATTCCCTCCTACGCAGTAGGGGGGAGGCCCGCAGGGGCCGGGGGGGTTGCGGAAAGTCGCCAGAACACGGGGTTAGTTACAGGAGTCGTGTTCAGCGTACCGCCGTTACCCCCCAGCCCTGCGGGCAGCCCCCCTGTTCCACAGGAGGGCGTAATTCCTTCCGCCATCGACGGAATATCTGATAAACCTATCCCCCAAACAAACCCATAAAAATTCCCAAGGAGAAACCCATCATGGCCAACATCTACGACCGCGACCTGCCCCGCAACGACGCCAACTTCAACGCCATGACCCCGCTGTCCTACATCGAGCGGGCGGCGGCGGTGTACCCCGACCGGCTGGCGGTGGTGCATGGCGACGTCCGCCGCAACTGGGCGGAAACCTACGCCCGTTGCCGCCGCCTGGCCTCGGCGCTGGCGAAGCACGGCATCGGCAAGGGCGATACGGTGGCGGTGATGCTGCCCAACATTCCCGCCATGGTGGAAGCGCATTTCGGCGTGCCGATGACCGGCGCCATCCTGAACACGCTCAACACCCGCCTCGACGCCGAAACCATCGCCTTCATGCTCGACCACGGCGAAGCCAAGGCGGTGATTGTCGACCGCGAATTCAGCGCGGTGATGAAGCAGGCGGTGGCCCCGCGGGAGCGCCAGCACCCGATGCTGGTGATCGACGTGGATGATCCGCTCTACACCGGCGCGGGCGAGGCCATCGGCAGCATCGAGTACGAGGCCTTCCTTCAGCAGGGCGACGCCGCTTACGACTGGCATTTCCCCGCCGACGAGTGGGACGCCATCAGCCTCAACTACACCTCTGGCACCACCGGCAATCCCAAGGGCGTGGTCTACCACCATCGCGGCGCGGCGCTGAACGCCATTTCCAACATCCTGGAATGGGACCTGCCCAAGCACGCTGTCTACCTGTGGACGCTGCCGCTGTTCCACTGCAACGGCTGGTGCTTCCCGTGGACGATTGCCGCCCGCGCCGGGGTCAACGTCTGCCTGCGCAAGGTGGACCCGCAGGTGATCTTCGACCTGATCCGCGCCGAGCAGGTGACGCATTACTGCGGCGCGCCGATTGTGCACAACCTGCTGGTGAACTCGCCCGACAGCATTAAGGCGGGCATCAACCATCCGGTGAAGGCGATGGTGGCCGGGGCCGCGCCCCCCGCCGCGCTGATCGAGGGCATGGAGCAGATGGGTTTCGAGATCACCCACACCTACGGCTTGACCGAGGTCTATGGTCCGGCGGCGGTGTGCGTCAAGCATGCGGAATGGGATGAACTGGACGTGGGCGAACGCGCCCGCCTGAACGCGCGCCAGGGCGTGCATTACCACCTGCAACGCGGCATGACGGTGCTGGACCCGGAGACGATGCAGCCGGTGCCCGCCGATGGCGAGACCATGGGCGAGGTGATGTTCCGCGGCAACATCACCATGAAGGGCTACCTGAAGAATCCCTCCGCCACCGAGGCGGCCTTTGCCGGCGGCTGGTTCCACACCGGCGACCTGGCGGTGCTGCATCCGGACGGTTACGTGAAGATCAAGGACCGCAACAAGGACATCATCATATCCGGCGGTGAGAACATTTCCTCGATCGAGGTGGAGGATGTGCTGTACCGGCATCCGGCGGTGATGGCGGCGGCGGTGGTGGCGCGGCCCGATCCGAAGTGGGGCGAGACGCCGTGCGCGTTCATTGAGCTGAAGGCCGGGGCGAGCGTGACGGCGGCGGAGATCGTCGATCATTGCCGCAAGCATTTGCCGGGGTTCAAGGTGCCGCGCGCGGTGGAATTCGGGGAGTTGCCGAAGACGTCGACGGGGAAGATCCAGAAGTTCGAGTTAAGGAAGAAGGCGGGGTCGGCGGCGGCGATTGATGTGTGAGTTTCACCCGTTCAATCATTGATTTCTTGAACATGAACCGTCTTGCAGATCATCCATGATGAATCAATGATCAGGGCTTTCCAGGCCTCATGGAGTGTCACGGTTGGTACGAGGTTAAGCCTCAATTCGTTGCTTAATCCTTTGGCAAGGGCCTCAAGGGGTCCGAAGGGGCCCCGAGCCAACAGTCCATTACCACTCAGCAGGTACTTCTTGAGGTTCTCTGGAGATCCGTTCAGAAAGGTACTGGGATCAAGCCAGTCTTTGAGATATTTCCCAAGAATATCATGGGCTTTGAAAAAGACTGATTCAGGAAACACTGGGGCTGATGAGAAATACAGTTCTCCCTGCGGTCCCTTATGACCCTGTAAGACAGGATGGTCATCACAGAAATCCAAATATCCTGCATCCCCAACCGTGATCGTGGACTCTCGAACTAAATCACAGAGGAGCAAGAATTTTCTCCGATCAGCGCCTCCTTGCCAGTCATCGCATTCCAGCGTGAGGGCAATATTATGTTCTGCAGCGAAACAGACCTTTGTAATCACTGGATTCAGATCTTCGTACACGATGTCCGTCAGCTGTTTGATATCCATTTCTTACACCCATTCCTCCGGCCTCTGCCGCCGCACATGAAACACCCGCAACACCTGTAGTTCCTCACCGACGACCCGGTAAGGAATGAGATACGGATAACCCGTAACCGGCATTTCCCGCACCCCCTCCACCCGGCCCGCCTTCCCCATGGCCGGATACTCCGCCAACCTTCCCACCGTTTCCTGAACAGCTGCGACAAACCCGGCCGCCGCCTTGGGGTCATCCCGGGCAATCCATGCCGCCGCTTCATCCAGATTCCACAGCGCCGTCCGCAGCCACTTAACCCGCATGAGCACTCCACTTGCTCAAAACCGCATTGACCTCCGCCGCATCGGCAAAGTCACCGGCGTCGGCTTCGCGCAAGGCTTCCTGGATCTCCTTCACCTGCCAGGCCTGTTCGCGGACATAGGCCTGAATGGCCTCGCTGACGACATAGCTGCGGCTGCGACCCATGGAAGTCGCCAGCAGATCGAGTTGATGCACCAGTTCGTCATCAACGCGCATGGAAATGGTGGTGGACATGCGGCACCCCTGAAAGTGTATTACGTTGTAATACATCGTAGCACGAGGGTTTGACCACGACCATCCGGTTCATCGCTTCCGGTTGATTAGTTCCATTTAAGAACCTACTATGGCGGAATCCCCCACCCGGAGCCTCCGCCATGACCACCCCCGACCTTTCCGCCTTCAACCGTCAGGCCGAAGGCTGCCTGCCCGGCTACCTCGGCCTGCGCGTCACCGCCGTCGGCGACAAGCGCCTGGAGGCCGAACTCGACATCCGGCCGCATCACTTGGCCCCCAACGGCTACCTGCACGCCGGAACCGTCATCACCCTGGCCGACTCCGCCGCCGGTTACGGCTGCATGGCCAGCCTGCCGCCGGGCGCGGTCAGCTTCACCACCATCGAGCTGAAATCGAATTTCCTCGGCACCGCCCGCGAGGGCACCATCCGCTGCGTCGCCACGGCCGTGCACGCGGGGCGCACCACCCAGGTCTGGGATTCCGTGGTGACGGATGCCGCCAGCAGCAAGACCATCGCCCTGTTCCGCTGCACGCAGATGATCCTCTTTCCCAAGGGCTGAGACGGTTCAGCCCTGCAGCCGTTCCGACTCGACGATGTCCTCGCCCGGCCGCCCGGCCAGCACGCCTTCCAGCAGCGCCCGGGCGATCGCCTCCGGCTTCACCGCCCGGTAGCGCTTTGGCACCAGCGGCTTGAACAGGCCCATCGCCACCAGCCCGATTTCCTCGCCCAGCCGCGACTCGCCGCGCTTGGCGTCAATCAGCGAAGGGCGGACGATGGTGTAACTGGCATAGCCCAGCGCCCGGATACCGGCCTCGGCTTCCGCCTTGGTCTTCAGGTAGAAATTGCCGGAGGGGCTGGCCCCCAGTGAGGAATTCAGGCCGAAGCGCGCGGCTCCGGCCTGACGCGCCAGCGTCGCCATGCGGATGGCCAGGTCACGGTCGATAGCGGCGAAGGCGGCCTGTGAGCCCGCCACCTTGATGGTGGTGCCCAGCGTGCAGACCACGGCGTCGACGTGCCACCACGGCGCGTCGGCGGGCAGGGCGCCGAAGTCCACCACCGGATTTTCCAGCTTAGGATGCGGCGGCAGCGGACGGCGGGTGGGCGCCACCACGCGTGTCACGCGCGGGTCGGCCAGCGCGAGACGCAGCACTTCCTGCCCCACCACGCCGGTGCTGCCGGCCAGCAGCAGGCTGAAACCTTGTCCGGAAGTCTTCATTCGCAATTCACCATCCAGGGCACGCCGAAGCGGTCGGTGACGGTGCCGAAAAGTCGCGCCCAGAAGGTCTTTTCCAGCGGCATGGTGACGGTGCCGCCATCGGCCAGCGCCGCGAACAGGCGCTCGGCCTCGGCGGGGTCGGTGGGGTTCAGCGACAGCGAGAAGCCCTTGTGGCCCTCCCAGGGAAAGCCGGACATGGCGTCCGAGGCCATCAGCACCAGCCCGTTCAGCTGGATGCGGGCATGCATGATGCGGTCGTGCTGGTCGGCGGGAATCTGGTCGGCCATCGGCGCGTCGCCAATGCGCATCATCATCTGCAGCGTCGCGCCCAAGCGGTCGCAGTAGAACTGCATGGCTTCACGGCAATTGCCGTTGTAGGTGAGGTAGGGGGTCATGGTTCGGTTCCTTGATCCGGGATGGGGGTGATGTAGTGATAGTTCATCCGCCGGAGGATGCCAAGGGGCCGCCACGGAATTCCGCCGGACGGGCGAGTGCGGCCGCCGCACCTCAGGACTTGAGCGGTTTTCCCCAGCGATCCATTTCCAGTCCGCAGCCGGGACAGGTGTAGCCGCCCCACAGCCATTGGCGCGCATTGGCCGGTTTGCGCAGGGCGATCTGCGTGATCTGGCAGCGGGGGCAGGTGACATTGCGGACGGCGGGGGCGGCCGGGGTGGTCAGCAGCCGGGCGGCAATCAGGATCACGGCGAAGCTGCCGATGAGCAGCGCAAGGGTGGGGAACACGAGCCGGGCTCCGGAAGCTGGGGAAAGTCCACGCTAGCAGTTCCGGGGAGCGGGAGCAATGCGCTCCCGCCCCGGTCATTGCCCGTTTAAAGGTTCGCCTCCGCATACTCCGCCAGCACCGACCTCGGCACCCCCTGCAGCCGCATGTGCCCGCCATGCCGGAAGCCCTTGAAGCGCTCGCACATGTACGTCAGCCCCGAACTGGTCGCCGACAGCCACGGCGTATCAATCTGCGCCAGATTGCCCAAACACACCACCTTCGACCCTTCCCCCGCCCGCGTAATGATCGCCTTCATCTGGTACGGCGTCAGGTTCTGGCATTCATCAATCAGGATCAACGATTTCTGGAAACTGCGCCCGCGAATATAGTTCAGCGCCTTGAACTGGATGTTCGCCTTCTCCTTCACATACTGGATGGAACCGGACGGACTGTGGTCGTCCAGATGCAGCGCCTCGATGTTGTCGCTGATCGCCCCCAGCCACGGGTCCATCTTCTCCTCCTCGGTGCCGGGCAGGAAGCCGTGCTCCTCCGCCAGCGGCGGCGTGGAGCGGGTGGCGATGATCTTGTTGAAACGCTTGCCGACCACGGTCATTTCAATGGCGGCGGCCAGCGCCAGGATGGTCTTGCCGGAACCGGCCGCGCCGGTCAGCGACACCAGATGCACGAAAGGATCCATCAGCAGGTGCAGCGCCAGCGCCTGATGCAGGTTGCGCGGCCGCAGCCCCCAGGCCTGGCGGTGCATCAGCGTGTCGCGTTTCAGGTCGGCCAGCACCACGTTCTCGCCGGTCACTTCGCGCACCATGCCGGTGAAGCCTTCGTCGTCAATCACGAACTGGTTCAGGAACAGCGGCTCGGTGAAGTATTCGCGCGGTACGAAATGCAGCACCTCGCCGTGACGGTGCAGGGTGTCCACCGCCTTGACCCGGCTCCAGAACGAGCCCTCGATTTCCAGGCAGCCGCTGGACAGCTGCTTGATGTCCGACACCAGCTGGTCGTTGTGGTAGTCCTCGGCGGCCAGCCCGCAGGCGCGCGCCTTCAGCCGCATGTTGATGTCCTTGGTCACCAGCACCACCTTGGTGTTGATGTCGCCCGCCTGCAGCGCCACCAGCTGGTTGATGATCTTGTTGTCGTTCAGCTCGTTCGACAGCGGCTCCTTGGTGGGCATGTCGTGGGTGTCCATCAGCACCGACAGCGTGCCCAGGTGCGTGCGTTCGGCCTCGCGGAAGATCGGCACGCCCTGGCGGATCTGTTCCGGCTCGGCGTCGCCAAGGATGCGGTCGATGAGGCGGATGGCGGCGCGGCATTCGCCGGCCACGGCGGCTTTCACGGATTTCAGCTTGTCGAGTTCCTCCAGCACGGTCATGGGAATGATGACGCGGTGTTCTTCGAACTGCAGGACGGAGTTGGGGTCGTGGATGAGGACGTTGGTATCAATGACGTAGGCTTTGCGGCGGGAAGCGTGGGAATTTTCCATAATCACGGGCACCGTTGGCAGGGGACGGGGCGGCCTGTCCGACCGGTCACCATCCGCCCCGGCCGGGGCAGGCACCCTTCGAGACTAGGGAGGAAATGTGACGGTGGCAAGACACGAAACCGGGCCTGCCTCGCAAATCTGTGACGAAAAATTTCAGGCGTATCGACCGCCCTCGCGATGCGGCGCAAAGCCGCTTGCCGAAACCGGTGCCGGGGACAATACTTCGGGAATCATCGTGCTTCCGCCAACCCCCAGGACATCCCATGAGCAACAACTGGAAACCCGCCGACTACGTGTTTGAAACCCGCCCGCGCGCCGCCGTGATCAAGGGCCGCAAGGCGCGCAACCGGCGGCCGCTGCTGCTGGCCCCGGTGCACCAGCCCGCCGAGGGCGAACCGGAAGCGGTGACGGTGGTGGCCGGGAAGGTGGGCTTCGTCGTCGATCTGGCCGATGGCGACGTGTTGCTGGCGTTGCCGAAAAACCCGAATGCCGCGCCTGCGGACCTGACCGCCCTGCAACGCACGCCGCATCAGGTGCTGCGCATCAAGTGGACGCAGTTTGAAAGCCAGTTTGATGTGGCGTGATGACGGCCGCCGCTGACATGGCGGCCGGAGCCGCGTAGCCGGGCGCAATGATCAGGATGTCGACCGGATGGCGGCGTTGCAGCGCCGTTTCCAGGCTGCCAGGCCGGACGCGCGCCAGCGGTTCGGTAATCAGCGTCACGTTGCGGCGGTTGAAGGCCGGGTAGTAATCGTTGGCGAAGACATAGCGGCGTTCGCGGCAACGCTCGTCCGGCATCAGTCGCTGCCGCAGTGCGGCGGCGGGAATCTGCGACCGCAGATGCCACTTGCACAGCTCCTCCATGACACGGTCCTGCCAGACCCCGAGCAGGCTTCCCGGCGTCGCCTTCATTCGTCGCAGCATTGCCGCCAGCACCGGACCGGGTTGCGGCGCCACCCACACCGGCGCCTGCTGGAACACCGTCAGGTGCCGCAGCCGGGGGGCGATGGCGGGAATCAACCGTACGCAGGCGAAAAGGTCGCCGACGATCGCGGCCTGCCGTCCTTCCAGCGGGTATTGGGGGTCCCACGCGGCGACGTGCAGGATGCGGCCTTCAAAACGGTCCAGTCCGGGGATATCCGGCAGGGCGGGCGGGTTGAGGGGGACAACGGCTGACGAGGGTTTGGCGACAGGCATCTCGGACTCCGGCGTCGGGGACGGACGGAACCGAGTGTGGGCGCGGATGCGCGCCGGGAAAAGTGTCAGATGTCATGGTCGCCGCCGGGAAAGCTGCGGCGGCGCATACAGGAGCCGGGTTGGAAAAAAGGGACAGGGGAGATAGGGCACCCCCGTCCCTGCTAAAACAGGCCCGCTCAGTGCGGCACGGTCTTGATGAATTCCTGCAGTTGCTTGGTCACGACGATGGTGGCCGGCACCGAAACCAGGAAGCCGAGAACCAGAGTCGCCACCATCGCGGTGCTGTCGGTGTAACCCATCGCCAAGGCAGCGGTCATCACCGAGCCCGCCACCACCACAAAAACCAGGGCAAACAGAATGCCAGCCAGACGCCAGTTCATGATGCAATCTCCACAGTAGAAATAAGGTCTTTGAGTTAGTTATACACCCGCCTGTATCACTTGTGAAGCACTAAATTTTTACCCTTAAGGAGAATCATTCTTGTTGTTTTTTAAGGAAATATTTGACGAAAACAGTCGGGTTTGACGGGTCGGCGGGGAGTGGGTTTTACCCATATGATTTATAAGGAAATTTAACAAATATCAAGACCCGGACGCTTCGGCCATGATGCCGGCCCGCCGGGAAGCACGGGTATAATGCCGCTTTCCTTCAGCCGCCGACCGCCGCGCATGTCCCTGCCCATCGACGCCGTCCTTCCTTCCTTGCTGACCACGCTGGCCGACGCCACCGCCGCCGTGCTGCAGGCCCCGCCGGGCACCGGCAAGACCACGCGCGTGCCGCTGGCGCTGCTCGACGCCCCTTTCCTGGCCGGACAGAAAATCGTGATGCTGGAACCGCGCCGCCTGGCCGCCCGTTCCGCCGCGCGCTACATGGCCGCGCAACTGGGCGAGGAAGTGGGGAAAACGGTGGGCTACCGCACCCGCCTCGACACCCGCGTCTCCGCCGCCACCCGCATCGAGGTGGTGACCGAGGGCATTCTCAGCCGCTTGTTGCAAGGTGATGAGGAACTGAGCGGCTACGGCATCGTCATCTTCGACGAATTTCACGAACGCTCGCTGCAGGCCGACCTGGGGCTGGCGCTGGTGCGTGAATGCCAGCAGGTGCTGCGCGAGGATCTGCGCGTGCTGGTGATGTCCGCCACCCTCGACGCCGCGCCCATCGCCCGTCTGCTCGGCGATGCCCCGGTGCTGCGTTGTCCGGGGCAGATGCATCCGGTGGACGTGCGCTATAGCCCGCCCGGCCGCACGCCGTGGCTGGACCATCTCGCCCTGGTGATCCGCCAGACGCTGGCGACTGAAACCGGCTCGGTGCTGGTGTTCCTGCCCGGCGAGGGTGAAATCCGTCGTCTGGCCGAGCGGCTGGAAGAGGGCTTGCCCGACGATGTGCGCCTGGCCCCGCTCTACGGCCAGCTGGCCGGTGACGCGCAGGATTTCGCCATCGCGCCGCCGCCCGCCGGACAGCGCAAGCTGGTGCTGGCCACCGCCATCGCCGAGACCAGCCTCACCATCGAGGGCGTGCGCGTGGTGATCGACGCCGGTTTCTTGCGCGCGCCGGAATACGACCCCGGCAGCGCCATGACCCGGCTGGTGACGCGCCGCCTCTCCGCCGCCAACGCCGAGCAGCGCAAGGGCCGCGCCGGGCGGCTGGGACCGGGCGTCTGCATCCGCTTGTGGGGGGAAGACGAACATAGCCGCCTCGCGCCCTTCGCCACCCCGGAAATCGCCCAGGCCGACCTTTGCGACACCGTGCTGGAACTGGCGCAATGGGGCGTCTCCGACCCGGCGACGATGGCCTGGCTGGATGTGCCGCCCGCCGCCTCCTGGGCGCAGGCGGTGCAGCTGCTGCAATGGCTGGAGGCGCTGGATGCCAAGGGCGCGATCACCGCCCACGGCCGCGCCATGCTCAAGCTCGGGCTGACGCCGCGCCTGGCGCACATGGTGCTGCGCGGGCGTGAACGGGGATTGGGGGAGCTGGCCGCCGATCTCGCGGCGTTACTGTCCGAACGGGATTTGCTGCCCAAGGGCCACGGGGCGGACCTGCACGACCGGCTGCTGCTGGTGCAGGGCGAACACGCGGGCGGCGGTGTCGATCGGGGCCGCCTGAAACTGGTCCGCGAAAGTGCGCGCCGCTTGTATGAACGCGGCGGCGGTGCCCGCGAACGCGGCGATACCGAAGCCGCCGGACTGCTGCTGGCGCTGGCCTTCCCCGACCGCGTGGCGCAGCGGCGGCCGGGGGGTCCGGCGCGCTATGTGCTGGCCAACGGGCGCGGCGCGTTCCTGCCCGACGAGGACCGGCTGGCGCGCGAGCCGTGGCTGGTGGTGGCCGATCTGGACGGGCAGGCGCGCGAGGCGAAGATCTATCTGGCCGCGACCGTGCGCGTGACTGATCTGGAAGACGTGCTGGGCGCGGCGATCCGCCGCGAGGAATTCGTCAGCTGGGACGGCGCCTCACAAGCGGTGCAGGCGCGCGAACAGCGCGTGCTGGGCGCGTTGGTGCTGGAAGACCGGCCGCTGGCCTCGGCTTCGCCGGAACAGGTGCGGCGGGTGATGGTGGAGGCGGTGCGCGCCGCCGGGGTCGGCCTGCTGCCGTGGACTGACGGTCTGCGGCAATGGCAGGCGCGGGTGGGCTGGCTGCACCGGCTGGAGCCGGAACAGTGGCCGGATGTCAGTGATGCGGCGCTGGCTGAAACCTTCGGTGAGTGGGCGGGGCCGTGGCTGGACGGGGTGACGCGCTTCAGCCATCTGGCGAAATTCCCGCTGCACGAAGCACTGACGGCGATGCTGGACTGGCCGCAACAACAGGCGCTGGAGCGCGAGTTGCCGACACAGCTGGAGGTGCCGACCGGGTCGCGCATCGCCATTGATTACACCGCCGATCCTTGTCCGGTGCTGGCGGTGAAGCTGCAGGAAATGTTCGGACTGATGGCAACGCCCCGGCTGGCCAACGGGCGGGTGCCGCTGACCATCCATCTGCTGTCGCCGGCGCAGCGGCCGGTGGCGGTGACGCAGGATCTGGCCAGTTTCTGGGCCAATGCCTATGCCGAGGTGCGCAAGGATTTGCGCGGGCGCTATCCCAAGCATCCGTGGCCGGAGGATCCGTTCACGGCGGTGGCGCAGCGGGGGGTGAAGCATCCGAAGAAAAAAGACTAGAAAAATTTCGTGAGATTACTAAGTTGATCTGTGAAACAGGGTTTTTTGAATCTGAACTAAGTCATCAATTATTTCACGGGCGGATTCAGCGAGGGCTTCTTTTCCTCTTTTATGATCTTGATCAAGCCATGCCTTCACTTCTAGCAATAAATTCTTTTTAAGTTCTCGATTTTCCTTTTTTAATACCTGTCCTGGATTAGTAACTGCCTCAATCTGGGTTGAAAATTCGGTTGGGTAATAGTGCTCAAAGTAAGGATGCTTGTATGTTTTGAATCGGTCTTGATTCCAGCTTTTGTAACTTGATTTAAGTTTTTCGATGACGTTCAAACCTGATGGGTCTCCATCAACACGAACCCATGTACGATCATTGTATACCTTTTCAAGGTGCGTAAATAAAGTTAATCTTCTGAAGTCTTCAAAAGCAGGCTCCATTTTACCTGTGCCGCCCACCGATAAAGTTCTTATTCTTGAAAGCGTTGGAGTGAACCAGGGTATTAAGTAGTCTCGGATTATCACTTCGGCAGAAGACTCCTCAAGAAAAAGCCATCCCTCCCAAAGATCAAAATCTGAAAGTGAATATCCAAGCTCCCGAAGAATGTTGATGCGTGCTTCTGATGATTCCGGAATGTATTCGATTGCGGTTGTAAAGGGTTGATTTGTTCTATCGGATGTTACGTGGTAGATTATTGCATCTGCTGCACAGCCTAGGTGCTGTAGTACAATATTGGAGTGGGTTGAAATTATAAATTGATTAGTTTCTGATTTTTCCTTAATAAGATCTAATAAGGCTTTGAGGGGAATGGCACTTACTTAAGCTTTTTCGGGTGGCCATTTCGCCGGATCTCTTCAATCGCAATCTTCCTCGGTTTTGTCAGCATCGGATAGGGTTTTG
>NZ_SHKX01000011.1:0-151427 GCF_004217445.1 Fluviicoccus keumensis
TGAAGGACGTGGTCATCAACGATGCCACGCCGCCGTTCACGCTCTTCCACAGCGCGTCCTGCACCAGCACCCCGTCGTCGCTGCTGTGCCAGACGTCGTCCGCCGGCACCGGCACCGCACCGTCGTCAGGAAGCACGGGGAACATCCGCTGGCAGTTCAGCAACAACCCGGTCGGACTGGGTGGCGGGCAGTCCGGGGAGGTTCGCTTCTGCGTCCAGGTCGAACAGTAAGCGCGGTACCGTAACAGGCGAGGGGCGACAAGCGTAACAACTTGTCGCCCCTCGTTTTTTCAGCGCTGGTCATTGCCGGGAGGTGTCGCTACACTTCTGCACCAATGATGATGCGGACACACCGTTCGCCCCTTCCCGAACCAGCCAGATCCATGACTACGACGACCCTGACCGACTTTAGCGAAGCACGCCCCCTGGCCGATTTCACCGAGCAGGCCTACCTCAATTATTCCATGTACGTCATCATGGACCGCGCCCTGCCGTTTATTGGTGACGGACTGAAGCCGGTTCAGCGCCGCATTGTCTACGCCATGAGCGAACTGGGCCTCCGCAACTCCGCCAAGCACAAGAAATCCGCGCGCACCGTCGGCGACGTACTGGGCAAATACCATCCGCACGGCGACTCCGCCTGCTATGAAGCCATGGTGCTGATGGCGCAGCCGTTCAGCTACCGTTATCCGCTGGTGGACGGTCAGGGCAACTGGGGGTCGCCGGATGATCCCAAGTCCTTCGCCGCCATGCGTTACACCGAGGCGCGCCTGTCTCCGTATGCCGACGTATTGTTGAGCGAACTGGGGCAGGGCACGGTTGACTGGGGGCCCAATTTCGACGGCACCATGGAAGAACCGCTAACCTTGCCGTCACGCCTGCCCAATCTGCTGCTCAACGGCACCACCGGCATTGCCGTCGGTATGGCAACGGATGTTCCGCCGCACAACCTGCGTGAAGTCGCCAAGGCTTGCATCGCCCTGATCCGCGAGCCGGGCTTGACGCTTTCCGAACTGCTGGAGTTCGTGCCCGGCCCGGATTACCCCACGCGCGCCGAAATCATCACGCCGCGCAGTGAACTGATGAATCTCTACGCCACCGGTCGCGGCAGCCTCAAGATGCGCGCCGTCTATGAAATGGAAGACGGTGATATCGTCATCACCGCCTTGCCGCACCAGGTATCCGGCGCCAAGGTGCTGACCCAGATCGCCGACCAGATGAATGCCAAGAAACTGCCGCTGGTGGCGGACTTGCGCGATGAGTCCGATCATGAAAACCCGACCCGGCTGGTCATTGTTCCCCGCTCCAACCGCGTCGATGTTGAACAATTAATGGGCCACCTGTTCGCCACGACCGATCTGGAATACAGCTACCGCGCCAACTTCAATGTCATCGGCCTGGATGGCCGCCCGCAGGTCAAGGACTTGCGTTCCTTGCTCAGTGAATGGCTTGTCTTCCGCCGCAACACGGTACGCCGCCGCCTGCAGCACCGCCTGGACAAGGTCATGGCGCGGCTGCACATTCTGGGCGGCTTGCTGATCGCCTACCTGAACATCGATGAAGTCATCGCCATTATCCGTTACGAGGACCATCCCAAGGCCGAGCTGATGAAACGCTTCGGTCTCAGCGACGTGCAGGCGGAGGCCATCCTTGACCTCAAGTTGCGTCATCTGGCCAAACTGGAAGAAATCGAGATCCGGCGTGAGCAGGATGAGCTGGAAAAGGAACGCCAGTCGCTCGAGGCGGTTTTGGGGTCGGAAGAAGCGATGAGCGACCTGCTGGTGAGCGAACTTGAGGCGGATCTGGCCAAGTACGGCGATGACCGCCGTTCACCCCTGGTGCAGCGCGGCGAGGCCCAGGCCCTGAAGGAAAGCGACCTGACCCCGGCCGAGCCGGTGACCGTGGTCTTGTCCGAGAAGGGGTGGGTCCGGGCGGCCAAGGGCCATGATGTCGACGCCGCCGGACTGAGCTACAAGGCCGGGGATGCTTACCTGACGCGCGCCCAGGGACGCAGCAACCAGCCGGCCTATTTCCTGGACACGAGCGGTCGCAGTTATTCGCTGCCCGCCAACAGCCTGCCGTCCGCCCGTGGCCAGGGGGAACCGTTGACCACCCGGTTGAATCCGCCGTCAGGCGCCGCCTTTATCCAGGTCCTGATGGGGGAGCCGACTCAACCGATCATCCTGGCCACCAATATCAGTTACGGCTTCCTGTCCACGCTGGGGGATCTGGATGCGGGCAACAAGAACGGCAAGGCTGTGGTAACCGTTCCGGAAGGGGCGGGCCTGATGCCGGTGCTGACGGTGCAGAATCCGCAGGAAGACTGGCTGGTGGTGCTGAGTTCGGAAGGCCGGTTGCTCATGTTCCCGGTCAAGGACCTGCCGGTGCTGAGCAAGGGCAAAGGCAACAAGCTGCTGGGGCTGGATGAGGGGGAATCCCTCAAGGCCATGGCGGTTTGCCGTACCGGCGACAAGCTGGTGGTGCATACCAGCAACCGCCACCTGACCCTGAAGTGGACCGACCTGGAGCATTACCGGGGTGAGCGCGGCCGTCGCGGCGCCAAGCTGCCGCGCGGCTTCCAGCGAGTCGAATCACTGTCCATCGGTGAGTAAGCGAGGCAGGGTGGTCATCCGCCCGTCCGTAACGCCTCGTTGCAACTTGCCGGTGCTTTTGGTTGAGACAGGTATCCGGCAAGCCTAGTCTTGAAACGATTACAACAATAATGACTCCAGTGAGGAGAACTACCATGACTGCCGCCCCATTGCTGGCAGGCTGCACGCTGGAGGATCTGGCCCGCCGCAGCTTTGCCGAACTGGAAGAAGTCTATCTCGGCGCTCCCGAACCCGTCTCGGTGGTGTCACTCAACGGCAGCCCCAAAGGGCGTATGCTGGCGGTTCGTTATCTGGACAACGGTTTGCCGCACAGCTTTATTGCCGCCATTGCGCGTTTGGGCGTGTTTCCGTGGGAGGGCAAGAGTTTTGAGGCGACGGCGGACCATGCCGGGCAAGGCTCCAATCGCATCAAACTGCTGAAACCTACCCTGAATCTGTTTACCTTCGCCAGCCGCATCGACACTTCGGCGATCGATGGCCGACGCTGCATCGTGCTTGATTATGACCTGCCGGGTAACCCCTGGGTGGTACAGCGCATCAGGGATGAATTGCGGGAAGTGTCGCCGGGCCTTTTTCTGGGACCGGCGATGGTGAAAGTGCGGCGTGGCGCGGCCGAAACCATTCTCTGGTTCGGTATCGACAGCAAGCCTGAATAGGCGGGCCGGTCAGGCGGCGTCCGCCGCCGGTTTCTTGCGTTCCAGAATGTGCTGCTTTTGTTCAAGCACGCGGGCTTCATCCAATTCCGACAGACCGATCACGCGCCACGGATAGATCTCTGAGGGCGGTTCCGGGTTTGTGGCTGCCGGGGTTTCTGCTGCCGAAGGCGCTTCGGCATCCGGCGATTCGGACGGGGAGGCGATATCCGCTGGCGTTGTTTCGTCAGCGGCCGCTTCGCCTTCAACCGGCGCGGACTCAGGGGCCGGAGCGGGCGGCGGAGCCATCGACTCCAGCCGGTGCGCTGCTTTCAGGGTATCCAGGCCGGTCAGGTTACCGGGCAGCAACAGGGACTGGACATCGCCGCGACGGGCCAGTTGCATCACTTCATCCAGCACCACGCCTTCCTCGCGATCGCCCAGCGGGCAAATCGCCGCCTTCACCGGCAGGGCGAACAGCTTGGCGCTGCGACGCTGTTGGTAAGCGGTATCGGCAAGCATCAGAAACAGGCGGCCGCAGGACAGGGCTTGTTGCAGGCAGGCGGCTTCATCATCACCCTCGAAGCGCACGGAAGCCCCTTCCGGACCAAAGGTGTGCTGGACCTTGCCCTGGTAGAGGCGAGCGGCGCGCAACAGCAGTTTTTCCAGAATCACCAGCATCTGGTCGGCGGTGCTGGCGTTGACGCGTTGCAGCAGGCCCTTGCTGTCCTCCAGAACGACTTGCAGGAAAACCGTGGCGGCAGGCGGGACTTCTTCGACGGGGGCGGGTATTTCAAGCGTTGGAGCCGGAGAACGGCGCAGAAGCGGCGGCAAGGGTTGCAGGATCGGCACCTTCACGTTGCGGAACCGTTCCGGCCAGATCAGCCACGAACCCAGCAGTAGGTGCAGCACCAAGGAGCCTAGCAATTCCAGGCCGCTGCCGCGCAGGATCTCGCCGCGGGCGGGGCTGGCCAGCACGACTTCGACATTGCCCAGCGATTTGTCATCCAGCTTGACCGGGGCCTTGAAGGTCAATCCCGACAGGGTTGGCGCATTGCCGCCGGAGGCCACGGCCCGGGCATCCGTCCCCATGACCTTCAGGCTCAGCACTCCCGGAGTCTGTCCGAAGCGGTCAGCCATCAGGCCAAGGCCGACGGAGTCCTGGTTCATCATCAGCGGCGCGGCGTTCGTGGCCAGTTGCGAGGCGAGCAGTTCTCCCACCGGTTGCTGGGCGTGATCCACCTCATGTTTGGCGCTGCTGACCATCAGTGTCGCATGAACAAGAAAACTCACCGCAAGCACGATGACAAGACTGCGTGACTGGATCAATTGGACCCCCTCGCCGAATGGAAGACAGTTAAGGCAAAAAACAAATTATAATCGAGCGCTTGTTGCGGGGAGCATAGCCGATTGTCGGGCAATTCACTATCATCCCCGCCCAATTCGCCGGTTAATTGCGGGACTTTATGCGCGAAATCATTCTGATGTCATTTGCCGGGCCGGATCGTCCCAGCCTGAGCGCCAGCCTGATGCAGGTACTGGCCAGTCATTCCGTGAATATCCTTGATGTCGGCCAGGCGGTCATCCACGACCAGCTGTCGCTGGGGGTGGTGGTGGAGTCGCCGTCGCCCATGGAGTCCGCGTTGCTGATGAAGGCGGTGCTGTTCCGGGCGCATGATCTCGGGTTGCAGGTCCGGTTCACGCCGATTACCCAGGACAGCTATCACCAGTGGGTGGGCGGTCAGGGCAAATCCCGCTATATCGTGACCCTGCTGGCGCGCAAGATTACCGCCGAGCATCTGGCGGAAGTCTCGCGCATCGTGGCGGAGAACGGTCTCAATATCGACGGTCTGGCGCGCCTGTCCGGACGAGTGATGCTGGAAGGCGAGAACAACGGCCCCGGCAAGGCCTGCGTCGAATTCTCCGTGCGCGGCGAACCGGCGAATATCAATCAGATGCGCGCGGATTTCCTGCGTCTTGCGAATGAACTCAGTGTCGATATCGCCTTCCAGCGTGATGACGCGTATCGCCGCAACCGCCGCGTGGTCTGTTTTGACATGGACTCGACACTGATTGAGCATGAAGTCATTGATGAGCTGGCCAAGGCCGCCGGAGTCGGCGAACAGGTCGCCGCCATTACCGAACGGGCCATGCAGGGCGAACTGGATTTCAAGCAGAGCTTCGAGGCACGCGTGGCTCTGCTGCAGGGCCTGAACGCGAATGTGCTGGCCGACATTGCGGCGCGACTGAAATTGAGCGAAGGCGCGGAGCATCTTGTGCGCACCCTGAAAGCCCTGGGTTACAAGACAGCCATTCTCTCCGGCGGCTTCACCTATTTCGGGCAATACCTGCAAAGCAAGCTGGGCATTGATTACGTTTACGCGAACGATCTGGAAATTGTCGACGGCAAGGTGACCGGCCGGGTGGTGGGGCAGGTGGTGGATGGCCAGCGCAAGGCGGAATTGCTGCGCGAAATAGCCTCGCGCGAGGGGGTGCGGCTGGAACAGGTGATTGCGGTGGGGGACGGCGCCAATGACCTGCCGATGTTGTCGATCGCCGGTCTGGGTATCGCTTTCCGCGCCAAGCCGCTGGTGCGCCAGAATGCGCGTCAGGCCATTTCCACGCTGGGTCTGGACGGGATTCTGTACCTGCTGGGAGTGCGCGATCGCGATCTGGAGCGTTAAAACGCCTTAGTTGTCCTTCGGCGGCATTGGCAGCAGTTCGGCCAGGATGGCCTTGTTTTCATCCAGCAACAGCAAATAACCGTTGGCCTTGGCGATCATGCCGAAACGGGTGCGTGACAGTACGTCCAGCATCCGTTTTTCCTGATCGGCCAATTCGGTGCAGAAGCGCCGCGAAATCCCCGCCCCGGTAAACTGTATCCGGGTGTTCTCGCGCTGATAACTGCCGAATACCCCGTTGCAGCCGGTATAGCCGGACATTTGCCCGTCGTTCAGTTCCAGTCGCGCCGGTGCTACTTTGGCGGAGCGGATCGCAGGCACGGTTTCAAGCTGGGCGAACAGCCAGGCGGAACGGTCGAAGTCCTTCGGCAGGTGATTGAACACTTCCACTTGCGAGGTCACGGTGGGGACCGTCGGCACGATTGTCCGCGCGCCTCCGGCCGGGGTGACAGGGGTTTGGCTGCAGCCGGCCAGCGCGACGATCAGGGGCAGCCCGTGAATCAGGCGCATGCCGGCGGCATCCATCAGCGTGCAGTCGCCTGGGCGGCATAAGCCCGGTAGGCGGCAGCAACGGCCGAACCCGGCTCGGCCTTCACTCCCTGCGCCATCAGCACCGACTCCATGGCGTTGAGGCAAGCGATCACGTTCTCGACCCGGCTGGAATAGCCCATCAGTCCAATCCGCCAGATCTTCCCTGCCAGCGCGCCCAGCCCGGCGCCGATCTCGATGCCGTGCTGTTGCAGTAATGCGCCACGCACCTGTTTGTCATCCAGTCCGCCGGGAATGTGGATGGAGTTCACTTGCGGCAGGCGGGCGTCTTCCGCCACCACAAACTCGATGCCCAGTTCGGCCAGACCCGCCTTCAGCGCCAGATGGTTGCTGCGATGGCGCGCCCAGGCGTTTTCCAGCCCCTCTTGCTGCAGGACCCGCAGCGCCTCATGCAGCGCATACAGGCTGTTCGTGGGCGCGGTGTGATGATAGGTGCGAGTGGTTTCACCCCAATAGCCCAGCAGCAGGTTCAGGTCCAGAAACCAGCTTTGGCTCTTGCGATTGCGTCCCTTGACGGTGTCGACGGCGCGTTCGCTGAAGGTGATTGGTGACAGCCCCGGCGTGCAGGACAGACACTTCTGGCTGCCGGAATACACCGCATCCGCCCGCCACTGGTCGACCAGCACCGGGACGCCGCCCAGCGAGGTGACGGTATCGACAATGGTTAGCGCGTCGTGCTCACGCGCAATACGGCACAGCGTATCGGCATCGGAGAGGGCGCCGGTGGATGTTTCGGCATGGACAAAGGCCAGCACGCACGCATCCGGGTGCTGGCGGAAGGCATCGGCAACTTTCTGCGGGTCCACCGGGGTTCCCCAAACATCATCGACGATGACCGGAATGCCGCCGCAACGTTCCACGTTTTCAACCATTCGCCCGCCGAAGACGCCGTTACGGCAGACAATCACCTTGTCACCGGGGTTCACGAGGTTGACGAAGCACATCTCCATGCCGGCTGAGCCGGGGCCGGAAACCGGGAAGGTCAGGGCGTTGCGGGTCTGGAAACTGTAGCGCAGCAGCGCCTTCAGTTCCTCCATCATACCGACGAAGCTGGGGTCCAGATAGCCGATCGTGGGTTTGGCCAGTGCCTGCAGTACGCGTGTGGAAATATCGGACGGGCCGGGGCCCAGCAGGCGGCGTTCGGGAGGGGTATAGCCGCCGGGGGTGATTTCGGGAGACATCAGCATGGTGCGTATTATTCCTGGAGCGGGTTATTGTCGTTGTCGTCCAAGCCTAGCGAGCCGGGACGCAACATGCAATTGCCCTAACCGGCGCATCGTGCGGTTTTTGTGAGTGAGTTTGACGGGCGGGAACTGAAGCACGGAGCGGGCCTTCCGGCCCGCTATTCCCGTGTCAGCTTTGACTTTCGTAGGTCAGGTTTTCTGACGGCGGCTGCAGATAATAGCCCTGGAGATAACGTACGCCCATCGTCCAGAGCTTGGAAACGGTGTTGGCGTTTTCCACGTACGAAACGATCAGCCGTTTGTTCAGGGCATTAACGTCGCCGGCCATTTTCTTGGTCATGTCGAGATGTTCAGGTTGGCTCAGGTCCTGGGTGAACGAGCGATCCAGCTTGATGTAATCGGCATCGACATGCTTCAGCGTATTCATCGGATTGACGGTACAGCCGAAGTTGGTGATTGACAGGGGGCACCCCGCCGCCTTGAGCAACGTGCTGTGCTCCTTGGCCTGCTTGAGGTAGGTAACCACATCATTTTCCGAGAACTGGATGACCAGCGGATGCCCCTTGGGATCAATGGCCTTGGCCAGCTTGCCCGCCAGATCGGCCAGTGATGGATCCTGCAGCGATTCGGCCGTCAGGTTAATCAGCATTCGACTGCCCGGGTGACGCCCCAGGTGCTCCTTCAGGCGCTTGCAGGCATTGATCATGACCCAGCGGTCAATCTTGCTGCCCAGCTGATAGCGTTGCGCCACGGGCATGAATTCGTCCGGGGTCATCAGCTTGCCGTCGGCCAGGGGAAGGCGGACGAAGACCTCAAAGAACTGGGCGGTTTCGTCTTCAACGTCGAACAGGGGCTGGAACAACAGCTTGAACTTGCTTTGCTCCAGTGCTTCAGCCAGCAGTTCGCGCAGGGCGGAGTCGTTGGCGGCGGCATTTTCAGCCGGGTTATACAGATTGATGCCGTTACCGACGCCTTTGGTCAGCAGTTTGACTTTTTCAGCGGCATTGACCGCTCGCGACAGGATTTCCGGAGCATCCGGGGCGGTTTCGCCGATCATGGCGATCCCGATGCTGAGGCTGGTCTGGATGGTTTTGCCGCCGGGGATGTCGAACAGGCGCTCATGCACGGCTTGGCACAATTTCTCGGCGGTAGCCTTGGCGACATCAGCCGAAGTCTCGGGGAGAATCACGGTAAACGCGGTGTCGCTGAAGCGGGCCAGCGTCCCGTCATTGAGGAGATCCTTCAGCAACTGCGCCAGCGAGGAAATGACGTTGTCGGTGCCGACAATGCCGGCGGCGGCATTGATTTGCGGGACATTGTCCATGCTCATGAAGAACAGGCTGCTTTGGCTCTTTTCACGGCGAACCTTGATCAGCGCCTCTTCCAGGTTTTCCTCAAATCGTTGACGGTTTGGCAGGCCTGTCAGGCCATCCAGACTGGTGACAACCTTGAGTTGCTCGGCCAGCATGGCGGCCTTGGCCTTGCCGTCATCGCGGCGAATCACAATCTGCGTGCACTGCTCGCCATCGTAGCTGGCTGCGGAAAGCTGCATCATGGCGTCAATTTTATCGCCATCCGCCCGGACGCCGTGGAATTTCAGATCGGTTGAGATCTTTTCACCCTTGCCGTAAGCGCGCAGGTAATCCTTGAAGCCGGAGAGGTCTTCCTTGGCCACCAGGTCGATGACGGGCATGCCTTCGAGATCTTCGCCGGATTCATAACCGAACAGTTCCACGTACGAGGTATTGGCATAAATGTGCATGCCGTCGTGGACATAGGCGATGGCGTCGCGGGAATTTTCCAGGAGTAGCTGGCAACGCTTTTCCGTTTCCTTGAGGAAGGCCTCGGCAGTGCGCTGGGCGCGGCGGTGGTAAAGGTTCTTGATCTCGCGGCGGATACAGAAAACGACGTGTTGATGCTGGTCAAAGACAATCGCATCGACCGCGCCGGCCTCAAGCGACTCCACAATCATGCTTTCATCGTAGGCTTTGAGCAGGACAATCAGCGGAATGTCCTTGTCGCGATTGCGAATGGTTTGCAGGGCCTCGGAGTACGAGCTGCCGGAAACCTCTTCCCCGGCCAGCACCAGATCCCACGGTTGCGAGTTCAGGGTGTCCTCGAAGTCCTCAAGATTGTCAACGAGCTGCGGACGAGTCGGTGTTCCTGCGTTTTTCAGGGCTTTTACAATTTCTTCAGTGTTATCTGCCGAATTGTGCAGCACCAGAAGGCGCAGGGTTTCACTTTTTGCGGCCATATTGGAAATAGTCCAGGGTCGGGGTTTGAAGCCTCTCAGACGGGGCTATCTGGCAATTCATGGATGCCGGCTACAGGTTGGTCCACAAGGAGTCAAAGTCGTCAGTTTCTGACGGCGCCTTGCTGCGGGCAGCGACAGGCGTATTGGCGGCTGCGGCAGCCTGTATGGTTTCCTGCGATTGTAACAGCGCGAACTCGAACTGGCTAAAACTTTGTGTGGTCAGGTTCTCAGTTGTCAATTGTGCTTTGACCTCCTCGTTGCCCAAACGGATGATAATCCGGTAACCGCTGCGGAATGTCAGGTTCGGGGTAATCAGGGTGGCGGGGCGGTGCAGTGACTTCATTTCGGGTAACAGCAGGGTCCGCATGTATTCAGTGGATTCGCCGGTTTTTTTCAGCACGCGCGCGCCACAGGGTTTGGCGCGGGCAGACAGGATCTCGATGCCGGCTTCCGCGCCCTGGGTGGGCAGCTGTTTGACCCAGCGAATGACGCCGATATTCCAGCTGGTGTCATCGGGCTCGCGCAGAACCAGAATCTCGCCGGTGCGAAGCGACAGCGGCGGTTCACCACTCCAGCGGATGCAATAGCCGCCCGGGCTGATATTGACGATTTCGGCGCGAAGCGGCGGATAGAGATTGCTGGTATCCCGCGGAGCGCGGTTTTCCTTGTTGTAAAAAGAACTGAATTGCGCCTGAACCTTCTGGGAAACCTTGAATTCGTCATCAACCGTGCCGAAGGTAATGCGCCAGGGATCCACTTCCTTGGCTTCCTTGTGCATGGTCGAGTTGTTATGGTCCTGCAGGAAGAAATTGGCTTCCTCCTCGGACATCATCTGGTGAACGTTAATCACCGATTCGAAATCCTGCTCGCCTGCCAAGTGGTAATGCGTGGCTGTAAGCCCCAGACAGACAAGCAATTCCCCCTGATAGCTACGACGGGCGAAGGTCCGTTCGGTCGGGGCGTTCCAGATCCCGATCAGGTGCTGCAGCAGACTGGAGGTCAGGGCCGATTCGGCCCGGCCGATCTGCGCCGGCGGGGTTGTGGCCAGGGTTTGCAGGTGTTGAACCAGCTTTTGGGCATCGATGTAAAACGAATTCGGACTGGTTGTCGCCTTGGTGATGTAGGCCGGAGGGGAGTCTGTCTCCGAGTTGACAATCAGCAGGTCGCCGGTCGCCACCTGGTTTTTGATCTTGAGCAGGTTAACCCAGACTTCGGTGGCATCATAAATCTGGCGGATTTCGGTCTGACGCAACTTGTTGGTGTGTGAGGCGGCCAGAATCAGGGCGCGGATATAGGCATCGCCCGGGCTGAGTTCGCGCACATGGGCAAAATGGGGATCGGCTACCTTGATTTGCGCCAGCCCATGCGTATTGGCGATCTTGTACAGCGAGTGCAGGTCCAGCCATAGCCCGGTTGGCGACGGCAGGTACAGCGTGTTCGACTCCAGAAGCAAGCCGCCCAGCTCGCTGATGGCCCGTTGCATGCTTTGCGCCGCCAGATGCTGTGTTTGCCGACGACCAAAACCCAGCATGCTGAGCTTCGTCTGCAGTTTGTCAACACACTCGTAAACGACGATCTTGTACCCGAAGGCCAAGTGGGCGCGCAACGATTGGGCCAGTGTTGCAACGCGGCTGGCCCGTTCGGGAAGCAGGACGGACTGGTTCAGGTAGTGCTTGGCCAAGGCCTGCAAAATGGTATAGACCGGTGCGCGAAGCACCTCCAGCAATTCGAATCGGGTTTCTTCCGAAGTCTTCAGGCGGGTAATTTCCTGCAAGGTCTGGTACAGGCGTTTCGCGGTCTCCCCGACGTTCATGATCGGCAGGGTGGCGACCCATGCCTCCATCTCCGTCTTGCTGCTGCCGACCAGGCTAAGCCGGCTCAGGTTCTTGTCCGGGATGGATTGACCAATAATGCTGCTCGTTGTTGTTGTCATTGCAGTGCTGACCTGTATTGTCCCGTTTCTGGGTGTCGCATCAAGTGCCGTGTACCCGGGCTCAAGCCTGTATAACATTCAAGCCATCGCTCTTGTTACAGGCTTTTCTCCCTATCCTGCCATGCAGGTCCTTATACGGTAATGCACGTACCCATCAGATGTTTTGATTTTTGTAGATTACTTCCCAAAGCGCAAGCCTTGACGAGGACTATTTGTGACAAGCCGCCAGAGTGTTCGGGAAGCGTTAATACGAGGGGAATCAGGCGGTGTCGCCCGCGCGGCGCCCGCAGTTACGGCACGTTCGGGTGAAGTATCGCTTGGAGCGGCGACCCACAAATACGAAGTCACAGACCGGGCAGCGAATCCTGCCGGCGATAAACATGAAGGAGGCGCCCGCCGCCAGTGAAACCAGGGACAGTTCAAAAAAACGGGAGGCGGTAACGGCAAGTCCCAGGGACAAGGTGGCAATAGATATACCGGCCGATACAAAAGCCAGAAAATACAGGCAGATACTGGTGACCTGCAGGTTGCGTATCCCTTGGATGCTCATTAGAAAGCTAACACTATCAATTGGTTAAAGGTCATAGCCTTGTCACATAATACTGATAGGCGCACCGTTATTCCAATCTGATCATCGGGAAAACACTAGTTATATAAGGGAAAACCCTAGCAGTTCACAAAACAATGTTCCAAAAAGCGCACCAGGCCAAAGGTCCGGTATTTCTGCCGGTGAATCAGCACGAAGAATTGACGGTCCAGATTCCAGAACGGTGTCGGCAGGATTTTCAGGGAGCCGTTATCCAGGCTTTCGCGGAGGGAAAGGCGCGAGGCGCAACCGACTCCGAGTCCGCTGGCGACAACCCGCTGGATGGCTTCGGTGTGCCCCAGCTCCAGCAGGACTTTCACATGTGGCATGCGCCCGAGTACGGCGTTGTCAAAAATCTCGCGCGTGCCGGATCCCGGTTCGCGCAAAACCCACTCCGCATCTGCCAGATCCGTTTCGGTGAGCGATTCTCGACAAGCCAGCGGATGGGTCGGAGCGGCAAACACGACCAGCTCATCGTGTCGCCAGGGAATGACTTCCAGGTCCGGGGCATGGCAATAGCCTTCAATGAAGCCGATGTCCAGCTCAAACTGTCCCAGAGACGTGATGATGTTGCTGGTGTTGGCGATTTCCAGCGTCAGTTGGCTTTCGGGATGCTCGCGCATGAAGGTGGCGATGAGCGGCGGCATCGAATAGTTGCCGATGGTCAGGCTGGCGCCGATTTTGAGGCTGCCGACCTGGCTTCCCCGGCCGCGCGCCAGCTCCTCAATACCCTCGGCATGGGCGAGGGTGGTAATGGCCTTGGGCAGCAGTTGCCGTCCCAGGTCGTTGAGTTGCAATCGCTTGCCGGCGCGATCGAACAGCAGGCAGCCCAGTTGGGTTTCAAAATCCGCCAGCGCCATGCTGGCGGCGCTTTGGGTCAGGTTGAGCTCCTGGGCTGCGCGGGTGACGGTGCCATAGCGCGCCACCGCCGTGAAGACGCCGAGCTGCTTCAGCGTAATCCGCATGCCTAGCGCAACGTCCCGAAGGCCGCGCCCATGCGCACGGCTGCGCCGGCGGTCAGACCGTCCGCCCATTCGACCACATTCGGGCCGAACAGCACGATGGCGGTGGAACCCAGATAGAAGCGGCCCAGCTCATCACCTTTTTGCAGGGTGATGTTCTGGTGCTGGTAGCCCGATACCGTCACGTGACGGCCGTGCGGCTTGATGTCGCCGGCCCAGACGGTGGCAATGCCGGCAACGATCATGGCGCCCACCAGCACCACCGCCATCGGTCCGGCGGCGGTATCGAAGATGCACACCAGGCGCTCGTTCCGGGCGAAGAGGTTGTCTACATTTCCGGCCGTGGCTGCGTTGACGGAATAGAGGTCGCCGGGCACATAGATCATTTCCCTCAGTCTGCCGGTGAACGGCATGTGAACGCGGTGGTAGTCCTTGGGCGACAGGTAGACGGTAGCGAACTGCCCGCCAATGAAAGGCCGCGCCCGCGCGGCATCTCCGCCCAGCAGCGCGTCAACGCTGTAGTCACGGCCTTTGGCCTGGAAGATGCGGTCTTGGGAAATGCCCCCGATCTGGGAAATGGCGCCGTCGGCAGGACAGGCGACAACCTTGGCGCCCTGAGCAATCGGGCGCATGCCCGGCTTCAGCGCACGGGTAAAGAAGGCATTGAAATTCTCATAGGCCAGCGGATTTTCCTCGGCGGCTTCCGCCATGTTGACGTCATAAGCCTGGGCGAAGCGGCTGATGAAAGTGTTCTTGATGGCCTTGATGCGGGTAGCGGCCAGCCAGCCGGTGCCGCGGGACAACAGGTGCTGGGGCAGGATGTGCTGCAGGGCGATAAACAGGGTGTCGGACATGGTGTACTCGTTGTCGGTATTTCAGGCCGGTCGCATCAGGCGCCGGTCGTATGGGAGTCAGCGTTCTATCGGCGTGTCGGGACGATTTCCCCACTCACTCCACGAGCCGTCATAGGCCTTGAGCGAGGGAAAGCCGAGGATGCGGCCGACCAGATAGGTAAAGCCGGAACGGTGATGCGTCTGGCAATGGGTCACTACGGTTTTGTCTGGCGTAATGCCCAAGTCGGCCAGCTCCCGGCGGATGGTGTCCAGATCGCGCAGGCGCAGGGCATCCTCGCGGTTCATGGCGCGGGTCCATTCATAGTTGGCCGCGCCGGGCATATGGCCCGGGCGCTGGGCCAGGATGCGCTGGCCGTGGAACTCGTCCGGCGAGCGCGCATCCCAGATGGCGTGGCGGCCGTCGCCCAGATGCGCCAGCAGGTAATCGGCATCAGCCTGCGCGTCGGTCTGGATTTGAAGCTTCAGACTGGGGTTCGGCGTCGGGGTATTGGCGGTGTTTTCAATGGACAGCCCCGCCGCCAGCCAGCCGTGCAGGCCGCCGTTCAGGTAGGAATAATGCCGGTGGCCGATCATGTCGAGGGTCCAGACCAGCCGTCCGGCCCAGCCGCCGCCTTCGTCATCGTAGACCACCACGTGCGTTTCCGGCGTCAGCCCCAGGCGACCGAACAAGGACTCCAGCCGCTCCAGCGACGGCAGTTTTCCGGCGGCGGGCAGTTCGCCGCCCACCAGTTCCCGGCCACTCAGCCACACTGCGCCGGGAACATGCATCTCGCGATAGACGGATTCCTTGCACAGGTCGAGAATCAACAGGCCGGGCTCACCCAGGCGGGGGGCCAGTTCCCGGGGTTCCAGCAAGAGGGGAAAGCGGCTCATGAAGAGACTCTCGACACGGGTGACAAAAAGGGGATTGTAATCACAGACAGGGCATTTGTCAGGAACGGCTTTAGTCATTACTCTAAAACGTATCACGAGGAGAGCAAGATGCTTGGACTGTATCCCGAAATCCAGCCCTACGCCCAGCACCGCCTGGCCGTGGACGAGCCGCATGTGTTGTATGTCGAGGAAAGCGGGAATCCGCAGGGTATCCCGGTCGTGTTTCTGCACGGCGGCCCGGGTGCGGGCACGCAACCGTGGCACCGCCGCTTCTTTGACCCCGAGGTTTACCGCATCGTCCTGTTCGATCAGCGCGGGGCCGGGCAATCGACGCCCCATGCTGAACTGGCGGGCAACACCACCCCGGCGCTGGTGGCTGACATGGAGGTCATCCGTGAGTTTCTGGGCATTGACCGCTGGCTGCTGTTTGGCGGCTCCTGGGGCTCGACGCTGGCGCTGGCCTATGCCGAAACCCACCCGGAGCGGGTGTCCGGTTTGATCCTGCGCGGCATTTTCCTGTGTCGCCCCGAGGATCTGCACTGGTTCTACCAGGACGGCGCCAGCCGCATCTTCCCGGACGCCTGGGAAGATTATGAAAAAGTGATTCCGGTTGCCGAACGTCACGACTACATTCAAGCCTACTACCGCCGCCTGACCGGTGACGACCAGATTGCGCAGATGGCGGCCGCCAAGGCCTGGTCAGTCTGGGAGGGGCTGTGCTCGACGCTGAAGCCCAATCCCGGCGTAGTCGGGCATTTCGCCGATCCGCATACGGCGCTGGCGCTGGCGCGGATCGAATGCCACTACTTCGTCAATGACATCTTCCTGCCGCCGGGCGACCTGCTGGCGAAAGCTGATCGCCTGCGAGATATTCCCGGCGTCATTGTCCACGGCCGATATGATGTGGTCTGTCCGCTCGATAACGCCTTTGCCCTGCACAAGGCCTGGCCCGCCAGCGAGTTGCACATCATCCGTGACGCCGGGCATTCCGCCGCCGAGCCGGGCATCATCGATGCGCTGGTCAAGGCGACTCACGATTTCGCGCGCAGGCTGGCCTGATGCGCGGATTGATCCAGCGGGTCAGCGAGGCCAGCGTGACGGTGGATGGCAAGGTTACCGGGGAGATCCGCCAAGGCATCCTGTTGCTGCTGGGCGTGGCGCACGGCGATACCGCGGAGCAGGCGGACAAGCTGCTGCACCGGGTATTGAACTACCGGATTTTTCCCGATGTGGAAGGGCGGATGAACCGCAGCCTGAAGGACATTGGCGGCGGCCTGCTGGTGGTGTCGCAGTTCACGCTGGCGGCGGAAACGCACAAGGGCTTGCGACCAGGATTTTCCGCGGCGGCGGAACCGGCGCTGGCGGAGTTCCTCTACGACTATTTTCTGGCGGAGGCCATCAAGGCGCATCCGGTGATCGGTGCGGGTATTTTCGGGGCCGACATGAAGGTGTCGCTGGTCAATGACGGCCCGGTGACTTTCCTGCTGGAAACCTAATTGCCCGCCGCTTCCCGGCGGCTTTCCAGAATGCGTCCGAACAGGACGCCCACCTCGAACAGCATCCACATCAGCATTGCCAGCACGGCCATCGACAGGGCATCCGGCGGGGTGATGAACATGGCGACCGCGAAACACAGCACGACAATGTAGCGGCGCTTTTCGATCAGGCTTGCCGTGCTGATGATCCCCGCCATCACCATCAACAAAACCACGACCGGAATTTCGAAGGTGAACCCGAAGACCAGGAAGAACTTCAGGCAGAAGTCGAGATAGCTGTTGATGTCGGTCATGAAACTGACGTGTTCGGGCGCGACGCTGACGAAGAATTTCAGCACCGGACCCAGCGTCACGAAATAGGCGAAGGCGACGCCGGTATAAAACAAGAAGACACTGGACACCAGCAGGGGTATGGCCAGCTTGCGCTCGTGCTTGTACAGAGCCGGGGCGATAAAGGCCCAGATCTGGTGCAACACCACCGGGATGCCCAGGAAGAAAGCCGCATAGAAGGTTAGCTTGAACGGCGCCATGAACGAGGAGGTGACGTCGGTGGCGATCATTGAGCTGCCGGGCGGCAGCAGCAGGCGCAGCGGCGAGGCCAGCAGGCTGTAGAGATCGTTGCGGAACGCGACCAGGGCGAAAAAAAGAATGCCCAGCGCGCTCAGGATATTGATGATGCGTGTGCGCAACTCGATGAGATGCGATACCAGCGGCATCTCATCCTGCAGTTCGGGTTCCTGGCTCATGGGGCGGGCCGGTGCTCGTGGGTGGTTTCGGGAGGGACGGCGCTTGCGGCTTCGGGGGCCGCAATCTCGGCGTGAGGCGCTGGCTCTATGGTTGCAACCGGGGTGTCAGGCGGCAGCGCGGCGGCTTCCTCCACCGTCTGGCGGATGGTGTTCTCCATCGCGCTGACCTGCTGGTTGACTGCGACTTCGGTGGATTTCAGCCGTTCGATTTCTTTCTGGATGCGGTCGCGCATTTCCTGCGCGGCCACTTCCTTCTCGATTTCAGCCTGGATGCCCAGCACCATGCGGCGGATGCGGCCGATCCACGCCCCGGTCATGCGCGCGGCGTGCGGCAGCTTTTCCGGGCCGAGCACCACCAGGGCGACGACCGCCAGCAGCAGCAGTTCGCTGAAACCGACGTCAAACATCAGGTGTTATCTTTTTTCGGGGCATCCACCGGACGGGCGGTGCTGTCGATCGGCGGATTCTGGTTCTGGGAAATCTGTTGCTGGGGCGCGGCGGGTTTTTCCTCTTCTTCCTTCATGGATTCCTTGAAGCCCTTGATGGCGCCGCCGAGATCCTTGCCGATGTTCTTCAGCTTCGAGGTGCCGAACAGCAGGAAGATGATGACCAGCAGCAGCAGCAGGTGGGGCAGGGACAAACCGGACATGAGAGATTACTCCGCAGTGGTGGATCGGGCCGCTTTTTCGGCGTGGCCGGAAATATGCAAGCGACGGGCCAATTCGGTGACGACGGCCTCGGGCGGCACATTAAAGTGCCCGAGCATGACAAGGGTATGAAACCACAAATCGGCGGTTTCATAAATCAGGTGTTCGGTCTGGCCGTCCACCTGGGCGTCCTTGGCGGCCATCACGGTTTCCGTGCATTCCTCGCCGACTTTTTTCAGGATCTTGTCCAGACCCTTGTGATAAAGGCTGGCGACGTAGGACGAGTCGGGAGACGCCTGCTTGCGCTCGGCGAGGATGCGGCCCAGTTCGGCCAGCACGTCGTTAGTGTTCATGCTTGGGAGACTCGTAGATGGCGTGGGGATCCTTGAGGATGGCGTCCACCACCTGCCACTGGCCGTTGTCGTCCAGGCGGCGGTAGAAACAGGACTCGCGTCCGGTATGGCAGGCAATGCCGCCCACTTGTTCGATTTGCAGGATGATGACGTCGCTGTCGCAGTCGAGGCGGATTTCCTTCACTTTCTGGATATGCCCGGACTCTTCGCCCTTGTGCCACAGCTTGCGGCGCGAGCGCGACCAGTAGACGCCTTCCTTGCGTTCAGCCGTCAGGGCCAGGGCTTCGCGGTTCATCCATGCCACCATCAGCACCCGGCCGGTGACGGCGTCCTGCGCGATGGCGGGAATCAGCCCGTGTTCGTCGAATTTGACGGAGTCTAGCCAGTTCATCAGGGTTCTTTGCGGTAAACGAGGCGGCAACTATAGCACCAACCGCCCCCGCAGGGGCAGGGGTGCCGGCTTCCCTTACAGGAAGCCGATGCTGCGCTGACGTCCGTCTTCCTTGAGATCGCATTCCTCGATCAGCCGCTCCAGCACCTGCGACGCTGACACCAGCGGCCGCAACCGATGCTGGCGGCGCAACGTGGCGAAGTCGCCGGGCGTGAGTACGGTCATCCGTTCCAGCGCGCCGCGCAGCGCCGGTTCCGGCGCCGCCAGCCCCAGGCTGTCGCAGAAGCGCAGGAACAGGGCCCAGGCTTGCGCGGGTTTCAGGTAGCCGAACTTCATCTTCAGGTCAAAGCGGCGCAGCGTTGCCTGATCCAGGCCGTCCAGCCGGTTGGTGGAGGCGATGAAGATGCCGCTGAAGCTTTCCATCTGCGTCAGCATCTCGTTGACCAGCGTCACTTCCCACGATTGCCGCGCTTGCCGGCGGTCTTGCAGGAAACTGTCAACCTCATCCAGCAACAGGATGGCGTTTTCCTGGTCAGCCTCGCGGAAGGCGGCGGCGATGCGCTGTTCGTTCTCGCCGACATAAGCGCCCAGCAGATCCGAGGCGCGGCGCACCAGCAGCGGCATTTCCAGCCGGTCGGCCAGCCAGCGGCCGTAGGCGGTCTTGCCGGTGCCGGGCGGGCCGTAGAAGCAAAGCGTGCCCTGACGGTGTTCGTCCAGTTGCGCGGCCAGCGTCTCCAGTTGGCCGTCAGCATTGATGAACGCCGGATCGTAGTAATCCGGGCGCGCATCCGCATCGGGACCGCCAACGCGGGGGTGGCCCTGCGCCTCCAGCGTCTGGTTGACCAGGTCGGTGAGCGTGCCCGCCACCCGTTGCGCGGGCAGGGTGTCGTGAACGGTGCGGATCACCCGCGCCGCACGCTGGATCACCGCCGGGGTCAGGTGTTCCGACTGCGACAGCCGTTCGATATCGCGTTCCGGCAGCAATTCGCCGCAAGCGCCGCGGATGATGTGCGCGCGCTGCGAACGCGGCGGCACGGTCAGCTCCAGCACCAGGTCGAAGCGGCGGATGAAGGCCGGGTCGAGGCCGCTGACGGCATTGGACATCCAGATGGCCGGGACCGGATTTTCTTCCAGCATGCGGTTCATCCACGCCTTGCGGGTCTGGGCGGTGCTCTTTTGCCCGAAGAGGTCGTTGCCGTCGTTGAACACGTCCTCCACTTCGTCGAAGAGCAGGAAGATCTTGCGGTGGGCGAAGAAGTTCTGCGCGGCGCGGTACGAGCGCAGTCGGCGCTCGCCGTTGACGGGGTCGCCTTCATCATCCTCGCTGGCCACTTCGTAGAGATCGTGACCCTGTTCGTGCGCCAGCACCCGCGCCAGTTCGCTCTTGCCGGTGCCGGGCAGGCCGTGGATGAAGATGTTGACGCCGGTGCGGCGCTCGGCGACGGCGCGCGCCAGATAGGGCTGCAGCACCGCCAGCGACTTCGCCAGATGCGGGTAGTCGGCCAGCGACAGCGTTGCCGCCCGCGACGGATTGACCGTGCCGCGCAGCAGGTGCGCCGGATCGCTGACTTCCTGATGCATCATCTGCTCGGCGAACTCGCCGGAGAGCAGGTCCAGCTTGCCGCGCAGGCACATCATGCCGTTGCGGTCGACGGTGAGCAGGCCGGCGCGCGCCATGACGCTGTTGTTGCTGAGGCCCTGCCGCACCTGGATTTCCGTGAGGCCGAGGATGGTGGCGATGCCCGCGTAAAGGTCGATGCTGTTCATCGGGCCGAGGTAATCGGCCGTATCGTCGAGGAGGCGGTGCGAATGCAGCAGGATGGCGAAGGCCAGGATCAGCCGGTCCGACTCTTCCAGCCCCAGCAGCCCGGAGAGATGGGTCAGGTTGCGCAGCAGGGTGTCCGGCAGCGCGGGAGGTTCGGTGTTTTCCAGGCGGGCGTACAGACTGCGCAGGTCGGCGATGGCCTCGGTCGGCGAGTAGGGCGTATCGCTGTCAAGCGCGGTTTCGAGGCCGAGGAACTGGGCGACGGTATTGTTTTCATAGCTGTCCGCGGCCACGAAGTGGCGATAGCCCTTCAGCGGCACCAGGATGCGCAGCATCCAGCGCTGGACCAGTTGTTCCAGCGCCGTCAGGGCCGGAGGATGCGCGGCGGCCGGGAGCCCGGCGGCGGCAACGGGAGATTCGTTCATGATGCATACCTTGCGTCAACGCAAAAGAAGCAGGCCTGCCGGAACAGGAGGGCAGGACGGGTTTTTACGGTTTCGTGTCAGGTGTCGCGGTCAGCGGAACGCGGGGTTCCGGACCCAAACCCTAAGGGATAGGGGCGCAATCATGAGGGTCTCCTTTTTCATCGGGGTAACGGAAAAAGCGGGTGGCGAACGCCGGATCGCGGCGTAAACCGGGGGACAGGGAGCGGGCGGGTAAGCCACATCCTGTCCAAGGCTTGGGGATTATAGCGCCGGAACCCCGGGTGCAGGCAAGTATCCGGACATGCGGCGGATTAAAGGGATATGCGGCCCGAACCGGGGTTCAGGCCAGCAGCCGCCAGACGACGGACAAGACCATGACCAGCAGGCAGAGAAAGGCGGAGAGGCCGGTAGAACTGACCACCCCGGCCAGCCCCAGCACGAAGCCGGACAGCGCCAGCCAGTCGCGGCGGCGGTCGGCGGCCATGCGGTACTGCAATTGCTGCAGTTCCCGCCATTGCCGTTCCTGCCAGGCGGCGCTGTTGCGCAGGTTGTTGAGGCTGTCCCAGACCAGCCCTGGCAGGTCGGAAAGGCCGAGGATCATGGCCGGAGTCTGCTTCATCAGCGACTTGACGCTTTCCGCCGGATTCATGCGCGCGGCCAGCCAGCTGCCCAGCAGCGGCTTGCCCAGCGACCAGATGTCCAGCTCGGGATAGAGTTCGCGGCCCAGTCCTTCCACATGCACCAGCGTCTTCATCAGCAGCACCAGTTGCGGCGGCACTTCCAGATGGTAGCGGCGGGCGACGTCCAGCACGCCCAGCAGGATCGGCGCGAAGTCCAGCTGGTCCATGCGCTTTTGCAGCATCGGCGTCAGCAGGCGGCGGATCTCGCGGGTCAGGCCGGGAATGTCGGTGGACGGCGGAATCCAGCCCGCCTGGTGGGCGACGTCGATCAACTGGGTGAAGTCGTTCTGCATTACCGACATCATCAGCCGCGCCACAGTCAGGTGATCCTTGTCGCTCAGTTCGCCCATGATGGCGCAGTCCAGCGCGATGTAGCGCGGATTGGCCGGGTCGGTGGTCTCGACAAAGATGTTGCCGGGATGCATGTCGGCGTGGAAGAAGTTGTGGTTGAACACCTGGGTGAAGAAGACGGTCAGGCCCTTTTCCGCCAGCACCTTGCGGTTGACGCCCAGACGTTCGAAGGCGGCGTTGTCGGAAACCGGCACGCCGTAGATGCGTTCCTCGACCATGACGTTGTGGGTGCAGAGGTCATGATGGACTTCCGGCACATAGATCAGGTTCGAACCGGGGAAGTTGTTGCGCATACGGGTGGTGTTCGCCGCTTCCTGCAACAGGTCCAGTTCGCCCAGCAGTACCTGTTCGTAATCGCAGACAATGCGCCAGGCGTGGAAGGCGGCCATGGCGGGTGAACGCGCTTCCAGCCATTCGGCGGCGGCCTTCAAGAAGCCGAAGTCTTCCTGGATGGCCTGTTCCAGGCCGGGGCGGGCGATCTTGACGATGACTTCGCGGCCGTCGAGGCGGCAGGCGGTATGCACTTGGGCGATGGAGGCGGCGGCCAAGGGTTGCTCGTCGAAACGGCTGAAGAACTGGCTGACCGGCCCGCCCAGCTCCTGCTCGACAATCGCCTTGGCGGTGTCGGACGGGAAGGGCGGTACCCGGTCCTGCAACTTGCTGAGCTCATCCAGCAGGCCGGGCGGCAGCAGGTCGCGGCGGGTGGACAGCAGCTGGCCGAGCTTGATGAACAGCGGTCCCATTTCTTCCAGCGCCTTGCGCAGGCGCTCGCCTTCGCTGTAGGTCGCCAGCATGCCTTCGGCCGACCACCAGGCCGGATGCAACCGCACCAGCAGCAGGGCCGCGCGCACAGGCAACGGGATGGGCGCATCGGCGGGAACCAGCTTGTCGAGACGGTAGAAGGCGACAATGCGCCACAGCACCAGCAGGCGGGGAAGGTGGGCCAGCATCAGCGGGGGTCTCCCGGTTCGGAAGGAGTGGCGGCCTGACGGTCTTCCAGTCGTTTCCGGACGACGGCCAGACGGGCTTCAAAGCGTTCGATGTCGGAGCGCAGGTCCTGCACTTCCTCAATATAGTCTTCCACCTGCCAGCGCGGCGGGAACAACTGACCGCTTTCGCGCAGGTAGGTGGTGGTGTTCTTGAAGATGTCCGAGGCGGCCTGCGTGGCGAAGCGGAAGAACCCTTTCAGGCCTTCGCCGATCTGGTGGGCGGCGGCATCGCCGACCAGGCGGCTGAGCGCGGACTCCCAGTCGATATCCAGGGTTCCGGCGATGGCGTGCAGTTCCTGCAACAGGGCGGTGTCGCCGCTGATCTGCAGCTCGCCCACCGAAAACGGCTCGCGCAGTTTCATCAGTTGCCGCAGCAGGACCAGGCTGGAAGCGGCCACCGTGGTGTCCGCCGCCGGGTTCTCATGGCTTTCCAGCGGCGTCAGCCGCACCTTGTCGTGGTCGAGATGGATCAGGATGTCCAACGGCGGGAACTGCACTTTCACCAGCACGCTGCGGCCTTGCAGCGCATTCAGGCGCTGGCGGCTGCCCGGATCGAGGTCCAGCGCTCGGTTGATCAGGTCTTCCAGTCCGGCGACAGCCAGCACCACCGGCATCAGCATTACTTGAATCCCCGGTGCAGGGCGACGATGCCGCCGGTCAGGTTGTGGTAGTCGCAGTTGACGAAGCCGGCGTTGGCCATCATGCCCTTCAGGGTTTCCTGGTCGGGATGCATGCGGATGGATTCGGCCAGGTAACGGTAGCTCTCGGCGTCCTGGGTCACCATCTGGCCCATCGCGGGCAGGATGCTGAAGGAGTAGGCGTCGTAGATTTTCGACAGCGGGGTGTACAACGGCTTGGAAAACTCCAGCACCAGCAGCCGTCCGCCCGGTTTCAGCACCCGGTACATTGAGCGCAGCGCGGCGTCCTTGTCGGTCACGTTGCGCAGGCCGAAGGCGATGGTGATGACATCAAAGGTGTTGTCGGCGAAAGGCAGGCATTCGGCGTTGGCCTGCACGTATTCCACGCCGGTAAAGCCCTGGTCGAGTAGTTTGTCGCGGCCGACATTGAGCATGGAGGCATTGATGTCAGCCAGCACCACGCGGCCGGTGGCGCCGGTTTCGCGGGCGAAGGCGCGGGCCAGGTCGCCGGTGCCGCCGGCAATGTCCAGCACCTGCATGCCGCGCCGGACGCCGGACAGGGTGATGGTAAAGCGCTTCCACAGCCGGTGGATGCCCATCGACATCAGGTCGTTCATCAGGTCGTATTTGGCGGCCACGGAATGGAAGACTTCCGCCACCTTGGTGGCTTTTTCTTCCTTGAGAACAGTCTTGTAACCGAAGTGGGTCAGGTTTTCGTCTTGCGGGGTGGCCATGTCAGCTATCGGGCAGAAATCCGGGAGGCCTGATTGTCGGCTTTCCCCGGTCGGGACGCAAGGCTGAGATGGCGGGATGAACGGCGGCGGCGCGAAGTGACGGGGCGACCTTGATTTAGGTCACCCCGGCGTGTTCAGGAATTGAACGGATCAGGATGGTTGTTGTAGACCTTGTCCATGATGTCCTCTTCCTTGTTCAGGAACAGGTCAAGGAATTCCTGCGCCGAACCCATCGGACGCATCACGGCGAAGCCGCGACCGAGGAAGTCGTAGAGCGCGCCCAGACCGGCCATGTGCGCGGGCTTGTTGGCGATCTTGAAGGTGGCGTAAATCACGCGGGAACGCACGTACTTGTCCAGGCCCGTGCTGAGCTCGCGCAGCAGGGCGATCTGACGCTCGCGCATTTCGCGCGTACCGGCCAGGCGGAAGGCCTCGACCATGGCTTCGTCAGTGATTTCGGTGACGCCCAGCTTTTCGAACAGGATGGAGGCGACGGCTTCGTCCAGTTCGCCGGTCAGGGCATTCAGTTCCAGCGCGACGGCGCTGGTGCGCATGACGGAGTCCGGCAGCAGGCGGGTGGCGATGGGCAGCGCACGCTCGATCTCGTTGGCCAGTTCGGTCAGGTCGAGACCGCCGTACATGTCGCTGAGGAAGAACTGGGTGGCGGCGCGATAGCGTTCGTCTTCCAGCAGGGCGATGTGGGTGCGCTTGAGGCGTTCCACCTGCCACAGTTGTACGGCGACAAACCATTCACGGAATTGCGGTTCCTGATGGGAGCGCCAGGAGCGGAAACGCGCCAGTTCATAGCGCATCAGGTCACCGGTGCTTTTGATGTCTTCACGGTTCATGGGCATACCTGCGGGAAAGGGGATATCGGTCGCGTCCAGGGTGCTTGTCGCTTGCATTCCGTTCTCCAGGGACAAAGGAGTAAATACATGGAAACCGGCCGGATTGTAGCCTGACGGGATGTGTTACGACAGTACCTGCTCGCCAGGGGTGTGATGACGGTCTGAATTTCCGCCATCACGGCCGTGGTCAGCTGAAGTAGTCGCGGATCTTGTTTTCGATGATGGATTGCGGGGCGACAAAGGGCTTGTCGGTGATGGTGATCTCGATGTCCTTGCCGTTGATCACCGCATACCTGCCCTTGACCATGCCGATCGGGGTGACGCCGGCGAAGTTGCCCTGGGAGGTGTCCCCGGAGAATTGGCCGCCCTTGCCGGTGATGGTGGTTTCAACACGCTTGAGGGTGGCTTGCAGGTCGTCTTTAGGGGAAACGGTGAATTTGTGTGCCATGTTTGATCAGGTCTTTGTAGTGAATTACATCAGGATTGTAGCTAATCCGCGAGGGAATAAGGCAGTTCGCATCAAGTTTGGAAACAATTGAAAGGGAATTGAAAGAATGGCTCCCGGAGATGGCCTCCGGGAGCGTGATGCATCAGTTGATGCGAACCAGTTGGCCGGCAAGCTCTTCCGGGACTTGGTCGCGGGTTACCACCAGCAGTTCGCGTGTCTCGCCGTTTAACGAGGGAGTTTCAATACGCAGTGAGGCGGTCTTCGGCGCCAGCGTCAGGTTGATGCCAGGCTGCAGCTTCCACATGGCACCGGTCGCGGGGTCAACAATCAACCAGCCGATCAGGCCGCCAAAGACGATATTACCGATGTACCAGCCGTTCATTGAGGCCTGCAGGGCAAAGGACTGAGACTCAAAGCCTTCCTTATTAATCTGGATGAGGTAGCTGGCGCTGGAGAAGAACCCTTGGGACGCAGGCAGCGTAATGGTGCTGGGAGTGGTGCCGTTGGAAATCTTTTGTCCGGTTTTCTGGTTGGTTACGGTAAAAGCCGCGCCATCAGGCGAAGAGGCGATGGTCACCGGCCAGTTGCTTTGTGAGACGATGGAGGCACAGCCGGGGAGAGTCGCGAGAACCGTAACAGCCGCCGCTGCGATCAATTTTCCTTTCATGTGAGAGTCCTTGAGGTATTTGGGTGGAGCGCGGCATTATTGTTGTTTGTTCATTTAAATCAAGAGGAAACGATGGTTTTTTTCAAGGCCGGGGTTGTGTGTTCCCCAGCCGGCGTAAGGGTCAGAGAATGAACCGGCTCAAATCCTCGTTCTGCACCAGATAGCCCAGATGGGTGTTTACATCCTCCGCTGTGATGTCCAGCGTTTCGCCGTGACGCTCGGCTGCCAGATCGCCCGCCGTGAAGGAAATATCTTCCAGCAGCCGTTCCAGCACGGTATGCAGCCTTCGGGCACCGATGTTTTCGGTCCGCTCGTTGATTTCGAACGCCACCTCCGCCAACCGCTTGACCGCTTCCGGGGTAAAACGGATGTTCAGCCCCTCGGTGGCCAGCAGCGCCTTGTACTGTTCGGTCAGCGAGAAATGCGGTTCGGTGAGGATGCGCTCGAAGTCCGCCGGAGTCAGCGCGTTCAGCTCCACGCGGATCGGCAGGCGGCCCTGCAGTTCGGGAATCAGGTCGGAAGGCTTGGCCAGATGGAAGGCGCCCGAGGCGATGAACAGGATATGGTCGGTCTTGATCATACCGTGCTTGGTGTTGACGGTGCAGCCCTCGATCAGCGGCAACAGGTCGCGCTGCACGCCCTCGCGGGAGACATCGGCGCCTTGGGTTTCGCCGCGACGGCAAACCTTGTCTATTTCGTCGAGGAAGACAATGCCGTTTTGCTCGACGGCGGTCAGGGCGGCCGCCTTCAAGTCTTCCTCATTCAACAGTTTGGCGGCTTCTTCTTCCTGAAGGCGTTTCAGCGCCTCGCCGATTTTAACCCGCTTGCTGCTGGTGCGCTCCTTGTTGAGGCTGCTGAACATTTTCGACAACTGACCGGCCATGTCCTCCATGCCGGGGGGGGCCATGATATCGACCCCGATCGGGGCGGAGCTGAGTTCAATTTCGATTTCACGGTCATCCAGTTCGCCCGCTTGCAGCTTGCGGCGGAAGATGGCGCGGGTGGAGGAGTCGTTTTTGTCGGCGGGAGGCTCATGGCTGTCCCAGTCCGAGGTGCGGGCGGGACGCAACAGGGCGTCGAGGATGCGTTCCTCGGCGGCTTCGCGGGCGCGGAATTCCACCTTCTGCATGCCGTGGAGGCGGGCGTCCTTCAGGGCGACATCAACCAGGTCACGGATGATGGTTTCGACATCGCGGCCGACGTAGCCGACCTCGGTGAACTTGGTGGCTTCCACCTTCAGGAACGGGGCATTGGCCAGTTTTGCCAGACGGCGGGCGATTTCGGTCTTGCCGACGCCGGTGGGGCCGATCATCAGGATGTTCTTCGGTGTCACCTCGTGGCGCTGGTCTTCCGGCAGCTGCATGCGCCGCCAGCGGTTGCGGAGGGCGAGGGCGACGGCGCGCTTGGCGGCGTTCTGGCCGACAATGTGGCGATCCAGTTCATGGACGATTTCACGGGGAGTCATGGTGCTCATGTCGGCGTCCTCAGTACTGGATCACTTCAACAATATGGTTGTGGTTGCTGAACACGCAGATATCCCCGGCAATCGCCAGGCTCTTGCGGGCAATGGTTTCCGCATCCAGGTCGATGTTGTCGCTGAGGGCACGGGCGGCTGCCAGCGCATAGTTGCCGCCGGAGCCGATGGCCAGCACGCCGTGTTCCGGTTCCAGCACGTCGCCGTTGCCGGTGATGATGAAGGAGGCGGTCTTGTCAGCGACGATCAGCATCGCTTCCAGGCGGCGCAGGGTGCGGTCGGTGCGCCAGTCCTTGGCCAGTTCGACGGCGGCCCGGATCAGTTGTCCGCCGTGTTTTTCCAGTTTGGCCTCGAAGTGGTCGAACAGGGTGAAGGCGTCGGCGGTGCCGCCCGCGAAGCCGGCGATGACCTGGTTGTGGTAAAGACGGCGAACCTTGCGCGCGGTGCCCTTGATGATGGTGTTGCCCAGCGAAACCTGGCCGTCGCCGCCCAGGGCAACGCTGTTGCCGCGGCGGACACAGACGATAGTGGTCATGTGAGTGATCCTTGAAGTGACCTCTCAGTAATGGGGAGGTGTGGCAAGGATTTCAAGCAGAGGGATTGTCAGCGAATGTAGCGGGATGTTGCGGTGTTGACCCGGCGGGCGAGTTCGTCAGGCAGGATTATTTCTTTTCCTTGACCATCAGACTGTCGATGCCGCCGCCTCGCAGTTCGCCCTGGGCTTTGTCGGAAGCGGTCTTGCCCTTGAACGGACCGACGATGACGCGATACCAGACCTGGCCTTCCTTGACGGTGACCTGCTGTACACGGGCGGGCAGGCCCTGCATGGCAACCTTGGCCTTACGGCGCTCGGCTTCGGCCTGACTCTTGAATGAACCGGCCTGTAGCGAGAATTTGCCGGTGTCGGCCTCCTTGTCCTTTTCCGGCGGCTTTTCCTTGGCGGCAACCGGCTCCGGCTTGGGCTTTTCCGGAGCGGGCGCTTTCTTGCCCTCCAGGATGGCCTCGGCCCGCTTCTTGTCGGCCTCGTGCTTGCGCGCGTCATCGGCCGCGGTCTTCGCGGTCGTGACAGAGTTGGACGTATCGGGTGAAGCTATCGGCTTGGGCGTGGGTGCGGCAGGAGGAGGCGTATCAATCGGGGCCGGTTCGTTGGGCACTACTTTCTGGCTGGGCAGCAGACGGTAGAAGTCGAAACGCGGCTCGGCGGATTTGGCGGCGGCGGGCGGAGTGTCCGGTGTCGCGGCGGTCGCTGGAGCGATCTCGCGCTTGACCGGTTGCCAGGGTTTCCACAAATAGAGCATGAACGCCAGGAACAGGCCGATCCCCACGCCCAACCCGACCAGCAGCCAGCCGGGCAGGGACGAGCGCACAGTGGACGCCGGTTGGGCTTGCCGACCGAGGTTGCGGGTGGCGCCCTGGGGTTTTTTCTTGCCGTACTTGAACACGTCAGCCTCGGTTACATTTGTTCGGGAGCAGCGACGCCCAGCAGCCCCAATCCGTTGGCCAATACCTGCTTCACTGCCAGGCTCAATAATAAGCGCCCGTTACGGATATTGGTATCGTCATTCAGCACGATGTGATCGTTGTACCAACCGTGGAACTGGGCCGCCAGTTCTTTCAGGTAATTACTGACGTGATGCGGTTCGTAGGCCAGCGCGGCGGCCTGCACCACTTCCGGATAGGCGGCCAGTTTCTTCACCAGCTCGCGCTCCACGTCCTCCTTCAGGCCGGAGAGGGCAGCCAAGCCGTCGGCTTCAGTAAAGCTATGGCCACGCTCGGCCAGCTTGTCGAAGACGCGGCAGATACGGGCGTGGGCGTACTGGATGTAGTACACCGGGTTGTCCTTGCTTTGCGACTTGGCCAGATCGAGGTCGAAGTCGATGTGCTGTTCGCTCTTGCGGGTGATGTAATAGAAGCGCGCGGCGTCGTTGCCCACTTCCTCGCGCAGTTCGCGCAGGGTGATGAACTGGCCGGAACGCGAGGACATCTGCACCTGTTCGCCACCGCGCCACAGGGTGACGAATTGCACCAGCTGCACGTCCAGCTTGCCCGCATCAAGGCCCATCGCGGTGATGGCGGCCTTGACGCGCGGAATGTAGCCGTGGTGGTCGGCGCCCCAGATGTTCAGCACCTTGTCGAAGCCGCGCTCGAACTTGTTGAGGTGGTAGGCGATATCGGAGGCGAAGTAGGTGGCTTGGCCGTTGTCGCGCACCACGACCCGGTCCTTTTCATCACCATAGTCGGTGGATTTGAACCACAGCGCGCCGCCCTTCTCGTAGACGGTGCCGTTGGCCTGCAGGGTCTTGATGGCGCGGTCGATGGCGCCGCTGTCGGCCAGCGACTTCTCGCTGAACCATTCGTCGTAGGTGACGCCGAAGCCGGCCAGGTCGTCCTTGATGTCGCCGAGGATGCTGTCCAGCGCGGCGCGGAAGAACACGTCATAGCCTTCGGGGCCGAGCATGGCGCGGGCGTTGTCGATCAGGCCGTCGATATGCGCTTCCTTGTCGCCGTCAATCACTTCCCCAACTTCGTTCTTCACTTCATCCTTGGGGACGTTGGCGAAAACCTCGGCGGCGGGCTTGACCAGCGCCTTGCCATGGGCGTCAAACACGGTGCGGGCGATGTCGCGCATGTAGTCGCCGCGATAGCCATTCGACGGGAACTTGAAGCTTTCGCCGCACAGCTCGATATAGCGCAGGAAGGTGCTGGTGGCCAGGATCGCCATCTGGCGGCCGGCGTCGTTGACGTAGTATTCGCGTTGCACCTGGAAGCCGGCGGCTTCGAGCAGGGTGGCGACGGTCATGCCGTAGGCCGCACCGCGACCGTGGCCGACGTGCAGCGACGAGGTTGGGTTGGCGGAGACGAACTCGACCTGGATTTTTTTGCCTTGACCGGCATTGCTGCGCCCGAAGGCCAGCTTCTGGCTGAGGATGTTGCCCAGCACGGCGAATTCGGCCTGTTCTTGCAGGAAGAAGTTGATGAAGCCCGGACCGGCGATGTCGGTCTTGATGATGACGTCGTTGGCGGGAATGGCGGCCACGACCTTTTCGGCCAGATCGCGCGGCTTCATGCCCGCCGCCTTCGACGCCACCATCGCCAGGTTGCTGGCCCAGTCGCCATGCGAGCGGTCCCGGGTTCGTTCCAGCGTGCTCTTGTTGGCACAGTCGGCGGGAATGACGCCGGAGGCTTGCAGTTGCTGGAGGGCGAGGTCGAGAAGGTGTTGCAGTTGGCTTTTCATGGCAGCGGGGAGGGTCCGGGGAAAACAGCCCGCGATTCTAGCCGAAAAATCGCGGCTTCTCACCCGCTAAATGGACGGAAGGCCCCTTTGGGCGAGGCCTTGGGCCGGGGTTAGCCTTTAGGCGGCTCGTCCGGGGTGGCGGCCGGCGTTTCCTTGCGCGATTCGCCCATGCGATCGACGAAATCAAGCAGCTTGGCGACCTTGCCGCCAAGGCGCAGCAGGCGCTTCAGCGTTTCCGGCGACAGCTTCTGGATATCGGTCAGCCAGTCCATCAGCAATTGCATCATGTTGTACATTTCGTGCATGCGTTGCTGGGCCACGCGGTCGATTTCGCTGCCGACTTCCTGTTGCAGCGAGTCTCGCAACAGCGTCAGGGTAGGTTCGACTTCGCGCTGGCGGCGCTCCTCAACCAGGATGCGGAAAATTTCCCAGACATCCTGCGGCGCGGAGTAGTAATCGCGGCGGTCGCCGGGCAGGTGTTGTAGCCGTGTCAGCTTCCAGGCCTGCAGTTCCTTCAGGCCAAGGCCCACATTGGAGCGCGACATGGTAAGGGTTTCGGCGATTTCATCGGCATGCATCGGGCGGTTGCTGATGAACAGCAGTGCGTAGATTTGACCGACGGTGCGGTTGACGCCCCAGCGACTCCCCATTTCGCCAAAATGGAGAATGAAACTGGCGGCCAGCGGGGAGTGCGTATGCATATGTAGTACTTCCAGTAATTGCTGGAAAGTCTAGTAAAATTCGCTCGAATTCTCAAGGTTGCCCGTCCGTGCTTTGTAAAGTGGACAAGCATGCATCAGCCGCGATCGAGATAGGCCAGGACGCCACGAGCAGCGGCCAATCCGCTGGCGAAGCAGGCGGTGAGCAGGTAGCCGCCGGTCGGGGCTTCCCAGTCCAGCATTTCCCCGGCGCAGAAGACGCCGGGGAGGGTGGTCAGCATCAGGGCATCGTTCAGCGCCTCGAAGCGGACGCCGCCCGCCGTGCTGATGGCCTCGTCCATCGGGCGGACAGCCGCCAGCCGGATGGGCAATGCCTTCAGGGCCGCCGCCAGTTGTGCCGGGTCGTGCAGGATATCGGCGGGCAGGCACTCGCGCACCAGCGCTGACTTGACGTCCGGCAGGTTCAGGCGGCTGCGCAGCACCGAGGACAATGATTTGCCGTTGCGGGGTTTCGCCAGCTCGGCCTCCACCCGCGCCAGGTCGCGGTCGGGCAACAAATCCACCATGAGTTCGGCGGACGAACCCGCAAGCAGTTGGTCGCGCAGCGGCGCGGACAGGGCATACACCAGTCCCCCTTCCAGTCCGGAGCCGGTTACCATCAGATCGCCCCGCTTGCGCAACCAATCGCCGTCCGGCAAGCGGCAGCTTGCTTCCACCGTCTTGACCGGCTGACCGGCGAAACGCTCGCGGAAGGCGGGCGTCCACGCCACATCAAAGCCGCAATTGGCTGCCTTCAGCGGTGCCACCGTCACGCCCTTTTCCGCCAGCCACGGCAGCCAGGCGCCATCCGAGCCCAGTCGCGCCCAACTGCCGCCGCCCAGCGCCAGCACACAGGCGGCGGGTCGGTCGGTGATTTCTCCGTCTGCGGTTTCAAAGCGCAGCGCGCCGTCTTCGGTCCAACCGGTCCAGCGATGGCGTACCCGGATCTGCAGCCCCAGCCCGCGCAGCCGGTGCAGCCAGGCGCGCAAGAGCGGCGCGGCCTTCATGGCTTCGGGAAACACCCGTCCCGAACTGCCGACAAACGTCGGGACGCCCAGCCCGTGCGCCCAGTCGCGCAGGGCTTGCGGGGTCAACTCGCGGATCATCGGCTCCAGCCGGCTGCAGCTTTCCCCGTAACGGCTCAGGAAATCGTCCAGCGGTTCGGCATGCGTCAGGTTAAGACCGCTTTTGCCCGCCATCAGGAACTTGCGGCCTAACGACGGCTTGGCGTCGTATAGCGTGACTGCCCGGCCCGCCTGCAACAGCGTCTCGGCGGCCAGCAATCCGGCGGGGCCGCCGCCAATGACGGCAATGTGATGGGAAGCAGGCATGGGACACGAACCGGGATGGGAGGCGGGCGATTATAAGCCGCTTTGCCGCGTCAGGCATCGGGTTGGCTGCCCGGTCACGGTTTTGGGCTTGTGATACCTTGGGCATGAACCTATATTCGCATTCATGTTGATACCCCACAGAGCCCCATAATGCGCAAGCAACCGCAGCAGGAACGTTCCCGGCAGATGGTCGCCACCCTGATCGAGGCCACCTCGCGCTGCATCTCGCGGCACGGGCTGGACGGCACCACTACGCCCTTGATCGCCGAACTGGCCGGGGTCAGCGTCGGTTCGCTCTACCAGTACTTCGACAGCAAGGAAGCGCTGATCAAGGCGCTGATCCAGAAGCTGTTGAGCGATGTGACGCAGGCGCTGAAGTCGGTGCCGATCGAGCAGAACGCCACCGTGCGCGATCTGGTCGGCAACACCATCCGGCTGGGTTTCGCACTGCTGCACAGCAATGAAGGGCTGTATCTGGAACTGGTGCGCAACTGGCACCGCCTGCCGACACAGGACGTGGCCGACGCCTTCCAGCAGCATTTCATGGAAATGGCGCGCTTCTATTTCCTGAAGCATTACCGCGAACACCCTATCCAGAACCTGCAGGTGCGGCTGTTCATCATCATCAACAGCACGCTGTTCACCACCGTGCGCCTGCTGAGCCAGGACAATCCCTTCCTCAATGAGGAAGAGGTGATCCAGGGACTGACCGACATGATCGCGGGGTATCTGGAAGCGGCCTGATCCGGCTCAGGCCATCAGCTTCGCCACATCGAGCATGCGGTGGGCGAAACCCCATTCGTTGTCGTACCACGCCATTGTTTTCAGCAGGCGGCCCTGCAAGCGCGTCTGCGTCAGTTCGACAATGCTGGACGCCGGGTTGTGGGCGAAATCCACCGATACCAGCGGTTGCTCGTTGCAGACCAGCACACCCTGCAACGGCGGTTGCGCGGCGGCTTCTTTCAGCGCGGCATGCACTTCCTCCACCGTGGTGTCGCGGGCCAGCAGCGCATAGAAATCCACCACCGAGACATCCTGCACCGGCACGCGCAGCGCCATGCCGTCCAGCTTGCCCTTCAGTTCCGGCAATACCTCGCCCACCGCCTTGGCCGCGCCGGTTTTGGTGGGAATGATGGATTGCGTGGCCGAGCGCGAGCGGTAGGGATCGCCATGCACCTTGTCGATCAGCGACTGGTCATTGGTGTAGGCGTGCACGGTGACCATTTGCCCCTGCACGATGCCGAAACGGTGGTGCAGCACCTGCGCCAGCGGGGCGAGGCAGTTGGTGGTGCAGGAGGCGTTGGACACCAGCCGGTGTTCCGGGCGAAGGCCGGCGTGGTTGACGCCGAAGACGATGGTGGCGTCCATGCCGTCGCCGGGCGCGCTGAGCAGCACCTTGCCCGCGCCCGCGTCGAGGTGCTGCTGGCAGGCGTCGCGGCGGGTGAACAGGCCGGAGCATTCCAGCACGATGTCGATATCCAGTTCTCGCCAGGGCAGGCGGCGGATATCGCGCTCGGCGCTGAGGCGGATGGGGCGGCCGTCGATGATCAGGGTATCGCCTTGCAGTTCGACGGTTTTGCCGAAAGGGCCGTGGGTGCTGTCGAAACGGGTGAGGTGCGCCAGCAGGCTGTAGTCGCTGAGATCGTTGATGGCGACCAGTTCGAGGTCGGGACGGAGCGGGCCTTCGAAGAGGGCGCGCAGAAGGCAGCGACCTATGCGGCCGTAGCCGTTGATGACGAGGCGGGGCATGCCAGATACTCCGGTGGTGTTTTTTTCAGTGTAGGTCAGCCTATGTGGATTGCTCTTAAACAATTCGCCTGCTATAAATTTAGACTTTCTTGTGGCTGAATATTTTTAATAATTAAGGGTTTCTTATGGTCTCCTATAGAGATGACTTCAAACAAAAAACTAAACAAATACTTGCGCAGAGGGCAGCCTATCGCTGTTCTAATCCAAGCTGTAGGGTTGGAACAGTTGGTCCACATGTCGATCCTAATAAGATTGTTATGACTGGGGCGGCCGCACATATTTATGCGGCCGCTGAAGGTGGTCCTCGGTATAATCCCGAACAGTCATCTATGGAACGTGCTGCGATAACTAATGGTATCTGGCTATGTCGTTCATGTGCAGATAAGATTGATGACGATGATGTCAGATATCCTGCGAAACTTCTAAAGAAATGGAAGGATGAGCATGAGAAATGGGTTCGGGATGAGGATTTTTTACCGTCACTGCCGAAAGTCACAGTGGAAACATTGCATGGTTTATCGATACCTTCTGGGCCTCAAACTATTTCTGGTTTTGAAGTGGCAAAATATCGAGAGCATTTGGTTAGGATTTCATGTGAATCAAGGCATGAAGTGTTAAGTCTGCAAGCTCATATTCAGTTTCCAGAATCGATTGTTGATTATTCAAATTTAGGGGTGCCTGTAAACTTATCAATCCCGGAGAGTGATTATAGGGTTGTTGCTTCTGAAGGGGCATCGGTTTCATTTAATGGGCCTATGTCAGCCGGTATACATATAAAAATAATGGCTGACCACCTTCGTCCAAATAGTGATATTCTAATTAAGATCCGGACGGAAATTGGGAAGTCATCGATTGTTTTTCGAGAAATGCGCGAATTAACATCTGAGTCAGAATATAACTGTGATTCAGATAAAAATTTTGATTGGTATGTTTATGGGTGTTATTTGTATCGCGATGCTGGTCAGCTTTTTCCGGTTGATTTTGTTTCTGGCATTATAGAGAGGTCGGATAGGAATTATTCTGCGTTGCCAGCACAACCAGCTGAGGAAGTTTCAATATCAGTGGTTTCATTTCTGGGGTAGTATTTAATTTTTGTGAGGGCACATTAAACCCCATTTTTTCAGAGGAAGATAGCCGCAAGCGAGCATTTGGGCTTTCTTTCTCCGATCAACCCTTCTTCCCCTCCGCCCTGAACACCGCCGGACTCGTCCCCGCCCATCGCTGAAACGCATGGATAAACGCCGCCGACTCCGCATACCCCAACTGCCGCGCAATCGACTCCATCGACTGCGCCGTCTCCGCCAGCAACTGCTTCGCCTTGCGGAAGCGCACCTGATCCAGCAACTTGCGGAACGACGTTTCCTCCTCGCTCAAATGCCGTCGGAACCCCCGCTCCGACAGGCCGAACGCCGCCGCCACTTCTTCCGACGACGGAAAGCGCTCCACGAACAGGTCCAGATAATCCATCACCTGACTGCCCAGCCCCGACAACTGGTTGGCGCGTCGCGCCAGCAACTGGTCGCACTGCTGGCGATACAGGTTATAGGCGGTCGGGTTCGCCGCCGGGAATTTCCGCGACAGGTCCTCGGTGCGGATGGCGAAGCGCGCTACCGGCGCATCGAAGCGCACCGGGCATTGATAGCGTTCCTCGTACCGTTTCCATTCTGTCGGCTTGGGGAAGGGCACCTCCACCAATACCGGCTTAATGTCCAGCCCGATATGGGTCTGGATATCGCGCGTCAGCTGATAGGTGCCGGACATGTCGCGGTCGATCAGGAAACGGCGGCAGGCGGCCGGCAGCGGCATCGGTTTCAGGCACAGCGACGTTTCGCTTTCGCCCGGCTCCAGGAAAAACTCGCCGAAAATATAGGTCAGCTGCTGGAAATGCACTCCGGCGCGAAAAGCTTCCCAAGCGTTGGGGCAGGTCATCAGCAGCATGATGAAGGGGCCGTAACCGGCCAGGCTCATGGCAGTGCCGATCTTTAGACCCGTGGCGGGGTCGGGCAGGGCGGGGACGATCTCGCTGAAGATGCGCAATTCCAGCGATCGGTCAATTTCCGCATCCGGTGACAAACGGTCAAGATCGATACGATAGCGGGCCAGCACCGGGGAAATGTTGGCGCCCATGGCTTTCAGACCTTGCAGGGTATAGACGAATCCTAGTACGGAACGGGTGCTCATTTCCGATCTCTGGCCGGAATTATCAATTCGTGAGTGAAGACTAGCATATCCCTGAGTACTTTGTGGGTTTTACTATCTGTACGTCCGTACCAATAACGAATTACACCCCGAGGTGCCACCCATGACCAGTCGTCCCCCTATTCCCGCCCAAACCGCCGTGCTGGACGTTGCCATTGTCGGCGCAGGCTTTGGCGGCATGTGCATGGCCATCAAGCTGCTGGAAGCCGGCAACCGCAATTTCCTGATCGTGGAAAAAGGTAGCGAGGTGGGCGGCACCTGGCGCGACAACAGTTACCCCGGCGCAGCCTGCGATGTGCAGTCGCACCTGTATTCCTTCTCGTTCGAGGGTAAGGCCGACTGGTCGAAGCGCTATGCGCCGTGGTACGAAATCCAGGATTACATCCTCAAGACCAAGGAGAAGTACGGTCTGGCCGCCTTCACCAAGTTCGATACCGAAGTCACCGGCGCGCATTTCGACCATGAAACCGGCATCTGGACGGTGAACACCAACACCGGCGCGACCGTGCAAGCCCGCCATGTGGTGCTGGCTTCCGGCCCGTTGCATGTGCCGCAGGTTCCCAAGATCAAGGGTATGGAGAAGTTCAAGGGCAAGGTGTTCCATTCGGCGCAGTGGGATCACAGCTATGACCTGACCGGCAAGAACGTGGTGTCGATCGGTACTGGCGGCAGCGCCATCCAGTACTGCCCGGAAATCGCGCCGCAGGTGAAGCAGCTGTATGTGTTCCAGCGCACCCCGGCCTGGGTGATCCCGCGCGACGAGCGTACCTATTTCGGCATCGAAAAGGCGCTGTTCGAGAAGTTCCCGATCATTCGCAAGCTGCACCGCGCCCGTCTCTACTGGAGCAACGAGTCGCGCGTCTGGCCCGCCTTCCGGCCGCAGAACGCTCGCGCCGTGTCGCAACTGGTGAAGCTGTTCATCCGCTTCCAGGTGAAGGACAAGGCCCTGGCCGAGAAGCTGACGCCGGACTACACCTTCGGCTGCAAGCGCGTGCTGATTTCCAACAAGTATTACCCCATGTTCAACCGCAAGAACGTGGAACTGGTGACCGACGGCATCCAGGAAGTGCGCGAGAACAGCATCGTTACCCGCGACGGCATCGAGCGTCCTTGCGACTGCATCATTCTCGGCACCGGCTTCATTGTCGATCCGCGCATCTACATGAAGGATTTCCCCTGCACCGGCCTGCCCGGCCACGAGCTGAACAAGGACTGGAAGGACGGAGCGGAAAGCTATTACGGCATGACTACCACCGGCTATCCCAACCTGTTCCAGCTGGTGGGGCCGAACTCGGCTCTGGGTCATAACTCCATCATTTTCATGATCGAAGCGCAGGTGCACTACATTCAGGAATGCATGCGCCTGATGAAGGAAAAGGGCGTGGATTACATGGATGTGAAGGCATCGGCGCAGCGCCGCTTCAACGAGGATGTGCAGGAAAACATCAAGGGCACGGTCTGGGCGACCGGCTGCGTCAGCTGGTACCAGCAGGAAGACGGCAAGAACTTCACCATCTGGCCGTGGTCGACCTGGAAGTACTGGCTGGAAACGCGCAAGGTGAAGGAAGGCGACTACCTCTTTACCAAATGCCAGAAACCGGCGTTGAAGGCGGTGGCCAAGGCCAAAGCGGAGGCTTGATCCGGTAAACGTGTTGTACCTTGTGAGGCAAGTTGCCCCCGGATTATCCGGGGGCTTTTTTTTGGCCGCCGGAGGTGTATCGTCGGGCTTTACCGTTCCGGATTTCCCGTCATGTATGAACACCGTCGTCAGCCGTTGTTGTCGTTTCCCGCGTTTGTCCGGCGCATGGTTCGTCACGCGCTGGCGGTAATGGCGTTGATGGCCGCTTCGCTGCTGATGGGGATGGGCGGATATGTGTACTTTGAACATCTGGGCTGGCTGGACGCTTTTCTCAATGCGGCGATGCTGCTGGGCGGCATGGGGCCGCTGGCGCCCTTGACCACGCCGGGCGGGAAGCTGTTTGCCGGTTTATACGCCTTGTATGCCGGAATGGTGTTTCTGGTCGGCGTGGGTGTGCTGTTCGCACCGGCATTGCACCGGATGCTGCATCACTTTCATCTGGCGGAAGGGCGGGACTGACGCACTGGGATTCCCGCCCGGGAAAAAGCAAAGCCCCCGGCAGAGCGGGGGCTTTGGCAGGGGTGATGGCTTATTTCGCCAGTTTCACCTGAGACACATCACCGGTCAGATAACCGACTGCCGCGCCGAACTTGTCCTTGTAGTTCGCCTTGATCAGCGGGTCCAGCGTCGGCTTGACGATGCCGTGGATGCCGCCCCAGTCGCCCGGATGCTGGAAGTTGCTCATGATGTAGGTCCAGCCGTTCAGTTCGTCCACGGCATGCAGGCCGGTGGATTCGCCGCCCGCCGGGATCGACATGATGCGCGACAGTTGCTTGGTGTCGATGTTGTAGGCCCACAGGAAGTTGTTGACGTGCTGGCTGCTGTCCTCGCCGATGAACAGGGTGCGCATCTTTTCAGAGAACTTCAGGTTGTCCGGGTTGCCGATCTTGTCCGGGTTGGCGGTATTGCCCAGCGCGTCGGCGGTGATGTCTTCGCCGGTCAGGATGGCCTTGGTGGCCGAGGGCATCCAGTCGCTGTTGATCGCGCCGCCCATCGTGTCGGTCAGGCCGCCTTTCAGGGTGTGCTGCAACACGGCTCCGGCCTTCAGCGCGGCGGGCAGGTCAATGCCGATGCCGGCCTGATAGCCCTTACCGCCGATCACCATCGAATCAATGCAGTTCTGCAGGGCGGAATAGGCGACCTTGTCCTTGATGTTGACGGTGGTGCCTTCCATCTTGGTGAAGCCCAGGCTGGCGCCGACATAGGCGGCGTAGCGGTGGGTTTCGAGGAAGGCGGCGGCCTTTTCCATGCCCGGCTTCAGCTTCAGCCATTCCGCTTTGCCGCTGATGAAAATCTTGGTGTAGCTCGCATCCATGGGATCGGCGGTAACACGGTCAAAGATGTCGGTGGCGAGGGTGATGTTGGCCAGCTTGTGGATTTCAGCGCTGGTGGCGGAGCCCAGCTTGATCCAGGTCAGCGGCGTCGGGGTGGCGGTGGTGTCCAGCGTGAAGCCGGCGCCGATTTTGGCGACATACAGCGTGCCGGCGGACAGGTCCTTCTCGGTGTTGGCGACAAAGCAGAACAGGCCGCCGTTGGTGGCGTCGTCACCCATCAGCACGGTGCGGTTGTCCGGCATCACTTGCACCAGCTCGTGCGAGATGCGGCCCAGGCAGTAGTGCTTCTTGATCGAGGCGGTGCCGTCGGTGTTGACGGTCACTTCCGGCAGGTGGCCGTAGTGGTAGGGGATGGCGGCGGTTTCGCTGCCATAGAGGTTCTTGCTGAAGGCCTTCAGTTGGCTATTGGCGGCGGCGGTGAAGGCGTCCGGCTCGTATTCTTCACTGGACAGGTGCGTGCCCCACGGCGACAGGCTGGCGCCGCAGGTGATCCACAGGCCGTGCACGCCGCTGGTGTCGACGTTGTGGTATTTCACCAGCTTCAGCTTGCCGGTGGCGGGGTCCTGATCCAGCGTCAGCACGGCGATCGGGGAGGGCAGCTTGCCATACATGTCAGTCACACCGTCCTGCGCCCAGGTGGTGTATTCGAACTGGACCACGGCGAAGACAGTGTTGCCCTTGACGCCGTCCACCTTGGCGCCCGGCACGGTCAGCAGCGAGGTGCCGTCCGGCGAGTCGGAGAAGAACTGGCGCTCCTTGCCCGCCACCGAGGCGTCAATGATCGGCTGGTTGTAAATATCGTAGTAGCCGCCTGCCAGGATCTGGCCGCCCTTGCCGTCGGCCACCAGGTCGCCGGTGATGAAGAAAGGCTGGTAGGCCAGCTTGACGTCAATCTTGCTGCCGTCGCTGAAATTGGCGGTCATGGTCGAGCCGATGGTGGTGGTGGCCATGGCGGCGGCGTTGGCCAGTGTCGGGGCGGGGGTGGATGTGAAACTGACGCCGGTCAGCGTGGCTGTGGAAGCGGCGGCGGGCGCCGGATCATTGCTGCTGTTGCAGGCGGCCAGGAACAGGCTGGAGCCGGAAGCGGTGGCCAGCGGCAGCACCGGGGCGCTGGCCAGCAGTTGCAGCAGGCGGCGGCGGGAAGAATGGAACGAGCTGAGTTTGGTGTCGATCATGGTCATGTACCCGGCTGAGTGGTGGACAAGGAAATGTCCACGCATCCTCGGCCCGGCAAATGACAGCTTGCTGAAAACCGGATGAAGCTTTTGTGACGCGATCAGGTGTTGGCGGTGGATTCCACGACCGGCACCATCACCACCGGCACGGTGGCGTGCTGCAGCACTCCGGCGCTGGTGCTGCCCAGCAGCAGTCGCGCCACCACGCCCTTGCGGTGCGTGCCGATCACGATCATTGCCGCTTCATGCTTGGCGGTTTCATCCAGAATGCTTTGCGCATGATTGGCCAGACCGTTCACCAGCAGGGCGGTGCACTCCACGCCGTCGTTGCGCAGGGGCAGGCTCAGCGCCTGGATCTTGTCGTGTTCTTCGCGGAATCGTTCGGCGATGCTGTCGCGGATCAGCTTGGGATCGGGAAAGTTGCCGAAACTCTCGTCCGTGACGATGTCATAGCCGGTCAGTTCCGGGCGGATGTCGGTTACGTGCAGCAGGATCAGCTTGGCGTCAAAGGCCTTGGCCAGTTTGCCGGCATGCGCCAGGATCACATCGCAGGATTCGTGCAGGTCCACGGCAACCAGAATCTTCACGGCTCACTCCTTCGTTATCAACGGTATATCTTATTAGGTTCCTCCAGCGGGGCGGCTTTGTCCAGTGAAGAGTTAATGACCTTTCCGCCCCTTGCCGGCCTCCGTTTGGCAAAGACCAGTTGACCCGCCGCGTCATGGCACTATGATGCAGGTAGCAGGAATGAATCCGCGACCGCCGCCGTTCGACAAAGCTGACGGACCGGACGTTTCCCCGAACAAGAACAATGCAATACCTCACGAGAGAAAAAATCATGCAGGGTCATATTTCCGGGACCTATGTGCGCTTGTTGTTCGAATGGCTGGATGAACAGGGGATGGAGGCCGAAAAGGTCCTGCAGCGTCCCTGCCCGGAGCTGGACGAGCGTGTACGCATTCCCTTCGACGACTGGCGCGCCATGCTGGAGCGCGTCTACCGGCTGACCAATGATCCGGTTTTCGGCTTGAAAGTCGGCAAGCGCATCACCGCCCGCCATCTGGGCGTCCTGGGTTATGTGACCTATTCCTGCAACACGCTGGGCGAGGCATTGCTGCGCCTGCAGCGCTTCGAGGATCTGGTGCATGCGGTCAACGACCTGCACGTATCCTTCGAGGGCGAACTGGTGCTGCTGCAATGGGGCGCCGAGCTGGGCGCGACCGGCCAACTGGCCGACCAGACCGCCCAGGCGGTGCTGGTCAGTTATCTGCGCCAGGTGGTGGGCGCCGACTTCAACCCGGTGTACATGAGCTTCATCAACGAGAAGCCCGCCGATATCCGTCCCTATGAAGAGTTTTTCGGCTGTCCGGTGCACTTCGAGGCTGCCTATACCACCATGGCCTTCCCGGCCATCTGGCTGACCAAACCGCTGAACAAGCCCGATCCGGTGCTGCGCGACATCCTCGACCGCCAGGCCGAGAACCTGTTGCAGCAACTGCCCGCCAATGATGAGTTCATTACCGCGCTGCGTCAGTCGATCCACGCCGCCATCCACGCCGCCACGCCGAATCTGGATGTGGTGGCGATGCGCATGTGCTGTTCGCCGCGTACGCTGCAGCGCCGTCTGGACGAGCGCGGCCTGAAATTCCAGATTTTGCTGGATGACGCCCGTTTACAATTGGCCAAACGTTATTTGAGCAAGGTTTCAACACCCTTGAGTGAAGTGGCCCTGCTCTTGGGCTATGCTGAACAGAGTGCCTTCAATCACGCCTTCAAGCGCTGGACCGGGGTGACCCCCAAGGTCTGGCGTGAAAAGAACGCTGCCTTGGGGGCCACCCCCTGGTAAGCGAGGTTTGAAGCATGCGGAAAATATCATCAGTGCTGGCCGGGGCCTGCCTGACGCTGTTCCTGGCGTCTTCTCCGGCCCTGGCCCTGGATGTCGAGGGTGTTCGCCTGCTTGATACGGTCCGGGTTTCGGGTCAGCCGATGTTCCTGAACGGGGCCGGTGTCCGCAGCAAGTTCTTCATCAAGGTCTATGTCGGGGCGCTCTACCTGTCGGAGCGCGCGTCCTCGGCGGAAGCCGTCGTCAATTCCCGCAAGGCGCGCCGCATCGAGCTGCACATGTTGCGAGACATGCAGGCGTCCGCTGTTCACGAAGCCATGATGAAGGCATTGAAGGACAATGTCAGTCCGCCGGAGCTGGCGCGGATTTCGCCGCAACTGGAGCGGTTGAAACAGGCGATGAATTCGATTGGCGGCGTGCGCGAGGGCGACGTCATCCAGTTTGATTTCCTGCCGGGGGTGGGGACGGTGGTGCGGATTGGCGGGGATGTGCGGGATACGATCGAGGGTGACGACCTGGCGCGGGACCTGCTCAAGATATGGCTGGGTCCCGAACCGGTTCAGGAGGATCTCAAGAGCGCGATGATGCGCGGCTCCTGAGTCCTCCGCGCGCCTTAGCGGCGGTCCCAGTCACCCGTCTGGCGACGGGGACGGTCCTGCCAGTTGCTGTCACGGCGCGGGGCATCGCTGCGAGGAGCGCCGAAACCGCCGCCTTCACGACGCGGCTGGGCATAGCCACCGGCGCCTTCGCGACGGCCTTCCGGACGGTTGCCGAAGCTGTCATCACGACGCGGGGCGTAGCCGCCGCGATCATCGCCGCGCGGGGCGCGGTCGGCATACGGACGGTCGCCGGACGGAGTCGAAGCGCCGCGATAGCCGCCACCTTCGCTACGGTAGCCGCCATCACGACGGAAGCCGCTGTCATCAAAACGCGGAGCGCGGTCATCGGTGCGCGGACCGCTGCGGTCGCCGCTGCGCGGGGCCGGACGGCTGTCCTTGCGATCGCGGCTCCAGCGCTCCTTGCTGCCGCCGCCGAAATCACGGCCGCCGCTGCGGTAGCCGTCGCCGGGACGGCCGCTGCGGGGCTTGGGCGCGCGTTGCGGTTCCAGGCCTTCCACTTCGCTCGGATTGACGCGGGCGGGCAGCATGCGTTCGATCTTGACCCACTTGTAGCGGTCACCGTGGTGCACCAGGTTCACGGCGATGCCGGAACGACCGGCGCGACCGGTACGGCCGATGCGGTGGATGTAGTCTTCGCTGTGACGCGGCAGTGCGTAGTTGACCACGTGGCTGATGTTCGGCACGTCAATGCCGCGAGCAGCGACGTCAGTGGCGACCAGCACCTTGATTTCGCCGCGACGCAGGCCTTGCAGCGTGCGGTTGCGATGCGACTGCTTCATGTCGCCGTGCAGGGCGCTGGCGGCATAGCCCTGTTCCACCAGGTCGTCGGCCAGTTCATCGGCTTCCAGCTTGGTGCCGGTGAAGATGATCGCCTGCTGGAGGCTTTCATCGGCCAGCAGGTGGGCCAGCAGCTTGGCCTTGTGCTGGGCGTCATCCACAAAGTGCAGGCGCTGTTCGATGCGGTCGTATTCCAGCTGCTGCTGTTCGATGCTGATGCGCACCGGATCCTTCAGCAGGTCGGAGGCCAGTTCGGCGATGCGGCCCTGCATGGTGGCGGAGAACATCAGCGTCTGGCGGGTTTCCGGGGTCTGCGCCATGATGGCGTCGATGTCTTCCGAGAAACCCATGTCCAGCATGCGGTCGGCTTCGTCAAACACCAGCATGGACAGGTTGCTGAGGTCGATGCGGCCGGAACCCATGTGGTCCAGCAGACGGCCCGGCGTCGCCACCAGGATGTCCGGCATCTTCGCCAGCATGTCCAGCTGGCGCGGATAGGGCATGCCGCCGACGATGCTGGTGCAGACGATGCGGCGCATGTACTTGGTGAAGGAGGTTGTGGCCGAGGTCACTTGCTGCGCCAGTTCGCGGGTCGGGGTCAGCACCACCAGCGTCGGGCGGGCGGGTTCAGGACGCGGACGGCGGCCGTTGGTGCGCTCCGGGCGGCCGGAAGTGCGGGCCGGGGCGGGCATTTCGGAAATCTTTTGCAGCGCGGGCAGCATGAAGGCGGCCGTCTTGCCGGAGCCGGTCTGGCTGGAGACCAGCAGGTCGCGGCCTTGCAGCGCCACCGGGATGGCTTGCGCCTGCACCGGGGTCGGGGTATGGATTTTCAGGTCCGCCAGCGCGCGGCCCAGGGCTTCATGCAGGCCCAGATTGATGAAAGCGGAAACATCGACAGGAGCCGAATCGGCAGCATTCGAATCAATAGCAATAGAAACAGACAGGTCGGAACCGGTTTGGTCAACAGTGGTCATTAAATTCACTTTTTCAGAGAGAGCCCGTCAAGGGCATCAAGCCGGCGCAAGGGCACGGCAACTATGCGGCATCGGCGCCAATCGGACCTGACCACGGCGGCAGTCGATGCTGGCACAGGGGTCTCTGGAGGTAGCCGGGAAAGGAGGGTTGCAGGTTTTTGTCTGCATTGACCCGGCAATGATCGGTGGCGAGGCTTCAGGCGTTACAGTTGGTAACGCGGGGCGGATTCTAGCAGAAGCTTTCCCCGGAAGGGGAACTATTTTTGGCTAAATTGTGAGCTTTTCAGGGGCGGGAGGCGGAAATGATCGAATTAGCGGCATTGTTGCTGGTATTGGCGCCGGTAGCGCTGGCGGTGATGAATACCCGGCGCAACCGGCGCCGCGAGGCGGAGGAGCAGGGCCGGGAGCCTCCCGCCTGAGTCAGGACGGGAGGCATCGGGGTCAGCGTTCGCGCAGGCTGTCGTGGCGCACCTGCAGCAGCGGGTTGAGGAAAAATTCGATCAGGCGGCGCTGACCGGTCTTCACTTCCACGGTCACGGCCATGCCGGGCGTCAGGTTCACCGTGCGTCCGTCAATATTCATGCTGCGCTTGGCCATGCGGACGCGGGCGGAATAGATCAGGCCTTTCTTGTCGTCATTGATGGCGTCGCTGGAGACGCTGGTGACGGTGCCGTGGATCAGGCCGTATTTGGTGTAGGAGAAGGTCTGGATCTTGATTTCGGCATTCTGGCCTTCGCGGATGAAGCCGATGTCCTGGTTATCGACCATCGCCTCCACCTCCAGGGCATCCTCGTCCGGCACCACCGCCATCAGCGCCTGGGCCTCCGTCACCACGCCGCCGACGGTGTGCACCGCCAGTTGCTGCACCGTGCCATCCACCGGCGCGGTCAGCTTCATCAGGCTGTTGCGGGAGTCGGCCTTGACCAGTTCCTGCTCCAGGCCGGATATCTTGCGGGTGGCCTCGTCCAGGCTGTCGAGATGGGCGCGGCGGGTTTCGGCCATCAGGGCGGTCTTCTGTTCCCGGGCGGCCACCAGCGAGGCTTCAATTTCCTTGAGCTTGCTGCGGTTGGAGGCCAGATCGCCCTCCATGTCCAGGCGCGCCTGTTCGCGTTGCAGGAACAAGTCCTGCGGCACGTTGTCGGCTTCCGAAAGCTTGCGGAAGTTTTGCGCCCGCTGCTGCACGATCGGCAGGCTTTTTTCCAGTTTTCTCACCACTTCCTGGGTGGAGCGCAGCGAGGCCTGCTTTTGCAGGATGTCGGCGTCCAGCAGGCTCATCTTCGAGCGGTATTCACGGAAATGGCCTTCCAGTTGTTGCAGTGACTCCAGCCAGTCCGTTTCGCTGGTGCCCGCCGGGCGCGACATGACCGGTTTGCGGTCATCATCCACCGCTTCGATCATGGCGCGGGCAAGGGCGGCATCCAGCCGGGCCGATCCCAGTTCGTTGCGGATACGCATGCGGTCGGCTTCAACCGAGGTGCCGTCCAGCTCAATCAGGACCTGGCCAGCCTTGACGTGCATGCCGTCGTGGACATGAATGGCCTTGACCGAGGAAGGTTCGAAGGACTGGATGACCTTGGTGCGGTCGCTGGGAACAATCTTGCCTTGGGCGACGGCGACGATGTCGATCCAGCCGAAATAAGACCAGGCCAGCGCCAGGATGGCGAAGCTCATGATCAGCCACATCGCCAGCCGCGGGGCCGGGGAAACCGGTGTCTCCTGCAAGGCCAGTGCGGCGGGCAGGAATTGCGCTTCATGCGGCTGCAGTTTGCGGCCGTCGGTCGCTTCGCGATTCGCCCAGGCGTGACGGAAGACGTCGCCATAATGACGCCAGAGGTCGGCCCAGGCCTGTAGACGGATTTTCAGGGACATGGCGGCTTACCCCTGCTGCATCTGGAAGAGGTGGGCGTAGAGTCCGTCCGGGCGGGCGACCAGTTCCTGATGCGAGCCTTGCTCGATGATCTGTCCGCGCTCCATGACGACGATGCGGTTGGCCTGGCGGACTGCCGTCAGGCGGTGCGCGATGATCAGCACCGTGCGCCCCTTGCAGATGGTCTGCATGTTGTTCTGGATGATGCGTTCCGACTCGTAGTCGAGGGCGCTGGTGGCCTCGTCAAAAATCAGGATGCGCGGGTTGGTGATCAGGGCGCGGGCGATGGCGATGCGCTGGCGCTGCCCGCCGGACAGGGTGGAGCCGTGTTCGCCGACCATGGTGTCGTAGCCTTCCGGCAGCTCACTGATGAATTCGTGGGCCCCGGCCATGCGCGCGGCTTGCATTACTACCGGCAGGGGAATGCTGGGGTCGGCCAGCGCGATGTTTTCACGAATGGTGCGGTTGAACAGCACATTGTCCTGCAGCACCACGCCGATCTGACGGCGCAGCGAGGTGGCTTCCGCCATGGCGATATCGATCCCGTCGACCAGGATGCGGCCGCGCTCCGGCAGGTACAGCCGTTGCACCAGCTTGGTCAGCGTGCTTTTACCGGAACCGGAGCGGCCGACAATGCCGATCACTTCGCCCGGCCTTATCGACAGGCTGAGGTCGCGAATGACCTCGGGCGCGTCGGGGCGGTAACGAAAATGGATGTGGTCAAAGTCGATCTGCCCCTTGATCGCCGGCAGCGTGGTTTTGCTGGAGGCGATCTCGGTACGGGTGTTGAGGATGTCGCCCAGACGCTGCACCGAAATCGAGGTTTGCTGGAATTCGGTCCACAGTTGCGCCAGCCGCATGATCGGATTGGTGACCTGTCCGGACAGCATGTTGAAGGCGACCAGCTGGCCGACGGTCAGCTTGCCCTCAATGACCAGCTTGGCGCCGAAATACATGATGGCCAGGGTGACGAGCTTGCTGATCAGCGTAATGCCGCCGTTGGCGAAGCCGGACAGGGTGGTGGTGCGAAAGCCGGCATGCACGTAGGCGGCCAGCTGGTTGTCCCATTTACGGGTCCATTGCGGTTCGACGGCGGCGGCCTTGACGGTGTCGATACCGTTGATGCTTTCCACCAGGAAGGCCTGGTTTTCAGCGCCCCGGTTGAATTTTTCGTGCAGGCGGCCGCGCAGCAGGGGCGTAAACACCAGCGACAGCAGGAAATAGCATGGCAGCGACGCCAGCACCACCCAGGTCAGGACCGGGCTGTACAGGAACATCACCGCCACGAAAACGAAGGAAAAAAGCAGATCCAGCACCACGGTAATGGCGTTGCCGGTCAGGAAGCTGCGGATGTTTTCCAGCTCGCGCACCCGCGCGACCGAGTCACCGACGCGCCGGGCCTGGAAATAGGCCAGCGGCAGCGCCAGCAGGTGGCGGAACAGCCGGGCGCCCAGTTCCACGTCGATGCGGCTGGTGGTATGGGCGAAAACGTAGGTGCGCAAGGTGCTGAGCGTCACCTCGAAGACAATGACGACGAACAGGCCGACTGCCAGCACATCCAGCGTGGTAAAGCCGCGGTGCACCAGCACCTTGTCCATCACGACCTGGAAGAACAGCGGCGTCACCAGGGCGAACAGTTGCAGCACAAAGGAAACAAACAGCACTTCCAGCAACAGCTTGCGGTATTTGACCACGGCCGGGATGAACCAGCTGAAGTCGAACCGGGCCAGTTCGCCCGCCAGCGAGGCGCGGGACGTAAACAGGATCAGCTCTCCGGTCCAGCGGGCGGTCAGCGTGTTGCGGTCGATGATCTCCGGGCGTTCCACATGCGGGTCGTGGATCAGGATCTTTTCACCGTCCATCTTGGCGATGATGAAGTAGTTGCCGTCCTTGCCTTGCGCCATGGCGGGCAGCGGCGTGGTGGCCAGACGTTCAAGCTGCACGGAGACGTGCTTGCAGATGAGTCCCAGTTTTTTACCCGCCAGCAGGATTTCTTCCTTGCCGAAGGGCTGGGCGGGTTTGCGGAATTCATGAGCCAGCTGTTCGCCATCCACGGCGACCGCATGGAAGCGGGCCAGCATGATCAGGCAGGTCAGTCCGGTATCAATACGCGGGGCGCCGGGCGGGGTATCAGCCGGGGCGGCTTTGGCGGGCTCTTGGGTTTCGTTTTGCGACATTCTGTTTATTGTTCCGCTCAAGAAAAACGCCTTCCGGAGAAGGCGTGCCAAGAGTAAAGGCTACAACAGGGGGGCGCAAGCAAGTCACTGTTGGCATTTTGGTTAACGCCGGGATTGCGGGGCCTCCGGCTCAGTCATCGTCGCCATCGCTACCCCGTGCGGCCGCACCGGTGGTCTCGGCGGTTTTGGCCGCCGTCAGGCCGATAGCGGCCGGTTGTTGCCAGGCGACCAGCCAGAATCCGCCGACCACCGCCGCCAGCAGCAGGCCGGGTATGACGCGGTTGCCGGGAATGGCTTCCTCCGGTTCACCGGTCTTGCGGCCGGTGACCATGCCGCGCACCAGGTTTTCCTTGTGCTTCAGACTGGAAATCACGACACCGGCCACATGCAGGATCACCAGCGCCAGCATGCCGTTGGCGGCCAGTTCGTGGGCCTCTTCCAGCCAGTCCTGATCCTGTTGCAGATAGCCGTAGCCGGACGCGGTGACGATGATGCCCAGCAGCAGCAAGGCATAAACCGCCAGTGCGCCCAACGGGTTGTGGCCGGTATAGTGCTTTTCCGGAGCCTTGCCGATCAGCGCCTTGGCATAGTTGATGGCGGCGGAGGGCGACGGCAGGAAGCTGCGGAAACGCGCCCAGCGGGTGCCGGTGACGCCCCAGACCAGACGGAAGGCGATCAGCCCGGCGACGGTGTAGCCCAGCGTCACATGGATCAGCTGCAGCCGTTCGGATTCGGCGGTCAGCCAGGCGCCGGCGAAGCTGGCGACCAGCAGCCAGTGGAACAGTCGGGTGGGCAGGTCCCAAACCCGGATCGAAGTTTTCATGATGTCATCTCCGGTTTATTGACGCGGAATGCGTACATCGTCTTCCGAAAAGCCGCCCTGTTCAGCACCGCCGTGGCAGGCGGCGCAGTTCGAAGCGGACTTCACCCACGGCTTTTTCCAGACGCCCGCGCCGATTTCGCGGTGCTCGCGGATGAACCAGCGGGTTTCCGTGATGCGCGGCAGCTTGCCGGCCGCAGGGGTGGCGCGGGCCTGGGTGGCCCCGTTGGCGTTCAGGAACGCGTTGATTTTCTTCAGCGCCGCGTCGTCCAGGGTGGCGTCCGCCCCGAAGTGCTGGTCCAGTTTGCCGGTAATCTGCTGCCATTCCGTCCGAGACAACAGGCGTGGCGGGTAGGGGACGTGGCAGCTGCCGCATTCGGCCTGATAGGTCGGATCCTTGTGGCCGTGGTCAATGCTGTCGGCCATGACCGGCGCGGCGAGCAGGCCGAAGCCCAGGGTCAGTAACAGTGTCGTGGCGATTTTCATGGTCATGTTCCTATTTCAGTGACATCAGCCAGGTCAGGATATCGCCTTTCTCAGCGGCGGTACATTCGCGGCCAACCACATCCTTGCAATTGCGGCGGAACCATTTGGCGGTCTTGGCGGCGTCGGTGAAGCGTTCGGGATTGGCGGCCGGCGCCATCGGACGGATGACCTTGCCGGTCACGTCGTGCTTGCCGGATTGCATCGGGTTAACGGTATGACAGCTGGAGCAGCTCCAGTCGTTGCCATGGCGGGTGGTGAAGAATTGCTGGCCGCGCGCGGCGCTGAATCCGGCGAAACCGGGGTTGGCGGCTTTGGCCTCGGCGGCCAGCTGTTGAACCTGACCGGCGGCGGTATCGGCCAGCGCAGGGGTCAGCGGGGCGGCCAGAGCGAGCAATACAAGCAAGCGCTTCATGATCTTTTCCTCAATGCTTCGGGACAGTTCACACCATACGCCCCATGCATTAAGGCAGTATTAAGTCCGGACTGTTTCCCCAGTGAGAACGCAGGTTAGCATTAAAGTGTACTAGTCATAACACTTGCAAGCGGATAGGATCGAGAACTATTTGCATCAGACCCGGTCCGCACCGTCAGGAGATTCCATGCGCCCGCCCGTTCCCGCCGCCTTGCTTGCCCCCATGGCCCTTGCCGTGACCGCTGTCCTGTCCCTGACCGCCTGCCAGAAACCCGGTAACGGGCAGGGGGCGGGCGGAGGCATGCCGCCCGCCCAGGTCGGCGTGATCAAGGCCGCCCCCGCCGATGTGGCGGTGGACTATGAATATGTCGGCCAAGTGGCCGGTTCGCGCGAGGTGGAAGTCCGTGCCCGCGTCAACGGCATTGTCGAGCAGCGCCTGTTCGCCGAAGGCCAGCCGGTTAAGGCCGGTCAGCCACTCTACCGGCTGGATGCCGCCACTTACAAGGCGCAGCAGGCGGCCGCCGAGGCCGCGCTGGCGCAAGCGCAGGCCCGCGTCAAGCAGGCCGAGCGCGATGTCGCCCGACTGAAGCCTTTGGTGGAAAGCCAGTCAGCCTCGCAGCGCGATCTCGACAACGCACTGTCGGCCCAGGACATCGCCCGCGCCGATGTGAAGGCCGCCGAGGCGCGTATTGCCGAAACCCGCATCAATGTCGGTTACACCGATATCCGCGCTCCGATCAGCGGCATTGCCGGACGGGCGTTGAAGGTCGAGGGAGCCTTGGCCAGCGCGGGCGGCGACAGCCTGCTGACCACGATTGCCCAGGTTGATCCGGTCTATGTCAATTTCGGCATCGGCGAAGCGGAATACCTGCGCTTGAAGCGTGAACAGGCGGAAGGCAAGTTGCGCATTCCGGCGGGGGGCTATCAGGTGCAGTTGCTGACCTCCGACGGCGCGCCGTTGAAAAGCGCCGGCCGCATCGACTTCCAGGATTACCGCGCCGATGGCGTCACCGGCAGCTTCGCCATGCGCGCCAATGTCGCCAACGGCAACCGCGAACTGTCGCCCGGCCAGTTCGTGCGCGTGCGCCTGAGCGGCGCGCTGCGTCCGCAGGCGATGACCGTACCCCAGCGCGCGGTGATGGACAGCGCCCAGGGCAAGTTTGTCTATGTGGTGTCGCCCGGCGAGAAAGGCGGCACCGTGGCGTTGCCGCGTCCGGTGCAGGTCGGGGAGTGGGTGCACCTCAGCACCGGGCCCGACCAGAACGGTTGGGTGATCCGCGACGGCCTGAAGCCGGGTGATGAAGTCATCGTCGATGGCACCGCCCGCATCTTCTTCCCCGGCGCGCCCGTTGTGGCAGCTCCGCTGGGCGCCGCGTCAGCCCCCGCGGCCGGCCAACCCGCCGCTGCTCATTAAGAAGGGAGTCACCCCATGATTGCCCGTTATTTTATCGACCGGCCCATCTTCGCCTTCGTGATCTCGATTTTCGTCACGTTGGCCGGGCTGGCCGCGATGCGCAACCTGCCCATCGCCCAGTATCCGGAAATTGCGCCGCCGGTGGTGCAGGTCACCGCCACCTATCCCGGAGCGTCCGCCGAGGTAGTGGCCGAGACGGTGGCTTCGCCGCTGGAAAACGCCATCAACGGTGTCGAGGGCATGATGTACATGTCCTCTTCCTCCGGCTCCAATGGCGCGACCACCATCAAGGTCACGTTTGAAATCGGCACCGATGTCGATCAGGCCGCGATCAACGTCAACAACCGCGTCAAGCAGGCCGAGGCACGGCTGCCGCAGGAAGTGAAACGTCTGGGCGTGACCGTTGCCAAGGGCTCTTCCTCGTTTCTGCAAGTGCTGGCGTTCTATTCGCCGGACGGACGTTTTGACGATGTCTACACGTCCAACTATGTCAGCCTGAACGTGCTGGATCGGCTGAAGCGCATCCCCGGCACCACCAACGTGCAGATTTTCGGGGCGAAGGACTATGCCATGCGTATCTGGCTGCAGCCCGACCGCATGGCGCAGCTGGGCATCACCGCCGGAGATGTCTCCCGGGCGCTGACCGAACAGAATGCCCAGTTCGCGGCGGGCAAGATCGGACAGACGCCGATTGCCGATCAGGAGATGGTCTATACCATTACCGCCAAGGGCCGCCTGAGCACCGTCGGCGAGTTTGAAAACGTGATTGTTCGCGCCAACAGGGACGGCACCACCCTGCGTCTACGGGATGTCGCCCGTGTCGAACTCGGCGCCAAGGATTACGATTTCAACGGCACCATCAACGGCAAGCCTGCCACGCTGGTGGGTATCTTCCTGCAGCCGGGCGCGAACGCCCTCAGTGTCGCCAAGGACGTCAAGTCGACGCTGGCCGATATTTCCGCAGGATTCCCGGAAGGCCTGACCTACAAGGTTCCCTACGACACCACCCGCTTTGTGGAAGTGTCGATCAAGGAAGTGCTGAAGACCCTGGGCGAGGCGATGCTGCTGGTGTTCATGGTGGTGTTCCTGTTCCTGCAGAACTGGCGCGCCACGCTGATTCCGACGCTGGCGGTGCCGGTGTCCTTGCTGGGAACCTTCGCCGGGCTGTATCTGCTGGGGTATTCGATCAACACCCTGACCCTGTTCGGCATGGTGCTGGCGATCGGTATCGTCGTGGATGACGCCATCGTGGTGCTGGAAAACATCGAGCGGATCATGCACGAAGAGGGCATGCCGGCCAAGGAAGCCGCCTTCAAGGCGATGCACGAGGTCAGCGGCCCGGTCATCGCCATTGTGCTGGTGCTGTGTGCGGTGTTCGTGCCCATCGCCTTCATGGGTGGGCTGACCGGCGAGCTCTACCGGCAGTTCGCCATTACCATCTCCATCGCCGTGGTGCTGTCGGGCATGGTGGCGCTGACGCTGACGCCGTCGCTCTGTGTGTTGATCCTCAAGAACGAGCACAAGCAGACCGCGCGCTTCTTCCTCTGGTTTAATGACTGGTTCCACCGCATCACCCACCGTTATCTGGGCGGCGTGAAATTCCTGTTGAAGCGTTCGTTCCTGAGCGTCTTCCTGTTCGGCGGCATGATCGCCATCACTGCCGGCTTGTGGAACAAGACGCCGGGCTCGCTGGTGCCGGATGAAGACCAGGGCTTCTACATCGCCGCCGTGTTCCTGCCGGACGGCGCGTCACTGGAGCGCACCGGCAAGATCGTCAACCAGGTGGTGGATATCATCAAGTCCAACCCCAACAACAAGGATGTCGTTGCCTTTACCGGTCTGGATTTCCTGGGCGGCGGCTTCAAGAACAGCGCCGCAACCCTGTTCGTGACCCAGAAAGACTGGAGCGAGCGGCAGATGCCTGTTGGCGCGCTGGTCGGCGACTTCTTCGCCAAGACCGGCGGCATCAAGGAGGCGCTGGTGCTGGCGTTCCCGCCGCCCGCTATTTTCGGTTTGGGGGCGACGGGCGGCTTCGAGGTCTATATCCAGAACAAGGGGGAGGGCGGTCCCCAGAAAATGGCGGAGGTGAAGGACGCTTTCCTGGGCGCGGCGCACCAGAATCCGCAACTGGGCATGGTCAACACCCTGTGGCGTCCCAATACCCCGCAGTTGCATGTCGATGTGGACCGGGAAAAGGCCAAGGCGCTGGGCGTGAATATCGACGAGGCGTTCAACACGCTGTCGGCGACGTTGGGCACCTATTATGTCAACGACTTCAACAAGTACGGCCGCGCCTGGCAGGTGCTGATGTCGGCGGATGCTCCTTACCGCAAACGGCCCGAGGATATCGGCAGCATTTATGTGCGCAGCAGCACGGGGGCGATGGTGCCGATGTCGGCCATCGCCAACGTCAGCTTCAGCTCCGGACCGGACAGCCTGGACCGGTATAACAACCTCCCCGCCGTCAAGCTGATGGGGTCGGGCGCGCCCGGCATCAGTTCCGGTCAGGCGCTGGCGGCGGTGGAAGCAACCATGAAAAAGGTTTTGCCGCCCGACTTCCAGTATGAGTTCACCGGGGCGTCCTATCAGGAAAAGCAGTCCGACGGCAGTTCCGCGATTGCGCTGGGGCTGGCGGTGGTCATGGTGTTCCTGATCCTGGCGGCCTTGTATGAGCGTTGGGCTTTGCCGCTGGCGGTGCTGCTGGCGGTGCCGTTCGGCATCTTCGGCGCGCTGGCGATCATCTGGGTGCGCAATCTGGTGTTCATGGCGATGGGCATTCCCGCACCGCCGCTGACCAACGACGTCTACTTCCAGATCGGCATGGTGACGCTGATCGGGCTGGCGGCGAAGAATGCGATCCTGATCGTGGAATTCGCGGTGCTGAAGATGGAAGAGGGCATGTCGGCGGCGCAGGCGTCGCTGGAAGCCGCGCGCCTGCGTCTGCGGCCGATCATCATGACCTCGCTGGCGTTCATCCTGGGTGTGCTGCCGCTGGCGCTGAGCCACGGCGCGGGCGCGGGGGCGCGGCAGTCGGTCGGCACCGGCGTCATGGGCGGCATGATGGCCGCCACCTTCCTGGCCGTGTTCTTCGTGCCCTTGTTCTTCAAGCTGATTGTGGACGGTCATATGCGAACCGACCCCAAGGAGCTGGATTCGTTCAAGGAAAAGGAGCGGAAGTACTGATGGTGAGAAAGCCCCCGCATGGGGGCTTTTTTATAGCCCATACCCTACCGTGGGAGGGTTACCCGGTCTCCGTGTGGCTTATACAGTAGGGAAAAAGCCGGGACATTATCCCTGTCGCGTGCTTGCCAATCCTTAGTGCTCCGGAGATACATCATGAAAAAGCAGCTGCAGGCGGTAATCGGTTTGGGTTTTTGGGCGCTGGCCGGCCTGTCGGCGGCCCGCGCGGATGAAGCCCCCGCGCTTCCGGAAGCCACCGACCAGTTTCTGGAATGCCTGTCCATTGCCGAAGACCAGCGCCAGTCCGATCCCGATCCGAAAATGCAGGCGCACTGGGCGCAGTACAGCGATATCTATGGCGCCAACATCTATGCCCAGACCCAGTCGATCCAGCTGATTTTCGACAACATCCAGGCCAAATTCGACAAGTGGACCAACATGCGCCGGTTCATTCCCGCCCAATCCGTCAATAATCTGGCGCTGGCCGTGCTCAACAAGTGCGACGAGAAGGCGCTCAGCGCCATGGTGCCGCTGGATCCATACCGGGATGCGCTGGATGCCTACCTGAAAGCCCGCCCGGCTGCGGCGCCCGCCCAGTAAGGCATTGCCCGGCAATCCCCCTGTTGTCCCGCCGGCGGTGTAATATGCCTCTTTCGCCGCCAGCCTTTTCCGACTGATGAAGATTGAAACCAGCCCGATAGCTGACCCCGCCATCACCTGCGCCACATGCCGCGCCTGCTGCTGCAAGCTGGAAGTGATGCTGATTACCGAAACCGGGGTTCCGGAACGTTATATCGACATTGACGCCTGGGGCGGCGAAGTCATGTTGCGGTTGGAGGACGGCTGGTGCGCGGCGCTGGACCGCGACACCATGCTCTGCATCATTTACGAGAACCGGCCATTCATTTGCCGTGAATTTGCAGCCGGCTCCTACGAATGCCTGGAGGAGCGCACCGCCGGGGGGCTTTAGAAGAAGCGCATCGTGTAAGCGGCTTCGAAAGTTTCACCGGCCGGAAGCCGGCGGATACCCGGCTTCCGCGCCAGCTCAAACGGGCCATCCTGGGTATCGGCATGGCCGAACCACGGCTCCACGCACAGGAAGGGCGAGCGCTTGCGCTTGCCGTCCGCCGTCCACAGCGCCACAACCGGGAAGCCCTCAAAGCCGACGTGAACGCCGTGGCCGTGCTTGCGGCTGCGCAGCGTCACCGCCGACAGCTGCCGGTCCGGGAACACCAGCGCATCGACTTCAAAATAGCGGTATTCCAGGCTGAAACGATCCAGCGGCTCCCGGAACGGAATCCGCGTATCCACCAGTTGCCCCCGGTCGTTCAGCGCCCAGAGGTAGTATTGCGCCTCGTGGTCGAGCACCACTTCGTAATCCTCGAATACATCGCCGCTTTCCAGCGCCGTCGAGAAGCCGGGATGCGCACCAATGGAAAACGGCATGACCACTTCGGCGGGGTTGATCACCGTCCAGCCGGTGCGGACGGTATCGCCGTCCAGGTCATAGCGGGTGCGCAGGATGAAGTCGAAAGGGTAGGCGGCGCGGGTGGCGCTGTCTGAGCGGAGCTCAAACGTCAGGAAAGCCGGCCCTTGCTCCACCAGCGTGAATTCGCGGTCGCGCGCCAAGCCGTGCTGCGGCATCGACCATGGTTGGCCGTCCACGAAACAGGTCTTGCCGGTCAGGCTGCCGACAATTGGAAACAGTACCGGCGAGGTGCGGTTCCAGTAGGCCGGGTCGGCCTGCCACAGGTATTCGCGGCCGGTTTCGGCGCTGCGTACGCTTTTCAGTTCCGCGCCAAGAAGGTCGATTTCAAGGCGCAGATGGGAGTTGCTCAGGGAGTAACGCATGAAAATGCCCGGATTCGTCGTGAATGCCGGGCACATTAACCGAAGGCGTCAGGGCCTGCAATGCGGGAGGTCAGACGGCCGGAGCAGTCGTTTCTCCATCACGGGTTTCCTCGATCAGAGTCGGCGCCGCGTGCGCGGGTTGCGGGATCCCCAGCCATTCGCGCAGCAATTGGTAGACCCGCGCATCCGACATGATCGGGATATGCGACAAGTCGTTGATGAACTCGCGCTGCACCTTCGGCCCCGAGAGCAATTCGGTATTGTCCTTCATCGCCAGGGCGCTGCTCACCGGCACCCAGCCGTCACCCACCAGGTTGTCGCGATGGCTGTCGTTGATGGCGCAGGCCAGCATCAGCGTTTCCGGATGCTGCGGCAGGGCGGGCATGCTGTGGTCCGGGGTGATCCAGCCGTGGCGCAGGTCCTTGATGCCGCGGCTGCGGATATTGCCCAGCCGCATCAGCGGTTTGGTGTAAGGGGTCAGGCCGAGAATGGAGTTGGCCTGATTGCCCAGACGCTCCAGCGGCGCACCCAGATGCGGGGTGCCCAGCAGGGCGATATGGCTCAGGTTTCTCGTCCAGCGGTGGCCTTCCTTTTCGGCCCAGTAGCAGGCGCTGCGGATCAGCAGGCCGCCCATGCTATGTCCGATCATCAGTAACGGCTTGTCCGAGTCGGCAAAGAAGTCCTCCAGCCAGGCGTCCAGTTCCTCGCCGTTGGCGTGAATGGCCTTGCCGGTGTTGTAGCGAAGCCAGCCGACGGCATAGCCGCGGGCCTGCAGCTCCTGCGCGAAGGCCGCGCCTTCCGGGTTCTGCCACTCGATCTCGCTGCAGCACAGGCCGTGCAGGATGAAAACATGACCGACACTGGAAGATTGCCGCCAGGCCTCCCAATCCAGCTCGGCCCCCTGGGCGTCGCGCAGGCTCATCGGGATGGCCAGCGGACTGTCCCAGCGCGCCAGCTTGTCGCCGCTGACGCCGTTCAATGCCGCCTGCACGCGCAAGGGCATCGGCCCCTCGAACTCGGCGGTTTCCGGGGCCAGCGCCCCGGCCAGCTTAGCCACCCAGTTGAAGGCGCCCGCCACAATCCGGTAGGGAAAAGGCGCATGGCTGATATCCGCTTCGTGGCTCCGGTTCAATGGCGAGGGCAGCCGGGTTATGGTGCCGTGGATTTCCGCCACCAGGTGAGTCAACTCGCGTGCACTGAGGCTGGCGGCATGAACGATCGCCCCGGCATGCTGGAGATTTTTGACCAGGCCGGATTTAGCGGTGGGCAGTGCTTTGGCGTCATCTGACATGAAACTATCTCGGTGTACATTTGTACACAAAGATTAGGGGGGATGTAGAGTGGTGTCAAGGTGAAATCCCGCCAGAACCGTACCGTCTGTCGGGGTTCAGGGGTATGTATTTTTACCGTAAACTTGCCTTCCCTACTGATCGAGACTTCAGGTAATTCTCATGGATGTGCAAAACCCCTACCAGTCGCCGGCAGGCGATACCTCCCCTGTTTCCTCGGATGAAACCTACTTGCCGCAAATGTTCGCTCTGAAGGGGCGCATTGGTCGCCTCCGTTATATGGCTTATTCCTTCGGAACATCGTTCGTCCTGATGATGATCGCCGCCATTCTGGCGATAGCCGCCAGTGCGATCAAAGCGGACAAGTTGATGCTGCTGGTGGTCATCGCCATGTATGCAGGGATTGTCGTCTTCACCATTGCGCTGACAGTGCGCCGTCTGAATGATATGGATCGGAGCGGGTGGTTGAGCCTGCTTTTCATGGTGCCTCTCATCAACCTGATACTATGGCTGGTGTTGATGTTGGCGCCGGGAACGCCGACCGCCAACCGTTTCGGCCTGAAGCCTGCGCCCAATACCCGGGGAATCGTGATTGCCGGCCTGATGGTGCCCGTAGGAATTTTCCTGATAGGCGTGCTGGCGGCGATTTCGATCCCGGCGTATCAGAACTATGTCACCCGCGCCAAACAACAGCAGCAAATCAACCTGCAGATGCAACAGATCCAGCAACAAGGTGATATTCGTTGAAGACCATGTCCGGGGAGGTTGCCTCCCCGGACATCGCCGGGTCAGACCGGCTTTCCTCCCAATTCCGTCGCCAGCGCCGTGGCGTTCTGGGCGACCAGGCCGTAGATGGATAATTGCGGGTTGGCCCCGATACTGGTCGGGAATACCGAGCCGTCAAAGACAGACAGGTTTTCCAGCTGGTGGTGGCGACCGCGACTGTTGACCACACCCTTCTTGGCGTCTTCACTCATGGTGCAGCCCCCCATCAGGTGGGCGGTGAACAGGGCGGTGCGGAACTTCTTGTAGCTCAACTGGTTGATCTGCGTCTGGGCTTCCTTCCAGGTCTTCACCCAGGCGGAGTCCAGATGCGCCATCTTCACTTCACTCGCGCCGCCTGCAAACTGTGCTTCCGCCATGCTCAGGTAGGCGCGTTTGGCTCCGTTCCAGAGGGCGTCGGTGACATCGTAGTCAAGGATGGGGTCGCCCTTGTCGCTTATCCGCACCACGCCGCCCTGACTGTCCTCGACAAAGCCGTCGCGCATCAGCGCCAGCATGGCGTTGGTGTTCGGCAGTTTGGCCATTTCATCCATCAGCGTGTTGCCGAAGGTGCCGAAAATACCGCTGGCGATGCCGGGATACATGGGCGGCACTTCCAGCTTGTAGCCGATGGGCCCGGTAGCGCCATCCTTCCACTGGAAAAAGTCGGAGGCGATGGACTGCGGCGCGCCATAGAACGGATTGGTCGGCTGGGGCATGTGCGCCATGCTCAGCACGACCGGGTGGATGCAGGTGCGCTTGCCCAGCCTCTCGTGCGGATCGGGAGCCTTTGAACGCAGCAGCAGCGCCGGGGAGTTGATGGCCCCCGCTGACAGGATGTAATGCTTGGCCTTGACGCTGACCTTGATACCGGTCGGCTTGCGGGCGTCGGTATCCAGCGCCATGGCTTCCACGCCCGTCACCTTGCCGCCGGTAATCAGCAGCCGGGCCACATGCAGCTTGTGCAGCAGGGTGGCGCCGCCCGCCAGCGCGGCGGGAATGGTGGAAACCAGCATGGATTGCTTGGCGTTGGCGGGGCAGCCCATGCCGCAATAGCCGCTGTTCCAGCAGCCGTTGACGTTGCGAGGAATGACATGCCATTCCCAGCCCAATTTCTGCGCGCCGGTCTGCAATACCGTGTTGTTTTCGTTGGGCGGCATCGACCAGGGGGCGATGTTCAGCCGCTTTTCCATTTTCTCGAACCAGGGCGCCATCTCCTCGGGGCTGTGGCCCTTGACATCGTGGACGTCCGCCCAGTGCTTGAGGGTATGGGACGGGGTGCGGAAACTGGCGGTCCAGTTGACGACGGTGGTGCCGCCGACGGCGCGACCTTGCAGGATGGCGATGGCGCCGTCGCCGGTGGCGCGCCCGGCGCCTTCCTGGTAAAGCTCGCGGTAGGCGCGGCCTTCGTCCATGTCCTTGAAGCTGGCGGAGGTCTTCAGCGGGCCTTCTTCCAGAATGACCACGTTCAAACCGGCCTGGGTCAGGATCTCGGCGGTGGTGCCACCGCCCGCGCCGCTACCGATGATGACCACGTCGGTTTCAATAACACGGTCCTGGGTCAGGGTGGAGGAGTCGGTGACTTTCCAGCCGTTGGCAATGCCTTTGGTATAGATATCATCAAATGCCATGATCGGAATTCCTCAGGCGTTGGCGGCTTGGTAAAGGGAAGGCAACGGACCGGGGTAACCGGAGAAGCGCCAGGATTCGTGCAGGCTGTAGTAGGACACCACGACCAGTTTGGTCAGCACGCGGTAGCCGGCGTTGAACGGGCCGACCGAACTGCCTTGCCAGCGTTTGAGGAATGACCGGAGGTCGTCTGCCGAGGCGTCGTTCCAGTTGGCCCAGACCCCGGTGGTCAGCCAGCGGGTGGCGCGCAGGTGCAGCAGGTCGAACAGTTTCAGCAGCTCGCCCTGGGCCGGCTTGCCCAGATTGGCCAGGGCGCCGTCAATGTTCTTCAGGACATGGGTCTGCAGCCCCTGATAGTGGCTGTCGCCGGTCTTGACCACATCGCCCAGCACAATCGGAATCAGTGCCCTGAACAGGCTGACATCGGCGTCACGCAGGAAGGTAAAGCCTTGGGCGGCGGCCTCCTGACGACTGCTGCAGCCGGACAGGGTGGCGACCATGCTGGTCGATGTCAGGGCGACCGTGCCGACGACGCCCAGGCGCAACAGCGAGCGCCGGGTCAGCAGCAGGGAATCTTCCCCGGAGGGAGGCGTGGAAGTGGGTTGCATGGAAAGACCTCGTCGGGACACGGGGCTCGGTGCACAAGTGTCTTGTTGTTGTCAGGTCTTTCACATAAACATAAAGGGGGAGCAGGGGTCAAGAGCGACCCGAGCGGCTGGTCAGCGCAGACGCTCGGCAATATCGCGCACCCGGTCCAGCAAGGCGGTGGCTTCGGCCAGCTCTTCCTTGCCGAAGCCGGTAAGCAGGTCCTCGCGCGCGGCATCGGCGACCTGCTTGAGGCGGGCATAGAGCGCCATGCCTTCCTCGGTCAGGCTGACCAGCTTGATGCGGCGGTCAACCTGATGGGACACGCGCTGCACCAGCCCGGCTTTCTCCAGGCGATCCAGGGTAGTGACCATGGTGGCTCCTTCCACCCCGATAAACGTGGATATTTCCACCTGTGACAGCGGCGACTCGGCTCGTGCTATCACGGAAATGGTCATCCAGCCGGACCGTCCCAAGCCCAGATCGCGCAGCCGCCTGTCGAGCGCACGCCGCCAGGAGTGTGCGGCCTGGTGCACGGAAAGGGTGAACTGTTCTTCAATACTGTACGTCATGGAGGAGTGGCCCGTATTCTGTTTGGTCTGAGACTGCCCTGCGGAATACCCGGGATGTGATCCGGACGGTATAACTTGGAGCAGCGTTGTGCCATTATCTGCCATCCATGGGATTTGCATGATTCGACGCCATGTTGTCCTAATACTTAATGTTACAAAGGGTATTGTTGGTGCAACGTTAATGCGGCGGCCGGAATCGGGCGGCAAAATCAGAATATTCAACAGACCGTGAGCGGGCTGTACGGGTGGGAGCATCGCTGAGCAATGGGTTATCGAGTATTGTCCAGGATTCTGGCGCTGTTGTTTTTGCTGACAGCGGGAGGCGCCCGGGCGCTTGAGCCGCCCCTTCCTTCTTCACCTTCGACGCCGGTAAGCGCCCCCGCGCCTGATTGTCCCCGCCGCTTTCCCGATCTCCATCAACTGGAAGGGATTATCGCCAGCCGCACCAGCGAGCTGAATGCCTCGCACCAGCAAGTCCAGCAGCACATGCTGGCCACCATCCTGTTCCAGTTGGGCATCATCCTGCTGCTGATCGTGACCCTGTTGTACCGGCGGCAGGTGCAGAAGGCGCTGCTCAAGGAAAAACAGATGATCAGCGCCATGCTGGACAGCAGCCTGCAATTCATGGGGCTGCTCGATCTGGAAGGCCGGCTGATCCATGTCAACCATACCGCGCTCGGCCGGTTTTCCTCGCGGTCCGAGGACGTTCTGGGACAGGTCTTCTGGGAAACGCCGTGGTGGCGGCATTCCGAGTATGACCAGGATCGTCTCCGTCGCGCCATCCTGCTGGCCGTGACCGGCGAGGAGTCGCGGTTTGAACTGAACTGCCCGTTGCAGGACGGGGAGTCCGTGGATGTCGATTTTTCCGTACGGCCGGTGCTGGATCACCGCATGAAGATCATCAACCTGCTGATCGAGGGCCGCGATATTTCCGCGCGCAAGCAGGCCGAGATGCAGGTAGCCGCCCGTCGCCGCGAGCTTCAGGAAGCCAACAGTTATCTGCACACCCTGATCGGGGCGTTGCCGGACACCTTGATGGAACTGGATATGGACGGCCGCATCTATCAATTCCATTCGCCGTCCGCGGACTTTCCCGCTCCCCCGGAGGCCGGGCAAGTCTGGGCCATCCGTGATTTTCTGCCGGAAGAGGCATGCCACGGTATCCAGTCGCTGATTGCCCAGGCAGCCCTGAGCGGAATGGCGCGGGGCGGCGGAATACGCCTGAACGACCGGCAGGGCCGGTCTCGCGACTATGAACTGTCGGTGACGTCCCTGCCGGAAGCCGAGGGAGCCGCCCGCCGCTTTGTCGTGCTGGCCCGCGAGGCGGGACTGTAGTGCGCCGGGGCGCATTTTCATCATTCTGACATAATACTGTCACGATCCGTGTGACTACTGATAAACTTAGCGCCCCTTGTTTGACCGGATTTACGTCATGTTTGGACGTTTCATGCCCAAAGAGGCCAAATTCTTCGACCTGTTCACCGCCCATGTCAAAGAGGCCGTGCAGGGTGCTGAAGCACTGGAAGCGTTGATGGATGCGCTGAAGCGGCGCTCCCCGGGCGAAGCCAGTGAAATGGTTCAGGCCATTGATGATATTGAGTCCCGCGCCGACGTGATCACCCGCGACACCATTTCGCTTTTGCATGCAACCTTCATTACGCCGCTTGACCGCAATGAAATCCACCAACTGATTTCCCGCCTTGATGACGTGCTGGATAACATCCAGGACGCCGCCCAGGCCGTCACCATGTACGACATTCAGTACGCCACGCCTGAAATGCAGCATTTCGCCAAGCTGATCACGGCCTGTGTCAAAAAGATGCATGAAGCCTCCAGCCTGTTGAGCAGCATGGATAACAGCGCTTCCATCCTGGCCACCTGCAAGGACATCTATCGCCTGGAAGCCGAGGCGGACGTGCTGCTGCTGGAAGCCATGTCCAAGCTGTTCCGGGAAGAGCAGGATGTGCGTGAACTGATCCGCCTGAAGGCGATCTATGAAAAGCTGGAAGAAGTGACCGACCGTTGCGACGGTGTCGCCAACATTATCGAAGCCATCGTTCTGGAAAATTCCTGAGATAGAGGAGTCCCTCCATGGACGCCATGCAGATAAGTTTCGGGGTCGTGCTGCTGCTGATCCTGTTGGCGCTGGCCTTCGATTTCATGAACGGCTTCCACGATTCCGCCAACTCGATCGCGACCGTTGTTTCCACCGGGGTGCTGAAACCGCAAACAGCCGTGCTGTTCGCCGCCTTCTTCAACTTCGTGGCCTATTTCCTCTTTCCGCTGAAGGTGGCCGCCACCATCGGCAAGGGGACGATTGATCCCGCGATTGTGGATCATTACGTGATTTTCGGAGCGCTGGTCGGGGCGGTGGCGTGGAATTTCATTACCTGGTATTTCGGCATTCCTTCCAGTTCCTCGCACGCGCTGATCGGCGGCCTGTGCGGCGCCGCCATCGCCAAGGCGGGCACCGGCGCGGTGATTTCCTCGGGCCTGATCAAGATCGTCACCTTCATCGTGGTGTCGCCGTTGCTGGGGTTCCTGTTCGGCTCGTTGCTGATGGTCATGGTAGGCTGGATATTCTTCAAGACCAGCACCAAGAAGGTGGACAAGTATTTCCGCAAGTTGCAACTGGTCTCGGCGGCGCTGTACAGCTTGGGACACGGCGGCAATGACGCGCAGAAGACCGCCGGCATCATCTGGATGCTGCTGATTGCCGCCACGGCGTCCAGCGCCCATGTGTTGCCGCACTGGATGGAAGCCCGGCCGGACCATCTGCCGGGCTGGATCGTCATCATGTGCTACGTGACCATCGGTCTGGGCACCATGTTCGGCGGCTGGCGCATCGTCAAGACGATGGGACAAAAGATCACCAAGCTGAAGCCGGTCGGCGGTTTCTGCGCCGAAACCGGCGGTGCGATCACGCTGTTCCTGGCGACCAGCATGGGCGTGCCGGTTTCAACCACGCATACCATCACCGGCGCCATTGTCGGCGTCGGCTCCACCAACCGCATGTCGGCGGTGCGCTGGGGCGTGGCGGGCAATATCGTCTGGGCCTGGATCCTGACTATTCCGGCCAGCGCGGCGATTGCCGCCGTCGCCTGGTGGGTAGGACGCCTGATCCTCTGACCACCAGTCGTACGGGCATAAAAAAACCGGGGCATGCCCCGGTTTTTTTATGCCGCCATTCCGTCAGCCGCGAGAGCCGGAGGAGTGGAAGCGCGGCTTGCCGCCGCCGGAATTGCCGCCACCCGCGCCCGGCTTGCGGGGAGCGGGTTTACCGCCGCTGCCGCCGGGCTTGGCCGGGGCCGAACCGCGACCGCCCTGGGGATTGCGCGGGTTGCGCGGCGGCTGCGGCTTGCGCAGCGGTTCGGGCTTGGCGTTGGGGTCCGGCTCAAAGCCGGGAATGACGATGGATTGCAGCTTGCGCTTCATCAGGCGTTCGATGTCGGCCAGCAGCTTGTGTTCGTCGACGCAGACCAGCGAGACGGCTTCGCCGCTCATTCCGGCGCGGCCGGTTCGGCCGATGCGGTGCACGTAGTCTTCCGGGGTGTTCGGCAGTTCGTAGTTGACCACATGCGGCAGGGCGTCGATGTCGATGCCGCGCGCGGCGATATCGGTGGCGACCAGTACCCGCAGGCGACCGGCCTTGAACTCGCCCAGCGCCTTTTCCCGCGCCGACTGGCTCTTGTTGCCGTGGATCGCCATGGCCGGGATACCGGCATCGCCCAGCTGGTCTGCCAGACGGTTGGCGCCGTGCTTGGTGCGGGTGAAGACCAGCACCTGCGTCCACTTGCCGTCCTTGATCAGTTTTTCCAGCATCGGCCGTTTCTTGTCGCGGTCAACCGGATGCACCACCTGCGCCACCAGTTCGGTGGGAGTATTGCGCTTGGCGACTTCAATGCTGACCGGGTTCTTCAGGATGCCGTTGGCCAGCTCACGGATTTCATCCGAGAAGGTAGCGGAAAAAAGGAGGTTCTGGCGCTGCGCGGGCAGCAGGGGCAGGATGCGGCGGATATCGCGGATGAAGCCCATGTCCAGCATGCGGTCTGCTTCATCCAGCACCAGCGTTTCAATGCCACTGAGGTCGATGGTCTTCTGGCCGATATGGTCCAGCAGGCGACCGGGGGTCGCCACCAGGATATCAACACGGCGGTTGAGGCGCTGGATCTGCGGATTGATGTTGACGCCGCCGAACATCACCATCGACTTGATGTCGAGGTGCTTGCTGTATTCACGGACGCTTTCTTCCACCTGCGCCGCCAGCTCCCGGGTCGGGGTCAGGATCAGCACGCGAATCTTGGCCTTGTGGTTGACCCGCGAAAAGTCGATCAGCGACAGTCGCTGCAGGATCGGCAGGGTGAAACCCGCCGTCTTGCCGGTGCCGGTCTGGGCGGCGGCCAGCAGGTCCTGGCCGCCCAGCACGGCGGGAATGGCCTGGGCCTGGATGGGGGTGGGTTCGGTGTAGCCGCGCTCCAGCAGGGCGCGCACCAGTTCCGGCGCAAGGCCGAGTTCAGCAAATGACATGTAAAATCCGGATCAGGGAGGGGAAAATCGGGTAGGGCGCGGAGTATAGCGGAAGGCGGAAGGCTCCGCCCGTTTTTACGACAGCGGGCAGGCGCGCAATTCGCGGCGTCGCGCGTACACCTCGTCGAAGAGGGCTTCCAGTCCGGCATGGGTGCCGCGCACGCCGGCAATCACCTTCGCCGCCCACTCGAAATACTCCTGCTGACGCTGTAGCGGCCAGCCGGCGGGCGGGGAATGCAGGATGTCGCGCAGGTTGCAGATCTTGTCCGCCAGCTTCACCAGCTTCGCTTGCGGCGAGACATGCGGCGCGTGGTCGATCTGCTGCTGCTTGCGTTCCGCCTTGGGCAGGTGCTTGTCATCGGTGACTTCCAGCACGATGGCAGCGATGCGTTCCCCGAAATGGGCCTCCAGTTCCGCCACCGTGGTTTCGGTATCTTCGATGGTGTCGTGCAGCAGGGCGGCGCACAGCACTTCCGCTTCGGTCACGCCCTGCGAGGCCAACAGGTTGGCCAGCGCGATCGGGTGATTGATGTAGGGCGAGGCTTCCGGGTCCTTGCGCCGCTGGTCGCGGTGCTTCTCGGCGGCAAAGGCGGCGGCCTTGAGGATCAGGCCAGTGGTCAGGTCGAAGTGGCTCATGAAGATTCCGGAACCTCAGGCGGTCGGGTGGAGGCAGGTGCTGCCCAGGGCGCACTGGCGGGCAAAATCCGTAGACTCCAGTTGCAGCGTCACGTGGCGGATGCCGAAGTCTTCCTGCATTTCGGCGATGGCGAATTGCAGCAGGCCTTCGCGGTCCGGGTGATTGTCCGCCACCACCAGATGCGCGGTCAGCGCCAGTTCCGAGGAGCCCAGCGCCCAGACATGCAGGTCATGCACATCGGCCACGCCTTCGATCGCCATCAGGCACTGGCGCACGGCGGGCAGGTTGATCTGTTCCGGCACGCCGTCGAACAGCAGGTGCAACGACTGCCGGAACAGCGACCAGGTGCCCCAGACAATCACCAGCGCAATGATGATGCTGACCAGCGGGTCGATCCAGTGCCAGCCCTGCCAGAGATAGAGCGCCCCCGCCAGCACAACGCCCACCGACACCAGCGCGTCCGCCGCCATGTGCAGGAAGGCGCCGCGGATGTTGATGTCGTCGTGGCTGCCGCGCATGAACAGCATGGCGGTCAGGCCGTTGATGACCACGCCGATGGCCGCCACCACCATCACCGTCACGCCGCCCACCGGCTGCGGCGACTGGAAGCGCTGGATGGCTTCCCACAGCAGGAAGCCCATCGCGCCCAGCAGCAGCACGGCGTTGATGAACCCGGCCAGGATGGAGCCGCGCCGCCAGCCGTAGGTGTGACGGTTGTCCGGCTGGCGGTTGCCCGCCGCGATCGCCGCCCAGGCCAGCAGCAAGCCGCCGACATCGCCAAGGTTGTGCCCGGCATCGGCCAGCAGCGCCAGCGAGGACGATTTCCAGCCGTAAAAGGCCTCCACCGAAACGAAAGCGATATTCAGCAGGATGCCTATCGCGAAGGCGCGGCCGAAACTGGCGGGAGCGTGGTGGTGGTGGCCGTGTCCGTGGCTGCCATGACCGTGATGGCCGTGGTCGTGGTGATGATCACAATCGTGGTGGTCGTCGTGCGAATGATGGTGATGGCCGCCCAAGACGGGACTCCGCAGGTGAAAGATGCGCCATTATCGCCGACCGGCGCGGGATTGCCAGCCCTGAAGCATGCGCATGTAGTTCAATCGTTCCCAGGTGGTTGGATCAGGGGCGTTTTCCAGCGACATGATGCCGCGGGCCTCATTCACCGAGGCATAGCCGTTGCCATTCAGCCAGCCCAGCAATTCCGCCAGAATGGAAGAAAGCGCCGCCGGGCCGCCTTCCAGCAGGGCCGAGGCCAGCTGCACCACATCCGCCCCGCAGAGAATGGCCTTGGCGGCGTCGCGGCCCGTATGTATGCCGCCGGTGGCCGCCAGCGCCAGTGGCACCCGGCCGTGCAGCAGCGCCAGCGCATGCAGGCGCGACGGCAGTTCGGCTGAAGTGGAGAGATGCAGCCGCGTGTCGAGGTCGAGGCTGTCGAGCAGCACATCGGGCTGGTAGAAACGGTTGAACAGCACGACGCCGCTGACCCCGGCCGCCGCCAGCCGCGCCGCAAAGGCGGGCACGGAAGTATAGTTCGGCGACAGCTTGACGCTGACCGGCACCGAGACCCGGCCGACCACCTCGCACACCGTGGACACCTGCCAGTCTTCCACTTCCGCGCCGCTCATGGCGGGGTCGGTACAGATGTCATAGAGGTTCAGCTCGATCGCCGCTGCCCCGGCGGATTCCAGTTGCGCCGCCAGATCGGTCCAGCCGCCCGGCGTCACGCCGTTCAGTGAGGCTAGCACCGGCACGCCCAGCCGGCTGCGCAGGCGCTCCAGCTGCGCCAGATACGGTTCGACGCCGACTGGGAACAGGTTGCGGTCCGGCAGGAAGCTGCGCGCCTCGGCGTTGGTGTCCACCCAGCTATCGATGTGACGGTGCACCGCCATTTGTTCGACGGCAATCTGCTCTTCAAACAGCGAGCGCATCACCACCGCGCCCGCTCCGGCGGCGACCAGCTTTTCCAGTTGCGGCAGGTCATCGGACAGCGGACAGGCGGCCACCACCAGCGGTGATCGCAGCGACAGGCCCATCCAGGTCGTGTTCAGGTCAGTCATGGGGCACCTCGGTCACGGGTATGCGGATTCCCGCCAGTTGATGATAGAGCGCCCGCCGTTCGGCGGTGGCGTGTTCGGCGGCCTGCACCAGTGTGCGGTAGCGTTCGGGATCGCGCAGTTCCACCATGCGGAAGCGGGCTTCCTGTTCCATGTACTGCTGCATCGGGATGCGGTCGTCGTGTGCATCGAGTTGCAGCGGCGGCAGCCCGGCGTCAATGCGTTTCGGGTCGAAGCGGTACAGTGGCCAGGCGCCGCTGTCGACAGCGCGCTTTTGCTGGGCGGGGGAATGCAGCAGGTCATAGCCGTGGGCGATGCAGGGGCTGTGCGCGATGATCAGCGACGGCCCCGGATGTGCCTCCGCCTCCAGGAAAGCTTTCACGGTCTGGTGGCTGCGCGACTGCATCGCTACCGAGGCGACGTAGACATGGCCGTAGCTCATCGCCAGCAGCCCCAGATCCTTCTTGCGCGTTTCCTTGCCGGCGCTGGCGAACTTGGCTACCGCGCCCAGCGGCGTAGCCTTCGATTGCTGGCCGCCGGTGTTGGAATAGACCTCGGTGTCCAGCACCAGAATGTTCGCCTTGCGGTTGGACGCCAGCACGTGATCCAGCCCGCCATAACCGATGTCATAGGCCCAGCCGTCGCCGCCGATGGTCCAGACGCTCTTCGGAACCAGATAGTCCGCCAGTTGTTGTAGTTCGGCGGCTTCCGGGGAGGTCAGGCCGGTCAGCTGCGCCTGTAGGCGGCTGACGGCGTCGCGAGCGGCGGCCATGTCGCTTTCGTTGGTGGTGTCGGTCCGGGCAGACAACGCTGCCAACAGGTTTTCCGGCAGTTGCGGGGCCAGGGCATCCAGCAATTGCCGGGCGTGGTCGTGCAGCCGGTCGACGCCCAGCCGCAGGCCGAAGCCGAATTCGGCATTGTCCTCGAACAGCGAATTGTTCCAGGCCGGGCCGCGTCCGTGGGCGTCGCGCGTGTAGGGCGTGGTCGGCAGGTTGCCGCCGTAGATCGACGAGCAGCCGGTGGCGTTGGCGATCAGCAACCGGTCGCCGAACAGCTGCGTCAGCAGCCGGATATACGGGGTTTCGCCGCAGCCCGCGCACGCGCCTGAGAACTCGAACAAGGGCGGCAGCAGCGCCAGGCTCTTGGCGTCGCGGGGAATGCGGGTGCGCTCGATCGGCGGCACCGTGGTCAGGAAAGCCCAGGCCTCGCGTTCCCGCTCCCGATGCTCCGCCACCGGCCGCATGTTGATCGCCTTGCGTTTCAACTGCTTGCGGTCCTTGGCCGGGCATTCGTCAACGCAGAGGCCGCAGCCGGTGCAATCGTCCGGGGCCACCTGCACGGTATAGGCCAGACCTTTCAGCTCCGGCGTCGCCGTTTCCGGCACATGGCGGAAGGCGTCCGGCGCGTTCGCGGCGGTTTCCGGCTCGAAGACCACGGTGCGGATGGCGGAATGGGGACAGATCGTCGAGCAGCGGTTGCACTGCACGCAGACATCGGGTTCCCAGACCGGAATCTCGTGGGCAATATCGCGCTTTTCCAGTTTGCTGGTGGCGGTCGGCCAGGTGCCGTCCGGGGTGAAGGCGCTGACCGGCAAGCGGTCGCCGTATCCTTCCAGCAACAACCGGGTCACGCGCTGTGCGAAGGCGTCAGCATCGGCGGTCACCATCGCGCGCCGTTGCCGCGTGCTGTCGGCAATCGACGGCAACGACACCTCATGCAGACCCGCCAGCGCGCCGTCAATCGCGGCGTGATTGCGGCGGATCACTTCGCTGCCGCGCTTGCCCCAGACCTCGGTCACCGATTGCTTGATCCCGGCCAGCGCCTGATCCAGCGGCAGCACTTTCGCCAGCGCAAAGAAGCAGACCTGCATGACGGTGTTGATGCGGTTGCCCAGTCCGGCGTCGGCGGCAATGCGCGAGGCGTCGATGACAAACAGGCGGCAGCCCTTGGCGATCAGCCCGCGTTGTATTTCCTGCGGCAGTGTCGTCCAGACCGTTTCGGCCGGGGCAGGGGTATTCAGCAGCAACGTCGCGCCGTCGGCGGCGCGCTCCAGGACATCGTATTTATCCAAGAAACCGGCATCGTGGACGGCAATGAACGGCGCATGCCGGATCTCGTAGGTGGAACGGATCGGCTTCGGCCCAAAGCGCAGGTGTGAAACGGTGGTGGAGCCGGATTTCTTCGAGTCGTAGACGAAGTGTCCCTGGCAATAAAGTTCGGTCTGGTCACCGATCAGCTTGATCGACGCCTTGTTGCTGCTGACGGTGCCGTCCGCGCCCAAGCCGTAGAAGACGGCGCGGGTCACGTCCGGGCTCTCAATATCCAGCGTCTCGTCATAGTCCAGCGAACTGTGTGAAATATCGTCACGAATACCGATGGTGAAGCGGCGGCGCGGCGCCGGACGCGCCAGTTCGTCGAACACCGCCTTGGCCATGCCGGGCGTGAACTCCTTGGAAGACAAGCCGTAGCGGCCACCGATCACTTTCGGCAGCCCGGCGAACGGCAGGTCGCCCGCCGCCAGACCGTCCATCAATGCCGCCACGACATCGAGATAGAGTGGATCGCCGGTGGCTCCGGGTTCCTTGGTGCGGTCCAGCACCGCCAGCGCGGTAACGCTGGCGGGCAGGGCATCCAGGAAATGCCGGACCGAGAACGGCCGGTACAGCCGGACGCGCAGCACGCCGACCTTCTCGCCGCGCGCCAGCAGCCAGTCCGCGGTTTCATGGGCGGTTTCCGCACCGGAACCCATCAGCACCAGCACCCGTTCCGCTTCGGGATGACCGTGGTAATCAAACAGCCGGTACTGCCTGCCGGTGATGCCGGCAAAGCGTTCCATGACGGTGCTGACCGTCTCCGGGCAGGCGCGATACCACGGCTCGGCGGCTTCACGGGCCTGGAAGAAGGCGTCGGGATTTTGCGCCGTGCCGCGTAACACCGGGCGGTCCGGCGTCAGCGCCCGCTCGCGGTGAGCCCGGACGGCGGCGGGGTCGATCAGCGCGCGCAGGTCTTCGTCCGCCAGCGTGCGGATTTTCTGCAATTCATGCGAGGTGCGGAAACCGTCGAAAAAGTGCAGGAAGGGGATACGCGACTCCAGCGTGGCGGCATGGGCAATGGCGGCCAGATCCTGCGCCTCCTGCGGCGACCCGGATGCCAGCAGCGCGAAGCCGGTCGGGCGCATCGCCATCACGTCGGAATGGTCGCCGAAGATGGACAGCGCATGTGTGGCGACGCTGCGCGCGGCCACATGCAGGCAGAAGGCGGTCAGTTCCCCGGCAATCTTGTACAGGTTCGGCATCATCAACAACAGGCCTTGCGAGGCGGTGAAGGTCGTGGTCAGCGCCCCGGCCTGCAGCGCGCCGTGCACGGCTCCGGCCGCGCCGCCTTCCGACTGCATCTCGATCACCGACGGCGCTTGTCCCCACAGGTTCGGTCGTTGGCCCGCCGCCCAGTCATCGGCATGCTCGCCCATGGCCGAGGCCGGGGTAATCGGATAGATGGCGATGGCTTCGCTCAGCCGGTAGGCGACCGAGGCGACGACTTCATTGGCGTCCAGAGTGGCGTGACGGCCTGTCGTCATGGAGGATTGTCCTCACGTTTTTATGGGTACTCCTTACTATAGCGCCAGACCGCCCGGTATTGGCGGCGAATTCCGCGTCTTGTGAGTGTCATGGGGCAGGGCTAGACTGTTTCTCCAATAATGATCCGAGGAACCCGGCATGAAGGCGCAAAGTGAAGAGGGAAATGTTTCCGGGCTGTCCGGCTGGCTGGCGCTGCCCGTGTGGCTGGCGCTGTTTGGCACCGCTATCTGGCACATTGTCGGCGTCCCGGTAACCGGGCAAGGCATGCCGTCCATTACCGCCATCATCGCCATCCCGCTGCTGATGTTCATTTCCAAGGGCTTCAATATCCTTCAGCCCAATCAGGCGGCGCTGTTCACCTTTTTCGGCCAGTATGCGGGCACCATGAAGGAATCGGGCTTCTTCTGGGTAAATCCGTTTTACGCCGGGCAACGCATCTCGCTGCGGGTTCACAACCTGACAACACCGACGCTGAAGGTCAACGACCGCGCCGGGAATCCGGTGGAAGTGGCGGCGGTCGTGGTCTGGCGGGTGGCGGACACGGCGCGGGCGCTGTTCGATGTCGAGGATTACGGTACCTACGTGGTCATCCAGAGCGAATCCGCCGTGCGCGCCGTGGTCAGTTCACGCTGGTATGACGGCGACAGCCACGGCTTGAACTCGCTGCGCGGCGACATGGATGCGGTAGCGCGTCTGCTGGCGGAAACCATTCAGGAACACGTGTTGCTGGCGGGTATCGAGATTGTTGAAGCCCGCATCGCCCATCTGGCCTATGCCCCGGAAATCGCCAGTGCCATGCTGCGCCGCCAGCAGGCGGAAGCCGTGGTGTCGGCGCGCGGCCGTATCGTGGAAGGCGCGGTCAGCATGGTGAAAATGGGGATTGAGCAACTGGAAGCGGAAGGTGTGGTCAAGCTGGCCGATGCCGACCGGGTCAAGCTGGTCATCAACCTGATGACGGTGCTGGTTTCCGACAACGAAACCCAGCCCGTGCTGAACGTCGGCAAGGACTGAGCGCGGCGGTGGTCAGGCGCGGTTGCCGAAGGCGTCGAGGATGCGGCGTCCCATGCTCTGCGCCAACACACCCTCGCTGAAGAAGACCGTTCCCAGCCCTTCCTTTTCCAGCATCCGGGCTTCTTCCTCGCTGTGGGTGCGCAGCAAGACCTGCACGCCGGGATTCAGTGCCCGGGCAATCGCCACCATTTGCCGGGCATGCAGGCTGTCGGGGGTGGCGATCACCAGCAGCCCGGCGCGATGGATGTGCGCTTGGATCAGGACCTCGGCTTCGGAGGCATCGCCGGAAACCGCCGGAATGTCCCGTTTCCGGAGTGTTTCCACCAGTTCCCGGTTCTGTTCCGCGACCACATAGGGAATGCCCGCCGCCTCCAGTTGCGCGGCAATGCGGCGGCCGACGCGGCCATAGCCCACCAGCACCACCTGTCCGGTCAGGCGTTCCTGATCAATCGACATCGGTAGCTGCGCCAGCGGGTCGTCACGGCGCTCCAGTCGTCGCGCCAGTTCCGAACGCCCGCGAATCCAGGCCAGCGCCGGTTCGACCGAGGCGAACAGCAGCGAGTTCAGTGCGATGGAAATCAGCGAACCCGCCAGGATCAAACTGTTGGCCTCCACCGAGAGCAAGCCCAGCGCCATGCCTAACCCGGCCAGAATGAACGAGAACTCGCCGATCTGCGCTAGGCTTGCCCCCACGGTCAGCGCCGTATTCAGCGGATAGCGGAACAGCAGCACCAGAGCCATCGCCGCCAGCGTCTTGCCCAGCATGATGATCAGCACCACGGCCAGCACCTTCAGCGGCGCATTCACCAACACTTGGGGGGCGAACAACATGCCCACCGAGACAAAGAACAGCACCGAAAAGGCATCGCGCAAGGGCAGGGATTCATCGGCGGCGCGGTGGCTGTATTCGGACTCCCGCATCATCATCCCGGCGAAGAAGGCTCCCAGTGCGAAGGACACATCAAACAGCTTGGCGGAACCGTAGGCCACTCCCAGCGCCGTGGCGATCACGCACAGCGTGAACAGCTCGCGGGAGCCGGTGCGCGCCACCAGCCACAACAGGCGGGGGAACAGGCGTTTTCCCACAACCAGCATGAAGACGATGAACGCGCTGATTTTCCCCAGCGTCACCAGCAGCGTTTGCAGCATGTGTCCGCCCGCATCCTCATGACCGGGCAGAGGCTTGCCGCCCAGCAACCCCGCCAGCGGCGGCAACAGCACCAGCGTCAGCACCATCACCAGGTCTTCCACCACCAGCCAGCCGACGGCAATCCGGCCGTTGATGCTGTCCAGCAGGCCGCGATCCTCCAGCGCCCGTAGCAACACCACCGTGCTGGCGACTGACAGCGCCAGCCCGAAAACCAGCGCCTGTCCGAACGGCCAGCCCCACAGCAGTCCGGTCAGGGCGCCCAGGGCGGTGGCGGCCGCGATCTGCACAATCGCGCCGGGTACGGCAATGCGCCGCACCGCCATCAGGTCCGCCAGCGAGAAGTGCAGGCCGACGCCGAACATCAGCAGCATGACGCCGATTTCCGCCAATTGGCCCGCCAGACCGACATCGGCGACAAAGCCCGGCGTCGCGGGACCGATCGCCACGCCCGCGAGCAGGTAGCCGACCAGCGGCGGCATTTTCAGGCGGGAGACCAGATAGCCGAGGACCAGCGCCAGCGCCAGGCCGACAGCAATCATCGAGATCAGGCTGATATCGTGGGGCATAGAAAATGAAGTCCTGTTTTCAAATCCAAAAGAGAAAGCGCGAATGCGTCTCAACACTATAAGTAAGGTGCGGGCAACGGCGTAGACGCGCTTTGTAATTGCCCTTTACAGGCCGGTTGTGAACCGTAACTGGCGCTTTGGCGCGTTAGGGTGTAATTTCGTGGTCTTTTTCGCGCCCACTTTATTCAGGACACCAACATGAAGCGTCACTTCAAGATCGCAGGTATCGTCATCGCTGTCGCAGCGGGGCTGGCAGCCTGCAACAAGCCCGGCCAGTCCAAGGCTCCCAAGCTGGAAACCGAAGATGCCAAGGCGGCCTACAGCATTGGCTACATGACGGGCAAGTCCATGGAAGCACAGGTACCGAAGCTGGACCTGGACGGCTATGAGGCCGGCCTGCGTGACGCTTTCGCCAAGAAGCCCGGAGCGCTGACGCCTGAGCAAATGAAAGCGACGCTGATGGCCTTTGACCAGCGCATGAAGAAGGAAATGGAAGAGCGGATGACCAAGGCTTCCAGCGAAAATGTCGCCAAGGGCGAGAAGTACCTGGCGGAGAACGCCAAGAAGCCCGGTGTCAAAACCACCGCCTCCGGCCTGCAATATGAGGTCCTGACGGAAGGCAAGGGCGCCAAGCCCGCCGCGACTGACGAAGTCAAGGTTCACTACGAAGGCAAGCTGCTCGATGGCACGGTTTTCGACAGCTCCATCAAGCGCGGCGAGCCGGTCACCTTCCCGCTGAACCAGGTGATTCCGGGCTGGACGGAAGGCGTGCAACTGATGACGGTCGGCTCCAAGTACCGCCTGACCATCCCCGCCAAGCTGGGTTATGGTGAGAACGGCAGCGGCCCGATTCCCCCCAACTCCGTCCTGGTGTTCGAGGTAGAGTTGCTGGATATCGTCAAACCCAAGTAAATGCTCCTCCATCGCCGCGCGTCCGCTGTAACGGTCGCGCGGCGAATGTCGCTAACCTGTGTCGTGAATCAAGCGTATGAAAGCCCGTCTAAACGCCGCCCTGAGCGCCTTTAACCGCTGGAGCCCGGAGGTGTCAACCACCCGCCTGGCGTTGTATGCCAGCCTGTTTTCTTCCCTGCTCTGCAATGGCAGCCTTTGGGCGACCTTACAGAAGCAGGCGGTCTCGGGGCCTGCCGGATGGTTCTTCCTGACGGCCATGTTCTTTGTCGTCACCGCACTGCAGTTCATCCTGCTCAGCGTGCTTGTCAACCGCTGGACCGCCAAGCCTTTGCTGGCCGTCATGGTTTTCCTGAGCGGAGCCTCGGCTTACTTCATGGCTCGTTTCGGCATTTATATCGATGCCGCCATGGCGCAGAATTTCCTGGAAACCGATATCAGGGAAGTCCGTGACCTGCTGGCTTTCGACATGATCCCCTTCATTGCCTTCTACATCATTGTGCCTTGGGTGTTGTTGTGGAAGATCCGCATCAGTCGTCCGCCGCTGCGGCAGTGCTGGTACAAGCGCCCCCTGGCCATTCTCGCGGCTGTCGCGGTTACGGTAGTGGCGGTGTTGCCCATTTCCAAGCAGCTGGTGCCGATGATGCGCGAGCACAAGTCCATTCGCTATCTGATTACGCCCGGCAATTACACGTACGCCCTCATTCGCGTCGGTTTACTGAAAAACCAGGTAATGAACCGTCCGCGGGAGGTCATCGGCGCCGATGCCGTCAAACCGCCTCGCGCGGATGGCCAGAAGCCGCTGCTGATGGTAGTGGTGGTCGGAGAAACGTTGCGCGCGGCCAACTGGGGCCTGAATGGCTATGCCCGCCAGACCACGCCGGAGCTGGCGACACGCCAGGTCATCAACTTCCCGGAAGTCACCAGCTGCGGCACCAACACGGCCACCTCCTTGCCCTGCATGTTCTCGGTATACGGACGACGTCATTATGACGAGGACAAGATACTGGGGACGGAATCGGTACTGAACGTTTTGCAACATGCGGGTTTACGCGTTTTGTGGCGGGACAACCAGTCGGGCTGCAAAGGCGTCTGCAAGGGGGTGGAGGAGCAGGTCATGATCACCCGCAAGGATCCGGCCCTCTGTCATGGAGATGAGTGTTTCGACGAAATCCTGCTGGCCGGACTTGATAAGGAGGTGGCTGGCACGGAAGGGGATATGGTGGTTGTATTGCATCAGATGGGGCAACACGGACCAGCTTACTTCCAGCGCTATCCGGACGCTTTCCGCCGCTTCACGCCGACCTGCGACACCACCAAGCTGGAAACCTGCGAAAAGCCGCATATCGTCAATACCTACGATAATGCCGTTCTCTACACGGATCATGTCGTGGCCAAGACGATCGACTTCCTGAAGTCCGTGGAGTCCACGCATCGCACGGCCTTGCTGTATGTCTCCGATCATGGTGAATCACTGGGCGAAAACGGCATGTACCTGCACAGCATTCCGTATTCGATTGCACCGGATGAACAGAAGCACGTACCGATGGTCATGTGGTTGTCGCCGGATGCCGGAGTGAACCTGTCGTGCCTGCAACAGCGCGCCCGTCAACCGGCCTCGCATGACAACCTGTTTCATACCCTGCTGGGCGTGGCCGGAGTCAAGACCTCGGTCTATGATGCGCAAATGGACTTGACGGCCGGCTGCCGCCAATAAGTCCGGCGCCGGAAATAAAAAAGCCAACCATCAGGTTGGCTTTTTTATTGGGTTTGGTGGAGGTGGGGGGAGTTGAACCCCCGTCCGACGGCACTACGCCCCTGGATCTACATGTTTAGCCTATTCTATTGCTCTAGCCGGTTGCTACCCGAAAGGCAGGGCGCAACAAGCGATCCTCTGGGTTTTAGCTTAGTGCCGCGAGGCGAGACATTAAGCGAGCCTGTGTAGCGTACGCGCAAATTCCCCGACCACAGACATTCAGGTTCATTGCTTCGCCGTTAGGCGGCGAGTGCGTAAGTTTCGTCGTTTGCGACTATTTGTTTGAGATTGGTATTTACGAGAGACATCTCACTCTCGACATGCACCACAGAGTTTCATCACCGGCGTCGAAGCCAGTACACCCCCGTTGGTTCATCCATTATACCTGTATTTGCGGTCGACAGGGCGGAAATCAAGTGAGGTGGGGGGAGTTTAACCGCGATCCCGCATCAGGCGGCCTTTCTCGCGCTGCCAGTCACGATCCTTGTCGGCGTCGCGCTTGTCGTGCAACTGTTTGCCCTTGGCCAGCGCAATCTCGCACTTCACCTTGCCGTTGTGCCAATAGAACGACAACGGAATGCAGGTATACCCCTTTTGTTGCACCGCGCCGATCAACCGGTCCAGCTCCCGCTTGTTCAGCAGCATCTTGCGGGTGCGGGTGGCTTCCGGAACGTAATGGGTGGAGGTGGACAGCAGCGGGGTGATATTGGTCCCCAGCAGGAAGGCCTCGCCGTCCTTAAGCAGTACATAGGCGTCGATCAGGCTCAGGCGCCCGGCGCGCAAAGCCTTGACCTCCCAGCCCTGCAGGACCAGTCCGGCCTCAAAAGTATCTTCAATGAAGAATTCGTGGCGCGCCTTGCGGTTTTGCGCAATGGAGCCGCCGCCGGATGTCTTTTTGTTACTGCTCATCGCCAAATATCTATGAATGTATAGGTCTCTATTTTGCCTGAAATCGTGCGCAGTAGGGCAGTAGGGAACGGTTAATTAACCTTAGTTTTGTCATGGGGTGGGATTGAAAAAAATGTGTTATCAGTAGCGTCTGAAACGCGAAAGTGCTCGTATTTACAACAGTAAGCAAATGAGCTTCGGCAAAACACAAACCTTTGGGGAACGCATCATGAAGAAAATCATCCTGCTGGCGGCGATGTTGGCTTCCGGAGCTGCAACCGCCGCCAACAATCCGGCGCATTGCCGCGTTGGTGAAGTGGCCAGTATCAAGGGGACGGTGGAAATGGTCCGCAACGCACAGACAGTTGCACCCGAGGTGGGCGCCAAGATTTGCCGTGGCGACCTGTTTCGCACCAAGGCGGGCAGCGTGGCCGAATTGAAGCTGCGTGACGGCACCAAGCTGACGGTTGGCAAGGATAGTGAAATGGTCATCCGGGATTACCGGATTTTCCGCAAACAGCCCAATATTGCATTGTTTGACTTGTTGAAGGGCGCCTTCCGCAGTATTTCGGGTTCGATCACCACCCGTCCGCACCGGTTTGAGGTCACGACCTCGGTTGCGACCATTGGTGTGCGTGGAACAGACTTCTGGGGCGGTTTCGGAGTCACGCCGGATGGGGCGCTGGATGTGATCATGCTGGAAGGACATGGTGTGTATGTCAAAAACGCCAAAGGGCAGGTTGAGCTGGATAAGCCCGGTCTGGGAACGACCATCTCGGCTGACGGCTCCCTGGCAGATCCCAAGGCCTGGGCGGCGGAAAAGCTGAATCGCGCCGTAGCGACCATTACACCGGATTAAGGACTGTCTGGCGTCGCGGCTCCGTGTTGGGTACCATTGCACCCGAGCGACACGGAGCCTCATGACATGATGAAAACCCGCGTGATCTATCCGGGCACATTCGACCCCATCACCAATGGTCACAAGGATCTGGTTGAACGGGCCTCCTGCCTTTTTGACGAGGTTGTTGTCGCCATCGCCGCCGGCCATCACAAGAAACCACTGTTTAGCCTGGAAGAGCGCGTTGAGTTGGTGCGCAATGTGACCGGTCACCTGCCCAATGTCGAGGTTTGCGGCTTTAGTGACCTGCTGGCTCGCTTCTTTGTCGAGCAAAAGGCAACAGCGGTTCTGCGAGGCCTGCGCGCCGTTTCTGATTTTGAGTATGAATTCCAGCTGGCCAATATGAATCGCCAATTAGTGAGCGATTTCGAGACCGTCTTTTTGACACCTGCGGAGCATCTTTCCTTTATTTCTTCCACCTTAGTGCGCGAAATAGCCCGTTTGGGCGGTGATGTGTCCAAATTCGTCCCGGCGGAAGTGGTGACGGCGTTCGGTCGCAAATTCGCCGAGGAAGGTCTGTAAGGCATGGCGCTGAAAATTACGGACGAATGTATCAACTGTGATGTCTGTGAGCCCGTATGTCCAAACAAGGCCATTTTTCAAGGGCCGGACATCTACGAGATCGACCCGGGTAAATGCACCGAATGCGTCGGGCATTTTGAGGAGCCGCAGTGCCAGAAAATCTGTCCGGTCAGTTGTATCCCGCTGGATCCCCGACATCCGGAAACCCGTGAAGAACTGTTGTTGAAATCACAACGCCTGCAAAGCAAAGGCCCCGATTGACGGGGCCTTTGCTTTAGGATTTTGCGAACCGCCTGCTTACAGTTTGGAGAGGTTGACCTTGTAGCCGGCTTGATTCTTGGCGTGATTCTGGTTGGTGAAGACAGCGCGGTCATTCTTGAGCACGATAACTTCAAAGAAAGGACGGAAACGGTCTTCAGAAACGTCGAAAGCCTGGAGGAATTTGCCGAACAGTGCCTGCTCTTCGCGCTCAGCCTGTCCGTCGGCCAGCGACGAATCAATCAGGTTGACCAGAATGCACATGCGTTGGGCGTCGGTCAGGAGCGGTGTCGCTTCAGCCAGGAATTGATCCAGAGAATGCTTCTTGCGGTAACGCATGGCGCTATCCAGCAGTTTCTGGTTCTGCGCGCCGACACCGATAGTGCCGCGACCGTCATCCGAACCGCCGATGACACTGAGCAGATGACCGACTTCCTCGGCATCCATTTCGCCATCTGCAGCCATCATGTAAAGCAGGGAAGTGACAAAAGCCAGATGCGGTGTCATCTGTTCGCCGCTATCGCCCCGAAACATATCAAACAGACCCATGATAACTCCTGTTCTTGATCGTTGTAGTCAGGGCGAATGATGCCATCCCGTCCGTGCGTCGGGGATGGCTGCAGAGGGGATTATTGTTGCTCGTTGGTAGTCGGCTTGTTCTTCCACGAGTCCTGCATGGCTGTACAGCCCAAGCAGCGGGTAAAGGTGGATTTGGCCAAACCAACCACAAGCGTGTTGGCTGCTTCTTCAACTTTGCCGCCCAACGCGGAGAAGGGCAGGGTGGCGACAAAGAGGGCGGTGCCGCCCAGCGTGCCGGCAAAGAGCATGGGGCGGGCGATGACAGCATCAATCGTCATGGCGGCCGCACTCGGCCTTTGGTTGAGCTGGTCATCCAGTTCGTCGGCCACGGAAATATTGGCGGTCAAGCCTGCGGTCAGAAGCAGTAAGCCGGCAATGGCGCGACGTGTTGTAAAAGTCATTATTGTCTCCTTGCAGGTGTCAGGCGCGGATTGGAGTGTAATAGCCGTGACCGGTTAATATCCATGGCCGCTTGATAGTTCTAATGTTGCTGAATCTAAACGGACTTCTCGCCGGATGCAAGCGTTTAGGGGCGTACGGGTTGGCAAGATGGACAGAAAACCGTACTGCGTCCCGCTATTCGCACCAACTGAAGTTCAGAACGGCAAATACGGCAGTTTTCCTTCTCGCGCCCATAAACCATAAGCTCTTGCTGAAAATATCCCGGATTTCCCGAACTGTTTACAAAGTCTCTCAGCGTTGTCCCGCCGCGCCGAATGGCCTGACCCAGAATATGCCGGATAGTGGACCGCAGCATGGCGCAGTCGAGAGCGGTCAGCCGGTTGGCGGGCATCATGGGGTTCAGGCCAGTCAGGAAAAGACTTTCGCTGGCGTAGATGTTGCCCACGCCAACCACGACATGGTTGTCCATGATGAAACTCTTGACCGGAATGCTGCGTTTGCGACTTTGTGTGAACAGGTAGTCGGCGCTAAAGCCGTGCTCAAAGGGTTCGGGACCCAGCGTCGTCAGCAGGGGGTGAGTTTCAGCGCCATCCTGAAGCCAGAGAAACAACCCGAAACGGCGGGGATCATGGAAACGCAGCGACAGGCCGCCCGATAACTGAAGCAGGACATGGTCATGTTTCCGGGGCGTCTCATCGGCTGGGCTTAGCCGCAGGCTGCCTGACATGCCCAGATGTACCAGGAACAAGCCCTTGCTCGTCTGGAACAGCAAGTATTTGCCCCGACGGCGGATATCCAGTATCGCTTGACCGGGCAGCTCCTGTATTTCGGGAGAGACCGGCTGGCGAAGCGAGGCATTACGGATTTGAACGGATCGGACCGCCTGGCCAACAACAGGTCTCAGTCCCAGCCGGGTGGTTTCGACTTCGGGCAATTCAGGCATCTGCATTCTCCAAATGCAAAAAGCCCGGCCGGCTTGCGCGCGGTCGGGCCTTGAGTGCCATGATCAAGGGTTACTTGATCTTGGCTTCCTTGAACACAACGTGCTGGCGAATCTTGGGATCAAACTTCTTGATCTCCATCTTGCCAGGCATGGTGCGCTTGTTCTTGGTGGTGGTGTAGAAGTAGCCGGTACCGGCAGAGGATACCAAACGAATCTTGTCACGCATGATGCTTAACTCCGGGCCAAATCAGGCTTTAGATCTTTTCGCCGCGGGCACGGAGATCGGCAACGACCGCTTCAACGCCCAGCTTGTCGATGGTGCGCATACCCTTGGAGGAAACACGCAGACGCACAAAACGCTTTTCGCTTTCCATCCAGAAACGATGGTAATGCAGGTTCGGCAGGAACCGGCGCTTGGTTTTGTTGTTGGCGTGGGAAACATTGTTACCAGTGATGGGACGCTTCCCGGTAACTTGGCAAACTTTAGACATTAGGAAACTCCGCAATGCAATCAGAACCGCCGCCATGAGCGGCAGACAGCAAGGGGCGCATTTATACCAAAATGGCCCCCTGACAGCAAGTGCTCTGTTATTTCAGAAGCACTTTTTCAATGATTTTGTGCGTCGGCTTGTTGAATGGGGCGCCCAGGAAACGCAGGGTCCAGAATTTCGGCTTCACCAGCACCGAGCGGGCGTTGGAGAAGGAGGCGAAACCTTCCTTGCCGTGGTACTTGCCCATACCGGAGTGACCGACGCCGCCGAAGGGCAGGTCTTCAATGGCGACGTGCGAAATAACATCGTTGACCGAGAATCCACCGGACTGCGAATTGCGCAAGACAAAATCGGCGCGCTTTTCGTCATAGTCAAAATAGTAGTAGGCGAGGGGGTGCGGACGTTCGCTGATATAATGGATGGCGTCTTCGAGACGATCGTATTCCATCATCATCAGCACCGGGCCGAAGATTTCGTTCTGGGCGATCAGCATGTCCGGGCGGACGTTGCCGACCAGCATGACCGGTAGCTTGCGGGTGCCGGCGAAGGACTCGCCGGCGGGGTTGATCTCGTAGACTTCCGCACCCTGGGCCTTGGCGTCTTCTATATATGAAGTCACGCGCTTGTACTGCTTGTCATTGATGATGCTGGTGTAGTCCGGATTGTTGACCAGGCTGCTGTACATGGTGGTGACAGCCTTGCGCATGGCGGCAACAAACTCGGCGGTCTTGCCGCGCGGAATGAACACATAGTCCGGGGCCACGCAGGTTTGTCCGGCGTTCCAGGTCTTGCCGAAGGCGATGCGCTGGGCGGCATCAGCCATCGGGTAAGACTCATGGATGATGCAGGGGGACTTGCCGCCCAGCTCCAGCACGACCGGTGTCAGGTTCTCGGCGGCGGCGGCCATCACGGTACGGCCGACATTGGTGGAGCCGGTAAAGGTAATCTGGTTGAACGGCAGGCGGCTGAACGCATCGGAAACCACGCCGCCGCCGGTAATGACGGCAACCTGGTCTTCGCTGAAGGCCTCCGCCAGGGCACGCTTCAGTACTTCACCGGTCTTCGGGGTGAAGCTGGACATTTTCAGCATGGCGCGGTTGCCGGCGGCGAGCGCGCAGATCAGCGGGCTGACAGCCAGCAGGACCGGATAGTTCCAGGGGGTAATGATGCCGACAACACCCAACGGCTGGTATTGCACCCAGGCCTTGGCGGGCTGGTGGGTGGCCGGTACATGGCGCTTCTCCGGCTCCATCCACTTGCGCAGGTTCTTGCTGTAATACTTGATGTTCTCAAGCGATGTCAGAATTTCAGCAAACTTGGTTTCATGGTGCGAGCGGTGGCCGAAGTCAGCGGCAATGGCTCGGCACAACTCGTCCTGATACTTGATCAGCGCGCCGCGCAGATTATCCAGCATGGCCAGGCGTTCGCTGGCCGAGGTGCCCGGACGCAGGCGGAAAGCTGTCCGCTGGGTGTCAAACACGCGCAGCATGGTGACAACTTCGGGGTGATCGGTATGGAGTGGGGAGACGCTAGCGGTCATGATTCGGCCTCGGCAGTCGGTGTAGGAAATCTGCTTCATGGAAAACTGTTGTTGTTTTAGAGTATTTGCTCTAATGTGTCAAACACTAGATTGAAATTTCCGCCGGATGGCGGGTGAGGGGCGTGGAATTGAAGACAAAAGACCGGATTTTGCTGAAGAGCCTGGAGCTGTTCAATGCCGACGGGGAGCGTAATGTCACGACCAATCATATTTCAGCGGCGCTGAATATCAGCCCGGGCAACCTTTACTATCATTACCGCAGCAAGGAAGACATCATCTTTGCCCTCTTCCAGGCATATCAGGCGTCCATGCTGACATCGCTTGGAGTCCCGACCGACCGGGTGCTCACCTATGAAGACAAGATGGGCTACCTGGAGGCGATCTTCAATCAGTTGTGGGAGTACCGCTTTCTGCACCGTGACCTGGGTCATCTGCTGGAAGAGAGCCAGCGCCTGCGTCGGGCCTACCGGGAGTTTGCGCGCGAGGTCATGGCGCAGGCCTACCGGGTTTACGCGGGGCTTCGGGAGGCTGATCTGGTCATTCTGGAGGAGCACGAGGCCCGGGCCTTGATCGTCAATATCTGGATAATTACGACGAACTGGGCTTCATTTGTGACGAGCAGCGGCTTCTTCGGCGATGAGGTGGCGCTGGATCGGAACCACCTGCGGCGGGGTCTTGTACAGATACTCAGCCTGGAGGCGCCCTACCTGAAAGGCGTGGCCCGGGAGAAACTTCCAGAGCTTTGGCGGCGTTATGAATTGGGTGAGGATGAATCGCGGCCAACTCCTTCACAGTCTGTTGAGTTGGGCGGCTTAACTGATTGATGTTTTGATTGTTATCCAGTATAAGTCAGCAATGGTGCGTCCTGCCTGTGATCGCGCCCGGGCCTACCGGGTGGTGTTATATGGGTTTTAACGCATATGGCAATAATAAATGAGGGCTTATAACAATGCACAATAGGAAGCGCACCGTCCGGCTATCGGCGTACATGCTATCCGCATTAATGGTTGTGTCCTGTGGGAACGACTCCATCACCTTGCCTGGCTTTTCCACCGACCAATTGCAGTTGCTGACTTCTTCTGGAGTAGCTCAAACTGTTCCCTTGGATGGAAGCCTTGATGTGAAGTTCTCCATCAAGGACAGCACAGGCGCGCCTTTGGGAGGCAAGTCAGCGACAGTATCGGTATTATCCGGCAAGGCCGGGCTGCTGGATGTTGCAGGCACGCTGACTTCAGCAGTCAGTTCCCTGTCCGTGACAACCGCCGCTGACGGCACCGGAACATTCCTGGTGCGCGGACTTGAGCTCAACAGCACCGGCATTATCGAAGTCCGCTATATCGACGAAAAGTCCAACGCTCGTGTCCAGACATTCACCTACGTTGTCGGGGCAAATGCCAATAGCGTGAATACGCTGGACCTGACAACCGCGTCCGGGGTGGTTTCGACTAGTGGCTCTAATTCCGAAACAAAAATTACAGCACTCCTGAAGAAGAAGTCCACAGGTGAGTTGCTTGCCGGTCGTACGGTGACCTTCACCAAAACCAACGGCTTCGGACAACTGTCCGCCACTTCGGCGGTTTCCGATGCAGACGGTAAGGCGACAGTGACCTTCTCGGGGAATAACGCCAACCCTGGGTCCGGCATTGTTGAGGCATCCTACACCGACAGTCGCGGCAACGTCTCCAGCAGCAGCATTTCTCTTCAGATTATCAAGACTTATTCCATGAGTCTGACCAGTCAGACGTCTACGGTTCCGACCGGTAGCAATACCGCCGTAACACTGTCGGCATTTGTTCTGGATAGCGGTGGTACAGCTATTAAGGGTTCCACTTCCGGACTTAAAGTGACGTTCAGTAATCTTAGCACCGTGGGAGGAAAGCCTGACGGTGTTCTCGATCAGCCAAGCGATATCTCTGATACCGGGCTGGCTACCGTGAAGTACTACCCTGATGGCAATAATATTGTGGAGCGCCAAGTTACTCTGCGTGCTGCCTTGTCGGGTGCATCCCTGCCGTCGCCGATTCAGCAGGATGTTGTTCTTACTATCGGTGGCAACGCCATCAGTCTGCTGAGCAACCAGAATAACGTTCTGGACGGTGATGTTGTGCAATTCAACGGCAAGCTGGTGACAGGCCAAGGTAATCCAATTTCCGGCAAGACCATTAACTTGACTCCCTCCGGATTGACAGGCGTTCCTGCAACGGCAACAACCGATACCAAGGGTGAGTTCCAGATCTCCAATGTAACCGTGAATACGGGCGGCGCCTCTGTAGCAACCTTGAAGTCTTCGGTTTCCGGCTTGGCAGCTACACCCATTGAGGCCACGTCTACTCTCAGTGTTTCGCAAAAGAACTTCCGGTTGGAGTCCACGCTGAGCGACAACATTCCGATCGGGACTCCGCAGCCCGTGACGGTACGCATGCGCGATACCTCTGATGTGAATGGGCGAGTCATTAATCTGGCCAGCACCTTGGGCGCTGTTCAGGATCTGGCAGGCAATCCGATTCACGCTGTGACCCTGGTTGATGCAACCCCAGGTGATACGGTGTTTGAAGGTACGGCCACTTTCCAGTTGGTTGCCGGTTATCCCGGTACTGCGCTGCTGGAGGCTGAAACTACCGACTCCGATTCGAACCTGGTAAAAATTTCCAAGCGAATCACCTTTATTTCCGTCACGCCATCCAAACTGACGATTCAGGCCGTGTCTCCTAATCTCTCGGCGCTGCAAGCCACGAATGTTACAGTTCGCGCGTTTGATACCAAGGATAATCCGGTCAAGAACGTCGTTATCAGCTTCAATGCCAATGACCCTTCTCATGGTGACCTTTCTGCAGCATCGCTTCGTACGGATGCAAACGGTCAAGCGACAATCGTTTTTACGGCCGGTAGTGTTACCACCGCCAAAGATGCTGTTAGTGTGACTGCAACAGCTCCGGATTTCCCGGCGGTTGCTCCAATGACGCAATACATGACTGTGGGTGGTAAAGCTTTGTTCCTCAGTATCGGTACTGGTAATGTTATTGGGACATTGCCTTCGGCACCGACTACAACCTACAGCTTGCCTCATCAGGTTGTTGTTACCGATGCTAATGGTGCGCCTATTGCCAATAGCGATGTCCTGCTTTCCATCATTCCAATTAGCTATATGAAAGGGCGTTATGTTGCTGGACCGACGACATGGGGTGCAGTCGTGGATGGCGAGTGTCTTAACGAGGATGCGAACCTGAACGGTATCCTTGAGCCCATTGAAAATGATGGTGTTGGTGGCGTAGGAAATGTCATGGACAATGCGGATGGTAAGCTGTGGCCTGGCAATCCTGTCACGTTGAGTGCCAAGACCATTCGTACGGACATCAATGGTGTGGCCTCCTTTGATGTGATTTATGCCAAGAGCTACTCCAACTGGTTGCGTGTCAAGATTGTGGCGACAACAACGGTTGAAGGCAGTGAAACACGTGCGGATCGTTCGATGATATTACCGGGACTGACAGATGACTTTAAGGTCACGACATTACCGCCTGGCGGTACGATCAGCACATATGGCACGTCGAATCCAGCCAGCGCAGCTGACATGTGTTCCTATGTGTACTATCCTCCCTTCTGATATACAGTAAGGCGGCCTGCGAAAGCAGGCCAATAAAAAACCCGCAATGAGAATTGCGGGTTTTTTATTGGGGCGTAAAGTGAGCTTGGCGTCTTATGGTGAACAGGTAGGAATGGGGGGAGAGGGGAGGGGGGGAAGGCGGGGCAAAAAAAAGAGAACCCGACGCGGATGGCCCGCGCCGGAGAGAAGAGTCAGAGGACCCGAATCAATTCAGGGGGATACGGATGCCAACGCTAACGGCATCAATTTGCTTGGTGTAGCTGACAAAGTCAGCATTGAGGCGGATGCCCTTGTAAACATTCACGTCCACGCCTGCTCCATAGGAAGTGTTGTGCATGAACTCGTCAATGGTCGGAAACAGCGCCGGATTGGAGGAGGCAAAGGTCCGGTCAATATAGACGCCGCCGAGCAAGGCATAGACGCTGGCATGCTCGCCCAAACTCAGTTGCGGGCGAAGATACAAGGCATAGTAACTGTTCACTTTGGCGTTGTAAGTGACGCCGCTGCTGGTGATCGAGTCATCACCAACGCCAAAGCCCAAGTGGGCTTCCAGACCAAAATAAGGGTTGATTTCCGTGCCGCCGCGGAGTCTCACCATTGTCGGCTTGGCGGAACCGCCTTGAGAGGCATCGAAAGTGGCTTGTTGGTAGTCAATGCCAACATACGGTTTTTCCAGAGCATAGCTGCTGACAGAGCCAAGAGCGGCCAGAATGGCGAGCGTAAGACGGTTCATTATGCTTCCTGTGTTTTGTAAGAGGAATTAGTTCCACGGATACTCGCAGATGATTTTTCAAAACACGAGTCCTGTCAAGGTGCGAAGCCGTTAAAAAGCCAGTAATAAGCAGTTATCATGGGCTTAACCATTTCAGGAGCGCCAATGATGGGAGTATTTCCCTCCGGCGCTCTGCAACCGAGAGCATCATGACTTCACGTACCGCCCGTTTACTGATTACCTGCCCCGACAAACCTGGGATTGTCAGCGCTGTTTCAAGCTTCCTTTATAACCATGGGGCCAATATTACCGACCTCGACCAGCATGCGTCGGCTCCGGAAGGCGGAACCTATTTCATGCGTCTGGAATTCCAGACGCCGCATCTGGATATGTCCCGGCAATTGCTGGCGCAAACCTTCGAGGAGCGGGTTGCCCGTCATTACAACATGGATTGGCGGATCAGTTATGCCGACGATGTCAAGAAAATGGCTATTCTGGTTTCGAAGGTGGATCATGCCTTGATGGAGTTGCTGTGGCGTTGGTCCAGTGGCGCGCTGCCTTGTGAAATTACAACGGTCATCAGTAATCATGATGCCTTGGCGGAAGCGGTAGGCCGTTTTGGAGTTCCGTTTCATGTCGTGCCGGTCAATAAGGACAACAAGGTTGAGGCGGAGGCCAAAATCCAGGCTCTTTTACAGGGGAACGACTTGGTGGTGTTGGCCCGCTACATGCAGATTCTGAGCGGAGACTTTGTGACCGGTTGGCCCCATCGCATCATTAATATCCATCACTCCTTCCTGCCGGCCTTTGTCGGCGCCAACCCATACCAGCAGGCTTATGACAAGGGAGTAAAGCTGATCGGGGCGACGGCGCATTATGTAACAGCCGATCTGGATCAGGGGCCGATTATTGAGCAAGGGGTTGAACGGGTTTCGCACCGGGAGTCCGTCGAGACGCTGCGTGAGCTGGGGCAAAACGTCGAGCGCAATGTCCTGGCGCGCGCCGTACGCTGGCATCTGGAGGATCGCGTCATTGTGCATGGCAACAAGACTATCGTGTTTGCATGACGGCCTCACTGCCATCCCGGTTGGCCATTATTGGAACCCTGTACATAGCACAGGGTTTGCCTACCGGTATCTATAACCAGGCCCTGCCGGCCATTTTGCGTTCGCATGGGGTATCGCTGCAGGTCATCGGCTTTACGGCGCTGCTGGCATTGCCTTGGGTACTGAAGGTGTTCTGGTCGCCGTGGGTGGATCGCTGGCATCATCCCCGCTTGGGCAAGGCCCGAAGCTGGATTCTCCCTTTGCAGCTGTTGTGCGTGATCCTCGTGTCGTCAGTTGCCATGTTCGATCCCGAGCGGTTGTCAACAACAGCGGGACTGACTGTATTTTTCCTGATGATGTTTCTGTTGAATCTGCTGGCGGCGACACAGGATATTGCGACCGATGGTCTGGCGGTGCGTACGCTGGCGCGGCACGAGCGGGCTGCGGGCAACAGTGTGCAGGTTGCCGGCTATCGGTTGGGATTATTGGTGGGCGGCGGCTTTCTGCTTTACCTGCTGGGGGCCTGGAGCTGGACGGGCGCCTTCCTGCTGGTTTCCGCACTCTTGCTGTTATTGACGCTCCCCATCGCGATCTATCGCGAGCCGGTTTCGGAGCCTGCCAGCACCCTGATGTCCTCCGGATACCTCAGCACGTTTCGTGACTTTGTCCGCGTCCCGGGTTTCAAATCCTGGCTGGGGGTGCTGCTTACCTACAAAGTGGCGGATGGCTTTGGTTCGGCCATGGTTAAGCCGATGCTGGTGGATATGGGGTTTAATTTGAAGCAGTTGGGGCTGCAGATCACCATTATCGGCTCGGCGGCCACGATTGGCGGCGCAGTCCTGGGCGGGTGGTTGACGGCGCGTTGGGGGCGTTACCCCGCCATGATGGCCTTTGGATTGCTGCAGGCGTTGGGGTTGGGCGCATACGCCTGCCTGTCCTTCGGGTGGCGGCATGGCGGAGGGGTGGAGCCCTTCCTGGTATACGGCATCAATGCGCTGGAGCATCTGGCGACCGGGCTGGCTACCGTGGCATTGCTGACGGTCGTCATGGATCACAGCCGTCATCAGCATGCAGGCGCTGACTTCACGCTTCAGGTAAGCATTCTGGCGATGTCCGGCGGCTTGGCGCATTTGTTGGCGGGTTTCGTGGCGGCCCAGGCGGGCTATACGGCCTACTATCTCTTGGCGATGACGATCGGGATCCTACTGTTGTGGCCGGTAGTGCAGTGGGGAAGGGATGTCGAACGCGCGGGGCGGGCGGTATAATGCCGGCTGTCCCATCTGAGCCGTAATGACGCCATGACCGCCACCGACGACAGCGTAAACCACACCCTGGACGCCCGCGGGCTGAATTGCCCGGAGCCGGTGATGTTGCTGCATAAGACGGTGCGCGGCATGAAAAGCGGTGAACTGGTTGAGGTCCTGGCGACCGATCCGTCCACCGAGCGTGATATTCCCAAGTTCTGCAACTTTCTGCGCCATGAGCTGGTTTCGCAGTCCCGTCGCAATACGGAATACATTTACGTCATCCGCAAGGGTTGAGTCAGGACCAGCGTTTCTCCAGCTGGCGCAGGCGTTTGGCCAGTTGCCAATTCAGCAACAGGCAAGCCGTCCCCAGGCCCACCACCAGGCCCGTCCAGAAACCATGAGCCCCCAAGGGGGCATCTGTCCATAAACGGGTCATTCCCAGGCTGTAGCCAACCGGCATGGCTATCACCCAATAGGCGATCAACGTCAGCACCATGGGGCTGCGGGTATCCTGTATGCCGCGCAGACAACCTGCCGCCCCGACTTGCAGGGCGTCAAAGACCTGATACGCCGCGGCATACAACAACAGGCCCGCCGCAAGCTGACGCACCGCCGGGTCAGTGGAATAAACGACGGTGATGTCATCCCGAAAACTCACAATCAACATCGCTGACAGGCAGGCCATGCCAGTGGCCAGCATCAGCCCGGTCTGGCGGACCTGACGGATGGCCGGCCAGTCATGACGGCCAAAGGCTTGTCCGGTGCGAATGGTCATGCTGATGGCCAGGCTGAGCGGCACCATGAACAATAGCGAGGTCACCGACATACTGACCTGGTGCGCCGCAACAACCTGTTCCCCCAGCGGGCTGACCAGCAGGGCGACCAGCGAGAAGACACTGACCTCGAAAAAAATGGCAATGCCGATGGGCAGGCCCAAGGCAAAGATATGGCGGATACGCGGCCATTCCGGACGAGGACGTTCCTGCAGGATGCGGAAGCGTTCGTACGGCTTGGCGTACATGACCCAGCTTAACAGCACCAGCATCAGTGCGAACATGACAACTGCGGTAGCCCAACCGCAGCCGGCGCCGCCCATGGCGGGCAGGCCGAATTTGCCATGGATGAAAACATGGTTGACCGGGATGTTCAGCAATACGCCCAGGACGCTGATAATCATCACGGGCCGGGTTTGGCCCAGCGCCTCACTGTAATAGCGCAGGGCGCAGAATATCGCCACCGGCGGCATTCCCCAGGCTATCCCCTGCAGGTACAGGCGGGTCGGGGCTTGCAGATGGGCCGGAACCGCCAGCAAGTCAAAAGCCATCGGCGTCAGGCGCAGCAGGATCATGCCGATAAGTCCGCAGATCAGGCCGACCCAAAGGGATTGATGGACAATGTGCGCGACCTCCGGATGCCTGCCCGCGCCATAGGCGGCGGCGACCAGCGGCGTTGTGGCCATGACGGTGCCTGAAATGAGCAGGAACACCGGGAGCCATAGACCCGAGCCGATGGCGACTGCCGCCAGATCGAGCGGAGAGACCTGCCCGGCCATGATCGTGTCGACAAAGCCGTAACCCGCTTGCGCCAGTTGGGTGATCAGGATGGGACCCATCAGGATCAGCAGTTGCTTGAGTTCGTGTTGCCAGCGCGCCATGCCATGCTCCGGAGAAGGTCGACAGTGTACCAAGAAGACCGGAGTTGTCATCGCGGCGACATCCCAATCTTGGTAATCGGCGCAACGGGCGCTAGACTGCGAGCCTGACTGACGGAGGGTAACCGACATGGCGACGCACAAGCTGGCTCTGGGCCAATGGGACGATGTACTGCAGCTCGATACGCTGCTGACCACGGAAGAGCGGCAAATCCGCGATGCCGCCCATGCGTATTGCCAGGAGCGATTGGCGCCGCGGGTGCGCGAGGCCTTCCGGCACGAGGTATTTCATCGTGACATCATGACGGAAATGGGCGCGTTGGGTTTTCTGGGCTGTACGCTGGACGGTTATGGCTGCGCGGGCCTGAATTATGTCAGCTATGGCCTGGTGGCGCGTGAAGTGGAGCGGGTCGATTCCGGCTACCGTTCGGCGATGAGCGTGCAGTCCAGCCTGGTGATGTACCCGATCCATGCTTTTGGGTCCGAGGCGCAAAAGCAAAAATACCTGCCTCGGCTCGCCACAGGTGAATGGGTGGGGTGCTTTGGTCTGACCGAACCTGATCAGGGCTCTGACCCGGCGGGCATGAAGACCCGCGCCCGGCGCAGCGAAGGCGGCTGGGTGCTTAACGGCAGCAAGATGTGGATCACCAACTCCCCGATTGCCGATGTTTTTGTGGTGTGGGCGCGCAATGAGGACGGCAAGATCAATGGCTTCATCCTGGACAAGGGAATGAAGGGGTTGTCTGCTCCGAAGATTGAGGGGAAGTTCAGCCTGCGCGCCTCCGTCACCGGCGAGATCGTGATGGATAATGTGTTTGTGCCGGAAGAAAACCGTCTGCCCGAGGCCAACAGCATCGCCGCGCCGTTTGCCTGCCTGAATCGCGCCCGCTATGGCATCGGCTGGGGATCGATGGGAGCGGCGGAGGCCTGTTTCCATGCTGCCCGACGCTACACTGTCGAGCGCTTGCAGTTTGGCAAGCCGTTGGCCGCCAACCAGCTGGTGCAGAAGAAACTGGCCGATATGATGTCCGAAATCGCTCTGGGCCTGAATGCGGCGCTCACGGTCGGTCGGGCGATGGATAACGGAACGGCCAGCGCCGAAATGATATCCCTGATCAAGCGTAACAACTGCGGCAAGGCGATCGAGATCGCCCGTGTCGCCCGTGACATGCATGGCGGCAACGGGGTTTCCGATGAGTACGGCGTCATCCGCCATATGCTCAATCTGGAGGCGGTCAACACATACGAGGGTACGCATGACATTCATGCCCTGATTCTGGGGCGGTTGATCACCGGTATCCCGGCGTTCTAATCTTCAACGCCGGCCATGCCAAGCTCGTGTCCTCTGCCATTCCGGCCGGGTAGCCGGCCCCATTCTTACAATAACAGGCTGAAAAATAATGACGGATATGCTGGAAAACCTGACGTTTGACGAGCTGGCCGTTGGCCAGGGCGGTTCCCTGTCCCGAACGCTGACCGCGGCCGATATCCATGACTTCGCCCGCGTATCCGGTGATGTCAATCCCGCGCATCTGGATGCGGCCTATGCCGCCGCAACGCCCTTCAAAGTCGTGATTGGCCACGGCATGTGGAGCGGGGCGCTGATCTCCTGCCTGCTGGGCACGCGGTTTCCCGGGCCGGGCACCATCTATCTGGAACAGACCTTGAAGTTTCACCGGCCGGTGCATGTCGGTGATACGGTAACAGTCACCCTGACCGTCCTGGAAAAGGAAGAGCGCCGGAAGAAAGTCGTCCTGGATTGCCAGGTCGCCAATCAGGACGGTGTCGTCGTGGTTAGTGGTCAGGCGACGGTCATGGCGCCAACCGTGAAAGTCGTGATCCCGCGTCCCGAGCTCTGATTGCACTCCTGATACGGTGTACTCTGGCCTTTTTCTTGCTTCCCTGACGATAAGCCCGTAAATCCGGGATTGTCCGGCCAATGTCTGCGGTTTTTGCGGCGGGCATGATACGATTTCGCCCCGTTTTTGTGCATGTCTCATGGAGAGTCCCGTGACGGTCTACGTTCCCCCGGCTCCGAACGCCCCCCGCAACGAAATCCCGTCTGTCCGTATGGAGACCGGTAGTCTGTTGTTGCCAATCCATCCCGAGCGCGACCGGTTGTTCAACGAACTGCATACGCGGCCGTTCCCGGTGCTGGAGCAAGGCTCCCGGGTGTCACAGGTCGCTTTGCTGCATGGTGGGCGGGATGTCTCGGCTGAATATGCGCATATCCGCATTCTCTGCGAACGGTACTCCATTTTGCCGCCCTCGCCGGGGTCGTCCTGCTATTACCAGAACTTCGGCGGTTTCGAGCTGCGTTGGGAAAGGCATACCGAATTCTCCACCTACACCTTCATTCACCGTGTTGACGGGCCCGAGCCGTTCCAGCGCACTGGGCTGTCGCTGCTGCCGCCAGGCTGGTTGGCGGAGTTGCCGGGGGAAGTGATCAGCGGCCTGCATATCGAAATCCACGCCATGCCGGAGCCGGAGCCGGTTGCCGATGTACTGCGGCATTATTTCGAAGGGCAACGCCTGGTCAGTTCTTGGGTGATCGACAAGAAGGCGCGGCTGTGGACAGCCTACCGGATCCACAACGACGGTCTGGGGCGAATTCTGGTGCTGAACAAGGGTCTGAACCCCTGCCAGCTGGGCCGTCTGGTGCGTCGTCTGCTGGAGCTGGAAACCTACCGCATGATGGTGTTGCTGGCTTTCCCGATGGCGCGTTCCATCGCTCCCGAAGTGGCAGGCATGGATTCGCAACTGGCGGTGATCAATGAACAGATCAACGCCATTCGGGGCCTGGATGACGAACGTCGGCTGCTGGGGCAATTGTCCACATTGGCAGCCCGGATCGAGCATCTGCGTTCCGAGACCAATTTCCGTTTCTCCGCAGCCCGCGCCTATTACGAGTTGGTGCTAAGCCGTCTGGAAGAGCTGCGCGAGCAGGAAGAGCCGGGCATGCAGACCTTCAACGAGTTCTTGCCCCGTCGTCTGACCCCGGCTTTCCGCACTTGCGAGGCGGTCAGCGGCCAACTGGATAACTTGTCCAAGCGGATTGACCGCGCCAGCGAACTGCTGCGCACCCGCGTAGACCTGACACTGGAGGCGCAAAACCAGGATCTCTTGCAGTCCATGAATCAGCGCAGCCAGATGCAGCTGCAGTTGCAGCAGGCGGTGGAAGGGCTGTCGGTGGTGGCGATCAGTTATTACCTGGTGGGACTGGTGAAATACATGGCCGGTTCGTTGGCGGAAATGGGCTGGCTGAGCCACCCGGAACTGGTGGTGGGGTTGTCGGTGCCGGTGTGTGCGGGGCTGGTCTGGCGCGGTGTTCATCGCTTGCGCAAAGGTTTGCAAGGCTGAGGAAGATGGAGTGCGCCCGTCAGCCGCGTGGCGCACGACTTTCGCGAGTGGACGAGTGGAATTGCCGGCAATAAAAAAGCCGCTTTGTTAAAAGCGGCTTTTTTGGATTTGGCTCCCTGACCTGGGCTCGAACCAGGGACACACGGATTAACAGTCCGTTGCTCTACCGACTGAGCTATCAGGGAATGCTTCGGTAGGGCGGTATTCTAGAGGTTTTTTTTCAGGGGTCAAGGGCTGGAACTGATTGATTGCCCGAATTATGTGCACATGGATGCGGTCGCGGATTATTCCCACCGGCAAGCCCGGATCGGGTGGAGTCGGCTCCGTGCGATCCGGGGAAAAGCTTATTGCGTGGTCAGTTGAAAACCCTGCTTGGGAAAGTGCAAGTGCAGGTTGCCCAGCTCGGCGTCGTGGCGGGCCAGAATCCAGGTGGTAGCGGTAGCTCCAGCCAAAATGCCGTCCGTGGGGATCTGCCCGTAATCATTGGGCGCGATGCGCATGCGGCTGCCGATCAGCGGATCCTGGCGGTGCTCGGCGGGGATGGGGCGCGGCGCAGCCTTTCCGGCGATCTCCAGTGCGGCTTCGGCGGTGATCTCCCAACGGTCGCCATGCCCAAAGGCTTTCATCCGTTCCATCCATGCCAGCGTGCGCGGGTAGCCGCGCAGCAGCGGCGACTCTGCCAGTTCGTGGATAAACCACAAGCTGTGGTAGGTAGAGAAGTCGGCATGCGTAGGGACGGTGCCGAACAGGAAGTCGCCGGAGAGCTTCTGTTCCACATCGGCGAGATGCTGTTTGACACGCGGCTTTGCCTGCAATGGGCTGATGGCGCGGACGCGGGCTTTGCGTCCCATGTTGATGCGGTCCCAGAGGAAGCGGCCAATATCCACCAGCGACATGGACTCCCAGACCTTGCGGTTCAGTGTCGGCGTGCCGGCGGCGAACAGGCAGGCGAAGAAAACGGTCAGGTCGACCTCGGCGACATAGGCCTGCATCTCCGGCGTGCCGTTTTCCAGCGCCAGTTCCGGCTTGCCGGAGAGGGAGGCGATTTCAGCGGTAATGGTGCGCGAATCGCAGAAGATGTCCGCGCCGATCTGCGCCACCGGAATCTTGCGGTAACCACCCGCCAGCCGCGCCAGCAAGGGACGAGGCGGCATTTCCCGCGTGATGACGGACTGCCAGCTGAGGCCGGTATAGCCCAGCATGGCGCGGATTTTTTCCGAGAAGGGGGACATGGGGTAATGATGCAGGATCAGGTCGGCCATCACGGCTCCGGGAATGGGGATGGAAAGGAATTATAGGAGGAATGGTAAGGGATACCGCTACTGGACAAGCCGGAAAAACGTCGGTCTGTTCCGGATACTGAGACAGCTAATAAAAAGGGGCCATCCGGCCCCTTTCAGCGAGCAGCGGCGTGATCAGCCCTCGATCGCCTTCTTGATGCGGCCAATGGCGTCTTCCAGCACCTTCATGCTGGTGGCGTAGGAAATACGCATATGGCCGTCCAGACCAAAGGCGGAACCCGGCACCACGGCGACACCGACGGTGTTCAGCAGCAGGTCGGCGAATTCCAGGTCGTTCTTCAGGCCCAGCTTGGCAATGGCGCCTTCGACGTTGCAGAAGGCGTAGAACGCGCCGTCAGCAGCGGAGCAGGAGACACCGGCGATCTGGTTCAGCGCGCCGACCACATAGTCATGACGCTCCTTGAAGGCCTTGACCATCGGCTGCAGCACGTCCTGCGGACCGTTCAGCGCGGCTTCGGCGGCGACCTGGGAGATGGAGGTCGGGTTGGACGTGGACTGCGACTGCACGTTCTTCATGGCGCCGATCAGCTTGGCCGGACCGGCGGCGTAGCCGATGCGCCAGCCGGTCATGGCATAGGCCTTGGACACGCCGTTGAGGACGATGGTGCGGTCGTACAGGTCCGGGGCGACGGTGACGATGTTCTCGAACTTCTCGGCGGTCCAGATGATGTGTTCGTACATGTCATCGGTGGCGATCAGCACTTGCGGGTGCTTGCGCAGCACTTCCGCCAGCGCCAGCAGTTCGGCCTTGCTGTAGACCATGCCGGTCGGATTGGACGGCGAGTTCAGCACCAGCAGCTTGGTGTTGGGGGTGATGGCCTTTTCCAGCTGTTCAGCGGTGATCTTGTAGCCCTGCGACTGCGGGCACTCGATGCACACCGGGGTGGCGTCGGCGATCAGCACCATGTCCGGGTAGGACACCCAGTACGGCGCGGGGATGATGACTTCGTCGCCCTTGTTCAGGAAGGCGAGGGCGAGGTTGAAGAAGCTCTGCTTGCCGCCGCAGGACACCAGGATCTGGTTCGGGGCGTAGTCGAGGCCCTGGTCGCGCTTGAACTTGGCGATGATCGCCTTCTTCAGACCGGGGGTGCCGTCGACGGCGGTGTACTTGGTGAAACCGCTCTCGATGGCCTTGATGGCGGCCGCCTTGATGTGTTCCGGGGTATCGAAGTCCGGCTCGCCGGCGCCCAGGCCGATAATGTCCTTGCCGGCAGCTTTCAGTTCAGCCGCCTTGTTGGTCACGGCCAGGGTGGGGGAGGGCTTGATGCTCAGTACGCGGTCGGAGAGACGAAGTTCCACGGGTCAACCTCTTGTTCATGATGATGTGACAACAGGTCTGGCATAATACCCGAAAATCCCGCCCGAAAAGAGTGAAAAGATGACAACTCCGCGCCCCTTCGAACTGGTGACCGACTACCAGCCCGCCGGAGACCAGCCGACCGCCATTGCCGGTCTGGTGGAAGGGGTGCGCGACGGCTTGCAACACCAGATGCTGCTGGGCGTGACCGGCTCCGGCAAGACCTTCACCATCGCCAACGTGGTGCAGCAGTTGCAGCGGCCCACCATTGTCATGGCGCACAACAAGACGCTGGCGGCGCAGCTGTACAGCGAGTTCAAGGCCTTCTTCCCGCATAACGCCGTCGAGTATTTCGTTTCCTACTACGATTACTACCAGCCCGAGGCCTATGTGCCGTCGTCGGACACCTATATCGAGAAGGATTCGGCGGTCAACGACCAGATCGACCAGCTGCGGCTGTCCGCGACCAAGGCATTGCTTGAGCGTCGCGACGTACTGATCGTGGCCAGCGTCTCAGCTATTTACGGTCTGGGCGATCCTGACGCCTACCTGAAAATGCTGCTGCATATCAGTAAGGGCGAGCGCGTTGACCAGCGCGCCATCCTGCGGCGGCTGGCGGAAATGCAGTACCAGCGCAATGATGTCGACTTCAGCCGCGGCGCTTACCGGGTGCGCGGCGAGATCATCGACATCTTTCCGGCGGAATCGGATGACGAAGCGATCCGCGTCAGCCTGTTCGATGATGAGGTCGAGGCGATCACCTACTTCGACCCGCTGACCGGCGCCACCCTCCGCAAGGTCGCGCGCGTCACCATTTACCCGAAGACGCACTATGTGACGCCGAAGGACCAGATCCAGAAGGCGATCGACAGCATCAAGGCCGAGCTGGAAACGCGGCTGCAATGGTTTCTCGACAACAACAAGCTGGTGGAGTACCAGCGCCTGAAGGAACGCACCAAGTACGACATCGAGATGCTGCAGCAACTGGGTTATTGCAACGGCATCGAAAACTACTCGCGGCATCTGTCCGGGCGTGACAGTGGTGAGGCACCGCCAACCCTGTTCGATTATTTGCCCGATGATGCCTTGTTGGTGATCGACGAATCGCACGTCACCATTCCCCAGATCGGCGCGATGTACAAGGGCGACCGCGCGCGCAAGGAAAACCTCGTTAACTACGGTTTCCGCATGCCCTCGGCGCTGGATAACCGGCCGATGATGTTCGAGGAATGGGAGAAGATCAGCCCGCAAACCATTTTTGTGTCCGCCACGCCCGGCCCCTACGAAATCAAGCATTCGCAGCGCGGCGTGGAGCAGGTGGTGCGTCCGACCGGCCTGGTGGATCCGACCATTGAAATCCGCCCGGCCTTTACGCAAGTGGATGATCTGCTGTCGGAAATCCGGTTGCGGGTCAAGGTGGATGAGCGGGTGCTGGTGACGACGCTGACCAAGCGCATGGCGGAAGACCTGACCCAATACCTGTCCGAGCATCAGGTGCGGGTACGCTATCTGCATTCGGATATTGATACCGTGGAACGGGTGGAAATCATCCGCGACCTGCGCAAGGGCGTGTTTGACGTGCTGGTGGGCATCAACCTGCTCCGGGAAGGTCTGGACATGCCGGAAGTCTCGCTGGTGGCCATTCTGGATGCCGACAAGGAAGGTTTCCTGCGCTCCGAGCGGTCGCTGATCCAGACCATCGGCCGGGCGGCGCGCCACGTCAACGGCAAGGCCATCCTCTACGCCGAGAACATGACCGGCTCCATGCAGCGTGCCATTGATGAAACCGACCGTCGCCGCAACAAGCAGATCGCCTTCAATCTGGAACACGGGATTACGCCGCGCAGCATTTCCAAGCCGGTGGTGGATATCCTGGATGTCTACCTGCCTGATGCCGACGAGCCCGCGTTCCTGAAGGCCTCGGAAAGCGGGCCGGCCATCTACCGCGCCACCGATCCGAAGGCGCTGGCGCGGCAGATCAAGGCCGTGGAAACTGAAATGATGGCCAAGGCCCGCGAGTTGCGCTTTGAAGAGGCGGCGCGTCTGCGGGATGAACTGCATGTGCTGAAGGAACAACTGCTGATGGTCAGCGGAAGTTAGGCTTGGCAGACCCGGTTCCGGCCTTCCCGTTTGGCGGCATAAAGCGCCTGATCGGCATGCTGCAGCAGGGTGGCCAGCGTTTCGACGGGATACGCCGGTGAGGCGATACCTATGCTGATGGTCAGATTGACCTGGCTGCCGCCATCCTGCACCAGCGGCGCGGACTCAATGGCTTGCCGCAGCCGCTCCGCTACATCGTGAGCCTGCTCCGGCGGGGTTTGCACCAGCAGGATGGCAAATTCTTCGCCGCCGATCCGTCCCGCCAGATCGGTATCGCGCAGGCTGGAGCGGATGATGTCCGCCACCCGGCACAACGCCCGGTCTCCCACCGCGTGGCCAAAAGTGTCGTTGATATGCTTGAAGAGGTCGATGTCGCACATTAACAGCGACAGCGGCTCGTTGTAGCGGCGGCTGCGGCTGAGCGTGGACTCCGCCTGTTCGAGGAAGTGGCGCCGGTTGCTCAGGCGGGTCAGGTCGTCGGTGGTAGCCAGCCGCAGCAGTTCATCCTCCAGATGCTTGCGTTCAGTGATGTCCGTCGACATGCCCAGCATGGCGTACATGGTTCCGTTTTCACTGAACAGCGGCATTTTCACCGACCAGTAAAAGCGGTCGCGCCCGTCACCCAGCCGGAATGTTTCCATGCCTTCGACCTTGCTGCCGGAAGCCATGGCCTGGGCATCCAGATGCCGGAAATGTACCGAGGCTTCGATAGTGAACAGGTTTTCATCGCGCAGCCCGATCAGCGAGGCCGGATGCCGCTGCAGCAGCTCGCCCAGTGCTTGATTGGCATAAAGATAGCGGCCGTCCGGGGCTTTCATGTAGATACAGGCGCGAATGTTGTCGAGGACGGTCGCCAGCAGCGTCTGGTTGGCGCGCAGCGCCTCTTCCATGCGGATGCGGTCAGTGATGTCGGTGGATATGCCGCAAAGCCCGCGTATGTTCCCCTTGTCGTCGTGCAAGGGCATCTTCACCGTCCAGTAAACCCGCATTTCGCCCCGGCCGTTGGGAATCAGGCGCTCTTCATCACTGATGGTTTTACCGTGTTGCAGGACTTCGCGGTCGTGGCGATAGATATCCGCCACCGTGTCCGCGGAAAAAAAGTGGCTGTCGTCACGGCCGAGAATCTCCTCCAGAGAGCGGTTGAGCAGTTCGCGCGCCAGCCGGTTGGCGTAGGTGTAACGCCCCTGCAAATCCTTGATGAAAACATAGGCGCCGATATGGTCCAGCACGTCGGACAGATCCTTGACCCGTGTTTGCAGTTGATGCAGCACTGCTTCCGAATCCAGGCGGTCCTGGGCGCGAACGATCTCCAGCCAGTGGTTGATCTTGTCCGGATCAATGCCGGTATGGCGCGAAAAGGCCTCGGCCGGGCCGCCGGACGAAGGAGGGAGGTTTTTCTTTGAGGGTTTTTTGGGCATTGTCCGTATTTCCTGCCGTCACACAATCCGTCGGATGAGGTCTGTGAAGCAAGACTGCCTGATCGGGACAGTCCGTGACGCCGTGATGTTTTTCGGACTCACAGATGGAATATAGATCAGGATTGGAGCGATCGCTGTCCTTTGCCGTGAAAATGTGCGCAAGCAGCCTGTCGTCATTCTGTCATCCCTTATTCATCACATCTAAACCTCTGGCTTTCATGCTGCGCGCATCATCTCAGTACAAAGGTGTGATGCCATGCAGACCGTTTCAATGTCCGCCCAGACCGCGATGCCGCAACCGGAAGCGTCAGGCATCCGGACTCCCCGGTTTGTCGCCCGCTTTGCCCAAGGGCCGCGTGAAGTACAAGCGGCGCAACGCTTGCGGGCCGAGGTGTTCAGTGCGGAATACGGTGTCAGCTTCGCCCATCCCCAGGGCCTGGATTGCGACCGCTTCGATCCGTACTGCCGTCATCTCAATGTTTTCGATACCCGCAACGGCCAACTGGTGGCGACCACCCGTCTGCTGCCGGGTGAAGCGACGGCGCGAACCGGCGGTTTTTATTCGGCGGCGGAATTCGACCTGACTCCGTTGTTGCCCAATTTGCAGGGCCGGGTGCTGGAGATCGGTCGTACGTGTGTCCACCCCGAATACCGTTCTGGCGCGGCGATCACGGTCATGTGGTCGGCGCTGGCGGAGTTCCTGATGGAAGAAGATTTCGCCTACCTGATCGGCTGCGCCTCCATTGGTCTGGCCGAGGACGCCACCCGTTATCACGCGATTGTCGGTTCTTTGCAGGAAGAACAGTTCGTGCCGCCGGAATGGCGGGTGCGCCCGCGTCAGCGCATTCCGGCGTTGCCGACCCTGTGCGGCGATGTCAGCGCCAGCCTGCCGCCCCTGCTCAAGGCCTATTTGCGCATGAATGCCAAGATTGGCGGCGAAGGCAGCCTGGATCCCGAGTTCAACTGCGCCGACATGTTCATCGTCCTGGATGTCTCCGCGCTGGCTGGCCGTTATGCCCAGCGTTTCCTGAAGGCTGCCTGATGACAACCGGCGCAATCACTTCTACCATGCCCGCATTACGTTTTGAGGAGAGGGGCATGTCAGCGGTCAAGTCTTCCGTGGGGCGGCTGCAGGTGGCCGGGCGGATCACCCGGCTGGGCGCGCATATCGGCGCCGGTTTTGTGCTGGGTGTCGCCAGCGGGGCGTTGTTCGTGCAGCATCTGCCGTTTCAGCGTCCTGTCATCCGCTACTGGCATCGCCGCATGTGCCGGGTGCTGAACCTGGATATCTGCGTCCATGGCACGCCCGATCCTCGCCCGGCGCTGTGGGTCAGCAACCATGTGTCCTGGATGGATATCCCCGTCATCGGCGCGCATTTCCCGGTCAGCTTCCTGTCCAAGGCCGAAGTGGCGGACTGGCCGATCGTCGGGCATCTGGCGCGGGCGGCGGGTACGCTTTATATCAAGCGCGGCTCGGGCGACGCCAACAGTGTGTCCACGCAGATGGCGGCGCACTTGCAGGCCGGGCGTTCAGTCCTGTTCTTTCCCGAAGGCACCACGACCGACGGCCGCCAGCTGAAAGCCTTCTTCCACAAGCTGTTCCAGGCGGCCTGCGTCACAGGCGCGGATATCCAGCCGGTAGTGCTTTGCTATCGTGACGAGCAGGGCGAATTGCATTCGGTCGCGCCATTTATCGGCGACGATGAATTTACCGATCACTTGATGAAGGTGCTGAAGGAAAAGCCGATGCAAGTGGAGTTGCTGGTGCTGCCGCGCGTCTCGGTGGACGGGCGGGATGCGCGGGCGCTGTCGAAACACCTGCGGCAGTTAATGGCGGACGGTCTGGAGCGGTTGCATCGCGGGGAAGTGCAGGCCGGGGAGTGACCCGGCCTCACGTTTTTACTGGTATCGAGCCAGTTCCAGCGCGTCGTGGGCGCTGAACAGCTGCACATCGCCGGTCGAGTTCTTGGCCAGGGCCTGCAAGCGCTGCAGGTTATGCACGCGGTCGGCGTTGTTCACCGCCATCAGCCGCTGGAAAACCTCCAGGCCCGGTGGGCAGGAGGGGCGTTCCGCCATCTGGTTGTGATGGAAGTAGGCGTCGCCGCAATGCAGCAGCCAGCCGTCGCCGGTATTCACCGCCACGCCGCTGTGACCGCGGGTATGCCCGGTCAGCGGCACCAGCAGGACTTCATCCTTCAGTCCCGGAATGGCCCGGATGCTTTCAAAGCCCTGCCAGGTTTCCCCTTCGGTGCGATAGGTTTGCCATTTCGGGTTGTGCGCCCATTGGTGGGCCTTGTAGCGCTGGCTCTCCCGGAAAGTGGGGTTCATCGCCGCCTGGAATTCCGGTTCGAACACATGCACCTGTGCATCCGGAAAATCCCCCAGACCGCCCGCATGATCCAGATCCAGATGCGTCACGACAATGTGGCGCATATCTTCCGGGCTGAATCCCAGTCCCTTCACCTGCATCAACGCGGTTTCCCGCCAGTCGGCCACCGGCCGCACCGCCGCCATGAAGCCCAGCCCCAGGCGTTTGGCCGGATGACGCACATCTTCCACACCCATACCGGTGTCCACCAGCACCAGGCCGTCATCGCTTTCGATCAGCAGGCAGTGACAGACCATATGGCCATTGTCCAGCAGCGAGCCATGCCCGTTAATCAGCGGCGCGCCGTGGGGACACATCGTACCGCAGTTCAAGTGGTGAATCCGTAATGCCATGAAGCTGTCTCTCCGGTCGGGAATGGGGCTGGCCAACTATAGCATTGTCGTGCCATATTAGGCAGTTAAGAGAAATTAGAGTATTTGTTCTATTTTTGGGGGAAGGCTGCAATGAAGCAGTTTTACGGGAAAAAAGTCGTGGTGACCGGCGCCGCCGGCGGAATCGGCCGATTGATGGCGCTGGCGTTTGCCGGCCGCGGCTGCGATGTCATTGTGACGGATCTCAATCAGGAAGGCGCTGAGAAGGTGGCGGCGGAAATCCGCGCCGTGGGGCGTCAGGCCTGGGCCTATCGGCTGGACATTTCCCGGGTCGAGGACATTCAGGTTTTCCGGAGCCGCATCCGCAAGGAAATCGGCCGCATTGACGCGCTGGTGAACAATGCCGGGGTCGTTTATGGCGGTGTGTTCGAAATGGTGCCGATCGAGAAGCACCTGATGACCTATGCCGTTAACGCGGCCGGGCTGGTGGCGATGACGCATGCCTTCTTTGCCGATCTGCTGGAAAGTCCGGAAAGCCATATCCTCAATATTGCCAGCGCTTCCGGTTTTGTCGGCCTGCCCTTTGGTGCAACCTATGCTTCCAGCAAATGGGCGGTTATCGGTTTTTCCGAGTCCATCCGTCTGGAGTTGCAGGAGCGGGGATTTGATCATGTCGGTGTGACCACGGTCTGCCCGGGATACATCGCCACCGGCATGTTTGATGGCGTGCGCACGCCCAAGTTACTGCCGTTCCTGGAACCTGATAAGATCGTTGCCAAAATCATGGACGGGGTGGAAAAGAACCATCCCTACGTGAAAGAGCCGTTCATGGTGAAATCGGTCGACCTGCTCAAGGGTGCGTTGCCGCAAAAGCTGTGGGACAAGGCGGCGCAGGCGTTGGGCATTACGTCCAGCATGATGCACTGGAAGGGTCACGGTCGCTAACCTGGGCCCGGAAGATTGATTTTTTCAAGAGACGGGCGTGTGGTGTAGATGAAGTCATGGAAGTGGGGGCTGTATGCGTTGCTGGCGACTTGGGCGTTGATGACCTGGTATTCCGGCGGCAAGATCGAGCGGATCTACACGGAGCAGCTCTCCAAGATATCCGGACGCGAGTACACCTTTATCACGGTGGGCAAGGGCAAATTTGAGCGCGGGTTCTTCACCAGCAATGCCGAAACCATTGTGCAATTGCGTCCGGACCCCTGCAAGCCGCCTGTTGAAATCGTGGTTCGCGAAAAAATCCGTAATGATCCGTTGCTGGGCGGCGGTGTCATCAAGTCGAATATCACGCTGGATTTTCAGGATGATGCGCTCTCCAGCGCCTTGAAGAAGGCCTCGCCGGACTTGCCCCCTTTAACCCTGACGGGCATTTACCACCTGTCCGGACGACGGGAGTATCAGGGCCAAAGTCCGGCGATGGTCATTACCGACAGCGATGGCAGCAAGCTGGACTGGAAAGGCATGACCCTGACCGCCGTCCTGGATCGTGATGATGAATCTTTTGACTTCCAGTCCGGCGGCATTCATTTGACGTCAGGCGACATGGACATGGCTTTTGACACCATCCATGTCAATTCAAGCATTCGCCCGACTGCGATCGGCCTGGATGTCGGCGAGTCGGAATTCAGCCTGGGTTCGGTCAGCCTTAACAGTACGCATCTGGGGATTGTTGGCAACATGTCCGCTGGCGGGCTGGGTTTCAAGACCAGTCTGGCGCTGAACGCCGGAAAAGCGGAGTCTGAAAGCAGCGTCCGGTTTGCGGATCTTAAAATTGGCAAGGACAAACTCAGTTTCGCGGCAACCTTCGCCCTCAATCATATCGATACGGAGGCGATGAAGAAGCTGGTGGCGGCCGGGCGCGAGTCCAGAAAGGCCTGTCATCCGGATGTGGGTGAGTTGGCGACGCGCTTCGGGGCGATATTCGACGGCACGGCGGAATTGACGTTGAAGCAGCTCGAATTCAAGTATGCCGACAAGACATTGCACATGGACGGCGTGGTCAAGGGCCTGAGCCTGCCGGTCAATTCCAGCGATATCGGCATGCAGATGCTGGCGGACGGCAGCCTGCTGCATGATGTCGACATGCAGTTCAAGGTCACCATGAATGAGGCCATGCTGGTCGATGCCCCCGGGGCGAATTCTCCGCGCATGCTGGCACGCCTGCGTGAGAAGGTGTTGGCCAATGGAATCTTCACCCAGGCGGGCGACAGTTTCATCACCGATGTGACCTATCGCGACGATCAGCTCAGGTTGAATGGAACGCCCTGGAGTCAGTTGTTCCCGTCGGGGTCGGGCGCGTCGCTGTTTTCCGGTCTCTCTTCCGGCGTCGGCGAGGCGTCAGCTCTGGAAGAGGGAGTGGGGGCGGACGAAGTCTCGCCGGCAGATGCTTCCACCCCCTTTGATCGCTGAGTCAGAGCAGCAACCGGGCAAGGATGCCCTCATACATTGCGGTCAGCTTGTCCAGGTCTTCCGCCTTCACGCACTCGTTGACCTTGTGAATGGTGGCGTTGACCGGCCCCAGCTCCAGCACCTGTGCACCGGTGGGCGCGATGAAGCGGCCGTCGGAGGTGCCGCCGCTAGTCGACAGCTCGGTTTCAATCCCCATCACTTCGCGGATCGCACCCACCGCCGCTTCCACCAGTTCGCCCTTGGCCGTCAGGAAGGGGTGACCGCTCAGGCTCCAGTCCAGCCGGTATTTCAGGCCGTAACGGTTGAGGATGGCCTCGGTGCGTTCGCGCAGCTGCGCTTCCGTGACTTCAGTCGAGAAGCGGAAGTTGAACACCACTTTCATCTCGCCGGGAATCACGTTGTTGGCCCCGGTGCCTGCACCGATATTCGAAATCTGAAAGCTGGTCGCCGGGAAGAATTCGTTGCCGTTGTCCCAGACCTCCACCGCCAGTTCGGCCAGGGCGGGGGCGGCGCGATGAATCGGGTTGTCGGCCAGTTGCGGGTAGGCCACATGGCCCTGCACGCCCAGCACCGTCAGGATGCCGTTCAGCGAGCCGCGACGCCCGTTCTTGATCACGTCGCCTACGACTTTACTGCTGGAGGGTTCGCCCACCAGACACCAGGTCATCTTTTCCTGGCGGGCTTCCAGATGCTGAACCACCTTGACGGTGCCGTTGACCGCCACACCTTCTTCATCGCTGGTAATCAGGAAGGCGATTGAACCTTTGTGATCCGGGTGTCTGGCGACAAAGTTCTCGCATGCCACCACCATCGCCGCCAGTGAGCCCTTCATGTCGGCCGCGCCGCGTCCGTAAAGCATGCCGTCGCGGATTTCCGGCTGGAACGGGTCATTCGCCCAGTCCTGTACCGGTCCGGTCGGCACCACGTCGGTATGCCCGGCGAACGCCAGCACCGGTCCGTTGTCGCCGCGCCGCGCCCAGAAATTGTCCACATCGCCGAAGCGCAGGCGTTCAATCCGGAAGCCGATAGCCTCCAGGCGGCGGATCATCTGCTCCTGGCAGTCGGCGTCAACCGGGGTGACGGAAGGGCGGCGGATCAGATCAAGCGTAAGGGCGAGGGTGGGGGACATCCGGATAACCTGAGAAAGACATGAAAATGCACGAAAAAAGGGCGGAAATCACAGCGGATTCCACGCCCCGCAAGCAGGCAAGTTTATCCTGTTCGGGAAATTGCGCAACTTGGCAGGAACCTTGCTAGAATCGCCCCATAATTTTATCCGGAGAGGATTCCGCCATGAAAAAGACCCTGACCCTGGGTGTGCTGGCTGCGGCCATCGCCCTCAGCGCCTGCAGCAAAAAGCCCGAAGAGGCTGCCAAGGCCGACGGAGCCGCCCCGGTTGCCGGCAGCGGTGAAATGATCGTCCGCATCGGCCATGCCGCGCCGCTGACCGGCCCTCAGGCCCACCTCGGCAAGGATAATGAAAACGGCGTCCGCCTCGCCATCGACGAACTGAATACCCAGGGTCTCACCATCGGCGGTCAAAAGGTCAAGTTCGAGCTGGAGTCCGAAGACGACCAGGCCGACCCGCGCATTGCCACCACCGTCGCCCAGAAGTTTGTTGACGACAAGGTCAACGGCGTCATCGGTCACCTCAACTCCGGCACCACCATTCCCACCTCGCGCATCTACAACGACGCCGGCCTAGTCCAGATTTCCCCCTCCGCCACCAACCCCAAGTACACCCAGCAGGGCTACAAGGGCGCCTTCCGCGTCATGGCCAATGACGTGCAGCAAGGCCGCGTCTTGGGCGAATTCGCGGTGAAGGACATGGCGGCGAAGAAAATCGCCATCATCGACGACCGCACCGCCTATGGGCAGGGGTTGGCTGACGAGTTCGAAAAGGCCGCCAAGGCCGCCGGCGGCACGATTGCGGTGCGCGAGTACACCAACGACAAGGCCTCCGACTTCACCGCCATCCTGACCAAGATCAAAGGCGCGGCGCCGGATCTGGTGTTCTATGGCGGCATGGACGGGCAGGGCGCGCCCATGGCCAAGCAGATGCAGACGCTGGGCCTGAAGGCGAAGTTCCTCGGCGGTGACGGCATTCATACCGCCGAATTCATGAAGCTGGCCGGGGCGGCGGCGGAAGGGGTGACCGCCTCGCTGCCAGGCGTGCCCTTGGAGTCCATGCCGCACGGTCCCGAGTTCAAGCAGAAGTTTGAAAGCAAATACGGTGTCATCCAGCTGTATGCGCCGTACTGCTACGACGCGATGATGGTCATGGCCGACGCCATGAAGCGCGCCAATTCGGTGGAACCCGCCAAATACCTGCCGGAAATGGCCAAGACCGATTTTGACGGCGTCACCGCCAAGATCCGTTTTGACGGCAACGGCGACCTGACTGGTGGCGCGATCACCGTCTATCAGGTGGCCAAGGGCGAATGGAAAGTCCTTAAGACCATCGGCGGCCAGTAAACCGCCTGTCTCCGGGACGCCGCCGCGCGTCCCGATTTTTTCCGCATGACTGAGGATAATAACCATGAAACAACTCTTCGACGGCTTCAGGTCGACCAGTCTGGAAGTGCTGCCCAATCTCAAGGAACGCTACGGCCTGCTGCTGCGCCGCGACCTGCTGAGCGTGCAGATCATCCATAATGCCGGGCAGGTGTGGGTGGAATACACCGTCACCGACCAGGACAACTACTCCTTCGACAACAAGAAGACCGTCAAGCGCTTCTGCGACCTCGACAACGAGGCCGGTGATCCGCATTTTTCGGTGAATGCCTCCATTTTCGAGAACGGCCGGTATCTGGTGGAAGAACTGCCGCCGACAATTCTGGCCAAGATGGCCGACATCTTTGACGAAACGGCCGCCGCCGCCATTACCACTTACGCCAAACAAGGCTGAAACCGCTGGCCGGGCCGTGCGCCCGGCCCCGGCTTGCGCTTGCCCGGAGTTTTCCCCGCGTGGATATTTTCGTCCAACAGTTAATCAACGGCCTGATTCTGGGCAGTATCTACGCCCTGATCGCGCTGGGCTACACCATGGTCTACGGCATCCTCGGCCTCATCAACTTTGCCCACGGCGAAGTGGTGATGATCGGGGCGATGGTCTGCATCACCTGCCTTAACCTGCTGATCGGCAACGGCAGCGACATTTCGCCGTTGCTGCTGATCGGCGCCAGCGTGCTGATGGCGGTGCCGGTCTGCGCCTTCCTCGGCTACAGCATCGAGCGCATCGCCTACCGGCCGCTGCGCAAGGCGCCGCGCCTCGCGCCGCTGATTACCGCCATCGGCGTCTCGATCGTGCTGCAGAACCTGGCGATGATCATCTGGGGCCGGCAATACGTGCCGTTCCCCCCCATCTTCGCCAACCAACCGCTGCAATTCCTCGGCGCGTCGATTACGCCGTTGCAGATCAGCATCATCGTGCTGGCGGCGTTGATGATGGGCGGTCTGCTGGTGCTGGTGCAGAAAACCAAGCTGGGACGCGCCATGCGCGCCACCGCCCAGAGTCCGCAAGTGGCTTCGCTGATGGGCGTCAACGTTAATCAGGTGATCGGCATGACCTTTGTCATCGGCTCCTGCCTCGGTTCGGTGGCGGGCATCATGGTGGCGGCGAATTACGGGCAGGCCCATTCCTATATGGGCTTCCTGCTGGGGCTGAAGGCCTTCTCGGCGGCGGTGCTCGGCGGTATCGGCAATATTCCCGGCGCGATGATCGGCGGCTTGCTGCTGGGAGTGATCGAAAGCCTTGGGGCCGGATATATCGGTCAACTAACCCATGATGTGCTGGGCAGCCAGTATCAGGATATTTTCGCCTTCCTGGTGCTGATCACCGTGCTGGTGTTCCGCCCGTCCGGATTGATGGGCGAGAAAGTGTCGGAGCGCCCGTGATGAAAAAGGTCTGGATAGCTTACGCCTTGCTGGCGGTCGGCCTGGCCGTCGCCCCCTTCGCGGTCGGCCTGATGGGGCAGTCCTGGGTGCGGATCCTCGATTTCTGCCTGCTCTACGCCATGCTGGCGCTGGGTCTGAATATTGTGGTCGGTTACGCCGGTCTGCTCGATCTGGGCTATATCGCCTTCTATGCGGTCGGCGCGTATGTGATGGCCATCCTGGCTTCACCGCACATGGATATCCACCTGTCGGCATGGACCATCCTACCCTTGGGAGCCACGCTGGCCTGCGTCGCCGGGGTGTTGCTGGGCGCACCGACCTTGCGACTGCGTGGCGATTATCTGGCGATTGTCACGCTGGGTTTCGGGGAAATCGTCCGTCTGTTCATGAACAATCTGGATCGTCCGGTCAATATCACCAACGGTCCGCAGGGTATCAACCTGATCGATGGCGTCAGCCTGGCCGGGCATAACCTGAACCAGGGGCTGTCCGTCGGCGGCATCCAGGGCGGCTCGGCTTATGCCTACTATTACTTGTTCCTGGCGCTGACACTGCTGACCATCTTCATCTGCGTGCGGCTGGAAAACTCCCGCATCGGCCGCGCCTGGATGGCTATCCGCGAGGATGAATTGGCGGCCAAGGCGATGGGGATCAACACCCGCAATATCAAACTGTTGGCCTTTGCGATGGGAGCCAGTTTCGGCGGCGTCGCGGGCGGACTGTTCGCCAGCTTCCAGGGCTTTGTCAGTCCGGAAAGCTTCAGCCTGATGGAGTCGGTGATGGTGCTGTGCATGGTGGTGCTGGGCGGCATGGGCCACATCGGCGGCGTCATTCTTGGCGCGATCCTGTTGACGCTGGCGCCGGAAGTGCTGCGTGAAGTGATCAATCCCTTGCAGCGCAGCCTGTTCGGACGCATGGTGATTGACCCGGAAAACCTGCGCATGCTGCTGTTCGGTCTGGCGCTGATCCTGGTGATGCTGTTCCGTCCGGAAGGCTTGTGGCCGTCGCCGCGCCGCAAGGAGGAGCTGCATCATGGCTGATCTGCTGGTGCTGGAAGGCATTGAAAAGCGCTTTGGCGGCATTCACGCGTTGAAGAACGTCAGCCTGCGCATTCCCGAGAATTGCATCTACGGCCTGATCGGCCCCAACGGCGCGGGCAAGACGACGCTGTTCAACGTCATCACCGGCCTCTACGAAGCCGACAGCGGCTTGCGCATGTTTCGCGGCAAGGCGCTGCCGCTGACGCTGAAACCGCATGAAATCCTGCAGCGAGGCATTGCGCGTACCTTTCAGAACATCCGTCTGTTCAATGAAATGACGGCGCTGGAAAACATCATGGTCGCCCGCCACAGCAAGTCGAAAGCCGGCGTGCTGGGCGCGATATTCCGGACCGCCGGGGTGCGCGCCGAAGAACAGTCCATCCGTGAGCGCTCCGAGCAATTGCTGGAATACGTCGGCATGGCGGGCAAGGGCGACCGCATCGCCCGCACGCTGTCATATGGCGACCAGCGCCGTCTGGAAATCGCGCGGGCCTTGGCTGCGGAACCGGCATTGCTGACACTGGATGAGCCGGCCGCCGGGATGAATCCCACCGAAACCGCCGATCTGGCCAAGCTGATCCAGCGTATCCGCACCGACCGCACCAATGTGCTGCTGATCGAGCATGACGTGAAACTGGTGATGGGTTTGTGTGATCGCGTGGCTGTGCTTGATTTCGGGCAGGTGATTGCCGAAGGCACGCCGTCCGAGATCCAGGCCAATCCGAAGGTTATTGAAGCCTATCTGGGGGGTGGGGAATGACTCTGCTGAAGATTTCCGGCCTGCAGGTGGCATATGGCGGCATCCAGGCGGTCAAGGGGATTGATCTGGAAGTGCATCCCGGCGAGCTGGTCTGCCTGATTGGTGCCAACGGCGCAGGGAAGACCACCACCCTCCATTGTCTGGGCGGTCTGCTCAAGCCCTCAGGCGGCAGCATTCATTATCAAGGCAAGGATATGTTGGCGGTGCAGGCCCACGATCGTGTCCGGTTGGGGCTGTCGCTGGTGCCGGAAGGGCGGGGCGTGTTCTCGCGCCTGACCGTGGCGGAAAACCTGCAGATGGGAGCCTACGCTCGCAAGTTGCAGCCGGGTGAACTGGAAAAGGCCTTCGAGCGCTTTCCGCGCCTGCACGAACGCCGCGATCAGTTGGCGGGAACCCTCTCCGGCGGTGAACAGCAGATGCTGGCGATTGTCCGCGCACTGCTCAGCAAGCCGAAGTTGTTGTTGCTTGATGAGCCTTCGATGGGATTGGCCCCGCTGATGGTGGAAAAGATTTTCGCCACCATCGCCGAAGTCACCGCCGATGGCGTTGCCGTGCTGCTGGTGGAACAGAATGCGCGCGCTGCGTTGAAGCTGGCGCAACGCGCTTATGTCATGGAAAGCGGCCGGATTACGCTGGAAGGACCCGCCGCTGAACTCGCGGCCGATGCGAGGGTGCGCGCCGCCTATCTGGGCGAATAGGGGCTGGCTGTTCCCGACCTGTGCTTCAGGATGGGGCGGGCTGCCCAAATGGCGTGCATCAGCAAAATCGGCAGTCGCCGTGTCTGGCAGAGAGACGGACGGCTGATATATAATTGCCTGTAACTTTATGTAAGCCGCCCCTGCCATCGGGGGCACTGGCGCAGTCCCTGTGTCACGCCTTCCCTGAAATGAATTGTCTGGAGAGTCTTCGGCATGTCTCCCGCTGATGTAGCGCACAACTGGTCCTTCGGGATTTTCGTTTTCGGTGTGATTTTTATCTGCGCCTTCATGCTCTTCATTCCCCGCCTGCTGGGCGGTCGCGACTGGGGTCGCGCCAAGAACGAGCCGTTTGAATCCGGCGTCGTTTCGTCCGGTACCGCCCGCATGCGTTTTTCGGCCAAGTTCTACCTCGTGGCCATGTTCTTCGTGATTTTCGACGTTGAAGCCCTGTTTCTTTACGCCTGGTCCGTTTCGGTTCGCGAGACCGGCTGGGCGGGCTTCATTGAAGTGCTGATTTTCATTTCCGTTCTTTTGGCCGGCTTGGTCTATGTCTGGAAAATCGGAGCCCTTGACTGGTCTCCGGCGCAACGCCGCAAGCGTGCGCTCCGGAATGCCGCCAAGTCCGAAACCTGAGGTTTATTACGATGGACTACACCCTGACCCGAGTCGACCCGGACAGCCCCGGCGGCCGTTACCCGATGCAGAAGCGCGAAATCGTGCGCGACCCGCTGGAAGAGCAGGTTCACAAGAACATTTATCTCGGCAAGCTCGAGGAAATGGTGCACGGCGCGGTCAACTGGGGCCGCAAGAACTCGCTGTGGCCGTACAACTTCGGTCTGTCCTGCTGCTACGTGGAAATGGCGACCGCCTTCACCGCGCCGCACGACCTGGCCCGTTTCGGGGCGGAAGTCATCCGCGCGTCACCGCGTCAGGCCGACCTGATGGTGGTGGCGGGCACCTGTTTCGTGAAGATGGCGCCCGTGGTCCAGCGCCTGTACGAGCAGTTGCTGGAGCCGAAGTGGGTGATCTCGATGGGTTCGTGCGCCAATTCCGGCGGCATGTACGACATCTATTCCGTGGTGCAGGGCGTCGATAAGTTCATCCCCGTGGATGTCTACATTCCCGGTTGCCCGCCGCGCCCCGAGGCTTTCCTGCAGGCGCTGATGCTGTTGCAGGAACAGATCGGCAAGGAGCGTCGGCCGCTGTCGTGGGTGGTGGGGGATCAGGGCGTGTACAAGCCCAACCTGCCCGCCCAGCGTGATGTGCGCCAGGCCGAACGGATTGCGGTCACCAATTTGCGTAGCCCTGACGAAGTCTGACGCGGCTGACACCCCTATTCATTAATCTTGTGATGACGAAATCAGATGGCTGACGATGTTCCGGTAACTTCGGCGCCCGGCGCGAAGTACGACGTGGTGCGCGAGCTGTATGAGCGATTCGGCCAGGACACTTTCGTGTTCCAGTCCACGCTGGACGATGTGCCGACGCTGTGGGTTCCGCGTGCAAAACTGGTGGAAGTGCTGGCGTTCCTGCGTCAGGCTCCGCGTCCCTATGTGATGCTGCTCGACCTGAGCGCCGTTGATGAGCGTCTGCGCGTCAACCGCCAGGGCCTGCCGCCTTCCGACTTCACGGTGTTCTACCACCTGCTGTCGATTGACCGCAACAGCGATGTACGCATCAAGGTGGCCCTGTCCGCCGACGACCTGCATGTGCCGACGGTGATCCATATCTGGCCGAACGCCAACTGGTACGAGCGCGAAGTCTGGGATCTCTTCGGCATTACCTTTGACGGCCACCCGCACCTGTACCGCATCCTGTTGCCCCGCAACTGGACCGGCCATCCGCTGCGCAAGGACTACCCGGCGCGCGCCACCGAATTCGACCCCTTCATGCTCGACGCCGCCAAGCAGGATGCCGAGCAGGAAGCGCTGCTGTTCCGTCCGGAAGAGTGGGGGATGAAGAAGGGCACCGCCGATGAGGACTTCATGTTCCTCAACCTCGGTCCGAACCACCCGTCGGCCCACGGTGCGTTCCGTATCGTGCTGCAACTGGACGGGGAAGAAATCGTCGATTGCGTGCCCGATATCGGCTACCACCATCGCGGCGCCGAGAAAATGGGCGAGCGCCAGACCTGGCACAGCTACATTCCCTACACCGACCGGATCGACTATCTGGGTGGGGTGATGAACAACCTGCCGTACGTGCTGGCCGTCGAAAAACTGGCCGGCATCACCGTGCCGGCGCGCGTGCAGACCATTCGCGTGATGATGGCGGAATTCTTCCGCATCACCAGCCACCTGCTGTTCCTCGGCACCTACATTCAGGACGTGGGCGGCATGACGCCCATCTTCTTCATGTTTACCGACCGCCAGAAGGCCTACGACGTCATCGAGGCCATCACCGGCTTCCGCATGCATCCGGCCTGGTTCCGTATCGGCGGTGTGGCGCACGACCTGCCGAAAGGCTGGGACCGCCTGGTGCGCAACTTCGTCGAATGGCTGCCGAAGCGTCTGGACGAATATGTCAAGGCGGCGGTTTCCAACGGCATCGTCAAGGCGCGTACCGTTGATGTCGCCCAGTACAATTCGAAGCAGGCGCTGGAGTGGGGCGTCACCGGTCCAGGCCTGCGCGCCACCGGCGTCGATTTCGATCTGCGCAAGAAACGCCCTTATTCCGGCTACGAGAACTTCGACTTTGAAGTGCCGCTGGCCCATAACGGCGATGCCTATGACCGCTGCCTGGTTCGTATTGAAGAAATGCGCCAGAGCGTCCGTATCATCAAGCAGTGCCTGGAAAACATGCCTGCCGGGGACTACAAGGCCGACCATCCGCTGACCTGTCCGCCGCCCAAGGAACGCACCCTGCAGCACATCGAAACCCTGATTACGCACTTTCTGAGCGTGTCGTGGGGTCCGGTGATGCCGGCCGGGGAGTCCTGCCAGCTGATCGAGGCCACCAAGGGCATCAACAGCTACTACCTGACCAGCGACAAGAGCACGATGAGCTACCGCACGCGTATCCGTACGCCCAGCTTCGCGCACTTGCAGCAGATTCCGGCGGTAGTGAACGGCAGCATGATTCCCGACCTGATTGCGCACCTTGCCAGTATTGACTTTGTGATGGCGGACGTAGACCGCTGATTGAGGCTGACTCGATGATTATTTGTACTGACAAACGGCCAAAGATTGAGCCTTATGAACTGACGGTGGAAGAGCGGACGGAAATCGAGCACCACATGGCGCACTACGAAGACCCGCGCGCCGCCTCGATTGACGCCCTGAAGCTGATCCAGAAGCATCACGGCTGGGTTTCCGACGGCGCCATCGTCGCCATCGGGCAGGTGCTGGGCATCCCCGCTGCCGATGTCGACGGTGTCGCCACCTTCTACAACAAGATCTTCCGCAAGCCGGTCGGCCGCAACGTCATCTTCGTTTGCGACAGCATCGGCTGCTTCCTGACCGGTTACGAAGACCTGATTGCCGTCATCAAGAAGCACCTGAACATCGAATACGGCCAGACCACCGCCGACAACCGCTACACGCTGTTGCCGATCTGCTGTCTGGGCAATTGCGACAAGGGCCCGACGCTGATGATCAATGACGACACGCACGGCCCGGTCAGCATCGAACAGATTCCTTCCTTACTGGAGCAGTATCCATGACCGTGGTATCTGCAGACACCCGGCCGCTCACCTGGCGGCTGCAACATGGTAACGCCAATCTCGACCTGAAGGGCTACGAAGCGCTGGAAGGCTATGCTGCCGTGCGCAAGGCGCTGAAGGAAATGAGTCCGCAGGACGTGCAGTTGCTCGTCAAGGACGCCAATCTGCGCGGTCGCGGCGGCGCGGGCTTCCCTGCCGGCGTGAAGTGGAGCCTGATTCCGATGGGGCCGGACGCCGGACCCAAGTATCTGGTCTGCAACGCCGATGAGATGGAGCCGGGCACCTTCAAGGACCGCCTGCTGATGGAAAAGCTGCCGCACCAGCTGGTCGAAGCCATGATCGTGGCCGGTTACGCCATCCAGGCGACCCGCGCCTACATCTTCCTGCGCGGCGAATACATCCTCGCCGCCGAGCGCCTGAACGACGCGATCAAACAGGCCAAGGCCGCCGGATATCTGGGGGAGAACATCCTCGGTTCCGGTTGGAACATGGATCTGTATGTCCATACCGGCGCCGGTCGCTACATCTGCGGCGAGGAAACGGCCCTGATCAACTCGCTGGAAGGCCGTCGCGCCAACCCGCGCGCCAAGCCGCCGTTCCCGCAGATTGCCGGCGCCTGGGGCAAGCCGACCATCGTCAACAACGTTGAAACCCTGTGCAATGTGCCCGCCATCGTCATGCGCGGCGCCAACTGGTTCAAGGGGCTGTCCGAAGGCAAGAGTCCTGATGCGGGCACCAAGCTTTATGGAGTGTCCGGCCGCGCCAAGCGCACCGGCGTCTGGGAGCTGCCGATCGGGACCACTGCCCGTGAATTGCTGGAGGTTCATGCCGGCGGCATGCAGGACGGGCTGGACCTGAAATGCTGGCTGCCCGGCGGTGCGTCCACCGATTTCCTGCTGCCCGAGCATCTGGATCTGGCGATGGACTATGACACCATTTCCAAGGCCGGCAGCCGCATGGGCACGGGCCTGATCATGGTGGTCGACCATAAGCAGAACATGATTTCCGTGCTGCGCAACCTGGAAGAGTTCTTCGCCCGCGAATCTTGCGGCTGGTGCACGCCTTGCCGCGACGGACTGCCCTGGGGCGTCAAGATCCTGCGCGCGCTGGAGCGCGGTGAAGGCACCGCCGAGGATATCGAGCAGCTGAGCAAGCTGACCCGCGATCTCTGGATCGGCAAGACCTTCTGCGCCCATGCACCCGGCGCCATGGAACCGCTGATGAGCGCCCTGAAATATTTCCGTCCCGAGTTTGAACAAGGCATCGCGAAAGCGACCGCCTAAACACAGGTATCCAGACGAATGGCCACCATATATGTAGATGGCAAGCCCCACGAAGTCAACGGCGCAGACAACCTGTTGCAGGCCTGCCTGTCGCTCGGGCTCGACATCCCCTATTTTTGCTGGCACCCCGCGCTTGGCAGCGTGGGCGCCTGCCGCCAGTGCGCGGTCAAGCAGTACGCCAATCCGGAAGACAAGCGCGGACGCATCGTCATGTCCTGCATGTCGCCGTCCACCGACAATACCTACATCTCGATCGATGACGAGGAAGCCAAGGCTTTCCGCGCCACCATCGTCGAGCTGCTGATGACCAACCACCCGCACGACTGTCCGGTCTGCGAAGAGGGCGGTCACTGCCACCTGCAGGACATGACGGTGATGACCGGCCATGACCGCCGCACGTACCGCTTCACCAAGCGCACCCACCAGAACCAGGATCTCGGCCCGTTCATCAGCCATGAAATGAACCGCTGCATCGCCTGCTACCGTTGTGTCCGTTACTACAAGGACTACGCGGGCGGCGAGGATCTGGGCGTCTACGGCGCGCACGACAATGTCTATTTCGGCCGCCCGACGGACGGCACCCTGGAAAGCGAGTTTTCCGGCAACCTGACCGAAGTCTGCCCGACTGGCGTCTTCACCGACAAGACGCACTCCGCCCGCTACAACCGCAAGTGGGACATGCAGTTCGCCCCCAGCATCTGCCAGCAGTGCTCCGTCGGCTGCAACATCAGTCCGGGTGAGCGTTATGGCGAGCTGCGCCGTGTCGAGAACCGTTTCAACGGTTCGGTGAATCATTACTTCCTGTGTGACCGCGGCCGTTTCGGCTACGGCTACGTCAACCGCGCCGACCGTCCCCGCCAGCCGATGATGCGCGAAGGCGCGGAACTCGCCGTGGTGTCGATCGATGAAGCGCTGGATTCCGCTATCGCTACGTTACGCGGCAAGAAACTGATCGGCATCGGTTCGCCACGCGCCAGTCTCGAAACCAACTTCGCCTTGCGTTCGCTGGTCGGTGAAGCCAACTTCTCGACCGGTATCGCCGCCGCCGAGCAGGCCTGCATCAACCTGGCCCTGCAAGTGCTGCAAACCGAAGGCATGGAAACGCCGACGCTGCGCGATATCGAAAGCAAGGACGGCGTGCTGGTGCTGGGCGAGGATGTTACCCAGACCGCGCCGCGCATCGCGCTGGCGCTGCGCCAGTCGGTGAAGAACAAGGCCGTCAAGCTGGCCGCTGACCGCAAGACCGCCGTCTGGCAGGATCTGGCGGTCAAGAATATCGCCCAGCACGAGCTGTCGCCGCTGTTCATCACCAGCTTCAGCGGCACCCGCCTCGATGATGTCGCCACTGGCGTCTGCATGTCCACCGTTGACGATCAGGCGCGGATCGGTTTCGCCATTGCCCATTGCATCGACAGCAATGCCCCGGCAGTCGAAGGTCTGGATGCCGAAGCGCAGGCTTTTGCCCGTCAGGTAGCTGATGCGCTGTTGGTCGCCGACAAGCCGCTGGTAGTCGCCGGAACCTCGGCCGGCTCCCAGACCCTGATCCAGGCCGCCGCGAATATCGTGCAGGCGCTGCAACTCAAGGGCAAGCAAGCCGCAATCACCCTGACCGTGCCGGAAGTGAACAGCCTCGGTGTCAGCCTGATCGGCGGCCTCAGCGTCGAAGAGGCGCTGGAGTCCCTGAAGTCAGGTCAGGCCGAAATCGCGGTGATCGCTGAAAACGATCTCTATCGCCGTGCTCCCGCCGCGCTGGTGGATGCCGCGCTGGCCAAGGCCGCCAAGGTGATCGTGCTGGATCACCAGCAGACCGCCACCACCGCCAAGGCGCATATCCTGATGTCCGCCGCCAGCTTCGCCGAAGGCGACGGCACCGTGGTCAATAATGAAGGTCGCGCCCAGCGTTACTTCCAGGTCTACGATTCCAGCTATTACAAGCCGGAGCATCAGATCAAGGAAGGTTGGCGCTGGCTGCATGCCATTCATTCCGGTCTGGATTACCGCGACATCGACTGGACGCATCTGGACGACGTCGTGTCCTCCTGTGCCGACGCCATCCCGGTTCTGGCCGGCATGGTTCAGGCGGCACCGAACGCGTCCTTCCGCATCAGCGGCGTGCGTCCGGCCCGCGAACCGCGCCGTTACAGCGGCCGTACCGCGATGCGCGCCAAGCTGAGCGTGCACGAGCCGCGCCAACCGCAAGACGGCGACAGCGCGCTGGCCTTCTCGATGGAAGGCTATGTCGGTCCGAAGAATGACGCCGCGTTGACCTCCTTTGCCTGGGCGCCGGGCTGGAACTCGCCGCAAGCCTGGAACAAGTTCCAGGATGAAGTCGGCGGCCACCTGCGTGCCGGCGATCCCGGCGTACGCCTGCTGGACAGCGCGCCGCGCCGCGCCGGCGGCTACTTCAAGACCATCCCGGCGGCTTTTGTCCCCCGTGCTGATGGCCTGAATGTGCATGTGCTGCATCACATCTTCGGCAGTGATGAACTGACCGCCCGCGCGGATGTCATGGCCAGCCGTCTGCCGGAAGCCTGCATTACCGTGTCGGCGGATGACGCCGCCCGTTTGCGCCTGAGCGATGGCCAGACGGCCGTGGTCAGCGTCAACATGAAGCTGGTGAAGATGCCTGCCCGCATTGATCCCGAACAGCCCTCCGGGACGGTCGGCATCATTGCCGGCGTCCCCGGTCTGCCGGTGTTGCACGGTGGTGAATGGCTGCAAGTCAGCGGGGAGGGGGCTTGATCATGGAACAACTGAACAGTTTCATTCTGCAATACATCACGCAGGAAACGCTGGACATCATCCTGTCGGTGATCAAGTCAGTCATCATCCTGTTGGCGACCGTCATCACCGCCGCGCTGCTCAGCTTCATCGAGCGCCGTCTGCTGGCGTGGTGGCAGGACCGTTACGGTCCGAACCGTGTCGGTCCCAACGGCATGTTCCAGATTGCCGCCGACATGCTGAAGATGTTCTTCAAGGAAGACTGGACACCGGCGTTCGCCGACAAGCTGATCTTCTTCCTGGCGCCCGCCATCGCCATGTCCGGCATGCTGCTCAGCATGGTGATCGTGCCGATTACCCCGACCTGGGGTGTGGCGGATCTCAATATCGGCATCCTGTTCTTCATGGCGATGGCCGGTTTGTCCGTCTATGCCGTGATGTTCGCCGCCTGGTCGTCGAACAACAAATACTCGCTGCTCGGCGGTGTGCGCGCCACGGCCCAGACCATCAGTTATGAAGTCTTCATGGGTTTGGCCCTGATGGGCGTGGTGGTACAGGCCGGCTCCTTCAACATGCGCGACATTGTCGAGGCCCAGAAGGACTGCTGGTATGTGATTCCCCAGTTTCTCGGCTTCATCATTTTCGTGATTGCCGGCATCGCGGTGACCCACCGTCATCCTTTTGACCAGCCCGAAGCCGAACAGGAGCTGGCGGACGGTTACCACATCGAATATTCCGGCATGAAGTGGGGCATGTTCTTCGTCGGCGAATACGTCGCGGTGGTGGTGATTTCCGCGCTGATCGTGACCTTGTATTTCGGCGGCTGGCAGCCTCTGCCGTATCTGGACTTCATTCCGTCCTTCTTCTGGTTTGCCGGCAAGACCGCCTTCTTCATCATGATGTTCGTGCTGGTTCGCGGTTCGCTGATGCGTCCGCGCTATGACCAGGTGATGACCGCCGGTTGGCTGGTGGCGCTGCCGTTGACGTTGCTCAACCTGCTCGTCACCGGCGCCATGGTCCTGTTGTTCAGCCCCGTCAAGCCCGGTTAACGGAGAGAATTTGAAGATGAAAAACGTGATTGACGGAATCTGGAGCCAGGTGCGCAGCATGGTCATGGTGTTCAGCCATGGCTTCCGCAAGCGCGACACCCTGCAATACCCGGAAGAGCCGGTCTACCTGCCGCCGCGTTATCGCGGCCGCATCGTGCTGACGCGGGATCCGGACGGGCAGGAGCGCTGCGTTGCTTGCAACCTGTGCGCGGTGGCGTGCCCGGTGGGCTGCATCTCCCTGCAAAAGGCGGAAACCGAGGACGGTCGCTGGTATCCGGAGTTTTTCCGGATCAACTTCTCGCGCTGCATCTTCTGCGGCATGTGCGAAGAAGCTTGCCCGACCACAGCCATCCAGCTGACGCCGGATTTTGAAATGGCCGAGTACAACCGCCAGAACCTGGTGTACGAAAAGGAGCACCTGCTCATTTCGGGTCCCGGCAAGTATCCGGACTACAACTTCTACCGTGTCTCCGGCATGGCGATCGCGGGCAAGCCCAAAGGCGCGGCCCAGAACGAATCGCAACCGGTCGACATCAAGTCACTGCTACCCTGAGGCCGCCCGTTTATGGAAATCGCATTTTACGTTGCTGCGGCGGTAGCCATTCTGGCGACCCTCCGGGTGATTACCAACGCCAATCCGGTACATGCGTTGCTGAACCTGATCATTTCGCTGTTGGCGGTATCCGTGATCTTCTTCACGCTGGGCGCACCTTTTGCCGGAGCGCTGGAAATCATTGTCTATGCAGGCGCCATCATGGTGCTATTCGTGTTCGTGGTGATGATGCTGAATCTCGGCACTCAGGTTGATGCGCAGGAGCTCAAGTGGCTGCAGCTGCGAGTCTGGGTTGGCCCGGCAATCTTCGCAACCGCCTTGCTGGCGGAAATGGTTTATCTCCTGTCGGCGCCATCCGGTGCGAATCTGGGTCATACGCTGGTCGATGGCAAGCAGGTCGGCATAGCCCTGTTCGGGCCCTACCTGCTGACCGTGGAACTGGCATCCATGTTGTTGCTGGCGGCATTGGTCGCTGCGTGGCATCTGGGCAAGCATGACGCGGCTGAAGATCGTCAGGCCTTGCGGATTGCCGAGCGCCTTAATGCAGAAAACCACAAGGTGGAGGGCGGAACGAAATGAACGGTATTCCCCTGGAACATGGTCTGGGTGTCGCCGCGATCCTGTTCGTGCTCGGATTGGTCGGCGTGATGGTCAGACGCAATATCCTGTTCATGCTGCTTTGCCTGGAAGTCATGATGAATGCCGCGGCGTTGGCTTTTGTCGTGGCTGGAAGCCGCTGGGGGCAGCCTGACGGCCAGATCATGTTCATTCTGATCCTGAGCCTTGCCGCTGCCGAAGCCAGTATCGGCCTGGCAATCCTGTTGCAATTTTATCGTCGCCATCATTCCCTGGATATTGATGCGGCAAGCGAGATGCGCGGATGAACCTTCTCTATTTGACCTTTGTCTTCCCTTTGGTGGGGTTCCTGCTGCTGTCGACCATTCGCAGCCGCCTGACTGAAAACCTGGCCGCCGTCATCGGTGTCGGGTCGATGGGCCTGGCTGCCTTGACAGCATTGTATGTAGGCATCGACTTCCTGAGCATAGAGGGGCAGGGGGCCTATCGTCAGGTGTTGTGGACCTGGATGCAGGTCGGTGACTTCGCACCCGCCTTCGGGTTGCATCTGGACGGGCTGTCACTGACCATGCTTGGCGTTGTCACCGGCGTTGGCTTCCTGATTCATCTGTTTGCCTCCTGGTATATGCGCGGTGAGAAAGGCTACGAGCGTTTTTTCTCCTACATGAACCTGTTTGTGGCCAGTATGCTGCTGCTGGTGCTGGGCGACAACCTGCTGCTGCTTTATCTCGGTTGGGAAGGTGTCGGCCTGTGCAGCTATTTGCTGATCGGCTTCTACTACCACGATCGCGCTAACGGAGCGGCCGCCATCAAGGCGTTTACCGTGACGCGCGTGGGCGATGTGCTGATGGCCATCGGTTTGTTCATCATTTATCACCAGCTCGGCACGCTCGACATTCAGGAAATCCTGGTGCGCGCTCCTGAAGTCTGGAAGACCGGCGATATGGCGGTGACGTTGGCAACCTTGATGCTGCTGGGCGGAGCCGTGGGTAAGTCCGCACAGTTGCCGTTGCAAACCTGGTTGGCGGACGCCATGGCGGGCCCGACGCCGGTTTCGGCGCTGATTCACGCGGCTACCATGGTGACCGCCGGTGTCTACCTGATTGCCCGCACGCACGTGCTGTTCATGATGGCGCCGGAAGTGTTGCAACTGGTGGGAGCCATCGGCGCCGTCACCTTGGTTCTGGCCGGCTTTTCCGCCATGGTTCAGACCGATATCAAGCGTATCCTCGCGTACTCCACCATGAGCCAGATTGGTTACATGTTCCTGGCGCTGGGCGCCGGAGCCTGGAGCGCCGCCGTTTTCCACTTGATGACGCATGCGTTCTTCAAGGCGCTGTTGTTCCTTTCTTCCGGTGCTGTGATCATTGCCTGCCATCATGAACAGAACATTTTCAAGATGGGCGGCTTGTGGAAAAAGATTCCGTTTGTTTATGCCTGCTTCCTCGTGGGCGGCGGCGCATTAGCGGCGTTACCGTTCCTGACGGTAGGCTTCTACAGTAAAGATGAAATCCTGTGGGATGAGTTCGGCACCCAGCACTTTGAACTGTTCTGGGCTGGCTTGGTTGGAGCGTTCTTTACCTCGATCTACACTTTCCGTCTGATCTTCATCGTCTTCCACGGCAAGGAAAACACCCATGCACATGCACTGAAAGGCGTGAGTTACTGGCTGCCGCTGGGCGTACTGCTGGTATTGTCGACCGCCGTTGGCGCCATGATTCATCCGCCGCTGGACGGCGTGCTGCCGGCGTTGAACATCACGCCGAACGAAGAGGCCAAGCATTACGTTGAAATGCTGTCCGGCACCGTTGCCCTGGTTGGTATCGGGATTGCGGCTTTCCTGTTCCTCGGTGAACGCAAACTGGCGACCGCCGTCGCCCAATCACCGCTGGGTCGTTTGCTGTCGCGGCTGTGGATGTCCGGGTGGGGATTCGACTGGGTCTACGACAAGCTGTTCGTCAAGCCTTACCTGTTCCTTGTCCGCATCAATCGCAATGACATCATTGATCAGGGGATTGGCCTGATTCCCCGTTTTGCCCGCTGGTCTCATGACGGCGTCAGCGTGACCGAAAGCGGCCGCCTGCGCTGGTATGCCGCCAGCATGGTTCTGGGCGCGGTCATGGTCCTCGCGGCCCTGATCTACCTCAGCAGCAACTTTAAAGGATAAGCCCGATGATGACTGATCTGATTCTTCCCGCCCTTATCCTGATTCCGTTTGTTGGCGGCTTGCTGTGTTGGCAGGGCGAGCGTCTTGGCCTTGGCCTGCCGCGCTGGGTTGCCCTGATCAGCATGCTGCTGGTCTTCCTGTTGTCGTTGCAAATCTGGGCCATGGGGAATTACACCCTGCCCGCCATTGGTGCGCAGACCACGCAATGGCAGCTGGAGTATCAGGCCCCCTGGATTCCGGCGCTGGGCATCAGCATCCATCTGGCGCTGGATGGCCTGTCGTTGCTTATGATCATGTTGACCGGCCTGCTGGGCTTCATGGCAGTGGCCTGTTCCTGGAGTGAAATCCAGCGTCATGTCGGCTTCTTCCACCTGAACCTGTTGTGGAGTCTGGGTGGTGTGATCGGGGTTTTCCTGGCGATCGACATGTTCCTGTTCTTCTTCTTCTGGGAAATGATGCTGGTGCCGGTTTACTTCCTGATTGCCCTTTGGGGGCATTCAGGCACCGACGGCAAGAGCCGTATCTATGCCGCAACTAAGTTCTTCATTTTCACCCAGGCCGCCGGTCTGATCATGCTGATCGGCATTCTGGCCTTGGTGTTCCTGAATTATTCGCAAACCCACGTGCTGAGCTTCGATTACCAGCATCTGTTGGGCACGCATATGTCCCCGAATGTTGAAATGGCGCTGATGTTGTGTTTCTTCGTCGCCTTTGCGGTGAAGTTGCCCGTGGTGCCTTTCCATTCCTGGCTGCCTGACGCCCATGCTCAGGCTCCGACAGCCGGTAGCGTCGACTTGGCCGGTATCCTGCTGAAGACGGCGGCCTACGGGATGCTCCGTTTTGCGCTGCCGTTCTTCCCGAATGCCTCGCAGGAATTTGCCCCGATCGCCATGTGGTTGGGTATCTTTGGCGTGTTCTACGGCGCTTTCCTGGCTTTTGGTCAGAATGACGTCAAGCGGCTGATCGCTTACACCAGTGTTTCCCACATGGGGTTTGTGTTGATCGGCATTTATTCCGGCAACCTGCTCACCATGCAGGGACTGGTGATGCAGATGCTGGCTCACGGCTTCTCTGCTGCCGGCCTGTTCATCCTGTGCGGCGAATTGTATGAGCGCGTACATACTCGCGACCTGCGCGAAATGGGCGGATTGTGGGGGAAGTTCAAGTATCTGCCCGCCATTATGATGTTCTTTTGCGCAGCCCTGCTTGGCATGCCGGGAACCGGTAACTTCGTTGGTGAATTCCTGATTCTGCTTGGCGCATACAAGGTTTCTCCGCTGATCACCATCCTGGCGACATCCAGTCTGGTGCTGGCCGGCCTGTATTCGCTGATCCTGATCCATCGCGCGTTGTTCGGAGAGTCCAAGCATGAAGGCGAAATTCCGGATCTGAGCCGTCGTGAAATCGCCATCATGGTAAGCCTGATGGGCGTCCTGTTGTTCCTGGGGCTTTATCCGCAACCGGTGCTGAATACATCGCAAGCGTCGATGAGCAGTATTGAACAGCTTTATCAGCCGGCTTCCGCCGCTGCTCCCGTGTCGTCCGTCATGACGCCAGAACTGCGCTGAGGTCACCATGAATCTGACAATTGCAAACCTGTTACCCCTGCTGCCTATTATCCTGGCCAGCCTGACGGCGGTTGTGGTGATGCTGGCGGTTGCGTTCGGCCGCAATCACTGGTGGAACGCCACGCTGACGGTGGTCGGCCTGAACATTTCGCTGGCTTCGGCCATCTGGCTGGCGCTGAGCCAGCCGCTTGCCCCGCAGATGGTGACACCGCTGTTGGTGGTTGATGCCTATGCCTACTTTTACATGGCGATGATTCTGGCCGGAACACTGGCCTGCTGCACCCTGACCCATGCCTACATGGAGGGCTATGCCAGCAACAAGGAAGAAATCTACCTGTTGTTGACCATTGCCGCCGTAGGGGCGATGGTGCTGGTATGCAGTCGGCACATGGCTTCGTTCTTTATCGGTCTGGAATTGATGTCGGTACCGGTATACGGCATGGTGGCGTATACCTACCAGCGCAAGCGCTCACTGGAAGCCGGCATCAAATACATGGTGCTCTCCGCAACGGCCTCCGCGTTCATGCTGTTCGGCATGGCGCTGCTGTATGCCCTGACCGGCAATCTGGAGTTCCAGGGTTTGGCCCAAGCGACCACCATTGAAATCGTCAACAGTCCGTTGTCGGTGATCGGAGTCGGCATGATTCTGATTGGCGTGGCCTTCAAACTGTCAATCGCTCCGTTCCATCTGTGGACTCCTGATGTGTATGAGGGGGCTCCCGCGCCTGTGGGCGCATTTCTGGCCTCGGTGGGCAAGGTCGCGGTCTTTGCCGTGCTGCTGCGCTGGTTGATTGAAACGCCGTCTGCCTATTCGATGGCGTTGCGCGATGTCATGGCTGTCCTGGCTGTCCTGTCAATCATCATCGGTAACGTGCTGGCGCTGAACCAGAACAACATCAAGCGCATTCTGGGTTATTCCTCGATTGCGCATATGGGCTATCTGCTGGCGGCGGTTGTTTCCGGTGGCATTCTGGCGATCCAGACGGTTCAGATTTATTTGCTGACGTATGTGATCACCACGCTGGGCGCTTTCGGTGTCATTACCCTGATGTCCAGCCCGTTGCGTCATGACGATGCGGATGCCTTGTTCAACTATCGCGGTCTGTTCTGGCGTCGTCCGATCCTGACGGCTGTTATGACAATCATGCTGCTCTCTCTGGCGGGTATTCCGCTGACAGCCGGTTTTATCGGCAAGTTCTTCGTGATCATGACCGGCGTCAAGGCGGAGTTGTGGTGGCTGATGGGGGCGGTTGTCCTTGGCAGTGCGATCGGCCTGTATTACTACCTGCGCGTTATGGTGACTCTGTATATGGCGACAGCGGGCTTGAAGAAGCACGATGCGCCGTTGAACTGGGGCCAGCAGGCAGGCGGCGTCATGGTGCTGCTGATTGCCGGTCTGGTGCTGCTGCTGGGGGTCTACCCGCAACCGGCGCTGGTGCTGGTGAATATCGTGTCGCGGACTCTGTTGGGCGGTTGATCCGGTCAACAGTTAATGAAACAGCCTCCTGCGGGAGGCTGTTTCATTTCTGACGTGGCGAAAATGCATTATAGTCATCCTTATGGAAATTACCCTGACCACTCCCGCGATTCTGTTTCCGGCCATTTCATTGCTGATGTTGGCCTATACCAATCGCTTCCTGGCGCTGGCCAGCCTGATTCGCAATCTTCACGCTCACCACGAACAACGCAAGCATGATGCCCGCTACCGGGCGCAATTGCAGAGTCTGCGCAAGCGCAACCGCCTGATAAGGCGCATGCAGACTTGGGGTATGTCCAGCTTCGTGCTGTGCGTCGCCTCGATGCTGTGCCTGTTCTTTGGCAATGAGCTATTGGGGCGCTGGGTTTTTGGCGGCAGCCTGACGGCGCTGATGGTATCGCTGGTGACTTCGGTGGTTGAAATCCGCATCTCGCTGGATGCGTTGGAAATCGAGCTTTCGGATCTGGATGCCGAGGCGGAATAGTCCGTTTCCGCCTCGGTCTGATCCGGTTCAATTCAGTAAAAAGCTTCGCAACGAAATCCCGCCGTATTCATAGCCCTCATAACTCCATTCGAGCCGATCGGTTGGAAGACGCGCGCCGGTGACGTACAGCAGCGGCCAGTAATGATCCTCACTGGGCACTGATAATCGGGCATCACCATCCTGAGCGGCTCTGGCTTGGGTCAGAAAAGCATTATCGCAGCTCTCAATGGCCTTCTTGACGCCCAGATCATAGCGTTGCGCCCAGGGAAAGCCGCTTTCAGGCTGCCGCCAATCCAGTTCACGCAGGTTATGCACAATGTTGCCGCTGGCGACGATTATGTAGCCTTCATTCCGAAGTTCACGGAGGCTTTCGCCCAGCGCCAGATGCCCGGCGCGGTCGAGACGCACATCAAGACCAAGCTGCACCAAGGGCACATCCGCATCCGGCCACAGATGCTTCAGCACCGTCCAGACGCCATGATCGAAGCCCTGATCCGGCATAGCCTGGATGGAGCTGTTCAGCTGCAACAACCGCTGGATCAATTCGGGAGAAGTGCGCGGTTGATAGCGAATGTCGTACAAGGCATCCGGAAAGCCCGAGAAGTCAAAAACCTGCCTGGGCTGAGGGGCGGTGGTCATGGCCAATCCGCGGGCTAACCAGTGCGCTGAAATCACCAGCGCGGCCTTGGGACGGGGAAGGCGCTTACCCAGCTGTTGCAGACTTTGCGTAAAGGCATTGTCGCGGATCGCATTTTCCGGCGAGCCGTGGCCGATGAAGAGGGCGGGGGCGGGAGTGTTCATGGTTCGACGTCCGGCATGGATTGATAGGCCCAGAGTAGGCGTCGGAGGGATTGCTGGCTAGTCTCGATGCCGCGTGTGCGGTGTTTCCCTAATGGGAACAGGGAACGATGGACAAGGCTTCGCCGGGTTTTTTGTAAATTCAGGGAGGTCGCATGGGAATAAAGGGAGAAGCTGAAATGGTTCGGCCGTCTATTGAACTGTACTCTAGAATCATTGCAGTGCAATGATTCTATGATTCTGCTTTTTGAATGTACCCCCAAAAGTACCCCCAGATTATATTCGTGCCTTGATGGCGTCAGGATTTGTGCTAATAGGCTGTACGGGGCTTTCGCACTTACGGCAATGCCCTTCAAAGACACCGGTTGTTGAACTCTTCCAATAGCCAAATGTTTTGTACGAGGGATTAGCGACAGTTATGAACTCACTATTTCCACAATCACACTTCAAGCCATGGTCACCAGATTCATTTGTAACTTTATAAAACTGATTAATTTTCGGAACCATTGAGAGTCACCATTGTTAAGTAGGAGAGAATTGATGCTTGTGAGCCTGCTACGTAGCTCAAATATTGTCAATTAAAGATGAGCTTCAAATAATGAATTCTGAATCATTAATAAGCGGTGGGAACAGTGGGAACAGTGGGAACAAATTGCCGCAGGCATTGGGCTGCAGTGTTCTTGCTGTTCCCACCCGAGCACTTGCTTGTTCCCACTGTCCCTTGCTGGTGGGAACAAGCGCCCGCTTGGTTGTACGTTTCTTATCCAAGATGTTCCCACGGTGGGAACAGAGTGGGAACAAGGTGGGAACAGGTCTAAGCATTGGGGTATAAGGTTTCCAGGGGTTGTTCCCACTGTTCCCACCACTTTTTCCTAAAATCGCTACCCGAAATTTTTCTGAGTTGGTTTTGTGGTTGATGTTTCCAAAAAGGGAACGCTGATTAAACATCAGGTTTTCCCCTGGAAACAAAAAAGGGCGCTCAATGCGCCCCGTTGGGTGGACTCTTGTCTCATTTTGAGACAGTTACCCTGTCATCAGTCGTCAAAGATGTGCTTGCCCATCAGGCAGTACACCCGCACGTTTCCTTCTGGCAACCGCTTGCGCACCTGGACGTGCTTGCCTTCCCCCGTGCGCAGCCAGCCCGCGTCCTTGAGCACGCCCACGACAAAATCCTTGTCGTAGCCGGAAATCACCTCCTTGAAGGCTTCGCCCAGGACAAAGTAAATCATCCCTTCGTCGTCCGGCTCCCGGTAGCCCATGCGGTTGATCGTGGTCTTGGTGGTGTGGTGGTCAAGCGTCAGGTCAGAGAACCGGCTTTCCCCGTGCTGCTCCAGGAAGGCTTTCACCTGCTGCAACAGCAATTCACGTTCCAGGTTGCCCACGGTTCCCCGTTGGCTAAGCCAGGCATCAAAGCAGGCTTTCACGCCGCGCCAGGCTTCACCCTTGGGCCAGCCGGTAATGCCGTACTCGGTGGCCAGTTCACCGGCCACGGCCACCAGGGCGAAGCGGGTGGCCACGCGCAGCACCTGCCCACCGGCATCGGCCGGGGCTAGGGCTTCCACGCAACGCTTGCGGCGCTCGTTGACTTCACGGGCCAGTTCTTCCGGGTTGCGGGTGATGGCTTCCAGGAACGCTTTCCCGGCGCTGCCGTAGTGTTCCCCGGTGCGTTGGTTCAGCGCTTCCACCAAGTCCTTGCTACTGGCGAAGCCGTGCAGGGTTTCCACCAGGCCATGCCCGGACTCGGTGTCGGCGGGAATGTCCACCAGGCGCAGTTCCTGCCCGGCGCGAATCTTCCGCCCGGCGGCCTGCATGTGCTGGTTCAAGCTCACTTCCCCGGATGACAGGAACAGCAAGCGCCAGGTCAGCAGCTTACGCGGCAGCACCGACTTGGAAGCCCGGTTCTTGCCTTGGCCGTTCGCCAGCATGTACACCGTTTCCCCCACGTCGCGGGGTTCGGCTTGGGCGATTTCATCCAGCACCAGCAGCCCGTCGTTGTACATGGCGGCGGTGGCTTCCAGGCCGTTGATGGTGGAGCGCCAGCTTTGTTTGAACTCGCGACTACCCCACACCGAACAGGCGACATGCTGCGCCGTACTCTTGCCCAGGCTGGAATTACCCCGGAAGTGAAAGCCGCCGGATTCATCCCCGGCCAGCTTCAGCAGCGCCCCGGCAAAGGCGCAGCTCACCCCGAACACCAAGCGCGAGTTACCGGAGCAGCAGGCGGCAATCCGGTCACGCCAGGCGTCCAGGTCGGCTTTGCTCTTGTAGCCGTGCGGCATGTGGCTGTCACTCTGGTAAACCACGCTCGCGGCCTGCGGGCCGTAGGTGCGTTCCGGGGTGACAAACACCAGGCGCTTTTCCCGGTTGTCCTGCCAGCCGGTGCGCTCTACACACAACACACGGCCGGGTGTCTGCTGGGTCTGGATGTATTGGGACAGCAGGTTGCGGGCGGACAGGCTGGGAGCGATGAACAAGCCCCCGCTCATCAGGTAGCCGCGCACGTCCGAGCCGTCACCCTTGAACAGTTCGGCAGGCATGGCCCACTGGTGGCGGTGGTTGTCACGGTCGAGCCATTCCAGCAGGTAGCCGTGGCCCATGTGGTCGGCGTTGCGGGTCAGCGCCAGCACCTTCAGCACCCCGCAAATGTGCTGCGGGGCTTTGGGGTTGCCTTCCTTGTCCAGGCCGACATGCCAGACGCCCCGGCGGGTGGGTTCGGGGTTATGTTCGTCCAGGTAGAAATAGGGCGCGGTCTGGCTGTCGTTGGCGGCGGCAGGGGCGTCCGGTGCGGCGGCTTGCTCCAAAGCGGCCTTGACGGCCTCAATCCCGGCGGCGCGGTGCAGGTCGTTAAAGTCTGTCCCGCTTTGCGGATCTGCAAAGACGGGAACGGCCAGCAAGCCATTCACGGCGCGGGCCGCTTCCTGTGCTTTCCGCAAGCCGGGGTTGCCGGGGGTGCGGGTGTCGTTGTCGGCGCAGATGACTAGGGCGGCGGCCGGGTGGGTCTGCCGCAGCCCCTGCGCCACGGCCAGCAGGTTGCCGGAATCAAAGGCCACGGCCACGGGGCGGCCGGTGGCTTCGTGCAGGCTGGCGCCGGTGGCGTAGCCTTCGCACATTAGCAGGCGTGACATGTCTCCCAGCGGCTGTGACTCGCCACCGGGAATCAGGAAGAAATGCCCCTGTTTGGCTCCACCCGGCAGAAAGCGCTTTTGGCCGTCATCCGCCAGGAATTGCAGGCTGTGCAGTTTGCCCGCGCCGTCCTGGATCGGAACCAGCAGGCAGCCCCGGCAGTTCTGGCCGCCAATGGTCAATTCTCCCTGGAAACACTTCACCCCGTATCCTTGCACGCCCTTGAGGGTCAGATAGGGATGATCGGCGCAGGGCGGGGCGGCTTGCCATAAGGCTTGCGCCTTGTCGGCCGCTTTCATCTGGCGGGCGGCTTTGTCCTTCCGGTCAGCCGCCGGGGCTTCCGGTGGCCGGGGGCGTGCTTCAGGACGGGGCAGGTCGGCACGGTAGCCGTTTTCCTTCGCCAGGTGGAACAGGGTGGCGATCCCCACGCCACCCGAGCCGTTGACGCTGCGCCAAACGTCCTTGGCGTCGCCGGGTTTGTAGCTGTCGGCGTTGGCGCTCCAGTCGTTCCACAGGGGGAAGCCTTCTTCCCCCAGTTCGGATTTCAGGGCCATGCCCACCCGCAACCAGGTTTCCCGGTCGTGGGCGGGGATGAACGCCAGGGCTGATTGAATCAGCCCGGTGTTAGTCGTGGTCATTGGTTTACGCCTCCTTGTCCGGCGTCAAAGCCAACACTTCGGCATGTGCCAGGGCGACAGACACGGCCGCTTGCAAATGGCGGCTGGCGGTGAGGATGGGCGCGGCCTGGATATGGGCGCTTTCTTGTCCGGACAGCACCAGCAGTACGCGGGCGGAGTCAAGGGCGTTATCCAGTTGGCTCAGGAATTGGAAGTGATCTTCCTTTTCGCGTTGGCAATCGGCGGACAACCATTCGCCCAGGGCGGCGGCCTGGATCAGGTGCTGGTGGGCGCTGTCGGCGGCCGTGAATACCAGACCGGCGTCTATGGTGTCCCCAGGTTGGGCGCTGTTGTCCATCAGGCGCAGCAGGTTTTCGGCATGGTTAAGCCGGGTCAGTAGTTCAAAGCGACGGTTGGCAATGGATACGGGGAAATTCGGGCGAGAGTTGGCCATGATAGGCTCCTTAGTTTTTTGAGATTTGAAGCCACACAACTCTGAGGAAGTTGGGTGGCGGGATTCACTCTCGGCAACTAAGAGCCGCCCCGCATATTGGCCTTGCGGCGTATTTTGCGATGTCATCCCGCCATAAGAGGCGGCATCATACCCGGAATTCAGGCGAATTTCGGGCATAAAAATACCGGAATGACGCTCCGGGGTGACGCTTAGTTTTTTCGAGAGGCCTCCATTATGGGCGGCGGGCTGGAAGCGGGTCAAGTGCATATCACACCCCCGCCAGGCGCAGCGCCTGGATAAGCCAGCAGGTCACGGCCACCGGCAGCAGGCCATGAACGCCCAGCCATACCAAAGCCCGCTTGGTATGAATGGCAAGTGTTGCGGGCTGTGCTTGGTCAATGGCTGTGCTATTCTTGCCGGGACTGGTTTCGCCACCTGTCACTGCTTCACCTGCAAAGCCCGCCTCCACGCGGGCTTTGTGCTTTTTGTTGTTCATCTGTCTTTCTCCCTGCATCACGCGGCTTGCGCCAGGTTAATCCGGGCGTCAATCCACGCCTGAATATCTGTCTCAAGCCAGCCGACAGCCCGAGCGCCCAGGGAAATAGGCTTGGGGAACGTGCCGTCACGCATGGCGTTATAGATGCTGCTGCGGGAAAGTCCGATGCGTTGTTCTACCTGCTTGCGGCGCAGGATGGCCGTGGTTTGGATATGGTTCATATTCGCCTCTGGTGGTAGCTACTGGAACAAGTAGCGGTGAGGCAAAGGTAGGGATTCGGCGGCGGGGATATTCGGACTTCCAAGTTTCAAATTCAGAAGTCCGAACTTCAGAGTTATTCCGGCAGGACTTCCTCGGCCAGGTCTAGCCAGTATTTCGCGGCTTCGTGGCTGACTCCGGCCACATTCCGGATAGCGGTAATCAGGCCGTGAGACTGTAGCCCCTTGTCGCGGGTCTGGGTGGGGAAGGCTTTCAAAGTGAGAGCGCCAATCAGCTTGGCGGCGGCTTTGCGCTGCATGGGGCTGCTGACGGCTTCACCGGATGGTGTTCCGGGCTTTGCGGCAAGCTGCTGCTGTAGCTCCTGGATGAGTGCATGCGCCTGTTGAAGTTCGGCCGCCTTGTGCGTGTGCTCATCCTGGATGGCTTTTAGCTGGCCTTGCGCCTGTTCCATTTTTTGCTTGTACCAGGCGGCGGCTTGGATCAGTGCATCGCCGGTGGTGCGTTGATAATTGCTGGCGATAACCCCGCAACGATCAATATTCACGGTCTGAAAGCTTTTGCGTTCGCAGCCCTTAAGCAAGGATAAATCCAGAGGGATACCTTTTTCATCGGCGATTGCCTGGAGTTGCTCCACCGGCAAGACGTAATAGGGGACAACCCATTCCGTCAGGTGGAACACGGTATCAGGCGTGGCGCGGTTCTGGAAAAAATCTGCCGGTGTGACAGGCTGCCCTTTGAGTATGGCGTTATGCGTTGAAGCATTCCCGGCGGCTGTCTTGGCGTCAGAGTAGCCCTTTTGAAGCGCACGCCATGAAGGATTTGTGATCATGGCGCTTAATTGCTGACCGGCGGGGGTGGTGGCTGGATGCTGTGGCTTGGGGCCGTGCAATAGGGCGGCGGAAACTTGCCGGGTGGTAATCGTGTTCAGTTCGGGAAAAACCAAGCCGTCCAGGTGGATGCGCTCCCCTTTGGTAACAACCATTCCTTGATAGTGGAAGCAGAGGGCCGGGGCCAGTTCGACAAGCACATGCTCCAGGGACAGGTGCAATAGATGATTAATCGCCACGTCCAGGCCGATGTAATCCTGATTCTGAAAAGTGAAAACCGGAAAGGGCGAACCCATGTGCAGCACTCCCTAAGTGCAAACCCTGACTGGTGAAGCCCTCAAGCCAGCACGCAGGGAAACATGTTTTCGGGTGGCCGCCCTAGGCTTGAGGAAGTGGGAGTGTAGCGGGGTGGCTGTCACCAGGGAAAGGGTCGGTTCGTGAAAATGCGGCACAGGCCCGAGATGCCGGGAATGCTTATAAGCGGCTCCGGGGGCGTTTATAAGCTGGCCTATAAACGGTGCTTATAAGCGTGTTTATAGCGCAGCTTATAAGCCGGTTTATAGGCGCGTTTATAAGCAATGGCCGGTGGCGATAGTGATGGCGATGGTTCTGATGATGGTGCGCACTATCGCCTGAATTATCGTCTTAACTATCGCCACAGGGAAATAGCAGTATCGCCACAAACCCTTGCAGCACTAGGTGTGGATAGTTGTGGCGATAGTTTTGACGATGGTTCCGATGATTATCGCCACGCGTCAGTGACAGCATCGCCTTAAAGCCTTGCGGCGCTAGGTGCGGATAGTGATGACGATAATGACCGCGACTATCCGCACGCCCCAAAAAGGGCCGGTTTCACCTGGTGCGGATAGTCGCCGCTTATAAGCAATCACACAGTGGCCCGCAGCTCATCCAGGTAATCCGCCCACACCTGCATCATACGCCGCCGGTCATCAAGGAACTTCGTCCGGTTATAGGCCGCGCCCAGGGCATCGGGAACCTTGTGGGCAAGTTGATGCTCGATTACTTCCGCCGGGAACTTCAGGCGCTCATGCAGCAGCGTCCGCGCCATTGCCCGGAAGCCGTGGCCAGTCATTTCTTCCTTGGCGATGCCCATCCGGCGCAGGCTCGACAAGATCGCGTTATCGCTCATGGGGCGCTCATCCGAGCGCGGGCTGGGGAACACATACCGGCCCCGGCCAGTGAGGGGCCGTATTTCTTCCAGGATGGCAATGGCCTGGCGGGAGAGGGGAACCACATGATCGGTTTTCGTCTTGCTGACCAGGTAGCGCCATTCGGCCGCTTCCAGGTCAATGTCCTTCCACTCGGCTTGGCGAAGCTCGCCAGGGCGGACAAATACCAGCGGGGCCAGGCGCAGGGCGCAGCGCGTGACCAATGTCCCGTGATACCCGTCAATCATGCGCAGCAGGTTACCCACGTCCGCCGGTTCGGTGACAGCCGCCATGTGTTCGGCGCGAGTGGGTGGGAGTGCGCCTTTTAAGTCTTGTGACGGGTCACGCTCGGCGCGGCCGGTGACGACGGCATAGCGGAAAATCTGTCCGCAGGATTGCAATACACGGTGAGCGGTTTCAAGTGCACCCCGTTCTTCAATCCGGCGCAGGGTATCCAGCAGCACCGGCGGGGTGATCTCGGCAATGGGTTTGCCACCCAGCCAGGGGAACACGTCGCGCTCCAAGCGGCGTAGCACCTTATCGGCATGAGATTCCGCCCAATTAGGGGAGTGTTTGGTGAACCACTCGCGGGCGATAGTCTCAAAGCTGTTTTCGGCGCGTAGTTCGCGGGCGGCTTTCTGAATCTTTCGGTTCTCGCCGGGGTCAATCTCATTGGCCAGCAGCTTGCGGGCGGCTTCGCGCTTCTCGCGGGCTTCCTTCAGGCTGACTTCGGGATATGTCCCCAGGGCCAGCAGCTTCTCCTTGCCGCCAAATCGGTACTTGAGCCGCCAGTATTTTGCGCCGTTGGATTTGGACAGCAGGAACATCCCGCCACCGTCAAAGTGCTTTTCATCTTTCTCAGCAGGCTTGAGGGTTCGCAAAAAAGAATCGGTGAGGGGCATTGCGGCGCGTCCGTTTCGGGGCAAAACCCTGCTGGGGGTATCGACCATTGGGGGTATCAAGAATACCCCCAAAAATACCCCCGTTTTGGTGTGGCTTGCAATGGTATTTGCTGGAATACGTTGGCCAATAAAAAAGCCCCAAACCGTTGCGCGGTGGGGCTTTAGTGTACTTCCGTGGAACTGTTTGGAAGTGAATCTGGTGGGTCGGCCGGGATTCGAACCCGGGACCAACGGATTAAAAGTCCGCTGCTCTACCGACTGAGCTACCGACCCAATCAAGACATCAGCAAGCTTGCGTTGCTGAGGCCGTGCATTTTACGGATTTCACCTGTTTTTGCAAGTTTTTTCCACCGAAAATCCGGGAGGTGTCCGTCAGTCGGGCAAGAAAAAAGCCGGTAAACCGGCTTTTTTCTCCACGGTGCGTTATCAGAAGCGATAAGCGCCGTTACCGATGTTTTCCCAGATTTCCGGGGTCAGCGGCTGGTAGTGATCAGTGCCGGGCAGCCAGACAAACAGCGGCTCCTTGTGCGACTGGTGCGGATCGAAACCTTCTTTCTTCAGATTGTTCTTCTGGTACTTGAAGGTGCCGGTCGTTTCCATCTTCTGCTGCTGACGCAGGAAGACAGGCACGGCATACGGCGGCATTTCACGGCGCAGATGCTCCAGCAGGTGGGCATAGTCAATATCGATGCCTTCGTGCGGGGTAATGGCGGCCATACCGGCGCGGCCGTTGGTGTTGGGGATTTCCACCCCGTAGACCACGGCTTCGGCGATCGACGGATATGAACTGACCAGATTTTCCACTTCCGTGGTCGATACGTTCTCACCTTTCCAGCGGAAGGTGTCGCCCAGACGGTCGACAAATTGCGCATGACGGAAGCCGATGTCACGCACCAGGTCGCCGGTGTTGAAGTAACGGTCGCCTTTCTCGAACACGTCGTGCAGGATGCAGGCTTCGTTCTTGGCGGCGTCGGTGTAACCGTCAAAGGGTGTGCGCTCGGTGATTTTGCCGACCAGCAGGCCGGGCTCTCCCTTGGCGGCCTTGATCATGAAGCCATCCGCGCCGCGGATCGGCTTTTCGTTTTCCTTGTCGTACTTGACGATGGCGTACGGCAGCGGCGAGAAGCCGACGGTATTGTCGAAGTTGAAGATGTTGTTGAAGCCGATGTTGCCTTCCGAGGAGGCGTACAGCTCGTAGACTTCATCGACGCCATAGCGCTGCTTGAACGGGCCCCAGATGTTCGGGCGCATGCCGTTGCCGACCATCTTGGTAACGCGGTGGGCGCGATCTTCGGCCTTGGCGGGAACTTCCATCAGGTAGCGGCACAGTTCGCCGACATAACCGATGGCGGAGGCGTTGAAGCGGCGGACATCTTCCCAGAACTCACGGGCCGAGAACTTGCGACGGATGGCGAAACCGCTGGCGCCGTAAATGGCCGCGCCCCAGCACACCACCATGCCGGTGGCGTGGTAGAGGGGCAGGGTGCAGTACATGATGTCGTTCTTTTGCAGATCCATCACCGAACCGAAGACGCCATAGGCTTTCATCCAGCGGCCGTGACTGAAAATGGCGGCCTTGGGCATGCCGGTGGTGCCGGAGGTATAGATGTAGTACAGACCGTCGCTGTAATAGACGTTATTGGTCGTCGGCGGGTTGTAGCTGGGAGCGCTCTGCAACTCGATGGCCAGGTTGCGGAAAGTCTCGGGGGCTTCACCGGCTTCCTTCAGCGTGTCCTGATCGGCCAGCCAGTAGATGCGGTCGGACGGAATGCTCAAGTCACCTCGCACTTCCGAGAAAGAGTCGACCAGTTCCGAGCCGATGATGGCCATTTTCGGCTTCACCAGATTGATGCTGTGCGTCAGCACCTTGCCGGTCTGGGATGTGTTGACCATGGCGGAAATGACGCCGATCTTGGCCAGACCGGTGGTAACAGCCAGCAATTCGGGACGGTTTTCAATGAAGACGGCAACCACGTCGCCCTTCTTCAAACCCTGCGCCATGAAATAGTGGGCGACGCGGTTGGCCCACTGGTTGAACTGCAGGTAGTTCAGGTTGGTGTCCTTGTAAAGGACCGCCGGACCGTAAGGATTCGCCTTGGTGGCCTTTTCGATCGCCCAGCCCAAGCCGCCGGCCTTGGTGGGATTGGTGCTGGAACCCAGCGCCAGACCATACGCCATCTTGGGCAGTTTCCGGACAACTTCGGGGAGTTTTCGGGCGATGTCTTTGACGGTAATGAGGTCTTGTTTGCTCATGTAGGGGGCATCCTCTGGCGCAAAAGCAGGGTTTGCGGATGAAACGGAAGAGATGAACAGTCCGTGGAATTGTGTCTGTCCTGTAAGTCGCGCCCTACCTTACCCGCTGAAGCCAGTCTTCGCAAGACGTGGGGGTAGGGCGTGTCCGAAAATACCAATCAATTGGCCGCAATCAATCGAGGAAGAAGTCCTTCTGGATACGGTCGATGGTGGCGGGATTGCAGGCATACGGGGCGAAATCGGTGACGCCGGCGGTGCGCAGCACGGACTCGTCGATTTCGTTCTGGCCGGTGCGGCGGCTGGTGATGATAGTCCAGGCGGCGTCGGCCATGATGTCCGGCTTGCGGCAGACATCCACGGCTTCGTCATTGGCGATGTTGTTGGTGACGGCGGCGGTGGCGATATAGGTTTCCGGCCACAGCGTGTTGACGCAGATGCCGTAATCCTTGAACTCCTGCGCCATGCCGATCGACAGCAACGTCATGCCGTACTTGGACAGGGTATAAGGCGCGAAGATGGTCAGCCACTTCGGGTTGAGGTTGATGGGCGGCGACAGGCTGAGGATATGACCGTTCGACGACTTCTTCAGGTACGGCAGCGCGGCCTGACTGCAGAGGAAGACGGCGCGCGAGTTGATCGACTGGATCAGGTCGTACTTTTTCAGCGGGGTGTTCTCGACATTCGACAGCGACAAGGCCCCGGCGTTGTTGATCAGGATGTCGATACCGCCGAAGTGCTCGGCCGCCTTGGCCAGTGCGTCGCGAACCGAGGCTTCGTCACGTACGTCGAGGGCGATGGCGAGGGCCTTTCCGCCCGCCGCTTCGACTTCGGCGGCGACGGTATGGATGCTGCCGCCCAGCTTGGGGTGCGGCTCTTCCGACTTGGCGGCGATGACGACGTTGGCGCCGTCACGGGCGCAGCGCAGGGCGATGGCGCGGCCGATACCGCGGCTGGCGCCGGTGATGAAGACGGTCTGGTTCTTCAGGGACATGGTGAATCTCCTTTCGGGGTTCGTAGGGGCGCACTGCGCGCTGAACATAAAGTGTGTTTGGCCGATAGGACGCACGCAGTGCGCCCCTACGGGATTATTCGGGAGCGATGACCAGCATCACCTGCCGCTTCTTCAACTGCATCTTCTCGCTGACGTGGATTTCCCGCACCACACCGCTGCAAGGGGCCTTCAGCGGGTGCTCGATCTTCATCGCTTCCAGCAGCATCAGTGTCTGACCGGCGGTGACGGTATCGCCAACTTCGGCGAAAACCTTGACCAGCAAGCCGTCCATCGGCGCATTGATCTGGTTCTGGCTGGCGGCGTCGGCGGTCTTGGGCGGGGCATGAGTGTCGTCGCGGGCGATCAACTGGCCGTTTCCGGCGTCGAAGTAGACCGCGCCTTCCGCGCAAACATAATCCAGCGACCGGCGATGACCGTCGACGGCGTAACAGAGCTTGGTGCCCGCCGTTTCAAGAACGCTGATCGCAAAAGTGTTTTCACCGGCCACGATCTGCCAGACATCGCCATGCACCGGGGCGCTCACCTGAACGATCTGCTTTTGTTCGCCAATCGCCAGATGCATCACCTTGCCGGGCAGGAAAGCCGTTTGCAGGCGATGCGCCGGAGTACTTTCCAAGCCGGTCAGCAGTCCGGCCAGTGCGAAATCAAAGGCGGTGGCGACGTAGGGACGGACCGTGGTCAGGTCGGCGTCATGCTGGGCGAGGAAGCCGGTATGGGTGTCCCCGGCGATGAAGGCCGGATGGCGCAGCAGCTGCGACAGGTAGGCCTTGTTGTTGTTCAGGCCGAGCAGCACGCTGTCTTCCACCGCGCGCGCCAGCACGCGGGCGGCTTCGGTGCGGGTGGAACCCCAGGCGATCACCTTGGCGATCATCGGGTCGTAGAAGGGACTGACTTCACCGCCGGTACGCACGCCGTCGTCAATCCGGACCTGCGCGCCGGTAGCCGGTTGCCAGCTCAGGATCGGGCCTGTCTGCGGCAGGTAGTTGTGCGAGGGATCTTCGGCATAAAGACGTACTTCAATGGCGTGACCGTTCAGTTGAACTTGGTCCTGCGTGATCGGCAGCTTTTCACCGGCAGCAATTTTCAACTGCCAGGCGACGAGATCGAGGCCGGTAATCAGTTCGGTGACCGGGTGTTCCACCTGCAGCCGGGTGTTCATTTCGAGGAAATAGAACTCACCACTGGCATCCAGCAGGAACTCGACCGTGCCTGCGCCAACATAATTGACGGCCTTGGCGGCGGCGACGGCGGCTTCACCCATGCGCTGGCGCAGTTCCGGGGTCATGACAGGGCAGGGTGCTTCTTCCACCACCTTCTGGTGACGACGCTGGATGGAGCAGTCGCGTTCGCCCAGATACAGGCAGTTGCCGTGCTGGTCGGCGAAGACCTGCAATTCCACATGACGCGGATTGATGACGGCCTTTTCCAGAATCAGTTCACCGCTGCCGAACGCGTTCTGCGCTTCCGAACGGGCAGTGCGGATGGCGGCCAGCAGTTCATCCTCGTGGGTGACGCAGCGCATGCCGCGCCCGCCGCCACCGGCCGAGGCCTTGATCATCACCGGCACGCCGATTTTTCGGGCTTCGGCGGCGAGGAAGTTCTCATCCTGGTTTTCGCCTTCATAGCCGGGGACGCAGGGCACACCGGCCTTGATCATCATGATCTTGGCATTGCGCTTGCTGCCCATGTCATAAATGGCCTTGGGCGGCGGGCCGATGAAGACGACGCCATTTTCCGCGCAGGCAGTGGCGAAATCTTCATTTTCCGACATGAAACCGTAGCCGGGATGCACGGCATCCGCACCGCTGCGGGCACAGGCGTCGAGAATGGCTTGCGGGTTCAGGTACGAGGCCGAGACGGTGGACGGGCCGATATGCACCGCTTCATCCGCGAGGCGGGTGTGGGGGGCATTGGCGTCGGCATCCGAGTAAACGGCGACGGTGCGGTAACCGAGTTGTTTGGCGGTGCGGATCACCCGGCAGGCAATCTCGCCACGGTTGGCAATCAGGACTTTGGTGAAGGACATAAGCCGTTCCTTTCTCAATGTAGGTCGGGCTGAAGCCCGACAACAGCGTTGTGACAGAGGGTGTTGTCGGGCTGAAGCCCGACCTACAGTCAATTAACCCAATTCGCCGGACGTTTCTGGATGAAGGCCATGCCACCCTCCATGCCTTCGGCACTCTGGATGGCGGCGGCAAAGGCATCGGCGGCGTCATCCAGCAGGCTGTCCAGCGGATGGTGGCCGACCTTGAGCAGCAGCGCCTTGGTGACACGGTTGGCATCGGGGGCGCACTGGTTGATGTCGGCCAAGGTGCGTTGCAGCGCGGCTTCCAGCGTTTCAGCGTCGGCGCAGACTTCGTGCACCAGCCCTATCTGCGCTGCTTGCACGCCGTTGATGCGCAGGCCGAGCAGGGCAAGGCGGCGGGCCTGGGTCAGGCCGATGCGCTGCACCACGAAGGGCGCGATCTGGGCGGGAATGATGCCTAGGCGGGTTTCCGGCATGCCGAACTGGGCGTCGGCGCGGGCAATGGCCACATCGCTGATGCAGGTCAGGCCGAAACCGCCGCCCAACGCCGCGCCTTCCACCACCGCAATCACCACCAGCGGCGCGTTCGTGACTTGCGTCAGCAATTCGCCGAAGACACGGTTGAAGCTCTGGTAGGCGCGTGGATCATCCACGGCCTTCTGGCGGATGGTCATCATGTCGCGGACATCGCCGCCCGCGCAGAAGTGGCCGCCCGCGCCGCGCAGCACCACGGCGCGCACGGCATTGGCCGCCGCCCAGGTGAAGACGCCTTGCAGTTCCTGCACCATCTGCAGGCTCATGGAGTTCCGGCTGTCCGGACGGTTCAGGGTGATGTGCAGCACGCCCTTGTCGAGCGTCAGCAGCAGGGTTTCGGTGACGGGCAAGTCCATGGAGACCTCCGGAATTTCATGTGTCCATCGTAGGGGCGCACTGCGTGCGCCCTCTCCGCCGAACGGAATGCGTGTTTGGACGTGAAGGGCGCAGGCACTGCGCCCCTACGGGTCAGGCTTTCTTTTTGCTCGGCAAAATGTTCATCAGCTTGCAGATGATGCCCAGCATGATTTCGTCCGCGCCGCCGCCGATGGAAATCAGTCGACCATCGCGGTAGGCGCGGGCAATGGGGTTGTCCCACATGAAGCCCTGACCCCCCCAGTATTGCAGGCAGGAGTCCGTCACTTCGCGCATCAGGCGGCCGGCCTTCAGCTTGGCCATCGAGGCCAGACGGGTCACTTCCATCGGATCGCCGCCGCCGATGTGGGCTTCGCAAGCCTTCCACACCAGGGCGCGCAGCAGTTCCACTTCGGTCTGCAGTTCGGCCATGCGGAAGTGGATGGCCTGGTTATCAATCAGCGGCATGCCGAAGGTGGTGCGGGTGCGGCAGTATTCAATGGTCTGCTCGATGCAGGCTTCCATGCCGCCCAGGGCATTGGCGGCGCCGTACATGCGCTCTTCCTGGAACTGCATCATCTGCATGGTGAAGCCCATGCCTTCCGCGCCGATCACATAGCGCTGCGGGACGCGCACTTCGTCAAGGAAGATCTGCGCGGTGTCGGAGGAACGCATGCCCAGCTTGTTCAGCTTCTTCGAGAAGGAAATGCCCTTGCTCTTGGTCGGCACCACGATCAGCGACTTGTTCAGGTGCGGCTTGCCGTCGCTGGTGTTGGCCAGCAGGCAGAGGAAGTCGGACTGCGTGGAGTTGGTGATCCACATCTTGGTGCCGGAAATCACATAGTCGTCGCCGTCCTTGCGGGCGGTAGTCTTGATGGCGGCCACGTCGGAACCGGCGTGCGGCTCGGAGACGGCGATCGAGGCGACATACTCCCCGGCAATGGCGGGCGTCAGGAACTCGTCACGCAGTTCCTTGGAGCCGAAGCGGGCGAGGGCGGGCGTGGCCATGTCGGTCTGTACGCCGATGGCCATCGGCACGCCGCCGCAGGCGATGCGGCCCAGCTCTTCCACCACCACCATGTTGTAGGAATAGTCGAGACCGAGGCCGCCGTTTTCTTCCGGCTTGCAGATGCCTAGCAGGCCGAGGTCGCCCATCTTCTTGAAGACTTCATGGGCGGGGAAAATGCCTTCTTCTTCCCAGGCGTCAATGTGCGGGTTCAGTTCCTTTTCAACGAACTGGCGGGCGGTGCGGCGGAGGGCGTCGTGTTCGGGAGTCAGCTTCATGATGGTGTCCTCTGAGTGTTCTGTGTCGGCCGGCCGCTTAGAAGCGGGCCACGCCATAGGTATTGGATTTCAGGTCGCGCTGCGCCGCCTCGCGGATGGTTTGCAGCAGGAAGACCAGCAGCTTGCGGGTGTCGCGCGGATCGATGATGCCGTCGTCAAACAGGCTGGCGGTATTGAACAGGGCGGTGGATTGTCCTTCCAGCTTCGCCGCCGTGCTCTTTTCCAGGAAGTCGAGCACGTTCGGATCGGGGGTGATGCCCATCTTTGCCTGCTTGGCTTCGGTGACGATGCGCAGCACCTTGCCCGCCTGCGCGCCGCCCATGACGGCGGTCTTCGAGTTCGGCCAGGAGAAGATGAAGTGCGGATCAAGCCCGCGCCCGCACATGGCGTAGTTGCCCGCGCCGTAGCTGCCGCCGATGACGATCGAGAGCTTCGGCACGCGCGCATTCGCCACGGCCTGAATCATTTTAGAACCGTGCTTGATGACGCCGTTCTGTTCCGACTCGGTGCCGACCATAAAGCCGGTGGTGTTGTGCAGGAACAGCAGCGGCCGGTTGGTCTGGTCGCAGAGCTGGATGAATTGCGAGGCTTTCGCCGCCCCTTGCGGGGTGATCGGGCCGTTATTGCCGATGATGCCGATGGTGACGCCACCGACCTTCGCCCAGCCGCAGATGGTCTGGTTGTCGAATTCGGTCTTGAAGTCGAGGAAATCGGAGTCGTCGACCAGGCAGGCGATGACACTGCGCACGTCATACGGCTTGCGCAGGTCGCAGGGAATCAGGCCGAGGATGTCGTCCACCGGATAGCGCGGCTCGGCGAAATCCTTGGTGGTGGAGGCCTTGTCCCAGCCCAGCATGCCGACAATGTCACGCGCCTGACGGATGCCGTCGGCATCGTTCTCGGCGAGGTATTCCGCTGTGCCCGCCACCTGCGCGTGCATGGCCGCGCCGCCCAGGTCTTCCTCGGACGCCACTTCCCCGGTCGCCGCCTTCAGCAGGGGAGGACCGGCGAGGAACATTTCCGTCTTGCCGCGCACCACGATCATGTAGTCGGACAAGCCGGGCTGGTAAGCGCCGCCTGCGGTAGCATTACCATGAACAACCGTGACTTGCGGCAGGCCCATTGCCGACAGGCGGGCCTGATTGGCGAACGTGCGCGCGCCCTCAACGAAGATTTCCGCCGCGTGGTTCAGGTTCGCGCCGCCGCTTTCGGACAGACTGACAACGGGCAGCTTGTTCTGCGCGGCAATCTGTTGCAGGCGCAGCGTCTTGCGCAGGCCGCTGGGGGAAATGGTGCCGCCCTTGATCGCCGAATTGCTGGCGCTGACCAGACAGCGCACGCCGTTGACCAGACCAATGCCGGAAATCATGTTGCCTCCGGCTTCGGTGCCGTCCTTGTCGTCGTGCATCATGTAACCGGCCAGCCCGCACAGTTCCACGAAGGGCGAACCGGCGTCGAGCAGGTGCTGTACCCGCTCGTGCGGCAGCATCTTGCCGCGCTTGGCGAACTTCGGCTTTTCTTGCATGGAACGCTCAAGCACTTTCTGCTTGATGGCGTTCACCGCCTCGATCTGTTCCTGCATGGCCGCGCGGTTGGCCTGAAAGTCGGCGCTGTTGCGGTCGTGATCCAGCTCAATGATCGGCATGATTACTCACCCTTCTTGAAAATGTCGGGAAGGTAGGCGCGGTGGAATCCGTTGTAGGGTTCGGAGTTTTCATGATCCGCCAGGTCGTAGATCCGGGTGCCGAGGGAGGACGCGCCGTCAATGCGGATCGTCATGCCCGAGACATAGGCCGCCGCCTCCGATAGCAGGAAGCAGATGACGCTGGAGACTTCCGATTCTGTGCCCATGCGCTTCAGCGGCACGTTGCTGGCCAGCTTGGGAATGATGAATTTGGCGAAGTCGCCGCGGTAAGTGTCCATGCCGGAAGAGATGATCCAGCCCGGCGACACGGCATTGACGCGCACCCCGCTGACGCCCCATTCGACGGCGGCGGTCTTGGTCAGGTTGTCGACCCCGGCGCGCGCGGCCCCGGAATGGCCCATGTTCGGCATGCCGCCGTGCATGTCGGCGGTCATGTTGACGATGCTGCCGCCGTGATCCTTCATCCACTGGTTGTACGCTTCGCGCATCATCAGGAAGGTGCCATGCAGGTTGTTGCGGATCACGGCGTCGAAACCGTTGGTGGAAATGCTGGCCAGCGGCGAGGGGAATTGCCCCCCGGCGTTGTTGACCAGGCCGTCAAGGCGACCGTATTCCTTCAGCACGGTGGCAATGGTGTCCTTGACCTGGTCTTCGTTGCGGATGTCGCAAACCATCGTCCGGACCAGGCCGCCGTCCTGGATGATCTCGTCTTCCACCGAGGCCAGTTTCTCGGCCTTGCGGCCGGTAATCACCACCTGCGCGCCCAGCGCCGCCAATTCATGCGCGGTGCAGCGGCCAATGCCGGAGCCGCCGCCGGTGACCAGAATTACCTTGTCGGCAAACGCGTCGGGCTTGAAGAGGGAGTTGTATTGCATCATGGTCATCCATCCTTAATCAGAGCAGTTCCGCCGGAATTTTCACCGGCATGTCCAGCAATTGCTGACCATGCGCCTTGCCCTGCGGGTCGATGCGCAGGCTGGCGATACCGCCGCCGCCCAGGGCGTTGGTCAGCAGGATGTTCAGCGCGTCCAGACCCGGCAGCTCATAGATGTCGACCTTGCTCTTGTCGGCATCCAGCCAGTGCGCGCAGTACGCGCGCAGCGCGGCTTCGGTCAGGCTGGCGCGGATCCACGGCAGGTATTCCGGCTTGCGGGCAATGACGCCGATGTTCGAGGAATCGCCCTTGTCGCCGCTGCGGCACCAGGCCAGACGGATCAGCGGCACGGTGTGGGTGACGGCGCTGTTATCGGCAACCGGGCCGACGGCATGGCGGGTCGGCGGCACAAAGCCGCCTTGGGCGGGAATCTCGACGGGAATGCGTTCGCCGTTGATGTCGAGGCTGACCGGCACCCCGGCCTTGGCGACGACACACGAGAACAGGCGCACCACGGGGGAGGGCTTCGGACGACCGCCCATGATGCCCGCCAAACCTGGCGCCATGCCGGTCGAGGCTTGGGCAATTTCGCTGGCCAGGAACATCAGGCCTTCCTTCGCCGGATAACGTGCCACCATGCGCACCGTCACTTCGCGCGATTGGCGCATGACTGGATTGGCGTTGGCTCCGTAGGACTGTTCCGTACCGATGATTTCCACAAACGGTGACACCAGTTCCGGCACGCCGCGCTTGCGCAACACCGCATTTACCTTGGTGAAGATGGCGTTGGCCACGCGCTCACCCTTGCGGGCGGCGTCAATGCCGATGATCACGAAACTGGCGATCAGGCGGAAGCCTTCGGGGTAGGTGGCGGAAACCTTATAGGTGTCGGTCGGCGGCAAGCCCTTCGCGCCGGAAACCTTCACCAGATTTTCGCCTACCTGCTCGACCTTGGCGGTGGAAAAGTCGCAGGTCACATCCGGCAGGAAGTAGGCTTGCGGATCGCCGATTTCATAGATCAGCTGTTCGGCCACGGTGGCTCGACTGACCAGACCGCCGGTCTTTTCCGGCTTGCTGATAATAAAGGAGCCGTCGGCGAAGCATTCCGCCACCGGGAATCCCATGTTTTCGTAGCCGGGCACGCTTTCCCAGTCGGTGAAGTTGCCGCCGGTGCACTGCGCGCCGCATTCGATGATGTGGCCGGCCAACGAACCTTGCGCCAGCTTGTCGTAATCGTCCAGCGACCAGCCGAACTCGTGCAGCAGCGGCCCCAATACCACGGCGGAATCGACCACGCGGCCGGTAATGACGATATCCGCGCCTTGCGCCAGCGCATCGCGCACCGGCACGCCGCCCAGATAGGCGTTCATGCTCACCAGCATCGGCGGCATGGTTTCGCCGGAGAACATCTCGCGGGTATCGGCATCCCGGTAGGCCTGCTGTTGCGGCGTCAGGTCGTCACCCAGCACCACGGCCACCTTCAGGTTCAGCCCGGCGTCGTTGATCAGTTTCACCAGCGCGTCGCGGCAGGCGAGGGGGTTCACGCCGCCGGCGTTGCTGATCACCTTGATCTTCTTCTCGGCGATTTCCGGCAGCAGGCGCGCCATCACCTGGGTCACGAAGTCGGTAGCGTATCCGGCTTCCGGATTCTTCATCCGCGCACCGGCCATGATCGACATGGTGATTTCGGCCAGGTAGTCGAAGACGAGGTAATCGATCTGGGTCTGGCGGACCAGTTGGAAGGCGGCGGTGTTGGTGTCGCCCCAGAAGCCGGAGGCGCAGCCGATGCGGATGGAGGGTTTGCTGGTCATGGAACAGGTCCTGTCAGATGGCGTTCATCGAAGTGGGCATACCATACCAAGCAAGTGCTTGCTTGAGCAAGTGGCAAAATTGCGTCATAATTGACCGCATGCAATAAGTTTTTGTTTTTGCGGGCGTAAGGGCAGGGATATGGTTTAAACAGGCCGACTGCCCGGCTATCCTTTCGCAATTCTGTCATTCGGGGTGTGTATGTTTTCCAAGGCAACGCAGGTCAAGAACCTGGACAAGATTCCCGCTTTCGGGACACTGGATGATTCACCGAGAGGGAGAGTCCTGCGGGCGGCGGCGCATCTGTTCCGTGTTCAGGGCTATGCCGGAACCACAGTTCGGGAGATTGCGGCGCTGGTGGGTATCCAGTCCGGCAGTCTGTTCCATCATTTCCGCAGTAAGGAGGAAATCCTGTTTGTGGTGATGCGCGAAATCATCGTCTACAACACGGTGGTCTTGCAGGAAGTCGTGGAAGGGATTACCGATCCGCGGACCAAGCTGCGCGCAGTCATCCAGGCTGAACTGAATGCGATTAACGGCATTACCCGTGACGCCATGACCGTTCTGGTGTTTGAATGGGGATCGGTATCCCGCGAGCACAAGGAACAGCTGGAAAGCCTGCGTCAGGAATATGAAGAGATCTGGATCAAGGCGCTGGCGGGCAGCGGCCTGGAAGAGACGATGGCTGGCTCGCCGTCGGTTCGCCGTTCATTGCTGCGGGGCGCCATTGCCTGGACAGCCACCTGGTATCGGCGGGATGGCTCCATCAGCATTGAAGGATTGGCCGATATTGTCTTGGGTATGGCGTTGGGCGGTGCTGTTTGAGTTGTGTTTTGTCTTGCGCCAATAATCGAAGTGATGATGGACGGAACTTACATGCGTTCGGATACCTCAGGACGCATTTTCACGTCATTCTTAAATCGGCAAGCTGAGACAAATAGAGGAATGATATAATCCGTCGTTAAAGATGCCATTTCGCTATAGCCATCTACTGTTTGATTGACATGGAGTGTTCTGTGCTAAATATTATTATTAGCTCTCTAGTAAATAATTCTTGGCGGTCGATATTTTTCGGCTCCATTTGCGTGTTAGTTCTTGTTGCTTGTGATGATAATGCTCCGGGTCAGTCATCGTCTGAAGCCGAATCCGGT
>NZ_SHKX01000011.1:151525-369162 GCF_004217445.1 Fluviicoccus keumensis
GTTCTACATCCGGTTCTACATCCGGTTCTACATCCGGTTCTACATCCGGTTCTACATCCGGTTCTACATCCGGTTCTACATCCGGTTCTACATCCGGTTCTACATCCGGTTCTACATCCGGTTCTACATCCGGTTCTACATCCGGTTCTACATCCGGGTCTACATCCGGGTCTACATCCGGGTCTACATCCGGGTCAGCAGTTTGGACTCCTGCTACAGCGTGTATGTCAGGCCGGGAAAATGAGCTTTCGGTTGATCTTACGAGAGGAGTAATACAGTCTGATATATTAATTTATGGCGCTACTCCGGCCGGCATAGCTGCGGCAATTGAGGGTGTTAGAAACGGAAAGACGGTAGTTGTTATAGAACCAACCATGTGGATTGGGGGGATGTCCGCTAGTGGAATTGGTGTCGCCGACATTGGCCAAAGAAAATCGATTGGCGGTTTGGCTAAGGAATACTTTGATCAAGTAAAAAAAATATACGGATCAACACCTGGCTCTTTAGATGGTGCTGCTTATGAGCCCCATGTTGCCAAGAAAGCATTTGAAGATATGCTGAATGCATGCGCGATAAAAGTTGTAACAGGCTCACGTCTGCAGTCGGTGGCCTTTAGTCAAAATCACATAAAATCCATTATAACAAGTAATGGCAGTGAGTATCAGGCAGCTGTCTTTGTGGATGCAAGTTATGAAGGAGATTTGATGGCCAAGACAGGGGTGAGTTATACGGTAGGGAGGGAAAGCAATTCCCAATATAATGAAACCCTTAATGGTGTTGGTATTTCTCATTTAATGATTGGTCAGAAAGTTGACCCCTATAGGACTCCAGGGAAGCCTGCCAGTGGAATTCTTCCTCATGTATTTTCCACGAAATTGAACCCCGTTGGATCCGAAGATAAGAGTGTGATGGCGTACAATTTCAGGCTTTGTGTAACGAAAAATCCTGACAATGCCGTCCCATTTACCAAGCCGGATAATTATGATGAAAGCGAGTTTGAAATACTGGCCCGCTTGTCTGAGTTAGTAGTTAAATCCAGAGCTGATCGAGTGAGCCAGGGAATTATCCCGGCGTCATTGCTAAAAGTACCTATGGATTATTATCTGATCTATGCTCCGTTGCCAAATGGAAAATTCGACTTGAATAGTGCTGGAGCATTTTCAACTGATTATGTCGGGCTTGGGGAAAGCTATGCAAATGGAAGTTATGAAAAAAGGGCGGAGATCGATCAGGAAATAAAGAGATATATGAAGTCACTACTTTATTTTCTAAAAACAAGCCCCCGTATTCCTGATTACATTCGAAATGAGGTTGCTTCAACAGGCCTGTGCAAAGATGAATTTATTGATACAAACGGTTGGCCGCATCATTTGTATATCAGGGAAGGTCGCCGGATGATTGGTAGCTATGTCATGAGTCAAAATGATATACAAGGAGGGCTTACTGTTCATGACTCGATTGGAGTTGGCTCTTTCTATTTCGACTCACATGTAACAAATCGGGTAGTGATTGGAGGATATGTTAATATTGAGGCTAATAACAATACATCAATCGGTCAACAATACCCGATTTCGTATCGAGTAATTACTCCCCAAAAAGATGAAATGGATAATCTTTTGGTGCCGGTATGTATATCGGCTTCGCATGCCGCTTATACATCAATAAGAGTTGAGCCAAGCTATATGATTATGGGGCAAGCAGCCGGTGCTGCCGCGTCCATAGCCGTTGAAGCGAACACTCCAGTTCAGGATGTTGATTACTCGGAACTTGCCGCTCGCCTTAAAAAACACAATCAAATCCTATGGCCGGTTCAATGATCGCTCTTTTTTTGGGGGAATAATGGGGTCATTTTTACTGTTTGGTGCAAATATCTGATAGCTCTTTGCTTTATTCCTGATGAAAGCAAAAGGGCCAATCAAATCACTGACATTGCCCGAGTGTCCGATTGACATAGGGAAGTTGCCTCTACAATTGTTACCCTGAATCAGGATGTTTCGTGGGCGAGCGATATGGTCGCTATCTTGTCCGGTAGGATCTTCCCACTTGGGGTACAATTGTGCCTCAGCTGAAATGCACAGGGTTTTTTGATTAGGCGAATTGTTAATAATGACGTTGTTGATGACAGTGGCGTTCCTGTTTCCAATTAATCTTATAGCATAAGTACTGGAGGAAATTTCGGCAGGGATTTTAATGGTGTTCTGATCAATCAATATATTTGTGGGAGTTGGGTATGAGCTAAGGCCATCATCGATGCCACCCCAGATATAGCCTCCACCACTGTAGTATTTTTTCGAGCGTCCACCGGCTATACGTTCAATGTAGTTATTTTTAATGACTACATTGTTTGAGTTGTCATACAGTATCCGGCCATCTGTTGTAAACAATACATTATTTTTAATGGTTAAGCCATCAACACCATGTGCGCCAATAGGATCGTCACCAACTCCATGAACTAGATTGTTTGAAAATTCAATGTTATGTGCGGTGTTGATGCCAAATCCTTCACCACCAATATTGTCTTGGTTATGGAATATTTTATTGTTTGATATTGTGCCATTTGAACGCACACCAGGCGTAACAAGCCATTTGGAATCATTAAAGCCCTCAATACTCGCCATGGGTATTGTATTGTCGTGAAGATTACGCCAGTCAAAAACATTGTGACGAATTGAAAAGCCATTAGCCGAATGTATGAAAAGGGCATAATTGAACTGTGAGTACGGTTTAGAAATAAAATGACATCCTGTAATTGACCCATGCCATGTAGATTCAACTCCTAGTCGTCTATTGATTCCCAGATTAATCCAGTAAGGGGAACTCGGCGAATTGGTGTTAAAATTAGCATCGATAACAATCATGGAGGGCGAGTTATTGTTTTTGGAGCAGGAAATTGAGCCGCTTCCGTATAAGAATAAATTGTTTTTGATAATGGCGGTGAACCGGGGAGGGATTACTCCGGTTAGCCCGCTTTCACTTACGCTGTCAAGAAATGCCTGAAAATGATTGTCGTCATCAGGATTTCCGTTTGGAACAAAAAACCAAATTGGACTTATTGTTGTGGTTGAGTTGTTCTTGAATATTACAGTCCCTGGGCCTGAAAAGACAGGAGTGTTGGAAAGAGGCATGCTGCCATAGAGGATCATGGATTTTTGTGAAGAGATATAAATAGATGATCGCTTTAATGCAATCAGCGCCACATTGTTGGGGATGGTAATGGATTGGTCAAGTTTTATGGAATTTCGAAGAACCATCTTGGTTGAGTTGCCACTTGCCTCGGCACGAGAGAGTGCATCTAAGAATTGTGTGGAATCTTGTATGTCGATTGAAATTGAATGTGCTACAGCTGGCTCCATAATAAGGCCGGATACGATAATGCAATTCGATATAAAGCGTAAAAAAGAAGGCATGAATTACCTCAATCAAAAAAAGTCATTGCGTCAACAGCCTCTCAAGAGGTGCAAGTCGGCTTTGCCAGCTCAATTTTGCTATGGCATATTGTTTGGTTTTTGAGGACAGTTCTGTCAGCTTTTCAGGAGATGATAGAAGGCTATTGATAGTAGATGAAAATTCGGTGGGGCTATCTGCTTGAAACCCAATGCCTGTCTCAAGGGAGTCTTCAAGACCATTAAAAGCCGAAGCGTCCCCAACGACTGTGAGGCCCAGTGAAAATGCTTCGCCGACCTTATTGATAAATCCATAATTTTTGAAAATGGGGGCAACGACCAAGGATGTATCTTTGTAGACATCAATAATGTCAGGAACAAAACCTGAAATATGAACAGTAGTGTCCTTAGCTAGCTTTTCAACAAGAAGAGGTGAGAGTTCGAGGCCCTTGCCGGCAATCCTTAATATGGCTTGCTGATGTGTACTTATAACCTTAGGCCAAACATTGGAATAGAACCAGTCTAGATTATTACGATATAGAGGATCACTAAAATTAGCGACAAACAATACAGTTTTTGAGGTTGTGGACAAGACGGTTGGGGTGTTGATGAGCCTATCGTTAACTCCATTAGACATGGCAACTGCTTTCTGAGATAGGCGGTTACCACCGATCCGTGACAGCCAGTTGATATCCTTTTGGGTTTGTACAATTACACAAGAACATTTAAGCAGAAGTGACGATTCAATTCGTGACATTAATATTACACGCAGTGATTGCAGTATTTTCCATGGCATCGAGAGTTTAGTTGCACTGCTTGCAAGTACAGAGGTGTAACAATCACTAATTGCGGCAATGGTTTTTTGGTGCGCCTTTTGGTGTTTTAGGGGGATATCAAGTGCGCTGATTGGCGTGGTGAAAAAAACATCATATAGATCAAAGGGGATGTCAGAAATTTCCGTGGGGTTTAAATAGTTCCAAGAAAGAAAAGATGGAGAGGATAGGGTGAGTTCCTGTAGCATTCGTGCCAGAGATCCCTTTCGAGATCTTTGAATCGTGAAAAATTTGCCAGGGTACTGCTTTCTGGTGTCATTAAAAAAACCATTCTCTGACTCATCGTTGATGTCTTTAAGAAAAACAAAATCAACGTCGTGCTTTTGCATCAGCAATTCAATAAAAGCTGAACTAGGGATGGTCACGCCATTTCTGGGGGGGAAGGGAGGGGTATCAAAGAAAAAAAGCACCTTCATGATTGCTCCAGTTTCAGCTTGATTCGATAATTTTCATTCTGCACGAGTGATTTCCAATCATTGCTACTGCGCTCTTTAATAATCACAGCAGGGTTCCCTCCAACAATTGTACCTGGAGGTACATCTCTTGTGACAACAGCACCTGCGCCCACAATCGCCCCATCGCCAATGGTAACCCCAGGCAAAATCATAGCTCCAAAGCCTATCCAACATCCTTTACCCAGTCTGACAGTTCCAAGAATATCATCGCCACCGTATGGAACACTTATTTTGGAGGAATAATTATGACTTGAAGACAAGATAACAACCCATGAAGATAGGATTGCGCCATCGTCAATTATTACCTTTCCTTTGCAGTCAATAAATGATTTAGGGCCAATAAAGATCCATTTCCCTAAATGCAAGTTATTGATGGATGCAAAAGTTGCAGTGTGATCAATAATACAAGAATGTGCCCGAGATGGAAATATTCCGCGCCACTGTTTGATTTTGGTGGTAAGTACCTTAATCATTTGGAGAACCCTTTTGGCTGCTTTCAATATTGTTATTCAGATGTTGATTTAAAGCAAAAAAAACAAAGAAAAGTTGTGCCATTATCATCGTGCCATGAATAGTGAGCAATAGATATGCCGCCATTATTGCACCATGAGTCGGTACTAAATAGAAGCCTGACACTAATGAAACAAAGCCTCCAATGATGTTTATTCTGGAGTATGCTGTATCAAATCGCATGCCAATTAAGTACTGACTTGAAACTAGTCCAATGCCAGTAAGTGCAGCCCACAAGCACATCGGTGTGGCAAGAAGTGTAATATCGCTGAAGTTTTTGGTTGATAAGAAATGTGAAATAATCTGTATCAAAATCCAGGAAGCCATCGAAAATGCAATAGAGATAAATAACATAGCTAGGAGATGTCTAAGAAGGAGTCTTAATGTGTTTGGAGAGGGGTGACGGCATGATTCAGATATTTGGCGGCTGAATAAGCGCAAAGATTGGCCTTGAAAAACTAAAACAATATTAAGTACTTGGCAAATAAGCCCATACGCAGCTAAGCTAGACAATTGATTGCTTGATTTAAGAAATATTTGATTTGCATAAAGTATAAGTCCGCTTGAGAATTGGATTAAGGTGATTCGAATATTTACAGATGAAAGGTCGATTTTGGAAAATAGTTGACTGCTCTGGAATGAAATGCTTTTATTGAGGGAATTCCAGGCTTTGTATTGGGATATAATCGAAATAAGACGAGTGATGAGTAGTGTAATTGATATTACTAACAGTAGTTGTGAGTTAAAAAGTGATATGGCTAATACTGTGACAATGATAACGGCAGTAAGGCGTTCGAATACAGTAAGCCGGTTTTGAAGATTTGTCATTCCAACAAAATCAAACAGCGAAAATGGATAGCAGCCCTGTAAAAGTGTCCAAAGAATAATACACCATAGAGAAAATTTAAATGGAAGTGGGGAGTCAATGATGTAATAAATTATAATTGATGATAGTAAGGAAATTGACAAAAATGTCATCAGGCGAAAAGAGGTGTTTTTCGTAATAAAAATAGAACGATCAGTGTCGGATTTAAGATAAGTCAAATCGCGAATCAGGGTTCTGTCGGAGCCAAGATTTATTATGGGGATTATAATACTGCCAATAGCGATGCCCAATACAATCCATGAATAGTCATATGCGCCCATGATCCGGGCGCATATGAAGGTAACTAAAAGTGATAAGGCGCCAGAGAGGCCAGCATAGAATATAGCCATGAAGGCTGCTGACTTAAAGAAGCGATTAATCAGCATTTATGCGCGGCCATAATTGTCGTTAAATCGGACAATATCGTCCTCACCCAAATAGTTTCCAGATTGAACTTCAATCATCTCCAGCGTAATTTTGCCGGGGTTATGTAGTCGATGACGTTTACCCAGCGGAATGTAAGTCGATTCATTTTCAGAAACAAGAAATACATTTTCGTCGCATGTTACTTCAGCGGTACCGGAAACAACAATCCAGTGCTCGGCGCGATGGTAGTGCATTTGTAATGATAAACTGGCGCCTGGAAGAACACCAATACGCTTTACCTGATAACGATTTCCATGGTCGATTGTTTCGTAATAACCCCATGGTCGATAAACTTTGTGATGAGTTAAGGCTTCAGGGCGACCAGAGGACTTAAGGATATTAACAATGTCCTTCACTTCCTGAGTTCTATCCTGGTTTATAACTAAGATTGCATCATTGGTTTCAATAATTGCTAGATTTGAAACGCCAAGTGTTGCAACAAGACGATTAGATGAATGAACATAACAATTAGTGCTGTCCTTGAGTACCACATCCCCTTTAATGTGATTGCCGTTGGCGTCATGCTCAAGGGTACTCCACAAGGATTGGAACGAACCGATATCTGACCAGCCTGCATCCAATGGGATCACGACAGCCTTGTCAGTTTTCTCCATCACGGCATAGTCAATAGAAATGTTGTCAGATGCAAGAAATTCCATACTGTCCGGACGAATGAAGTCAATATCTATATGTGATTTCTCCATTGCTGAAAAGCAGGCTGAAAAAACATTGTCGAGTGCGAATTTTTTAAGTTCAGCCTCAAAAACGCTCGCCAGAGCGACAAATATACCAGAGTTCCAGTAATATTCATTCGATGACAAATAAAGCCGGGCAGTTTCCAGATTCGGCTTTTCCACAAAGCTATCAACAAGGAAAGCCTCGGCGCTCTTAACTTGATTGCCCCGTCTGATATAACCGTATCCTGTTTCTGGAGTAACCGGTGGCACCCCGAAGGTTGCAATATAGCCCTGCTTTGCGATATTGACTGCATTCTCAAGGGCAGCCTTGAATGCATTCGTGTCAGTAACAACATGGTCAGATGGCATAACAACCAACACGGCATCCGGAGCGTTTCTTCGAGCCTCAAAAACGGCAAGAGCAAGAGCGGGGGCTGTATTGCGACCGGAAGGTTCAAGAATGATGGTCGAGTTGGTGTGGCCAACTTGGCGGAGTTGTTCTGCAATCATGAAGCGATGATCGGCGTTACAGACAACAATGGGGTTGCCTGTAAGAGCGTCCTCGGACCTAAGCAGGGTGGATTGAAGGAGAGAGTGTTCAGAGATCAACGACAGGAGCTGTTTGGGATGTTGCTCTCTGGAGAGAGGCCAAAGTCTGGTGCCTGATCCGCCGCACAAAATAACAGGACGAATGTCCATATATAACTCCTGAGTAATAATGCTATCTCTCTCGATCTGTCATGCCGGTACGCTTGTCCAGCGCTACACAGAGCGGCAATTCTATGGGTGACCAGCCTTGTAGTGCAAGAATAATGAAGCAGATGTGGTCGAGGGACTGAGTGATCCTTGGCATAGAAGCTTGGACAAGCACCATGTTGGATCCGCTGGTGCATGGGCAAGGCTTGGCTGACATGTGATGACATGTCAGGATCGGTCATGCGATGAATATGATTCCTAAAGGGCCGATTGAGTGTGGCTTTGGCATTCGTGTCATTCGGGTTGTGAATTGTTACGGTAGTGTCGCGGGCTGGCGGTGAATTGTTGGTATACTTCGCGGCCTAAAGGGGTGGCGTGACTACATGCATGTTTTACGCCATGGGTTGTTTTTTGTGCAGGGTGTGTAGTGATGTGCAGGGCGACGCTGGTTGGCTATCATGGCCGCAGGAATCTGGGGGATGATCTTTTTCTTCGCTTGGGATGCCGTTTTTTGAAGGGGCGCGGAGTAAAGGATGTCTTTGTGGCTGGCGATTACCGCCATGTTCCTCCAATGCTGGAAGGATTGACTCTGCATGCATTCGAGAACCGGGCATGGTTTGCACGGGTTGTTTGGCTGCAGATTTTTATTTATGCGCTCCGTTCCAGGGTTGTTCTGTTTTGCGCCGGTTCAATCTTTACAATTCAGCCATTTTTTATGGCTTATGTTTTAATGCTTTTTGTAAAAATTTTGCGACCCAAAGTCCGACTGATTGCCATAGGTGTCTCAATTGGCCCAATCAGATCGTCTTTTGATGCGCGTTGGTGCGGACGTCTTCTTGGTTTGTTTGATGAGATTGTTGTCAGGGATGCCGAGTCGGCTAACGTTATTAGGGAAATTTCACCTAATGTTTTATTTAAGGTTGCTAATGACTTGGCATTAACATTTGATCCGGTCCAGAATGACTTCAAGAAGAAGAAAACCACGAAGATTGGGGTGAGCCTGAATGCAAATGTTGTAGGAAGGCGAAATGGTGCAGCGGTCGATGAGGTTATTATTGAAGCGTTGTCAGATCTGAAGACAAGAAATGAGGGCCTGGAGGTTGGCCTGCTTGTTGTTTGCTCTGATGACCATGATGGTGACCTGAGTGTTGCGGATGATTTGCAGATAAGGTTATCACAGAAAGGGTTACGCTCATCATTGGTTGTTTATAATGGTAAGAATCTTGATGATTATATCTCTGGCCTTCGTGGTTTCGACGCCATACTGACGAGTCGCATGCATACTGGAATCTTGGCGATGATGGTTGGTGTTCCGGTAATGCAGGTTATTTATGCAGTCAAGATTAGTGAGTTTTTTATGGCGTGCGATTTGGGTGAAGATTATTTGGCTGAGCCTTTATCGCTGAGTGTTAAAGACGTTTCAGACTTTTTTGAGGCAGCGCTTTCTGGTGGGATCGCCGAGTTGGCGGCTGCCAGACGTGCGAAATTAATGGCATGTGGGGCCAGAACACAAGATGTTCTGAATGCCATTTCTTTTTGAGTGGGAGGCGCGTTGACTTATGGATGGTGTCATTAGGTTTTTGTGGTTAATGGGTGTTGTTATTATGGCTGTTTCATCCGTCGCTGTCGTTTTTGCCGGCGGTGTAAGGCTTGATATTGGCTTGGCTGTAGTTCTTGTTTCTGCTGTATTGCTGATTGTGAATAGACTGGGCTTATGGTTTTGTCGTGATGATGATCTGTTCGGGATAGTTTTTTCGACGATAGCCCTGTATTTTTGGCTTGGGTATGTGGCAAAGATGGCCTTTTTTCTGTACAACCCAGATGCATCATGGATTAGGGCTGTTTCTTTTTTGCCTTTAGTGGATCCTGAGGATTATGCTTTGGCCTTTCTTGGTGTCGCTCCGGGCCTTATTGCTCTGTTGTTTGGAATGATGCTGCCCGTTATAAGCTTTAAAGCAAGTAGAAAGGTAGTTAATGCACCGATGGGGAATTGGGCGTTGGTTTTGTTGCTGCTTGTTGTAGGGTTGAAGTTCTTTCTTCAAATATACTTTGACGTGGCCAAACCAGGCTTAAAACCTGTGGAAATTCCCCTGCCGTTTGTCAATGGAATACTTGCTTTCGTTGTTGGGTTCTTTCTTGTTGCGTTGGTGAATATTTATGTTTTTCATGTTATGAGTGTTGATCATAATGGTAGAAAATTTGGTGCGATATTGGCCGTGCTATTGTTAGTGATTTCGGATGTTTGGGTTGGTTATAAACAGGCTTTGATGTTCCAAATGGTGGTTCTTTTTTACTTTTTCGGGTTTCATAAGAGGTATTATTCAAGGGATGTAAATCTGCGGATTTATATCTTTGGTGGAGTCGCTGTTGTCATGGGGCTAGTGCTTTATAAATATGTCAATGATTATAGATATGCGTTGTTGCGTGGAGAAGATGTTTCGATGGCTGTGCAGAGTGCTATTAATGCCAGTGTTGTTATTGATGAAAAGGATGGCGGTATGGTTAGCCTCCTAAATAGAATCAATGGTGTTGATAATTTTTTGGCAAGTAATCTGATAAGTCAATACCAAAGTTTTCCGATTACTGCTGTCTTTGACGAGACGTTGGGACAATTGTTTAATAACGTTCTTTATAGTGGTGAAGATGTTAATACGCAGTTTGGTCTAACTCAATTTGGAGCCCTCTATGCCATTGGTGGAACAACAATGATGGTGCTAGGCGCATTTGTATTGGGTCTCTTTTTGCAGTTTTTGGCTAAGTTTATTACTCATGTTGTGTTCGCCAGGTCGAGTTGGGCTTATGCGATTGCACCATCACTGGCGTTATGGATGATGAAGGTCTTGTTTGCAGGTGGGGTATTGTTGCTGTACCTCAAAGAGATTAGTCTTTCTGTGTTTTTGCTGTTTGCGCTCTATGCTCTGTTTGGGCGAGCCAAGCCTGTAAGAAAAGGGATAATGCATACGAATGGAGGTGCGGCATGAAGATTTTGCATGTAACTGAGGATTTTTCTCCTGAAAACGCCGGTATGACAACGGCGGTCTTGCAGATGACAAAGCTTGGGGCCGGGTTGCCTGGTGCATCATTCGTGGTTGTTGCGGTCGGAAGTCGCGCGGTTCCAGTATCTGATGAGGTAAGAGTGCGTTTGTGTCCAAATTCGTCGGGTGTTCTGGGCGGATGGCGTTACTCCCCTGACCTTGAGGATGTTTTGCGAGAGGAAATTCCAAATAATGATGTGGTGCACATTCATGGTCTTTGGATGTATCCCCAGTGGAAGGCTTTGAGGCTTGCCGCTGAATATGAAAAACCAGTGATTATTACGCCTCATAACATGTTGGGCGGATGGGTGTGGGAGCAGGGTGGATTTCTTAAAAAGCTTAAGAAGAGCTTGTATTGGTCACTTGTGGTTTCGCCGGCTTTGGGTAGACACGGACTTGTTCATGTTTTGTCAGAGATTGAGGCTAAGAATGCAAGACCCTTTTTTGGGAGTATGCCTTTTTATGTAGCTCCGAACGGTGTCGATGTGAATGGAGTTGTGTCCGCGCATTCGGCATTAGGTGATACTCAGGATTTGCCTGAAAGGTTTTTGGCATTTCTGGGGAGGTTGCACCCTGTAAAGGGAGTGGAACTAATTGTGGAGGCCATGGGCTTGTTGTCTGTTCATGAAAGAATCCCTGTGCTCTTGATTGGTCCGGAAGAGAGTGAGCAATATGTTTTACAGCTAAAGAGCCTGGTGAAAGAGTTGGGGCTTGAAGATTTTATTCGGTTTATAGGTCCGGTTTTTGGCAATCGCAAGTACGAGATACTTGGTAAAGCAATCGCCCTTGTTGCTCCTTCGCATTCTGAAGGAATAAGCATGGCGGCTTTGGAGGCTATGTCTTGCAGCACCCCCGTGATCACAACGCTCGCTTCTGGAATTGATGATATTGAAAAAGGCGGTGGTGTTTTGGTTGACACAAATCCGGCTTCACTGGCTAAAGTGCTTGCGCAGATTGTGTCTTGGACAGAGTCGGATATTCTTGAGCGGCGATCACGGGCCTTGGAGTTTGTGCGACGCGGGTTTGATGTTGCGCCGGTTGGTCGTCGTTACAGTGAAATGTACAAGCATGCCTTGGAAATGTCCTGTGCCAAGCCTTCAGAAGGATGAAGTATGAAGATCTTGATAGTTAGCCAATATTTTTGGCCTGAAACCTTCATCATTAACCAATTGGCCATCCACTTGGCGGATCAGGGGGCTCAGGTTGATGTTTTTACCGGAAAGCCTAACTATCCGGCTGGTAAAATATTTGAAGGTTATCAGTCGTCCGGCGTCCTTAATGAGGTATACGCTGGTAAAGTTAATGTATATCGAGCGCCGTTGCGGCCACGTTTCAGTGGTAGAGCGAAGGATCTTTTGCTGAATTATTTGTCATTCGTAGTTTCCGGATTAAGGTATTTCCCTGGTTTTGCTCGGGGCAAAGAATATGACTTTATATTTGTGTTTGCTACATCTCCAATTACTGCCGTAATTCCGGCAATTCCATTGAAGTACAAGTGTAATTCATCTTTGGTTGTATGGGTTCAGGATCTTTGGCCGGAAAGTCTATCTGCTACCGGATTTATTAAAAATAGGGTTGCCCTTTGGCTTGTTGGCTTAATGGTTAGGGCTATTTATTTCTTTGCAGATATGATTTTGGTCCAGTCCAAGGCATTTGAGTCTCAAGTTGCCAAGTATGCGAGTTTGAATAAAGTTTCATACTATCCTAATTCAATCGATCCGCTATCAATGGCCAGTGAAACGAATGCGGCATTGCCGGATGATATTGAGCGTGTGCTTAGGGAAAGGTTTTGTCTGGTTTTCGCGGGTAACATTGGTCATGCGCAAGCGGTTGGCGTCATTATTGCTGCAGCTAGGAAATTGATTGATTTGCCTGAAATTTGCTTTGTGTTGGTTGGTAGCGGGAGTATGTCTGAGTGGGTTCAATCGGAAGCGCGGAAGTATAACTTGAATAACGTGATTCTGGCTGGAAGGTATCCGATTGGTGTAATGTCCCGTTTTTATGATGGTGCGAAGGGTTTGTTGGTGACTTTGAAGAGTGATCCGGTCTTGGACTTGACTGTTCCAAGCAAGGTGCAAGCATATCTGGCATCCAGAAGGCCTATACTGGGGGCGCTGAATGGTGAGGGAGCCAGGGTTATTGTCGAGTCGGGTGGCGGCTTGGTTGCCCCGGCAGATGATCCTGAAGCTTTCGTGAGGAGTATTCGAGCCTTCTATGCGATGAGTGACGAGGAGCGCGATGCGATGGGGGCAGCTGGGCATCGCTACTTTGAAAATAATTTTGATATGAAACAACAGGTTGAAAAACTTGTTGAGTTATTTAAAGTTGGGCTTGATGAAGGGAGAAACTTGTCATGAAGGTTTTGGTTTTGGGTGTAACGGGAATGCTGGGTAGTGCTGTCTTCAACGTTTTTAATCGTGATGATGCCTATGATACCTGGGGAACTTTAAGGGGAGCTGTTGGTCGCGGATCCTTTCCCAAGGACTGTCAGGACCGTTTGATAAGTAACGTGGATGTTCTTGATGGCGATGTGCTTATAAGCCTTCTGGGACGAGTTAAGCCGGATGTGGTGATCAACTGTGTTGGTTTGATCAAACAATTGTCAGATGCAAAAAATCCATTGGTGGCTCTGCCTCTGAATACATTGTTGCCTCATCGTTTGGCCGGACTTTGCAAGTTGTTAGGCGCTCGCTTGGTGCATATAAGTACAGATTGTGTTTTTACCGGCCGGAAAGGGCTATACACAGAGAGTGACATTTCTGATGCTGAAGATCTGTATGGCAAATCCAAATTCATGGGTGAGCTTCATGATGAAAGCCATGCTATCACTCTTCGCACATCGATTATCGGTCATGAACTCAACTCTAATGTGGCTTTGATCGATTGGTTTTTGTCTCAGGACAAGCCAGTTAAGGGATATACCCGCGCTATTTTTTCCGGGTTGCCGACGGTTGAGTTGGCAAGAGTAATAAAGGACTATGTGATGCCTAATAAGGATTTGTGTGGTTTGTATCATGTTTCTGCCGCCCCGATTGATAAATTTACCTTGCTTTCTCTTGTGGCTAAGCAATATGGCAAGGTTATTGATATCGCTCCTGACGGTATGGTTTCGATTGATAGATCGCTGAATTCCGAAAGGTTTCGTGCGGCTACTGGCTATGTTGCTCCCGAGTGGAGTGAACTGATTCGTCGTATGCATCAGTACAGATAAGGAGAACTGATCATGTTTGATAATGCGGTATTGATGATTACCGGGGGCACGGGCTCATTTGGGAATACTGTATTGAAGCGATTTTTGGATTCCCCTGTTAAGGAAATTCGAGTCTTTAGTCGAGACGAAAAGAAACAGGAGGATATGCGGATCGCCCTCGCGAATGACAAGGTCAAGTTTTACATTGGTGACGTAAGGGACTATGACAGTGTTGCTCAAGCCATGGTTGGTGTCGACTGCGTTTTTCATGCCGCAGCATTGAAGCAGGTACCTTCCTGTGAATTCTATCCTATGGAAGCGGTTAAGACCAACGTGATTGGCACTGAGAATGTTTTGAATGCTGCTATCGCAAATGGAGTTAAACGGGTAGTTGTTCTTAGTACAGATAAGGCAGTTTATCCGATTAATGCCATGGGTATATCAAAGGCGATGGCGGAGAAGCTGGTAGTTGCAAAGTCCCGCGCTATACCAAATGGAAGGACGGTGATCTGCGCTACTCGATACGGGAATGTCATGGCCTCCCGTGGATCTGTTATCCCATTGTTTATATCACAATTGAAGAATGGGGAACCCTTGTCAGTCACTGATCCGAACATGACTCGCTTCCTGATGTCTCTAGAGGACTCCGTAGATCTTGTTCTCCATGCCTTCGAACATGGTCAGCAGGGTGATATCTTTATTCAAAAGGCACCTGCTTCGACAGTAGAGGATCTTGCTGTAGCCTTAAAGCAACTTTTCAACGCGAATAATCCTGTCAATATCATTGGCACTCGTCATGGGGAAAAGTTGTATGAATCATTAGTTTCCCGTGAGGAAATGGCAAAGGCAGAGGATATGGGTCGTTATTATCGGATACCTGCTGATAATCGCGATCTTAATTATCGCAAGTACTTTGTCGAGGGCGAGCAAAAAATATCCGATCTCGATGATTATACTTCTCACAATACGCAGCGGTTAAGTGTGGAGGGGATCAAAGAGTTGTTGCTGAAGCTCGAGTATGTAAGGGGTGAGTTAAATGCTTAAGGTCATGACTTTGGTGGGGACTCGTCCTGAGTTAATTAAGATGAGCCGTGTAATTGCCGAGATGGACAGGTATGTAAACCATATATTGGTTCACTCTGGGCAAAATTACGATTATGAGCTTAATCAGGTTTTCTTTGATGATTTGGAGATCCGAAAGCCGGATTTTTTCCTTGGGGCTGGCGGGGATACTGCTGCGAAGGCCATCTCTGACATTATATCTAAGGTTGATGACTTGCTCGAAGAGGTAAAGCCAGATGCATTACTGTTATATGGTGATACCAATACCTGTCTGGCAGTGATAGCGGCGAAACGCAGAAAAATCCCAGTTTTCCACATGGAAGCTGGTAATAGGTGCTTTGATCAGCGCGTACCTGAGGAGTTGAATCGCAAGGTTTTGGATCATCTCAGTGATATCAATCTGGTTTTGACTGAGCATGCCCGCAGGTACTTGATTGCAGAGGGAATTAGGCCTGAAACAATCATCAAGACAGGATCTCATATGGCTGAGGTTCTGGAGTACTACGGTCCCAAGATTGACGCCTCAAATATTCTGGAGCGACTGGGTCTGACACACGGAAAGTATTTTATTGTCAGTACGCATCGGGAAGAGAATGTTGACTCTCCTCAGAATCTAGGCGACTTGCTCGACACCCTTAATGCTTTAGCTGAGTCTTATGGTATTCCAGTCATTGTTTCAACGCATCCGAGAACACGCAAGAGATTAGAAGATCTTGGTCGCGCGTTAGACAATCCGCTGATCAGCTTTGTTAAGCCCTTTGGTCTATTGGACTATATAAGGCTTCAAAAATCTGCTTTTTGTGTATTGTCAGATAGTGGGACAATTACGGAGGAGGCATCACTTCTTAACCTGCCAGCTATAACTCTTCGAAACGCCCATGAGCGTCCTGAGGGTATGGATGAAGGTACACTGATAATGAGTGGCCTGAAAAAAGAGCGAGTGCTTGAAGCCGTTGGAGTGGTTACATCCCAGCACTCAGTTTCTCCAAGAAGAATTCCTGTTGTGGATGATTATCTTGGTGGGCCTGTTTCTGCACAAGTTGTTCGTGTTGTTTTAAGCTATGTTGATTATATCAATCGAGTTGTATGGCGACATCCATAGCGTCTACGGCTCTTAGTCTTCGCCAACGGCTTGGAGCAGGTACAACACGATTCCATCCCTCCAAAGAAGAGATAAAGCTTTGGAGGGTTGTGAGGTTGTGAGTCCTGATGCTTTTTTTGTTGCGTGCTCCCTTTGAGTTCCAGATGGTTTTTTTTAATCATAAGAACTTGTCGTCGGTATGCCGAAAAGGAAGTTTCACTTGTTTGGCTCAGATTGGGGTGGGGGTATGGGTGTAAAAGTGGTGGTTATCCCCGTGGCGGGGCTGGGTACACGTTTTCTGCCGGCAACCAAGTCGGTTCCCAAGGAAATGTTGCCCGTGCTGGACAAGCCCTTGATCCAGTTGGCGGTTGAGGAGGCCTCTCGGGCCGGCATCAAGGAAATCGTTTTGGTGACCAATGCCGCCAAGCGGGCGATCGAAGATCATTTTGATGAAAACTTTGCGCTGGAACAGATGCTGGAGTCCCGGGGCAAACACGCTACGTTGAAACTGGTGCGGGAAACCTTGCCCGAAGGCATGACCGTTACGGTTGTGCGCCAGCGACAGGCATTGGGCCTGGGACATGCGGTGTTGTGCGCCCGGAGCGTGGTTGGCGACCGTCCTTTTGCCGTAATGTTGCCTGATGACTTCATTGACGATGTCGATGCCGGTTGTTTGGCGGACATGGTTGCCATTTATGCGCAAACCGGCGCCTGTTCACTGGCGGTGGAGGAGGTGCCACGCGCCAGTGCCGACAAGTACGGTGTGGTTTCACTGGATGCTGACGACCGTATTTCCGCCATGGTGGAAAAGCCTGCGCCGGCCGATGCGCCCAGCACGCTGGCGGTTGTGGGAAGATATGTATTGCCTGCGGCTGTCTTTGAGGCATTGGCCCAGGTGAAGCCCGGCGCGGGTGGCGAAATCCAGTTGACGGATGGCATTGCCGCCATTCTGGACCGTGTGCGCTTTGTGCCGCACCGCTTCAAGGGCGTGCGCTATGATTGCGGCAGCAAGCTGGGCTATCTCAAGGCGAACGTGATGCTGGGCCTGAGGGATGCCGAGGTTGGTCAGGACTTCAGCGCCTGGATTCACTCACTTTAAGACGGAACGTCGCATGTCAACCGCAACCTCCCGATCGGATCTGCCGGAATGGAAGCGCCTTGAGGAAATCGCCCGACGGTTGACGGTCGAGCCCTTGGGCCGAATCGCGGCGGACCCCGAACGCGCGCGCCGGATGTTGTTCCGGGCGGGGCCGCTTTGTCTGGATTTTTCCAAGCAGAGGCTGGATGCAGAGGCCTTGAAGTCGCTGTTGCTGCTGGCGGAGAAGGCGGGTCTGCCGGGCAAGATCAGGGATATGCTCAGCGGCGGAGTGGTCAATCCGACGGAAGGGCGCCCGGCCTTGCATACGGCTTTGCGCCTGCCGCTTGGTGCGGAGCTGCGGGTGGACGGTGCGCCGGTGGTGGATGAGGTTCACGAAAGTCTTTCCCGGGTCGCCTCCGTGGTGGAGCGCATCCACTCCCGGCAATGGCGCGGCTTTTCCGGCAGGGCGATCCAGGATGTCGTTAACATCGGCGTTGGCGGTTCCGATCTGGGGCCGTTCATGGCGTCTCAGGCGTTAGGGGAATTCGCGCCATCCGAAGCCGAAGGCTTGCGCATTCACTTCGTCAGCAGCATCGACGGCACGCAGCTGGCGGATCTGCTGCACACGCTGCGGCCTGAAACGACGCTGTTCATCATTTCGTCCAAATCGTTTACCACCATCGATACCATGGCGAACGCCAATACGGCGTTGCAGTGGATGCTGAATGCCGCTCCGGATGCCGACATGGTCATCCCGCTGCACTTCATCGGCGTCTCGACGCGCCCGGACCGGATGACGGCCTGGGGGATACCGGATTGCAACCAGATCCGCTTCTGGGACTGGGTCGGCGGCCGGTTTTCGCTGTGGTCAGCGATTGGCTTGCCGATTGCCCTGAAGATCGGCATGACCCATTTCCGCTCGATGCTGGCGGGCGCGCATTTTGTGGATAATCACTTCCGCCAACAGCCGCTGGAATCCAACCTGCCGGTGCTGTTGGGGCTGGTCGGGGTCTGGAATGCCACCTTTCTGGATATCCGGGCGCATGCCGTCCTGCCGTATGACGGCCGGTTAAAGTATTTCCCGTCGTATCTGGCGCAGCTGGAAATGGAAAGCAACGGCAAGTCGGTGGATACGGGCGGTCAGCCGATTGATTATCATACCTGCCCTGTTTTGTGGGGGGAGGTGGGGTCGAATGCGCAACATGCCTTTTATCAATTATTGCACCAAGGGACGCAAATGGTCTCTTCGGACTTTATTGCGCCCGTCCGCCGCTATGGCCTGACCCATCATGATGGCGAGGCGCACAAGGGCTTGCAGCAACAGCACCAGCTGGCACTGGCCAATTGCCTGGCGCAAACCCGCGTGCTGATGCTGGGGAACAGTACGGCGGATATCCGGCCCGATACGCCGGGGTTCAAGCGCTATCGCGGCAACCAGCCGTCAACCACCATTCTGCTGGACGAGTTGAATCCCCATACCTTCGGCATGCTGATCGCCTTGTACGAGCACAAGGTCTTCGTGATGTCGGTGTTGTGGGACATTAACCCGTTTGACCAATGGGGCGTGGAGCTGGGTAAAAAAATTGCCATGGATATGGTCGAGGCGCTCCAGGGGCGGCCGGCGGCGGATACGGATGCTTCCACGCAGCAACTGCTGGCGGAGATTTCGCGGATAACAGGCGATGGAGTCGGGCCATGAAAGTGTTTGTACACGGTGACAGCCTGTACGCCTGGGTTGCCGCCGGGGCGCTGGCTGAGACGGGCAATGCTGTCGCCATGGATGCCGCCGCGAACAGTCATTTTCCCGAGCGGGAGCCCGGCCTGGAGTTGTTGCTGGACAAACAGCGTCACGCCGGCCGCTTGCAGTGCGGCCGCCCCCTGGATGACGCCCGCGAAGCCGGCGTTCATATTCTGGCTTCAGTGGGAGATCCGGACCAGCTGCGGCGAATTGCCTCGCATATCGTGCCGCTGTTGACGGCGCCTTCGGTATTGCTGGTCATGGCGTCGTTGCCGGTTGGCACTCTGGACAGCCTGCAGTCCGATATTGACCGGATGGCGTCGGCGTCTCCCGGCGGGCATGGCGCGACGGTGATCGGCATGCCCTTGTTCATCCGCGAAGGTTCGGCGCTGGCGGATTTTTACCGCCCGGCCAACTTGCTGCTGAGCGGCCCGCGTGAGTCGGCGGCGATGCGTCTGGTGCTGGAGCTGTTGCGCCCCTTCGCCCGCAAGGCGGAGCATCTTATGTTGGTCAGTCATCCGGCGGCTGAACTGATCAAGCTGGGCGTGACGGCCATGCTGGCGATGCGGGTCAGTTTCATCAATGAAATGGCGGCCCTGGCGGCCCGCCTGGATGTGGACATCGAACAGGTCAGGGAAGGGCTGGCGGCCGATCCCCGGATTGGCAGCGACTACCTCCAGCCCGGCTGCGGCTTTGGCGGTCCCAGCCTGACCCATGAACTGACCAATTACCTGGAAACCGTAAAGCTGCACCTGAACTCGCCCGGACTGATCGGCACGGTCATGGCGATCAATGACTCCCAACGCGAAGTGCTCTTCCGGAAATTGTGGCGCTTCTTCCGGGGACGGCTGAGCGGCCGGGTCGTTGCGATCTGGGGGGCCGCGTTCAAACCGGGAACGGCCAGCCTGGATAATTCCGTGGTGCATCCCCTGCTGACGGCGCTGTGGGCGCAGGGATGCACGACCGTGGTCTATGATCCCATGGCCGGACAGGCGCTGAGTCGTCAGTATGCCGGCCAGCCATTGCTGGTGATTGCGCCAACCGCGGTCGCCGCCGTGCAGGATGCGGATGCGCTGGTGGTGGTGACGGCCTGGGAGGAGTTCTGGAACCCCGACTTCGACAGGGTCAAGGCGGCCCTGATCAACCCGGTCATTTTTGATGGCCGCAATATCTACAACCCTGATTATCTGAAAGAGCTGGGTTTCCGCTATTTCGGCATTGGCCGTGGTGAAACCGTCTGACAAGGAACTCCAACATGAATGCTGAAGCCAAACTGTCCGCCTTCAAGGCCTATGATGTGCGCGGCCGCGTGCCGGACCAGTTGAATGAGCGCACGGTGCAGGAAATCGGCCGCGCCTATGCCCGCGTCATCAAGCCTGAAGGGGCGGTGGCGGTCGGGCGGGATATCCGCGAAACCAGCGACGCCTTTGCCTGCGCGTTAATTGCCGGATTGAATGCCGAGGGTTGCCGTACGGTGGATATCGGTCTTTGCGGCACCGAGATGGTTTATTACGCCGCCGGGCAGGCCGGGATGGGCGGCGGCATCATGGTGACCGCCAGCCATAATCCTTCCGATTACAACGGCTTGAAGATGGTGCGTTCCGGGGCGCGGCCGATCAGCAGCGATTCCGGGCTGACGGAGATCGAGCAGGAAACCCGTCGTTTGCTGGCCGGTCCGGCCAGCACCCTTGCCGTTAACCCCGACCTGCACCGGCAGGAAAGCGTTCTGCAGCCTTATGTCAGCCTGTTGCTGGGGATGATCAATCCCGCCGCCATCAAGCCACTGCATCTGGTAGTTAACGCCGGTAACGGGTGCGCCGGGCCGGTATTCGATGCCTTGGCCGCGCATTTGCCGATCCGGGTCACCCGCCTGTGCCACGAGCCGGATGGCACGTTTCCGAATGATGTGCCCAATCCCATGCTGATCGAGCAGCAGCAATTCACCGCCCGCGCAGTGATTGAGCATGGCGCCGATCTGGGCTTGGCCTGGGACGGTGATTTTGACCGTTGCTTTTTCTTTGATGAAACCGGGCAATTCATCGAGGGTTATTATCTGGTGGGATTGCTGGCCGAGCAGTTGCTGAAGAAGGCGCCGGGTTCAACGGTGATTTACGATCCGCGCTTGACCTGGAATACGGTGCAACTTGTGGAAGCCTTCGGCGGGAAGCCGGTGATCTCCAAATGCGGTCACTCCTTCATCAAGGACAAGATGCGCGAGCAGGATGCGGTTTATGGCGGCGAGATGTCGGCGCACCATTATTTCCGCGACTTCTTCTATTGCGACAGCGGCATGATTCCCTGGCTGCTGATGCTGGAACAATTGTCCGAATCCGGCGCGAAGTTCTCGCAAGTGGTGGAAAGCTGCATGCGCGAGTTTCCGTGCAGCGGCGAAATCAATTTCACCATCAAGAGCGCGGCGGAGGCCTTGCAGCGCGTCCGGGCTTTTTATGAAGGCTCGGCCGTTACCATCAGCACCCTGGACGGGCTGACCATGGAATTCGCGCAGTGGCGTTTCAACCTGCGCAGTTCCAATACCGAGCCGGTGGTGCGTCTGAATGTGGAATCGCGCGGCGACAAGACATTGCTGGCCGCCAAGACAGCCGAGCTGAAGGAACTGATCACCGCCTGAGTTCCCGCATGGCGGCCACTAACAAAAACCCCGGCATGCAGCCGGGGTTTTTGTTGGGAATAGGCCTGGATCAGGCCGTCTGCAGATAGTGTTCCAGCATCGGGCGGCTGTGGATCTGCGCATCGATGACCGTCATGAAGGTGTAAGCCCCCACGAATTTGCGGCTGATGAACATCAGCTCCTTGGGCGGCACGGTGAAATGGCGGGTGGCGGCGGAGCGGGCGGCCTTGGCCATGACCCGGTTGTGCAGGTTCGCCTTGGCCCAGATGTAACGGCCGTCGGCGGTCAGCGCCTCCGCCGGAACGTCCGTCATGTCGGAGAAGGGCTCTACCGCCAGGAAGAACAGTTCGGCTAGTCCCCGGCGGACATCAACCGGAATGCTGAGGAAGAAGGGGTGCGATTGCATCACGTCCAGCATGCCGTCCATATTGCGGAAGAACGCGGCGCGGGTGAGACCGCGCGCCAGGTTCAGCAGATCGTCCGGGAAGTCGCGGACCGCGCCGAAGTCAAGCAGCACGATCTGGTCCGGGTTAGTGTCGGTGCCGTCGCCCAACCGTACCAGGTAGTTGCCGAAGTTGGGGTCGGTCTGCATTTCGCCCCATTCAAAGACTTCACGGCAGCAGATTTCCAGCGAGGCTTCCGCCAGCCGGTTCCGGCGTTCCTGGGACAGCGTCATGATGGCGTTGCTGTTGATCGGCACGCCATGTTCATAGGACATGGCGATGACTTTCTCGGTGCTGTAATCCGGGTAGATGTGCGGCACGATGTAGCGCTTGTCGCCCTTGAGGTGTTCGTGGAAAAGGCGGGTGGTTTCCATTTCCTGCGGGTAGTTGACCTCGCGGTGCATCATCAGCCGCACTTCTTCCAGCCACTCCTCGAACTCGCGGGTCTGCGGCACCACGCGCGCCAGGCGCATCATCTGCGCAACCAGGCTGAGGTCGGAGTCGATGGCGTCGGCGACACCCGGATACTGGATCTTCAACACGAGTTCAGTGCCGTCAGACTTGCGGACGGCGCGGTGCACCTGCGCCAGCGAGGCGGCGCCCAGCGGCTCGGGGTCGATGATCAGTTCGCCGTAACGCTTTTCGCCCAGTTCGGTCATCAGGTACTGCTCGATGACGTCCCAATGCAGGGCAACGGTGTTGTCGTTCAGCTGGTGCAGGGCGCGGGTGACTTCCGGGGGCAGGAAGTGTTCGCCGTAGAGGGCCATCATCTGGCCGATCTTGACGATGCTGCCCTTGAGCTTGCCCATTTCCCGCACCAGGTATTCGGCCTGTTCGGCCATGGCGCGCTTGCGGCGCAGACCTTTTTCTTCCTCCGAACTGAACATGCTGGCGGCGCTGGCGGTGGCCAGGCGGGTGCCGGCGACCAGGCTGGCCTTGGCCAGTGACCAGCGCCGTTCAAAGCCGCCGGTTTTCAGACTTTTCAGCTTGTTCGGGGTGTGTTCGCTCATGGGGAAGATCACAGTCCGTAAAAGGGTGGGGAATTGTAACGTAAAAGACGCTTAAAAGGCTTGGCTTGTCTGACAGGATATGGGTAACAATTACGGCATATCTGTCCGAAGAGATCCTGACGTCATGGCCAATGCCGTTGTGCCGTTCACCCCGCCGCCCCTGTCACAGGTTCGGTCCCGCCTGGCCTTGATGAACCGCTGGTTCGCGCCCCGATTTTTCGGGCTGGAGAATCTGGACCCCGCGCGGCCGGCGCTGTATGTCGGCAACCACACCCTGTACGGCACGCTGGACGGTCCGCTGATGTTGCTGGGCCTGTATGAAAAGAAAGGCATTTTCCTGCGTTCGCTGGGCGATCATATCCATTTCAAGGTGCCGGGCTGGCGGCGCATGCTGGTGGAAAACGGAGTGGTGGCGGGTACGCCGGAGAATTGCAGCGCGCTGATGGCGGCCGGCGAGCATATCCTGGTCTACCCCGGCGGGGGCCGTGAAGTGATGAAGAACAAGGGCGAGGAATACCGGCTGGTCTGGAAGAACCGCACCGGCTTTGCGCGCATGGCGCTGGAACACGGCTACGACATCATTCCCTTTGCCGCCGTCGGCGCGGACGATACCTACCGCATCCGTTACGACGCTAATGATTTCAACGCCTCGCGGGTAGGGCGGCTGTTGCGCCGCAGCGGCATTACCGACCGTTACCTGCGTGGCGGCGACGCCTTCGCACCGCTGGCGACCGGTCTGGCGGGAACGCCGTTGCCGCGCCCGGAACGTTTCTATTTCGCTTTCGGCGAGCGCATCAGCCTGTCGCCGTTGCAGGCGAGGGCGGAGGAAACCGAGGTGCAATGGCAGGTGCGCGAGCAAGTGGCCAACCGCATTTACAGCCTGATGAACGAGCTGTTCGCCCGCCGTGACGCCGAGCAGCCACAATGGCCGTTGTGGCGGCGCAAGCTGATCCAGCGCTAAACGCCGATCCCCCGCCAACGGGGGCCAGCTTCCATTTTTCAAGTCAATCCATCATTGCCGGAGACCCTCATGCAGGACCTCGATCAAGCCACCCGCACCGAACTGGAAGCCGCCGCCTTCCGTCATCTGCTGCAACACCTGCGCGAACATACCGAAGTCCAGAACATCGACCTGATGAATCTGGCCGGTTTCTGCCGCAACTGCCTGTCGAAATGGTACAAGGCCGCGGCCGATGAAAAGGGGCTGGAACTGGATTACGAGGCCGTTCGCGAAATGGTTTACGGCATGCCCTACAACGACTGGAAGGCCCGTTTCCAGAAATGAGGCTGTCTTGTCTTTTTCCGCCAGACCTTGCGGAAACCTGACAGCCTGCGCAAAAAGGGCTAGAATACGCGCCACTTTTTCTGTCAAACAGCCCGTGAGGATGAAGCCGTGAGCGATGCCGATATTCAAACCCTGCGCGAAGGTCACTTTGGTCGTTGGAAGAACCGCGAAGCGATCGCCGAAACCCTGATTCCGGTGATCGGCAAGCTGTACCGCGAGCGCAACATCATCGTTCAGGTCTACGGTCGCAACCTGGTCAACCGTTCGGTCATCCAGATCCTGAAGCTGCATCGCCGCGTGCGCATGATCGCCGGAGAACTCTCGGTGGTCGATACCGAGCCGATGATCCTGGCGCTGGCCGCCATGACCGATGTCGGTTCTTGCCAGGTTGACGTGGGCAAGCTGGCCACGGACTACAAGAACAGCGACAAGAGCCAGACCCCGGCGGAATTCCTGCGCGCCGCGCTGAAGCCCGCCATCGGCCTGCACACCGCCGAGCATCCCACCGATGTGGTGCTGTACGGTTTCGGTCGTATCGGCCGCATCATGGCCCGTCTGATCATCGAGCAGACCGGCAGCGGCCAGGGCCTACGCCTGCGCGCCATCGTCGTCCGCAAGACCCAGGAAGGCGATCTGGCCAAGCGCGCCTCGCTGCTGCGTCGTGATTCCGTGCATGGCTCTTTCGACGGCACCATCGCGGTGGATGAAGAAAACGAAGCCATCATCGCCAACGGCAACTTCATCAAGGTGATCTACGCCTCGAAGCCGGAAGATGTCGACTACACCGCCTATGGCATCAACAATGCCATCCTCATCGACAACACCGGCAAGCTGAAGGATGAAGAAGGCCTGGGCCGTCACCTGACCTGTCCGGGTGTTGCCCGCGTGATCCTGACCGCCCCGGCCAAGGGCGCCATCAAGAACATCGTCTACGGCGTCAACAGCAAGGACATCCTGGACAGCGACAAGATCATTTCCGCCGCGTCCTGCACCACCAACGCCATTACCCCGGTGCTGAAGGTGCTGAACGACAAGTACGGCATTGTCTCCGGTCATGTGGAAACCGTGCACTCGTTCACCAACGACCAGAACCTGATCGACAACTACCACAAGGCCGACCGTCGCGGTCGTTCCGCCGTGCTGAACATGGTCATAACCGAGACTGGCGCCGCCAAGGCCGTGGCCAAGGCGTTGCCCGAACTGCAAGGCAAGCTGACCGGCAATTCCGTGCGCGTGCCGACCCCGAACGTGTCGCTGGCCATCCTCAACCTGACGCTGCCGACCGCCGTGTCGCGCGATGAACTGAACGAGTACGTGCGCCAGATCGCCCTGCATTCCAACCTGCAAGGCCAGATCGACTACACCAGCTCCACCGAAGTGGTGTCCACTGACTTCATCGGTTCCCGCGCCGCCGGCGTGTTTGATGCCCAGGCCACCATCGTCAACGGCAACCATGTGACCTGCTATGTCTGGTATGACAATGAAGTGGGTTACAGCACCCAGGTCTACCGCATCACCGAACAGATGGCCGGTGTGCGTTACCTGACCATTCCGGCGGAATCGCTGAACGCCTGACCGACGGGTATGGTGTAAAAAAAACCGGGGCTGATCGCCCCGGTTTTTTTATGGTTTCACGGTCACAATAGCATTGCATTTCCCGTAAAAGGTTATACCATGGGGGGTATATACCGAGTGAGTACCCGCCATGCAGACCCCTCTACCCGAACACAAAAGCGAATTGCTGAAACGGCTGGCCCGCGTCGAAGGCCAGATTCGCGGCATCCAGAAACTGATCCAGAGCGATACCGAATGCGAGCAGGTGTTGCAGCAGATGACTGCCGCGCGCCGCGCCCTGGACAAGGCCTTCTTTGAAATGCTGGCTTGCGTCATCGAATCCAACGTTATCGAGGAAAGTTGTGACAAGCCGGTCGCCGACCGCATGTCGGAAGTGAAAGCCTTGCTGACCAAATACGCCTGATAACCGGAGTCGACGCCATGTCCATCAAGATGATCAGTATCCAGAATTTCCGCGAACACTACCGTCCCGGCCTGTTCATGATTGATGTGCGCGGCCCGGCCGAGTATCAGGCCCAGCATGTCGACGGCGCTCGACTTTATCCCCTCAACGAACTGAATCCCGCCCGGATCGAGGCCGATTTGCAGGCGCAGGGCCTGAAACATGAGGAACCGGTATTCGTGCTCTGCCAGGCAGGCATGCGGGCGCAGATGGCGGCGGCGCAACTGGTGCAGCAGACCGGCTTGAACGTGGTGGTGGTGGAGGGCGGCACCAACGCCTGCATGGGCGCGGGACTGCCCATCGTGCAAGGCTAGGGCGGCATGATCGCGCTGCTGATCGGCAGCCTGATCGGGCTGGTGCTGGGCCTGACCGGTGCGGGCGGTTCGATTCTGGCGCTGCCGCTGTTGATGACCCTGCTGCACTTGCCGATGACCACCGCGAGCGGCCTGTCACTGGGAGCGGTCGGGCTGGCGGCCTGGCTGGGTGTGCTGCTGCGGTGGCGGTCGGGCCAGATCCAGTGGTTTCTGGTGGCGGTGATGGCCGGAGCCGGAGCGCTGCTGACGCCGGTGGGGCAGTGGTTGGGGCGACAGTTTCCCGAGCCGGCGTTGCTGACGGCGTTTGCAGCCCTGGCCGCCTTGATCAGTATTCGCATGTGGCGTCAGGCCCGGCAACACCCCGAAGATACCCGCTTGTTGCGCGCCAGTCCTGAACTGGATGAGGCCGAGGGCGGGCCGGTATGCCGGTTGACCGGTAAGCCCCTTTACCTGCAATCACCGTGCGTGCTGCGTTTGCTATTGGCGGGCGCACTGGCGGGTGTGCTCTCCGGCCTGTTCGGTGTGGGCGGCGGCTTTGTGATTGTACCAATGCTGGTGTTGCTCACCAATCTGCCGATGCGCATGGCGGTGGCGACCTCACTGGGTGTGATCGGCGTGGTGTCCGTGGTCGGTTTTGGCAACTTCCTGCGTCTGCAAAGCCTGCCGATGCCGTTACTGCTGAGCCTGGTCGGTGGCGCGGTGCTGGGTATGGCGGCGGGCAGCGTGGTAGCCCGTCGCGTGGCCGGACCGGCGCTGCAGCAGGGCTTCGCCGTCATGGTGGCCCTGCTGGCGATGCAAACCTTATGGCGAGCCTGGAGTTAAGAAATGATCTTCCGTCAGTTGTTTGAACGCGAGTCCAGTACCTACACCTATCTGATTGCGGATGAGCAGACTCGGCAGGCGCTGTTGATCGACCCGGTGAAGTCGGAACTGAACGGTTACCTGCAATTGCTGAGGGAACTGGATTTGCGGCTGGAACAGGTGATCGAGACCCATATCCATGCGGACCACGTGACGGCGGCAGGCAGCCTGCGTACCGCTACCGGCTGCCGAACCCTGCTGGGTGAGCCGACCTCCAGCGAGTGCGTCAGCGCTACTTTCCGCGAAGGCGACCGCCTGTCCGTGGGCAACCTGACCTTGCAGGTGATGTATACCCCCGGCCATACCAGCGACTCCTATTCTTTCCTGCTGGAAACCGGCAACCGCCGCCTGCTGTTTACCGGCGACACCCTGTTGATTCGCGGTACCGGCCGCACTGATTTCCAGAATGGCGACGCCGCTGCCCAGTACCGCAGCCTGCAACGCCTGCTGGCCTTGCCCGGCGATACCGAAGTCTGGCCCGGCCATGATTACAAGGGCTGGACTTCCAGTACCATTGCCGAGGAACGTGCCCATAACCCCCGCTTGCAGGTGACTGATGAGGCCGCGTACGTGCAGCTGATGGCCAACCTGAAATTGCCCAACCCGCGCCTGATGGATGTAGCCGTCCCCGCCAACCGCGCCTGCGGCGAGGAATAAACCCGCCCGCTGCCGGACTGTGGCATCATCCGCGTTTTACCGTTGCGGATGCCGTTCATGTCTTCGCTGTCGCTGGATGATTACTCCCGGCTGTCCCCCGATCTGGTGATCAACGCCGTGGAAAGCACTGGTCGCCTGAGTGATGCCCGGGTCATGGCGCTGAACAGCTATGAGAACCGGGTCTATCAGGTGGGCATTGAAGAGTCGCTGCCGCTGATCGCCAAGTTCTACCGTCCCGCCCGCTGGAGCGATGCCCAGATTCAGGAAGAGCATGATTTCTGCCGCGAACTGGCCGCGGCGGAGCTGCCTGTGGTCGGCCCGGTGCCGGATGACGCCAGCCGCACGCTTAACGATTTCGAGGATTACCGCTTCACCCTGTTCCAGCGCAAAGGCGGGCAAGCCCCTGAGCCGGGTGACTACGAACAATTGCATCGCATTGGCATGTTGCTGGGTCGCATGCACGCCATTGGCCGTCAAAAGCCTTTTGTGCATCGTCCGGCGCTGACGCTTGCCCGTTTTCTGGATACTCCCTCACACGTTGTACAGTCCGGCGGCTTCCTGCCGTCTAGCCTTAATGATCGTTACGCCGCGGTGATCGCCCGCTTGCGCCAGCAGATTGCCGCGACCGGGTTGGAAGATGCCGCTTACATCCGCACGCATGGCGACTGTCATCCCGGCAACATCCTGTGGACGCGCGACGACGGGCCGTGGCTGGTGGATTTTGACGATTGCCAGTCCGCTCCGGCGGTGCAGGACCTGTGGATGCTGTTGGCCGGAACCCGTCACGAACAGGAATTGCAACTGGCGGAAATGCTGGACGGCTACAGCATGTTCTGTGACTTCAACGCGTCGGAACTGGTGCTGGTGGAAGGGCTGCGCAGCCTGCGCATGATCCATTACGCCGGGTGGCTGGCCTCGCGCTGGGACGATCCGGCCTTTCCGCGCTACTTCCCCTGGTTCAACAGTCCCGGCTACTGGGAGCAGCATGTGGCGGAGCTGGAACAGCAGGTAGTGCTGATGGACGAGGAGCCGCTGCGCCTGCTGTAAGAATTCGTGTCCGGCGGCTGCACAGCCATACAGAAAATACGGTTTTCTGTGCTAGATTGCGCGCCTCTTTCACCCTTGAAAACAGCCCGCCATGACCGAACTGCTGGAGCCCCGGACGGCCGACCGCCCCCTGACCGCCGCCACCCCGAATGATGACGCCCGTCTTGATGCCATCGAACAGGAATTCGAAGCGATCCGCGCCCGCGCCCGGGCGCAACTGGGTGCGGAGGACGTGGCCTACATCCGCCGCTTGCGCCGCAATTCGCGGCTGGCGGAGGTCGCCGGTCGCGGGCTGCTGTGGTTCGGTCGCGGGCCGCTCAGCTTTATCGCCGGCACCGGGCTGGTGTGGCTGCACCGCAATCTGGAAGCCATCGAGATCGGCCACAACGTACTGCACGGCCAGTACGACTATTTTCCGGAGATTCCGGAGTTCCACGCCCACAATTTCAAGTGGAAAGCCCCGATTGACGAGGAAGGCTGGCGGCGCGAGCACAACGCCATGCACCATGTGCACACCAATGTCTATGAAAAGGATCCCGACCTGAACCACGGCCTGCTGCGCACCAACGCCCAGACGCCGTGGAATCCGGCGCACCGCTGGCAGGTGCCGCTGTACATGTTCGGCGTCTATCCCACTATGCTGTACCGCTTCAACGGCCAGAACCTGGGCTTCGCGCAGGACTATCGCGCCGAGGCCTTCCCGGCTGGCAACGAAGGCTATGCGCTGGTCGATACCGGCGGCCAGTCGCTGGAAGAACGCCAGAAGCGCAACAGCCGCTCCATCAACCGCGTGCTGTTCAAGGAGTATGCCGTCTTCCCGGCGCTGGCGCTGCTGACCGGGCGTTCGCCGCTGCGGGTGCTGGCGGGCAACGCCATCGCCGACATGGTCAACAACTACTGGATCGGCCTGACCATCCAGGCCACGCATTTCACCGAACCGTTGCAACCGGAAGACGCCATCGACCACAAGGGCCGCTGGTACCTGTCGCAGCTGGATTCGTCGGTGAACTTCAAGGGCAGCCGCCGCATGAGCATCCTCTGGGGGCACCTTAATTACCAGATCGAGCATCATCTGTTTCCGGACATTCCCTCGCACCGTTACCCGGACATGGCGAAGGAAGTGAAGGCGGTCTGCGCCAAGCACGGCATCACCTACAAGCTCAACGACAGCTGGGGCAAGGCCATCCGCAATTATGTGAAGGTGATGTGGAAATATTCCTTCCCCAACAAGGCGGAGGCCTGATCCATGTTGCAGGCATTGAAGGCTCGCGCCAGCGTCCGGGCATTGCAGTGGCTGGGACGGGACCGGATGGACTATCTGGCTTCCAACACCATGACGGTGCTGAACCGCGCCGTGAATGACTTCCTGTGGACCTATGAGCTAAAGGCGGTGGTCACCGCAGTCCATGACGAAGCGCCGGGCGTGAAAACCTTCACTCTGATGCCGAACCAGCACTGGAAGGGGATGCAGGCGGGGCAATATGTGGAAGTGACGGTGGACGTCGACTGCCAGTCACTGACCCGTTGTTATAGTCCGACCGTGCTTCCGGGCGGCGGTATCAGCATCACCGTCAAGCGCGCCGGGCTGGGCGAAGTCTCCGGCTGGATGCACGACTGGCTGAAGCCGGGCGGGGTGGTGGGGTTGAGCCAGGCGCAGGGGTGTTTCCGCTATCGCGGGCAGGACAAGCTGCTGTTCCTGTGCGCCGGGTCGGGGATTACGCCCTGTCATGCCATGATTGCCGAGCGTCTGGCCTCGGGGGATGCGGTGGATATGCAACTGCATGCCCGTTTCGCCAGCGCAAAGGACGTGATTTTTGCCGACAGCCTGCGCGGCTGGAAAGAGCGGCTGTCGGTGGATATCGCGCTGAGCCGGGAAACGGCGGAAGGCTTTTCAGCGCCGTTGACCATTGAGAACTTCGAGGCCCGCTATCCCGACTTCCGTGACCGCGACATCTACCTCTGCGGTCCTGCCGGATTCATGGAAAGCATGGTGTTGCTGCTGACAGAGCTGGGCTACAACCTGGGCCGTCTGCATACCGAGCGTTTCACGCTGGCCGGGGTGGAAAGCGTGGGTACGATCGATTTCCAGAGCGCGCCGCCGGAAATCCGCTTCAACCACCTCAATACCACGGTGCAATTGACGGCGGACGATGCGGGGCTGACCCTGCTGGAAGCGGCGCGCCGTCACGGCGTGCCGGTGGAGTCGGGTTGCTGCAAGGGCATGTGCGGCAGTTGCAAGCTGACGCTGAAGGAAGGGAAGGTGAGCGGCAATGCCCTGGGGCAGGCCGTGTACCTGTGCACGTCCTACCCTGATTCCGCCAAGGTGGTGTTGGACGCCTGAGCGTTCAGCCGCCGCTGGTGCGAATGGAGCCGACGCACTCGGGCAGGCCCGGGGCAATGGCTTCCGCCACCCGTTGCCCGAAATCCGTGCCGATGGTTGCCAGCGCCTCGGCGCGCGCCTTGAAGTAGCGCTGCCCCAGCGGGCTTTGCGCGAATTGCAGGTAGCCTTGCAGCTGTTCTGCCGTCAATCCGCCGTAGAGATTGGCCAGCGAGCGCCGCACCTGACGGCTCATGAAGCCCACCCGGTTGCGCTTGGCGATGTTCAGCCCGATGTGCGAGCCGGGAATCTGCATCAGCGCCAGGCAGTCATAGGTATCCAGCCGTTCGATCAGCGCATCGGCGCTGGCCATGAACACGGCATTCAACGCCTCGTTCAGCTGAACAGCTTTCAGTAATTCCTGCGTTTCGGGGCCTGTGCCCGCAGCCGGAGTATTCAGCCGCTCCCGGAAGCTGGTTTCCGCCCGCAGCACCGCCTGTCCAGTGGGCGACTGATAGAAGTCGATCACCGCCTGCATGTCCTCGCCGCTCAGGGTTCGTGACAGCTCCTGCTGCAGTTGCGTATCGGTGAAGGGATTGTCGATCGTACTCTGGATGGTACCGCGTACCTCGTCCAGAAAGCGCTGCGGAATCCATTGCGTCACATCCGGGTCATACAGCGGCGTTTCCAGAAAATAGAGCGGCGTGCGGAAGCGGCTGGCCTGCAACAGTTCCGCCGCATTGGCCTTGGGAATCGGAGGCGGCAGGGGGACGGACTGGCAGGCGGCCAGCAACAGCGCGGACAGCAGGGGGAGGATTCGCCGCATCGTGGTTTTTCTCATGTCATTCAAGCCGGGGCATCGCGATCCCGCCGCAGCATCTCCAGCATGGCGCCGGCCGCCCGCGACAGGGTTCTGCGAGGATGATACACCACCCCCAGACTGCGATGCATTTCGACGCCGGACAGCGGCAGCAGCACCATGTCCTCGTTGGCCATGCTGGCGGGCAGCACGCTCCAGCCCAAGCCGATCGACACCATCATGCGGATGGTTTCCAGGTAATTGGTAGCCATGGTCACGTTCAGTTCCAGGTGCGATTCCTGAAACAGCTTCGCAGCAATCTGGCGGGTGAAGGTATTCAGCGACGGCAGGATGGCGGGATGGCTGGTCAGATCCGGCAAGGCCAGCCCCGGCTTGCTGGCCAGCGGATGATCGCGTCCGGCGACAAAGGCGAGGGGGTCATCCCAGATTTCCTCGGCCAGCAGGCGCGCATCCGGTACCGGCGGCAGGGTGACGATGCCCAGCTCCAGATCACCGCTCAGCACGGATTCGTAAGCCTCCTCCGAGTCGATGAACTGGATGTCCAGCCGTACGTCCGGATACTGCTGCGAGAAGCGGCGCAGCGTCGGCGGCAGGCGGTGGAGGCCGATATGGTGGGAGGTGCCGATGCGCAGCACGCCGGTAATCGGGCCGCTGAGATCGGCGATGCTTTTGCGGATGTCGTCGAAATCCAGCAGCCACTGGCGGGCGCGGGGCAGCAACGCCCGTCCCGCCTCGGTCAGTTGCACGCGGCGGCCGACGCGGTCAAACAACTGCACGCCCAGCGACTCTTCCAGATTGCTGACGCGCTTGCTGATGGCGGGCTGGGTCAGGAACAGCCGCTCGGCGGCTTGCGAGAAGGACTCGGTGCGGGCGACCTCGATGAAGGCCAGAACGTCGGCGGTATTCATGGGATGCCGTGGTTTTATGAATTGTGACTGAAGTATAAAACTTTTCTATTGTCGGGCGAGGGCGGATCGGGGGAGTATTGGCGGATATTCGTATTCCCGCCAGACCGGCTCCGGCGGCAAGGAGTGGTGCATGCAAGTCCCCGATTTTCCGCCGGATGAAGATGTCCGCCTGCGTACCCTGATGTCGCTGAACATTCTCGATACGCTGCCGGAAGAGCGTTTTGACCGCCTGACGCGCCTCGCGCAGCGGGTTTTCCGGGTGCCGATCGCGCTGGTCAGTCTGATCGACAGCAACCGCCAGTGGTTCAAGTCCTGCCAGGGGCTGGAGGTGCGCGAAACGCCGCGCGACGTTTCCTTCTGCGCCCACGCCATTCTCGGCAACGACCTGCTGGTGATCCCCGATGCCGCCGCCGACGCCCGCTTTGCCGACAATCCGCTGGTGACGGGCGAGCCATGCATCCGCTTTTACGCCGGTTCCCCGCTGAAAGCACCGAACGGAAGCCTGCTGGGCACGCTGTGCGTGATTGACCGGCAGCCCCGGGAGTTCAGCCAGGAGGATCGTGACGCCCTGCGTGACCTGGCTGCTATCGTCGAGCAGGAGTTGGCCATCCTGTTCCTGGCGACCATGGATGAACTGACCGGCGTCTGCAATCGTCGCGGCTTCATGATGCTGGCGCCGCAAGTGCTGAAGCTGTGCCAGCGCCAGCTGACGCCCGCGACGCTGGCTTTCTTCGATCTTGATGGCCTGAAGCCGGTCAACGACCGCTTCGGGCATGGCGAAGGGGATGTGGCGCTGACGGTGTTCGCCGCCCATTTGCGGCGCAGCCTGCGCGCATCCGATCTGGTGGCGCGGCTGGGCGGCGACGAGTTCGCGGCGTTGTGCATCGACACCACCCGCGAGAAGGTGACGACCGTCATCGAGCGCTTGCGGGAAGGGCTGGAGGCCCATAACCGCGAGGCGGAGCGGGGCTATGAAATCCGCTTCTCGTGCGGCGTGGTGCAGGTGGACCCGGAGAATGCGCTGTCGCTGGACGCGTTGCTGCGCGAAGGGGATGTGCTGATGTACGAGAGCAAGGCCGGGCGGGCGCGCTAGGGCGGTGCCCGGCTCGCCGCGTCAGTCGCGGTGCCGGGGCTGGTCACCCAACGGCTTTTTCTTCTTTGCCGCTTCCTTGGCCGCCTTCTCGGCGCGTTTCTGCTCCACGATCACCAGTTCCTGCTCGATCATCTCCGGCGTTTCCAGGGTGACGCGGCCGATGACGATGTTGCGCAACTCCTGCAGCAGGATGTTGGAAATCTTGTGGAAGTCGACATGGCCGCCACTGCCCAGACAGCCGCGCTGACGGCCGATCATTTCCAGGAAATCCACTTCGCCTTCGGGCAGCACATCCAGCTTGAAGCGCTCCTTCATCTGTTCCGGATAGGCCTTCATCAGGAAGCCGACGGTGAACACCGCGACGTCATCGGCGCTCATCGCGGTTTCCTTGATGGCGCCGGTGGCGGCCAGGCGGTAGCCGCTGGGCACGTTCTCGATCTTCGGCCACAGGATGCCGGGCGTGTCGTAGAGCAGGATGCCGTTATTGAGGTTGATGCACTGCTGGCCCTTGGTGATGGCCGGTTCGTTGCCGGTCTTGGCGATCTGCTTGCCCGCCAGGATGTTGATGATGGTGGACTTGCCGACGTTGGGGATGCCGGTGATCAGCACCGTGACGTTGCCCAGCGCGTTTTCCTTGCCCTTGAGGATGTTCTTGATCAGGCCGATCAGGCTGCGGATCTGCTCCGGACGTTGCGAGGTGACGGCAATGGCCTTCACGCCTTGCTGCTTTTCCCAGTGCGCCTGCCACAATGGGGTGACGTCGGGATCGGCCAGGTCGCTCTTGTTCAGCAGGCGGATCCACGGCTTCTTGCCGCGAAACTGCTCGATCACCGGATTGGAGCTGCTGTAGGGAATACGGGCGTCGACAATCTCGATGATCAGGTCGACCTTGGGCAGCAGTTCCTTGATCTCGCGGATCGCCTTGTTCATGTGGCCGGGGAACCAGTTGATGCTCATGGGGTCGCGCCTGCGTCGAAAGGAAATTAAGGGCGCATATTCTACCTGTTCCCCTGCGGCTTGGGGAAAGTAAGGTGGGAGCGGGCCATGTTTGATTCCATAAATCTATTCAATCCATAAAAATTATAAAATTGTGTTATGAGGAGGGCGGTCATAAAATCCCCCTATCACCCGGCACTGCAAGGGGAATTCCGCCATGACCGCCAAGACGCTCTACGACAAATTATGGGATGACCACCTCGTCAAGCAACGCGACGACGGCTCCTGCCTCATCTACATCGACCGCCAGTTGCTGCACGAAGTGACCAGCCCGCAAGCCTTTGAAGGCCTGAAGCTGGCCGGTCGCCAGCCGTGGCGGCTCGACGCCAACATCGCCACGCCCGACCACAACGTGCCTACCGACAAGGAAGAGCGCACGCACGGCATCGCCGGCATCAAGGACGAAACCTCGCGCATCCAGGTGCAGACGCTGGATGACAACTGCAAGGAATTCGGCGTGGTCGAATTCGACATCTTTGACGAGCGTCAGGGCATCGTCCACGTCGTCGGTCCGGAGCAGGGTCTCACCTTGCCGGGCATGACCGTGGTCTGCGGCGACTCGCATACCGCCACGCACGGCGCGTTCGCCTGCCTCGCGCACGGCATCGGCACCAGTGAAGTGGAACACGTGCTGGCCACGCAATGCCTGGTGCAGAAGAAGTCGAAGAACATGCTGATCCGCGTCAACGGCCAACTCGGCGCGGGCGTCACCGCGAAGGACGTGGTGCTGGCCATCATCGGCAAGATCGGTACCGCCGGCGGCACCGGCTACGCCATTGAGTTCGGCGGTCAGGTGTTCCGCGACATGAGCATGGAAGGCCGCATGACCGTCTGCAACATGGCCATCGAGGCCGGCGCGCGCGTCGGCATGGTGGCGGTGGATGAAAAGACCATCGAGTACTTCCGCGGCAAGCCCTTCGCGCCTAAGGCCGACCAGTGGGATGCCGCCGTGGCTTACTGGCAAACGCTGGTGTCTGATGACGGCGCGCATTTCGACGCCATCATCGACATTGACGGCGCCGCCATCGAGCCGCAAGTGTCGTGGGGCACTTCGCCGGAAATGGTGTTGCCCGTGACCGCGACCCTGCCCGCGCTGGCCACCGCCGCCGACGCCGTGCAGCGCAATTCCTGGGAGCGCGCCTACCAGTACATGGGCCTGACCCCGGAAGCGCCGGTCACCGCGATCAAGCTCGACCGCGTATTCATCGGCTCCTGCACCAACTCGCGCATCGAAGACCTGCGCGCCGCCGCCGCCGTGATCAAGGGCCGCTCCGTGGCTGCCTCGGTCAAGCAGGCGATGGTGGTGCCGGGTTCCGGTCTGGTAAAGAAGCAGGCCGAGGCGGAAGGGCTGGACAAGGTCTTTGTCGCCGCCGGTTTCGAATGGCGCGAGCCGGGTTGCTCGATGTGCCTGGCCATGAACGCCGACAAGCTGATGTCCGGCGAGCATTGCGCCTCCACGTCCAACCGCAACTTCGAAGGACGCCAGGGCAACGGCGGCCGCACCCACCTGGTCAGTCCGGCCATGGCGGCGGCGGCGGCGATTGCCGGCCACTTTGTTGACGTACGTCATTTCTGACAGGAGCACGACCATGCAAGCATTTACCGTTGTCACCGGCGTGGCGGCTCCGCTGGATCGCGCCAACGTCGACACCGACCAGATCATTCCCAAGCAATTCCTGAAGTCGATCAAGCGCAGCGGCTTTGGCGTCAACCTCTTTGACGAGTGGCGTTACCTGGACGAAGGCTACCCCGGACAGGACTGCTCCAAGCGTGCGCTGAACACGGAATTCGTGCTCAACCAGCCGCGTTACCAAGGCGCGAAGGTATTGCTGGCCCGCCAGAACTTCGGTTGCGGCTCCAGCCGCGAGCACGCGCCGTGGGCGCTGGACGAATACGGCTTCCGCGCCGTCATCGCCTCCAGCTTCGCCGACATCTTCTTCAACAACTGTTTCAAGAACGGTCTGTTGCCGGTGATCCTGCCGGAAGATCAGGTCGACATCCTGTTCAAGGAGTGCGAGGCGACCGAAGGCTACCAGCTCACCGTTGATCTGGAAAAACTGCAGGTGATCCGACCGAACGGCGAGGCCTTCAGCTTCAGCGTCGATAACTTCCGCCGTCATTGCCTGTTGAACGGCCTGGATGACATCGGCCTGACGCTGCAAGTGGCCGACGACATCCATGCCTTTGAGGCCAAGGCCCGCGCAGCGCGGCCGTGGGTGTTCAACGCCCTGCGTTAAGCGAATGGCGGGCGCGCGCGGCGCGCCCTGGCTCCCCGAATTTCAAACCGCGATGCGCTAAGGCGCATCCCCTGGAAGAAAGACATGTCGAAACATATTGTGATCCTCTCCGGCGACGGCATCGGCCCGGAAATCATGGCCGAAGGCGAAAAGGTCCTCGCCAAGGTCAACGAACGCTTCAACCTCGGCCTGAGCTGGAGCCATGAACTGCTGGGCGGCTGCGCCATCGACGCCCACGGCGTGCCGCTGCCCGACCAGACCCTGGAAGCCGCCCGCAAGGCCGACGCCGTGCTGTTGGCCGCCGTCGGCGGTCCGAAGTGGGACACCATCGAACGCTCGATCCGTCCGGAGCGCGGCCTGCTGAAGATCCGTTCCGAACTGAACCTGTTCGCCAATCTGCGTCCGGCCATCCTGTATCCGCAACTGGCTTCCGCTTCCAGCCTGAAGCCGGAAATCGTCGCCGGACTGGATATCCTGATCGTGCGTGAACTGACCGGCGGCATCTACTTCGGTCAGCCGCGCGGCGTGCGCACGCTGGAAAACGGCGAGCGTCAGGGCTACAACACCGACGTCTACAGCGAAAGCGAAATCCGCCGCATCGCCCACGTCGCCTTCCAGCTCGCCATGCAGCGCAACAAGAAGGTCTGCTCGGTCGACAAGGCCAACGTGCTGGAAGTGACCGAACTGTGGAAGGAAATCACCACCGAAGTCGGCAAGGAATACCCGGAAGTGCAGCTGTCGCACATGTACGTCGACAACGCCGCCATGCAGCTGGTGCGCAACCCCAAGCAGTTTGACGTCATCGTCACCGGCAACCTCTTCGGCGATATTCTCTCTGACGAAGCCGCCATGCTCACCGGCTCCATCGGCATGCTGCCAAGCGCCTCGCTCGACCAGCAGAAGAAGGGCATGTACGAACCCTGCCACGGCTCCGCCCCGGACATCGCCGGCAAGGGCATCGCCAACCCGCTGGCCACCATCCTGTCCGTCGCCATGATGTTGCGCTATACCTTCAACGAAGGCGAAGCGGCAAACGCCATTGAAACCGCCGTGGGTAAAGTTCTGGACCAAGGCCTGCGCACCGCGGATATCTGGACGGAAGGCACGAAGAAGGTTGGCACCCAGGAAATGGGCGAAGCCGTCGTGGCCGCGCTGTAAAGACGCAACCCTCCTGTCCGTAGCCAATGTTTGAGCCACACGACAGGAATCAGCGGAAGGTCGAAGTCGCGCACGGCGGTTCAGCAGAGAGCTGACCGCGCGCGAGTTTGGCGAAGGACAACGGTTTTGCCTACTTTTGCCAAGACAAAAGTAGGGCCCGCGGCAGGCGGATGACGGTAGCCATACCGACCCGCCACCGCATACCCGAACACACGAATTGAGGAACACAAAATGCGAGTAGGTCTTGTAGGCTGGCGCGGCATGGTCGGCTCCGTACTGATGCAACGCATGGTCGAAGAAAACGACTTCGCCCACTTCGAACCCTATTACTTCACCACCAGCAGCGTCGGCGGCGCTTCCCCGTCCTTCGGCGGCAAGACCGCCCCGGCGCTGATGGACGCCAAGGACATCGACGCCCTCAAGTCCATGGACGTCATCCTCACCTGCCAGGGCGGCGACTACACCGGCGAAGTCTTCCCCAAGCTGCGCGCCGCCGGCTGGAACGGCTACTGGATCGACGCCGCGTCGTCGCTGCGCATGGAAAATGACGCCATCATCGTCCTTGATCCGGTCAACCTGAACGTCATCAAGGACGGTCTGGCCAAGGGCATCAAGAACTACATCGGCGGCAATTGCACCAACTCCATCATGCTGATGGGCATGGGCGGCCTGTTCCACGCTGGTCTGGTCGACTGGATCAGCTCCATGACCTATCAGGCAGCCTCCGGCGGCGGCGCCAACCACATGCGCGAACTGCTGAAGGGCATGGGCGTCATCCATTCGGCCGTCGAAGCCGAACTGGCGACTCCGTCCTCCGCCATCCTCGATATCGACCGCAAGGTCGCCCAATGCATCCGTGAAGACGTGCCCACCGAATTCTTCGGTGCGCCGCTGGCGGGCGGCCTGATCCCCTGGATCGACAAGCAGCTCGACAACGGCCAGTCCAAGGAAGAGTGGAAGGGGCAGGCGGAAGTCAACAAGATCCTCGGCACCGCCAGCACCATTCCGGTGGACGGCCTGTGCGTGCGTATCGGCGCCATGCGCTGCCACAGCCTCGCCTTGACCGTGAAGCTGAAGAAGGACTTGCCGCTCAGCGAGATTGAATCAATCATCAAGTCCGGCAATCCGTGGGTGAAGTGGGTGCCGAACGACCGTGAAATCTCGGTCAAGGAACTGACCCCGGCCTCGATTACCGGCAAGCTCGACATCGGCGTCGGCCGTGTGCGCAAGCTGAACATGGGTCCGGAATACATTTCCGCCTTCGTGATCGGCGACCAACTGCTGTGGGGCGCCGCCGAACCGCTGCGCCGCATGCTGCGCCTGCTGATCGCCGCCTGAGCGGTTATCGGTCCGACAAGGGCGTCCCGGTGACGCCCTTTGTTTTTTGTCCTGCTTTCACGCTTGATTTCCAGCGCCAAACTCCCCACTCTTTCCGCACGTTCCACCCCGGCTCGCACGAACCGGAATTCTTATGGCCCGATGCAGGAATGCCCATGAAAGCGCTCGTACTCACCAGCAAAGAAGACGGTGTCGTCTTCAATCCCGATTATCCCAAGCCCGCCGCCGGTTCCGGTGAAGTGCTGGTCAAGGTCAAGGCCGCCGCGCTCAACCACCGTGATGTCTGGATCACCAAGGGCATGTACGCGGGCATCAAGTATCCGACCATCCTCGGTTCCGATGGCGTCGGCGAAGTGGTGGCGGTGGGCGAGGGGGTTGATGACGCCCTGATCGGCCAGGAAGTGATCCTCAATCCGAATGTGGGCTGGGGCGACAATCCCCGGCACCAGCTGCGCTCCTACAGCATCCTCGGCTTGCCGAAGGACGGCACGCTGGCGGAATACGTGGTGGTCGACGCCGACCGCGTTCGCGCCAAGCCCGGGCACCTGCTGATCGAACAAGCGGCCGCCTTGCCGCTGGCAGGCATGACCGCCTACCGCGCCCTGTTCGGCCGCGCCGGTCTGCAACCGCATGAAAAAGTGCTGATCAGCGGTGTTGGCGGCGGCGTGGCGTTGTTTGCCCTGCAGTTCGCCGTGGCGTGCGGCGCGCAGGTGTTCGTGACGTCCGGCAGCGAGGACAAGATTTCTCGGGCCATCGCCATGGGCGCCAAGGCCGGAGCCAATTACAAGGAAGAAGGCTGGCAGAAGGCCTTCGCCAAGGCGCACGGGGAAATGGACGTGATCATCGACAGCGCGGGTGGTAACGGCTTCGCCGCGCTGGTCGATCTGGTGGCTTTCGGCGGCCGTATCGCGTTCTATGGCGGCGGCCAGGGCAATATCAACAATCTCAATCCACAGAAGCTGTTCTGGAAGCAGGCCAGCATCCTCGGTTCAACCATGGGCAGCGATCAGGAGTTTTCCGCCATGGTCGATTTTGTGGAAAAGCACCAGATCGTGCCGGTCGTCGACAGTGTCTATACGCTGGTAAACGGCAAGGCCGCCTTCGAGCACATGGCGAACGGCGCGCAGTTCGGCAAGATTGTGGTCAGTATCGCCTGAGTCAGTCCGGCGCCCGTATCCGCTCCGGATACGGGCGCCGTTCAGATTTTCAGCACCGGTTTGCCGCTGCCGATCACCGGTCCGGTCGGCAGGCCGGTTGGCGAACCACCGGACGGCTCCACGCTGATCGCCAGCGTGCCGGCCATCGCCAGTCGTTGCACGCCTTGGTCGGATAGCTCCACCTCGGCCGTTTTTCCGTTCATGCGCAGCAAGCCCAGCGATACGGGCGCTTTGCCGTCCGGGATAGCCCATAATTCCAGTGCTTTGTCCTTGTCGACCGCGACCGGAAACAGGGTGGCGATGCTCAGGCGTTGATGCGGTTCATCCAGTCGGACCAACCAGTTGGGCTTTCCTTCCGGAGTACTGATCACGGCAAGCTCCAGGAGTGGCGCCGGGGCGGGACGCAGGACGACGAACGTGAGCAGCATCAGGGCGGCGGCTGTTGCCCCGAAAGCCCAGCCGCGCCAGAACGCCAGGCTGAAGAAGGGCTCCGGCTCGAAGTCGCCGCCGACGCGGGCGCGGATGTTGGCCCAAACCTGTTCGGGCGGGGCATGCGGGGGGAGGGCGTTCGCCCACGGGTTCAGGCGGGTTTCCCACGCACGGGTAATCCGTTGCCACTCAGGGTCTTTGGCCATCAAGGCGATAAATCTGTCCCGGGCCTTGCCTTGCAGGGTGCCCAGCACATATTCCGCCGCCAGCCGGTGCCGCAGTTCAGGGTGATCGTATTTCATGTCTGCATGCACTGCCGCAGTTGTACCAGCCCGCGCCGGATCCGGGCCTTGACGGTGCCCAAGGGGGTGTCAAGACGCCCGGCCAGTTCGGTGTGGCTCAGTCCTTCAAAAAAAGCCAGCGCCAGCGACTCCTGCTGGTGCACATCCAGTTGCTCGAGACACCGCGCCAGCGCCTTGCTGTCCTGATCCGTCATCAAGTGGTGCAGGGGCGTCGGCAGGTCCGAGGCAATCTTCGACCAGCTTTCATCATCCGGTTGCACCAGTCGGCGGTCGCTTTGTCGCAACCGGTCAATGCAGCGGTTGCGGATGATAGTGTTCAGCCAGGTCTGGACGGTGCCGCGCTCGGGGTTGTAAGTCCGTGCACTGTGCCACAGGCCGACATAAGTGTCCTGCAGGACCTCTTCCGCCTCATCGCGCCGTCTCAGCAACCCCAGCGCAATCGCGTACAGGCGCGGGGAGGTGGCGTCATAAAAATGCCTGAAAGCCTGTCGGTCGCCCAGGCTGATTCGCGACAACAGGTAGGCGGTATCCACAGTCCTCATTCAACCTCGCTGTAAATCCGTTCGGGCGACATCGGATGGCCGCCCCCCACAATACCCCAAGCGCAGGCCGGCTGTGAACAGTGCTTGATCAATGGCGGTCACGCGGCGCATATACGGTCGATACCGGCAAAAACCGGAAAATGACCAGCCTTTGGCAATCCACAAGAAATAAAGGGCCGAAAATCCTTTAGTGATTGCGAGTTACAGAAGCCTTGTGATAAAAAACAGTAAAAATTTACAGGCTTTGGCCGGAGTTTACCGGTCTGGTCTCGGGGTTCTCCCCGTCAACGTCAAGAATAACCAGCAAAGGAAACAAATAATGGTTCTGCGCAAGCTGACTCTGGCATTACTGGGCATGGGGGTAATGCTGCCGGGTCTTTCACACGCCCTGGCTGTTCGCGATATCCAGACCAAGTCCGCGCTTGGCCAACCATTACGGGTTGAGGTCGAGCTGAGCGATCTGGGTGATCTTACCAGTGAGGATATCCGTGTCGGTTTGGCTACCCAGGAAGACTTTCAGCGACTGGGCATTGAGAGAAGTTTTTTCCTGACGGATCTCCGTTTTGAAGTGGTGGTCAACCCGGGCGCGCGCTCCTTTATCCGGGTTTCCAGCTCGAAGCGTGTTTCCGAACCGTTCCTCGACTTTGTGATCCGCATCAGCTGGCCGGGCAATACCCGCCTGCAGGAGCTGCCCATCCTGCTGGATCCTCCCGTTGTCGCCTCCTCACGCCCGGTCGAGCCTGCCGCGCCCGTGGTCGCCACCGTTGAGCCTGTTCCTGCGGCCCGCCCGGAAGCGCCGGCTCCCCAGCCTGAGTTGATGGCCGCCGCTCCTGTGGCTGAGCCGGACCAGGCTCCGACCTATCAGGTTCGCCGTCGCGACAGCCTGTGGTCCATCGCCCAGCGTGTCCGCCCGGCGCGTGACATCAGCGTCCCGCGCATGATGCAGGCCCTGTACAAGGCCAATCCCCAGGCATTCGTCGCCAACAATATCAATATGCTGCGTGACGGTCAGGTATTGCGAGTTCCAACCCTGGGGGAGGTGCAGTCCTCCGGTGATCGCGAAGCGGCCCAGATGCTTTCCTCGCGCAATTCCGCGGCCGCCGAGGCGCGCAAGCTGAGCGGCAAGCAGATCAATGCCACCGCGGCCGCCTCAAAGCCGGTCACCGTGACGGCCCAGCCCCGGGTAGAGATGAAGCTGGTCGCCGCTGATGGCGGAAAGAATGCAACCGGCCATCCCGACAGCCATCACTCGGCGTCTTCTCGCGGCAAGGGGGGGGTTGCGGCTGCAAAACCCTCCCAATCCGGCAATTCTGCCCCGAAACCGGCCCATGCCGCCGGTTTGGCGGGAGAAGTGGCTGCCCTGCAAAGCAAACTGAAGATCAACGACACGAAAATAGCCATGCAAAATGCCCGCCTCGCCCAATTGGAAGCTCAGTTAAAAGCCCGCGCCCAGGAACAGGCCAAGAACAAGGGCACCGACAAGCATCTTGAGCGCAAGGCGATTGCGACCCTGGCTTGCGGTGTTGCCACCCAGTCCTTCCTGTCCAGTGAGGCCAAGGCGGCGGATGCGCCGGCCAAGGCGTCCGGCGGGTCGATGATGCCGGTTGTGGGCGGAGTTGCTCTTCTGCTGATTGTCGCCGCGATTTTCTTCTTTAAGTCCCGCGCGCGCAAACCCGAGGCTCCTGCGGCCCGTCCCGCCGCACCCAAGCCCGCCACTCCCGCATCCGCACCCGCTCCGACGCCTGTTCAGGCGGCGCCCAAGCCGGCTCCGGCTCCCGAAGTCAAGAAACCGGCGGACCCGCTGGAAGAGGCGCAAGCGTATTTCAATCTGGAGCGCTATCCGCAGGCCGTGGGCGTTTTGAACAAGGCGCTTGCGCAAACGCCGGATCGTTCGGATCTGCATTTGCTGCTGCTGGAAATCTTTGTCCGTCAGAATGACCGTCAAAGTTTTGAAGACCAGTATGCCCGTCTGGAATCGCTGGGTGAGCTTGAAGCGCTTTTCAAGGCGGATGAAATCAAGCGCCGCCTGCCGGAGGAGGTCAAGCATGCCGCCGCTCCCGCTCATGCCGAAGGTGTTGTTGAGTACGCTCCCACCGGCATCAAGAAAGAAGACTCTGCCGGGCCCAGCCTTGAGGACCTGGAGAAAGACTTCGCGCTCAGTCTGTCACAGCCGAACCTGAAGGCCGTCGACGTCGAAATCCGTGAGCCGGAACAGGCTGCTCCTGCCAAGGTTGATGAACTGGATGCCCTGCTGGACTCCAGTCTGGAATTCAACTTCACCAAGTCGGAGCCTGCCCCGGTCGAAACGGCCCCCGCCGCCGATCTTGATTTCGCATTTGAGGCGCCGTCCGCCCAACCGGATTCGGCTGCCGAGCTGTCGCTCGATAGCCTGGACGCATTCCTGGAAGAGAACAAGGTAACGCCGGAAGCGGTCGCTGCGCCGGTTGAGGCTTTGCCGGAGTTCGACTTCGAGAAGGCGCTGTCCGCCTACAAGGAAGAGGAGGCGGTAGCCGCCCCTGAGCCGGTTGTTGTCCCTGAACCGGTTGTCGAGACTGCTGCTATTGAGCCGGTTGCGGCTGTTGATGAAATGGCCGGGTTGGCCGAAGGACTGGAACTGGAAGAGTTCAACGTCAGCCAGATCAACCTGCCGGTGACGGATGTAGAAATCCGTCATGAAACCCAGTCCGGACTGGAGGCTCTGGACGGCGATTTCAATTTTGATGATTTTGCAACGACACCCGAACCGGTGGTCGAGCCTGCCCCGGCCGCGTCTTTCGAGGCCTTCGAGTCCGTTGACCTGGGTTCGGCTGCAGCGGCATTTGATGCCGAACTGGCCGGTCAGGCAGCCGGATCCTCGTTGGACGATGAGTCTGGCTTCGATCTGGGTGACGGTTCCGCCGATGCACTGGCTGCGCTCGATCAGGAATTTTCTTTCCTGGCCACGACTGACGAAAACACTACCCGCCTGGAGTTGGCGCGCGCCTACGTTGAAATGGGTGACAAGGCTGCCGCCCGCGACTTGCTGGAAGAAGTGGTTGCCGAAGGCAAGGAAGATCAGCGCCAGGAAGCCCAGGGCATGCTGATGCGTATTGCCTGATCACCTCTTGACGTCAACCCTGAGGCCGCTTTAAAAAGCGGCCTCTTTTATTTTTGGGGCAGGGCGCATGCGTTACGCCATCGGTATTGATTATGACGGCAACGGTTACCGGGGCTGGCAAACCCAGCAGGAAGGCGTCCCCAGCGTCCAGTTGACCCTGGAAATCGCCCTGTCGAAAATTGCCGCGCATCCGGTTATTGTGCATGCCGCCGGCCGCACCGATGCCGGCGTGCATGCCTCCGGCATGATCGCCCATTTCGACAGCCCCTCGATTCGTAAGCCCTACAACTGGGTACTGGGAACCAACACCCAATTACCGCCGGATATTGCCCTGCGCTGGATACAGCCAGTCAGTGATGAGTTTCACGCCCGCTTCAAGGCTGTGGCCCGGCGTTACCGCTTTATCATCTTCAACAGCCCGCAGCGATCCAGCCAGCTAGCCGGCAAGGTGACCTGGCACTACCATCCGCTGGATGTCGAGCGCATGCAGCGGGCGGCCACCTATCTGGTCGGACGTCATGACTTCACCACCTTTCGCGCCGTCGAGTGCCAGTCGCGGCAACCGGTCCGTGATGTCCATTTCCTGAAAGTCTGGCGTCAGGGGCCGCTGATCATCCTTGATATCCAGGCCGACGGTTTTCTGCATCACATGGTGCGTAATATTGCCGGGGTGTTGATGCGCATCGGCGAGGGTAAGGCCGAACCGGAATGGGTGCAGGACTTGATCCGGGTCAGGGACCGCACCCAGGGCGGGGTGACCGCCAGTCCCGGCGGCCTGTACTTCGTGGACGCACTTTACCCGCCGGAGTTTGAATTACCACGCGAAGCGCCCGGCCCGGTGTGGTTGCAGGGCTGAATCGCTGCTAGAATCGGGGCCTTGTTTTTTCCAATGCAGAACAGCCCTTGTCGTATCGAACCCGAGTCAAAATCTGTGGCATAACCCGTCTGGAGGATGCCCTCGACGCCGTGCGGCTCGGGGCCGATGCCTTGGGGTTTGTCTTCTATCCGCCCAGTCCGCGCTATGTCGCGCCGGAGAAAGCGGCCGAAATCATTGCCCGCCTGCCGCCGTTCGTGACTACGACCGGCTTGTTCGTGGATGCTGACGCGCAGCAGGTGCGCGATGTGCTGGCTACCGCGCCGCTGGGCTTGCTGCAGTTTCACGGCGATGAAAGTCCCGAATACTGCGCCGGGTTCAGGCAGCCCTGGATCAAGGCGCTGCGCATGCAGCCCGGTCTGGATGTGGCCGCCAAAATCCGCGACTACCGCGACGCGGCGGGCATTTTGCTGGATGCCTGGCACCCGCAGCTCAAGGGCGGCACCGGCGAGACCTTTGATTGGCGGCACTGGCCGAAACACAGCGGTTTGTCGCTGATTCTGGCAGGCGGACTCACCCCGGAAAACGTTGCCGAAGCCATCCATCTCACCCAACCCTATGCGGTTGATGTCAGCGGCGGGGTGGAGCTGGGCAAGGGACTTAAAGATTTTACGCTGATGCAAGCCTTCATGGCGGGAGTAAACGCAGCATGACTGCTATCAATTACCAGGATTTTCCCGATAACCGCGGTCACTTCGGCGTTCATGGCGGTCGTTTCGTTTCTGAAACGCTGATGGCGGCTCTGCAGGAACTGGAGGCGCTGTACGCCAAGCTGAAGGATGATCCGGCGTTCATCGCCGAGTTTGACCGTGACATGGCCCATTACGTCGGTCGTCCGTCACCCCTCTATCACGCCGAGCGCTGGAGCCGGGAACTGGGCGGCGCGCAGATTTACCTGAAGCGGGAAGATCTGAACCACACCGGCGCGCACAAGGTCAACAACACCATCGGTCAGGCGCTGCTGGCCAAGCATGCGGGCAAGACCCGTGTCATCGCCGAGACCGGCGCCGGCCAGCATGGCGTCGCCACCGCCACCATCGCCGCCCGTCTGGGCATGGAATGCGTGGTGTACATGGGCGCGGAAGATGTGAAGCGCCAGGCCATGAATGTCTATCGCATGAAGCTGCTGGGCGCGACGGTGGTGCCGGTGACCTCCGGTTCGAAAACGCTCAAGGACGCCATGAACGAAGCCATGCGCGACTGGGTGACCAATGTCGACAACACGTACTATGTGATCGGCACGGTCGCCGGGCCGCACCCTTATCCGATGCTGGTGCGCGATTTCCAGTCGATCATTGGTCGTGAAGCCCGCCGTCAGTGTCTGGAGCAGACCGGCCGACTGCCGGACGCGCTGGTGGCCTGCGTCGGCGGCGGTTCCAACGCCATCGGCCTGTTCCACCCCTTCCTGACGGATGAGTCGGTCAAGATGTACGGGGTGGAGGCCGCCGGTGACGGCGTGGAAACCGGACGTCACTCCGCGCCGCTCAGCGCCGGGCGCATCGGCGTGCTGCACGGCAACCGCACTTACCTGATGACCGACAATGACGGTCAGATCATCGAGACCCACTCCATTTCCGCCGGTCTGGATTATCCCGGCGTCGGCCCAGAGCATAGCTGGCTGAAGGACATCAAGCGCGTCAACTATGTCGCCATCACCGACGATGAGGCCCTCGCGGGCTTCCGCGGCCTGACCCAGGTGGAAGGCATTATTCCCGCGCTGGAATCCAGCCATGCCCTGGCCTATGTCAGCAAGCTGGCCCCGACCATGAGTAAGGATGAGATCATCATCTGCAACCTGTCCGGTCGCGGTGACAAGGATTTGCTGACCGTCGCCAAGCTCGACGGCATCATTGTGGCGTGACGCCCGGTCAACTTTTCAGGAAAGCACATGTCCCGTATCAAGGCCTGCTTCGCCGCGTTGAAGCAACAGAACCGCAAGGCGCTGATTCCCTACATCACCGCCGGTGACCCGCATCCCGACCATACTGTCGGCCAACTGCATGCGCTGGTGGAAGGCGGCGCCGACATCCTCGAATTGGGGATTCCGTTCTCCGATCCCATGGCGGATGGTCCGACCATTACCAAGGCCCACGAACGCGCATTGGTTCATCACACCTCGCTCAAGCGGGTGCTGGCGATGGTCAGCGAGTTCCGCCGTAAGGATGACAAGACGCCCGTGGTGCTGATGGGCTACCTGAATCCGCTGGAAATCATGGGCTATGACGCCTTCGCCAAGGCCGCCGCCGCCGCCGGTGTCGATGGCGTGCTGACCGTGGACCTGCCGCCGGAGGAGTCTGAGATTCTGACGGCTAGCCTGAAGCAGAACGGTCTAGATCCGATTTTCCTGCTGGCGCCGACCACCACGCCGGAACGTATCCATCACATCACGGCCGCAGCCAGCGGCTATGTCTATTATGTTTCGCTGAAGGGTGTGACCGGCTCCAACACGCTGGATATCGACGAAGTGGCGGAGCGCATTGCCGCCATTCGCCAGGCCAGCGATTTGCCCATTGGCGTCGGTTTTGGTATTAAGGATGCCGAAACCGCCGCCGCCGTGGCCCGTCATGCCGACGGAGTCGTGGTCGGATCGGCGCTGGTCAGTCGTATCGCCGAGTTGCAGGACGTGCCGGAAGCCATTCCCGGCGTCCTTAGCGGGATCCTCCGCGACCTGCGACAGGCGATGGATGCGGTCTGACGGCCGCACACAGGGGTATAGCAGATGAGTTGGATCGGAAAAATCCTGCCGAACGCCGGCAAGAACGCGGAAGAGAAGCGGGTGTCGGTGCCGGAAGGCCTGTGGCGACGCTGCCCCAAATGCGACGGCGTGCTGTACAAGGCGGAATTGGACCGCAACCTCAATGTCTGCCCCAAGTGTGATCATCATCTGCGCATCAACGCCCGCGAGCGGCTGGGCATGTTCCTGGATCCGGATGATCTGGAGGAGCTGGGGTCTGACCTGTTGCCGGAAGACAAGTTGCGTTTTCGCGACAGCAAGCGTTATACCGACCGGCTGGATGCCGCCCGCAATGAAACCGGCGAGAGCGATGCCCTGATCGCGATGAAGGGCAGCCTCAACGGCATGCCTGTGGTGGTTGTGGCGTTTGAATTCAGCTTCATGGGCGGCTCGATGGGCAGTATTGTCGGCTCGCGTTTCATTCGCGCCGCCCAGGTGTGCCTGGAGCAGCGCATTCCCCTGATCTGTTTCGCCGCCTCCGGCGGGGCGCGCATGCAGGAGGCGCTGTTCTCCCTGATGCAGATGGCGCGTACCGCCGCCATTATCGAGCAGATGAAAGTCAACGGTATCCCCTTCATTTCTGTGCTGACCGACCCCGTCTACGGGGGCGTTTCCGCCAGCCTGGCCATGCTTGGCGATCTGAATGTGGCCGAACCCAATGCCCTGATCGGTTTTGCCGGCCCGCGCGTCATTGAGCAAACCGTCCGCCAAAAATTGCCGGAAGGATTCCAGCGCTCCGAGTTCCTGCTGGAACATGGCACGGTGGATATGATCGTGCACCGCCACGCCATGCGCGACACCCTGTTCCGGGTGTTGGCCAAGCTGACCCACCGTCCGTTGTAACCCGCCGGTTCCCGGACGCTTTCGAGGCTGTTTGATGTTTTCCACGTTGTCAGAATGGCTGGCCCATCTGGAGCTTGCCCATGTCCGGGCCATCGACCTGGGTCTGGACCGTGTCCGTCAGGTGGCGAGGGTGCTGGATGCCGATCACTTCGCCTGCCCGGTGATTACCGTGGGCGGCACCAATGGCAAGGGGTCTACCGTCGCGACCCTGACCTCGGTCTATCTCGCCGCCGGATACCGGGTGGCCACCTATACCTCGCCGCACCTCTATGTTTTTAACGAACGCATCGCTCTGGATGGCAGTCCTGTTGCGGATGACGTGCTGATCGGCGCTTTCGAGGCGGTGGAAGCAGCCCGTGTCCAGGCGGATGTTTCCCTGAGCTATTTCGAATTCACCACCCTGGCGGCGTTCGTGGTCTTCCGCGAAGCCAATCCTGACATCGTGGTGCTGGAGGTAGGCTTGGGCGGCCGTCTGGACGCCGTGAACCTGGTGGATGCGACCGTGGCGGTCATCACCAGCATCGGTATCGACCACACCGACTGGCTGGGCGACACCCGTGAGGCTATCGGCTTTGAGAAAGCGGGGATATTCCGCGCCGGACACGCCGTGGTTTGCGGTGACCGTGAACCGCCCGCTACATTGCTGGACCATGCGGCCGACCTGGAGTGCCCGATGGCGCTGAAGGGTCGCGATTTTGATTTCGCCGCCAAGGGCGCCAGTTGGAGCTGGTGGAGCGCGACCGCTCGGCATGACGGCCTGCTGATGCCGCGCCTTGCTCTGGATAATGTCGCTACGGCGCTTGCCGCCATCCAGGCGGTTTCCCTGCCGGTGAGCGAGTCCGCGCTGCGAGAAGGGATAGTGCAGGCCAGTGTGCCGGGGCGTTTGGAGCGTTTGCTGTGGCAAGGTGTGGAAATTGTGCTGGACGTCGCGCATAACCCGCACGGCGCTGCCTTTTTTATGCAACAATTGCAACCGGTCAGGGGGCGGACACGCGCCGTCCTCGCCATGCTGGCCGACAAGGATGCCGGAGGCGTCCTCGATGCTTGCCTCGGCCGTGTCGATGTCTGGTATCCCGCCGGCTTGCAGGTGTCTCGCGGCCAGGATGCGCAGCGGTTATTGTCGTTGCTTCAGGAGCGGGGCATGTATTTTGCGGCCGGTTATGCGCGGGTCGCCGCTGCGCTGGCAGCTGCTCTTCATGAGGCGCTTCCCGGCGACCGGATTCTGGTTTTCGGTTCATTTTATACAGTATCAGCAGCCCGCGAGTGGCTAGAAAAGAATCATGGATACAGCAATTAAACAACGCATTCTCGGTGGTGTGGTCCTGTTGGCCGGCGCCGCCATTTTCCTGCCGCTGATGCTTGACGGAACCGGGGCGCGCCTGTTGAGCCGTCTTGAACCCATTCCGGCCCATCCGTTGGCACCGACTGCAGAAAAGGCGGCGCCGAATCTGGATGGACAGGCGCAATCGGCCGAGCAAGCCGTGGATCAGGCGCACGAAGACTCAACAGCCTTTTATCCGGTGGGAGAGCCTCAGCCCGGCATCCCTGCTGATACCGCTTCACAGGTTCCCGGCCCGGCTCCGGTCGCTCCTCCGGCGGCTTTGGCCAAAACACCCGAACAATTGGCGGCTGAAGAGGCTGCCCGCAAGCGCGCCAATGACTTGCTGAACAGTACGGATGAAATTTCCCCCGAAGAGGCCGCGCGCCAACAGCGTTCCGCCGAGAAGTTGGCCCGGGAAATGGCCAGTCATCCGGATGCGGTAACGGCAATGCCGGCCGTGCCGGCAGCCGCTGCCGACAAGAAGGTGGATGAGGAGCGCGCCCGCGCCATTCTGGAAGCCCGTAATCTGGCGGATCAGAAAGCTGCCGATGAAAAGGCGGCTCATCTCCGCGAGCAGAAACTGGCCTTGGAAAAAGCCGCAGCCGACAAGCCTGTCGTTGACAAGAAAGCGGCCGAAGACAAGCTGAAGGCAGACAAGCTGGTCGCCGAGAAAAAGCTGGCGGAAGATAAAGCCAAGGCGGAAAAGGCGGCGGAAAAGAAGCTGGCGGATGAAAAAGCCAAAGCCGATAAATTGAAGGCTGAAAAACTGGCGGCCGAAGAAAAGGCCAAAGCGGACAAGCTGGCTGAGGAAAAGGCCAAAGCCAAGAAGCTGGAAGAACAGAAAGCCAAGGTCGCGCTGGAAGGCAAGGCCAAGGCCGAAGAAAAAGCCAAGGCGGATGACAAGGCCGAGAGCAAGCCGGTGGGTGGCAGCCAGGCCTGGGTGGTGCAGGCGGGCAGCTTCAGCGACAAGGCCAAGGCAGCCGAGTTGTCCACCAAGCTCAAGGGCAAGGGCTTCCGCGCGCAAGTGGTGAAGAACGGCGACGCCTGGAAAGTCGTGGTCGGACCCGAGCTGGACAAGGGCGCCGCCAAGGCGTTGAGCGGCCGCCTCAGCGGTGAAGCCGGTATTTCAGGAGCCTGGGTCGCGCCTTGGAAACCCTGATACACCTGTTTGGCGAACAAGGCACACTGATCCTTGTTGTCGTACTGGTGCTGGCGCTGTTGTTGCTGGTGCTGGGCGGCAAGAAACGGGAACTGACCATCGACGAGATGGACTGGCCCTATATTCCCCGGGAGCTGATGACGGCTCCCGAACGGATCCTGTTTGGCCGCCTGCGCCAGGCGCTGCCGGATTACCTGATTTTTACCCAGGTGCAATTGTCGCGCATGCTGGATGTGGATGTTGAAGTCGATTATCACGGCTGGATCAACCGCATCAACCGCATGAGCGTGGACTTCGTGGTCTGCGCCCCGGACGGGGCCACCATCCTGGCCGCCATCGAACTCGACGATTCCACCCATAACCGCGCCGACCGCATCAAGGCTGATGCCAAGAAGGACCGGGCGCTCGCCGAAGCCGGTATTCGCATCATTCGCTGGCCCGTGCATGACATGCCGCAGCCCGACCGTATCCGCCGCGAATTCCTGCAGGGATTTTCCAAACGACGTTAAACGTCCGCATCTGGCGGACGACATTCCGAGAGCAACATGATATTGACTGACTGGGTGGTTTCCTGCGCTGACGGCCTTGAACTCCTGCTGATTGAAGAACTGAAGGAACTGGGCGTCACCGACTGCACCCGCACCGCCGGGGCGATCCTGGTGAAAGGCACGCTGGAACAAGCCTACCTGATTTGCCTGTGGTCGCGACTGGCCTCGCGCGTGTTCAAGCCGCTGCTGACCGTGAACGACATTGCCCCGGAGGCCATGTACGAAGCCGCCGTCGCTTTCCCGTGGAACGAAGTCTTCGCGGTCAACAAGACCTTCGCCATCCATGCCGTCGCCAGCAAGGGCGTGGTCACCCACACCCAATACATGGCGCTGAAACTGAAGGACGCCATCGCTGACTTTTTCCGCAACAGCACCGGCCAGCGTCCGGATGTGCGCGTGCAGGAATCCGATGCGCCGCTGCACATTTTCATCCAGGAAGGCAGCCTGACCATCAGCCTCGACATGTCCGGCGAGAGCCTGCACCGTCGCGGCTATCGCACCCAGATCGGTGAAGCGCCGCTCAAGGAAACGCTGGCGGCCGCCATCCTGCGTCAGGCCGGTTGGCCGAATGTCCGGTTTGAGGCGCTGGTGGACCCGATGTGCGGCTCCGGCACCTTCATCACCGAAGCCGCGCTGATGTTTGGCGATGTCGCGCCCGGCCTCCATCGCAATTACTATGGCTTCCTTGGCTGGCAGGGCCACGACGCCGAACTGTGGGCCTCCTTGCTGGAAGAAGCCCGCCAACGCGAAGCCGCCGCCGCGCAAAAGCCCTGGCCGCAGTTCTTCGGCTATGACGCCAGCCGCGACGCCTTGCAGGCTGCGATGAAAAACGCCCATGCCGCCGGTATCGGTCACCGCATCGTGCTGGAAAACCGTGAACTATGGAAATTGCCTGCTGCCCCGGCCAAGCTTGGCCTGCTGGTGACCAACCCGCCTTATGGCGAGCGTATCGGTGACTCCGAAACGACATTGTGGCTCTACAAGGCCGTCGGCCGACTGGCCCGTGAGCGCCTGCCCGGCTGGCAGGCCGCCGTGCTCGCCGCCGACATCCAGCATGCCGACGCGCTCGGCTTGCAGCACCGGGATACCCAGCGCCTGCGTAACGGCGACCTGACCGTGTTTGTGCGGCATGGCGATGTGATCCCGGTCGATGAAGAAATCGCGCATGTGTTTACGCCGCAGATTGGCGATATTCCGGAAGAGGGCGAAGCCTTCGCGAACCGGGTGCAGAAGAACTTGGCGCATTGCCAGAAACAGGCGCAGCGGGAAGGCGTCAGCTGCTATCGCGTTTATGACGCCGACCTGCCGGATTACAACCTGGCGATTGATGTATACGGCGACTGCCTGCATGTGCAGGAATACGCCGCGCCCAAGGAAATCGACCCTGAAAAGGCGTCGAACCGTTTCAAGCTGGCGCTGAACATCATCCGGCAGGTTTTCGGCCTGCATAAGGAAAAAGTGTTCATCAAGGTGCGCACCCAGCAGAAGGGCAGCAGCCAGTACGAGAAGCAGTCCGATCGCGGCAAGCTGCAGGATGTGCGCGAAGGCAAGGCGCACCTGCTGGTCAACCTCACCGATTATCTCGATACCGGCCTGTTCCTCGATCATCGGCCGATGCGCCAGAAAATTGCCGCTGAAGTGCAGGGCAAGAGCTTCCTCAACCTGTTCGCCTATACCGGCAGCGTCAGCGTCCATGCCGCACTGGGCGGAGCGAAGCAAACGGTGACCGTAGACCTGTCCAACACCTATCTGGACTGGGCGCGCAAGAACTTCGCCGTCAACGGTATCAGCCCCACCAACCATCGCTTTGAAGAAGCCGATGTCATGGAGTGGCTGCATCGCTGTCGTGAAACCTTCGATGTGATCTTCATCGACCCGCCAACCTTCTCCAATTCCAAGAAGATGCGCGATGTCTTTGACGTGCAGCGTGACCATGTGGAACTGCTGACACTGGCGATGCGCCACTTGAAGGAAGACGGCGTTTGCTATTTCTCCAACAACTTCCGTCGCTTCGAGCTGGACGAAACCGCGTTGCAGACCTACGGTTTTGAAGAGATCTCGCCGGAAACGCTGGGCTTTGACTTCCGTCGCAACGACCGGATCCATCGCTGCTGGCGTCTCAAACATACCCCGGAAAGCGTTGCGGCCATCCTCAAGCCGGACCCGGCAGGGCGCTTCAACCCCAACAATTCGGATAACCGCGGCTATGGCGATCGCCAGGACGCCGGTTATACCTCCGGCCGCGCCTTTGGCGGCTATCACGCCCAGAACCAACGAGGGGATCGGGACATGAGTAATTACGAAGACAGAAAGCCCCGGTTCCAGCGGGATGATGGCCCGCGCCGTGATGGCGAAGGCCGCCCGCCGCGTCGCTTTGCCGGCGACCGCCCTGAAGGTGCGCGTTCGCCGCGTGAGGAAAGTGGTGAATTCCGTCCGCGCAACCCGCGTCCCGAGGGTGGTTCTGACCGTCCCCGTTTCGGCGGAGGGGACCGTCCGCAACGCCCGCGTTTTGAGGGCGACCGCGACGGCAACCGCGCCCCGCGTGAAGGCGGCTTCAATCAGGATCGCCCGCGCTTTGGTGGTGAAGGCCGTCCGCAAGGCGACCGTCCCCGCAGCGGTGGCGAGTTCCGTCGTGACGATCGTCCCCGCTTCGATCGCGGAGGCGATAGCCGTCCCCCGCGTGACGGTGGTGAAGGCCGCAGCTTCCAGCGCGACGACCGGCCGCGTCCGTACCGTCCGGAAGGCGGCGCGGACCGCCCCCGTTTTGGCGGCGAAGGCCGTGCCGAAGGTAATCGTCCTCCCCGTACCGGGGGTGGCGAATTCCGCCGTGATGACCGTCCGCGCTTTGGCGGGGAAGGTCGGCCCGAAGGTGGTCGTCCTCCGCGCGCCCCCGGCGAATTCCGTCGTGACGATCGTCCCCGCTTCGATCGCGGCGGCGACAGCCGTCCGCCGCGTGACGGTGGTGAAGGCCGCAGTTTCCAGCGCGATGACCGGCCGCGTCCATATCGCCCGGAAGGCGGATCGGATCGTCCTCGCTTCGGCGACCGTGACGGCAACCGCGCCCCGCGTGAAGGCGGCTTCAATCGTGATGATCGCCCGCGTCAGGGTGGGGAAGGCCGCCCTTACGGCGACCGCCCGCAGCGTCCCGGCGGTGATTTCCGTCGTGACGACCGTCCCCGCTTCGATCGTGGCGGCGACAGCCGTCCGCCGCGTGAGGGTGGTGAAGGCCGCAGCTTCCAGCGTGACGACCGTCCCCGCGCCCCGCGTCCGGAAGGCGCGGGTGGCTTTGACCGCAACCGTTCCGGTGGTGATCGCCCGCAACGCCCGTTCCGTGAAGGCGGCGACAACCGCCCCCCGCGTTCCGGCGGTGACTTCCGCCGTGATGACCGCCCGCGCAGCGGCGGCGAGTTCCGGCCCCGCTCGGGTGGCGACGACCGTCGTCCCGCCCGCCAGGATGGCGATCGCCCCGCGTTCCGCCGCGATGGTGACCGCCCGGCCCCGCGCCGCGAATTCTCCGATCGCCCCTTCAACCGCGACCGCAAGCGCGACGACGAATGATCGCTAAGCTGTATGGCACCTCCGGGTGCCATCTCTGCGACGATGCCGAACGGCTGCTGGCGCAAGCCGGTGCCGCCCTCCGGCTCGACTGGACCTATATCGACATCGCCCTGAATGACGAACTGGTCGACCGCTATGGCACCCGCATCCCCGTCCTGCTGATCAACCGCCACGAACTCAACTGGCCATTTTCCCTGCTCGACATCCACCGCGCCGCCAGCAGCGCTTCTCCAACCCAGCCCTAATCATCCAGCCAGTTCCTGAAACCCCCCTAACATCCCGAAGCCGCACATGTCTTCGTGACCACCACCCATGCCGTCCGCAGCCATTGTCCGAGCCACATACCGGCCAACAACGTCCCGGATATCAAAATCCTTGCAGCAGCGAACCGACCTTGCGCGAGTTATGGCGAAGGACTCGCTTTTGCCTACTTTTGGCGACGCAAAAGTAGGGCCCGCCGCAGGCGACCCCATTACGACTAAAGTCATCCCGTTTTGTCGACAAAAAACTTGCAATAATCCGTATCGAGCCTAAAATCCCCACCACACTCGCAAGATTGTCGACAATCCGGACCGAAAGCCCGATGAACGAACCCGCTCTGACCCAACCCGAAGAAGCCAACCTCACGCTGGCCGACCGGGTATTCGGCCAGATCCAGAACGCCATCGTCAAAGGCGAACTCCGCGCCGGTAGCAAAATCTCCGAATCCGAACTCGCCGCCCGCTACGGCGTCTCGCGCGGCCCCTTGCGTGAAGCCCTCAACCGCCTTGAATCCCGCCAGTTGCTGGTGCGCACCCCACACGTCGGCATGCGCGTCGCCTCGCTGTCGGTGGAGGAGTTGCTGGAAATCTACCGCGTCCGCGAATCACTGGAAGGCCTGGCCGCGCGCCTCGCCGCCGAGAACGCCACCCCCGAAGAAATCGCCGGACTTAAATCCCTGCTCGCCTTCCACCAGGAACAGTCCGAACTGCAGGCGGGCACCGGTTATTATCAGGAGGAGGGTGATTTCGACCTGCATTACCGCCTTATCCTCGCCAGCCACAACAAGGTGCTCAGCCAGATGCTGCTGGGCGAGCTGTACCACCGCGTCCGGCTCTACCGCTACCAGTTCTCCGGCACAGCCGGACGCCCGCACAAGGCGTTTGCCGAACATTCCCAGATCATCGCCGCCATCGAAAACCGAGATGGCGAAATGGCCGAACTGCTCATGCGCCGCCACATAGGCGCGGCCCGCAAGAACATCGAGGCCCATCACCAGTCCGCCCCCGGACACCAACAGGTGCAATTACCATGAGTACACTGAACAGCGCCGGTGCGCGCTTCCGCAAAGCCTTGGCTGAAGAAAGCCCCTTGCAGGTCATCGGCGCCATCAACGCCAATCACGCCCTGCTGGCCAAGCGCGCCGGTTTCAAGGCCATTTACCTGAGCGGTGGCGGTGTCGCCGCCGGTTCGCTGGGCCTGCCCGACCTGGGCATCAACACCCTGGATGACGTGCTGGTCGACACCCGCCGCATCACCGATGTCTGCGACCTGCCGCTGCTGGTCGACATCGACACCGGCTTCGGCCCCAGCGCCTTCAACATCGAACGCACCGTCAAGAGCCTGATCAAGGCCGGAGCCGCCGCCTGCCATATTGAAGATCAAGTTGGCGCGAAGCGTTGCGGCCACCGTCCCGGCAAGGAAATCGTCACCACCGAGGAAATGGTCGACCGCGTCAAGGCCGCCGCTGATGCCAAGACTGACCCCAACTTCTTCCTGATCGCCCGCACCGACGCCATCCAGGTGCACGGCGTGGATGCCGCCATCGAGCGCGCTATCAAGTGCGTGGAAGCGGGCGCAGACGGTATCTTCGCCGAAGCCGCTTATGACCTCGAAACCTACAAGCGTTTCGTTGACGCCGTGAAGGTGCCGGTGCTGGCCAACATCACCGAGTTCGGCAAGACACCGCTGTTCAGCGTCGAAGACCTGCAACCGACCGGCGTCGGCATGGTGCTGTACCCGCTCAGCGCCTTCCGTGCCATGAACAAGGCTGCCGAGCTGGTGTACCAGTCGGTGCGCGCCAATGGTCACCAGCGTGAAGTGATTGACATCATGCAGACCCGTGAAGAGCTGTATGACCGAATTGGTTACCACGAGTTTGAAGGCAAGCTGGACGCACTGTTCGCTGCCAAGAAATGATTTCTGTAGGTCGGGTTTCAACCCGCCAACCTCTCCGTTGCGGAGGGCGGTTGTCGGGCTCAAGCCTGACCTACCAATGAACAAACCAACGGATAGACCCTAGGAGACTCCCTCATGAGCACCGAGACCACCACCCCGAATCCCGGCTTCAAGCCCAAGAAATCCGTTGCCCTGAGCGGCACCGCCGCCGGCAACACCGCCCTCTGCACCGTCGGCCGCACCGGCAACGATCTGGCCTATCGAGGCTATGACATCCTCGATGTCGCCACCACCTGCGAATTTGAAGAAATCGCCCACCTGCTGGTCCATGGCAAGCTGCCGAACGTGGCCGAACTGGCCGGCTACAAGGCCAAGCTGAAGGCGCTGCGCGGCCTGCCCATTGCCGTCAAGGTGGCGCTGGAACAACTGCCGCCGTCCTCGCACCCGATGGATGTGATGCGTACCGGCGTTTCCGTGCTGGGCTGCGTCAAGCCGGAGAAGGAAGACCACAACCATCCCGGCGCGCGTGACATTGCCGACAAGCTGATGGCCTGCCTGGGCTCGATGCTGCTGTACTGGTACCACTTCGCCTACAATGGCAAGCGCATCGACGTTGAAACCGATGACGACTCCATCGGCGGTCACTTCCTGCACCTGTTGCACGGCCAGAAGCCGCGCGACACCTGGGTCCGCGCCATGCACACCTCGCTGATCCTGTACGCCGAGCACGAGTTCAATGCTTCCACCTTCACTTCGCGTGTGGTGGCAGGTACCGGTTCCGACATGTACTCGGCCATTTGCGGCGGCATCGGCGCGCTGCGCGGTCCGAAGCACGGCGGCGCCAACGAAGTGGCGTTTGAAATCCAGAAGCGCTACGACAATCCGGACGAGGCCGAAGCCGACATCCGCGCCCGCGTCGAGAAGAAGGAAGTGATCATCGGCTTCGGCCACCCGGTCTACACCGTCAGCGACCCGCGTAACGTCGTGATCAAGAAGGTGGCGGAAGACCTGAGCGCCGAGCAGTCGAACATGAAGATGTACAACATCGCCGAGCGCCTGGAGTCGGTGATGTGGGAAATCAAGAAGATGTTCCCGAACCTCGACTGGTTCAGCGCCGTCAGCTACCACATGATGGGCGTCCCCACCGACATGTTCACCCCGCTGTTCGTGATCGCACGCACCGCTGGCTGGAGCGCGCACGTGATTGAACAGCGTATCGACGGCAAGATCATCCGCCCGAGCGCCAACTACACGGGTCCGGAAGATCAGGTGTTTGTGCCGTTGAAGGACCGGAAGTAAGCCATGAACAGCCAATTCCGCAAGCAACTCCCCGGCACGTCGCTCGATTACTTCGACGCCCGCGCCGCCGTCAACGCCCTGAAACCGGGCGCGTGGGACGGCCTGCCGTACACCGCCCGCATCCATGCCGAAAACATCGTGCGCAAGGCGGACCCGGCCATCATCAACGATTGCCTGACACAGTTGATTGAACGCAAGCGTGAGCGTGACTTCCCGTGGTTCCCGGCCCGCGTGGTCTGCCACGACATCCTCGGCCAGACCGCGCTGGTCGATCTCGCCGGTCTGCGCGACGCCATTGCCGACCAGGGCGGTGATCCCGCCAAGGTCAATCCGGTGGTGCCGGTGCAGCTGATCGTCGACCACTCGCTGGCCGTGGAATGCGGCGGTTTCGACCCCGACGCCTTCCAGAAGAACCGCGACATCGAAGAGCGCCGCAACGAAGACCGTTTCCACTTCATCAACTGGACCAAGACCGCCTTCGACAACGTCGACGTGATCCCGGCCGGTAACGGCATCATGCACCAGATCAACCTGGAGAAGATGTCGCCGGTCATCCACAACGACAACGGCGTCGCCTATCCCGACACTTGTGTCGGCACCGACTCGCACACCCCGCACGTCGATGCGCTGGGCGTGATCTCGGTAGGCGTCGGCGGTCTGGAAGCTGAAAACGTCATGCTGGGCCGCGCCTCCTGGATGCGCACCCCGGACATGGTCGGCGTCGAGCTGACCGGCAAGCGCCAGCCCGGGATCACCGCCACCGACATCGTGCTTGCCCTGACCGAATTCCTGCGCAAGGAAAAGGTGGTCGGCGCGTATCTGGAGTTTTACGGCGAAGGCGTGCCCGGCCTGACCATCGGCGACCGCGCCACCATCTCCAACATGGCTCCGGAATACGGCGCGACCGCCGCGATGTTCGCCATCGACAGCCAGACGCTGGACTACCTCCGCCTGACCGGCCGTTCCGACGCGCAAGTGGCGCTGGTAGAAACCTACGCCAAGGAAGCCGGACTGTGGGCCGATACGCTGGTCAACGCCCAGTACGAACGCGTGCTGAAGTTCGACCTGTCCTCCGTGGTCCGCAACATGGCCGGGCCGTCCAACCCGCATCGCCGCCTGCCGGTGTCGGCACTCAAGGAGCGCGGCATCGCCGTCGACCTGGACAAGGCCCGCGCCCAGGAAGCAGAAGGCCTGATGCCGGACGGCGCGGTGATCATCGCCGCCATCACCAGCTGCACCAACACTTCCAACCCGCGTAACGTCATCGCCGCCGGACTGCTGGCGCGCAACGCCCGCAAGCTGGGTCTGGTGCGCAAGCCGTGGGTAAAGTCCTCGCTGGCGCCGGGTTCCAAGGTGGTTGAGTTGTACCTGAAGGAAGCCGGTCTGCTGGAAGATCTGGAAGCCTTGGGCTTCGGCATCGTCGCCTTCGCCTGCACTACCTGTAACGGCATGTCCGGTGCGCTGGATCCGAAGATCCAACAGGAAATCATCGACCGCGATCTGTACGCCACCGCCGTGCTGTCGGGCAACCGCAACTTCGACGGCCGTATCCACCCCTACGCCAAGCAGGCCTTCCTGGCTTCGCCGCCGCTGGTGGTGGCCTACGCCATTGCCGGGACCGTGCGTTTCGATATCGAGCAGGATGTGCTGGCCGTGGTCGACGGCAAGGAAATCCGCCTGAAGGACCTGTGGCCTTCGGATGAAGAGATCGACGCCATCGTCGCCAGGTCGGTCAAGCCGGAACAGTTCAACCGTATCTACATTCCGATGTTTGAGAAGAAGGAATCGGAGAAGGCTGCCTCGCCGCTGTACGACTGGCGCCCCATGTCCACCTACATCCGCCGTCCGCCGTACTGGGAAGGCGCGCTGGCCGGAGAACGCACGCTGAAGGGCATGCGCCCGCTGGCCGTGCTGCCGGACAACATCACCACCGATCACCTGTCGCCGTCGAACGCGATCGTGATGAACTCGGCGGCGGGTGAATACCTGCACAAGATGGGCCTGCCGGAAGAGGACTTCAATAGCTACGCCACCCACCGCGGCGACCACCTGACCACCCAGCGCGCGACCTTCGCCAACAAGGAACTGGTCAACGAAATGGCCGTGGTCGATGGACAGGTGAAGAAGGGTTCGCTCGCGCGCGTCGAGCCGGAAGGCAAGGTGATGCGCATGTGGGAAGCCATCGAAACCTACATGAACCGCAAGCAACCGCTGATCATCATCGCCGGAGCTGACTACGGTCAGGGTTCCAGCCGTGACTGGGCCGCCAAGGGCGTGCGTCTTGCCGGGGTGGAAGTAATCGTGGCGGAAGGCTTCGAGCGCATCCACCGCACCAACCTGATCGGCATGGGCGTGTTGCCCTGCGAGTTCAACGCGGGCACCACGCGCCTGACGTTGGGCATCGATGGCACCGAGACCTATGACGTCGAGGGCAAGCTGGCCCCGCGCGCCGACCTGACGCTGGTGATCCATCGCCGCAACGGGGAAGTGGTGCGCGTGCCGGTGACCTGCCGTCTCGATTCCGATGAGGAAGTGTCGGTGTATGAGGCCGGTGGCGTGCTGCAGCGTTTTGCGAAGGACTTTCTGGAGTCCAGCAAGGGCTGATATGGATGTAGGGGCGCACTGCGTGCGCCCTCGCCAACGAACACCCCGCATGGCAACGGCCATGCCCAGACACGGAAGGGCGCACGCAGTGCGCCCCTACGCATTTTTGTGACAACGGTTCCTCTGAGGTAAACCCCCATGTCAAACATTCCCCAAATCCGCATCCCCGCCACCTACATGCGCGGCGGCACCAGCAAGGGCGTCTTCTTCAAGCTGAATGACTTGCCCGAAAGCTGCCAGATGCCCGGTGAAGCCCGCGACAAGCTGTTCATGCGCGTCATCGGCAGCCCCGACCCTTATGCCGCCCACATCGACGGCATGGGCGGCGCCACCTCCAGCACCAGCAAGTGTGTCATCCTGTCGAAGAGCAGCGTGCCCGAGCACGATGTCGACTACCTCTACGGCCAGGTCTCCATCGACAAGGCCTTTGTCGACTGGAGCGGCAATTGCGGCAACCTGTCCACCGCGGCCGGAGCTTTCGCCATCCATGCCGGTCTGGTTGATCCGGCGCGCATTCCGCAAAACGGTACCGCCGTGGTGCGCATCTGGCAGGCCAACATCCAGAAAACCATTATCGCTCATGTCCCGGTTACGAACGGACAAGTGCAGGAAACGGGTGATTTCGAGCTGGACGGCGTCACTTTCCCCGCCGCCGAGATCGTGTTGGAGTTCCTTGATCCCTCTGACGACAGCGAGGACGGCGGCTCGATGTTCCCCACCGGCAACCTGGTGGATGACCTGGAAGTGCCCGGCGTCGGCACCTTCAAGGCGACCATGATCACTGCCGGGATTCCGACCGTTTTCGTCAATGCCGAGGACATTGGCTACACCGGCACTGAGCTGCGGGAAGCCATCAATACCGATCAGAAGGCGCTGGCCCGCTTCGAGCAGATCCGCGTCGCCGGCGCGCTGCGCATGGGCCTGATCAAGACGCCGGAAGAAGCCCTGACCCGCCAGCACACCCCGAAAATCGCCTTTGTGTCTGCTCCAAAGGAATACAAGGCCTCCAGCGGCAAGACCATTGGCACGGGGGATGTCGACCTGCTGGTGCGCGCGCTCTCCATGGGCAAGCTGCATCACGCCATGATGGGCACCTGCGCGGTGGCCATCGGCACGGCGGCGGCGGTGCCGGGCACGCTGGTGAACCAGGCGGCGGGCGGCGGCGAGCGCGAGGCGGTACGCTTCGGGCATCCGTCCGGCACGCTGCGCGTGGGCGCGCAAGCCAAGCTGGTTAATGGCGAGTGGACCGTCACCAAAGCCATCATGAGCCGCAGTGCGCGCATCCTGATGGAAGGGTGGGTTCGTGTCCCGGGTGACGCCTTCTAGACGCTATCCTGTTGTTTTTGTATGCCCCGGCCAGCAAGAGTGAAGATAGCCGACCGGGGTTTTTCCTCGCCGTTTACCGCCCGTCGCTTCATCCGCCATTACAAAAATACACCCGTCCCGCCTGTTTCGCCCTTTGGCATTTGCACTCAAAAACGTCATAATCAAAGGTAGTCTGTCTGCTTGAGGGTTGGTTCAAAACCGCGCAGACCTGGCATACATAAAGCTGAACAACAAAAAGATAAGGCGCGCCTATGAAAGTGCTACCCGGTCTCCTGCCCGTACCGATGTTACTGACCTGCCTCAGCGCAGCGGTTTGTCATGCCGATCTCCAGCCGATTGCGGAGGAGGGCATGGGTGACGTCACGGGGGCGGGTATCATCTATCTGCCTGAAAATTTTCAGATTGAGTTCGATGATCTGGCCTATGTGAAGACATTGGTTTCCAGTACGGCGCCGTCGTTCGGCAAAAAGGCCGAATTGATCTGGTATGGCTTGAAGCTGGGTGGCGCCAATGGCAGCGTCTCTACCACTTCCGGGTCTGTGATTCCCAGTTGGGGCACGGCCAATAATCCGTGGCTGCTCAAGGTTGAAACCATGACCAAGACAGGCTACTCCGGCGGTTCCACGGCGCTCCCTGTCCTGAACTATTATGCGCCAACCTATACCCCGGGCGAGGGTGGTCTGAAATACGGCTTCTGGGGCGATATCGTTGTTCGTGACAATTCAACGGGGCTGGTTGTCACCGACGGCAAATTCCAGTCACAAAACGTCTGGAACGACTTTACGCTGAACGGCAGCCGCATTTCCCTGTTCCAGAATACCTACGACCAAAGCTTCGGCATGGTGTGGCTGAACCGTATCAACAGCAGCGCCACAGGCAAATACCGCTTCTCGGTGGCGGAGTCCACCCAGCCCGCGGGCGCTTTGGGGAATTCAACCAATGCCGTTGCCACGGCGGTTCCGACATTCAGCGCTTCCGAAGGTTTTTACATCACCGACATGGATATCAACATGGTGGTGGGTAATCTTCATTATCAGCCGGTAATCATGGGCGCTGCCGATACCACGACCCAGAATTTCCAGGTGGAGGTGGTTCGTATTCCTAACGTGGCGTCAATCTACAACCAGTTCTACCGCGACTACAGTTCATCTTCTGCGACTGAGCTGGCCAAAATGTGTACAAATACAACGGCGGACTGTACGTCGGCAACGCACAGTCAGATCAATTTCGGAAAAGTGGAGTTCAAAAGTCCAACCGGCGCAACGGTGGATCTGGGTAGCGCCAAGATTGACGGCCTGATGATCCAGCACATGAAGATCAAGACCTTGGGATTATAATAATGAAAAAGCCTCTGTACCTGGCGTTGGTGCTGGCTGGCATGGCCGGAAGTGCGTTTGCTGATCTCGATCCGGTATCCAATGAAGCGCTTGATGATGTATCCGGGCAGGCGGGAATCGCGATTGCGCTGGATATGCGGCTGAACGCGGACGCCAATGGCAATACATTGTGCGGCGGTGCGTCCCTGGCCTTGATTGAGTGCCGCTTGGCGGTTTCGCTCAACAATCGGGGTACCGCCGGTACCGATCAGGAGTGGTTGGTGTGGAAGGGTTTTTACGGACGCATCTTCATTCCGTACCTGACGTTGGATGCGGATACGGTGTCCTACACCAATGATGGCGGCGGAACTTCCACGGTGTCGGCGGCCAAATTTGGATTTGGCGGAACGGCCAATAAAATCCAGATACAGAACCTGACCATTTCCAACATGTCGATTGAGCGTGACAACCTGCTGACGGCATCTGGCACGCGAGGCTATCTGGCAACCAGTGAGGACGGCTTTCTCGGTCTCCAGATCAATGGCAATGTCGCCATTAGCGGCACCTTGAAAATGTTTGCTTGCACATCCGACCATCCGCGTTGCTGAGTAGGGGAAAAATAATGATAAGAAAAATGATGGCGTGGATTGTGGCTGTGCTGCTGGCTCATGTCTCTGTTGCCTGGTCGGGTATGCAGGACATGGATGATGAAAGCCTGGATGGCGTTACCGCGCAGGCATCCTTGTTTGCGGTCGACTACATTCCTCCCGGCGGCGGCAACCCGAACAGCAACATCGGTTTCTATCGCATTGCGCTGGATGCGGAAATGCAGATGAACGCCAATATTCGTAGCCTGCAACTGGGGTGTGGCGGGGTTAAAGGCTCCGGTTGCGATATCGACATTTCCAACGTCCGTCTTACCGGCGCCACGGCTTCCAGCGCCACGGATTCCGGGCCGCTGACAGACGCGATCCTGACGCGTCCCTTCTTCGAGTTCGCCATCCGGAATCCAACTGTCGCCGCCACGCGTGAAATGGTAGGCATCCGTTTTGGTGCCGAACAGGCCTTCGGCAAAATGACGATGGGTGAAAATCCCAATCCGTCAGATAACTCGGATGATTTCGGTATCAACAGCTTCAGCGGCGACATGAACGCGGTTATCAACCAGGCCTCGATGACCAATATTTGTGCGCGTGTGCTCTTCTGTATTATGACAACAGCAACGCTGGATCCTTATGACTATGCGGCTCTGCACGGCGGCAATCCATTGATCTTCAACCGCAGCCAGAACCAGACTTGCGGTAGTACCGATTATCCCACCGCAACCAACTGCATGTTCATGGACGGCCTCGTGGCGCATGCGGCGTTGTTTGGTTTGACACTGGATTCCCGTCTGACCGAAAATCTCAAGTACGTGCATGATCTGGCCATTACCGACACCGCCGGTACCGGACCAGTTCGAGGGCTGTATTTATCCTTGCAGAAAGAGGCGTTGTACTGGCAAAAGGTCGATGGCATTACCAACCCATTCGCCACGGTAGCTGCCCAGCAGGGCTGGTGGATGTCCATTCCTCAGGTGACGATCCAGAATCTTGTTATCAATGATTATATTGAAGTGAGTGGTACGGGCGCGCTGTTCGGACAGCCTGCCGTCATCCAGAACGTCGATCTTGGTCAGTTGCCGGCAGACAACTGCTACGGCTCGCTGCAGTTCTGCTAGGAGGAATGAGGATGAAATCCGCAATGACCCTGCTGGCTTACAGCATGTTGTTGATCAACCAGGGCGCATTTGCCCTGGATTCGCTGACTGATGAGTCGATGGGAGATATCAGTGGTCAGGAAGGTTTGTCGGTCGGAGTCTCCGGCTCTTCGTTGACCATGACGCGCGCCTATTGGCAGGAAGACAGCAAGGATCTGCAATTTCGGAATATCAACCTGACCGGCCCAGGTGGCAGCGGTACATTTTCAGCAACGGCAACCATGGACATCGGTGCGGACACCGACCTGGTTAGCGGTGTTCCCGCCATTGCATTGAATGTCAGCCTGCAGCCGTTTCTGCTGACGGTGGGGTCATTCGGGATTTGTAACGCCGGCGTGGCTTGCGCTACCACATATGGCGAACTGGCTCTGGAAAATACCCAGACTTCAACCATTTCTTATTTCAATACCAATGGCTTTTTTGATGGCACCAGCGCCAACGGCCGCCTGAAGGTCAATATCAAGGGCGCCAACCTGTATCTTGCCCAAACGAATCCCTCATCGGTACGTAGCTTGGCAATCCTGAAAAACCTGAATGTCAACGGCACGCTTAACGGCCAATTTACCATCGATCCGACGGAAGGCTTTCGGGCAACCGGCACATTGGGCCTGAGCAAGACCGGCAACACCAATGGTTTCCAGTTTGACCTGGCGCAGAAGAGCAATGTGGTCAGTGGATTTACCACTACCGGCGCTGGCACCATCTTGCGGGTCGGTGCTTCCGGTAACATGACCAATGTAGACTTCCGGATGCGCGCCGATAATTCGCTGACCGGAACGGGCAGCCAAGGCCTGAAGATTTCGACATCAGCGGTATTGGACAAGAATACCTTCTCGCTGGAGTTGGGGCATCCCAATGCCTACTCGGTCATCTTCAAGAATTTTGCCGACTTCATCAATGGGGCCGCGATTAACCCGACCAGTCCGGATATCACCTTTGGCGACTGGTATATCAATCTGATCGCCGCCGGGGGCACGCTGCCGGACTTCAGGACAGGGTTTGGTTCGGTAGGCGGGGAAACCTCGGATGCGCTGGGGATTGCGATTCGCAACCTGAATCTCCAGACCTATGCCCGCACGCTGGTTTTCCAGAACAACTCCACCTTCGCCCAGACCACCCAGAACTGGTCGTTGATTCCCACGTTGTATGACTTTGACGCCAATATGCTGTTGTATCCGGGCGGTCACCCGAATGCGGCGGTGACGGTCAAGCGCGGGATTGGTTTCGATCTGAAGTTCGCCACGACCGGCCGTGACGGCACAGGCCTTGAGGGAACCCATGTGCTGATTGCGGACCCCACGGCCGGAACCTATCTGGGTTGGCGGAATATCGATGGGCAAGTCACGCTGGGTCAAAGCCAGTTCTTTGTGGCGGATGCGGCCACGGACGGTGTGGATGGCATCAAATTCACGTCGAAAAACATGATGATCGATTTGTCGGGCGAATTTGCCGTCGGCCAACTACCCAACGGATCCACCATTACCACGATTCGTAATGATGACGAAATGTTCGGCCTGCGCGTTCGGATGGCCGGTGAGATGTCGTTTGCCTTGTCTCCGCCCGGTGGTACAGGGGGTTACCTGGGGATGAGCGGACAATTGGTGCTGAATGGCGGTGCGACCAACAGTATCTCGCTGATTGAGCCCACGGATGGAACACAGATCCAGTTCAGCAATATCAGCGGAACCATCAACCTGAATCCTGAGCATGTGGCTGGTGATAGCAATTTCAGCGACGCCAGCCGTATCGAGATCGGTAACAGTACGGTGACGTTCGCCGGCGCATTCCAGTTCGGGCCGGGCACAGGTCTGGGAGCGGCGCAAGGAACTGGCTTCGCCAATATTGTGCGGATCGGCGATTTGAATCTGGTCAGCGGCAGTACGTATCGAATGGGTGAAATTGTGATACCTGGCGGGCGACTGTACGCTCAACTCGATATTAAGCCCCAATAATCCGACAGAAGACCCAATACCGCCCGGTGATATGACTACAATTTAAGCAGGTCCGGGCTGGACACTAAGAACCGAGGTGCAAGATGGCGATCATTAACGGTGATTCTAACAACAATAGCCTGACGGGTACTGCCAGTGCTGACAGCCTTTACGGCTATGCTGGTAACGATACCCTTTCCGGGGCCGGGGGAAATGACTACCTGGACGGCGGTTCCGGTGATGATTCCATGGTTGGTGGTTTGGGCAATGATGTCTATGTGATCGACAGCGCCAGCGATGTGGTGGTTGAGTTGGCGGGAGAGGGCACGGATGTTGCATATGTTTACGCGACAACCATTAACCTGTCCACCAGCTCCATCGAAATTATTAATATGTATGGTGGGTCGCTGAACGTTACGGCGAACTCTGAAAGCAATCGCATTAACGGGAATTCAGGCAACAATTCGATTGATGGCGGAGCCGGGGTCGATACCATTTTTGCCGGGTCCGGCGATGATACGGTTTATGGCGGTGCCGGCACAGATTATATCTACGGTGACGATGGTAACGATCTGCTGAGCGGCGATTCAGAAAATGACCGTCTTTACGGCGGGAATGGGAATGATACGCTGCTTGGCGGTGCCGGTGATGATATTTTGTCAGGTGGAATCGGCACTGATTCAATGATCGGGGGAACTGGGCGAGATAGCTACTATGTTGACAGCTCTTTGGATGTTGTTGTCGAGAATGCTAATGAAGGTACAGATAAAGTGTATAGTGAAATTAGCTATACATTAGGTGCTGATGTCGAGTTGTTGGAGTTGCTTGGAACCGCCAATCTAAATGGAATTGGCAATACATTGGATAATTGGATAACAGGTAATACTGGCAATAATAGCCTTGTGGGTGGGAGCGGTAATGATACTTTAGATGGAGGTGTGGGCCAAGATACGATGGTTGGAGGTTTGGGTAATGATCGATATTTTGTTGATAGTGCATTAGATGTTGTGACTGAAGCCGCATCCGAAGGTACGGATGCGATTGTCAGTAGCATTAGTTATGTCCTCGGAGCTAATATTGAAAATTTGGCTTTAACTGGGCAGTCTAATTTGACGGCAACAGGTAATGCACAGGATAATTATCTGGTTGGTAATGATGGGAATAATACCATTACAGGTGGTGCAGGTAATGATGTGGTTAATGGCGGGGCAGGGAATGATTCTCTGGTTGGCGGCCTTGGCAATGATCAGTATTACGTTGATAGTTATGGTGATGTAGTCGTTGAGTTGGCAAACGAAGGCAATGATCGCGTTTACAGCTATGTCGGTTTTACCCTGCCGAATAACGTCGAGAACCTGGTTTTGCTGGGGGGGGATAATATCGTCGCCTATGGCAACAGCCTGGTTAATAATTTGCGTGGTAATAATGGAGATAACACGCTGAATGGAGGCACAGGCGCTGATATTATGATTGGAGGCGGCGGTAATGACACGTACTATGTCGATAATGTCGGCGATACTGTTACCGAGGCGGCTGGCGAAGGAACGAATGATACTATTTATGCCTCAGTCAATTATACTCTTCCCATTAATGTTGAGCGCCTGATTATTTCAGGTTCAGCTACCACTCTGACGGGTAATAGCAGTGATAATTATCTGGTCGGAAACACTGCTGCAAACACCATTGATGGTGGTTTAGGTAATGATACGCTGGATGGCGGAACTGGCGCCGATAGTATGAACGGCGGTGATGGTAACGACGTCTACTATGTTGATAATGTGGGTGACGTGCTGGTAGACAGCAGTGGTACGGATACCGTTTATTCCTCTATTTCCTACACGCTAGGCACAGGGTTTGAAAATCTGGTATTGACCGGGACCTCTAATATTAACGGGTCCGGTAATGCTTCCGCCAACGCAATTACCGGGAATGCCTCTTCCAATACCCTGACAAGCGGAGCGGCTACAGGAACTACTGGTAACGATACACTGACTGGTGGAGACGGTGACGACACCTACATCATAGATGATGCTGGCGATGTCATTATCGAGCAGGATGGCGAGGGTACCGATAACGTCCAGGTTAATTATTCCGGCTATACTCTAAGTGCCAATGTGGAAAACTTGACGTTGATGGGCACCGTAGCGGCCGTAACGGGTAATGTGCTCGATAATACCATGGATGGTAATGCCAGTAATAACATGATGTCGGGTGCGGACGGTAATGACCGCATTAATGGCCAAGGCGGTGCTGACACCATCGATGGCGGTAACGGCGATGACATTATTGATGGCGGCGCTGGTACTGACTCCATGGTGGGTGGTGCCGGAAATGACAGTTTTTATGTGGATGCTGCGGCCGATGTGATTGTTGAAGCTGCTTCGGGTGGTACTGATACGGTTAATGCGTCGGTCAGTTATACCATCTCGGCGAATATTGAGTCACTCGTGCTAACAGGTACGGCGGCTAACGGTAATGGAGCGACCGGTAATTTCAATGAAATGATTACTGGTAATGCTGCGAATAACATCCTGTCGGGCGATGGCGGGAATGATACCCTTTATGGCGGAACCGGTAACGATACCTTGAGCGGTGGCGCTAACGATGACGTTCTGGATGGTAATGCTGGTACTGATTCCATGGTGGGCGGAACAGGTAACGATAGCTATTATGTGGATAATTCAGGTGATTCCGTTACGGAAAATGCCTCAGAAGGAACAGACACTGTCTACACATCAATCAGTTATACGTTGGGAACAAACTTTGAAAATCTGACAGCAACTGGCTCTCAAGCGATTACTTTGACCGGTAATAGCGTTTCAAATTATATCACCGGTAACAGTAGTGCGAATACCTTGATTGGGGGTGCCGGTGATACCTTGGCAGGAGGTGGGGGCAATGACACCTATGTTTATTCTGGCAGTTTCACCGGAGCAATTGTTGAGACCGCAACAGGGGGTAATGATACTATCCAGGCGGATTTCAACGTTGACCTGAATGCAACCCAGTATGCCAATGTTGAAAATATCACGTTCACGAATGGATCTCGTACAGGTACGGGTAATGGGGTTGCAAATTACTTCATTAGTAATGCTAATGAAAATGTCTATTATGGGAACGGAGGTAATGACACCTTCGATAGTAATTACGGGGGAGGTAATGCAGAGGATGTACCACCGACATCCAATGATGGTGATACCATGTACGGCGGTACGGGTGATGATACATACTATGTCAGCACTTTTGACGAGCGCTATACCTCGTACAACTGGTTAGGGCAAGCAACTGTTAATCCCGGTTGGGCTCCTTATGTTCTGGACGTGATCGTAGAAAATGCCAATGAAGGTAATGACTCGTTGGTTATCAACTGGATTGATGTTGATGACGATGACAACGGAAGTGGTATCGAATCTGCCACTGTTGATCTGAATGCAGGCGCGAGTGATCTTGCCAATGGTCTAAGCCGGATTGGTAACGGGAATATTGAAAATTTAACGTTTACCGGCACTGATGATCTTAAAAAAGCTCAGGGGAATGGTTTGAACAACCTGATTATTGGTGGTTCAGGTGCCAATACATTATCGGGTGGTGGCGGTAATGACACTATTTCCGGCGGAGGTGGTGGCGATACTCTAAATGGTGAAGATGGTGATGATTCAATTATCACGGATGGCGGTGACGCTATTTCCGGGGGTAATGGTACGGATACTGTTTTGACCACCGTATCTTATGCGCTGGATGCGGATGTGGAAAATGCGGTTCTTCAAAATGCAGCCGCGAATTTGAGCTTGACGGGTAACGGCCTGAATAATGTGCTTACAGGTGATGCCGGTAACAATACCCTGACAGGTGGAACCGGCGCCGATTCTATGAGTGGTGGTGCTGGCAATGATACCTATGATGTTGACAATGTGTCCGATGTTTGTACCGAAAATGCTTTTGGTGGAACTGACACTGTTAATGCTGCTGTCAACTGGACCCTGGGTGCCAATTTCGAGAATCTGTACCTGAAGGCAGGTACCGGCACTATTGCGGGTACCGGTAACAACCTTAATAACACGCTTAACGGTTGGGATAATCTTTTGAGTAACTCTCTGGCTGGTGGGGCAGGGGACGATACCTATTATGTTTATTATGATGGTGCGAACAGTGATGTTGTGACCGAAAACGCCAATGCAGGTTATGATGTGGTTAACATCAAGGCCAACGGGACGTTGGCAACATATACCATGGACGCCAATGTTGAAAAATTGGTGCTACAGGGAACCGCAACATTTTCCCTGGTGAATGGGAATGTTTTAGATAATGGAATAATTGGCACATTTAATGCCGCTGGACTGACAACGTTGGCTGGAGGCGCGGGTAACGATTATTATATTGTAGGCAGCAACGATACAGTTTCAGAGACGGCGGGAAATGGCTATGATACTGTATATGTTGATAATGTTAACTATAGCGGTTCACTGGCGAATGTTGAGGCGGTATATGCATACAATACCACCAGTGAGACAACTAATTTTACGTCTGGGGGATTTACACTTAATTTTGGCACCAATACAGGTGGCTTGCTTGTCTGGGATGGTACAGGTGCTGATACAGTAACAACCGGCTCTGGCAACGATACGATTTACGGTAATGGTGGTACGGATACGCTGGCGGGAGGTGCTGGAAACGACACATACTATATTACTTCCGGCTCGGCGCAAATTACCGAACTTGCTAGCGCCGGAACTGATACAGTTTATAGTTCAGCCACATATACATTGGCGTCTAACGTTGAGTTTCTTTACCTTCAGGATTCGGGTGGAGCCATCAACGCCACAGGCAGTACCGGTAACGACACCATCATCGGCAATACCTCCAATAATCTCATATCTGGTGGCGATGGAAATGACACGCTGTCTGGAGGGGGGGGGACTGATACACTAACAGGGGGTAAAGGTGCCGACTTCTATTACGCGGACTCCAGCTCCGATGCGATCACCGAGTTGCAAACTGATCTCACGGATGGTTTGCCCGCTGGCAATTTCGCAATCTACGGGGGTTCCACTCCTGCTGCAGAGACCGTCGATAAGGCCTTTGATAACAACACTTCCACCAAGTATCTCAACTATACGACTCCAAATACCGGAGCGCTGATCGATTTGGGCTACTCCGCAATTGTGACTTCGTTGGGGCTGACTACCGCTAATGATGCGTCCTATCGTGATCCAAAGACCTTTACGCTTTATGGTTCCAATACCTCAACGACCTTGGATATGGTGCAAATTTCCGGAACCGCGGTTGCTTTAACAACGACTACTGCCCGTTTAACGGACTACCCAACGGTAGACCTCTCTGCAAATCTGTCCGCCTATCGATATTATCGCTTGGTATTCAATAGCATTGTTGGCGGAGGAGGAGATACAGATGTTCAGGTCTCTGAGATCCGTCTGGGCGGTGCCTGGAATGATACGGATACGGTCAGTTCCAGCGCCAGTTACACGTTGGGATCGTTGATCGAGAATCTCATTTTGACAGGTTCGTCTGCCATCAATGGAACGGGTAACGCCAGCGCGAACTCTCTGACTGGGAACTCTGCGGCCAATGTCCTTGACGGCTTGGGCGGCATAGACACCATGGCAGGTGGCTTGGGTGATGACACCTATATTGTCGACAATGCAAGTGATTCTGTTGTTGAGAATACAGGTGAGGGGACTGATGTGGTTCAATCGTCTGTTTCATACACTCTGGCGGCCAACGTTGAAAATCTGACTCTGACGGGAACTTCAGCGATTAATGCCACTGGTAACGCCCTGAATAACTATCTAACGGGTAATAGTGCAGCCAACGTTCTGACTGGCGGTGCCGGAGACGACATCTATTACGTCGAAGGCTCTGATACCGTGACTGAGTTGGCTAATGAGGGTACTGATAGTGTGCTTTCTACGAGCTCGTATACCTTGGCGGCCGGCTCATACATCGAGAACCTGCAATTGCTTGAGTTTGCAGGAGCCATTAACGCAATTGGCAACGAGTACGACAACTTCATCCAGGGTAACGGCAACAACAACTCGATTGTGGGCGGTTTGGGGAATGATACGCTCGATGGCATGGCAGGCAACGACACCATGCTGGGGGGCCTCGGTGACGACGTTTATTTCGTTGATAACACCTCTGACTCCGTGACAGAGTTGGCTGGCGAAGGCGTAGACACGGTCTACAGCCAGGCCACCACATATACCTTGGGAGCGAATGTCGAAAACCTGGTGCTGGTTGGTCTGAACAACATTAGCGGTGTGGGAAATACTCAGGATAATGCAATTACTGGTAATGCTGGTGCTAATGTGCTGAGTGGTGGTGGTGGCAATGATACCTTCAACGGAATGCAAGGCAACGATACAATCACAGGTGGTACTGGAAATACAAGTTACCTCTTTGCCAGAGGGGATGGTACTGATTCAGTTTCCGACACGGGAGGAGTGGATAGTTTTACGTTCGATTCCTCCGTAAATCATACTCAACTATGGTTTGCCCAGAGCGGAAATGATCTTGTGGTGACAGTGATAGGCACAACCGATCAGGTAACGTTCAATGGTTGGTTCACAGCGGCGGCTAATCATATCGAAACTATTTCCACTGGTGATGGTTTTGCAATTGATGATAGCAGTGTTGGGACGTTGGTTACGGCAATGGCAGCCTTTACTCAGCCGCCTTTGGGCTATACGGATATGCCGCCAGAGTACTTTGACAGCCTGGAGTTGACCCTGTTCTCTACCTGGCAGGGTTAAACGAACGTGGGAGCCCCTCAGGGGCTCCCACGTCCTGTTCCGAATTGTCTTGTCTCCCTTCCCTTTGCTTCATTCTCCCGTATAATCCCCGGTTTTAGATTTAGCCTGTTGGCCTGAAAAACAACCGAGGATGCCATGCAAGTAGTTGTCGAAAGCGTTTCCGCTCTGGGACGCCGCCTGAAAATTTCTGTTCCTTCCAGCCGTATCGAGCAGACTTTCAACAACCGTCTGAACCAGACCGCCCGTACCATCAAAATGGACGGTTTTCGTCAGGGCAAGGTGCCGTTGAGCATGGTGAAGAAGCGTTTTGGCGACAGCATCCGTGCTGAGGCACTGGAAGATGTGATTCGCGACAGCTACGTGGCAGCCGTGGAAAGCCAGAGCCTGCGCGTTGCCGGGTTCCCCACGATTGAGCCGTTCAACGCCCCTGAAGGTGCGGATCTGGAATTTGCTGCCGTGGTTGAAGTGTATCCTGAAGTCACCATCGGCGATTTTTCCGCCTTGTCCGTCGAGCGCCCGGCTTCGGAAGTGACCGCCGCCGATGTTGAGGAAATGATCACCAACCTGCGTCGTCAGCGCGCCAAGTTTGCCGATATTTCCGAGCCTTCCGCCCTCCAGGATCGCGTCACCCTGGACTTCGAAGGCACTGTTGATGGTGAAGCTTTTGCCGGTAACAGCGCCAAGGACTTCAACCTGGTTCTGGGGTCGGGCCGCATGATCCCCGGTTTTGAAGACCAGATCGTCGGCATGAAGGCTGGCGATGAAAAGACCATCACCGTGACTTTCCCGGCTGATTACCAGGCCGAGAACCTGGCCGGGAAGGAAGCCCGGTTCGCTATCAAGGTCAGCAAGGTTGCCCGCCCCGAACTGCCGGAACTGGATGAGGCTTTCCTGAGCGCGTTCGGTGTGACGGAAGGCGGCGTCGACAAGTTCCGCGCCGATGTCCGCAAGAACATGGAGCGCGAGCTGCGCAACAGCATTCGCGCCCGCGTGAAGACCGCCGCTTTTGATGCCCTGTTGGCCGCGAACGCCATCGAGTTGCCGAAGGCGCTGGTGGAACAGGAAATTGATCGTCAGCGTCAGCAGGCTATTCAGCGCTTTGGCGGCAACGCCCAGAACATCAAGCCGGAAATGCTGCCGAACCAGCTGTTCGAAGAGGCTTCGCGCCGTTCGGTCGCCTTGGGCTTGCTGATCAGCGAGATCATCAACAAGAACGAAGTGAAGGTTGATGGCGACCGCGTCAAGGCGTTGATCGGTGAAATCGCCGAGTCGTATGAAGATCCGTCCGAAGTCGTGGCCTGGTACATGGGCAACCGTGAACAGCGCGCCCAGATCGAGTCCGCCGTTCTGGAAGATCAGGTGGTTGACCTGATCCTGGCTTCGGCCCAGATCACCGACAAGGCCGTTTCCTACAGTGACCTGCTGCGCCAGCAGCAGTAATCGCTCCTTCCGATGGCTGGCACATTCGTGCCAGCCGCGTTGTGCTAGCCTTGTCAGATGTTTTATGTCTGTGATTTGCTAAATTGCTGGAATGCGCCATTCTTTTTTGCTAAATGTTACAGCGCAGATAATACCTTCAACAATTCGCATCGAGACAAGCCAGATGAATCCAGTCAACAGCGGCCTTGTGCCAATGGTGGTCGAGCAGTCCGCCCGTGGTGAACGCGCCTTCGATATCTACTCGCGCCTGCTGAAAGAGCGCGTCATTTTCATGGTCGGCGAAGTGGAAGACCACATGGCCAACCTGATTGTGGCCCAGATGCTGTTTCTGGAATCCGAGAACCCCGACAAGGATATCCATCTCTATATCAATTCTCCCGGTGGCTCGGTGACAGCCGGCATGGCCATCTATGACACCATGCAGTTCATCAAGCCCGATGTCAGCACCATTTGCGTAGGTCAGGCCTGCTCAATGGGAGCGTTCCTGCTCGCGGCCGGCGCTCATGGCAAGCGGTACTGCCTGCCCAATTCACGGGTGATGATCCATCAACCGTTGGGGGGCTTCCGTGGCCAGGCATCCGATATCGCCATTCACGCCCAGGAAATCCTTAAGATTCGCGATAAACTTAACCAGTGCCTCGCAACCCATACCGGTCAACCGCTCGAACGTATCGAGAAGGACACCGACCGTGACAACTTCATGGGCGCCGAGGAAGCGCAGGCTTACGGCTTGATTGACGCGGTGCTGGAAAAGCGTCCCTGATTCCGTCCGCGGACGCCAGAAAATAAATGAGGGCAAGACATGAGTGATGACCGTAAGAGCCGTGATGAAAGACTGCTGTTCTGTTCTTTCTGCGGCAAAAGCCAGCATGAAGTTTCCAAACTGATTGCCGGTCCCTCGGTTTATATCTGCAACGAGTGTGTCGAGCTCTGCAATGACATTATCCGGCAGGAAGTCCGCGAAGAGGGTCAGGCGAACGGCAAGTCCAAGGACTCGCTGCCGACTCCGCACGAGATCAAGCTGACGCTGGATGAGTACGTCATTGGCCAGGAGCAGGCCAAGAAGGTGCTGGCCGTAGCGGTGTACAACCACTACAAGCGCCTGCGCGCCGGTATGAAGAAGACCACTCCGGGCGGCAAGCAGAATCAGGATGTGGAACTGGCCAAGAGCAACATCCTGCTGATCGGTCCGACCGGCTCCGGCAAGACGCTGCTGGCGGAAACGCTGGCTCGCCTGCTGAACGTGCCGTTCACCATTGCCGACGCCACGACGTTGACCGAGGCCGGCTACGTGGGCGAGGATGTTGAAAACATCATTCAGAAGTTGCTGCAGAAGTGTGATTACGATGTAGAGAAGGCCCAGCAGGGCATTGTCTACATCGACGAAATCGACAAGATTTCCCGCAAGTCCGATAATCCTTCCATTACCCGTGATGTATCGGGGGAAGGGGTGCAGCAAGCCCTGCTCAAGCTGATCGAAGGTACGCTGGCTTCGGTGCCGCCCCAAGGCGGTCGCAAGCATCCGCAGCAGGAATTCCTGCAGGTTGATACCTCGAACATCCTGTTCATTTGCGGCGGTGCCTTCGCCGGACTGGACAAGGTCATCCGCAGCCGCGCCGAACCGGGCGGCATTGGCTTCAACGCCACGGTGAAGAGCAAGGAAGAAGATCGCAATGTGGGTGAGATTTTCCGGGAAGTGGAGCCGGAAGATCTGATCAAGTTCGGCCTGATTCCCGAGTTCATTGGACGTTTACCTGTCATCGCGACGCTGGAAGAGCTGAGCGAAGATGCCTTGATGCAGATTCTGACGGAGCCGCGCAACGCCCTGACCAAACAGTACCAAAAGCTGTTCGGGATGGAAGGCGTGGAGCTGGAGTTCCGCGAAGAGGCCCTGAAGGCCGTGGCCAACAAAGCCATGGTTCGCAAGACCGGTGCCCGTGGCCTGCGCTCCATTCTGGAAGGGGTGTTGCTGCAAACCATGTATGACCTGCCTTCCCAGGAAGGGGTTTCCAGTGTGCTGGTTGATGAAAAGACCATTCTGGAGGGGACGCCCCCACTGCTGGTTTTTGAAGATAAAGCCAGTCAGGAAGAGTCGCCGTTACCGTTGGCGTCAACAAACCTTAAAGCCTCCTGAATACAGGCCAAAGGTGTAAACAAAGCCCGGTCAAGTTCGCTTGTCCGGGCTTTGCTGCATTTGGGGATATCCGCGCTTTGCATTACGCTAGACGGATATTACTATTCCTACAGCCGTTTTCCGTTGATGACAATAAAAATGCGAATTGCCCCAGCCCCATTCCGGCTTAAGCCGGCGCTTCTGAATACCGGTCTCCTGACTCTGATCTCGCTGACATTGGCAGCTTGTGGTGGCGGAGGCGGGTTAGATGATTCCGAGAACACTACACCGGATACCGAGTTGCGGGCGATGGTGAGCGCCGTGGTTCCTGAGGCGGATCCGACCGCCGGGCGGGCATTGCCAAAAATCTCGGACGCGGTGCCGACGTTGGGTAGGGCGCTATTTTTTTCCAAGTCCCTAAGCGGTGATCGCGATACGGCCTGCGCCTCCTGCCATCACCCGTTATTGGCAGGCACGGATTCGCTTTCGCTTCCGGTGGGTGTGAATGCGGTAAATCCCGATCTTCTGGGGCCTGGGCGCACCTTGCTTTATGTTCCTACCGATGACCCCGTTCCGGGAAACGGTCCCAATGTTCCTCGCAACTCACCGACGACCTTCAATATTGCCCTGTACGATCGCGCCATGTTCCATGACGGCCGTGCATTCATCCTGGATCCGGATACCAAGCCTAATGGGGCCGGGCAATCCATTCGCACGCCTGACAGCCTGTTACAACAGGCCGACCCGCTGGCAGGCGCTAACCTGACCGAGGGCCAGGCGCGTTTTCCGGTGACATCCCTTTTCGAGATGCGTGGTTTTGGTGAGTTTTCGACGCTGAGTAACGATGCTTTACGTGCCGCGATTGTTAGTCGTCTGAAAAGCAATTCTCAATGGGTCTCCCGTTTCAAGACAGCATTCAATATTACCGGCACCCCTGATCAGGTTGTTACCTTTGAACGGGTTACGAAAGCCTTGTCCGACTATCAGCGTTCACAGATATTTGTCAGCTCGCCATGGTTGAAATATCGCCAAGGCGATAATGCAGCAATTACGGATCTTGCCAAGACGGGCGCCAAGTTATTTTTCAAGCCAATCAGTAATGGTGGAGCGGGTTGTGTCAGTTGTCATTCCGGCTCACATTTCACCGATGAAAAATTCCATGTCTCCGGCTTTCCGCAGCTCGGTCGCGGCAAGAATACCTTTGGCGAAGATGACGGACGTCGTGAAGTTACCCAGTCGGACTCCGATATTTTTGCCTTTCGGACGCCTTCATTACTCAATGCATCTCGTACGGCACCTTTTGGCCATGCCGGGTCATTCACGACGCTTTATGAGACCATTGCTTATCATGTCAATCCTGAGGCCGGGTTGTCCACGTATGATTTCAGTCTGAAGTCCTTGGATCAATTCAGGGATTTGACGGTAACGTACCCCCGTGTCAAGACGAATACACAGGATGTGGTGGCTCAATTTAAAAAGTCGCCTGATTATGTATTGTTGAATAATCCGGCGTTAACGCCTACTGATATATCGGCATTGGTGGCTTTTGTTCAGACCTTAACTGATTACCGCTTGGCGGATAGTTCTGCTCTTCAGCCGTGGATTGCGTCGGATGTATTGGGGGATAACCCGGACGGTCAAATGTTGACACCGTGTTTTTCGAACCCAGGTCTGGGGGCCGCCTGTCTGAATACAGGTGGGGGGGGGACAGGAACTTCAACTCCAGCGGACTTCAACGAGCTTTCTGCTACAGGTGGTGTAGCGATTCCACCGGTGACTCTCGCTGTCTCAACACGCGTGCTGGCAAATGCGGTTAACTGTCCTGATGGTCGTGGTGCGGTAAACCAGAAGCAGCGTCGTTTTGTGACGGCAACCGGAGCGTTGGATTTTTCTCATACGTTTGCGTTGAATATCGATAGCTATATCCGAGAGGATAACGTTAGTGTCAATGCATCCAATCTAGCGGGTTTGGCAGTTGGCGATATTAACGCTGACTGTTGGCCGGATGTCGTTTTTGCTTCCGGCCTGGACGGAGTTGTGACGTATCTGAATGACCAAGGCAAGGGCTGGATCCCCTCGTCGTCATTACCAAAGCATATTGATGCCGGGCTTGTGACGAGCTTGGGCATCGCCGACATTGACGGAGATTACAAGTCAGACGTCGTCTATGGTAATTTTCTCGGACAAAAGCTTTATATTCTTGAAAATCGATGGCCGTCATTCATCATTCATGATGAGAGCCAGACGAACATCAGTCCTGCCCACAATACTTACGGCATGGCTTTTGGTGATTATGATAATGACGGGGATGTTGATATGTTGACCGGACATTGGACCGATAAGTCGAATATCGCTCGCTCTGGTCATTTACGAGAAAATATGGGTGACTGGAAGTTCTCCTCACGTGATGCGAGTAAAGGCTTGGTCGGTCTGGTAAACAGTAACGATTTTTCCTTCTCGCCAAACTTTGCCGATATCAACAACGACGGCAAGCTCGATATACTGTTTACGGGAGACTTCAAGAATAGTCAGGTCTTCATCAACAACGGCAACGGTTTTACCCGTACCACGGATCCCACGGTCATTACCGATGAAAACGGTATGGGTGCCGCGGTTGGCGATTTTGATAACGACGGCGATCTGGATTGGTTTGTCGGCTCGATATATGGATCAAAGACTCCCTCAATACCCGTCTATGGAATTACCGGCAATCGTATGTATCGTAATGACGGTAAAGGGGGCTTGACGGATGTGACGGATAGCGCCGGTGTTCGTGATGGAGGCTGGGCTTGGGGAACATGTGCCGCTGACTTTGATAATGATGGTGATCTGGATATTTTCCAAGTGAACGGATATATCCTTCCGGATCAGGTTGTGGACTATTTGTTAGCAACTTTTCCAGGTAAGGAGGATGAGTCAAGATTAAGAGAGCTGCAGAATATTTATTCGGTCTTCCTGAACGATACTTCCCGTCTGTTCATCAACAACGGAGCCGGTGTGTTCACGGAAGAAGCGGCGGCCTGGGGGCTGGATGACACGCGTCAAGGTCGTGGGATTTCCTGTCTGGATGTGGATCGCGACGGCGATATCGATATTGTCACGGCGAATCACCTGGACAAACCCAGCTTGCGCTTGAACCAGGTTGCCGGTCGTCCGGATTCCCATTTCCTGCAGGTGCGTCTGGTCGGCATTAGCCCGAACACGGAAGCATTGGGTGCCCGTGTCTACATCACGGTTGGCGGCAAGACCCAGATGCGTGAGGTCAGCCTGGGCAGCAATTATCTGGGGAATAATCCGGCCGAGGTTCACTTCGGAACCGGAACCTCGACACGGATTGATGAATTGAAAATTGTCTGGCCGGGCGGTTCGAAAACCACGGTCATGACCGGCGTGGATGCGGATCGCTTTCTGGTGATCGGACATCCGGATATCCCCCGCTGATCCACCGGGTCCCGCAGCGTCTGCTGCGGGACCCGGTTTCCGGCCGTCAGTCAGGTCCGGAACACAAAAAAAGTCTCCCTCTCCCTTGTAATTTCCCGACTTCTCCCTAAAACAGTTATTTGAGATGGCAAATTTTTTGCAGCCATAAACAGACGGTTGTCCCATTCAGGTTGAATGCATATGTACGAATCAAATCTGCTGGATCTCCCGCTGCTGCCCCTGCGCGATGTGGTGGTGTTTCCCCATATGGTCATCCCGCTTTTTGTCGGGCGAGAAAAGTCCATTCAGGCCCTGGAAGTGGCGATGAATGGCGACAAGCAGATTTTCCTCGCGGCCCAGCGTGATGCCGGTGATGATGATCCCGGTCGCGACGCCCTCTATGACGTCGGTACGGTCGCGCAAATCCTGCAATTGCTGAAGTTGCCCGATGGTACGGTAAAGGTGCTGGTCGAAGGCCAGTACCGCGGCAAGCTGGACAGCCTGGCGGATACCGGCAGTTACTGGCTGGCCACCCTGGCGCGCGTGCCCCACGGGAATCTCAAGGACAATGAAGGCGAAGTGCTGGCGCGCTCGCTGCTGAACGAATTTGAACAGTACGTAAAGCTGGCCAAGAAAGTGGCTCCGGAAGTGTTGAATTCGGTGAACTCCATTCGTGAGCCGGAACGCTTGGCCGATACCATTGCCGCGCATTTGTCGTTGAAGCTGGAAGAAAAGCAGGAAATCCTCGACATCACCGATATCCAGCAACGGGTCGAACACCTGATGGGCATCATGGAATCGGAGATCGATATCCTGAAGGTGGAAAAGCGCATTCGCGGCCGGGTCAAGAAGCAGATGGAAAAGAGCCAGCGCGAGTACTACCTGAACGAACAGATCAAGGCGATCCAGAAAGAGTTGGGTGATCTGGGCTCCGAAGGCGGCGGTCCGGAAAACGAGATCGCCGAACTGGAAATGCGCATCGACAAGGCCGGCATGCCCGCTGAAGCCAAGAAGAAGGTTGAAAGCGAGCTGAAGAAGCTGAAGATGATGCCGCCGATGTCTGCCGAAGCGACGGTGGTGCGTGGTTACATTGACTGGATGATCAGCGTCCCGTGGAAGAAGCGCAGCCGCATTGGCATTGACCTGAAGGCGGCGCGCCAGATTCTGGATGCCGATCACTATGGCCTTGAAGAGGTCAAGGAGCGGATTCTGGAATTCCTGGCCGTGCAGTCGCGCGTGAAGAAGTTGCAGGGCCCGGTGTTGTGCCTGGTCGGGCCTCCCGGCGTCGGCAAGACGTCCCTGGGCCAGTCCATCGCCAAGGCCACCAAGCGCGAGTTTGTGCGCATGGCGCTGGGCGGTGTGCGTGATGAGGCCGAGATTCGCGGCCATCGCCGTACCTATATCGGCTCCATGCCCGGCAAGCTGGTGCAGAAGCTGGCCAAGGTTGGCGTGAAGAATCCGCTCTTCCTGCTGGATGAAATCGACAAGATGAGTTCGGACATGCGCGGTGACCCGTCATCCGCCATGCTGGAAGTGCTGGATCCCGAGCAGAACAGCCATTTCAACGATCACTATCTCGACGTGGACTACGATCTGTCCGAAGTAATGTTCATTTGCACCGCCAACTCCATGAACATTCCGGCGCCGTTGCTCGACCGCATGGAAGTCATCCGTCTGCCTGGTTATACCGAAGACGAGAAGGTGGCGATTGCCCGTCAGTATCTGGTGCCGAAACAGATTCAGGCCGCCGGCTTGAAGGCCAGTGAGCTGACCGTGGAAGACTCTGCCGTACGCGAACTGATTCGCCGCTATACCCGCGAGTCCGGCGTGCGTAATCTGGAACGCGAGATTTCCAAGATCTGCCGCAAGGTGGTGAAGGAAGCGGTGTTGGGCGAGGGCGCGCCGCATACCGTGGTCAATGCGGAGAATCTGGAAAAATACTGCGGCGTCTACAAGTTCAATTATGGCAAGGCCGAAGAGAAGGACCAGATTGGTCAGGTGACCGGACTGGCCTGGACCTCGGTGGGCGGCGAGTTGTTGACGATCGAGGCGGTAAGCACGCCGGGTAAGGGCCATTACACCATGACCGGCTCGCTGGGCGATGTGATGCAGGAATCGATCAAGGCGGCCCTGACCGTGGTGCGTTCGCGTTCGCGGATGCTGGGGATTTCTCCCGAGTTCCACGAGAAGAACGACCTGCACATCCACATGCCGGAAGGGGCGACGCCAAAGGATGGTCCCAGCGCCGGTATCGGCATGTGTACCGCGATGGTGTCGGTCCTGACGCAGATCCCGGTGCGCGCCGATGTGGCGATGACCGGCGAAATCACGCTGCGCGGTCAAGTGCTGCCGATCGGCGGTTTGAAGGAGAAGCTGCTGGCGGCGCATCGCGGCGGCATCAAGACGGTGATCATTCCCGAGGAGAACGCCCGTGATCTGAAGGAAATCCCGGATAACATCAAGGCCGACCTGACGATCAAGACCGTAAAATGGATCGATGAGGTACTGGCGATTGCCCTGACGCGCCAACCCGAGCCCCTGCCTGAAGCCATTCCCGCCGCACCGCTGGCGGCGGCTGAGGAGGCGGAAGACAAGGAGCGGGCCAGCCGTCATTAAGCGGTCAGCACGACGGAGGGGGGCGTTAAACGCCCCCTTTTTCATGCGAAAACGGGGGGCTGGCGCGGAATGTTTTTCCAGCGCGCACCCAAACCGGTAAAATCGGGCGATGTCGTCCGAAACTCCTTCATCCAGCCTACAGGTGTTACATGAGCCCAAGCCGAATCGAACGCGCTTCCCGCCTGGCGAAGACCAGCGCCGCCTTTGTGAAGAATGCCGTCCAGCGCCGGGTCAACAAGGAAAACTATATCCTTTCCGACAAGACCGAGAACGAGGTTATCCTGCGTGACGGCATCATGTCGGTCAAATACTACAAGCCGCTGGACACCGAGACCGTGACGCTGGAAGGCGGGCAGACGCTGCATGTGCGTCGTCGCCGTTTCGCCATTCCGCTGGTGATGGTGCCGCCGCTGGGTGTGTTTGCCTGGATTTTCGACCTGCTGGCCGACCGCAGCATGATCCGCTATTTTCTGGCGCATGGTTTTGAGGTCTATCTGATCGACTGGGGCAAGCCCGGGCCGGAAGACGCCGGCCTGTCGCTGGAAACCTACACCGTGGACTGGTTTCCCAAAGCGCTGCAAGCCATCCGCCAACACAGCGGCAGCGAGGAAGTCTCGTTGATGGGGTATTGCATGGGTGGCCTGCTGTCACTGCTGTATCTGGGCGTCAGCAAGGATGAGAAGGTGGCCAACCTGATCACCATCGCCAGCCCGATTGATACTTACAAGGCCAATGCCTTTGCCGGACCGCTGGGGCGCGCCCTGGCCTGGCCCGCCAGCCTGGTGAAGAACAAGACCGGCTTCCAGCTCGACAAGTTGTCCGAGCAGGCCTTCCACGTGCCCGGCAAGACACTGTCCATCCTGTTCAAGATGACCAATCCGTTGGGCGTGGCCGCCAGCTATGTCGAGCTGATCCGCAACATGGCTGATGATGACTATGTGGCGCGCTACATGACCATGAACGAATGGTTCACCAACATGCCCGATTATCCGGGCGCCACGGTACAGGAAATGACCCGGAAAATGGGCATCTATAACCGTTTCGCCAAGGGCAAGATCCGCATCGGCGACAGCCATGTGGCGGACCTGTCGGCGGTAAAGTGCAATCTGCTGGCGTTTGCCGGGGACAATGACAAAATCGTCAGCATTGCCGGTGCGCGGGCGATCATGACGGTGGTCAGCTCGACCGACAAGGCGTTCCATATTGTGCCCGGCGGCCACGCCGGGGTGTTCACCGGCAGCCGGGCGGTCCATACCACCTGGAATATCAGCAAGGATTGGCTGCAGCTGCGTTCGCGCCCCATTCCCCGTCCGGAAGGGCAGGGCGAGACCGGCTCCGCCGGGCAGGTGGCCTGAGATGGCGATTCGTCCCTTTGACGGTATCCGACCGGTTGTGGCCGAAAGCTGCTATGTCGATGACACGGCGGTGGTGATCGGCGATGTGGAACTGGCGGATTCCGTGTCGGTCTGGCCGATGGCGGTGATTCGCGGCGACGTCAACAGCATCCGCATCGGCGAGGGTTCCAATATCCAGGACTTCGCCATGCTGCACGTGACACACAAGCGTCCGGCCGATCCCGAGGGCGCGCCGCTGGTGATCGGCAAGCGGGTTACGATCGCCCATCATGTGTCCTTGCATGGCTGCACCATTGGTGACGAAGTACTGATCGGCATCGGCAGCATCGTGATGGATCGCGTGGTGATTGAGCCGCGCGTACTCGTCGGTGCGGGCAGTCTGGTGCCGCCCGGCAAGCGTCTGGAGTCCGGTTGGCTCTATATCGGCAATCCGGTGAAAAAGGCCCGGCCGCTGACCGAGGGTGAGTTGGCCTGGTTCCGGTATTCAGCGGAACATTACATACGCCTGGCGGGCAAGCACGCCGCCAGCCGGGAGGAGTGACCATGGATGCACTAGATGCCTTGCTGACCCGGAGTTCCATCGGCGGCTTGACGGACCCCGCGCCCGATGAAGCTACGCTGACGGATGCGTTCCGGGCGGCGCTGCGCGCGCCGGATCACCGGATGTTGCGTCCGTGGCGCTATCTGGTGGTGCGCGGTGCTGCCCGCACGGCCCTGGGACAGGCGTTCCTGCAGGCCGCCCTGAAGGATACGCCGGATCTGGGCGAGACCGAGCGCAACCGCTTGCTGGCGATGCCGTTGCGGGCGCCGCTGATCGTGGTTGCCGTGCTGTCTCCACGTGTCGATGACAAGGTGCCCGAGTACGAGCAAGTGCTGAGCGCCGGCGCGGCGGTGCAGAACTTCCTGCTGGCGATTCACGCGGCAGGATTTGCCGCCATGTGGCGCACCGGCTGGATGGCCGTGCACCCGACGGTGCATGCGGCCTTGGGGCTGCAGGCCGGTGAAACAATCGCCGGATTTGTCTATTGCGGAACGGCATCATCCGCCTCGCGCACACCCGCGTCGTTGCCGCTTGCCGAGTTTGTACGGGAGTGGACCGGCGCATGAAGACGGCCGGTGATCTGGCGGCCTACTTGTCGCGGCATATCCCGCTCAGCCGCGCCATGGGCGTGCAGGTTGAGGCCTATGACGGCGTCAGCCTGACGCTTTCTGCGCCGCTGTCACTGAATCACAATGACAAGAATACCGGGTTCGCGGGCAGCATCGGCAGCCTTGCGTCCTTGTCCGGCTGGGGACTGATGATGCTGTGGGCCGACAATTTCGGCCCCTGCCAAGCGGCGATTGCCCGAGCCGGGATTGAATACCGGCGCCCGGTGCAAAGCGATTTCCGCGCCGTGGCCTGTCTGCCGTCGCAGGCCGAAATTGACGCCTTCCATGACATTTTCCGGGTGAAGGGCCGCGCCCGGTTGCCGGTCCGGATCGAGGTGCTGGACCACGAAGGACTCGCCGCCGTGCAGGAAGCGGTGTATGCTGTCTGGCGTTTACCGGTGTCTGTCTGAATCCGGCCCTTTTTCAGGGATTGAACAAAGAATATACATGTCATCAGGCGTATGATGACTAGATCACATTCTATGCATCCCTGAACCGAACATGTCCGAAGCGGCCACAATAACGATTATCCGCTTGCTGCTGCTCCTGTGGGCCCTGTCCGCAGAGGTTGTGTTTGCCTCGTTCGCTCCTCCGCTGCAGCTTTCTTCCTCAACCGGGAAAATGCCGGTATCCGGCCATATCGCCTATGTGCGCGAGCATGGCCCCTGGCAACCCTCGGACGTAATGCAACTGGCGCCGTCGCAATGGACGCCGGATCGCGGCACTCCCAATTTCGGCTTCACTACCCAGGCTTACTGGTTCCGGATAGATGTTCACAGCCGCGACGCGACGGATGGCATTCTGGCCATTCTCTATCCGGCGCTGGATCATGTCCGGGTGTACGAGACGGCGGCTGACGGCCGGATGCTGGCGGCGTACCGTTTCGGCGACATGCAGCAGGATGTCGTGACCGCGCTGCCCAACCGCTATTTCCTCTCGCCGGTGCGGCTGGCGGCCGGGGAGTCCCGGATTTTTCTGATACGGGTGGAAACCGAAGGCTCGTTGCAGTTGCCGCTGACTTATTACGACCGGCAGCATTTCTATGATCGGGAACAAAAGAATTTGCTGGTGGAGGGGATCTATTTCGGCATCCTGCTGATCATGTCGATCTATAACCTGTTCATTTTCACCATGCTGCGCGATCGCAGTTACGCGTGGTACAGCGCCTTCGTATTCACCATCCTGGTCTTTCAGGTCAGCCTTTCCGGCTTCGGTTTCCAGTTCTTGTGGCCGGGCCTGCCGGGCATCAACGGCTTCATCATTCCGCTGACCATGTCGGGCTGCCTGTTCACGGGCGCCATGTTCTCGCTGCGTTTTCTCGATGCCGCCGAAAGCCATCCCCGCGTCATGGGTGTTTTCCGGCTGACCGCGGCAACAGGCTTTGCCGTGATGACGCTGTCGATCATCGGCTCATATGAAGTGGCTGTGCGCGCGGCGGTAATCACCTGCGGCATGCTGGCGGTTTACGCTATCTGGGCGGGCTTTTACCTGTGGTATCGGGGCTTGCATCATGCCCGCTATTACGCGATCGCCTGGTTCTTCCTAATGCCCACGATCGCCATCCTGTCACTGAACAAGCAAGGCTTCCTGCCGGTCAATTTCTTTACCGAATACGCCATCCAGATCGGCAGCGTGCTGGAGGCGGCGCTGTTCTCGTTTGCCCTGGGCGACCGCATCAGCCTGGAGCGCCGCGCCAAGATACTGGCGCAAGAACACCTGATCCGGCAGGAACGCACCCTGCGCGAAGAGCTGCAACGTTCGCACTTCCAGGAGTTGCAGGCCCAACAGAAAGTCGTGGCAGCGGAAGCGGAAAGCCGCGCCAAGAGCCAGTTTCTGGCGACGATGAGTCATGAAATCCGTACGCCCCTGAACGGGATCCTCGGCATGATCGAGCTGTTGCAGGGATCGGACCTGCAACCGCACCAGCGCACCTATACCGAGGTCATTTCCCAGTCGGGACAGACGCTGCTTTCGGTCATCAACGACATTCTGGATTATTCCAAGATCACCGCCGGCAAGATGCAGATCGAAAACATGGACTTCGATCTGGAGCAATTGTGCATGGAGTGCGCCTCGGTCTTTGCCTTTACCGCCGAGAAAAAGCATATCGAATTGCTGGCGTTCAACGACGCCGATGTGCCGGTTTTCATCCAAAGTGACCCCACGCGCATCCGCCAGATCTTGCTCAACCTGCTCGGGAACGCCTTCAAATTTACCGAGCGCGGACGGGTGACGCTGCGTGTTTCCCTGGAGCGCGAAGACGAGCACAGTTATATCCGCTTCGCCATCAGCGATACCGGCATCGGGGTGCAGCCGGATCAGAAAGAAAGGCTGTTCGAGTCCTTCGCGCAGGCGGATTCGTCAATGACCCGCCGTTTTGGCGGCACCGGGCTGGGCCTGGCAATCAGCAAGAAGCTGAGCGGCCTGCTGGGCGGCGGCATCGGAGTGGAGAGCTCGCCGGGGGAAGGATCGCTGTTCTGGTTCCGCGTGCGCTACACGCCGGCCGATCCGGTGCTTTACCATCATCTGCGCCGTAGCCAACAGGTTTTCAACGGCAAGCATTTGCTGGTGGTGGATGACTCTCCCGCCTTCACCCAGGTCATTGCCATGCATGCGCGGCAATGGGGCATGAAGGTGACGGAAGCCTTCTCCGGCGAGCAGGCGCTGGCCTGTCTGGAAACCGCCTTGCGTGAAGGCAATCCTCCCGATGTGGTGACCCTGGACATGCGCATGCCGGGCATGAGCGGTCTGGAGTGCGCCTCCGCCATGGAGGCCGATGAACGCTTCCGCAATATTCCGCGCATTCTGCTGACGGCGATGCAGCCCGCGCCATCGGCAGGGGAGCTGGAGGCCGCCGGCGTGCGGTTCTACCAGCAGAAACCGGTATCCGGCCGCGGCCTCAGTGACCTGCTGCATGAGGTTTTTGAACTGCGGCAGTCCGTCGAGGCCGAGTCCGCTCCGGCGTTACTGCAGGCCGCCGCCAGCCAGTTTGCGGGCAAGCATGTGCTGGTCGCCGACGACAACGAGGTCAACCTGACCGTGATCACCGCCTTATTGAAGAAGCTGGGCGTGCATGTGGTTCAGGCGCTGGATGGCGAACAGGCGGCTGAATATGTCTACCAGCACCATGCTGACATCGACCTGATCCTGATGGATTGCGAAATGCCAGTCATGGACGGGTTCGTGGCCACGCGCCGCATCCGTCATTTCGAGGCGGAACGGATGTTGACGCCGGTGCCGATCGTGGCGTTGACCGCGCACGCCTTGCCCGAATACCAGCAACGATGCCTGGAAGGCGGCATGGATGATTACATTGCCAAGCCGATCCAGTTGCGGGTCTTGTCCTCGGTGCTGGGGCACTGCTGGGAAGGGCGCTAGGACGTTCGTGCCGGGTTGCTGGACTTTTCGGCAGCCATACCCTAGGGTATGGACATACCTTTGAGTATGTCCGCCATGCGTGAAAAGCTTGTCCATAGCCTGCGTCAACTGGCCCTGTCACACCCGCTTGCCGACATCACCCCCGAACATCTGGCGCAGTGCGCCGGTGTTGATGTCGATATCGTCAACCGCACGTTGGGATCGCCGGAAAATTATCCTGCCCTGCTGGCCTGGGAGCAACCCAACGAAACCCGGGAGCGCATCTTGCAGGCGGCGATGCAGGTCTTTGTGCAGAAAGGCTGGCAGAAGACTTCGCTGGATGAAATCGCTGCCGCCGCCGGGCTGACCAAGGGGGCCATCTACTGGCATTTCCGCAACAAGCATGATCTTTTCTTTGCGTTGGTCGATGCCCGGCTGCATCGGGACACGTCACCCGTGCCGGATGAAATCCGCCAGGCCATCACCCGATCCGGTGATGGCGACCCCCAGGAGGCGGTGGCGGAGCTGTTCGGCGCGGCCTGGAAGCGGTGCGCCTCCGACCGCGACTGGCCGCGCCTGTACATGGAGGTGGTCAGTCAGGCGCAGGATCCTGAAATTGCCGCCCGCCTGCAGTCCATGTATAGCCATTTGTGGGATATGTCCGCCGGCTTTGTCCGGGTGATGCAGTCGGGCGGACTGACCCGGTCCGATATTCCCGCCGAGACGTTGGCGGTGTTGTGGTGCGCCATTTTTGACGGCGTTATGTTTGCCGCGATGGCCAATCCCGGGCTGGATGTCGGGCAGATGGCCCGGCAACTGATTCCGGTCATCTGGCGCGGCATCGCTCCCTCCGGTCCGCAGGAGTAATTCATGCCTTCCCTTATCCATTTCCGTGCGCATTTGCTTTGGGCAGGCCTGGCCGTGTTGTTGGCGGCCTGCAGTCCGCCGGAAACCGCCAAGCCGCCGCCGGCGTCCAAGGCGGTGCTGGAGCTGGCCGCCGCCGACGTGGTGCGTGCGGAAACCGGCGCTTTGCAGCCGTCGGTGGTTGTGACGGGCCAGTTGCGGGCGTTGGAGCGAACCACCGTGCAGGCCGAGGTGGCTGCCCGGGTCGAGCGGGTGCTGGTGCGGGAGGGGGATGACATCCGGGCCGGACAGTTGCTGGCGTTGTTGTCCGTGCGTGAGTTGGAGGCGCGGGTTAGGCAGGCGGAGGCGGCATTGGCATCCGCCAGGGCGCAGGCGGTGTTGGCGGATGCGGTGCGCGATCGTCAAGAGGCCTTGCGCAAGGAGCAGTTTGTCTCGGATCTGGAACTGACTCGCGGGGCGGCCGAGGCGCGCGCCGCCGCCGAGATGGTGAAGGCTCAGGAAGCGCTACTCAGTTTGGCGCGCAAATCGTTGGAGGATGCCCGGATCACGGCTCCGATATCCGGTGTCCTCGCCCGCCGCCAGGTGGAGCCGGGGCAGACGGTCAGCCTCAACACGCCGCTGTTCGATATCGTGGATCTGGGCCGGTTGGAGCTGGAGATTACTGTCCCCGCCGGCGAGATTGCCCGTGTGCGCACCGGACAGTCCGTGCAATTCCGGGTGTCGGGTTACGAAACGCAGTTTCAGGGCACGGTCAGCCGTATCAACCCGGTTGCGGAGAGCGGCAGCCGCGCCCTGACGGTGTATGTACTGGTGCCGAATCCGGGCCGGGCGCTTAAGGCCGGCTTGTTTGCGGAAGGCAAACTGGCCCTGGGTGAGGCGGTCAGCGGAGTTCTTCTGCCCTTGGCCGCCTTGCGCAGTGACGGCACCGTACCTGTTGTGCATGACAAGAGGCTCGACCTGGTTCCGGTTCGGGTATTGGTGCGTGATGACCGGAGCGGCCAGATGCTGGTTAGCGGTATCAAGCCCGGTGATCTGGTGGTGACGACCCGGCTGGCGGACGGCGCCGCCGGCCTGCCGGTCAAAATGGCGGAGTAGGGCGCATGTGGCTGACCCGGATCAGTGTCAACAATCCTGTCTTCGCGGCAATGATGATGCTGGCATTGATGGTGGTGGGGCTGTTCGCCTATCGCGATGTCGGTGTCGAGGAATTCCCGAATGTCGAATTTCCCTTCGTTATCGTCACCGTCGATTATCCCGGCGCTTCGCCAGAAGTGGTTGAGTCCGACCTGACCCGCAAGATCGAGGACAGCGTCAATACCATTTCCGGGGTGAAGAAGGTCATGTCCACCTCGTATGAGGGGCGTTGTTTCGTCGCCATCGAGTTTTACCTCAGCGTGCCGTTGTCAACGGCGGTGCAGGATGTGCGTGACAAGATCGCGGTGCTGAAACCGCAGCTGCGCGATGGCATCGAGGAACCGCGTATCGAGAAATACAACCCCGGCGCCATTCCGGTGGTATCGCTGGCGTTTACCTCGACCAGCCTGCCGATGCGCGAACTGAGTACCTACATCGAGCAGAAGTTGAGCAAGCGGCTGCAGACGGTGGCCGGTGTCGGCAAGGTGGACGTGCTGGGCAGCGTCCGCCGCGAAGTGCGGATCTATATCAAGCCGCAAGCCTTGCAAGCCTATCGGGTCGGCGTGGATGAAGTCATGCAGGTGCTGCAGCGGGAGAACGCGGAGTTGCCCGCCGGAACCCTGCGGCAGGGCAATGTGGAGCAGGTGGTGCAAATCAAGGGACGCATGGTCCGGCCGGATGATTTTCGACGCCTGATCGTGGCGCGTCGCCAAGGCGCGCCGGTTTATCTGGAACAGGTCGCGGAGGTGGCGGACGGTGAGGCCGACGCCGAGTCCGCCGCCTTGATCAACGGTCGTCCGGCCGTTTCGGTGGACGTCATCAAAAGCTCCGGCGCGAACACCATTGAGGTGGTCGACAAGGTGCATCGGGTGCTGGATGAAATCCGGGGTGAACTTCCTGCCGGTGTCACGATGACCCAGGTTGCCGACAGTTCCAAATCCATCCGCGCCTCGCTGGCGGATGTGCAGAAGACGCTGCTGGAAGGGGCGGTGCTGGCGGTGTTAATCGTTTTGCTGTTCCTGGGCTCCTGGCGCAGTACGGTCATTACCGGCCTGACCCTGCCGATTTCCCTGCTGGGCACCATTTTCGCGATCTACTTTTTCGGCTTCACCATCAACCTGATGACGCTGATGGCCTTGTCGTTATGCATCGGCCTGCTGGTGGATGACGCTATTGTGGTGCGGGAAAACATTGTCCGCCACGCCGCGATGGGCAAAAGCCATCGTCAGGCCGCGCTGGAAGGCACGGCGGAAATCGGGTTGGCGGTGCTGGCCACCACGCTGTCAATCGTGGCTGTCTTCGTGCCGGTGGCGTTCATGGGCGGCATTATCGGCCGCTTTTTCTATCAATTTGGGGTGACGGTCAGCGCGGCGGTCTTGCTGTCGATGTTTGTCAGTTTCACCCTGGATCCCATGCTGTCCTCGGTCTGGTCTGACCGCCATCGCCCGACCGGTCGTCGATCCGGTTTTGGCGGCGCGCTGGACATTTTTGGCGAATGGCTCGACCGGGTCAGCGATGTGTACGCGCGCATTCTCGGCTGGTCATTGTCGCATCGGCTGACGACGCTGGGGCTGGCGCTGGCGTCGTTGGTCGGGGCGTTCATGCTGGCCGGGTTGATCGGCAAGGAATTCGTGCCTGAACCGGATTTGGGGGAAATCGGCGTCAAGTTCGAGACCGCGGTAGACGCTTCGCTGGAATACACGGTGGCGAAGACCGGGCAGGTGGAGAAATTGATCCGCTCCTATCCCGAAGTGGTCAGTACGTATGCCACCGTCAACAGTGCCGGACAGGGCAGGAATCGCGCCAGCATCCGCATTGCCTTGAAACCGAAGCAGGCGCGCCGGCTGAACCAGAAGCAGCTGACCGCGCTATTCCGTGAGCGCTTGTCCCATGTGGCGGGCATCACGGTAACCTCGGTGGCCGCTTCGAAGGAATCCGTATCCGGCGGGTTGAAACCGATCATGGTCAGCGTCCAGGGCGCCGACCTCCGGCAGCTGCAACGCATCTCGGATACGCTGGTCGCCGAAATCCGCCGTATTCCCGGTGTGGTGGATATTGAAACCTCGCTCAAGGCCAGCAAGCCGGGTATTGCAGTCAATCTGGATCGGGACGCCGCTAGCGACGCCGGGTTGAGTATTGCAGCCATCGGCCGGGCATTGCGGCCGCTGCTGGCAGGTGATGAGGTGACAACCTGGCAGGACGCCCAAGGCGAAAATTACGCCGTCCGGGTGCGATTGCCGGACGCTGATCGCGAGACGGTGGCCGATCTGGCCAATCTGCATTTTGCCAGCAACCGCACCGACGCATCCGGGTTGCCCGAACTGATCCCCCTGGGGCAGGTGGCGTCCTTGGATCGTACTGAAGGCGCCGCCAAAATTGCCCGCCGGAACCTGTTTCGTGAAGTGCTGATCGAGGCGAATGTCGCCGGGCGTCCGGCGGGCGATATCGGCGCTGATATCCGCAAGGTGCAGGAGCGCATCAAGCTGCCGCCGGGCTATCACTTCGAAACCGAAGGCCAGAACAAGGACATGCAGGAGTCGATCGGCTACGCTGCCACGGCGTTGCTGCTGGCGGTGATTTTCATCTACATGGTGCTGGGTTCGCAGTTCAACAGCTTTCTGTTTCCGGTGGCGATCATGACGTCACTGCCCTTATCGCTGATCGGAGTGTTCCTGGCGCTCTTTGTCTTCCGCAGTACGCTGAACATTTTTTCCATCATCGGCATCATCATGCTGATGGGCCTGGTGACCAAAAACGCCATCCTGCTGATTGATTTCATCAAGGTGCGGGTGGGGGAAGGAATGGAGCGCAGCGAAGCGATCCTTCAGGCCGGACGAACCCGCCTGCGCCCCATCCTCATGACAACCATGGCGATGGTGATGGGCATGGTGCCGCTGGCGCTGGGCCTGGGGGATGGCGGCGAGCAACGCGCGCCGATGGCGCATGCCATCATCGGCGGCATTCTCACGTCCACGCTGCTGACGCTGATTGTGGTGCCGGTGGTCTATACCTATCTGGATGATCTGAAGGCGGGGCTGTGGCGGTGGTTGAGCCGTCGCGCCTGACGCGCGGATGGTGAACAACGAGGGGCGCGGCCGGACAAGGGGCGATGTCCGGCCGGATGTGTGGTTACAGACGCCAGACCCTGAAGCCCAGAGCGGTCAGCCGGGCGGCGTCATAGCGCGACTTGACGTCCAGGAAGGGCAGGGGACGGGCCGGATCAGGTCGGAAAACCGACAAATCCATATTCCGGAAGCAGTCGTGACCGACGGCGGCAATGACGGCATCAATCTGCGGCACCTGTTCCGGCGTCGTCAGCGTCAGGCCGTATTCATGGACGGTTTCCTCGGCATTGGCCACCGGATCCCAAACGGCTACGTTCAGGCCGTAATCCTTCAACTCCTGAATAATGTCGGTAACTCGGGTATTGCGGATGTCCGAGCAGTTTTCCTTGAAAGTCAGCCCCATGATCAGCACGGTGGCTCCCCGCGACATGCGGTCGGCCAGTATCATCTGCTTGATGGCCTGCTGGGCGATATAGGAGCCCATGCGGTCGTTGATGGTGCGGCTGGCGAGGATCACCTCCGGTTTGTAGCCGAGAGTCTGTACCTTGTGGGTCAGGTAGTACGGGTCGACGCCGATGCAATGGCCGCCGACCAGACCCGGCCGGAATGGCAGGAAGTTCCATTTGGTGCCGGCGGCTTCCAGGACCTCCAGCGTGTCAATTTCCATCAGGTTGAAGATCACGGCCAATTCATTGATCAGGGCGATGTTGACGTCGCGCTGGGTGTTTTCAACGACCTTGGCGGCTTCGGCCACCTTGATGCTGGAAGCCTGATAGACGCCGACATCGACGACCAGCCGATACAGTGTGGATACTTTTTCCAGAATGTCCGGATTTTCGCCCGAAACAATTTTGGTAATGTTGTCGAGGCGGTGAATCTTGTCGCCGGGATTGATCCGTTCCGGCGAATAGCCCAGCCAGAAATCCACGCCGCGAACCAGCCCGGAGGTTTCCTCCAGAATGGGACCGCAAATGTCTTCAGTCACGCCGGGATAGACGGTCGATTCATAGATGACGATGGCGCCTTTTTTGAGATGCGGGCCGATGGCGCGTGTCGCGCTGACGACCGGAGTCAGATCCGGCTGTTTGGCGTTGTCGATCGGCGTCGGCACGGCGACAATAATGTAGTCGGCTTCCGCGAGGCGGTTGGCGCTGGTGGTGTAGGTAATCTGCGTGGCGCTGCGGAATTCGTCCGGGGTGACTTCACCCGAAGGGTCGTGTGCATCCAGGTAGGCGCGGATCTTGCCCGGATGAATGTCGAATCCGATCGTGGGCACTTTGCGCCCGAAGGCGAGCGCGAGGGGGAGGCCTACGTATCCGAGACCGACGATGGCGACGGTTCCATTGAAATTGATAGTCACGTCCGGTCCTTAAATGCCTGAAGTACGGGCATTCATCTTACTCAAAAACCGGTGCGCAAACAAAACGTTTGATGTGACGGCGGGGTCAGGCCCCGGACATTCCCCGCAGCAGGTTGGCTATCCATGCCGAGCGGCGGTCATCACCGCTTTCGTGAGGATCCAGGCCCTGATAGATGGCTTCGCCTTGATAGAACATGGTGACAACTTCAACAGCGGTATCAAAATCCGGAATCACATTGATGAGCGTCGGCATCAGGTCGCGCGCCTCCAGACGGATCTCGCGCCGATAATTTTCCCGTATCGGTTGTATGGCAAGACGAAGGTCATTGTCCGTGCGCGCCGCAATCAACAGCTCAATCCAGGCCTGCTGGTGCGGTGACCGGGTATTTTCCCGCGCCAGGTTCATGGCCAGTCCGATAATGTCCGTGGGTTGCTGCTGTTCGATGAGCCGGAAACGCGTGGAGAATTGCAGCACCAACTGTTTGCTGACGTGCTCCGCCACGGCAATCATGAAGGCTAGGCGGGACGGGAAGTGCCGGAACAGCGCCCCTTGGGAAACCCCGGCGCGTTTGCAGATATCCTGTGTGCTGGTCCGCGCATAGCCAACTTCCATCAGGCTTTCAACGGCGGCGGACAACAGCCCGTCGATGGTTGCCGCAGAGCGTTCGGCCTGGGTGCGGCGCACGGTCGGAGCAGAAGAGTCGGACACAGCAATCTCCGGGGAATTAGGCGTCAGTGATCCAGGTATTTCACATCGACACTGAAATTCTCGGGGTATTTCCCGCGAATCTGGTGATAAAAGTGCATGATGGCCTTCATGTCGGCGGCCATATCATCGGAAGGATAGATGATGCGGTCAATACCGATTTCCTTTTTCGGGTAATCGACGTAAGCGAGAGCGATAGGAACGCCGGCGGTCTTGGCGACATGATAGAAACCCGTCTTCCATTCAGTGCGCAGCGAGCGCGTGCCTTCCGGCGTGACCAGCATGATCAGTTCCTCATGCTCCTTGAACAGGTCGGCCATGGATTGCACCATGCTGGGACGGTGCTCGCCTTCCTTGCGCACGCGACGGTTGATGCCGACCCCGCCCATGGCGCGGATGACCGGGCCGTAAGGAAAGCGCATGTAGCTGTCCTTGATGGTCAGCTTGGCGGGGATTCCCATGACCATGAAGCCGAGTTTGGTATACAACGCATCCCAGTTGCTGGTATGAGGAGCGGCAATCAGCACGCACTGGCGGATTTCCGGCGGCATGTTGTTCTTGAAGGTCCAGCCGGTAAGGCGCATATAGCCGCGGGCCATGATTTTGGCGAGCATCGACAAGCTCCAGTGAGGATATAATGCACAAGTGTATCATTTCTCCGGGCCGGACACAGTCAGGGTGGGTGGCTTTGTTTCATCCTGAAAAACAAAACCCCGCGAAAGCGGGGTCTGGAGAACTCAACAACAGTATAATGGAAGCATGACTGAATCAGGCGGCGCAGGGGAAGTGCCAGAGTTTCATCAGTTCATCGCAGGCCGACAGGATCATTTCTTCGGTGATGGGAATCTCGCGGCCGTTTTCGTCAACCAAGGCAGCGGCATGCACCGCGCTCATGTCGAACACGTTGTCAGTAAGTACCGAGGTTTGAAGGGCTTGCATGGAGTTCCTCACTTGCCTGCTGAAGGCATATTGGGCTGTTTCTATGAGTTCAGTATAAGAAACACCCGGCCTTGTGTAAGCTAAAACACGACTCAATCTGTAACCATCTATGAAACCTGAGAATAATTCTTGCTTGCCATCCTTGCGGATCGGAGTGCTGGTCAATCCCTTGGCCGGTTTGGGCGGACCTTTGGGTCACAAGGGCAGCGATGATCTGTCACCATCCGGGCTCACGGCGGATGACTCGCGGGCGCATGGCCGGATGCAGGTAATGCTGCAACATTTGCAACCCGCTCAGGCAAGATTCCGGTTTCTGACGGTTTCCGGTTTGATGGGGCTGGATGCGCTCAACGGAGCAGGTTTGCCTGCCCGGAGCGTATGGTCACCCCCCGTAAACAGCACGGCGCAAGACACCATCGAGGCTGTCCATCGCTTGGAAGCCGCGGGTATTGATCTGCTCGTTTTCGCCGGTGGCGACGGGACGGCGCGAAATATCTGCGAAGCCGGACCCGGTGTTCCCGTGCTGGGGGTTCCGGCCGGAGTCAAGATGCATTCCGGCGTCTTCGCCATCAACCCGCAAAGCGCGGCGGAACTGATCCTGGAGCTGGCGGAAGGGCGAGGCGTTGCGGTTGAGCGCGTGGAGATACGTGATCTGGATGAGGAGGCCGTGAGGCACGGGGTGGTTCGTCCCCGCTTCTACGGTGAGCTGAGGTGCCCGCAAGATATCCGCCTGCTGCAGCAAGTCAAATGCTCATCACCGGACAGTGACGCGCTGGTGCAGACCGAAATTGCGGCGGGAATCGTCGATGGCATGGAGCCGGATGTCGTGTACCTGTTGTGCCCGGGAACGACGGCGGCGGCGGTTATGGAGCAGCTCGGATTGCATCATACCCTGTTGGGAATAGATGCCGTGTGCAATCGCCAACTGCTGGCGGCCGATCTGGATGCCGCCGCGATTGCGGCCTTGGCCGACAAGCATGCAGTGCGGGTATTGCTGACGGTTACCGGCGGGCAAGGCATGCTGTTGGGGCGGGGAAACCAGCAATTAACCCCCGCCATTCTGCGGCGGATCGGGCGCTCGGCGCTGATCATTCTGGCGACGCCCGGCAAGCTCCGCAACCTGCAAGGGCGTCCACTGCATCTGGACACCGGCGATGAATCCCTGGACCGGGAATGGCAGGGGTTGGCGGAGGTTGTAACCGGCTATGAGTCCCGGCAGCTGTGCAGGCTGGGCTGAAATGAAGAAGGCGGCCAGTTGGCCGCCTTCTTCATTTCAAGGGTAATGCTCAGCGCATGTTGTTCCAAAGCGAGTCGCCAGGCATCTGCGAAGAAACATCGTTGGCCAGTTGCAGTTTTTGCAGCGCCTCGACGCGGTCGTCGATGCTGGGGTGCGAACTGAACAGCGCGGCCAGACTGAAACCATCCTTTTTGCCTTCGGTGATCGCCAGGGCGGTCATTTCGGCGGGCATGGTGTCGGTCAGGTCGTGCTCGCTCTTTAGGCGCAGCAGGGCGTTGATCATCGACTGTTTGCCGGCCAGGCGGGCGCCCGCTTCATCCGCGCGGAACTCGCGGCGACGGGAGAACCACATCACGATCATCGACGCCAGGATGCCCAGCAGGATGTCGGCAATGATGCTGGTGACAAAGTAGGCGATACCGGGGCCATCGTTCTCGTTCTTGAACACCACGCGATCGACGAAGTTGCCGATGATGCGCGAGAAGAACATGACGAAGGTATTCACCACGCCCTGGATCAGGCTCAGCGTCACCATGTCGCCGTTGGCGACGTGGCCGATTTCGTGGCCAAGCACGGCCTTCACTTCTTCACGGTTCATGCGATCCAGCAGGCCGCTGGAGACGGCCACCAGCGCGGCGTTCTTGTTCCAGCCGGTCGCAAAGGCATTCGACTGATAGCTGGGGAAGATACCGACTTCGGGCATCTTGATGCCGGCCTTTTGTGACAGTTCGGCGACCGTATCCACCAGCCAGCGTTCTTCCGCTGAGCGGGGATTGGTGATCAACTCGGTGCCGGTCGTGCGCTTGGCCATCCATTTCGACATGAACAGCGAGACGAGCGAGCCGACCATGCCGAAGACAAAGCACACCACCAGCAGGTTCATCAGATTCAGGGTATTGCCGGGGCCATGGGTGGCGCCGACACCGAGCACACTGAGGACGATACCTGCAACGACCACAATGGCCAGGTTGGTAAGCAGGAACAACATGATGCGGAACATGACAGTCAACTCCGGAAAAGTAGGTTTTCCACAGGTGCTAACTTAGGGATGCGAAGTGTGAAATACAACACAACAGTATTGTAGGTTTGTAATCATCAGCGGGAGAAAACCCTCCTGCCGGAACCGGTCAGGAGGGTTGAAAATGGTCAGGCAGACTTGGTGCGGAGGGTGGCCAGGAAGCGGGAGAGACGGCTGATGGCCTCGCGCAGTTCATCCGTATGCGGCAGGAAAACGACACGGAAGTGGTCGGTATGGGGCCAGTTGAAGCCGGTGCCTTGAACCAGCAGCACTTTTTCGGCTTGCAGGAAGTCAAGTATGAACTGCTGGTCGTCCTCGATGGGGTAGACCGCCGGGTCAAGCCTCGGGAACAGGTACAGCGCGCCTTCCGGCTTGGTGCAACTGACGCCGGGGATATCGTTGAGCATGCGCCAGGCCAGTTCACGTTGTTCATACAAACGACCGCCGGGACGGATCAGGTCATTGATGCTCTGGTAGCCGCCCAGCGCGGTCTGGATGGCGAACTGCGCCTGCACATTGGCGCAAAGCCGCATCGACGCCAGCATGTCCAGACCTTCGATATAGTCGGTGGCGCGCTTCTTGTTGCCGCTGACCATCAGCCAGCCGGAGCGGAAACCTGCGACGCGGTAGGACTTCGACAGACCGTTGAAGGTGATGCACAGCAAATCCTCCGCCAGCGTGGCGATGGAGGTGTGTTGCGCTTCGTCGTAGAGGATCTTGTCGTAGATCTCGTCGGCGAAGATGATCAAGTTGTGGCGGCGGGCAATGGCGACAATCCCTTCCAGCACCGGCTTCGGGTAGACCGCGCCGGTGGGGTTGTTCGGGTTGATGATGACGATGCCGCGCGTGTTCGGCGTGATCTTGGCTTCGATATCGGCCAGATCGGGATACCAGTTGTTGCCTTCGTCGCACAGGTAATGCACCGGGGTGCCGCCCGACAGCGTGACGGCGGCGGTCCACAGCGGATAGTCCGGAGCCGGGATCAGCATTTCATCGCCGTTGTTCAGCAGTGCCTGCATCGCCATGACGATCAGTTCGGAAACACCGTTGCCGACATAGACATCACCGACTTCCACGCCGAACAGGCCTTTCTGCTGGTAATACTGCACAATTGCCTTGCGCGCGGCGAAGAGTCCCTTGGAGTCGCAATAGCCGACGGCATTCGGCAGGTTGGCGATCACATCCGCCAGGATTTCCTGCGGTGCTTCAAAGCCGAAAGGGGCGGGGTTGCCGATGTTGAGTTTGATGATGCGATGGCCGAGTTCTTCCATGGCATTGGCGGCCTTGAGCACGGGGCCGCGAATGTCATAACAAACGTTCAACAATTTTGAGGATTTCTTGATTTCCATGGTAACAAACTCGGTTGGGCGGCATCTAAAGACGACCATTCTATCCAATTTCCAAGCGCGTGTTCAGTTGTCTTGCGGATTGATTGGCGCTGTGATTGCGAATTGAAAATCATTACGGAGCCTGAGATGAGTAACGTCATCAAAAGTGAGCAGGAGTGGCGCGAAGCGCTGTCTCCCGAAGAGTTCGGCATCTGTCGGGGCAAGGGCACCGAGCGGCCGTTCACCGGTGAATACTGGAACTGCCATGACCGCGGAATGTATCTGTGCCGGGGCTGCGGCGCGGAATTGTTTGCTTCCTGGTCGAAGTATGATTCCGGGTCGGGCTGGCCCAGCTTTTTCCAGCCGGTCCAGGCCGGGCGGATTGATGAGCATCGTGACCAGAGTCATGGCATGATCCGGACAGAAATTGTCTGTGCAGGCTGCGGCTGCCATCTGGGGCATGTCTTTCCCGATGGCCCGGCGCCGACCGGGCTGCGCTATTGCGTGAACTCCGCCTCATTGCGCCTGCGCCGCGATGATGAGGCATCCTGATTCCGATAACCCATTACCCCGAGGAGCGACACCATGAGCAATATTTATGATTTCACCGCCACCACCATCACCGGCCAGGAAAAGCCGATGGCCGAGTTCAAGGGCAAGGTGGTGCTGGTGGTGAATACCGCCAGCAAGTGCGGCCTGACCCCGCAGTTCAAGGGGCTGGAAGCGCTGTATGAAACCTATAAGGACAAAGGTCTGATGGTGCTGGGTTTTCCTTGCAATCAGTTCGCCAATCAGGATCCCGCCGGGAATGACGAAATCAGCCAGTTCTGCGAACTGAATTACGGCGTCACTTTTCCGATGTTCGCCAAGATCGATGTGAACGGCGATTCGGCGCATCCCCTGTTCAAGCACCTGAAGTCGTCCGCGCCCGGTTTGCTGGGTTCCGAGGCGATCAAGTGGAACTTCACCAAATTCCTGGTCGATCGCAATGGCAATGTGGTGGAGCGTTATGCCCCGACTACCGAGCCGGAGAAGATCTCGAAGGATATTGAAAAGCTGCTTTGAGCCGGTTTGTCCCCAATCGCGTCAGCGCCAGTTGACGCCCTCGTGGCGCAGCAGCCAGCGCTTGTTGTCGAGGCCGCTGGAGAAACCGCCCAGCGTGCCGTCGGCGGCGATGACGCGGTGACAGGGGACCACCAGCGCGCAGGGATTGTGGCCGTTGGCCATGCCGACCGCGCGGCAGGCTTTCGGACTCCCGATGGCGGCTGCCAGTTCGGCGTATGACCAGGCCTGACCGCCGGGAATGGTCCGTAAGCCTTCCCAGACCTGTTTCTGGAAATCCGTTCCCACCAGATGCAGCGGAATGGAGCGCAGGGCGTCGATTTCACCGGCAAAGTAGGCTTGCAGCGGCTTCATCAGAAAAGCGGGCAGTGGGACTTCCTCCCGGAAGTCGTTCGCTTCACGACGGGAAAAATGCAGTTCCCACAACGCCGCTCCGTCATGAATCAGGCTCAGTTCGGCGAAAGGGGCGGAAAAGCGGCTAATAAACAATCGGTTCATGCGGATTTCTTCCCGTGTGGTTGTTCCCAAGCCCGCAAGGCTCGCCTATACTGTACGTCCGCTGCAAGGCGGAACCGTTATGGCAACCCTGCCGGTTCCCCCGCAACGCTAAGCGATGAACCCCGCCAGGACCGGAAGGTAGCAACGGTAATTGTGATGCGTGTGCCGGGGTCGGGCTGGCAGGGGAGCCACCATAAATCTCCCCCGTAATACCCGTCAATCTGCTTGTTCCGTCGTTTACGTTCTCCGCTTCCAAGTCGCGCTCAATAAAAGACTTTAGCCGCTACCCGGCATCCGCTACCATAGCCCATCCTTGCCGTTAAGCGTTCCCGCATTGGTATGAGTTATCAAGTTCTCGCCCGCAAATACCGGCCCAAAAATTTCTCCGAACTGGTGGGGCAGGAACATGTCGCCCGCGCTTTGGGCAATGCCCTGGCCAGCAACCGCCTGCATCATGCCTACCTGTTTACGGGCACGCGCGGGGTCGGCAAGACCACCATCGCCCGCATCCTGGCCAAATGCCTGAATTGCGAGACCGGGATTACCGCGACCCCCTGCGGCGTTTGTTCCGCCTGCACCGAGATCAACGAAGGCCGTTTCATCGACCTGCTGGAAATTGACGCCGCCAGCAATACCGGTGTCGATGACGTGCGCGAGGTGATCGACAATGCGCAGTACGTGCCGACCCGGGGCCGTTACAAAGTCTACCTGATTGACGAAGTGCACATGCTCAGCAAGTCGGCGTTCAACGCCCTGCTGAAAACGCTGGAAGAACCGCCCGCGCATGTGAAATTCCTGCTGGCCACCACCGACCCCCAGAAAGTGCCCGTCACCGTGTTGTCGCGCTGCCTGCAGTTTTCGCTGAAGCCGATGTCGCCGGAGCGGGTGATGCAGCATCTGGTGAACGTGCTGAATGCCGAACACATCGAGCATGATGAAGGTGCGCTGTGGGAACTGGGTCGCGCCGCCAACGGTTCGATGCGGGATGCGCTGTCGTTGACCGATCAGGCGATTGCCTACGGCAACGGCGTGCTGCGCGAATCGGAAGTGCGGGACATGCTGGGCGCGCTGGACCGCGATGTGGTGTTCCGCGTGCTGGAAGCGGTGGGCGAGGGCGATGCCGCCGCGCTGATGGCGGTGATTGAGGCCATGGCCGCCCAGAGCGTGGATTTCTCGGCGGCGCTGACGGCGCTGGTTTCGGCGCTGCACCGGGTGGCGCTGGCGCAAATTCTGCCGGACGGGGTCGACAACAGCGACGGTGACCGCGAGCGCGTGCTGGATCTGGCGGCCTCGCTGACACCGGAAGATGTGCAACTGTATTACCAGATTGCGCTGCATGGTCGTCGTGATATTCCGCTGGCTCCCAGTCTGCGGCAGGGCTTTGAAATGTGCCTGTTCCGGATGCTGGCTTTCCGGCCGGTGCCGTCGAACGACCCCGAGGCGGGAAAGCGCCGTCCGCGCAGCGCCCCCGCCGCTTCTGACCGTGCGCCTTCCCGCCCGACCGGGGCACCCGCACCTGTGCGTGCTGTCGCACCGGCCGTTGAGCGCGCGCAACCGGCGGCGGTGGCCGTTACGAGAGTTCCCGAGTCGCGTGCCGCCGTTCCTGACCGGCCTGTTCCGGCTGTTGCCGCGACAGCGGTTGCCGCCGCTTCCCCGCAACCGGCGCCGATGACCACCGAGCCGGAGCCGGCGAAAACGGCCACCATCCTTTCTTTCCCGGCGGCTGCCCCGGCCGAACCGGAAATGGCCCCCGAACCCGAAACCGGCGCGTGGTCGCCGGAGCGCTGGTCGCGCTGGGTGCTGGCCAGCGACTTGACCGGCATGGCGCTCAATCTGGCGCGGCACGTGCTGGTGACCGGCGAGCAGGCCGGTGAAGCGGTGATGGAACTGTCCCCCCGCCACGAGATCATGGCCAACCGCGCGCTGGATACCCTGCTGGCGCGCTTGCAGCAGGATTTTCCCGACATGCGCTTGCGACGCGAAAGCCGCGAGCCCTCGGGCATGACGCCGCTGGAAATCGAACAGGAGCGGCAACGCGTAGAGCGCGCCGACGCCAAGGCCGCCTTTCTGGCGGACGGCGTGGTGCAGGCGCTGATGCAGGCCTTTGACGCCGAATTACTGGATGAAACCTTGATTGTTGGAGAAAAGCGATGAATATCAATCAGTTGATGCAGCAAGCGCAGAAAATGCAGGAACAGGTGCAAAAGAAGATGGCGCAGGCTCAGGAAGAGCTGGCCCGGACCGAAGTGACCGGTGAATCCGGCGCGGGCCTGGTCAAGGTCACCATGACCGGCAAGCACGACGTCAAGCGCGTGGCCATTGATGCCGAGCTGATGAAGGAAGACAAGGACATGTTGGAAGACCTGCTCGCCGCCGCCGTCAACGATGCCGTGCGCAAGGTGGAGCAGTTGACCACCGAACGCATGGCCGGTGCGACCCAAGGTCTGGGCCTGCCGCCCGGCATGAAGCTGCCGTTCTAAGCAGCCATGTTCAGCCCGCTGCTGAATGAGCTGATCCAGTCGTTGCGCGTGCTGCCGGGGGTCGGGCCGCGCTCGGCGCAGCGCATGGCGCTGTTCCTGCTGGAGCGTAACCGCCCCGGCGGAGCGCGTCTGGGTGACGTACTGCTGCGGGCGATGACCGAGGTGGGGCACTGCCAGGAATGCCGCACGCTGACCGAGGAGCCCGTCTGCCGGTTGTGCGCCAATACGGCTCGTGATCGCAGCCAGCTATGCGTGGTGGAGTCTCCGGCGGACGTATTGGCGGTGGAGCAAAGCGGCGGCTATCGCGGCCTGTATTTCGTGCTGGCGGGGCATCTCTCGCCGCTGGACGGCATAGGCCCCCGCGAATTGGGAATTCCTGACCTGATGACGCGATTGGGCCGGGGAGAGGTCCGCGAACTGATCCTGGCTACCAACGCCACGGTAGAAGGTGAGGCGACCGCGCATTACATCCGGGAGTCCTGTCGTGATTCGGGTTTACAGGTCAGCCGTATCGCCCACGGCGTGCCGATGGGCGGCGAACTGGACGGCGTCGATAGTCATACTCTGGCGCGGGCGCTGTCGCAACGCCAGCAAATCTGAACAATCATTCCGTTTTGACCTCTCCGGCCATTGACAGCTTGGGTCGCAGCGATAAATATCGCAGTCCTTGGTACGTTCGTACTATCTTTTCCCCTATTAGCCAGGAGTCCGGTCATGGCGCAGCAGAAAGTAGTGGTGGTTCGCGAGTTTTCACGTCCGGTGGAAGCTATATTTGCCGAACTGGCGGATCACAATAACCTGAAGAAAGTCTTCGGGATTCCGGTGAAGCGCATTCAGGACGGGCAGGGCGATGTCAACGGTGTAGGTTCCACCCGCCGCATGGGGTTGTTCCATCCCTTGGCTGTCGACGAAACCGTGGTGGCGGTGACCCCGAACCAATCGATTGATTATGTCATTTCCAAGGGTGGTTACCCGATCCGCAATCATCATGGCCGTCTGGATTTCAGCGCCACTGGCAAGGGCTCGCGGGTGCAGTGGGTGATCGAGTTCGATTCGCTGCCGGGTGTCGGCCCGGTGCTGAAATTCGTGCTGGGTCAGGCGCTGGGCGTGGGCTTGAAACGCCTCGGCTAAGCGTTTTGCGGATGCCTCCCGGCCAATTCGGTCGGGAGGCACCCTTGGGCCGTCCCCGCCGCATTGTGTTTCCCGGACAACTGTCCAATAAATACCTACCAACCGCTTGGTTACACCTCGGAATCGTGGCAGACTCGGGCCGGAATGACCCGAGGAGATGCCGCTCATGGCCCTGTACACCACCTATTTCAACGAAACCCACAATCAGGTCCGTCTGACAGCCCGCAAATTTGTCGACCAGCATATCAAACCCTTCATCAATGACTGGGAGGAAGCTGGGACATTCCCTCGCGAGCTCTATCTCAAGGCTGGCGAGGCCGGGTTGCTGGGGATCGATCATCCGGAGGAGTTCGGCGGATCCGGGCCTGATATTTTCATGAAGATCGCTGCCAGTGAGGAACTGATGCGCGCCGGTTCCGGCGGTCTCGTGGCCAGCCTGGGGTCGCTGGACATCGGTCTGCCGCCGGTGGAGAACTGGGGCAGCGACGAGATGAAGTCGCGTATCGCTCCTGCCGTCATCAGCGGCGAAAAAATCATGGCGCTGGCGATTACCGAGCCGTCCGGCGGCTCCGACGTGGCCAATTTGAAAACCCGCGCGGTCGACATGGGCGATCATTATCTTGTGAACGGCAGCAAGACCTTCATTACTTCAGGGGTGCGCGCCGATTACTACACCGTGGCTGTTCGCACTGGCGGCGAGGGCTTTGGCGGGGTTAGTCTGCTGCTGGTGGAAAAGGGTATGCCCGGTTTCACGGTTGGCCAGCCCTTGAAAAAAATGGGCTGGTGGGCCAGTGACACCGCCGAACTGTTCTTCCAGGATGTGAAGGTGCCGAAAAGCAACCTGATCGGCATGGAAAACGGCGGATTCTTCGTAATCATGAGCAATTTCCAGAAAGAACGCTTAAACTTGGCGGTCATGGCGAATATGACTGCACAACTGGCGCTGGAAGAAAGCCTCAAGTACGTGCAACAGCGGACGGCCTTTGGCAAGCCGCTGGCGAAGATGCAGGTTATTCGCCACAAACTGGCGGACATGGCGACCGAACTGGAGGCCAGCCGCGAGTTTACCTATCGGGTAGCGGCACAAATATCAGATGGCATTCCGGCCATCCGGGAAGTCTCCATGGCCAAGAACTTCGCCACGCAAGTCAGCGACAAGCTGACCTATGAAGCGGTGCAGATTTTTGGCGGTATGGGGTTCATGCGCGAGAGCTTGGTCGAGCGCCTGTACCGGGATAACCGGATTCTTTCCATTGGTGGCGGTACCCACGAAATCATGAACGAGATTATCGCCAAACAATTGGGATTGTAATGTCCTGGGAACTGATCACCGATCAACAACTGTTTCAACAACGGGTCCGGAGCTGGACCGGCGCAGGCCGTCTGGCCCTGGATACCGAATTCATCCGGGTTGACACCTTCAACCCTCGGGCGGCCCTCATTCAGGTGAATGACGGCCGTCAGGTTTCCCTGGCCGACCCGCTTGCCCTGGATATCGCCGAATTCGGTGCTGTCCTGGCCGATCCGGCGACGCTGAAAATCTTTCATGCCTGCAGTGAAGATATCGAGGTCTTCAATCTGCTGTTTCCCAAACAGCGGATTACCCGCGTCTTCGATACCCAAATCGGCTTGGCCTTTCTGGGCTATGGAAATCAGGTGGGCTACCAGAAGGCGCTGCAGGAGTGTCTCGACATCGCCATCAGCAAGGCGGAAACCCGTTCCGACTGGTTGATGCGCCCGCTGACGCCGGAGCAGCAGCAATATGCCGCCCTGGATGTCGAATACCTTTTCCCCCTGTATGACTTCATCCGCGCCCGGCTGGTGGAGCGCGGGCTGCTGGAATGGTGCGAGGCCGACTGTGCGCTGATTATGGAAGAGATGGGGGAGGCGCCGGATATGCGCAACCTGTACCTGTCGTTCAGCAACGCCTGGAAGTTCACCCGCCAGCAGCTGGCGTTGCTGCAGATGCTGACCATCTGGCGGGAAGGCGCGGCGAGGATCCACAACATTCCGCGGACCTTCGTGCTGAAGAACCATACCCTGCTGGATATTGTTGAGCGCTGGCCGCACAGCTTGCCGGCGTTGTCGCGGATTCAGGATCTGCACCCGCGCACGTATCAGAAGCACGGCCAGATGATCCTGCAACTGGTGAAGCAGGCCGAGGACAAGCCGATTGGCCAATGTCCGCCGTTGCTGCCGCTGCCGCTGCCGCGCGCCGCCAAATCCCTCTATGACCGCCTGCGCGCGGTGGCCGAGGCGGTGGCCGTGCAGCACCATATTCCGGCGGAAGTCCTGCTACGCAAGAAATGGCTGGATTCGCTGGTGCTGGGCTATGTGGATTTTGGTGCAAGCGCCAGGTTGCCCTCGGCGTTGACCGGTTGGCGGCATGATATCCTTACCCGACCCCTGTTGGAGGTGCTGGCCGATGAGGCCGCCTCCGTCGCCACATGGCGCCGCTACCGTCACCGGGAAGATTCATGAGCACCAAACCTGAAATCTGCGATATCTACAAAAGTCCCAAAAAGGACGAAATGTACCTTTACGTCCGCAAGACCGAGGGCCTGACACGCGTTCCCGAAGCCCTGCTGACCATGTTCGGCCGCCCCCGTCATTACGTCACGCTGTTGCTGACGCCGGAGCGCAAGCTGGCCCGGGCCGAGGCCCCCAAGGTGCTGGCGGAAATCGGTGAGAAGGGTTTCTACCTGCAGATGCCTCCCGCACGGGAGGATTACATGCTGGACCTCTTCCGCCCTGATGAAAGCAAGTATCAGCAAGGGGGTGGGGAATGATCGGCTATCTGGTGGCCTGGGTGGTCTATCTGACGGCGGCCATCGCGCTTCTGGTCGTCTACAAGCGTTCGTTCATCCGCATGCTGCCGTCAGGCTGGCGGCCGGTTTCCTTTTATCTGCTGGCGGTTTTGCTGCTGACGCCTTGGCCGATCGACGCTGACAACTGGTTTCCGTCGCCGGCCGTCATGGCGGTATTGTTCAACGTGATGGAGCGGGACAGCGTCGGCGTGATGAAAAGCGTGTTCCCGCTGCTGTTCCTCTCGACCCTGGTTTGTAGTGTTGCCTGGTGGAAAAGCCGCAAGGCAGAATCCTGACTTATTTCCCCGCTGGTGGAGAATCCAAGATGCGTTTTGACGGTTCCATGACCTATGTGGCGACTGACGACCTGAAGATGGCCGTCAATGCTTCGATTACCCTGCAAAAGCCGTTGATCATCAAGGGCGAACCCGGCACCGGCAAGACCATGCTGGCCGAGGAAGTGGCCGCCGCGCTGGGTCTGCGCCTGATCCAGTGGCACATCAAGTCCACCACCAAGGCGCATCAGGGCCTCTATGAATACGATGCCGTGTCCCGCCTGCGCGATTCGCAACTGGGCGACGACAAGGTCTACGACATCCGCAACTACATCAAGAAGGGCAAGCTGTGGGAAGCCTTCGAGAGTGAAGAGCGTGTCGTCTTGCTGATTGACGAAGTCGACAAGGCGGACATCGAGTTCCCCAACGACCTGCTGACCGAACTCGACAAGATGGAGTTCCACGTTTACGAGACGCAGGAAACCATCAAGGCCAAGCATCGCCCGATCGTCATCATTACCTCGAACAACGAAAAGGATCTGCCGGATGCTTTCCTGCGCCGCTGCTTCTTCCATTACATCGTCTTCCCGGACATGGACACGATGAAGAAGATTGTCGACGTGCATTATCCCGGCGTCGAGTCGAAGCTGGTGCGCGAAGCCATGGAAATCTTCTTCGAGCTGCGCAAGGTGCCGGGCCTGAAGAAGCGTCCGTCCACCTCCGAGCTGATCGATTGGCTGAAGCTGCTAATGTCCGACAACATTCCCGAAGACATCCTGCGCAACCGCGATACCCGCAGCGCCATCCCGCCGCTGTACGGTGCGCTGCTGAAGAACGAGGCGGACGTGCATTTGCTGGAGCGTCTGGCCTTCATGAGCCGTCGGAGCTGACCGGGGAGGGCGCGACATGCTGCTCAACTTCTTCTACACCCTGAAGCAATACAAGGTGCCCGTCTCCGTGCGGGAATACCTCGATTTGTTGCGTGCGCTGGATGCTGGCTTGGCCTTTGCCAGCCAGGAAGAGTTCTACAGCCTCTCCCGCGCGGTGATGGTGAAGGACGAGAAGCATTTCGACAAGTTTGACCGGGCGATGAAGGCGTTCTTCGACGGTCTGGACACCATGGAAAGTCCGCTGGACAAGCTGAACCTGCCCGAGGACTGGCTGCGAAAGGAAATCGAGAAGCTGTTGTCGCCGGATGAGTTGGCCGAATTGCAGAAGACCGGCTCGCTGGAAAAGCTGATGGAAGAGTTCCAGAAGCGTCTGGCCGAGCAGCACAAGCGTCACCAGGGCGGTAACAAGATGATCGGCACCGGCGGCACTTCACCGTTCGGGGCTTACGGCGCCAACCCGGAAGGGATCCGCCTGGCCGGGCCGTCGCGCAACAAGAGCGCGGTGAAAGTCTGGGAAAAGCGTGAGTTCAAGAACCTCGACGACGGTCAGGAACTGGGTATCCGCAACATGCAGGTCGCCTTGCGCCGTCTGCGTCGCTTCGCCCGCCAGGGCGCAGCTGAGGAGCTGGATATCGACGACACCATCCGTTCCACCGCCCACAACGCCGGATTGCTGGATATCAAGATGGTTCCCGAGCGCCGCAACCGCGTCAAGGTGCTGATTTTCTTCGATATCGGCGGTTCGATGGACCCGTACGTGAAAGTGTGCGAGGCGCTGTTCTCCGCTGCACGCACCGAGTTCAAGCACCTGCATTATTACTACTTCCACAACTTCATCTATGAAAGCGTGTGGCAGGACAATAACCGTCGTTGGTCCGAGCGCATGCCGTTGTGGGATGTGATGCACAAGTACGGCCCGGATTACCGGGTGATCTTCGTCGGTGACGCCACCATGTCGCCCTATGAAATCATGTCGCCGGGCGGTTCGGTGGAGCATTTCAACGAAGAGGCCGGGGCGGTATGGATGCAGCGCCTGACCCAGCATTTCCAGAAGGTGGTGTGGCTGAATCCGGAGCCGGAGAAAAGCTGGTCGATGACGCAGTCGGTCCAGATTGCCAAGAAGCTGCTGGAAGACCGGATGTATCCGCTGACCTTGCAGGGGATAGAGGCGGCGACGAAGTATTTGAGCAAGTAGCGGGAGGAGTCTTCACGACTCCTCTTTCAACCATCCCTTGGCATTCTCCCCACGCAAAATCCTGACCTCCTTCTTTCCCCGCGTAATGGCCGTATACAGCCAGCGCAACTGGCTGGTATAGCTGCCCTGCAAATAGCCCGGCACATCCACAATCGCCGTTTCCCATTCGCCGCCCTGCGCCTTGTGGCAGGTCAGGGCATAGCCGTACTTCACCTGCAAAGCGTTCAGGTAAGGATCATTCTGGAAGGCGCCGCTGATCTGCGCCGGCGTCAGCTTCTCCGCGCGGATACGCTGCTTGAAGTCCGCTACCAGCGCCTGCCGTTCATCATCGGTGGGGCCGGCCAAAGGGGAATACAGCAGGTTTTCGAGGATCAGGCAGTCCTGCTCCATGCGCCCGTGCAGCAGCGATTGGTACGCCACCTTCACTTGCCGGAACACCAGCTTCACCTGCTTGTGAAACGGTTTCTGCTTCAGGCGCAGCATCACCAGTCGGGTTTCCTGCGCGCCCACTTCCAGCGCCTTCACCAGATCGCCGTTCAGCAATTGCGATTCCGAGTTGTTCTGGTTGACCATCAGGATGTCGCCGGGCTGCAAGGGGGCAAACATGGCGTTGAAGCGCTTGTGCCGCACCTTGCGGTTCAGTTCCAGCGCCCGCTTGTTGGAGTGGGTGATGATGATCGAGGCGCGGCCGGACATGTGATCGGCGCGATAGCGGGTGGCGTCGTCGTCGCCCAGAAGGTAACGCCAGTCGTCGGCGGGCGGCAACCAGTCGACCGGATCGCGCGCGCCGCTGAGGATGCTGTCGCGCAGCCGTCCGGCCTGTTGCAGGATATGGCTGCCTTCCTGCTGCCGCACGATGTCGGTCAGTTCGACTTCCCGCGCCTTCAGGCCGAAATATTTCTGGAAATGATGCGCGAACAACGCCATCGACACGGTTTCGCCCACCGGCGGCAACTGGGCGGCATCGCCCACGAAAATGACGCGGTTACCGCTCAGCAAGCCGCTGGTCAGGCCCGACCAGAACAGGAAGTCGCTCAGCAGCTGCCCGGAACCGTATTGGGTGAACAGTGAGGCCTGACCTACCGGCAAAGGGCTGCCGTTGGCCAGCATAGAGGCTTCGTCAATGATGATGACGGTGTTTTCCGGCCCTTCCTGTGACAGGCTGAAGCGCACGTTCAGGCCGGTGTCACCGCTGATTTCGACGCTGGCGAACTCGTAGATGACCGAGTGTACGGTCTGCGCGCCTTCACCCGTAGCCATGCCGAGGATGCGCGCGGCGCGGCCGGTGGAGGCCAGCAGCAGGTAATCCTGCTGGGTGTCACGAAGGTGATCCAGCAGGCGCGACACCAGCGTGGTCTTACCCGTGCCCGCATAGCCGCGCAGGATGAAGCAGGCATCGTCGCTGTCGAGGAATTCCCGGATGGCGGCGAGGGCGGCGTCCTGTTGCGGGGTCAGTTGCAGGGTGGCGGGCGTGGTCATGGATCGGCTGTAGTGACTTTGCGCCGAGTATAGCGGTACACCCCCTTGAAGTCCCGTTTCACAGCCCCATCTTGGTTGCATCGAATTCTTCCGACTCAACCATGGAGAGCCCTGATGAGCGACCAAGCGACCCAAAAAGAAACGCGCGGCTTCCAGACCGAAGTGTCCAAGCTGCTGCACCTGATGATCCATTCGCTGTACAGCAACCCGGAAATCTTCCTGCGCGAGCTGATTTCCAATGCCTCCGACGCCGCTGACAAGCTGCGCTTCGAGGCCCTGAGCCAGCCGCAACTGCTGGAAGGCGACAGCGAACTGAAGATCTGGATCGACGTCGACAAGGACGCCAATACCATCACCCTGCGTGACAACGGTATCGGCATGAGCCGCCAGGAAGTCATCGACAACCTCGGTACCATCGCCCGTTCCGGCACCTCTGAGTTCATCAAGAACCTGTCCGGCGACCAGAAGAAGGATGCGCAGCTGATCGGCCAGTTCGGCGTCGGTTTCTATTCCTCCTTTGTCGTAGCCGAGCGGGTGGAAGTACTGACCCGTCGCGCCGGGTTGAGCGCGGCGGAAGGCGTGAAGTGGGAATCCGGTGGTGAAGGCGAGTTCAGCGTCGAGTCCGTGGAAAAGACGGATCGTGGCACCACCATCATCCTGCACCTGCGCCCCACGCAGACCGAGTTTTCGGACAGTTTCCGCCTGAAGAACATCATCCACAAGTATGCCGAACACATCGCCATTCCCGTCTGCATGCACAGCGAAAACTGGAAGGAAGACGGCGAGCGCGAAGTGGGCGATTACGAAGTGGTCAACAAGGCCTCGGCACTGTGGACCCGTCCACGCAACGAGATCAGCGATGACGATTACAAGGCCTTCTACCAGCACATCTCCCATGACTTCGACGAACCGCTGTCGTGGAGCCACAACAAGGTGGAAGGCAACCTGGAATACACTTCGTTGCTCTACATCCCCAAGCGCGCGCCGCAGGACCTCTACCATCGCGACGGCGTGCGCGGCCTGAAGCTGTATGTGCAACGCGTCTTCATCATGGATGACGCCGAACAGTTCCTGCCGATGTACCTGCGTTTCGCCAAGGGCATAGTCGACTCCAACGACCTGCCGCTGAACGTGTCGCGCGAGCTGCTGCAATCCGGCAAGGTGGTCGACAGCATGAAGTCGGCGCTGACCCGTCGCCTGCTGGACATGCTGACGCAAATGGCCGAGAACAAGCCGGAGGATTACGCGGTTTGCTGGGCGCAGTTTGGTCAGGTGCTGAAGGAAGGCGTGGCCGAAGATCACGCCAATCAGGACAAGGTGCTGAAGCTGCTGCGCTTTGCTTCGACCCACACCACCGATTCCATTCAGTCGGTGTCGCTGGCGGATTACGTGGGCCGCATGAAGGAAGGGCAGGACAAGATTTACTACATCACCGCTGACAGCTGGACGGCCGCCAGCCAGAGCCCGCATCTGGAAGTGTTCCGCAAGAAGGGCGTGGAAGTGCTGCTGCTGAGCGATCGTCTGGATGAATGGCTGATGAGCCACCTGACCCAGTTCGAGGGCAAGTCCTTCCAGCACGTCGCCAAGGGTGATCTGGACCTGGGCAAGCTGTCCAGCGAGGAAGACAAGCAGGCCGAGGAAAAGCTGCAGCAGGAAAGCCAGTCGCTGGTGGAACGCCTGAAGAAAGTGCTGGGCGACAAGGTGGAAGCGGTGAAGGCCACCCAGCGCCTGACCGATTCTCCGGCCTGCCTGGTGCGCAGTCAGTATGATCTGGGTGTGGCGCTGCGGCAGATGCTGGAAGCCAGCGGCCAGAAGCTGCCGGAATCGAAACCGACACTGGAAATCAATCCGCAGCATCCCTTGCTGGCGCGCATGGCCGGTACGGCGGATGACGGGCGTTTTGAGAACCTGGCGCTGATCGTGCTGGATCAGGCGACGCTGGCGGAAGGCAGTGCGCTGGCCGATCCGGCGGGCTATGTGAAGCGGATCAACGGCTTGCTGGGCGAGCTGGCGTAAGCCCGATTCGCATGCAGTAAAAAAGGGACGTCATGTCCCTTTTTTATGGCCTTGCCGACTCAAACCCGACGGGCAAGATACCCCTTCACCGACCCCGCCTTAGTTTCCTTGAAATACTCCCAACCCGCCGGAATACTCAATTCTTCCCAAGGCTTGTCCGCTTCCACATAGACCAGGCAATCCATCGCCAGCAATTGGCGCTCGGCCAATAACGCCATCACCGGCTGCCACAGGTTCAGCGCATAAGGCGGGTCGAGAAAAACCAGATCAAAGGGTTCGGTGATGCGGCTCAGCAAGGTCAGGCTGTCGCCGGTCCATACGTCGCCATTAGTTGCGCCCAGTTCCTTCAGGGTGGCCTGCAACTGCTTGGCCTGAACACCGCTTTTTTCCAGGAAAAGGCAGCCGGCCGCGCCGCGCGAAAGGGCTTCCAATCCCAGTGCACCGCTCCCTGCAAAAGCATCAAGGCAGCGCTTGCCCTGAATGTCGAACTGCAGCCAATTGAAGACGGTTTCTCGCACGCGGTCCGGGGTGGGGCGCAGGTCGTCCACGGCCAGGAAGCGGACATTACGCCGCTTCCACTGGCCGCCGATGATGCGCAGCGTGCTGGTTGAAGGCTTGCTCATTTCTTGACGTCGACGCCCTGACCGACGGTGACATACAGCATTTTGTCAGGATTGACGTGCGCCTTCAGCGCCTTGCGCACCTGATCGGCGGTGACGCCGCGGATACGGTCGGGGAAGGTTTCCAGATAATCCAGCGGCTCGTTGTAGAAGCCCATCGAGGCGATGTAGGCCAGGATGTCGCTGTTGCTGGCGGTGCTTTGCGGGAAGCTGCCGAGGATGTTGTCCTTGGCTTCCTGCACTTGCGCCTCTGTTGGTCCTTGCTTGATGAAGTTGCGCAGCAGGTCGCGAATCAGGTCGAGCGCCTGCCCGGTCTGGTCGCCGCGCGTGGAGAGGTTGATGATGAACGGTCCCTGCGAGCGCATCGGCACGAAGCTGCTGTAGACGCCGTAGGTCATGCCGCGCTTCTCGCGCAATTCCTGCATCAGCACGGTATTGAAACCGCCGCCGCCCAGGATTTCGTTGCCCACGGCCAGGGCGGTCTGATCGGGATCGCCGCGCTTGATGCCGGGCTGGCCAATCATGATATGAGTTTGCTGCGAGGGAAATTGCAGGTGCAGGTGCCGTGCGCGGGTGAGGCCGGGCGCATCCGGCAGGGCCGGCGCGGGTTTGCCTTCCGCCAGTTGCGAGCTGATCCGTTCGGCGATCTGTTGCGCCCGCTTTTCATCAATATCGCCGACCAGCGCAATGACGGCGTTAGCGGCCACGAAATATTGCTGGTGGAAATTACGCAAATCCTCAATCTTGATGGTCTTCAGCGTGTCCGCCGAGCCTGTGGGGGGCAGGGCGTAGGGATGCCAGGCATACAGATTCTTGTAGAACAGCACGCTGGCTTGCGAGGCCGGGGATTGCTGCTTCTGTTGCTGGCCGACCTGGGCGCTGTCAAAAATACGGTTGAAGGCGGCGTCCGGGAAAACCGGGTGCGCCACGACATCGGTGAAAACCTCCAGCGCCGGTTCCAGATACTTGCCGTCGCTGAGAACGCGCAGGTCGGCAATCGACATGTCGCGATAGGAGGAGGCGTCGAAGGACGCGCCCAGATTCTCGAAAGCGGTAGCGATGGCGGACGTGTCGCGGGTGGGGGTGCCCTCGTCCATCATGCGGCTGACCAGGCTGGCGATGCCGGATTTCTCGCCGTCACGGGCCGAGCCGGCATCGAAGACAAGGCGGATGTCGAGCATGGGCAGGTCATGGGTTTCCACAAACATGACCTTGCTGCCCTGAACCGTCTGCCAGCTTTTGACCTTGATGCTGCGGTTGGGAACCGGAGCATTCTTCACTTGCGGAATACTGGTCAGTTTGTCGAGCGAGGTCAGCGGTCCGGCGGTCACGACCGCGCCCTCGGGGGCCGCCACGGCAATGGCGGGAATCAGCGCCAGTAATTTGAGCATGGTTTTCATCGGGCTTCCCCCACGGTCAGGTCGGCCGGTTTCAGCAGCAGCGAGGTCATGTTGGCCGACGTCAGCCAGCGCTTGGCGGCGTCGCGGATATCGTCCGGCGTCACCGCCTTGAGGTTGTCGGCCAGGTTGTCCATGGTTTTCCAGCCCAGGCCGATGCTTTCCAGCATGCCGATCAGGTTGGCCTGTTCCTGGATGTCGTCCTGGCGGAACACATTTTCGGCCAGGATGCCGGTATAGACCCGTTCCAGTTCCTCGTTGGAAATGCTCTCGGTTTTCAGGGCTTCCAGTTCGTCGAGGATCTTCTGGCGGGCCTGCTCCAGCGTGACGCCTTCGGAAGGAATGGCGGTCAGGGTGAACAGGGTGTCGCCGCGCGCCATCATGTTATAGCTGCTGCTGATGGCGGTCAGCGAGCGCTGGGTGCGCACCAGCCGGCTCTCCAGACGTGCGCTGAGGCCGCCGTCAAGGATGCTGAGCAGCATGCGCAGGGCATAGGCATCCTTGGGGGCGGCGGCCGTGGTCAGGCTGGGGACATTGAAGCCCATGTACAGCGCCGGCACCTTGGCGGGCAGCGATAACTGCATTTCGCGCTGGCCGGGTTGGGGAATTTCACGGGGGGCCGGAATGACGGGTGTGTTCTGTGCGGGAATGGCGCCGAAATACTGCTCGGCCTGCGCCTTGATCTGCTGCGGATCGACATCGCCGACCACGACCAGCGTGGCGTTGTTCGGCGCATACCACAGCCGGTACCAGGCGGTCAGATCTTCCACCTTCATGCTTTGCAGATCCTGCATCCAGCCGATGGTGGGCGTGCGATGCGGGGTGGTGAACAGGGCCATGGCCTGAAATCGTTCCAGCGCCTGGGACTGGGGATTGTCCTCGGTGCGCTGGCGGCGTTCCTCCATGACCACCCGGATTTCCTGGGCGAAGGCGTCCGGATTCATCTTCAGGTTGACCATACGGTCGGCTTCCAGCTCCAGCGCCAGCGGCACGCGATTACTGCTGTAAACCTGATAGTAGGCGGTGTAATCGTCGGTGGTGAAGGCGTTGTCGGAGCCGCCGAACCAGGCGACCAGCCTCGAGAACTCACCAGACGGCACTTTTTCCGTGCCCTTGAACATCATGTGTTCCAGCGCATGCGACATGCCGGTTTTTCCGGGCGGTTCGTAACTGGAGCCGATCCTGTACCAGACCTGGGTTACAGCCACCGGCGCGCGATGGTCTTCGCGCACCACGACCTTCAGTCCGTTGGCCAGGGTGAACTCCTGGGTGGGGGATGCATGAGCTGTCAGGGACAGCGCCGCCAGCAGCGGGTAGAGCCACGGTTTGCAACGCATAGCGAGAGCTTTTTATAGGGAGAATGCCAGAGGAGTGGTAGCATAGCGCAACTTTTTCGGGTGCTTTGTTAATCTTTGTGGATGACCCTATGTCTGAACATGACAACCCGGCTGACGCCAAAACCGGCTCCAAGAGCTGGTTCTCCTGGAAAAAACCGGACAACGGCGCGACCCCCGCCGCCGCTGATGAAACACCGATCAGTGTTCCTGATGATGAAACCGCGGACTGGGCTTGGGAAGGCAGCACGGATGTAACCCTGCCCAGCTTGCCGGCCGTGGATGTCCCCATTATTGAAAACCCGCGCAGCGCGCCGGTTGCCGATGCCGTGACCGCGCCCTCAGCGTCGTTAGAAGAAGAACATCCCCATACGCCCGGTTCCGGCAGCAGTTTCTTCTCGCGGATGAAGTCCGGGCTTTCGCGTACGCGCGACACCTTCACCAACGGCATGGTCACCCTGCTGATCGGCGGCAAGGAAATTGATGACGAGCTGCTGGAAGAAATTGAAACGCAAATGCTGGTGGCGGACATGGGCGTGGAGGCGACCCGCACCATTATCGGCAAGCTGACCGAACGCGTTTCCCGCAAGGAATTGACGCATTCCAACGGTCTCTACAAGGCCTTGCAGGAAGAGCTCGTCGAGCTGCTGGCGCCGCGCGTGAAGCCGCTGCACATTGATCCCGCCAAGCGCCCCTACGTGATCCTGATGGTCGGTGTGAACGGCGTCGGCAAGACCACCACCATCGGCAAGCTGGCGAAGCGCCTGCAAAAGGAAGGCAAGAAGGTGATGCTGGCGGCGGGCGATACGTTCCGCGCGGCGGCGGTCGAGCAATTGCAGGTTTGGGGTGAACGGAACAACATCGCCGTGGTGGCGCAGGGGACCGGCGCGGACTCCGCTTCGGTCGCTTTTGACGCCCTGCAAAGCGCCAGGGCCAAGGATGTCGATGTACTGATCATCGACACCGCCGGACGCCTGCACACCAAGTCGAACCTGATGGAAGAGCTGAAAAAGGTGAAGCGCGTCATCCAGAAGCTGGATGGTGCGGCTCCGCACGAAGCCATGCTGGTGGTGGATGCGGGCACCGGCCAGAACGCCATTGCCCAGGTGCAGGAGTTTGACCAGGCGGTGGGGCTGACCGGCCTGACCATCACCAAGCTGGATGGCACCGCCAAGGGCGGCGTGCTGTTCAATATCGCCAGCCGCACCCATGTGCCCATCCGCTACATCGGGGTGGGGGAAAAGATCGACGACCTGCGGCCTTTCGTGGCCAAGGAGTTCGTGGCGGCGTTGTTCCAGACGGAATAAGCCGCACCGATCCGCCAATAAGAAAGGGAGGCCAATGCCTCCCTTTCTTATTGCGTCGGGCTAGCCGACGATTACTTGGCCTTGCTGACCATGTAATCCACGGCGGCCTTGATTTCACCTTCTGTACAGTTGGCGCAGGTGCCCTTGGCGGGCATCATGCGGATACCGGCCAGCGCGTGACTGTACAGGGTGGGTTTGCCTTGGGCGATACGTGGAGCCCAGGCAGCCTTGTCGCCGAACTTGGGGGCGTTCATCAGGCCGGCGGTGTGACAAGTGGTGCAGACAGCCTTGAAGACCGCTTCACCATTACGGTCAGCAGCAGCGGCAAAGCCGGAAGCCATCATCACGCCAAGGGCGGTCAGCGCAAGCAGGGACTTTTTCATGGTCAACTCTCCGAGGTGGGTTAATGGCCTGATGATAACAGATAATCATGTTGGATTTATATCACATTGTGATTGATTTGCGTCAATTTCAAAACGGCTCCCGGGATTATCTTTCCAGTGTAAAGAAGCCTTACACAACCGCCATAAAACCCTTGCAATTGGGGCTGGAGCGCCTAAGCTAACGGCGGTATTATTAAAGTATCAACGTTCACTTTTACCCGTAGGAGAAGCACGCATGAGCACCAGTCGCGGTCTTGTACCGGTGACGCTCGCCGCACCCGGAGCCAATCTGGGCGCGTACATTGCCAATGTCAATCAGGTCGCCATCCTCACCGTCGAGGAAGAGCGCGAACTGGCTGAGCGCTATTTCTATGAAGAAGACCTGGATGCCGCCCGCCAGTTGGTGTTGGCGCACCTGCGTTTCGTGGTGCATATCGCCCGCAGTTACGCCGGTTACGGCCTGCAGCAGGCAGACCTGATCCAGGAAGGCAACGTCGGCCTGATGAAGGCGGTCAAGCGTTTCGATCCGCGCATGGGCGTGCGTCTGGTGTCGTTCGCCGTGCACTGGATCAAGGCGGAAATCCACGAATACGTGATCAAGAACTGGCGCATCGTCAAGGTCGCCACCACCAAGGCCCAACGCAAGCTGTTCTTCAACCTGCGCGGCATGAAGAAAGGCAGCCGCAGCCTGACCCAGGCCGAAGCCGAGTCGATCGCCAGCGATCTGAACGTGACGGCGGAGCAGGTGCTGGAAATGGAAGGCCGCCTGTCGGCTTACGATGCTTCCTTTGAAGCCAGTGTCTCGGATGATGAGGATGAGCGCGCCGCGCACGCCCCGGCCCTGTATCTGGAAGACAACCGCTACGATCCGGCGCGCATGCTGGAAGAGTCGAACTGGGAAGAGGACAGCACCGAACGCCTGGTGGCCGCGATGGGCCGTCTGGATGACCGTTCGCGCGACATCCTGACCCGACGCTGGCTGGCCGATGACAAGGCCACGCTGCACGAACTGGCGGCGGAATACAACGTCTCCGCCGAGCGGATCCGCCAGCTGGAAAAGAATGCGATGGAAAAGATCAAGACGGCGATGCTGACAGCCTGATCCCGGCAACGCATAATACCGGCCGCGCTTTTGCGCGGCCTTTTTATTGGAGCGATCACCATGTGGGTGGCGTTGGGAAGTCTGAACCTGGCCCTGGCGGTCGCGCTGGGGGCCTTTGGCGCGCATGGTCTGAAAGCCCGCCTGACGGCTGAGCAGCTGGCTTGGTGGCATACGGGCTGTGACTATCATTTCATTCACGCGCTGGGACTGCTGGCCGTGGGCCTGCTGGCGGCGGCGCGGCCTGATCTGTCGCTGAGTCGCGGTATTGGTTTTTGCCTGCTGACGGGCATCGTGATTTTTTCCGGTTCGCTGTACGCGATGGCGCTGGGCGCGCCGCGCTGGTTCGGGGCGATTACGCCCATCGGCGGGCTGGCGTTTATTGCCGGTTGGGTCTGGCTGGCCGTTGCCGCCTGGCAAAAGGGGATTTGAATGCAGATTCTGGTGAACGGCGCGCCGCAAGAATTGATCGAGGGTTCCACGGTGCTGGAACTGTTGCAGCAGCTGGAACTGACCGGTAAGCGGCTGGCGGTGGAAGTGAACGCGAACATCGTCCCCCGCAGCCGTCATGCCGAAACCCGGTTGCAGCCGGGCGACAAGGTTGAAATTGTCCACGCCATTGGCGGAGGTTGAACGTAATGAATGATGAGATGCTGTTGCTGGCCGGTAAGACCTATGAATCCCGGCTACTGGTGGGTACGGGCAAGTACCGCGACCTGGAAGAGACCCGACTGGCCATTGAGGCCAGCGGCGCGGAAATCGTGACGGTGGCGGTACGCCGCACCAACATCGGCCAGACGCCCGGCGAGCCCAACCTGCTGGATGTGATCAGCCCGGACAAGTACACCATCCTGCCGAATACCGCCGGTTGCTATACCGCTGACGACGCGGTGCGCACCTGCCGTCTGGCCCGCGAATTGCTGGACGGACATTCGCTGGTCAAGCTGGAAGTGCTGGGTGATGAAAAGACCCTGTACCCGAACGTGGTGGAAACGCTGAAGGCGGCGGAAGTGCTGGTCAAGGATGGTTTCCAGGTGATGGTCTATACCTCGGATGATCCCATCATTGCCAAGCAGCTGGAAGAAATGGGTTGCGTGGCGGTAATGCCACTGGGCAGCCTGATCGGCTCCGGCCTGGGCATCATCAATCCGTATAACCTGCGCATCATCATGGAACAGGCGACGGTACCGATCATTGTCGATGCCGGGGTCGGCACCGCTTCCGATGCCGCCATCGCCATGGAACTGGGCTGCGCCGGGGTGCTGATGAACACTGCCATTGCCAAGGCGAAAAATCCGGTGCTGATGGCCTCCGCGATGAAGAAGGCTGTCGAAGCCGGTCGCGAGGCCTGGCTGGCCGGACGCATGCCCCGCAAGCTTTACGCCTCGGCTTCCAGTCCGCTGGACGGCCTGTTTTTCAAGTAACCCGATCAGAAGTCCCGCTGCCATGACTGAACCCGTTGCCAATCCCGCCGCCGATGTTCCCGAGGAACACAAGCGGCGCATCCTGACTTTCATGAAGCGCTCGTCGGCATTCACCACCTCGCAAAAGCAGGGGCTGGAACAGTTCGGCGGCCGCTACCTGCTGAACATGGAAGGCCAAACCTTCAATCAGGAGGCCGTGTTTGGTCGCGTGGCACCGCTGACGGTGGAAATCGGTTTCGGTATGGGCTATTCGCTGGTGCAGATGGCGCAGGCCGCGCCGGAGCGCGATTTCATCGGCATCGAGATTCATCCCAACGGCATTGCGCAAATCTGTTTTGAAGCGGGTAGCGTGGATCTGCCCAACCTGCGGGTGATGGATGCCGACGCCCTGCTGGCGCTGGAGCATTTCTTCCCCGATGCCTGTATTGACACGGTGCAACTGTATTTTGCCGACCCCTGGCCGAAGAAGAAGCACCACAAGCGTCGTTTTGTGCAGACGCACATCATGCAGTTGATTCGCCGCAAGCTGAAGACGGGCGGGGTGTTCCACGCCGCGACCGACTGGCAGCCCTATGCGGACTGGATGCTGGAGATTCTGGAAGTCGCTGAGGGGTTCGAGAACATGGCCGGGCCCGGACAGTTTGCCGAACGCCCGGATTTCCGTCCGTTGACCAAGTTCGAGAACCGTGGCCAGAAGCTGGGCCACGGTGTGTGGGACGTGCTTTACCGCAAGGTGGCCTGACCGCGCTCAGACGGTGATGGTCTGCATGTATTCCGCGACCTTCACCGTCATCGGCGTTTGTTCCTCGATGTATTTGCGCTGGTGGTCGGCGGCATCCGGCTCGCCATGCACCAGATAGATGCGGGTCTGCGGCGTCAGCGCCGAGGCCTTCAGCCATTCCGTGATTTCCGCATAATCCGCGTGACCCGACAGGCCGTCGAGCAATTCGACATGCGCCGCGCAGGGCACATAAGCCCCGTGAATCTTGATCGCTTCGGCCCCTTCCAGCATATTCGCCCCCCGCGTTCCCCCCGCCTGAAATCCGGTAAACATGATGGTGTTTTTCGGGAAGGGCAGCAGCCGCTTCATGTGATGCAGGATGCGTCCGCCGGTGGCCATGCCGCTGCCCGCGATGATGATATGGCTGCCGTCTTCCTCGCTCAACTGCTTGGACTGATCGACGGTGCGGGTAAAGGTAGTGGCCTGGCAGAGGCTGCGGCATTCCTCCGCGCTCAACCGGTGCAGCTCGTTGTATTCGCAATAGATTTCCGACGCATCAATCGCCATCGGGCTGTCGAGGAAAATCGGCACGCGCTTGATGCGTTGTTCATCCATCAGCCGCGTGAGCATGTGCAGGAGTATTTGCGTGCGGCCGACCGCGAAGCTGGGCACCGCCAGTACACCGCCGCGCCGGGCAGTCTCATTGACAATGGTTTCCAGTTGCTGCCACGGATCGTTGCTGGTGTGCTGCCGGTTGCCATAAGTGGACTCCAGTACCAGCAGATCCAGCGCGGGCAGCGGCGCGGGCGGGAACATGAACAGGTCGTTGGGCCGACCGACATCGCCCGAGAAACCGACGGTTTTGCCTTCCCCGGCGATGATGGTGCTGCCCGCACCCAGCAGGTGGCCGACGGGATGCAGATGGATGGTCAGATCGCCGACCTTGAACGGATGGTCGAAGGACACGCCTTTCAGCAGACGGCAACTGGCGACGGCGGTGTCGATGTCGTAAAGCGGTTCCGGCTTTTCGTGCTTGCCGATCTTGTGGCGCTCGTAAAATTTGGCGTCTTCTTCCTGCAAATGCCCGGCATCGCGCAGCAGGATTTCGCTGAGCGCCTTGGTGGCGTGATGGCAGTACACCGGGCCGCGAAAGCCTTCCTTGTACAGCACCGGCAGGTAGCCGGTGTGGTCGATGTGCGCGTGGGTGAGGATGACGGCATCCAGCGACGAGGCCTTGAAAGGCAGGGGCTCGCGGTTGCGCTGGCGCAGCCATTTGTAGCCCTGGTAGAGGCCGCAGTCGATCAGGATTTTGGTGTCGCCGGAGGTCAGCAGGTATTTGGAGCCGGTAACGGTCTGGGTGGCGCCGAGGAACTGGATTTTCATGGGGACGTCCGCTTGGAGGATGGCTACGGCGGCTTTGGCAGTAACCTTATGATTTGTATGTACTATGCGGGGGCGGCGGTGTCAATGGGAGGCGTGTGGCGCAGGTGGCGGCTGCCCGATGTGGCTGTTGAGGGTACCGGGTACTGAGGTAGGATGAGGAGTATCTGATGATCAAGGATTTATAACTTCATGAGCAATCACTATATCGTGGCGTGGGACGCCCGGCATCACGGTATGCCGAAGGACTTTGCTGTGGCCGGTGAGCAAGCGGCGCGGCTTTTGACACAGGAAGAGGGGCCGTCAGCAGGTCTGCAAAGTTTTGCGGAAGAGGTGGCCGCCTACCTGCAAAATTGTGGCGAAGAGGGGTGGCAGCAGTTCTTGTGGGATTTACCGGGCCGTGCCAAGGGGAATGGACGCGCCGCGATGCGCATTGAAATGCCATATGAGGATTGGCAGCATATTCTGGTAAAAATGGTGGAGGTCGCTGCAAAGCATCAGGTGGTGCTATACAACGAGAATCTGGTGATGGTGTTCTTGCCCAGCGGCCAGGTGTTGCCGGCGGCGCGTAATAAGATCTGGCAAGGCCTGCAAGCAGCTTGGAGTGCGGGTAGTGAGTTTCCGCAGACCAAGGGCCAATTCAAGAAATGGTTTGATCCGCAGTTTGATACGGTTCTTGCTCGACATGGCAATTTCGTTAAAGATAAAAATCCATGGGAGAACCGGCTTGTTGCATTTATAAGAGATGGTGATTTTTGTAAGCAATATATTAGTTATATCTGTGATAACTATGATGGTGTACTAAATGTTGAAGTTTCTTTAAGAGTATCTTGTAAGGCGGTACAAGAGATATGTCAGCATTTTAAGTTTTTTGGAGAGGATACTGTATTTTCGGCTGACCTTTTCTTTCGTGTTCTTAAGTGGCCGACTGAACGTCGTGATATTAGCTCCTTTCAAGATGCGGATCGATGGCTAAATGCTATGGAGGAAGCCTTGTTCCCTGCTATGGATTTAGCATGCACGATTCAGGGATTAGACTTATTGTTGAATGGCGAAGCAGACACACGCTATCGAGATCATTTTCATAATTATGTGTTTAAGCCACAGTGCCTAATTGTGGCGCGTTTGGCTGGTAATCCTCGATTTGAGGAGCTTGTTGAAGAGCTAAGTGTAGAAACCGGTTGGCATGCAAATGCATCGGTGAGAAAAACAGAATGGCCAAGGCTTGTACAGTATTTGCGAGAGGAAGTTAAGCCAATCGTGTGATGGGATTGCGGAGAAGATTAAGCTGATGGTTTGATGGCATTGATCTGTTCGCCATCGAATACAAAATCAGCCTTCCCCCTCCACAAACGCCCGTAACCGTGGAAACAGCATCACCGCTGCCAGCGAACTGCCCGACAGTTCCGCCAGTAACAACAGGCAGCGCCGGGCATCGTCGGGATAATCCCGGCGATGCTCCCGGTAGAGCGCCACATACACGGAGTCCGGCGACAAATCCCCGTTCACCGCCATCCCGGGCAGCGGCTCAATACTGCGAGCCACCGCCAGCCTCCTCACCCGGTTCGCCATCCTTCAGAAAGGCGGAGTCGTCACCCGGTTGCATCAACTGATCGTTACTTAGCGTGTGCGCCGTGGTTGTAGCGGCCGCCGATGCTACCGGCGCGGCCGAGACGACGCCGGGTACAACCGGCGACGTGGTGCGGATGACCCCGCCCCGAGAACCTGTTTCGGCTGACATCGCCGACGGCTCGCTGTCATGGCCAAACAGGTTGGAGATCCAGCCGGTAATGCCCCCGGACGATCCACCTGACCCGTTTTCACCGTTGGGCATGGGTAGGGCGCCGGTACTCTCCGTAACCTGGCCCGAGCCCTTAACGGCAGCCGTGGCCGACGCTTCATGATCCGGTTGACTGTATACATCCGCCCCCGGTCCAACCGGCTCCAGCCGGTGATAAGCGCCCTGCGGGTCGGCATCCGCGCCGGAACCCAGTTTCAGCAGCAGCGCGATCAGGCCGAACAGGGCCGCAATTACCATCCATGGCCAGCGCGAGGGCTTGCCCCTCGTCATTTCCGCACCGCGCAGGGTGGTGGCGCCATTGACGCCCGCGCTCCGCAATTTCATCACTTTCTCCATCCGGGCCGTGCCCGTTTCAGTCAATTCAGGGGGGCGGCAGCGGCGGAATCGAGACATCGTTCTGTAACAGTCGCCCCCGATACTGCCGCCTGTCGATCGGGACGGGCGGGAAGATACGCCGGTCGTGTCGTGATCGATCCGGCGACTGTAGCCGGTCTGTATTTAGGCAATGTGACAGTCAGTTTTCGCCGGGATGATGAAGCTGGGGACTGTCGGGCGAAGCGGAATTCCTGAGTTGATATCTTCGAATAGGGTAGCCGTCTGCTGGGCGGTCACAGCCATCGCACTAGCCGCGGGCTTCGCCAATGCGGCGGATGAAACGGGTTCGGCCGCCTCGGCTGCGCCGACGGTGCGACCGCTGCGGACGCTGGATCTGTGGGAAATCGTGGTGGACGGCAATACCGTGCTGGATGACTCCGACATTCAGGAAGTCCTGCTGCCGTTTCTGGGCCCGAACCGTGTTCCGGAAGATGTGGACCATGCCCGCGAGGCGTTGGAAAAGCTTTACGCCGATCAGGGCTTCAAGACCGTTTCCGTGACCATTCCCCGGCAGGCGGTGAAGGACGGTACGGTGATGCTGACCGTGACCGAAGGCCGCATCCGCCGCTTGAAAGTGGTCGGTAGCAAATACCATTCGCCCGAGCGCATTCGCCGCATGGCCGGGTCGATCGCCGAAGGCCGGGTACCGGACTTCAACGCCTTGCAGGACGATCTGGTGGCGCTTAACTCCGCCACGGACTTGTCGGTGACGCCGTCACTGCAGAACGGCCCGACGCCCGGCTCCATGGATGCCGATCTGGTGGTGGCGGACAAGTTGCCGCTGCACGGCATGCTGGAGCTGAATAACCGTTACAGCCAGAACACCAGCCACCGCCGGGTGTCGGCCAGCGCCTCCTATGACAACCTGTGGCAGCGCGGCGACAGCGCCGCGCTGTTTTTCCAGACCGCGCCCGACCGCGCCAGCGACGGCAAGGTTTTTCTGGCCAACTATGTTTTCCGCTTTGACCGCAAGCCCTACACGCTGCAACTGAATGCGCTGCGCACCGACAGTGATGTGGCGACGGTGGGCGGCATTGGTGTGGTGGGCAAGGGGTGCAGCGTCGGCTTGCGCGGGAACTGGCAACTGATCGCCACGCCGCAACGCATCGAGAACCTGAGCCTGGGGTTCGACGCCAAGAATTTCCAGAACCGGGTACAGGTGGGCGGGTCTTCCAGCGCCTCGCCGCTGCGCTATTACCCGGTGTCGCTGAACTATGCGCGGTTTGCCCGCTATGACACCCACACGCTGCAATTCGACGCCACCCTCAATTTCGCCTTCGCCAACCTGGGCAGCAGTTCCGAGCAACTGAACCTGACGCGCTACCACAGCACCGGGCAGATGCTCTACCTGCGGTCGTCGCTGGCATACAACCGCTTCCTGCCCAAGGGATTTGAACTGGCGGCGCGCACCACCGTGCAACTCAGCGAGCAGCCGTTGATCTCCAACGAGCAGCTGAGCGCGGGCGGCATGGACTCGGTGCGCGGTTACCTGGAGTCGGAAGCCCAGGGGGATTACGGCGCGACCGGCGGATTGGAACTGCGCGGGCCGTCGCTGCCGGATCTGATGCCGGAGGGCTGGGTGACCCGCCATGTTCAGGAGTTCCGTCCGTTCATCTTTGCCGACGGCGCCAGCCTGCATCTGCATCAGGCGCTGGCGGACAACGACCCGCACGTGGATTTGCTGAGTATGGGGGCGGGGATGTCGATGAGCGCCGGAGGACGTTACGGCGGGCTGCTGGACTGGAGCCGCCTGATGACGGCCGGACCCAACAGTCCCAAGGGGGATAACCGGGTGCTATTCCGTCTGTGGACCAATTTCTAATGAGTGAAGTCATGAGCAGCAAGATGATGTCGGAAACGAAGCCGGGCCGCCTGTCGCGGCTGACCGCCCGCGCCGGGGCATGCCTGCTGGCGGCGGGGACCCTGTTGATGTCGCCGGACGCCAGCGCCTGGTGGAACCACGATTGGGCATATCGCAGCCAGATTACGCTGGACGCCAAGGCCGCCGGCCTGAGCGGCGAGCAGGGCAGCGTGCCGGTGCTGGTCCGCCTGCATGATGGCGTCTTGAAGTTCAGCGATGCCGCCGCCGATGGCGCGGATATCCGCTTTGTGGCCGAGGACGACAAGACGCCGCTGAAGTACCACATCGAAAAGTTCGATCCGGTCTTCAATCTGGGCTTTGTCTGGGTGCAGTTGCCGAAGCTGGCCGTGGACAAGCCGACCACCGTCTGGATGTATTACGGCAATGAAAAGGCCGTGGCGGAATCGGCGTCCAAGGACACGTATGACGCCAACCAGTCGCTGGTCTATCACTTTGGCGAGAAGGGCGCTCCGGCCGCGGATGCGACGGTCAACCGCAATACAGCCATGACGGCCGTCTCCACCAATGAAAGCGGCCTGATCGGCAACGCTGCCCGCTTTGACGGCAGCAATGCGGTCAACCTGCCGTCCACCCTGAGCATTCCCGGCGGTAACGGCATGACCTGGTCGGCGTGGGTGAAACCGGCGGCGGCGGAAACCTCCACCATCTTTGCCTGGCGCGGCCAGACGGCGCTGACCATCGGCCTGAACAACGGCTCGCCGTATGTGGCGATTGACGGTTCGCCCACGCCGTTGTCAGCCCAGATTGCCGATAACAACTGGCACCACGTGGCGGTGATCGCCAACCCGGTGCAGACCCAGCTGTATGTGGACGGGCAGCTGCGCGGCACGCTGGCGCACGGTTTGGCCAGCGGCATCAGCGGCGTGGCGACGTTGGGCGGCGATGGCGCGGTGCAGCGTTTCCACGGTGAAATTGACGAACTGCAAATCTCGAAGACGGCGCGCGACGCGGGCTGGGTGCAAACCCAGGCGATGAACCAGGGCACGGCCGACAAGCTGCTGAAGTTTACCCCGGCCGAACAGCAGTCCGGCTTCAGCACCGGCTATTTCGGCGTGATCATGGCGTCGGTGACGCTGGACGGCTGGGTTGTGATCGGCGTGCTGCTGGTGATGATGCTGATCAGCTGGACGATCATGGCGCGCAAGGGCTTGCAGGTAGGTCGCGTCACCCGCGCCAATACCGCCTTCCTGGAAACCTTCAAGTCGGTGAAGGGCGATTTCGCCCAGTTGCACCAGGCCACCATCCCCAATGGCAACAGCACGCTGAAGCTGGAAGAGGACACCCTCGACCTGCTGCAGGATGCGCCGCTGATGCACATTTTCCACACCGGCATTGACGAACTGCATGACCGTTTGCAGATCGATCCGCGCACCGGCAAGCCTTTAACCGTGTTGTCCGACCAGTCGATCGAAGCCATCCGCGCCACGCTGAACTCGTCGCTGCTGCGCGAATCGCAAGCGCTGAACAAGAGCATGGTGTTGCTGACCATCGCCATTTCCGGCGGCCCCTTCATCGGTCTGCTGGGTACGGTGGTGGGCGTCATGATCACCTTCGCGGCGGTGGCGGCGGCGGGGGAAGTCAATGTCAACGCGATCGCTCCCGGTATCTCGGCGGCGCTGGCGGCGACGGTGGCCGGTCTGTTCGTCGCGATCCCGGCGCTCTTTGGCTACAACTACCTGCTGACCCGCACCAAGGAAGCCTCGCTGGAAATGCAGGTCTTCATCGAGGCCTTCATCACCCGCATGGCGGAAAACTACAACGATCCGGCGGCGCTGAGCGCCATGTCGGACAAGTAAGGGGGGGAGCGCCGCCATGCAGATGAATGAAGACAAGGCCTACGACGATATCAACATCACGCCCATGCTGGACCTGTCCTATGTGCTGCTGGTGATCTTCATCATCATGACCACCGCCGCCGTGCAGGGGATGAAGGTCAATCTGCCCAAGGCCAGTGACCAGCCCAGCCTGTCGAAACCGAAGACGGTGGCCATCACCATCACCAATGACGGCAAGGTGTTCATGGATGCCGTACCGGTGACGATGGCGGAGCTGGAAGACCGGATGCGCGCCAAGAAGGCCGAAAACCCGGAAGTGCCGGTGGTGGTTCGCGGCGACAGCGAGACCCAGTACCACAACGTGGTGGATGTGCTGGCGCTCCTGGGCAAGCTGGACATCACCCAGCTGGGGCTGGTGACGCAACGGTTGGTGCAATGAACACGGCCGTGGCGGGCGCGGCTTCGCGGCGGCGCAAACCGAAAAATCCCTGGGTCGGGCGCATCGTTCAGGCCGTGATTGCGCTGCTGATCATCGGACTGGTGGTTCTGGCGGTGAAGGCGGTGATGTCCGGCCACAAGACGAAAAAGCCGGTGCCGGACGTGGTGCAGCTGAAATTGCTGACGCCGCCCCCACCGCCGCCTCCTCCGCCCCCGCCGCCGAAGATGGAGCCGAAGCCGGAGACGGCGAAAGTGGAGCAACAAGCCCCGACGCCCACACCGCAAGCGCCCGCACCGAAGCTGGATTCACCGCCCGCGCTGGCGGCGGACAGCAGCGGTCCGGGCGATCTGGCGGGCAAGACCGGGGGAACGCCCTATGAAGGCCCGGCGACCGGCATCGGTAATGGCAACGGCGGCAACGGTGAGGTTGCCCAGTACACCGCCGTGATTGTGCGGGACCTGCGGCGGGCCTTGCTGGCGGATGACCGCCTGCGCAGCACCATGCACAAGAAAGTGCGGGTGAGCGTCCAGGTGGCGGCGGATGGTCGCATTGAGCGGGTGACGGTGGTGGATGGCGAAAAACCGGACGTGGACCGCCTGCTGGAGCGCCGCATGACAGCGGTGGGACGGATTTCCAGCGCACCGCCGGACGGCAAGGCCGGGGTCTACGAAATCAATATTGAACCGGTTCGTTACTGACGGACCGGCCACGAAACATCTTACTTAACGTGACGCGGCCGTTCTCCTGGCGGAGACGGCCTGATCGGAGACTTTGCGAATGAGCACACTCAGGCGTTCCGCCCCCCAGGCCGCCTCTCCTGTCCTGAAGCCGACCTGCCTGGCGCTGGCGCTGGCGGCGGTCTGGCTGTCTCCGGCCCAAGCCGCCGAGGTTAAGGCTGCCGCCGCGGCAACGCCGGGGGCCGCCATTTCCCCGGACGCTTCCCGCAACCTGCTGCGCTACCTGATCAATAGCGGCGCCTTGTCGCTGGACGATGTGCGCAAGACGGTGGAACAGATGGCGGCGGACAAGAAGTCGTCGGACGATTTGCTGAAGTTTCTGGTCAGCAGCAAGGCGCTGAGCGTGGACGACGCCCGCAAGCTGGTGCAGCAGTTGCAGGCCGGTCAGGCCGCGCCGGAAGCGGCTCCGGCTGCGCCGGTGAAGCCGGTTGCCGTTGCACCGGTAGTCGCGCCGGTTGCCCCGGCTCCGGTGGTGACTCCGACGGCTGCTCCCGTTGTGGCGGCTGTTCCCGCCCCGTCGTCGCTACAGGTTCCGGCCGCGCCGGTCGCCGTGACGGCTGTTCCGTCAGCCCCGGCGGCTGCGGTTGCCGAACCGGCGGGCCGGGTGCGCGCGGTCTACCTGCCGGACAGCGAGCGCCAGAAGATTCGTGATGAGCTGAAAACGGAAGTGCTGGAGGCGGCCAAGAAGGAAGGTTGGGTGCAGGTGGAGGCCGCCCCGGAATGGACCCGCCGCCTGAAGTTTTCCGGCGACCTGATGGTGCGCCAGCAGAACGATATCTACGGCGACAACAAGATCAACAGCGTCATCAACGGCGTGGTGGTGCAGCAGGCGACACCGGTCATCAATTACGGCGCCATCAACGCCGGTTCGCCGGTCAATATCGCCGCGCCCGCCACGGGGCAGCCGCTGGTGATTCCGGCGCTGAATTCCGATCAGGACCGCGCCCAGTCGCGGCTGCGTGCGCGCCTGGCGTTGCAGGCGCAGGTGAATGAACGCGTGGACGCCTTGTTCCGCATCACCACCGGCAACACCACCAATCCGGTCTCGACCACCACCACTTTCGGCCCCGACCTGAACAAGCCGGGACTGGCGCTGGACCGTGCTTATCTGCGTTACCAGCCCGCAACCGGAACCACGATGTCGGTGGGGCGCATGGCCAGTCCGTGGCTGGCTCCGACTGAGCTGATGTGGGACAAGGATCTGGGCTTTGACGGCATTGCCGCACAATACCGGCGCGGCTGGGGCGAACACGGCCGCCTGTTCGCCACCGGCGGGGTGTTTGCGCTGTCCGGCGCGGATACGAACTTTCCGGCCAACAGCCTGACCAAGATCGGCAGCAACGATCGCCGCCTGTTCGGCCTGCAACTGGGCGGCGACTGGCAGGACCGGGGAACGGCCTACCGCGCCAGTGTCGGCTATTACGATTTCCAGCACCTGCAGGGGGAATTGTCATCGCCATGCTATGCCCCCAATGCCTCCGTGGCCTGCGATACCGACCATACCCGCGCCACGTCGATGCAGAAGGGAAATACGGTATTCGCGATCCGTCAATTGACGCTGGCGAACGCCACCGATCCGCAATACCAGTATTTCGGGCTGGCGTCGGCCTTTCGCGTCGCCAACCTCAACCTGACGGTGGATCAGTCGCTGAGCGGGCCGCTGCATTTCCAGTTTGATCTGGAAGCGCTGCAGAACCTGGCGTTTGACCGCTCGAAGGTGATCGCCAAGACGCCGAACAACAACTACGGCAATTGCAGCACCGCCGGATGCGTCCCGGCCTATGACGGCGGCGACATGGGCTATCAGTTCCAGGTGCGGGTGGGTCACGGCAAGGTGGCCGAGCGCGGCCAGTGGAACGCGCAGTTCGGCTATCGCTATATCGAAACCGATGCGGCCCCCGATGCCTTCACCGATTCGGATTTCCATCTGGGCGGCACCAACGCCAAGGGCTTCTTTGTTGGCGGCAGCTATGGCTTCAGCCATAACGCCTGGGTGGGCGCGCGCTGGCTGAGCGCTACCGAAATCACCGGCATGCCGCTGGAAATCAATGTGTTGCAACTGGACGTGAACGCCCGGTTCTAAGGAGACAGGGGATGAAAACCGCTCGCCTCATCCTGTGGGTCGCGCTGGCGACGGCGGGGTTGTCCCGTCCGGCGCTGGCCGCCGATCCGGCTGCCGACCGCCTGCGCGATCAGGTGCGTCAGGCCGTGCTGGAAAAACGCCAGCTGGAAGATGAAAACTTCCAGCTGAAGGCGCAACTGGCCGCTGCCCAGACCGAAGCCGCCAAAGCGCCCAAGGCCGCGCCCGCGCCGAAAACTTCCCCGGAAGTGCTGAAACTGCGTGAAACGACGCGGGAGCAGAATGACCGTTTTGTGGCGCTGCAAGCCGAACTGGAAGGCGTGCGCGCCGAGCTGGCCCAGGCCCGCAGCGAACTGGCCCAGACAGGCGTGGCGCTGAAGGAGTTGCAGGCGGTGCGCCTGCAACAGGCCGGGATGCTGCAAAGCGGAACGGCGCGGGAAAAGATTTGCCTGGACGCCAACGGCAAGCTGGCAGACCTGACCGCCGAGGTCCTGGGTCGCTACCGGCAGCAGGATTTCTGGGAAGCCCTGCGCGAACACGAAACCGTGACCGGCCTGTATCAGGTGACGCTGGAAAACCTGGTTCAGGATTACCGCCACCGCATGCAGGACGCCACCTTGCCACCGGTGCCGGATGCTGCCCCGGCCCCGGCGGAAGCCATCAATCCGGCGTCTGCCATCCGTCATCTCCGTCGACCTTCTCAAGGCTGAATACCCATGAACGAAACCCTGCTGACCGCCCTGACTCCCGCGCTGATCATCGATGCCCTGCAACAGGCGGGCTGCCGCGCCGCCGAGGTCCGTCATCAACAGGACGTGGTCATCGAAAGCGCGCTGCAAGGCCTGGGCTTTACCGTGGCCTTCGGCAACCGCCTGCCGGACGAGAGCGGTGAACGTTATGTGGATTGCGCCTTCCGTTGCGTGTTGCGCATTCAAGGCGATTTCCCCGAAGAAAAAGTGGCGCTGTGGAACCGGGACCGCCGTTTTGCGCGGTTGGCCCGTCATGGCGACGCGCTGGTGCTGTCGCTGGATGTGCTGCCTGCGGGCGGCGTGTCTGCGGCCTGGCTGCGGGCGCAGGTGGAATTGTGGGACCTGCTGTTGCGGGAATACCTGCGTTTCCTGCAAGCGCCGGCCGCCGAAGCGGCCTGACCGTTTCACCCCCGAATAAACCCGCCCGGCGCGGAGGATGTTCCGCCGGGTCTGTTGTTGTCTGGAGTTACCGCCATGATCCGCCGCACCCGTTTCCCGCTTCCGGCTCCGCTGCGTTCGCCGATCCTGACGTTATCCGTGGACGGTGGTTTGCGGCTGGCCATTCTGGGCGCGGTCGGCTGGCTGCCGACGGCCGTGATGGCGGGGCCGGTATTCGGTACGCCGGGCTGGTTTGCGCAGGCGCAGCAGACAGCCGCCGGTCCGGTGGTTCCGGCGGCGTCAGCCGCGCCGGTCATCAATGCGGGTTCCGTGGCGACACCGATGGCCGCCCAGACGCTGGCGGCGCGCTCGATGGCCGATCTGGGCCGGGCAGCGGCCGCGATTGTGGCGGCGCAGAAAGCGCAACTGGCGGCGGCGCAGGTAGCGGCCGCCAACTCCTTGCCCACCGGTCTGTCCACCGGCGGTTTGCAGGTGGCGGCGGGCGTTGCCGGTCATGGTGCGGGTTGCGCTGCGTCGTTCACCTGCCTGTGGCAGAACGCCGATTTGCCGACACAGGCGGTCGGCAGCGACGGCAAGACCACCGTCACCATCAACCAGACCGCCAAGAAGGCGATCCTGAGCTGGGATTCCTTCAACGTCAGCGCCGACACCATCCTGCATTTCGACCAGCATCTGGGCACGCAGGGTGATGGCAACAATGACTGGGTGGCGTTGAACCGGGTGGGAGCCGGGGCGTCGATGAGCCGTATTTACGGCCAGATCCAGGCGGACGGTTCGGTGTATTTGATCAACCCGAACGGCATCCTGTTCGGCGCGGGCAGCAAGGTCAACGTGCATTCGCTGCTGGCGTCATCCTTGCCGCTGTACCTGCCGCTGAACAGCGCCAGCCTGACGCCCGGCGATGATCCGGCATATCTGGCCCAGTCCAACCGGCTGTTCCTGACCAGCGGCCTGAATACCGTCGGGCAGGGCACGGCCAACGGCAATATCCTGGGCATCGGCTCCGGCGGCGTGCAGTCGCTGGCGGCCAACAGCGCCGCCAACCAGCTGATTCTGCCCGGCGAGGTGGAAACCGAAGCCGGGGCGCGCATCGAGGTCAGCAAGCTGGGCTATGCGTTGCTGGCCGCGCCCACCGTCAACAATGCCGGTTATATCCGGGCGGTGGACGGGCAGGTGATTCTGGCCGCCGGTCTGGGCGTGGCATTGAAGAATCCGGCCAGCGGCTCGCAATTATTGACGCCGGTGGTCAGTGGCCGCTTGGTGGATGCCGATCATGGCAACGCCGATGTGACGCCGGTGACGACCCTGACAAATACCGGCCTGCTGGAGGCGGTGCGCGGCGATGCCCGGCTGCTGGCGGCCAACGTAGTGCAGGACGGCGTCGTGGCGGCCACGTCCAGCGTCAGCCGTCCCGGCAGCATCAGCGTCAGCGCCATGGATGAGCAGGCGACGGACTCATCACAGGCGCGCACCGGCTCGGCGGTGCTGACCGGGCGTTCGGTCACGGCGATGCTGCCTGACGGCAACGGCGAAACGACCATTTCCACGGCGGCGGCCACGCAGTCCTTCCAACCGGGCAGCATCGCCGTGAGCGGCGCGGCCGTGACGCTGCAGGCGGAGGCGCTGGTGGAAGCGCCCGGCCAGAAAGTGACCTTGGCGGCGGTGTCGCAGGATGACGCCCTGATCGCGCCGCGCGCCCTGAAAGACGGCGCCGTGGCCGGGCGGGTTTACATTGACCGTGATGCGACGGTGGATGTCGCCGGGATTGCCGATATCCGTCTGGCCATGAACGACAATCTGGTGACGATTGCCCGTCTGGGCCTGAATGAACTGGCCGATTCGCCGCTGCAGCGGGATAGTGTGCTGTATGGGGCGGCCGTGGTGATCGACAGCCGGCTTTCCGGCACCCGCGATGATGGCGTCAACTGGGTGGGTACGCCGGTCGCCAACCTGAGCGGTTATGTGGACCAGATAGCCCGCAACATCAACCAGATGCTGCTGAACGGCGGCACGGTGACGCTGGCGGGCAACGAAGTGCTGGCGCAAAGCGGCTCGCACCTGAATCTGGATGGCGGTTATGTGCATTATCTGGGCGGCCTGGTGCAGACCACGCGCTTGCTCAGCGCCAACGGTACGCTGGTGGATATCGGCGCGGCCGATCCCTTCGGCGCGTATGTCGGCATCGCCGGGTTGATGGCCGACAAGAACAGCCGCTGGAACCTGACCTCGACCTATTATTCCCCCTTGCTGAGCGGCGGCGCGGGCAGCGCCGTCTATGAATCGGATTACCTCAAAGGCGGCAATGCCGGGGTGCTGAATGTGCTGGGGCTGTCGGCGGCGGTGTTGTCCGGAGATGTTTCCGCGCAAGGTTTAAGCGGCCGCTATCAGGTGGGCAACGCCAAACCGGCGGCCGGAGGAACCCTGAACCTGGGTGCGGGCAACAACAGCGCCTTGTTGAACCTGACCCTGCCCAGCCCGACCGCCGCCTTGCCCGCCGGACGCAGCTATGTGGTGGTCAGCGACGCCCGGACGCTGAACGAGCGGGTGGATGGCACGTTCACCGCAACCACGGTGCTCCCGGCTGCTACGGCGGCGGCCGATGACACCGCCAACCTGTCGCGCTGGACCGAAGTCTCGGCCAAACTGGTGAAGGACGGCGGCTTTTCCAACCTCAATGTGCTGGCGGATGACCCCGCGTCCACCGTTCCCGGCGGCGAGATTGTTGTCAAGGCCGACGCGGCGCTCAGCGTGCGCGACGGCGGCGGCATCAGCCTGACCGGCAGCCGCATTCGTGTCGATGGCGACGTGAGCGCCCGTTCCGGCAAGATCAGCCTGACCGGCACCGGCCGCACCTGGCTGGCGGGTACCACCACCGCCGACACGGCGTCTGACGGCCCGTTGGCGGGGGATATCATCATTGGCGGCAGCGCCGTGCTGGATGCTAGTGGTCGCTGGGTCAACGACAGCGGTCGTGACGCCGACAGCATCGACGGGGCAGCGGTCCTGAACGGCGGCGCGATCAGTCTGGTGACCCGGCAAAGCGCCATGACCGCCGGCGGCAGCGTTACCGACACCACCGGCTCCATCCGGCTGGAAAAGGGCAGCTTGCTGAACGTGGCCAGCGGCGGCCGTGTGCTGCCGTCGGGCAAGGTGGCGATGAAGGACAATGTGGCGCTGGGCAAGGGCGGCGACATCAGCCTGCAAACCTATGTGCCGACCCAGCTGCCTTTTGGCGGCGACGGCGCGCCCGGCCTGCCGACTGATGAACCGGTGTCCCGCGGCCGTCTGGTGCTGGACGGCGATCTGCGCGCCTATGGCTTTGCGGGCGGCGGCTCGCTGAATCTGCGGGCTCTGGGCATCCAGATCGGCGGCAGCGCCCCGGCGGACCAGCCGTGGGTGCTGACCCTGCCGGAAAGCTGGTTTGCGGGCACCGGTTTTGGTTCGGTGCAGTTGCAGGCGGAGTACAACGCCGAAGTCGCGCCGCTGGCCAAGGTCAACCTCAGCCAGAACAGCTTCCTGCTGAATGATCTGCTGTCGCCAACGCTGGCGGCGACCGGGACTGATCTGGCCACCGCCGGTTTCCTGCATATCGGGCGTCAGGATGATTACCACCGGCAGGCGGTCAATTTTGCCCTCTATGGCGGTGATTACGCCACCTGGCATACCGCCGCGCTTGGCGGCACGCCGCCGGATTACAGCGCTGACGGCATTACCGGCGCGGTGACGCTGGGCAAGAACGCCGTGATCAGCGCCGATGCCGGGGCCAACATCGTGCTGGGTTCGCATACCCAGGTGACGGTGGACGGAACCATCACCGCCCACGGCGGCAGCATTACCCTGACCGGCGATACCGCCCGGGGCGGCTACGCGCAGAACCCCGGCCTGATCGTCAACGGCAATGCCTGGACCTCGGACAACAAATCGGTGTGGCTGGGCGCGAATACGCTGCTGGATGTGTCGGGAACGGTATTGCAGGACCCCTACGCGGGCAAGGCGGGGTTTACCGTCGCCAGCGCCGGGAAAGTGCTGGATGGCGGAACCATCACCCTGAGCAATGACACCGGTTATGTGATTGCGCTGAACTGCCTGGATAGCGGGGAATGCAGCGGCGACACTGCCGCGCGGGCGGCGCGGCTGAATGTATCGGGTGCGGCGGGCAGCCTGCTGACGGCATCCGTTACCGGGTCACAATGGAAGCCGCGGGCGGTGGCGGGCAATGCGGGCGTGATCCGCCTGGGCGCGTCAAAGGGACTGTATTTCCACGGGGACATGCAGGGGCAGGCCGGGTCGGCCGCCACCGAGGGCGGTGCGCTGGAAATCCGGCCGCTGACCGGTCGTCTGCAAACAGCAGAAGACTTTGCCGGCGCCACGGCGCTTAGCCTCAGCGCCAAAGCGATTGCCATGCCGGAAGGAGCGAAGCTGCCCGGTCAGAGCGACACGCTGATTGAAGAAGACGGCCCCACCGGCGTCCTCCATTTCGCCACTGACAGCCTGAAGAACTCCGGTATCAGCCGCCTGCATCTGGGCGTCGACCCGACGCTGAACACCGCCGCCGCACCGCTGCCGACGCTGGTGACGGAAAATATCGACCTGACGCTGGGCCGCGAGCTGCTGATCAATACCTCGGTCATCCGCGGCCCGGCGACCAGTATTACGGTCGAGGTGAATGAAGAAACCGGCGATCAGACCGGCAAGGTCATTTTCAACACCCCGTCCATCACCATTAATCTGGACGCTCCCTACGTCGGGCTGAGCGGCTTGCAGTATGGCGGTAATTATCCGCAGTATTTCGCCACGGACGATTTCAACAATGTCATTCCGACCGATGTGGACGGTAACCCCCTGCTGACGGCGGCGTTCGCCCGCGACTACACCGCGCGCGATGTTTTCCGTTACAAGGACGAAGACCGGATCATCACCGTCTATGCGCCGACCACGGATGACTCCGGCGACACCTCGGGCAGCGACCTGCTGCCGTTGTTCTACCGTTCCACCCTGAACATCAACGCCGACAACATGGATATCGGCGGGCAGTTCCTGGCCGACGGTTTCGCCAAGGTCAATCTGGGGGCGACGCAGGACATGCGTTTCGTTACGCCGTCCACTTACGATTACTTGCGCGACCCCGCCAATCCCGCTAAGGCCAGCGCCATTCCCGGCTCGCTGATGACCACGGCCGACCTGACGCTGACCGCCGGGCAGTTGTACCCCGCCAGCGGCAACAAGTTTGTGCTGACCGCGCTGGGCCATTCGCTCAGCCATGTCGAGGCCGATGATCCCACCGATCCGGAAACCTCGTACACCCAATACACCGAAACGACCGGCGGCTCCATCACCATCAAAGGCACGGGAGCGAAGACCGTGACGCCGTTGTCCGCGGGCGGCAGCCTGATCTTCAATGCCGCAACCATCAGCCAGCAGGGCGTTATCCGCGCGCCCGCCGGCGAGATTGTGCTGGGGGCCGGCATCAGCGCCACTGACGGCGAAGCGCAGTCCTTGCTGCGCTACAACGCCATCAGTCTGGATGGCAGCACCCTCAGCGTGCAGATGCCGGTGATGGCGACAACCTCGGTGACGCTGGCGAAGGACAGCCTGACCTCGGTATCGCTGGATGGCCTGACCGTGCCCTACGGCGTTACCGCCGACGAGCAGAACCTGCAATATAACGGCAGCGTCTATTCGGGGGCCGGAGCCGCTACGTCCTCGGCGGTGCTGACCTCGTCGCCCGACAAGCAGATCCGCGTGCAGGGCGGCACGGTGAAGCTGGTGTCGGGCGCGGTGGTCAACCTGACCGGCGACGGCGATCTGCTGGCGCAAGAGTGGGTGGCGGGCACCGGCGGCTCGCGGGATGTGCTGTCCGCCTACAACACCAGCTATGCGACCGGCAGCGCCGTGAAAGCGCCGTTGTACAAGGACGGTCGCACGGTATACGCCGTGCTGCCGGGCAAGCAGTCCGCGCTGGCGGCCTATGATCCGCAGCTGACCGGCGACCCGCTGATCGGCAAGGCGGTCTGGCTGTCCGGCGTGCCGGGATTGGCGGCGGGCCTGTATACCTTGCTGCCCGCGCGTTATGCCGTGCTGCCCGGCGCGTTCCGCGTGGTGCAGGACACCGCCGTCACCGATGCGCTGGCGCAGGACAACCGCCTGCTGGCCGACGGTACGGTGCGTGTCGCCGGTTACTTCGCCGACAGCTTCACCAAGCATCGCGACAGTCGCAACAGCGCCTTCCTGGTGCAGTCGGAACAAGCCTGGCGGCAATATTCGCAATATTCGCTCACCAGTCTGAACCAGTATTTCGGCGGATCGGAAGGCAACGCGGCCATTCTGCCGGAAGATGCGGGCAAGCTGATCCTGCAGGCGGGCAGCAGCCTGTCGCTCGGGGCCAGGCTGGCCGCCGGGTCGAAGCACGGCTTGGGCGCGGAACTGGATATCGCCGCGCCCCGGCTGCAGATCGCGGACCACGATGTTGCCGCCCTGGGCGGCTATGTGAAGCTGGATGCCTCGGAACTGAACACGCTGGGTGTCAGCCGTCTGGTGCTGGGCGGCGTCAGCACCCGCACGGCGGAAGGCGATCTGCTGCGGGCGGTAGCGAATGCGGTGGTGATTGATACGGCGAAGGACGGGTTGCGCGCCCCGGAAATCTTGGCGCTGGCGCAAACGCCCGCCGCCACCGACGAGATGCCGGAACCGGCCCCCGGCGTTGTCACGGTCAAGACGGGCAGCCGCCTGATCGCCAGCGGCTCCGGCGGCCGCCAGCGCAACGCCGCCATTCAGGTCGGCCTGCTGCCGGACAGCGATGAAAACGGCAACGACATTGATGGCGCCAGCGGCGACGGCGCCCTGTTGCGTTTGAGCGCGGGCGGAGCGGTGGCGGTATCGCGGGTGAATGTGCCCGGTGTCGATGGCGAAGGTGATGTCGCTACCGGCCTGCTCACCATTGGCGACAATGTCAGCCTGCGCGCTGACGGTTCGGTGACCCTGGATGCAGCCGGGAATACCGTGATTGCGCCTACCGTGGCGGTCAGCGCCAAATCCTTTGACGCCAACAGCGCCCTGGTGGTAATGACCGGCCGTGCGTCTTCCACCCAACCGGCGGCCGGGTTGGTGGTCGGTCCTCAGCTGCTGGCGCAACTGGCGGGGATTGACGACATTGCGCTGCGCAGTCGCGGTGAGCTGCGTCTGGACGGCGATTTCGCACTGGTGACGAGCGGACGGCTGACCTTGAGCGCCGCCACGGTGATCAGCGATGGCGGGCAGGCCAGCCTCAAGGCCGGTCAGCTGACGCTGGCCAATCAACTGGAAGGCGAGCCGGATGACAGTATCTCCGGCCTTGGTCAACTCACGCTCAACGCCGACCGCTTGATCCTCGGCGACGGCAATCTCCGCTTCAGCGGCTTGCGCGCCCTGAACATCAACGCCACCCAGGGCATGCTGGGCGCGGGCGTTGGCGGACTGGACGCCGGTGATGCCCGCCTGACCCTGCAAACACCGTTGATCGCCGCCGCCACGGGCAGCAACATCACCCTGCGCACCAATGACCAACTGGTGGCCGGGGCCCAGGGCGCGGTTACCCCCACCGTGGCGTCGGGGGCGGGCGGCAAGCTGGCGCTGACGGCCTCTTCGATTGATTTCAACACCGCCGCCGTGGCTACGTCCGGCAAGATCAGCCTGACCACCCCCGGCGGCCTGGCCCTGGGCGACCACGCGAAACTGGATACCGGCGGCAGCACCGCCGTGCTGTATGGCAAGGAATCCTCCACGCCCGGCGGGGTGCTGGAACTGACCAGCGACGGCATTCTCGATATTTTCAGCGGGGCCGTGCTGGCCTTTGGCGCCAGCGGTCAGGGGCAGGGCGGGGCGCTGCGCATCCGTGCGGGCGGCGAACGTCTGGGGCTGGCGGGACAATTGCAGGGCCAGGGCGGTGACTTCAGCCTGGACAGCGCCACCGCAGTGGATCTGGACAGCCTGGCCGCCCGTCTGGACGGCGGCCGGGTCAACGGTGAGCTGGACATCATCACGCACAGCGGCGACCTGACCCTGTCCGCCGGAAGCCGGTTGACCGGTCAATCGGTGGTGCTGACCGCGACCGGCGACCGGGGCGACCAGGCACTGAATCCCGGCCATGTCGTCATTGACGGCGTGGTGAATGCTTCCGGTGAGTCCGGCGGCGTCATCAGGTTGAACGGAACCCGCGGTGTCACCGTGCGCGGCAGCCTGCTGGCGGTGGGCAGCGCGGCCGATCAGCGTGGCGGTTCGGTGCAGCTGGCCACCAGCGGGGCAACGAACGGGCAGTTGAATCCGGACTACGGCTACCAGCAGGTGACGGCGGCGGACAGCGGTGTTATCACTCTGGGGCCGACAGCGGTCATTGATGTCAGCGGCGGCCGGGCGGGCGGTTTGTCCGGCGGCAGCGTCGACCTGCGCGCGCCGCTGCTGAATAGCGGCGATGTCCGGGTATCCCTGGATGACGGTTCCGTGATTCGCGGTGCCCGCGCCGTGACGCTGGAGGCTTACGGCGTCTGGAGCACGGCGGACAGCAGCACCGGCGCTGCGCATTTCGACGGCGTGGTGGATGCCGCCGGTCGTTTCGACAGTCAGGGCAAGGTGCTGGCGGCCGGAGCGATCAATAGCGATCACCGCGATTTCTATAGCCATACCCTGTCGGAATTCGTGCGTGATCCGGGGTTCAATTTCGGCGACCGGTTCGCCGCAGTGGACAATTTCCGCAGTCGCGCCGGGGTAGAGCTGGTCAACGACAGCGCCGGCCGCAACGGCGGCGATATCAGCGTTCTCTCGAACTGGAATCTGGGCGCGCGGGATGAGGCCGGTCTGGGCCTGTACCGTTCCGCCGATGGCATCGCACCGGGTCTCACGCTGCGGGCGCTGAACAATATCCGCGTCAACGCCAGCCTCAGCGACGGCTTCGTGCAGACCGCCAACCTGTTGTCGCCGGGAGCCGCCCTGAGCGGTAACGGCGCGGCTCCGACGGGTGTTGAACTGGCCTCCGCCTCGCTGGCGGGGGGCGACTCGGCTTCCTTCACCCTGACGGCCCGCAACGGCAGCATCCGTCTGGACGGGCATGAAACCGTGTCGCCGGTCCAGGATCAGCCGACGGCGGATAATCCTGACGCCCTGGGTCGGCAACTGGTGACGCCCACGATGATCCGCACCGGCGTCGGCTCAATCCGCCTGCAAGCCGGTCAGGATATCGTGCTGGCGGACAGCATCGCGCCGGGCGTGATCTATACCGCTGGTCGTCCGGTCGCCGCCGTGGAAGCCCCGTCACTGGTGGTGACGGCGCAAGGCTTGCCGCTGTTCATCAATGCCGGTCAGACGGTTTCCGAAGCCGCCGGCGACATCCGCCTTAGCGCGGGGGGGAATATCCAGGGCATTCAAAAGGTCACCGATGCGACCGGCAAGCTGACCGGTGCGAAGAATGCCGATCTCAGCCAGTTCTGGTGGCCGTGGCTGCAGAACGCCTGTCTGGTCAGCGCCGCCGGTTGCGCGGGTAAGAACACGGCCGGGGTCAATTTCGGCATGTTCGGCCAAGGCATCCTCAGCACCGGCGGCAATATTGCCCTGACGGCGGGCGGCAACATCCGCGATCTCTCGGTCTCATTACCGGCGACCTGGCTGCCGTCCGCCACCGCCGACGGCAAGAGCGCCGTGACGGTGTATGGCGGCGGCAATCTGAGCGTCGATGCCGGGCGCAGCCTGCTCAGCGGCAGTTATTATGTGGGACGGGGCCGCGCGGATATCCGGGTCGGCAACGCTGTCAGCGCCGATCTTTATGACAGCAACTTCAACCCGACCGCGACCATCCTGGCGTTGCAGGACGCCACCATCAACCTGACGGCGGGCAGCTATGCCGAAATCGGCGGCATCTACAATCCGTCGTGGCTGTTCTCCGGGTTTGATGGCCTGAACTACAGCGACCGTTCGGCGGTCGCCATCCAGTCGGTGGGCAGCGGCGTGGTGCTGAACAGCCTGACCTCGCTACCCGGCGGCTCCTACGGCACCAATGACGACATCGACAGCCCGCTGACCCCGGCCTACGGTTTTGTGATGCCCGCGCATCTGGGCGTGGAAGCCCTGTCCGGTACGCTGGCCATCAAGCGCAATGCCGAGCTCTATCCCTCCGCTGACGGTCAGTTGAGCCTGATGGCGGGGGGAGACATCACGCTGCTTAACCGTGATACCAACAACACCTATATCGGTCTCATCGACGCCGATGCCTCGGTGCTGCCGTCGCCGCTGAATCCGGTCTTTACCCCGAAGACCGTCAGCTTCATCAAGTACGGGGCCAGCTCCGCCACCGACCTGCACGCCGCCAATCCATTGCATGCCGCCGACAGCTTGCCGGTCATCGTCTACAGCCGCGACGGCAGCCTGATCGACGGCAATATCTTCCGCGACTACAACGGCGCGGTGATCCTGTCGTCGCCGAAAGCCGCCGATATCCGGGTGGGCCGTGACATCGTCAATCTGTCCTTCAGCGGCCAGAACCTTTATGACTCCGACATCACCAGCCTGGCGGCGGGACGCGACATCATCAATCCGCCGCTGGTCGCCAACCAGAGCGTGCCGTTCATCGAATTGGGCGGCCCCGGCCTGCTGAGCGTGCAGGCCGGTCGGGACCTGGGGCCGCTCACGTCCGCCAACGAGGCCATGGCGCAAGGCTACCTGCCGCGCAGCAACCCGTCCTATCCCGGTATCCGCACCGTCGGCAACCAGAACAACACCTGGCTGGGCCGGTCCGGCGCGGGCATCTCGCTGTCGTTCGGCGTCGGGCTTGGGGTGGAAACAGACCGCTTTGCCGAAACCTACCTGAACCCCGCCGTGCTGCATGACCCGGCGAATCCGGCTGATACCCTCGGAACACCGGATTACCGGCAGAAGCTGGTCGCCTTTGTGGGGCAATGGCAGCAGGATCAAGCCGCGCGTCAGGGCAACCGGGTAACGGAGCTGATGAATGCCGCCAACCAGTGGAGTGTGTTGTCCCCGGCGGAGCAGGGGCGCTACGCCGCCCAGGCCTGGTCCGCTTTTACCCGGCTGGGCGGCGCGCAGAAGCAAGCGCTGGTGACGTCGGTGTTCCTCGACATCCTCAATCAGGTCGGCGCTGACTACAACAACGGCGACAGCCGCTTCAACGGTCAGTACACCCGTGGATTCGCCGCCATCAACACCTTGTTTCCGGCGGCTTCCGGCTACACCGAAAACAAGCTGAGCGGCCGTTATGGCGCGGAACAGAAGATCCGTACCGGCACGCTGGACATGCGCGGCTCCACCGTCCAGACCCAGCGCGGCGGCGATATCAGCATTGTCGGCCCCGGCGGACGGGTGCTGGTGGGCAGCACGTCCGCGCCGCCGCAAGTCGGCCGCTCGGCCGCCTCGGCGGGCATCGGCCCCAACAACCAGGGCATCCTGACCATGGAGCGCGGCAACATCGGCATCTTCGCCGACGACAGCATCCTGTTGGCGCAAAGCCGTATCTTCACCGAACAGGGCGGCGACCTGCTGATCTGGAGTTCCAACGGCGACATCAATGCGGGCAAGGGGGCCAAGACCAGTTCCGAACTGCCACCGCCGGAATATCTGTGCGATGACGATCACTTCTGTCTGGTGGACGCCAAATCGCAGGTGAGCGGCGCGGGTATCGCCGTGTTGCAGACCAAGCCGAACTCGCCCAAGGGCTCCGCCACGCTGGTTGCTCCGACCGGCACGGTGGACTTTGGCGAGGCCGGGGCGCGCATTTCCGGCAACCTGAACGTGGCGGCGGCGAAGGTGGCCAACGCCAGCAACGTGCAGACCGGGGGCAAGTCGGTGGGTCTGCCCGCGACGGGTGCTGACACCGCGGCGCTGGGCTCGGGTGCGGCTACGGCGGCGGCGGCCAGCCAGGCGGCGGATGCGGCTTCGGATGCCCGTCGCAAGCAGCAGCAGAAGGAAAACCCGGCCTCGGACTTCCTGTTCGAGATCGTGCGCCAGCCGGGACCGGCCTGCGATGCCAACGATCCCAAATGCCGTAGTTGAGTATCGGCTGATCACATACCAAGCCCCCGTTCGGGGGCTTTTTTTGAAGGAGCAGGCCGGCCGGCAGCGCCAGACGGCAACATCGCCAGCGCAACCGGCCGGTTCATTTCCTGAGCACAGACTCTTCATCAATCTGCCACGAATATGCAATGTGGTCCCGGCATCATCAGCGCCATCCGGAAGCTCGGGCTTCCACCCGGTACCCCACGGAGCAGAGACAAAGGTGAGGCGGATACGTTGGCTGGCGTTGCTGCCGGTGTTGCTGGCCGGGCAGGCGGGCGCGGGGGATGACCTGGGGCTGGGCGGCCTGTTGCTGAATGAAACCCGCACCTTCGCCGGTCAGGCTTTTTATAACGCCTTTACCGAAACCTGGCGGGCGCTGGATCCGGCCGGACAGTACTCGCTGGTGATCAGCGAGCGGCCGTCGGCGCGCACCGGCAGCCAGATTACGGTGCGCTACGGAACGGAAGAAGTGTACCGGCAGTTCATCCACTTCAGCGCCGAGCGCGCCGCCAGAGCGGGGCGGGCGGCGCCGGGGCCGGTGTTTGACCACATCGCCAGCGGCGAGGTCGATGAGCTGTTCGTCAACCCCGACCTGGCTCCGGACGAGATCCGGCTGAAATAAGCAGACGCTGATTGAACAACATGGGCAAGAAGACAGTGATGAGGCAGGCAATGACAAAGCGAGGCGTAAGGGCGGTTGCCGCCGTGGGCGTATGGATGGCGGCTTCGGCGGCGCTGGCGGGTCCGCTGGTCTACACCCCGGTCAATCCTTCCTTTGGCGGCAGCCCGCTGAACGGTTCGGTGTTGCTGAACGAAGCGCAGTCGCAGAACCAGACCAAAGCCCCGACCGACCCCGATGCCGCGCTGAAGGCGTTCAACACCCGTTTGCAGAATGCGCTGTTGTCACGCCTGACCACGGCCATGCTGCGCAACGTCACCAATGCCAATGGCGATCTGCAGCCGGGCACCGTCGACACCACCAATTTCACCGTGACCGTTGAACAGATCGAGCCGGGCGTGTTGCAACTCACCACTGTCTCGAAGCTGACCGGCGCGTCGCAAAGCTTCACCTTCAACGAATCCGACATTACGGACAGTGCAACTCCGTGATGAGGTAGCAGGTCGCCTCCGAAAAAGCAGACCCAAACCAACCACCACGTAACACCAGGAGTACACCATGTTCAAGAAACACCTGCTGGCAGCCGCCGTGCTGTCGCTGATGAGCGGCGCCGCCTTTGCCGAGAACGAAGCCATCATCGAGCAACTGGATGACGCCTCTACCGCCAGCACCGCCACCATCGAACAAGTTTTCACGGACCCGACCCAGGCGCACTTCGCCCAGGCCATCCAGAACCTGACGGATACCGCCACCATCAGCATCTACCAGGGCGCAACCGATACCGCCGGCGCCATTGACCCGACCGGCCCGGCCAGCACGGCTGCCCAGGCTACGGCTATCGACCCGACCATCAATGCCTATGCCGACCCGCTGGCCTACGCGCCGCTGACCGCCGCCGCCACCAGCTTCGCGCTGGTCAAGCAGGACGGCGCTGCCAATGCGATCGGCATGATCGTGCAAGTGACCGGTGATGAAGTGGCCGACCTGGAAGACAAGACCATCGACATCGGCGGCGTCACGGCCGGTATCAGCGGCGGCGCCATCAATGACGGCGTGGTGGACGTGGAGCCGGGCGTGGTTTCCGGCACTACCGACGCCAACAATGGCAACATCGCCGCCATCGGCCAAAGCGCGGAAGTGGTTGATCGCGGCGCTACCGTCCTTGGCGCCGGTGCGCAGGGCGATGCTTCTGACGGCGAACTGGCCCTGATCATCCAGATGGGCAGCGGCAACATCGCCCAGATCCTGCAGACCGGCGATGCCCAAGCGGCATTGGTTGTCCAGGATGACACCAACAACGATGCCTACATCGCCCAGTTCGGCGGCGCCAACAATGCCGCCACCATTACCCAACTGGCGTCCGGCGACATCGGCACCATCCTGCAAACCGGCGACAGCAACGTTGCCCGCATTTACCAGCATCCGACCTTCTGATGCCGGCCTGATACACCCATGGACCAAAACGGACGAGGGATTAGGCCGTTCTCAATGGACCTGAGGCTGCACCTTTCCCTCTTGCCCCGGACCGGGCAAGGGGGATTTCCTGTTTCCAATTTCCGGTAATCGTCATGCGAATCCCTTCTGGCTCCCGCCTTCTGACCCTTGCGCTGGCCATCGGCCTGCTATCCGGTTGCAATGTGGTCAACACCCGTCCCGTCGGCACCTTCGGCGCGGCGGAACTGGCGCCGCAGACCAACCTGACCCGTGATCTGCTCAGCCTGCCCCTGCCGCGCGGCAAGATCGTCACGGCGGTTTACGGCTTCAAGGACCAGACCGGTCAGTACAAGGCCAGTCCGGAAAGCAACTTCTCGACGGCGGTGACCCAGGGCGGCGCGTCCATGCTGGTCAAGGCGCTGCGCGATTCGAAGTGGTTCATCCCGGTGGAGCGGGAAAACCTGCAGGACGTCATTACGGAACGCAAGATTGTCCGCGCGCTGGACAGTGATACCGGGGAAGGGCGCGGCGGCGTCAAGCTGCCTTCACTGACCGGCGCGAAATTGCTGATTGAAGGCGCGGTCATCGGCTACGACTCCAATACCAAGACCGGCGGTCTGGGCGTGAAATACCTGGGCATCAGCGGGGCCAACCAGTACCGGGCCGACCAGGTGACCGTCAACCTGCGCGCCGTGGACATCAATTCCGGACAGATACTGCACAGTGTTTCCACCACGAAGACGGTGTATTCGGTGCAGCTGACCTCCGGCATTTACAAGTTCGTGTCCTACAAATCGCTGCTGGAGGCCGAGGTCGGCATGACCATGAACGAACCGGCCCAGGTCGCGGTGCAGGAAGCGATTGAAGCGGCGGTGGTGAACCTGATCGCCGAAGGCATTGATAACCGCAGCTGGATGCTTGCCAACGAGACGGACCGGAACCTGCCGATCCTGCAACGCTACCGTCAGGACCGCCTGCATCACAGCGAGCCTGAAAACCCGCTGGCGGTGGCCCGGAACAGCACCGATAACCCTTCGGCCCGTTTGGCCCCGGCGACGGTCTCGGACGGAGACAGCGCCTTTGACGGGCAGCCTTTGGCGGGTTCGCGTCCGATAACCGTGCCCCGTGCGCCAACGTCCAAAAATAAGAAGAGCCAGCCAGCCGCCACCCCGCTGACGCCGGCGTTCGGCTTTGATGAGTAGTCCTGATCCGGGAGTTCGGCCATGTCCAACGCACAGCGCGCCCTGACCCTGGGTCTGGTGCTTTTAGTCGGAACGGCTTCGGCGGCGGACCCGGCGGATGTCTCGGCCATTGAGCAGGCCGAGTCGGATTTTGTCACCGCCAACCCCGGTTCGGGGATGGCGGCGCTGGAAAACGAGATATTGCTCAGCCAGTCCGGCATTGGCAATTATGCCTTTGCCGAAGAGCTGGGCTCCACCCAGTCACGGATCAGCATCGAGCAGACCGGCGGCAACAACGCGGTTGGCGCATTCCAGGCCAATGGTCGCAACAATACCGCCGGCATCACCCAGTCCGGTAACGATAACTTTGTCACCGTGACCCAGGCGGGCGACAACAACAATGCCGATATTACCCAGTTGAATGACGCCAACCGGCTGGGATTGAACCAGTCCGGCGGCGACAACAACGCCCTGATTTCCCAAAACGGAAACTCCAGCCTGATCCTGAACCAGAGCGGCGCGCAATCCGCTGTCATCACGGTGGAAGGCGCGACCCTGGGGGTCATCACCCAAAGTTCCCCCAGTCTGAATATGACAGTTACAGGTACGCCTTGAGCGCTCTTTTTTCATAAAAGTTCCACGGCGATGTAGCAAATCATTCAATGAACTGAAACCTGCCCCCCCTAATCTGGCGTTGCTTTTTCGGGCAACCTGCACAATTAACCACCATACCCGATAACAGGGGAGTACATCATGTTCCAACTTAATCGCATCGCCCTCGCCGTGGCCGCCATGGTCGCACTGCCGGCTTTTTCCGCCACGGTTGTGGTTCCTGTCGCTCAAGGCACTCTCTACGGCGGTGGCGCCACGCTGCCCGCCGGTGCGTACATCGGCAACAAGTGGCTGGGTTTCAGCACCCCCAAGCGCCACGCCCTGACCTCGACCACCAAGAAGCTGCTGGACGCTGATCCGGCTGCTCCGGATTCGCTGTTCGGTTACTTTACCCAGACCGGCGTGAACGGCGACGTGACCAAGCTGTGGAAAGTCTCCTACTGCGCAACGGGTTCCGGCACCGGCCGTAACGTCATTCGCGGCACCGTCGATGCTTCCGGCGCTTGCCCGGACTACAGCGTAACCTCCGGCCTCAGCTTCGGCGCCGACAAGGCTTCCGCTGACTTCGCCGCCACCGACGCACCGTTCAGCGCTTCGGAATACGCGTCCTTCCTGACCGGCCCGCGCGCCGCCGGCAAGACCGCCATTGTGCAGCTGCCCGCCGTCGCCGGCGCCATCGGCATCATCTACAACAACGCCGACCTGGGCAACGTTGCCCTGAACCTGACCGAATCGCAGATCTGCCAGATCTTCGCCGGCACCATCAACAACTGGAACCAGCTGAACTCCAGCCTGCCCTCCAAGGCCATTATCCCGGTGGTTCGTTCCGACAGCTCCGGCACCAGCTTCAGCTTCACCAACCACCTGTCGGCTACCTGCCCGTCCGCTTTCCCGACAGCGGTTACCGGCTTCAGCACCAACTCCACGTTTGCGGCCGGCGGTGTCAACGCCACCGTTCCGTCCGGCACTATCCAGTCCAGCGGCAACGGCGGTGTGGTGACCTCCGTGCTGGCAACCGACGGCACCATCGGCTATGCCGAAGTGGCTGACGGTGAAGCCCGCGCTGCGCTGGCCGGCGGCAAGCTGCTGCGTCACGCTACGGTTTCCATCAAGCCCGATGTGGCCGCCTGGAGCGAAGTGGTCCAGCAATTCAACGCGGACGGCAGCCCGGTCCTCAAGAACGGCGCTGTGGTTTTCAAGACCATCAAGCACAAGGCCGAGAAGTACAAGAAGTTTGATCCGATCAAGGATCTGCCTGCTTCCGTCGCGGTTACCGCCGCCAGCGACAAGGTGTTGGGCAGCAACGACGCCAACGGCCGTCCGACCATTCTGGATCTGACCCCGGCCGCCGCCAGCGCCGCCGGTTGTGTCCAGCTGGTTGACCCGGCGGTGTACGCCAAGCCCGCCGTTGACGCCAAGAAGAATGACTACAAGCAGTACCCGATTGTCGCCGTCAGCTACCTGATCGGTTACAACACCGGCAATGCTGACATGTTCGACGCCGCCACCAGCTCGGTGGTCACCAACGTCGCCAAGGCTGACGCTGTTCGCGCGCTGTTCAAGGCGCCTTACGGCATCAGCACCAAGGTCAAGACCATCGGCAAGAAGAGCGGTTTCGCCGCCCTGACCCTGGGCCTGGACGCCACCGCCAATGCCGCCAGCGCGACCGCTCTGGTGGATCGCTGCATCGCCAACTAAGTCTGATGGCCTTGTGCCAGGCCTGACGACGAAGTAGACCCCCGCGCAATGCGGGGGTTTTTGTTACAAGAGTCCCGCCTGCTGACCTCAAGCTGCAATATTCCCTTTTCACAATACCGCGCAGTTCTCGCCAACCGGCGAAAGCCCACTCTGACTCTCTGCGGAGCCTAGCCATGACACTGATGCGTATTGCCAAATACTCTTTCGCCGGAAGCCTGACACTGGCTTTGGCCGCTTGCGGCGGCGGAGGGGGGGGCGGTGGTTCCTCCACATCCACCGCGCCAGCCGCCGCCAGCCTGAGCATGTCGATCGGCGTGCAGGGGCTGGATCTTTCCTGGACCCCGGTCAGCGGCGTCACCAGCTATCGTCTTTATCAGGATGCCACCGGTTCGTCGGGTTTCACCCGTATCGGCGGAGACATCGCCGCCGCCTCCGGCAGCTACCGGCTTCCGGTCAGCAGTCATCTGCTGGACTGGCCCAACGCCCGGTTCCGCATCGACGCCTGCAACGGCGATAGCTGCACCGCTTCGCAACCCATCAGCGTGGTGAGCGGCATGTTGGCGTCAATCACCTACGTAAAGGCCTCCAATACCCAGGATGGCAGCCGCTTCGGCGGCTCGGCGGCGCTGAGCGGCGACGGCCGCACGCTGGTCGTTGGCTCTCCGCAGGTGAAGGATGAGGCCGAAGGCCTCTACATCGGCGATCGCTCGGTGGCGGGTTCCGGCGCGGACAATCACGGTGCGGTCTACGTCTATCAGATGGGCAGCAACGGGTTGTGGTCGCAGGTGTTGTACCTGAAAGCCCCGCATATCCGCGATGCGGACGGCAATCCCGAGGGCGGCTTTGGCGCGCGCTTTGGCACCGGAGTCGCGGTTAATAGTGACGGTAGTGTCATTGCTGTTGGCGCGGCAGGTGAGGGTAGTGGTGCAGTCGGCGTCAACGGCGACCAGACTGACAGCACCCTGATCGACAGCGGCGCGGTTTACGTCTATAGCCGGGATACCGGCGGCAACTGGAGCGAACCGACTTATCTGAAGTCTTCCAACAGCCGCGACAACCAGCTGTTTGGCGCGGCGATCAGCCTCAGCAAGGACGGCAACCGTCTGGTGGTGGGCGCACCGGGCGAGGACAGCCCGGCCAAGGGCGTTAACGGCAACGGCGCCCTCACGGGCAGCACTGACAGCGGCGCTGCGTATCTGTTTGAAAAGTCGGGCGGAGCTTGGGCGCAGAAAGCCTATCTGAAAGCCAGCAACAGTCGCGCCAATGCTCGCTTCGGCGATAGCGTTGCCCTGGCGGGGGACGGCCAGACGGTAGCGGTCGGTTCACCGGGCGAAAACAGCAGCGCACGCGGCATCAACGGCAATCAGAACGCGGCCGGGCTGGATGACAGCGGCGCAGTGTACGTATTTGCCTACGATAACGGCGCGGCGCTTTGGACGCAGCAATCCTATATCAAGGCGTCCAACACCCCGCTGGCGACCGATGTCATTGACGGCCCGGAATTCGGGACGGCGGTTTCCCTCAGTGATAACGGGGCATTGCTGGCCGTGGGCGCGCCTTATGTTGATAGCGATAACGCCACGCTGTCCTCGAACGACAACACCCGGAACCTGGGTGCGGTCTACTTGTTCAAGCGCGCGGCAGCGTGGGTGCAAACCGCCATGCTGAAGACCGTCAATACCGGCATGTTCGCCAACGTCGGATCGTCGGTGGCGCTTAGCGGCGACGGGACTTTGCTGGCCATCGGCGCGCCTGGCGATGCCACCCTCAGCCGCGGCATCAATGGCTCTACGGCCAGCGCGGGCGGTATCAACGAGAATGGCGGCGTGTACATGTTCGCCATCGACGGCAATGGTGCGGGTACGCAGCGAAGCTATGTCAAGGCGTCCAATACCATGACTTCATCGGCGGGCTTGTGGCTGGATATTCGTTCCCGCTTTGGTGATGTGGTGGCGTTGAGCACCGATGGCAAGCGTCTGGCGGTTGGAGCGCCGGGGGAATATGGCATGGCCAAGGGTGTGCATAATGGTGCTGATGTCGCGGGGTCGGATGTTTCCCGTCCGGAAGCCGGCGCGGTGTATCTGTATTAAGCCACACGTTTGGCGGGGCAGGCCATAGGCCTGCTGCAGTAAAGAAAAGCCCGTCCATGACGGGTTTTTCTTTTTGGCGGAGTGTGCTGCATTAATATTAATAAAGGCATAAAGGTGTCTGACTCCGTTATCCACTCCAGTACTTGGCCCAAACCAGACGCTGCGTTTACACTACCCACAGGGCCCGATGACAGGGTTGCGTTGAAATATCAGAGAGGATGATGATGAGCGGCGAAGCATTTTACGTGTGGGATCTGGCGGGTGAGCAAGTTGCTCCGAAATATGAGGATTTATTGCCTGCATTCCGCCGCGCGCTGGCGCGCGAAGATGTTCCTCCGATGGATAAGATGCTGGTGCTGGCACGCCTGTTGCCGCAAGTAGTCCGTGATAATCCCGATATTGATACGGACGTGGCGGACTTCTTCGGGCGTGTTGAGTCTTGGGCGCTGTCGAACTACTATGGTGCCTTGCGCTTGGAACTGCCGGCGGATCCGTTCTGGATCGCCAAGCGGATTCTGGTGAAAGTCGCCTCGGAAGTGGGCGTGGTGCTTTTCGACGACTTACAAGGAGTGTTCTTCCTGCCGGATGGGCGTATTTTGCCGGAGGCACAGGGCAAGAAATGGCAAGGTGCGATTCACTATCTGGAAGGGCAGCATGATTTTCCTACGACGGTGCCGCAGTTCAAGAAATTGGCTTTCCCGTTGCTTGAGGCTATATTAATCCGGCGGGGGTATGTGGTGGATGAGGTGTTGCAGAGGGAGAATGGGGGATATAATTTTTCAAGACAGGTAGAATGTGGTGTTCAAATGGTTGGATTCAAGTTTGAGCGATCTTATCAGGGTTTTACAATCCCATTATCTATTCAAATGTCTGTTGATGTTGTTAATGATATTCTAAGTAAATTTAGTTTTTCAAATTATGATTATTTGTATATATTTGAATTGTATGATAGTTTTAAAGAAAAACTGGGTGATGCTCTATATGTTTCTGATGTTGAGTCGCTAAATGAGTTGTTGAGTGCAATCGAAAGTTACGTTTTAAGTATCCATGAGTCCACCAAAAATATTATGGGCTTGAATGATTTAGTGGAAGGAAGGCTTGGAGAAACATTATCAAGAAGAATTCTTGGTGTTTGGACAGCACCTAAAGCTTTGATAACTCTAAGGCTTGCTGGCAATAAAGACTTTGATAGATTTGCAATTGAAATTCCATCCAATGTAAGAGTTTGGGGGCGAATTGGTAAGGCTCAGGGCTTGGCTGAGTGGCCAAAACTTGTAGAGTATTTAAAAACTCATTTTGATGATGATGGTAAACCCATAGAGCAATCAGGTACATAAAACGTCCAAAGAAAGGTGTCTGACCTCTTTCCCCGCCGTGAGAACATCCGCCTGCGGCGGGCCCTCCTTTTGGGTCGCCAAAAGGAGGCAAAAGCGAGTCCTTCGCCAAAACTCGCGCAAGGGCAGTTCACTGTTTAAAAGGTGCGATTAACCGGCTTCGATGAAGGTGGTGTGGCTCGGACAATGGCTGCGGACGGCAAGAGCTTGGAATTGGGGTTGTGCGCTTCGTGTGTGTTGGAGATTCAGGTGTTCAGGATCAGGTTTTTTGCGGAGAATATATTGCTTGAGGGGGAGATGGCGCGCCCGGCGGGATTCGAACCCACGACCCCTGCCTTCGGAGGGCAGTACTCTATCCAGCTGAGCTACGGGCGCTTTGCAGGGGCGCAATCATACCCGCCCCGCCATCGGTCGTCCATGCCTTTTCGTGCAAATGGGTTGTTCAGCTTTGTCCTCACCGCATTTGCGGTTATACTCGCCGCCATCAAGAATCAACCTGCTGCTGTGAGGCGTTCCGTGAAGAAATTTGTTCTGTTTGCTTTGTTGGGTCTGGGCTTCATGTCGTCTGCGATGGCGGCCCAGGATGAAGCCGAAGTCATCAGCCGCATCAAGCTGGTGGGTGAAGTTTGCGTGCAGGGCAAGCCCTGTTCCGTGAAGACCCCGGTCGTGGCCGCCGCCGCTGCTCCGGCCCCGGGCGCGGCTCCCCGCTCCGGCGAGGAAATCTTCAAGGCCGTGTGTAGCGGTTGCCACGGCGCCGGTGTCATGGGCGCTCCCAAGTTCGGTACTGCCGATTGGGCTCCGCGTGTCGCCAAGGGCAAGGCCACCCTGTACCAGCACGCGCTGGGCGGTTTCAACATGATGCCCGCCAAGGGCGGCTGCGCGGTTTGCTCCGAGCAGGAAATCAAGAACGGCGTCGATTACATGGCCAAGTAATCCGCCTGATATAAAAAAACCCGCTGCGGCGGGTTTTTTTTATGCCTGAAAACCGGGCTTATTTGTTGATGACAAACTGCAGCACGATCTTGATCGTATAGCCCAGAAAGCCCACGCCAAGCGCAATGAACAGTGCAAAAGTCCCCATCTTGCCCGCATTGGATTTCTTGGCCAGATCCCAGATCACGAACATCAGGAAGGCGATGAAGGCGGGAACCGCCAGGTTCATGCCCAGTTGGGTCAGCATTTCATCGGTCATGGCGGTCTCCGGTTATTTCAGTAGGGCGCGAAGGTTGGCGAGGTGGGCGGCTCCGATCCGTTGCTTTTCCTGAGGCGTGCGGGTGCTGGTGCGCCCGATCCATTCGATTTCCTCGTGCGGCAATTCATCCAGGAAGCGGCTGGGCATGGTGGAGCGGAAATCGCCCCCGGCCTTGCGGCGTTCGGCCAGCGTCAGCGTCAGCGTCTGCTTGGCGCGGGTGATGCCCACGTACATCAGTCGGCGTTCTTCTTCCACCGTATCGGCGTCGATGCTGTTGCGGTGCGGCAGCAGGTCTTCTTCCAGGCCGATAATGTAGACGTGCGGGTATTCCAGTCCCTTCGAGGCATGCAGCGTCAGCAATTGCACGCGGTCGCTGTCGTCTTCCTCGGCCTGCTGATCCAGCAGGTCAATCAGCACCAGCTTGCGGATTACCGCCTCGATGTTCTTGTCGTCCTCGGATTCGGCCTTGTTCAGCATGCCCTGGATCGAGGTCAGCAAAAAGTTGATGTTCTCCAGCCGGGCTTCCGCGCCTTGCGGCGTCGGGGCCTGTTCGCGGATGTAATCCTCGAAATCAATATCGTTCAGCAGCTTGCGGATTTCCGGCACCGGCTCGGTGGTTTCCAGAATCTCGCGGGTGTGATGTTCCAGCCACTGCGCGAACTCCTGCAAGGTCACTAAGGCCTTCTTCTGGCCCAAGGCTTCGGCCAGTCCGAATTCCTGGCAGGCGGTCAGTAGCGACACGCCGCGCTGTTGCGCATAACTGGCCAATTTCTCCAGCGTGGTCGGGCCGATGCCGCGCTTCGGGGTATTGATGATGCGCAGGAAGGCGCTGTCGTCAGACGGATTGATGATCAGCCGCAGGTAGGACATCACGTCCTTGATTTCGGCGCGGGAGTAGAAGGACTGGCCGCCGGAAATCTTGTAGGGAATCTGCAGTTCGCGCAGCTGCGTTTCAATGGCCTTGGCCTGGAAGTTGCCGCGATAGAGGATGGCGTAATCCTTCCAGGTGCGGCTGTTGATCAGCTTGTGGTGAATCAGGTCGTTGGCGACGCGCTCGGCCTCGTCGCGGTCAGTGGGGCAGGTGATGATGCGGATGCGGTCGCCCAGCCCGTGCTGGCTCCACAGCTTCTTTTCGAAGACGTGCGGGTTGTTGCCGATCACCGAGTTGGCGGCGGTCAGGATGCGCGCCATCGAGCGGTAGTTCTGTTCCAGCTTTACCACCTTCAGGTTCGGATAGTCGTGGGTCAGCTGGATCATGTTTTCCGGCTTGGCGCCGCGCCAGGCGTAGATACTCTGGTCGTCGTCGCCCACGGCGGTGAAGCGGGCGCGGGCGCCGACCAGCAGTTTCACCAGCAGGTACTGGGCGGTGTTGGTGTCCTGGTATTCGTCCACCAGCAGGTAATGCACGCGTTCCTGCCATTTCTCGCGGATGGCCTGGTTTTCCTGCAACAGGCGCGTGGGAATGGCGATCAGGTCGTCAAAGTCGACGGCGTTATAGGCGCGCAGGTGACGCTGATAGGCTTCGTAGATTTGCGCGGCGATCAGTTCTTCATTGGTGGTGGCGACGCTGACCGCCTGCACCGGCTGGATCAGGTCGTTCTTCCAGTCGGAAATCTTCTTGATGATGAACTTCATCGCCTCCTTGCGGTCGGCGGCCGGGCTGTTTTCCTTGTGCAGCAGGTCGGCCAGCAGGCGCTGGGCGTCATCGGAATCCAGGATCGAGAAGTTCTGCTTCAGTCCGGCGGCTTCCAGTTCGTGCCGGATCATGGTCAGGCCAAGCGTGTGGAAGGTGGAAACGCTGATGCCCTGGGCGTTCTTGCCGCTCAGCAGCTTGCCGACCCGTTCCTTCATTTCCCGCGCCGCCTTGTTGGTAAAGGTGACGGCGAAAATGCGGTGCGGCTTGATACCGCATTCTTCAATCAGGTAGGCGATCTTGCGCGTAATCACGGAGGTCTTGCCGGATCCGGCGCCCGCCAGCACCAGCAAGGGGCCGTCAATGTACTTCATCGCTTCAAGTTGGCGTGGATTGAGAGTGCTCATGAGGTTCCGGCAGGGAAGTGAGGGCGTTTCGGGAAGGTTGCGATTGTACGGTGAAGGGGGAGGGGAAACAATTGGCCGAGGCGGTGTCGGCGTCAGGATGCGACGGGTTTAACGGGAAACCCCACCGGGCTGGGAGTTGACCCGGTGGAGGAAATTGCCGCAGGAAGAATCAGCGTTTGCCCAGACGTTCCAGCAGCTTGGTGCCGATGCCCATGACATTGTCGTAATGGTTGGGCAGCAGGCGCTGCATCAGGTCCAGCACCTTGGCGTCCGGGCCGATCAGCAGGCGCTTGGTGTTCTTCTCGATGGCGCGCACGATCTGGCGGGCAGCTTCCTCGGCGGTGGTGCCGGCCATCTTGTCGAAATCGGCGGCCATCTTGCCCAGGCTGACCTGCTTGCCATTCATGTCTTCTTCAATGCGGCCGTTACGCACGATGTTGGTCTTGATGCCGCCCGGATGCACGCAGGTCACATGGATGTGCGGGTGCGACGACTTCAGTTCCTGGCGCATGGCTTCGGTAAAGCCCTTCACCGCGAACTTGCTGGAGTTGTAGGCCGACTGGCTGGGCACGCCGATGATGCCGAAGATGCTGGAAATATTGACGATATGGCCGTCCTTTTGCGCCTTCAGGTGCGGCAGGAAGGCCTCGGTGCCATTGACGACGCCGTAGAAGTTGATGTTCATCACCCACTCGAAATCGCTGCGCTTCATGTGGTCCACGGTTTGCGCCAGCGCTACCCCGGCGTTGTTGATGATGACGTGGGCCTTGCCTAGCACGCGCTCGACATTGTCGGCGAAGGTCTGCACGGCCTTGCGGTCGGAAACGTCGACGGTGGCACTGTAGACCTTGACGCCATGCGCACCGGCGATTTCGACGGTCTTTTGCAGGTTGTCGGCGCTGACATCGCACAGGGCGAGTTGCGAGCCTTGGGCGGCCAGTTGCAGGGCCAGGGCGCGGCCGATGCCGGAGCCCGCGCCGGTAATGACGACGACTTTGCCTTCGAGTGAGCGCATGGTTATTCCTCTTGTCCGGGGATTGTTATGGGGTTTGGACTCTCGTCCAACTTATCGGGAAAGGGGCGGGGTGGCAAGGGTCATTGAAGGACGATCGGGTTGTCATTCGAGGCCACGTCAGGGCGTTATTCCGCCCTGACGGTGATTTCGAAGTAAATTGGGATTTATTTGAGGGCGCTGACCGTCGCCATGCCCAGCACCGTCATCAGCAGCGAGCCGCCGACATGCAGCCCGATCGCCAGCAGCATGGCGCCAAACCGTTCCGCCTGCAGCAAGGTGACCACTTCCGCCGAAAACGTCGAAAACGTAGTCAGCCCGCCCAGGAATCCGGTCACGATCAGCAAGCGCCACAGCGGCGACAAATCGGTCAACAGGGCGAATACCGCCACCGCCACGCCGATCAGATAACCGCCGATCAGGTTGGCCGCCAGCGTCCCCAAGGGGACCGTGGGCGTCAGCGCGTTTAGCCACAGGCCCAATTGCCAGCGGCAGATCGCTCCCAACGCGGCGCCGCCGCCAATGGCAATCAGTTGATAAAACATGGAAAACCCCGTTTGTTCATCGCCTGCCGGTAGTCTGGAATGGCCTGAACATGTAAAATGCAGGCCGCATTTCCGGAGGCGTTATGGGACTCAAGACCGCACTTTATCACGAACATTTGGCCCTGAACGCCCGCATGGTGGATTTTGGCGGCTGGGACATGCCCGTCCAGTACACCTCGGTGCTGACCGAACATCATGCCGTGCGCCGCGAGGCTGGCATGTTCGATGTGTCGCACATGACTTTTGTCGATGTCACCGGCCCCGACGCCAAGGCCTACCTGCAAAAGCTGCTGGCCAACGACGTCGCCCGCCTGATCTTGCCCGGCAAGGCGCTGTATTCCGCCATGCTCAACCCGCAGGGCGGCGTCATCGACGACCTGATTGTCTACGCCCCGACCGAGGCCAACCCGGACCTGTGGCGCGTCATCGTCAACTGTGGCACCCACGACAAGGACCTGGCCTGGATGCAGGCGCAGGCCGCCAGTTTCCGCGTCTCGATCAACGAACGCACTGATCTGGCCATGATCGCCGTGCAGGGCCCCAAGGCCAACGCTATCGTCGGTCAGGTGCTGGGCGAGGAAGCCTCCGCGCTGATCGCCGGTCTGAAAGTCTTTCAGGGCAAGGAATTTCGCAACGACTGGTTTATCGCCCGCACCGGCTATACCGGGGAAGAAGGCGTGGAGATGCTGGTGCCGGAGGCGGAAATCACCGGCTTCTGGCAACAGCTGCTGGCCGCCGGGGTGACCGCTTGCGGTCTGGGCGCGCGCGATACGCTGCGTCTGGAAGCCGGGATGAACCTCTACGGCCACGAGATGGACGACAACGTGTCGCCGCTGGTCGCCAACATGGCGTGGACCATTGCCTGGGATCACGACTTCATTGGCAAGGAACCCATCCTGGCCGAGAAGAACGCCGGGGTTGCGCAGCAACTGGTCGGCCTGATCCTGCAGGACAAGGGCGTGTTGCGCGCCGAACAGAAAGTGATTGTCGAAGGCGTCGGGGAGGGCATCACCACCTCCGGCACCTTCTCGCCGACCCTGGAAAAGTCGATTGCGCTGGCGCGCGTGCCCGCCGGTGACTTTACGCAGGTGCAGGTGGAAATCCGCGGCAAGAAGCTGGCCGCGACCGTCGTCAAACCGCCCTTTGTCCGCAACGGCAAGGCGCTGGTTTAAGTTTTCATTATCGGGGCGCACCGGCCAGTGCGTCCGACTTCAAGCGAGAAAATCATGAGCAATACTCCCAGCGATCTGAAATACGCCAGCAGCCACGAATGGGCCCGCCTGGACGGCGATGTGGTCACCGTCGGCATTACCGATCATGCCCAGGAAGCCTTGGGCGACCTGGTGTACGTGGAGTTGCCGGATGTCGGCGATACTGTTGCCGCGGGTGACGAAGCCGGTGTCGTGGAATCGGTGAAGGCCGCTTCCGACATCTATGCTCCGGTCTCCGGTGAAATCATTGCCGTCAACGAAGCGCTGGGCGATACCCCGGAAATCATCAACACCGACCCGTACAACGAAGGCTGGATCTACAAGATCCGTGTCTCCGACGTTTCCGAACTGGACAATCTGATGTCCGGCGAAGAATACGATGCCCAGGTAGCCACCGAGCATTAACTCGCTTCATCTCCCTCTCCCCTTGTGGGAGAGGGCCGGGGAGAGGGGTGCGGAAAGCTGCTTGAACATTCTGCAAGTTTGAGCCTCCGCAGTACTCCTCTCCCTAACCCTCCCCAACACGGGGGAGGGAACTTGTTCCCCTAGCTTATACGAGCCTGTCCATGCCCTTCATTCCCCATACCGAAGCCGATGTGAGCGCCATGCTCCAGTCCATCGGCGCCAGCCGACTGGATGATCTCTTCGATGAGATTCCGGCCCACTTGCGCTGCCAGCCCCTGAACGCCATCCCCGATGGCCTGAGCGAAATGGATGCGCTGCGACGGATGACGGATCGCAGCAACCAGGACGCCGGGGCGCTGTGCTTCCTGGGTGCGGGCGCGTATGAGCACCACATTCCCGCTGCTGTCTGGGACGTGGTGGGGCGCGGCGAGTTCATGACCGCCTACACGCCGTATCAGGCGGAAGCCTCGCAGGGTACCCTGCAGGTGATCTACGAATTCCAGAGCATGATGGCGCACCTGACCGGCATGGACGTGAGCAACGCCTCCGTTTATGACGGCGCGTCCGGTCTGGCCGAAGCGGCGCTGATGGCCGTTCGCGCCCACCGCAAGTCGAAGAGCCGCCGCATCCTGATGCCGCGCACCGTGTCGCCGCTGTACCGCGAGGCGGTCAAGGCCATCGTCGAGATGCAGGGCATCGAACTGGTCGAGCTGGATTATGACCGCCAGGAAGGCAAGATCGATCCCGCCAGCCTGCAAGCCTATGAAGGCCAGGATTTCACGGCGCTGGTCATTCCCTTCCCCAATTTCTTCGGCGTGCTGGAAGACGTGGACGCGCTGACGCGCTGGGCGGAAGCCAATAATGTGCTGACCATTGCCGTCGTCAACCCGATGGCGCTGTCGATCCTGACACCGCCGGGCGAGTGGGGTGGCAAGGGCGCGGATATCGTCGTGGGCGAAGGCCAGCCTTTCGGCATTCCTTTGTCCTCCGGCGGTCCGTACGTCGGTTTCCTCTGCTGCAAGCAGGAGCATGTGCGCCAGATGCCGGGCCGAATCATCGGTCGCACCGTCGATCTGGAAGGCAAGCCCGGTTTCGTGCTGACGCTGCAAGCGCGCGAACAGCACATCCGTCGCGCCAAGGCGACCTCGAACATCTGCACCAACCAGGGTTTGGCGATGACTGCCGCCACCATCTACCTCAGCCTGATGGGCTCGGAAGGCATCGAGCGCGTGGCGCTGGCCAGCCACAATAACCTGCAGGCGCTGGCGCAGCAGGCGGCTGGCGTTGCCGGAGTGGGCCGTCCCTTCGCCGGTGCGACTTTCCATGAAAGCGTTCTGAGCCTGCCCAAGCCCGCCGCCGGGGTGCTGGCAGCGATGGCCGATCAGGGCGTGCTCGGCGGTCTGGACCTGTCGCCGTATTACCCGGAGCTGGGCAACGCCCTGCTGGTGTGCGCCACCGAAACCAAGAACGCCGCTGACCTGCAGAAGTACGTGCAGGTTCTTGAAACTGCCCTGGCCCGTGCGGAGTAAGACCATGACCCTGATTTTTGAACGTTCCGAACCCGGTCGTCGCGCTACCGCCCAGGCCCCCGTGGTCCGTCAGGACGCCGTGGCGCTGCCCGCCAACCTGCGCCGCAAGCAACCCGCGCTGCTGCCGCAAGCTTCCGAAATGCAGGTGGTGCGTCACTACACCAACCTGTCGCGCAAGAACTTCAGCATCGATACCCAGTTCTATCCGCTGGGTTCCTGCACCATGAAGTACAACCCCCGCGGCGCGCACAAGGCGGCGATGATGCCCGGCTTCCTTGGCCGTCACCCGCTGGCCCCGGCGTCGCACTCGCAAGGCTTTCTCGCCTGCATGTACGACCTGCAGGAAGTGCTGAAGGAAGTGACCGGTATGAAGGGTGTGTCGCTGACGCCCGCCGCCGGCGCCCAGGGTGAGTTCGCCGGGGTGGCGATGATCCGCGCCTACCACCTGTCGCGCAACGATCTCGCCCGTACTGAAATGCTGATTCCCTCGACCGCTCACGGCACCAATCCCGCCACGGCGGTGATGTGCGGCTACACCGTGCGTGAAATCCCGGTGATGGCGAATGGCGACGTCGATCTGGAAGCGTTGAAGGCTGCCGTCGGTCCGCAAACCGCCGGCCTGATGATGACCAATCCCTCGACCTGCGGCGTCTTCGACCAGCAGATCGACCAGATCGCCCTGATTGTCCACGATGCGGGCGGCCTGTTGTACTACGACGGTGCCAACCTCAACGCCATTCTCGGCAAGGTGCGTCCCGGCGACATGGGCTTCGACGTGCTGCACATGAACCTGCACAAGACCTTCGCCACCCCGCACGGCGGCGGCGGTCCGGGTGCGGGTCCGGTCGGTGTCGGCGAGCGCCTGCTGCCGTTCCTGCCGACGCCGATTGTCGGCAAGGAAGATGACGGCCGGTACCGCTGGCTGGATCACAACGACCTGCCGCAAAGCATCGGCCACCTGCATGCCTTCATGGGTAATGCCGGGGTGCTGTTGCGCGCCTACTTCTACGCGCTGGTGCTGGGCCGTGAAGGTTTGCACCGGGTCGGTGAATATTCGACGCTGAACGCCAACTACATGATGAAGCGCCTCGAAGCCGCCGGTTTCCAGCTGGCGTACCCGGAGCGTCGCGGTTCGCACGAGTTCATCATCACCTTCGCCAAGGAAGCCAAGACCCTGGGCGTGTCGGCGATGGATATCGCCAAGCGCCTGCTGGACTACGGCTACCATGCGCCGACCACCTACTTCCCGCTGCTGGTGCCGGAATGCTTCCTGATCGAGCCGACCGAAACCGAGGCCCCCGACGAGCTGGACGGTTTCATCGCCGCGCTGGTGAAGATTCTGGACGAAGCCCGCACCGAGCCGGAACTGGTCAAGGGCGCGCCGCACACCATGCCGGTGCGCCGTCTGGATGATGTCCGCGCCGCGCGCGAACTGGATCTGGTGTATCGTCCGGTCAACGGCTAAGCGTCAACGGTTTTACCCAAGGCAAGGGCGCGGCGGAAGTTGCGCCCTTTGCTTTTATCAGGAGTCACCATGAATACCCTGCGTCTGAAAAAACACGAAGAACGCCGCCTGCGCGAAGGCCATCTCTGGATCTATTCCAACGAAGTCGATACCGCCGTCACGCCGCTGAAAACACTGACACCCGGCGAACAGGTGCTGGTCGAGGACTTCTCCGGCAAGGCGCTGGGCATCGCTACGGCGCAGCCCAATTCACTGATCTGCGCGCGACTGGTCAGCCGCGATGTCAAGCATCCGCTGAACAAGTCGCTGCTGGTGCACCGCATCCAGCAGGCGCTCAGCCTGCGCGAGCGTTTCTATGCCGATCCCTATTACCGGCTGGTTTACGGCGACAGCGACTTCCTGCCGGGTCTGGTGGTCGACCGCTTCGGCGATTACCTGGTGGTGCAGATCAACTCCGCCGGGATGGATCTGGTGAAGGATGAAGTCGTCGCTGCGCTGGAAAAGGTGCTGTCGCCGAAGGGCATCCTGTTCCGCAACGACGGCAAGGCGCGCGTGGCGGAAGGGCTGGAAAGCTATGTCGCCGTGGCGGCGGGTGAAGTGCCGCAGGAGGTTGAACTACTGGAAAACGGCGTGAAATTCCTGGCCCCGGTGCATGAAGGGCAGAAGACCGGCTGGTTCTTCGATCATCGCGAAAACCGCGCCCGCCTGAAGGGGCTGGTGGAAGGCAAGCGCGTGCTGGATGTCTTCTCTTACGCGGGCAGTTGGGGCGTGCAGGCGGCGGTGTTCGGGGCCAGTGAAGTGGTTTGTGTTGATGCGTCAGAGTTCGCGCTGGATTATGTCGAGAAGAATGCCGCGCTGAACGACGTTGCCGAAAAGGTCGGCACCTTCCAGGGCGATGCCTTTCAGGTGCTGACCGAGCTGAAAGAGCAGGGCGAGCACTTTGATGTGATCATCCTCGATCCGCCCGCCTTCATCCAGAAGCGCAAGGATCACGGCGTCGGCCTGCAGGCCTACCGCCGCATCAACGAACTGGCGATGCGCCTGCTGACCCGCGACGGCCTGCTGGTATCGGGTTCGTGCTCCATGCATCTGGGGCCGCATGAGCTGGTGGATGTGATGCGCGCGGCCAGCCGTCATATCGACCGTCTGGCACAGGTGGTGTATCAGGGCGGGCAGGGACCGGATCATCCGGTGAACCCGGCGATTACGGAAACTCAATACCTGAAGTGCGTGATGGCGCGGGTGATGGTGAACTGACCGGCGCAGCTCCGGGCGCAATGCCCGGAGCACTCCGGCTTATCGCAGGAACAGCTGGTAAGCCGGACTGCCGGTTTCTTCCGACCACGGATAACCTACCGCATCCAGCGAGGCCACCAGATCGGCCTTTGTCTTTTTCCCCACCTGCATGCCCACCAGCACCCGCCCGAAGGCGTCGCCATGATTCCGGTAGTGGAACAGCGAGATGTTGTGCCCGCCCAGCCGTGACAGGAAATTGAGCAGCGCGCCGGGACGTTCCGGAAACTCGAAGCGGTAAAGGTGTTCATCCGCAAGCCCGGCATGACCGCCAACCAGATGGCGGATATGCAGTTTCGCCATTTCGTCATCCGACAGATCCAGAACGCGGTAGCCTTTTTTCTCCAGCGTGTCCCGCAGTTCCTGCCGTTCGGCGTCGCCGCCGCGCAGCTGGATGCCGACAAAGACATGGGCGTCATTGTGGTCGGCATAGCGGTAGTTGAACTCGGTGATGTTGCGCTTGCCCAGCGTCTGGCAGAAGGTCCTGAATGCGCCCGGCTTCTCGGGGATGGTCACCGCGAAGATGGCTTCGCGTTTCTCGCCCAGCTCGGTGCGCTCGGAAATGTGACGCAGCCGGTCGAAATTCATGTTCGCGCCGGAGTCGATGGCGATCAGCGTCTGGCCTTCCACGCCATGCTTCTGCACGTATTTTTTTAGGCCGGCCAGCGACAGTGCCCCCGCCGGTTCGGCGATGCTGCGGCTGTATTCGAAGATGTCCTTGATGGCGGCGCAGATTTCGTCAGTGGAGCAGGTAATCACTTCGTCGACGCATTGTCGCGCCACCTTGAAGGTTTCCTCGCCGATCTGCGCCACAGCCACGCCGTCAGCAAACAGTCCGACTTGCGGCAAGACTACCCGTTCCCCGGCCTTCATGGCAGCGTCGAGGCAGGCGGCGTCTTCGGGTTCCACGGCAATGATGCGGATATCCGGGCGCAGGTATTTCACATAGGCGGCGATCCCGGCCATCAGGCCGCCGCCGCCCACCGGAATGAAGATGGCGTCAATCGGACCGGCATGCTGGCGCAGGATTTCCAGGCCGACCGTGCCTTGTCCGGCGATCACGTCCAGATCGTCGTAGGGATGAATGAAGGAATAGCCTTTTTCGGCGGCCAGCTGTCGGGCATAGGTGGCGGCTTCGTCAAAAACGTCGCCGTGCAGCACCACGTGTCCGCCCAGCGCCTTGACGGCGTTGACCTTGATGTCCGGCGTGGTTTGCGGCATGACGATGGTGCCGCGGATGCCCAACCTGCTGGCTGATAACGCCAGGCCTTGGGCATGGTTGCCGGCGGAGGCGCAGATCACGCCTTTCTGCTGTTCCTCGCGGGTCAGTTGCGCCACCTTGTTGTAGGCGCCGCGAATCTTGAACGAGAACACCGGTTGCAGGTCTTCACGCTTCAGCCAGATACGGTTTTTGAAGCGGCGCGACAGTTGCGACATTTCTTCCAGCGGCGTTTCGACAGCCACATCGTAAACACGGGCCAGCAGGGTGCGGCGGACGTAATCCTCCAGTCGCAGCGGTTCGGTCATCGTCTTCTCGGGAAAAGCAAAAACGCCATGTTAGGGAGTTATCCGGAGGCACTCAAGGTATAATTCCGCAACTTTCACAGGGTATTCGGGGTTTCAGCCATCATGACGCAAGATCAACTCAAACGCGCGGTCGCCGAGGCGGCGCTGGCCTATGTCGAGAAGGGCGATGTCCTGGGTATCGGCACCGGCTCCACCGCCAACTTTTTCATCGACGCGCTGGAACCGATCAAGCACCACATTCCCGGCGCGGTCGCCAGTTCCAAAGCTACCGCCGACCGTCTGCGCAAGATCGGCATCGAGGTCATGGAGCTGAATGATGTCGACGACATCGGCGTCTATGTCGATGGCGCGGACGAGATCAACCGGCACATGCACATGATCAAGGGCGGCGGCGGCGCGCTGACCCGCGAGAAGATCGTGGCGGCTGTGGCGAAGAAGTTCATCTGCATCGCCGACGGCAGCAAGTTGGTCGACGTGCTGGGCGCGTTCCCGCTGCCGGTGGAAGTGATCCCGATGGCGCGTTCCTACGTGGCCCGCGAACTGGTGAAGCTGGGCGGCAGCCCGGTCTACCGTCAGGGTTTCGTCACCGACAACGGCAATGTCATCCTGGACACCTACGGTCTCAGCATCGTCAATCCGCCGGAGCTGGAAGGCATCCTCAACCAGATTACCGGCGTCGTCACCAACGGCCTGTTCGCGCGCCGCCCGGCGGATGTGCTGCTGCTTGGCACCGCCGACGGCGTCAAGACCTTCACCGCCGTTTAATGCCTCAGCGCTTCACCCGCAACCAGGACTGCAATTGTCCGGCGTTCATCGCGCCGGACACGCGGTCAATCTCCTGTCCTCCCCGGAACAGCGCCAGCGTCGGAATGCTGCGGATGTTGTAGCGTTGCGCCAGATCGGGCGCGTCTTCGGTACTGACCTTGGCGAACAGCACCTGTCCGTTCATCTCGCGTGCGGCGGTGGCGAAGTGCGGGGCCATCATCTTGCATGGGCCGCACCAACTGGCCCAGAAATCCACCACCACGGGCAGGTCGTTACGACTGATGAAGCGGTCAAACGTGGCGGAATCCAGATCGACCGGCGCGCCGGTCAGCAACGGTTGATGGCATTTGCCGCAGGACGGCGCTTGTTGCAGCCGTTCGGCGGGAACACGGTTGATCGCGGCGCAGTGCGGGCAGACCAGATGCAGGTCAGACATGAGGGGGCTCCCGGTAAATGACGGTGGTTCTCCCTGTTATGGGTATGACCGCCGCCAAATACAAGGGGGAGTATCACAAGGCTTCCAGCGCCTCGTGCAGGCGGCCGACGCCGACCACCTCCATGCCCTCGATCGGGCCGCGCGGCACATTGCCCTTGGGGACGATGGCGCGCTTGAAGCCATGCTTGGCGGCCTCGCGCAGGCGCTCCTGACCGTTCGGCACCGGCCGGATTTCCCCGGACAGTCCGACCTCGCCGAACACCGCCAGATCCGGCGGCAGCGCTTGGCCGCGCAGGCTGGAATACACCGCCATCAGCACCGCCAGGTCGGAGCCGGTTTCCAGCACCTTTACGCCGCCGACGACATTGACGAATACATCCTGCCCGACGGTGGGAATGCCGCCGTGGCGGTGCAGGATCGCCAGCAACATCGACAGCCGGTTCTGGTCCAGGCCGACCGCGACGCGGCGGGGATTGCCAAAAGCGTCATCCACCAGCGCCTGCACTTCCACCAGTAACGGCCGGGTGCCCTCGCGGCTGATCATGACGATGGAGCCGGGAATCGGTTCCTCGTAGCGTGACAGGAAAATGGCGGAGGGATTGGCGACCTCGCGCAGGCCGCGATCGGTCATCGCGAAAACGCCGAGCTCATTGACCGCACCGAAGCGGTTCTTGACCGCGCGGATCATGCGGAAACGGGAATCGGATTCGCCTTCGAAATAGAGCACGCAATCGACCATGTGCTCCAGCACGCGCGGCCCCGCCAGCGCGCCTTCCTTGGTGACATGGCCGACAAGGAAGAGGGCGGTGCCGGTTTGCTTGGCGTAGCGGGTCAGGATGGCGGCCGACTCCCGGATTTGCGACACGCCGCCCGGCGCGGACTGGATGGCTTCGGTATAGAGGGTCTGGATCGAGTCGATCACCGCGACGGCGGGGCGCTCCTGCCGCAGCGTGGCGGCGATGGTTTCCACGCAGGTTTCGGCCATGATCCGCAGCTTGTCGCAAGGCAGTTCAAGCCGCTTGGCGCGCATCGCCACCTGGCCCAGCGATTCTTCGCCGGTAACGTAGAGCGCGCGCTGGCTCTGCGCCAGCCAGGTCAGGGTCTGCAAGAGGATGGTGGACTTGCCGATGCCGGGATCGCCGCCGATCAACACCACCGAGCCTTCCACCAGCCCGCCGCCCAGTACCCGGTCCAGTTCGCTCAGGCCGGTAGGGGTGCGGTTTTCCGAGTTGACGCTGACTTCGTCCAGCACGGTGACTTGCGCAGCCTGACCGGCGTAGCCGCTGCTGGCCTTCATGCGTGGTGTTGTCGTGTCAGGACGGCTTTCCTGCAAGGTGTTCCAGGCTCCGCAATCACCGCATTGCCCGGCCCATTTCGGGAACTGCGCGCCACAGGACTGACAACTGTAAACAGATTTGATTTTGCTCATGGCCTTGAAACAAGCGAGAATCGGAGGATGCCAAGCTTAAGCGCATTCTCGATTAGAGCAAAGAACTGGACGACATGGATTGTCGCAAGGGGGAATATTTGTCGAACATCATGATACGTCACTGCACTCGCGCCACTGTTGTCCTGATCCTGGGTGCTGCAGTGCTGCAGTTTCAGGGGTGCGGGGGCAAACCTCAATCAGAGCCAACAGCCGTGCAAACCCCGGCAGAGCCTGTCCGCACGCCGCCGCCACCGCCTCCTTTGTCGGAGGGCGACCAGCTGGCCAAGCAATTGCGCGAGAGCGATCCCCAGCGGCGTGTTGCCGCCGCCAATCGTTTGGGTGAAATGGCGGAAGCCGGGCAGTTAGCGGATGGCCCGCTACAGCAATTGATCAACACCTATGAAATGGAAGATTCGCCAGACGTCGTGGATGCCGTCACCCTGGCCTTGGGCAAGTCCTGTCATCCGGCCGCACTGGATATTCTGGTGCGCAGCTTGAACCGCGACGTGCTCCGTATCAGCGGCCTGACGCTTTCCATTCTGGGCGCCAATGGGGACTTTAAAACCATGGGAATATTGGATGCTCTGCGCAAACGCCTGGAGGAGGACTCCAGACCCGAAGCCCAGCTACGACTGAAAGAGGTCAATTCCGCGATCAAGCAGATCCAGTTAAGGGCGGGGCGTCGGGTGGAGTGCGAATCCTCGCCGGAGGCGGGCGGAACCGACCAGCCCCCTCAAAATGCGAGCCCCGCCGAAGCGGGGCCGGGGTCCGTCAAAACGGACGTCGGGCGGTAACGCCCTTTGCGTGAAGCCAGTCGACTCTGTTGAAACGCTTGCGTGTTTTAACGTTGACTCCTCCAAGGCCCAAACCACACTGTTTACTATAGTCGCCGTATCCGGTCGCGCCATGCCATTCGTCGGAACGGAGCCTATTGCCAGATTCGGGATACACGGCTGGTCAGGCGGCAGAACAGCTCATAGCTGATGGTTCCGGCATGACGCGCCACTTCATCCGCTGACAAGCCTGTGCCCCAAAGCACGGCGCTGTCGCCGGGTTGTACGTTGTCGTCGCCAATGTCGACGGTAATCATGTCCATGCTGACCCGGCCCACCAGCGGGTAGCGCTTGCCGTTGATCAGAACCGGCGTGCCTGAGGGCGCATGCCGGGGATAGCCGTCGCCATAGCCGATGGCGACGACGGCGATGCGTGTGTCTTCAGCCGGAGCCCAGGTAGCGCTGTAGCCGACCGGCTCCCCGGCGCGAATGTCACGCACGGCAATCACGCGGGAAACCAGCGTCATGACCGGCTTCAAGTCAAGCGACTCTGCAGACTCCTCCACAAAAGGCGAGGAACCATACAGCATGATTCCAGGTCGCACCCATTGATGATGCGTTTCCGGCAGTCTCAACACCGCTGCGGAGTTAGCCAGACTCAGCGGTAAAGCGGGTAGGGCGGCCGCGAGTTGCTGCATGACGCGGAACTGCTGTTCGGTCTGTGGGGAGGCGGGATCATCCGCGGCGGCAAAATGGCTGCACACCACAATCCGGGCAACGGCGGGCATGGCTTCCAGTCTGTGATAGACGTCTGGTACTTCATCCGGACGAAACCCCAGACGGTGCATGCCGCTGTCCACCTTGAGCCAGGCGGTCAGGGGAAGTCCCTGCGGGTGCCGCGCCAGCATGTCAACCTGGGCATGCTGATGCACCATGACGTGCATGTTCTTGGCGCGGGCGGTCGCCAGTTCATAGTCGTTGAACACGCCTTCCATCAGTACGATGGGAGTATCGATACCGGCATCGCGCAGCGCCAGCGCCTCTTCCAGGAAAGCAACGCCCAGCGCATCGACATGCGGGGCCAGGAATGCCGCCGTCGTAGTCGCACCATGCCCGTAGGCCTCGGCTTTGACCATGGCCAGCACCCGGGATTGCGGCGCCAGCGCCCGCACGCGGGCAACATTATGCAGCAGGGCTTCACGACTCAGCAGCAACGTGGCGTCACGCATGGTTATTCGTCATCCGCACGATAGTATTCCGGAGCAAGGTCCTTGAAACGGCTCAGGTGGCCGACAAAGGCCAGTCGGGCGGTGCCGATGGGACCGTTACGTTGTTTGGCGATGATGATTTCGGCGGTGCCCTTGTCCTTGGAGTCGGTGTTGTAGACCTCGTCGCGGTAAATGAACATGATCAAGTCCGCGTCCTGTTCGATGGCGCCGGATTCCCGCAGGTCGGACATGACCGGCCGCTTGTTGGGACGCTGTTCCAGGTTCCGGCTCAACTGCGACAGGGCCACGACCGGGCATTGCAGTTCCTTGGCCAGCGCTTTCATGGAGCGTGAAATTTCGCCCACCTCGTTGACGCGGTTGTTTTCCATGCCGGGCACCCGCATCAGCTGCAGGTAGTCAACCATCACCAGGCCCATCTTGCCGCCGTGGTCGCGGGCAACGCGGCGGGCGCGGGCGCGGACTTCGTTCGGGGGCAGGGCTGCGCTGTCATCAATATACAATTTCTTGTCGCTGAGCTGGGTTACCGCCGAGGCCAGGCGAGGCCAGTCATCTTCTTCCAGCTTGCCCGAACGGACGCGGCTCTGATCAACCCCGCCGATGGATGAAAGCATACGCAGCAGCAGCTGCTCGGCGGGCATTTCCATGGAGAACACCACGGCGGGCAGGTCCGAATTGAAGATCACGCTTTCAACCAGATTCATGGCGAAAGTGGTTTTCCCCATACTGGGACGCGCTGCGACAATGATCAGATCGCTTTTCTGCATGCCGAAGGTGCGATTGTCCAGATCGCTGAAACCGGTGGTGAGGCCGGTGATGGGTTCGGTGGAGTGATAAAGCTCGTCGATCTTTTCCAGCGTCTTGGCCAGCAGTGGCTTGATCAGCTGCGGTCCGCTCTTGGCATCGCGGTTCTTCTGTTGTTCGGCGATGGCGAAAATCTTGGTTTCAGCCTGATCCAGGATGGTTGCTGCTGATTGCCCTTTCGGCTGGTAGGCGACGTTGGCGATTTCGCCGCTGGTGGCGATCAGTTGGCGAAGCACGGAAAACTCGCGCACCCGTTCCGAATAGGCTTCGATATTGGCGGTGGTGGCTGGCGCATCCTTCAGGATTTGTCCCAGATAAGACTCGCCGCCGGCCTTTTCCAATAACTGCATGTCTTCCAGCCACTTCATCACCAGGATGGCGTCGCAGGGCTGGTCGTTGTTGATCAGCGTGGCGATGGCGCGGAAGATAAGGCTGTGCCGGGGGGAGTAAAAATCCTTTTCGCTGACGATTTCCGTAACATTATCCCAAGCGCTGGGGTCGGCCATCAGACCGGACAGGATGGCCTGTTCCAGGGTCAGGCTGTGCGGCGGCACCTTCAGGCTGGTGACGACATCGGATTCAGCAGGCAACGATGGAGGCATGGCATACCGGCAGTCAATAAGGCAAAAAGAACAAGCCGCTCACCGTCACGGTGGAAAACTGTGCCGGGTGAAGTCGGTAGGGGGAGTCGGCGAGTATTATTCCCGCTTGGCGCGGTTCACACAAGCAATCGAATGTGTTGTGAAGGTGGCCATTGTCCCAGAATGAAAAAAGGCGTCGAACCGGAGGCTCGACGCCTTTTTTCGCAGCGGTTGCGCGAGATTACTCGGCGACCACCGTGACGCTGACTTCGGCGTTCACATCGCTGTGCAGGTGCAGGGCGACAGTGTATTCACCGGTGTTGCGAATGGCGCCGTTCGGCAGGCGCACTTCGCTCTTGTCAACGGTGACACCGGCAGCGGTAATCGCTTCGGCGATGTCACGGGTGCCCACGGAACCGAACAGCTTGCCTTCATCGCCGGACTTGGCGGCGATGACGACAGCAATTTCGGCCAGCTGGGCGGCGCGAGCCTGGGCGGCTGCCAGGGTTTCGGCTTCCTGACGCTCCAGTTCGGCGCGGCGGGCGTCGAAGGCGGCGATGTTGGCTTCAGTTGCCGGCACAGCCTTGCCCTTCGGGATCAGGAAGTTGCGGCCGTAGCCGGGCTTCACGCTGACGCGGGCTCCGAGGGAACCCAGGTTCTTGACCTTCTCAAGAAGAATAACGTCCATCTCTCACACCCCTTACTGATGGTTGTCGGTGTACGGGAGCAGGGCCAGGTAGCGGGCCTGCTTGATGGCAAGGGCCAGCTGGCGCTGATAACGGGCCTTGGTGCCGGTAATGCGGCTGGGCACGATCTTGCCGTTTTCAGTGACGTACTGCTTGAGGGTTTCGGTGTCTTTGTAGTCGATATAATCAACTTTTTCCGCAGTGAAGCGGCAGAACTTGCGACGACGGTAAAAACGCGCCATGACGATTCTCCTGGAGATTAGCCTTCGCTGTCAGAGGACAGGGATTCTTCGCTGCGGGCAGCCTTGCGGGCGCGCTTTTCTTCGGCGCTCTTGGCCAGCAGGGACTCTTCGGTAATGGCCTTGTCGCGACGGATGATGATGTTACGGATAACAGCATCGTTGTAGCGGAAGGCTTCGCCGAGTTCATCAACGATCTTCTGGTCGCACTCGATGTTCAGCAGAACATAGTGGGCCTTGTGGACCTTGTTGATGGGATAGGCGAGTTGGCGACGGCCCCAATCTTCCAGGCGGTGAATCTGGCCGCCGGATTCTTTCACCGTGTTGGTGTAACGCTCCACCATGGCGGAGACTTGCTCGCTTTGGTCCGGGTGGACCAGCAGCACGATTTCGTAATGACGCATGACAGCTCCTTACGGGTTAACAGCCCAGGCAAATGCAAGGGCAAGGAGTAGTGGCCGTTCCCGCGGGAATGGCCGACGATCCCCGTCGTTAGGACAGGGGTCGCGCATTCTACGCCATCAGGTCTGTAACAGCAATTGAAACCGTATTTAAATCCAGCCGCGCTCGGCAAGTGAAGTAATGTCGCCGTCGCCAACGACCAAGTGATCCAGCACCCGAACATCCACCAGCGCCAGTGCGGATTTGAGCCGTTCGGTGATCTGGCGGTCGGCGACCGAGGGTTCGGCATGGCCGGACGGATGATTGTGCGCGAAAATGACGGCGGCGGCGTGCAGGGCGATGGCGCGCTTGACGACTTCGCGGGGGTGAACTGCGCAGCTGTCCAGCGTGCCCTGAAATAACTCTTCGAATGACAGCAGGCGGTTCTGGGTATCCAGGAACAGGGCGGCAAACACTTCATGACGCTGATGCCGCAACCGGGACCGCAAAAAGCTGCGCACCATGCCGGGGCTGGTCAGCAAGTCGCCGGCGGTCAGGGTTTGCTCCAGATGGCGTCGTCCAAGTTCCAGCGAGGCGATCAGCAGGGCGTATTTGGCCGGTCCGATGCCTTCCTGCGCCATCACGCTGGCGGCATCGGACTCCAGCAGGTTGCGAAGCGAGCCGAACCGCCCGATCAGGTCGCGGCCGATATCCACGGCGGTCTTGCGGGTGGTGCCGGTGCGCAGGAAAACCGCCAGCAATTCGGCGTCAGAGAGAAAGTGCGGGCCGCGGTGCAGCAGTTTTTCCCGCGGACGTTCGTCCGCCGGCCAGTCAGTAATCGACATCATCAAATCCTTTTGGTAAATCCTGTCAGATGGTATCTTTGGCGTTTGGGTTTTTCCGGCCGCCTTGATCCAAATGCTCGCGAATCTTAGCAACAAACGTATTCTTCTGGGTATCAGCGGCGGCATTGCCGCCTATAAAAGCGCCGATCTGGTGCGCCGCCTGCGTGATGCCGGGGCGGAGGTGCGAGTGGTCATGACCGCCGCCGCGCAGCAGTTCATTACCCCTCTCACCCTGCAGGCGCTCTCGGGGCAACCGGTGCATACCGAGCTGCTTGATCCTGAAGCCGAGGCCGGGATGGGGCACATCGAACTGGCCCGATGGGCGGATCTGGTCCTGATCGCGCCCGCCAGCGCAGATGCGATTGCCCGGCTGGCGGCGGGTCAGGCAAACGATCTGCTGACCACGCTCTGGCTGGCGTGTCCGGGTCTCAAGGCTCTTGCGCCCGCCATGAACCAGCAGATGTGGGCCTCCTCGCCAACCCGGGATAATGTAGATGAGTTGAAGGGGCGCGGCGTCGCCGTCTTCGGTCCCGCCTCCGGCAGCCAGGCTTGCGGTGATGTTGGCGCGGGCCGAATGGTCGAAGCCGTGGATCTGGCCCGCGCCTGCGCGGAGCTGTTCACGACCGGCAGCCTGGCTGGCAAGCGGGTGGTGATTACCGCCGGCCCGACCCGGGAGGCGATAGACCCGGTGCGCTATGTCAGCAACCACAGCTCCGGCAAGATGGGTTATGCCCTGGCGCAGGCCTGTATCGAGGCGGGCGCGCGGGTGACCCTGATCAGCGGACCGGTGCATCTGCCCACCCCGGACCGCGTGCATCGTCTCAATGTCAACAGTGCGCTCGACATGCTGGCCGCCTCGGGCAAGGCCGTGGACGCCGGGTGCGATGTTTTCATTGCAACGGCGGCCGTAGCGGATTACCGCCCTGTCAGCGTTGCCGAGCACAAAATCAAGAAGGCCGGTGATGCCATGACCATCGAATTGGTCCGTAATCCGGATATCGTCGCGACCATGGCCGCTCGCGCCGATCGCCCGTTCGTGGTCGGTTTCGCCGCCGAAACGCAAAATGTCGAGGCGTATGCCCTGAGCAAGCTGCGCGACAAGAAGCTGGACATGATTGCCTGCAATGATGTGTCGCGGCAGGATATCGGCTTTCAGAGCGACGATAACGCCATGGTCATATTCTGGAACGGCGGCAGCCGCCGGCTGGACAAGGCGCCAAAGACCTTTATCGCCCGGGAGCTGGTATCCCTCATTTCACAACATTTTTCGCAGTAGGACGCCATGAAGCTCCAAGTCAAGATTCTGAATCCCCGTATCGGCGACGATTTCCCTCTGCCGGCCTTTGCGACTGCCGGTTCAGCCGGGCTGGATCTCCGCGCCTGCCTGGAGCAGCCGGTAACGCTGAATCCCGGCGATACGGTGCTGATCGGCACCGGCCTGGCGATTCATATCGCGGATCCCGGCTATGCCGGGCTGGTGCTTCCCCGGTCCGGGCTGGGACACAAGCACGGGATTGTGCTAGGGAATCTGGTCGGGCTGATAGACTCTGACTATCAGGGCGAATTGATGATTTCATGCTGGAACCGCGGTCAGACCACGTTTACCATCCAGCCGGGAGAGCGTATCGCCCAATATGTGCTGGTGCCGGTCATTCAGGCTGAACTAGAGGTTGTTGACTCTTTTGAGGCCAGTTCACGCGGCGCCGGCGGCTTTGGCCATTCCGGCGCGCATTGAATCCTTCAATAAAAACATGAAATAACGAGGGCATGAAATTGGCCGTAAAACTGAAGTCCATGTACAAGATTGCGGCGCCTTTCATTGGCGGGATACTGGCTATCCAGTTGATTGTTACCGCTGTCACCGTCACGGTAATGTCCAGGCAGCAGACAGAAAGCACCACTGAAAGGGCGGCGGAGTACGAGAAAGCGGCAAAAGGCGTCGTGAATGCCTTCCTTTCCAGCCAGGACCAACTGGTGTCCGGTATCGTCGCGGCTTCACCGGCTGTTCCCAATCTCAATATTCCCGGCGTTCTGGAGGTTCGCGTATTGCCTCCGGGCGGTGATATTCCCACGACGCTGACCTTTACCCAGCAGGATATGTTGCGCCGCGCCGTCGCCCAGCGCGGAAACATTTCTCCCGAGGCCAGTCACCTGCCGGACGGGTCATTAGTCTTTAATCAGGTGCGGCCGTTGAAGGATGGCGGATTCCTGCTGGTCACGACATCCATGAGTGACTTGAAGAAGGCGGTGGAGGCCGTCGCGGGGAAGGGGGGGCTGGTTCTGCGCCAGCAGATCGGCAAGGCGGGCGAGAAGGCGGATATCCTCTCCTTGAGTCCTTCAGGTACAGGAAAGACAGTATCGGTTTCCAACAGCAATTGGGAAATGCAGATATTTCCTCCGGCCGGCCAGACGGATGTCCTTGGATTGGTTCTTGCCTTGCTGGCGTCGGCACTGTTGCTGACCCCGGGGTTGGTCATCGTGATGGTGCGTATCTACGATCGCAAAATCTCTGAAGATATCAACGTCATGCATGCCCTGACCCGGAGCGAGGAACAGACCGGCGCCTTGAATCTGGACGTCATGCAGGAGCTGTGGTCGGTATTGATTGCATCCGCACCGCAAAAATCGACACTCTCCGGCAACATTCGTACCCATGATGTCGCCGGTATCGTGCAGGCTGCCGAACGGATTGATACCGGGGCGACAGTCTCCCTGAACCGTAACGAGGCCCTCCAGGCTGATTCACTGCCCTTGGACGCGCCTGACAGCAGCGAAGATGTTTTTGCTGAGGCAGAAAAGGCAAGCAACGAGCCGGAAGCGCTCGAGTTCAATCTGGCGTCGATTGAAAATGAAGTACTGGCAGCCGACTCTGGCGTGCCCAGCCGGATTTTCCGCGATTACGATATCCGCGGCAACGCTTCCACTGAAATCACTCCGGCCTTGGCTACGCTGATAGGGCAGGCCATCGCGACGGAGGCTCGTGAGCGTGGCGAACAGAAAATTGTCGTCGGCTATGACGCCCGCCTGACCAGCGAAGTGCTGTCACAGGCGCTTATTGAAGGCCTGGTCTCGGCCGGGTGCGATGTAATCAACATTGGCATGGTGCCTTCTCCCGTGCTGTATTACGCAGCCCGCAATATCGGAACCGGCAGCGGGGTGATGGTCACGGCCAGCCATAATCCGGCGATGGACAACGGATTCAAGATCGTGCTTGGCAATCATACCCTGGCGGGGCCTGAAATCAGGTCGCTTCGCGAGCGCATCGTCAAGGCGGATTTTGCCAAGGGCGCCGGTACGGTCATCAAGAGCAGCGTGACGGATCAGTATCTTCAGCAAATCTCGGATGATGTATTGCTGGCCAGAACCTTCAACATTGTGGTGGATGCCGGTAATGGCGTCGCCGGACCGATGGTTGTCAGAATGCTGGAGGATATGGGGTGTACGGTGAGCCCCCTATATTGCGAGCCCGATGGCCATTTTCCCCACCACGACCCCGATCCCTGCAACCCGCACAATCTGGAAGACTTGCTCAGTGATGTTGCGATCAGCGGCGCCGATCTTGGCCTCGCATTCGATGGAGACGGCGACCGCGTCGTGGTGGTCACGAATTCAACCCGCATCATTCCCAGTGACAAGCTCTTGATGCTTTTCGCCCGCGAGGTGCTGGCAACCCAGCCCGGTGCAGACATTATTTTTGATGTCAAATGTACCCGTGATCTTGTCTCGATGATCACCACGCATGGCGGTCGTCCCGTCATGTCGAAAACCGGACATTCCTGGCTCAAGGCTGCGGTTGCTGAAACCGGCGCCCCCCTGGCGGGTGAAATGAGCGGACATTTCATCTTCAATGACCGCTGGCAGGGATTTGATGATGGTCTGTATGCCGCCGCCCGTTTCCTCGAAATTCTGGCCGGCAGTGAAGGCACGGCTGATGATTTGTTCCAGGAGTTCCCTGAACGGGTCGCAACTCCCGAATTGAAAATTCCCCTGTCCGATGATCATCGTGATGAAGTCATGCGCGGTCTGGTTGAACAGGCCGAGTCGATTACGGATGGCACGATCAATAAGACGGACGGCTTGAGGATTGAGTTCGCCCATGGCTGGGGTCTTGTCCGCCCCTCGAATACCGGCTCATATCTGGTGGCGCGGTTTGAGGGGAACGACGAACAGGACCTTGAAGCGGTCAAGACACGTTTCCGGGATATGCTGATTCAGGCCGATCCCATGTTATTGCTACCTTTCTAGAGAGTGAACGAATGGCTTTGTCGAAAGATGCCGCCCTGAATATTGCCAGGGTTCTGACGGAAGCACTTCCGTATATCCAGCGCTTCCATGGGAAGACGGTGGTCGTCAAGTACGGTGGAAACGCCATGACCGATCCCGAGCTGGAGAATTCCTTTGCCCGGGATATCGTATTGTTGAAAACGGTGGGTTTGAACCCCGTCGTGGTTCATGGGGGCGGCCCTCAAATTGGCGACCTGTTGAACCGGATCGGCAAGGAATCCCGTTTCGTGGACGGCATGCGAGTCACTGACAAGGAAACCATGGATGTCGTGGAGATGGTGCTCGGCGGTCTGGTGAACAAATCCATCGTCAATCTGATCAACCAGAATGGCGGCCGGGCCATGGGGTTGACGGGTAAGGACGGCAACCTGATCCGTGCAACCAAGCTGTATATCGAGAAGCCCACTGCCGATGGCGGAACGGAGCAAATTGATATCGGGCAGGTTGGCGAGGTAGCCGGTGTCAAGACGGATGTCCTGGATCTGTTCATGGCCAGTGACTTCATCCCGGTCATTGCGCCGGTCGGTGTGGGCGATGATGGCTCATCCTATAACATCAATGCCGATTTGGTGGCGGGGAAGGTGGCTGAAGCGCTGAAAGCGGAAAAGCTGATTTTGCTGACCAATATTCCCGGTGTTCTGGACAAGGAAAAGCAGATATTAACGGGATTAACCACGCAGGATGTTGATGATCTGATCGCGGACGGCACAATCTATGGCGGCATGATCCCCAAGATTTCTTGTGCGCTGGATGCAGTCAAGGGCGGGGTCGTTAGCGCTCATATCATCGACGGGCGTCTGCCGCATGCTACCTTGATCGAGATTTTTACGGATGAAGGTATAGGCACCCTGATCACGAACCGCAAGAAACAGAAGAAGACATGAAGTAAAAATGGCGTACGCCCGATTCAGTTCGGGTGTCCGCCGGTGTCCGTGTCATATGTTCCATCCTTGCGGCTCTTCTCGATGGCGATCAGACGGTTGATGATCGGGGCAAAGTCATTACTGACTTTATTCTTTTCATCTTCCTGGCTGCTCATCAATTGCATCAGATCCTTGATTTGCGAGTCATACTGAACAATCAGGTCCTTTTGTTTGGCTGTGAGCGACTTGCCTGTCCGTTCGCTTTCAGCACCTTGTTCTACCAGTTCGGAACGCAATCTCTTGAGCCTGATCAGTTGAATGCGGTTGTAACCGATGCTGGTTTCCAGCGTGTCGAGGAGACGGTTACGGGCAGACTCGGCATCGCGTGAAGAGGAATAGAGCTTCATGATCCGCTCATCATCCATTTTCTGGCGCATCTGGGCTTCGCGGCGGGCTTTTTCTTTCAGGTAAATTTCATTGTTGAAGGCGGCGACGCGCCCGGTGACCTGCATGTTGCGATCCAGAATTTCGTATCCGCGCCGGACATGCTCCTCGGTGATTTGATCACTCAGGGTCGGTACGCCTTTTTCGTTGTAATAGCGATACCAGACATTCGATGCCGCTCGGGTCGAGGTAACGGGCGCAGCATAGAGTCCGGCGCTGATCGATAAAATCGACGCAGCCAGACAAAACCGTACAAAATATTGCCCTGCGTAATTCATGAGTGGGTGTCCAGGTACAATTTTCATCATTCTTGTCAGTGCTATTCTAGTCAAATGGATGATCCGATGTCAGCAACTCAACTGTTGGTTTTATTTATTGTTTCCCTGATAGCTAACCTGTTGTCAGCGTTGGCGGGCGGCGGGGCGGGATTGTTGCAGTTGCCGGCGTTACTGATTCTGGGTTTAAGCTTCAGCACTGCCTTGGCAACGCATAAGGTGGCAAGTGTGGCCCTGGGGGTCGGCGCCAGTTTGCGGCATTTGCGCGGTGGCGGCCTGGATTGGAAGTTCGCCCTTTATATTCTGGCTTGCGGCTTGCCGGGTGTCTGGCTGGGGGCCAAATTGATCCTGAGGGTGCCTGAGCAATTAGCCGAGTTGAGCCTGGGAGTGCTCACGCTGATGCTGGGGTTGTATTCGGCCATGCGGCCGGCATTGGGCCATGAGTTCCGTGAAGCGCACCGTGATGGGCGGGGAATGGCTGCCGGAGGCGTGGTATTGGCCTTCATAGGCATGCTGAATGGATCGCTGACATCCGGAACCGGATTGTTTGTGACCTTGTGGCTCATCAAATGGTTCGGCTTGGATTTTACGCGGGCTACCATATATACGCTGATACTTGTCGGGTTGTTCTGGAATGGAATGGGCGCCTTCTTTCTGGGCATGCAGGCTCCGATTGCCTGGGCCTGGCTCCCTCCGCTGATTTTGGGTTCGCTGGCAGGGGGGTACGCAGGAGCACACTGGGCGCTGTTGAAAGGCAATGGTTTTATCAAACGCTCATTCGAAATACTGACGGTGCTGGTCGGGACCCATCTTATCTACAAGTCATTGGCGTAATGCTCGGCGCGGGAAGACAGTAACGCCATCAACTCCGGCAGGCGCAATGGCGGCTCAATGCCATAACCCTGTGCGTTATTACAGCCCGCGCCTGTCAACCACTCAGCGGTTTCATGACTTTCCACTCCCTTTGCCGTCACCTCCCAATGCATGAGTTGGGCCATGGAAATCAAGGCAGACACAATGTCATTGTCTTGACCTTCATTGCCCAGCAGGCATCGATCCAGTTTCAACTCACATATCGGCAAGGTTTTAAGCCAGACCAGAGATGATGAGCCGGATCCAAAATCGTCGACCACCAATCCGATTCCTGATTCTTTCAGACGGGACAAAAAAACCGGAGCCTTGTGCCGGTATTCAAACAATATGGATTCTGATATTTCCAGTTTGAACAATGACCTCTCGATTCGCTCCTCTTCCAGGATGCGCAGGATTTCACTGATGAAACGGTCATTGTTCAGGTTCATCGCCGAGCAATTCATGGTGATGCGTAATATGTGGCCGGCGGCGCTTAGGGTGTGCATGTCCCGGCAAATTTTCCGGGTTACCCAAGTGTCGACCAAATCGACAAATCCGTTGAACTCGGCAATATTGATAAAGTGTTCAGGCGTCAGGATGCCCTTTTCAGGATGCTGCCAACGGATCAACGCCTCTAGGGCGACAATAGCGCCGCTGCCTAGGTTTCGGACCGGCTGGTATTGAAGAAAGAGTTCGGACTGGGTGATTGCCTTTTGCAAGTCATGCTGGATTTTCAGTTCGCGGTGCGACTTGTGCGACAGGTAGTCGCTGTAGAAATTCATGGTGTTCCGGCCGCTGCCCTTGGATTGATAAAGGGCAAAATCGGCATTCTTGATCAGTACATCCTGGCTTTCGCCATCGTAGGGGAACAGGCTGATGCCAATGCTGGTGGTTGTGGTTACCGCTCTGCCGCTAATGGCAATAGGCTCGTGCATCTTGTTGAGAATGCGGGCGGCTATGGATTTTGCTTCCTCAATATTGCCAATCGGAGCTACCAGGCAGAATTCGTCGCCGCCAATCCGTCCAATCAGGTCGTGACCCCGCAAGACGGTGCGCAGGCGCCGCGAAATTATCCGAAGAAGCTCGTCGCCGGCAGCATGACCCATGGAGTCATTTACAGACTTGAAGTTATCCAGATCAATGAACAGTACCGCCAGCTTGCCGGATGATTGACGCGCGTCATGCAATCGCTGGGTAAAGGCATCCAAAAAAGCGTGACGGTTGTAAAGCTGGGTGAGGGTATCGTAATGCGCCAGCTGTTCCAGATGGCCGCGGGAATCGTGCATGCGCTCTATAATGGATTGCGTGTTTTCAAGGTGAACGGCTTGCTCATGAAATTTGCGTTGGGTAATGAAGGCCAGGAACACCACAGTCAAGAGCAGCAAAAACGTTAGGGTAAGGAAAAGCGCAAGCAGTAGCCTGCCGGCGTGCTCGGCATCGGTAAGGCTCGTGAAGGGAGGCATGGAGGGCAGATAGGCGCTGGTGATCATATGCCGGCCAACCGTCAGGATAACGGCGCCAAACACAGCAGTCGCGGCCACTCTGACCAGGCCTGCGGATCCCGGCTTTTGCAGTCTGGCGGTTAAATCGAAAGCAAGCAAAAGCCCGACCAGGAAGAACAACGCCAGGGTGATTAAGAAATGCCTGGAAACAAGAATTCTGTCTTTTGGAATGCCGGTATCACTGGCAAGACCTGCCATCACGGAAAAGGAGAGCGTCAGCGCAAGCAGTGCGGCAGCCAGCAGCGATTGGAGGCCGGAGCGGGTGCCGTATGTACGGTTAATGAGTGTCATGCAGCCCAGCAGGGCAATGAAAATGAGAGTCCATGCGCCGTTGAATCCGGCCCAGCGTATGTTGAGGCCGAGTCTGGCCATCAGTAACGCGCACCAAAGTGCGGCCGCCAGCAACAGTGCGGAAGTTAGTTGCCAATGCCGCTGCTGCCCCGGAAGCTGTGTGCTAATGCGACTGGAGAGGAGGGCGTGGCCGAATAAGCCCAAGAACGCAAAGACGAAGCTTGCAATGATATGCGCTTGTGAAACCTGCCAATCAGTTGACATAAACATTCCTTTGAAAGCCCAGAAGCAACAAGTTCACGCTTTTCGAACAATCATAGCGTAAAGACGATGCCACGAAGCGGGTCTTTGTGTCAGAATCGAACGGAGGGCTAAAGGCAAGGGCATGCGTGGTTGCGTCGTGTATGGAGAACCGGGGTTGAGGCGGAAGTGGTACATGTCCAACCTTGCCAACCGCATGAAGAAAAAACGCTAAGCCGTTGTTAAATAATTTAACCCTTCATGTTTCGCTCGGAGGCGGGTTGTAGCGCCTCGTCGAAAACTATGTTAAAACAAGTATGGCCCCCATTAAAGCAATCCTTGCATCATAACGAGGGGTTACTCTTGGTACTTTCCGATTCCACCCTGGCCTTGTGGCCTCAATTTTAGGAAGGCGGCTCCGATGGAAGAAAATTTTGACGGCTTGAAAGTCATGGTTATTGATGACTCCAAGACCATTCGGCGTACAGCCGAGACGCTCCTGCAGAAAGCAGGTTGTACGGTCATCACGGCGGTAGACGGTTTTGATGCCCTCTCCAAGATTGCCGACTCCAATCCCGATATCATCTTCGTTGATATCATGATGCCCCGGCTCGACGGTTATCAGACATGCGCGCTGATCAAGAATAATTCGGCATTCAAATCCACCCCGGTCATCATGTTGTCCAGTAAGGACGGCCTTTTTGATAAAGCCAAGGGGCGCATTGTCGGCTCGGATGAGTATCTGACCAAGCCTTTCAGCAAGGAAGAGCTGTTTGACGCCATTAAGCAGCATGTCAAGACCTGAGTGGATTGACGTCGAATTTCAGGGGGCAACATGGCTCGAATTCTGATTGTGGATGACTCTCCTACCGAAACCTACAGGTTCAAGGAAATTCTTGAGCGTAATGGTCACGGTGTTCTGGAGGCATCAAATGGGGCTGATGGCGTGGCCATGGCCAAGGCTGAATTGCCTGACTTGGTGCTCATGGATGTGGTGATGCCGGGCATCAATGGATTCCAGGCTACCCGGCAAATCACAAAAGGCGCTGAAACCGCACATATCCCTGTCGTCATTGTGACTACCAAGGATCAGGAAACCGATCGCGTCTGGGGCAAGCGTCAAGGCGCGCGCGATTACCTGACAAAGCCTGTTGACGAAACGCTGCTCATGCAGGTTATTGCCAATCTCATTCCTGGCAAATAAGGTGCGGTCATGGCTGCCAAAGGCTTTATCAAGCTTCTTGAAATAGCGGAAAGATCCAAGCAGAAGGGGCTGGGGCTCCTGGGGCAGGGCGGTGATGCGTGGACCGGTGTGGGCTTCACGCTTGCCGGCCAGCATTTTCTTGCTCCGATTGGGGAAGTGGCGGAAATCCTGAAGGTTCCCCGATATACCATGATCCCGGGTGTTGCCGGTTGGATGAAAGGATTGGCAAATGTTCGTGGCCGGTTGCTTCCGATCATGGATTTGCTGGCCTTTCTTAATCGGCGCTCCACCCTGCAGGGGCAGCGCAAGAGAATCCTCGTGATTGACCACGAGGAAATATTCAGCGGGTTGATTGTGGATGAGGTGCTTGGAATGCAGCACTTTCCCGCAGCGGAATACAAATCTACGGTCAGTGGTGTTTTTCCGGAAATTGCTCCCTATGCAAGGGGAGGGTTTGAGCGGGACGGCAAGGTGTGGTATGTCCTGTTGATGAGCCGGTTGATTGAAGATCCACGCTTCCTAAAGGCATCGGCTGCATAATTTGTAACTTAATGCAGAGCTGTAGAACAAAAAACAGGGTTGGGGGAGAGTAATAGGCTATGAAACTGCAGAAAAATAACTGGCGAGCATCCCTTGATGCCAACAAGGTTAAAGGGGTGTTTAGCGCCAAAAACCTGAAGGCCCTTTTCAGTCGCAACTTTTGGGTCAACTTCTGGAATTCCGTAGCAGACTCACCTGATACCGGGCGGTGGTTGGTTTCTTTCATTTTGGCTTTCGTCTTTACCGCCATTGCCTTCGGCGTGGTGGGTTACCGAAGCGACAAGGGCCGGAATATGATTCAGCACTCCTCGGAAATGCGAGTGCTGTCGCAGGATATTGCCAAGAACGCGGGTGAAGCCGCGACAGGGAACCAACAGGCGTTCGAATCCCTCAACAAGGCATCGAAGGAATTCAATCGTCGCTGGACAGCTTTGAAGAAATTGCATGATCCCGCCAAGCCCGACTCCAAAGCGGTGCAGGCTATTTGGGAACGGATGAATAAAAATAACCAGGCGGTGCTGGCGGGTGAAAAGACCGTCAGTAATCTGCATGATCTTGTCGCCGGTATTGCCGATGCTGTGCCAGAGCTCCAGTCAGAAAACGATGTTTTTGTCGATCGTTTGGTGGCCTTGGGCGCACCGGCAGCCCAAGTGGTTGTCGCCAAGCAGCAGTCAGTATTGGCTGAGCGTATTCTTCGGTCCGTGTCGAGCGTGTTGAACGGTGATGAAAACGCCGTAATGGCCGCTGATGATTTCGGCCGTGACGCTGCCGAGTTCGGTGAAGTGCTCCAGGCGCTGCAAAACGGTTCCCCGGATCGCGGAATTTCCGCTGTTCGTGATCCGGAAGCGCGGCAGTCCCTTGATGCCATTGCCAAGCTTTTCGATACCTCGGTTCAGCAGGGCGCCAATGAAATTCTGGAGTCCTCGCCGGAGTTGTTCCAGGTTCGTGAGGCTTCATCCGCAGTTTTCCGCGATTCTCCGGAATTGCTGACAGCGCTTAACGCCATGACAATTTCGATTGATGATGAATCGAACTCGCTGGCGGCAGCCTTGATTGGCGGTGTTTCGCTTCTGACAACATTGGCTTCGCTGATCATGTTGATCCGCCTTCGCGCACGTCAGGATCGTGAGCGTGCAGAAGGTGAAAAAGCCCTGGAAAAAGACCGCGCCGAGAAGGTTGAACTGGAAAACCAGCGCAACCAGGCGGCTATTTTGCGTCTGCTTGATGAATTGGGCGACTTGGCTGATGGTGACCTCACCGTACAGGCAACAGTGTCTGAAGACTTCACCGGCGCCATCGCCGACTCGATCAACTACTCGATTGACCAGCTGCGCCAGTTGGTGTCGACGATTAACCAGACGGCCGTGCAGGTTTCTTCGGCTGCTCAGGAAACGCAGTCTACGGCTATGCACCTTGCCGAGGCCTCCGAGCATCAGGCTCAGGAAATTGCCGGCGCTTCCGCCGCTGTGAATGAAATGGCGGTTTCAATTGACCAGGTGTCTGCGAACGCCGCCGAATCGGCTGTCGTTGCTGACAGATCCGTGGCCATCGCCCACAAGGGCGCTGATGTGGTGCAACGCAGTATTGAAGGTATGGATACCATTCGTGAGCAGATTCAGGAAACCTCGAAGCGTATTAAGCGCCTGGGTGAATCCTCACAGGAAATCGGCGATATCGTGTCGCTGATTAACGACATTGCTGACCAAACGAACATTCTCGCGCTGAATGCTGCGATTCAGGCGTCCATGGCCGGTGAGGCCGGTCGTGGTTTCGCCGTGGTTGCCGACGAAGTGCAGCGTCTTGCAGAACGTTCTGCTGCCGCAACGAAGCAGATTGAACAACTGGTTAAGACGATTCAATCCGACACCAACGAAGCTGTTATTTCGATGGAACAAACGACATCGGAAGTTGTGCGCGGTGCACGACTGGCTCAAGACGCCGGTGTGGCGCTCGAAGAAATTCAAACTGTGTCGAGAAACCTTGCAGATTTGATTCAGAACATTTCGAACGCTGCGCGTCAGCAGGCAGCCTCCGCAGGCCACATTTCCAACACCATGAACGTCATTCAGGAAATTACAACACAGACCACGGCGGGTACGATTGCTACCGCCCGGTCCATTGGTAATCTCGCGGAAATGGCGGCGGAACTCCGGTTGTCGGTGGCTGGCTTCAAGCTGCCGGAAGCGGCTTAAGGCAACGCTAACAGGAGATGGCCGGCGTGACTCTGACCGAATGGGGAATCAAACCGGCCTTACCCATGTCCGATGAACAGTTCGAACTTTGGCAGGCTCTTGTTGAAGTTCGAATTGGCATTACTGTCACCCCCAGTCGCCGTTCATTTCTTGAAATCAGCCTGTCGACGCGAATGCGTGAGATCGGTCTGGATGATTACGAAACATACTATGAAAGACTGATGTCCGGTCCCGCGAGCAGTCCTGAGTGGATATTGTTGACGGATCGCTTGACGGTACAGGAAACCAGCTTTTTTAGACATCAGAGCTCCTTCAAGCTGGTTGAAGAGCATCTCAAGGAATTGATCAAAGATAACGGCAGGCATTCGATCAATATATGGAGTGCGGGCTGTTCTAGCGGGGAAGAGGCATATTCCCTGGCCATGCTTACAGATAGTCTGGTTGAGGAGCGCGGCCGCAAGGATGTCTTCTACGGAGTGACGGCGACGGATATCAGCCTTCCAACCCTGATCAAAGCTCGGCAGGGTATCTTTGCGGAGCGGCGGGGAGCGACCGTCCCGGAAGGTTTCAGGCTTAAATACATGCATCAAATGCCAAATCACAAAGATTGGCAGATGAATGATGCGATCCGTAAGCGTGTGGCTTTCAGTCAATTGAACCTGATGGATCTTGAGCGTGCGCCGTTTTCAGAAATGGACGTGATATTTTGTCAGAATGTTCTGATTTATTTCAGAAGATTCCGAAAGCGGGATGTTGTGACACAGTTGGCCAATCGATTGGCTAAAGGGGGAATTCTGGTGTTGGGGCTCGGCGAAATCGTCGACTGGAGTCACCCGCAACTGGAACGAATAGATTATCCGGATACACTCGCATTCAAGCGGGTATCCTGAGAACTTGACCGAATAATAAGCATCTGGACCCCACAGGGGGGGTGGTAACGATGAGCAATAATCATAATTTCCTCGCTTTGGATTGGGTTAAGAGTGAAATTGAAGAGACGTTGAAGCAAGCTCAACAGTCACTGGAAGCCCATGTCAATAATGAGAGTGATGCCTCCCAATTACGTTTTTGTCTCGCGTATCTTCATCAGATCTATGGAACCCTGCAAATGGTGGAGTTCCATGGCGCTGCCATGCTGGCAGAAGAAATGGAGAAGCTTTGCCTGGCCTTGGTGAACGGCAAGGTCAAGAACGGAAAGGCAGCGTACGACGCCCTGGTGAAGTCGATGCTGCAACTGCCGGCCTATCTTGAGCGTTTACAGGTCAGCAAACGTGACACGCCGTTTGTCTTGTTACCCGCTATCAATGAATTGCGTCTGGCGCATGATGAAGTCCCGCTTTCCGAGATAGCGTTATTCCAGCCTGATTTTTCCCGTGTTTTCTCGATTACCGCACAGACTGGTGCAACTCCGACGGCGGATGGCCTCAAGAAGTTGCGGCACTTGTTTCAGATCGGTTTGCTCGGTGTGGTTCGTCAGCAGAATCAGACTGAAAGTCTTGAGACGTTGCAGCAGGCTTTGGGGTTGCTTGGGCAGGTCGTCGGCCAAAAGGCTTTGCAGGCCCTGTGGCAAGTGACGCAGGCTATGGTTGAAGGGCTGGCAAACCGGTCAATTCCGTTAACCCCGGCTGTCAAATTGTTGCTGGGGGAAGTCGAGCATGAGTTGCGGAAATTTGCCTCATTTCCCCAGCACAGCCCTTCGCTCGAAATCCTGAAAAATATTCTTTATTACATTGCCAAGAGCCAGGGAACCAGTCCTCGCGTCGCGGCTATTCGTGCCTTGTATCGACTGGATGATGCATTGCCTTCCCAAGAACGGCTTGAGGCTGAGAAAGACAAACTTTCCGGTCCGGATAAGGGAGCGCTCAAGTCCGTTATTGCCGGTCTTGATACCGAATTGGTCGCAATCAAGGATGCCATTGATGACCTGATGTATACCGAAACACCTTCCGTCCATACGCTAGAGCCTTTGCTGCCCAAACTGCGTCAGATGAGCAGTACCCTGATGGTGATGGGCTGGAGCCACCTTCAGAAAATTGTTGATGAGCAACTGTTGCTGATGTCCGGTGCAATTCGCAACGATGAAGTTGCCGAAGGCACTTTGCTTCATCTGGCGGCAGGACTGCTTGAAGTTGAGTCCGGCCTGCAGCAAATGCTGGATGATTCTGCGGTTGGAGAGAACTTCAGAGGCAGTGGGACCGTGGCAGATCAATTGTCGACGGCTCAAGCCGCGGTCTTGCGGGAGTCCCGCACCGCACTCGAGAAATCCAAGGAAGTCATTGTCGAATATATTAGCTCCCAGTGGGATCCGGTTCGTCTGGCCGACCTGCCTGTATTGCTGAAAACCGTTCGTGGCGGTCTGGCGATGCTCGATCTGGTGCGCCCGTCACAGATCCTTGGCAAGCTGACGGATTTTGTTGAGCAGCACCTGCTGCGCGAAGCATACCGACCGAGTTGGTCGGAGATGGATACGATGGCTGATATCGTATCCTCGGTAGAGTACTATCTGGAGCGCATGGCCAATCATCATCAGAACAATGATTTGCTTGAAATGGCAGAAGTTGCTCTGGAGAAACTGGGTTTTGGCCTGGTCCTCGCTGCGCCCGCCGTGCAATTACCCGTTCGACCGTTCAAGGAGGAAAAGGCCGCCCGCGAGCAGGAAATCGAGTTGGCGGAACGAGAGTTGATGGATTCGGGTGATACCGAGAAAACCTTGCTCAATATCCCGGCACTGGTGTTGCCTGAGGATCCGGTTGAAGCGGCAGCGGAGTCACTCCCTGACGAGGCCGAGAACCTTGATCGTACACTGATCAGCATGCCCGTAATCACGGATGACATGCTGTCTGCTACTGTCAACGATCCGGATAAGACACTGATTGCGATGCCGGTTGTCAATGTGCCGTTGCTGGATGAAAGCACCCGAGCGATGGATACGGCTTTAACGGAAGTGCAAATTCCTGCTGTTCGTACCAGTTCGTTGATCTCTGAAGATGACTCACTGACCGATTTCGACAGTACCTTGACTTTTGATGCTGAAGCATTACTCGGGGATATGACCTTTACCCCGCGTAAATCAGTTGAAATCGTGCACGAGGTTGTCGAACAGGCTCAGGTTGCTGTTTCTGATGACTCTCAGGAACGTACACTGATTATGCCTGCTGTAGACGTCGAGCTGCTTGACGAGTCCGCGTCTTACTCCGATACAGCTATGGTCGAGACCATCACCACGACGACGGATGAGCTGGCGGCTGAGGTCGCAGCCGTTACGCCAGAGCCCGTTGAAGCGGCTGTTGTAGATGAAAAGCCAGCAGCGCCGGTTCGCCCGGTGTTTGCTGAAATGCCAGTGGATGATCATGATCAGGATGATGAAATCCGCGAAATTTTTGTCGAAGAAGCAGCCGAGGTCATGGAAACCATCCATGAATTCTTCCCCAAATGGGCGGCTAACTTTGACAACAAGAATGCCTTGACCGAATTCCGCCGTGGATTCCATACCCTTAAGGGTTCGGGGCGGATGGTTGGAGCCAAAGTCGTCGGTGAGTTGGCCTGGTCCATTGAAAACATGCTCAACCGAGTTATCGACAAGACCGCCACGCCAAACGGCGTCATGGTCATGTTGATCGAAAAGGTTCTGGATGCAATTCCGGGGCTCATTGAAAATTATACGGCGCGTGCCTTGCCCGGCATTCATACCGTCCCGCTCATGGATGTGGCTGACCGTTTTGCGAAGGGGCAATCGCCTTCAACGGCCGATGTTGATCAGGCTGTTGCTTGGTCCTTGGGCCACAGTGCTGATGTGGAGGCAACTGTCGCAGCGGCGGTAACCGAGGAGTTAGTCACGCAGGATCTGGAAGAAGAGTCTGTACTGAGCGAAGGTCCCACGGCAGAAACTGTGTCTGAAATCGCGGATACCGATTCTGAAATCGGATCACGGATGGATGACGGTCAGCCAGAAGTTGCTGCTGAAATTCCTGAGGCCGTTATCGATCTGGATGAAACTGTCCGTCTGGAGGTTACAGCGCCGGTTCAAGAGGCCGAAACTGAGCCGGTAGTTGTGGCTGAGCAGGTTCCGATGGCCGCCAAGAAACCGGCCATGCTTGTGCTCAACCACATGCCCGAGGATGATTTTAGCCAGGATGACGAAATCCGCGAGATTTTCATCGAAGAAGCGGAAGAAGTTCTCGAGACAATCAACGAGTTCTTCCCCAAGTGGGCAGCCAATTTCGAAAACAAGAATGCATTGACGGAATTCCGCCGCGGCTTTCATACGCTGAAGGGTTCCGGACGCATGGTTGGCGCCAAGGTGGTAGGGGAGCTCGCCTGGTCGATTGAAAATATGCTCAATCGGGTCATTGATCACACGACTACACCGAACGCAGACATGTCGCTGCTGATCCGGAATGTGATTGATGTCATTCCTGTGCTGGTGCAGAACTTCCAGAACAAGGAAGCGCCGGCATTGAATACGGGTTACATCATGACGGTCGCGGATGAGTTCGCGCACGCCCGTCATCTGGATGCGGAAAGCATCAAGGCGGCCTTTGCCCAAGCCAGAGGCGAAGCGGATACAACAGAACCTGAAGCGCCAACCGAGATTACAGCGGCAGCAGAACCGGCGTTACCGGCTGAGGCTGTTGCAGCTTCGGAGAATGATGATCTGTCGGATGCCTTTGAAGAGTTAGCCACCAGCCTGGAAGAGGTGGAAGCGCCCGAACCGGAGGCGGAAACAGCCGATCCGGTGTTGATGGAAATTTTCGTCAGCGAGGCAAATACCTATCTCGATGACATTCAGGATTTCCTGCAGTCCGTACCACAGGGCAATAAGGTTGCGGTAACGGATGAAGTGTTGCGCGCGCTTCATACCTTGAGAGGCAGCGCCGGCATGGCCGGTGTGGCAACCGTCTCCAGTATTGCCGCGCCGATGGAGACCCTCTTCAAGGACTTCCGTCAGCAAGGGCGTTTGCTGAACCAGACACACCGTGATTTGCTGGCGGAGGCGCATCGTCTTATTACGCTCAGCATCAAGAGCGTGGCGGAAGGCGGCAAGGGGCTGGTGTCCGGTGATACGCAACTGATCGCGATGATTGATCAGGTATCCCGCATCCCGGCAACGGCCGACGAGGATACGGGTGAAGCTGAAGTTTCCTCCAATACCGCCGGTATCGTTGCCGGTTTCATGGATCTCGGCCTTGATCATCTGCTTGATGCTCCTTGGGAGCTGACAGGCTGGCTTGCCGGTGAAGACCGGGATGAGCACATTGAGACTTTGCGCAATGAGTTGCAGCAACTTTACCCCGAGGCGGTCAAGTGTGGCGTTCATCCCTTGGCTGAATTGCTCAAGGCGTTGACAGGGCTTTATGCCTACATCGCCCGTGACGCGGCGACGGTCCTGGCTGATGAAAGCCTGCTGGAAATACTGGGTAATGCTCATGACGAAGTAATCAATATCTTCGATACCTTGGCGGCATGCCAGACAGTTGCTTCGGCAACGGATCTGGTTCGTCGCATCAACGACTGGAGCGGCGCTGCCGCCGAGCCTGCGGCCGTGACGGCTGCGCAGCCCGTTGCCGCCGTGGTAGAAATTGATAATGGCGCCGATCCTGAACTGCTATCGATTTTCCTGGAAGAGGGTGAAGAGGTACTGCAGGCAGCGGATGACGAGTTCCGCAACTGGCTTTCTGATCCGGAAAACAAGCAGGCGCTGCGTGTGCTGCAACGCCATCTTCATACGCTGAAAGGCGGCGCCCGGATGGCGGTTGTTGCAAGCCTCGGCGACCTTGCGCATGAACTGGAATTCCTCTATGAGGGATTGGTGGATGGTCGCTACAACTACAGTCCCGCGTTGGCTGATTTGTGCCAGCGCTGTCATGATCGAATCGCCAACCAGCTTTCAGATCTGCAGGCTAAGGGTCAGTGTGAATTCGCACGCGATTTGGTAGATGTGATCAACCAATACCGCCGGACACCGGTGGATACGGTAATTCTGGATTTTTTCTCTTTAGCGGCAGGTGGCTCGACTAGCAAGGCGCTTGATGCAACTCCGGCGGCGGTAGCCGTTAGTGTTCCGGCTGCCGCTGTTCCTGTCGTTCCGGTATCTGTAGCTCCTGCAAGCGATGCAGGCCAGCCGGATGACGTCACTTCCGGCTTCGATGAGGAAATGCTGGAAATTTTCCTGGAAGAAGCCCAAGAAATCGTTGATGAAACCAACCAGAAGCTGGCGGATTGGAAAGTGTCGCCCGCCGAAACCGAGCCGGTCAAAATCCTGCAGCGTGGCTTGCATACGCTGAAGGGGGGCGCCCGCATGGCGGGTGTGACGGCCTTGGGCGATCTTGCTCACGAAATGGAGAACCTCTACGAAGGTGTTTGCCTGAATCGTTACCAGGGAACGCCGGCAGTCTTCTCCGTACTTCAACGTTGCCATGACCGCATTGCCGAAGCGGTAGAAATGCTGAAGAAGGATGGCAAGTGTCCGGGTGTTTCTGACCTGGTTGCCCAACTGAAGAGTTACCTCTCCAATCCGGCGGCCTTCAGCGATGACGTTCAACAACCGGCTCGCAAAGTTGCACCGCAACCGGCCCTTGCTCCGGTTCCTTCGGCTGCGCCGTCGTTGCCTGAAAGCGTGGCGATGGTGTTCCCTGAAGAAACCGGCATGCCCTCCATGATGGGGAATTTCCGGAATCTCAAGGCCCAGCAAACGGCGCAGGAAATGATCCGCGTTTCATCCGAGTTGATGGAAAAGCTGATTAACCTGGCGGGTGAAGGGTCGATTATCCGCTCACGCGTTGAAATGGGTGTGCACGGTTTCGCCCAGACCGTGGAGGAAATGGGTGCCACGGTGCAGCGTTTGGCGGAACAGCTGCGACGCATGCAAGGCGAGCTTGAATCTCAGATTATCGCCCAGCACACCACGGAAGGCGGCAAGTATGAAGACTTCGACCCTCTGGAAATGGACCAGTATTCCTCGGTGAACCAGCTGTCCAAGTCACTGTACGAATCCGCGTCCGACTTGATGGACATCAAGGGAACCTTGATTGAGAAGGCCCGCGATACCGAAACCCTGTTGCTGCAACAGTCTCGATTGAATACTGAATTGCAGGAAGGGCTAATGAGTTCGCGGATGGTTCCGTTCTCCCGTCTGGTGCCCCGCCTGCAGCGTATTGTTCGCCAGACATCTCAGGAAGTTCATAAGCCTGCCGAGTTGGTGGTCATCAACGCGGAAGGTGAAATGGACAGAACCTTGCTGGAGCGTCTGGTTGCGCCGCTGGAGCACATGCTTCGTAACGCGGTCGACCATGGCATGGAGTCTCCGGAAGATCGTGCCAAGGCCGGCAAGGAAATGATGGGGCGCATCACCCTGACGCTTTCGCGTGAGGGTGGGGAAGTCGTTCTGTCGCTTTCGGATGATGGGCGCGGCATCAATACCGATGCTGTCAAGAAGAAGGCCATTGAACGCGGCCTCCTCAACGCCGATGCCGAAGTCAGCGAACGCGAGCTGCAACAATTCATCTTCCATGCCGGTCTGTCCACCGCGTCGCAAGTCACCCAGGTGTCCGGCCGCGGTGTTGGCATGGATGTGGTGCAAAGCGAAATCAAGCAGCTGGGCGGTGTTATCAACATCAACTCGGTTCGTGGCCAGGGCTCAACCTTCACCCTCCGCCTGCCGTTCACCGTGGCCGTTAGCCGTGCGCTGATGGTTCGTATCGGTGAGGATGTCTACGCTATCCCGCTGTCGCAGATTGAAGGTATTGTGCGCGCCAGCCCGTATGAGCTGGAAACCTACTACGGTCCTGAAGCGCCACCCTTCGAATACGCGAGCGTTTCCTACAAGCTGCATTACTTGGGTGAGTTTGTGCATGGCGTACGCACGCCATCGCTGTTTGGCCAGACACTCCCGCTGCCGATCCTTCTGGTGCGTGGCGGTGATCAGCGAGTGTCCATCCAGGTGGATCAGTTGATTGGCTCACGTGAAATTGTCGTCAAGTCGGTGGGCGCGCAGTTGGCCAGCGTGGCGGGGATCTCCGGCGCCACGATTCTGGGTGACGGCTCGGTGGTTATCATTCTGGACGTGCTGGCCATGCTGCGCGCCGCCGCGATTTCCAAGCCGCTACAGCAAAAGGCCGATGCCGATGTTGTCGAGGCGGTTGTCGAGAAGGCTACGCGTACGGTTATGGTCGTCGACGATTCCGTGACGGTGCGCAAGGTAACCTCGCGTCTGCTGGAACGTCACGGATACGAGGTCGTGCTGGCTAAGGATGGTCTGGATGCAATCACCAAGCTGGAAGATATTCGTCCTGACATCATGCTGCTGGATATCGAAATGCCACGTATGGACGGTTTCGAAGTGGCCTCTCTGGTGCGACACAATCCGAATCTGGAAGGCCTGCCAATTATCATGATCACCTCTAGAACCGGTGAAAAGCATCGCGAGCGTGCTTTCCAGATCGGTGTGAATTGCTACATGGGTAAACCGTTCCAGGAGCAACAACTACTCGATACTATTGGTGAACTATTAACGGCTTCCGTACAGAGGTAATCACCATGGACTCCGGCCGTAATCCGCGTGTGGCAATTATTTCGGATTCGAGTTTGCAGCGGTTGGCGCTGGCTCACGCGGTGAAGGGACATGGTTATGAGCTGGTAATGAATGTCCCGCCGGAGCGGCTTGACGCGAAAACGCTGGCTCAGGTTGTTCCGGACGTATGGCTTGTTGACATGCAGGAAGAAGATGATGACCTTCTTGACAAACTATTGTCCCAGGAGGCTCCGATTCTTTTTGGTGTGGAGACGGCCCCGGTTCAGGGGACCCGTGCCTACCCGCGTTGGGAGCGCCGCGTATTCATCAAATTGCATGAGGTCATTGGCCAGCCCGTTATCAGTGAGAATCTGGATACGCTGGAAAAGGGAACCGTAAAGCAGATCAAGGCGCCGGTTCGGCTAACCTTGCCTGCTGAGATTCTGCAGCGCAAACAGTCAAACAAGCTGGAGTTTGTCTGTGTCCTTGCCGCATCATTGGGTGGTCCTGCCGCCGTCAAGGAATTCCTTGATTATTTGCCGGGGGGACTGCCAGTTGCATTCTTGCTTGCCCAGCATATTGATGTGCGCATGCAGGAGTCGCTGACCCGTGTTCTGGTACGTCATAATCATATTCCTTGCCGGATGGCCGGGCATGGTGAAGCGTTGAAGCACGGGGAGCTTTTGATTGCCCCTGTTGAGTCCGAAATTGATTTCAGTGCGGACGGCCAAGTGATTTCCCGAGACATGCCTTGGGATGGTCCGTACTCACCGTCTATCGACCAGGTGCTGGCAAATATCAGTCGCCGCTTTGGAAAGCGCTCCATTGCCATTATTTTCAGTGGTATGGGGGGAGATGGCTCCATCAGCGGTCCCATGATGGTTGATGCCGGCGGTATTATCTGGGCTCAGGACTCAGAATCGTGCGCCTGCTCCAGCCAGCCGGACTCGATGCGCGCCACCGGGTGCGTGACCTTTAGCGGCAAGCCGCTGGAGCTTGCCCAAAAGTTGGTTAATTATATTAATACAGGTTTGCATACCGCCGCCTGAGGGAACTGCTATGTCACAACTGGGGACCTTGTCGCAAACGACCTTGCTTAGCGCCACCACAGGTAGCTTGCCAGGCTATTTGCTGCCTGTCTGGCAGAAAATGTTGATGGTGCCGTCCACGACGGTGCTGGATTTCGTGCCCGCGAATCACCTGACGCCAATCAAGAAGAAGAAGGACGGTTACCTCGGGACGGTGGAGTGGCAAGAGAAATCCATTCCGGTATTTTCCTTTGAAACCCTGAATAAGGGTTCCAAGGTTCCGGAGCCCCAGACCATTGCCATTTTTCACGCTATCAGTATTGGCGACAAGGTGGCGGAATATGGCATAGCCCTGCAGGCAGCCGCCGAGCAAATCAAGATCAAGATTTCTGAACTTGAAGATATCGAGAAGGCCCAGGTTGGACCCATGGAGTTCATGCAGGTGCGATTCCGTGAGGATCTGGCTTACATCCCTGATCTGGACGCACTTGAGGCGCGGATATTGTCTCTGGTTTGAGTATTGCGCAGAAATAAAAAGAGCCGGTTTTAACCGGCTCTTTTTATTTGGATTGCTTAAAGTTCGGCGTACAGATCGTACTCGTCGGCATCGACAATGGTGACAGTGGCGAAGTCGCCAATTTTCAGTGCGGCGGCGCCGTCACCTTCAATGAACACGTTCCCATCAATTTCGGGGGCATCCGCCATGGAGCGGGCAATGGCTACGCCGGCTTCCAGATCGATGTCATCGATCAGGACCTGCATCCGTTGGCCAATACGCAATTGCAGCCGGGTTGCGGATATCTCCTGCTGAACGGCCATGAAGCGCTGCCACCGTTCTTCCTTGATCTCCTCAGGAACCGGGTCGGGGAGTTCGTTGGCCTTGGCGCCTTCAACCGGCGAATACTTGAAGCAGCCAACCCGATCGAGTTGGGCCTCCTTCAACCAGTCCAGCAACATCTGGAAATCCGCTTCGGTTTCACCAGGGAAACCAACGATGAAGCTCGAGCGCAGTACCAGTGACGGGCATGCCTCACGCCACTTCTTGATGCGGGCCAGCGTATTCTCGCTATGGGCCGGGCGCTTCATGCGCTTCAACACTTCAGGGCTGGCGTGCTGGAAGGGAATATCGAGATAAGGCAGGATTTTTCCCTGAGCCATCAGGGGAATGATGTCGTCTACGTGAGGGTAGGGGTAAACGTAATGCAGGCGAACCCAAACGCCCAGCTCTCCCAGAGCCTCGCACAATTCAAACATGCGGGTCTTTAACGGCCGGCCGTTCCAGAAGTCCAGCTTGTATTTCAGATCGACGCCGTAGGCTGATGTGTCCTGAGAGATCACCAGCAGTTCACGAACACCGGCCTTCACCAGGTTTTCAGCCTCATTCATGACCGAACCGATCGGTCGTGAAACCAGATCGCCGCGCATGGAAGGAATGATGCAGAACGTGCAGCGATGGTTGCAGCCTTCGGAAATCTTCAGGTATGCATAATGACGCGGGGTCAGTTTCAGGCCTTGCGGCGGCATCAGATCGACGTAAGGGTCGTGCTGCGGCGGCAGGTATTGATGCACCGCCGTCATGACTTCTTCATAGGCATGGGGGCCGGTCACTTTCAGCACGCTCGGGTGTGCCTCACGAATCTGGGATTCCTTGACGCCCAAGCAGCCGGTGACAATGACCTTGCCGTTTTCCTTGACGGCCTCGCCAATGGCGTCCAGGGACTCTTGAACGGCGGAGTCAATGAAGCCGCAGGTGTTGACCACAACGATGTCGGCGCCATCGTAATCCGGGGAAATGGTATATCCCTCGGAGCGCAGTTGCGTCAGGATTCGTTCGGAGTCGACCAGGTTCTTGGGGCATCCCAGGGAGACAAACCCGACTTTAGGCTGTTGTTGCGACATCTGGACCTCGGAGGCGACGCGGAAAAGGCGCGGCGATTGTACTCGGTCACGGTAGAGGACGGCCAGCATTAAGCGGAATTATCCTACGGCCATGCTCGGGAATGGTATCAGATGGCCCGCCGATAGGGGTGGTGGCGCGCTCTAAAATGGTGCGTAATTTGCTGGCTAAAGCAGCTGAAGCGTATATCCTGAATCATATTGGTGCATAAACTTCACGTGTTTCGTGAATAGTCAAAACTGGTGCGCATTTTGCAGTAGCTGGTGCAGGCCATCCCCATTTTCAGGCAAAACCAGGACTCCTCCTCGTGGCATACAACGAAGTTTACAAACAAATCCTGGATCACTTGAGTACTGCGGTCGTGATGATGAACGATCGCCTTGAGGTGACCTATTTGAATCCGGCGGCTGAAATGCTGCTGGCGATCAGCCGCAACCGTGCGGTTGGTCACCACCTGCGTGAAGTATTCTTTGATGTGAGCGGTGAGGACGCGATTGCCGTCATTAACGAAACGCTGCGAACTGCCCATCCCTTTACCAAGCGGGAGGCGCATCTGCGGGTGGGTATCCACGAAGTAAGTGTGGATTACACCGTGGCCGCCTTGCTGTCGCCAGGACAGTCGCCATCCGTACTGATCGAACTGCAACAGATAGACCGCCTGCTGCGCATTTCCCGGGAAGAAGCCATTCTGGCCAATCATCAGGCAACGCGCCAACTGGTGCGCGGTGTGGCGCACGAAATAAAGAACCCCTTGGGTGGGATCCGCGGCGCGGCGCAACTTCTGGGCAAGGCCTTGCCGGACAGCAACTTGACAGAATACACCCAGATCATCATCGACGAGGCGGATCGCCTGCGCAATCTGGCGGACCGCATGCTGGGGCCGCGCAAGCTCCCGGACCTGCAGCCGGTCAATATTCACGAGTGCCTGGAGCGAATCCGCTCCCTGGTGCTGGTGGAGGCCGAGGGCGAGGTCAACATTGTCCGCGACTATGATTTGTCCTTGCCCGAATTGCATGCGGATCCGGATCAGTTGATCCAGGCGATCCTGAACATTACCGGTAATGCCTTGCAGGCATTGCGGGAGAATCCGGCCCAGAAGCTGCCGCCGATGATTACCCTGCGGACCCGGGCGCAGCGCCAGTTCACCATCGGCGCTATCCGGCACCGCATAGTCATGCGCATCGACATTATCGACAACGGTCCGGGCATTCCGTCCGGGCTGGTGGAGCGCATCTTTTATCCCATGGTCAGTGGGCGCGCGAGCGGCACCGGGCTTGGGCTGTCGATCGCTCAGGACATCATTCACCAATATCACGGCCTGATCGAATGTGATTCGCAACCGGGCCAAACCGTTTTCAGTATTTACTTGCCTTTGGAGAATGGCCATGACGGCAGATGACAAGGTCTGGATCGTTGACGACGATCGTTCCATCCGCTGGGTGCTGGAGAAAGCCCTGATGCAGGAGGGCTTCCAGGCCACGGCGTTCGAAGACGCCAACCACTTGTTATCCCGCCTGTCCCGGGAAACCCCGCATGCCATTGTGACGGATATTCGTATGCCCGGCATTGACGGCCTGACCCTGCTGGCGAAGATCCGCATGGAGCATCCGGATATTCCGGTGATCGTGATGACTGCCCATTCGGATCTGGATTCGGCGGTTTCTTCCTATCAGGGAGGGGCTTTCGAATACCTGCCGAAGCCTTTCGATGTGGATGAGGCCATCAGCCTGGTGAAGCGGGCGGTGGCGCATCATCACGAGCAGCATCAGGGTGCGCTGCCGGCCTCAACGCCGGCCAAAAGTGTCGATATCATTGGCGAGTCGCCGGCCATGCAGGAGGTCTTTCGGGCCATCGGCCGGTTATCGCAGTCGCATATTACCGTTCTGATCAACGGCGAGTCCGGCACCGGCAAGGAGTTGGTGGCCCACGCCCTGCACCGGCATTCCCCGCGCAGCAGCCGACCGTTCATTGCGCTGAACATGGCGGCCATTCCCAAGGATTTGATGGAGTCGGAACTGTTCGGACACGAGAAGGGGGCCTTCACCGGCGCCACGGCCCTGCGGCAGGGGCGTTTTGAGCAGTCCAATCACGGTACGCTGTTCCTGGACGAAATCGGGGACATGCCGCTGGATACCCAGACCCGGCTGCTGCGGGTTCTGGCCGACGGCGAATTTTATCGCGTCGGCGGCCACGTGCCGGTCAAGGTTGATGTCCGTATTATCGCGGCCACGCACCAGAATCTGGAGCGGCTGGTGGCCGAAGGCAAATTCCGCGAGGACTTGTACCATCGTCTGAACGTCATCCGGATTCATATTCCGCGCTTGCGGGACCGGCGCGAGGACATCGGCATGCTGGCCCAGCATTTCCTGGCCAGAGCCGCGCGCGAATTGAATGTCGAGACCAAGATGCTGCGTCCGGAAACCGCAGCCTTCATGCAGCAACTGCCTTGGCCCGGTAATGTACGGCAACTGGAAAATACCTGTCGGTGGCTGACAGTGATGGCGTCGGGACGAGAGATCCTGACGGCTGATCTGCCGCCCGAACTGCAACAGGTGACATCGCATGAAGTGGTGCGTCCGGTGCAGACTTGGGAACAGGCTTTGGCGGAGTGGGCGCGCAAGTCGTTGGCATCCGGCAGTCGTGAGTTGCTGAATACCGCGTTACCCGCATTTGAGCGGGTCATGATCTCGGCAGCGCTGAACCATACCGGCGGCCGGCGTCGGGATGCGGCCGATGTGCTGGGTTGGGGGCGCAACACCCTGACCCGCAAGATCAAGGAGTTGCGCATGGAAGTGGAAGGGGAGGACGAAGACGAGTAAACGGCCGGAGGCGTTACCGTTTCGCCCTCCGGTCTTTACAGACTCCAGTTCACCCCGATCGTGGCGGCTGATTCCGGTTGGCCTTTCTGGGCGCTTTTTTCATAGCGGCTATAGCCGGCGTTGACCGACAACATGTTGCTGAGTTCCAGGTCAGCGCCGAAATTCACCGCCGATTGATTGGTCTTTACGCCCGCGATGGATTGCTGGTCGCTCCACGTGACGCTCAGCCTCAACGGATCATTGACTTGTACAGCCAGTCCGGCGCTCCAGTAGGTATAGTCATCCGAGGGGGCGTTCGAAGTGGTGTAGTCAATCCAGGTATGGCCGACCCCAGCCTTGAAATCCACCTTTTGCCACCGATAGCGACCATCCAGGGTCAGGCTGAGGTCGCGGCTGCCTGATCCGAGCAGCTGTTTTTCATCACCGTTGTCGAATTTGTAATTCATGCCTGCCAGCGCCAGCACATTGTCGTCGGCTATTGGAAGACGGTAGTCGCCGCCGACAACGATATCGCCTATGCCTTCAAATCGCTCTGACTTGCTGACAGTCCGCGTTCCCAGCAGGCGTCCCAGCGGGCCATAGATATTCAATGTACCGGAAAAATTGACTTCCTTGCCGTAGTACGGGGCTTCGGCATAAAGCTGCAAGTCCCCGACGGATACACTGGGGTTAAGCAGGGCTTCGGCGGTGGTCAGGCTTCCTGAAGGATAGTGCTCACGCGTCAGGCTGCCCCCCAGATCGAAATGCCACTCGGCGCCATCAGCGGCAAAGGCGGCCGTGGACAGCATCAACGGGAGCAGCGCCAGGTGCTTCAGAATGAATTTCATGTGTAGTGTCCTTTTCAGATGATTCAGGGTCTGCTAACGGCGCAAATCAAGCAGTTGCCGACGCATGAGCCGCCGTTCACGCGGTGAGGCGTCCCGAAGGCGCTCCTTGATGTCGGCGCGCTCCGCGGGGGACAGGCTTTCCCAACGGGATTTCAAGGCTTCCCGCTCCTCGGGGGGCAGTGAACGGAACCATTGCCAGCGCCGTTTCAGGACGGCCTGCTGCTCGGGAGGAAGCTTTTTGAACTCCTCGTAGCGTTTCAGCAGTTTTTCCTTTTTGTCAGGCGGCAGGGTCTGCCAGCGCTGGAAGCGTTCGCGGACGGCAGCCTGTTGTTCGGGCGTCATGTGCTTCCACTGTTCGGCGCGTTTGGCCAAGGCGGCCTGGCGCTCCGGGGGCAGGGATTTCCATTGCTGCTGAAAGGGCTTGAGGATATCGCGGCTTTCGGGCGGCAAATTGTTCCAGTCGGTACCATCCGCTAATACCGGGGCGGCGCACAGCAGCGCCAGCAGGAAAATCACGGGCTTATTCATGAGGCTTGGGCTCCGGTTTGGCGGGCGTGGCCGGGGTATTGACGTGCGTGGCGGTATCGAGGTCGGCAGGGTCGAATACATTGCCTTGGTCGTCAGCAAACGCTTCCAGATATTCCAGCAGGGCGGGATCGGGCGGTTCGGCGGCGAGGGCATGACCCGCAGCTGCCAGAAGCAGACCCGCCAGCAAGGCTTCAGCTTTCATCCGGTTCTTCTCCAAGGGTGGCAATCAACTCCATGTCGTCCAGGAACTCCGGGTCAACCGTGGGCGGCTGGTTATGAACGACGGGGGCAGGCGCCGGACGCCAAGGTAATATTGACGGCGGCAGCATCAGCAAGGCGGAAATCCCGGCGGCCAGCGCCAATCCGCCCATAGCCCAGCGACCCCGATACCGGGTGATAACGGGCGCGTGCCGGCCCCGGAGCGCTTCATGGACCCGGCCATCCAGTTCAGCGTCCGGCGCAGCCGCCTGCTGATCCAGCGTTTCGATAACCTTGCGCACCAGCGGATCATCCCGCAGCGGTGAATTCATGGTGTGGCTCCCTGTCCGGCCAATCCGGCGCGCAAGGCGGCGACGGCGCGGGCATAATGGGTTTTGACGCTGCTTTCACTGCAGTCCATGACGGCAGCGGTTGCCGCCGTATCCAGACCTTCCCAGGCGCGAAGCAGGAAGGCCTGTTGCTGGCGTACCGGGAGCGATTCCAGCACGGTCTGCACGCAGCCGATATCCGAAGCCAGCTCCAGCAAGCGGGCCGGGTTGCTATCCACCATTTCCGGGACATTCAGCAGCGGGTTGTCCTCGGGATCATCCTCGGCGGGTCGCAGCCAGACCAGCCATTTCCCACGTCGGGCTTCACGGCGTTTCCAGTCCATGATGCGACTGTGCAGCACGGTATGAAACAACGGCGCCCACTCGCTTTCAGGGCGGTCGGCATAGCGGCTGACCAGCGCCAGCAAGCTATCCTGGACGATATCCAGCGCCGCCTCGCGGTTGCGAGTCGCCAGTTCAGCCATCCGCAGCGCGCGGTGGCTGATATCACGGGCAAAGCGCTCCAAGGCGATTCGGGACATGGCGGCATTGATCGGGGCAGGGGCTGGCGAGGAGTCACCATAAATAAAAGCCGTCGCCGGTTCAAGCCTGTCCATGTCCCGCTCCCGAACGCTTACTTGCCGCCCTGGATGACATGGGTGCTGGTATGCGTCTCGGTCTTGCCGTTGGGGTTGGTGGTCGTCGAGGTCTTGGTGACGGTGTTGCTTTCCGTGCTGACTTCCATTTCACGGGTGCGTGTCTGACCATTCGGACCGGTGAATGTTCCCTCACGGGTAAAGCCGGTGTCGGTCTTGGTCGTGACGGACTGACCGGAGATCGGCTTGCCTTCGAAGGTGGTGCCGGTCATGGTGCGGGTATGCGTGCCTGCCTCCTTGTCATTGACCACTTCGACATTGCGGGTCGCGGTTTCGCCCTTGGCGTTGGTCAGCACGGTTTCACGCTTGAAGCCCTTGTCGGTGGCTTGCTGGTCAGTCTGCCGGCGGATAATGTTCCCGTTGCGGCGTTCGTGCGTGCCTTCGATGTGCAGGTTGTGGCGTTCCGACATGTGCAGTCCCATGCCTTCACGGGCCAGAACCGGGGTAGCGGTGAAAGCGGTGGCGATCAGAGCGAAGGCCAGAGCGGACTTGGTAAAGTTCATGATGTATTCTCCACGGGTTGAATGGGGCACATTCCGTTGAATGTATCTATAACAACGTCGGCGCCCGGAATCGGTTGACACGATTTTCAAAAATATTTGGCAAGGGCCCCGGACCGGGGATTTCACAACATGCATGTAGTGCTTTTCGAGCCGGAAATTCCCGGCAATACCGGCAATATCATTCGTCTGTGCGCCAATACCGGCGCGGAGTTGCATCTGATTGAACCGTTGGGGTTTGTGCTGGAAGACAGCAAGTTGCGTCGCGCAGGGCTGGATTACCATGAGTGGGCGCGGGTGCGGGTGCATGCGGACTGGGAAGCCTTTCTGACGGCCGTAACGCCGGATCGGGTGTTCGCTTTCACCACCAAAACGACGGGCAGCGCCTTTGATGCCCGGTATGAGCCGGGTGATGCTTTGTTGTTCGGGCCCGAAAGTCGGGGGCTGCCGGTGAGTTTGCTGGAAACCTTGCCGGAGAGTCAGCGCGTGCGTTTGCCGATGCGGGCCGGGCGCAGTCTGAACCTGTCGAATGCGGTAGCGGTGGCAGTGTATGAAGCCTGGCGGCAGCAGGGGTTTGCGGGGGTCGGGGAGGTGGTGGGGTGAAGCGGTGTCCCGGCAGGTGGCCGGGACACGATGCAGCGCTTACTGCAACGGCGCGGGCGCGGCGGCCTGCTGCTGTTGCTGGCGCTGGTTTTCGGCGTAGAGGGCGTCGAAATTGACCGGAGCCAGCAGCATTTGCGGGAAGCTGCCGCGGTTCACCACATCCGAGATGGCTTCGCGGACATAGGGGAACAGGATGTTGGGGCAGTAGGCGCCCAGCAGTTGCGACAGTTGCGGCTCGGCCACACCCTGCACCATGAAGATGCCGGCCTGCTTCACTTCGGCCACAAAGGCGGTGGAGCCGGCATTGGTGGCGGTGACGGTAACGGTCATGGTGACTTCGAAATGCGTATCGCCGATGCGCTGGGTTTCGGTGGCCAGATTGACATTGATTTCCGGCTTCCACTCGCCCAGGAACACCTTGGAGCTGGGGACTTCAAATGACAGGTCCTTGACGAAAATGCGTTCGAGGGCGAATTGGCCGCCCTGGTTTTCTTGTTCACTCATGATGGGTTTCCTTGTTTGGAGTTATGGGGTCATTGGGCAAGTAGTGGATCGAGCGCGCCTTGCCGCTCAAGCGCGTACAGATCATCGCAACCGCCAATGTGGCGATCATTGATGAAAATCTGGGGTACGGTGCGCTGACGGGTGATTTCCACCAGTTTCATGCGCTGCTCATGATCGTTGCTGACGTCGATTTCCTGGAATGCCACCCCTTTCTTTTGCAGCAGCATCTTGGCGCGCACGCAGTAGGGACAGATTTTCGTGGTGTAGATGACAACGTGGGCCATGAGCTTCTCCGGACGCTCCGCGCCGATATGGCCGGAGCATTATCAGGGAGTTGGGGATGCCTCAGCGCTTTACAAGCGGCAGTGACAAACTTTTCCAGTTCGACAGGCCGCCTTCCAGCTTGTAGACGTTGTTCAGGCCCTTGGCCTTGAGCTGGCGGGCGGCGGTCCCGGCCACCTGGCCCATGTTGCAGACGATGATCAGCGCCTTGTCGGCGGGCAGCTCACCCAGTTGTTCCATCAGGCGGGCGTAGGGAATGTTGCGGCTGCCGGTAATGTGCCCCAGGCGGAACTCGGCGGGGTCGCGCACATCGACCACAATGGCCTGGTGGTTGTTGACCATCAGCGACAGGCCCTGCGGGCTGACCGAGCGGCCGCCGCGCATCACTTCCACCACAATGTAAGCGACCAGCAGACTGAAGAACGCGCCGGCAAGCACGGCGTTGTGCATCAGGAACTCAAAGAAACGGGACATGAAAACCACCACCGGAAAGGACGCCGGGAGTATACCTCGCAGGCGGAAACGGCTCTACTGGCTTTTGCTCTCGGCAATCAGGCGGTGCATGCTTTCCAGCCGTCGCGGCAGGATCTTCCCGGCCTCGGCGGCGGCGCGCAGGGCGCATCCCGGTTCGCTCTGATGCTGGCAGTTGCGGAAACGGCAATCGCCGTAGAACTCGCGCATCTCGGTAAAACCGCGGCGGATACTGTCTTCATCCAGATGCCACAGGCCGAACTCGCGGATACCCGGGGAATCGATCAGCATGCCGCCTTCCGGCAAATGAAACAGCCGCGAGGTGGTGGTGGTGTGCTGGCCCAGCCCGGAGTTGTCGGAAATGATGTTGACCCGCTGGGCGGCTTCGGGCAGCAGCACGTTGACCAGCGAGCTTTTGCCAACGCCGGACTGTCCGACCAGCGCCACGGTGCGGCCGCTGATTTCGGGCCGCAGTGTGCTGAGATCGCCCAAGGCGCTGACTTCAATATGCGGATAACCCAGGGCGTGATATTCCGCCAGCCGCTCACGCAGGGCATCGGCTTCGGGCCCCTGCATCAGGTCGGACTTGTTCAGCACGATCAGCACCGGAATATCCGAGTGTTCGCAGGCGACGATATAGCGGTCGATCAGCCACGGTGAAACCGTTGGCAGGGGGGCAATCACCAGCAGGATGCGATCGATGTTCGCCGCCACCGGCTTGATGCGCTGGTAGGGATCGGGGCGGGTCAGCAGTGAGCGGCGGGGCAGCAGGGCGGTGACTACTCCGGCCTGGCTGGTGGTGTCGGCCTGCCAGATGACGCGGTCGCCGGTCACCAGCGCCTCCATGTTGCTGCGGATGTGGCAGCGCCACACTTCACCGGCATGCGGCCCTTCCAGCCCTTCGACCTCGGTACGGCTGCCATAGCGGGCGATCACCAGCCCGGTGCCGGGCGGATCGAGATGGGCGTCGTCGTCAGGACCGGCCTGGCTGGCCTTGCTGATGCGTTTTTCCTGCAGTTGCCGGATTCGCTGGGTCTGCTGCTGGCTTAGGTGGCGTTTGCTCATGTATAGTGCAGGATATTCAGGAACTTAACGTGGATGTGCGCAATGGCCATTGATAAAGAAACCAATTTGATCTGGATTGACCTGGAAATGACCGGTCTGAACCCGGATACCGATCGTATCATTGAAATGGCCACCATTGTTACCGATGTCAATCTGAATGTGCTGGCGGAAGGTCCCGTCATCGCCGTGCACCAGAAGGATATCGTGCTGAACGCGATGGACGAATGGAATACGCGTCAGCATGGCCAGTCCGGCCTGACCGAGCGCGTGCGCCGCAGCAAGATCAACGAAGCCGAAGCTGAGGCGATGACCTTGGAATTCCTGCAACGCTTCGTCGATCCGCGCAAGTCGCCGATGTGCGGCAACACCATCTGCCAGGACCGTCGCTTCCTGTACCGCACCATGCCGAAGCTGGAGGCCTTCTTCCACTATCGCAACCTGGATGTCAGCACCCTGAAGGAGCTGGCCCGTCGCTGGCGCCCCGAAATCATGGAAGGGCTGACCAAGCGCAGTTCGCACCAGGCGCTGGAAGACATCCGCGACTCCATTACCGAACTGCGTTACTACCGCGAATACTTCATCCGCCTGAGCTGATCCGGGGAGCAGGGCCATGACCGCCACCGAGCAGCCTGTCGCCGCTAGTTCCCTGAACAGGCGTATTTTGCTGGGCACGGTGGCGGGGTTGGTCCTGGGCTGGCTGCTGATGCTGGCCGGTCCCGACTCGGCGATCACGCAGAAAAGCCTTTATGCCTGCGGGCTGGTCAGCGGTATATTCATTGATTTGCTGAAGATGGTGCTGGCTCCGCTGGTGTTCAGCTCCATCGCTCTGGGTGTTGCCAATCTGCGCGCGCACCGGCGCATGGGCCGGGTCTGGAAGCTGACCCTCGGCTTCATGGCCACCACGACTACCATCGCTACCATTACCGGCCTGCTGGCCGCGAATTTCTTCCATCCCGGTGAAGGCCTGCATCTGTCCCTGTTTCAGGACTCGATCAGCAAATTTGAAGTCACCAGCCTGACGCCGGGTGAGTTCTTCGCGAAGCTGGCGCACGGCATTTTCGTCAATCCGGTGGCGGCGCTGGCGCAGCCGAACATCCTCGCCGTGGTGGTGTTCGCGCTGTTCGTCGGCATTGCCGTGGTGCAGGCGGGCGAGCGTTACCCGACGATTTTGAAGTTACTGGAAGAGTTGTTTGCGCTGTGCATGCACATCGTCGGCTGGATCATGCAGCTGGCTCCGTTCGGCATCATGGCGCTGCTGGCGAAACTGGTGGCGGTTGACAGTCTGGCGGTGCTGGACAGCCTGCTGTTCTTCGCGGCGGTGATTATAGGCACTACCCTGCTGCATGGGGCAGTCACGCTCCCAACCCTGCTCTGGCTGCTGACGCGCCTATCGCCGCTGCAATTCTGGCGCGGCGCGCGACCGGCGCTGCTGACCGCGTTTGCCACTTCCTCCAGTAATGCCACCATTCCGGTGACCTTGCGCTGTCTGGAAACAGACTTGAAAGTGAAGCCGGAAATATCGGGTTTTGTGGTGCCGTTGGGCGCGACGGTGAACATGGACGGTACGGCCCTGTACGAAGCCGCTGCCGCACTGTTCGTGGCCAGTCTGGCGGGGATTTCCCTGAGTCTGGATCAGCAGGTGGTGGTGTGCCTGATGGCGATGCTGGCTTCCATTGGCGCTCCTGGCATTCCCAGCGCGGGCATGGTGACCATGGTGATGGTGTTGCAGTCGGTGGGCCTGCCCGCCGAGGCGGTGGCCATCCTGATTCCGATTGACCGGGTACTGGATACGGTTCGGACGGCGGTGAATGTGGAAGGGGATCTGATTACCAGCCTGGTGGTGGACAAGTGGGCGGGGAAGGACGCCTAGTCCGCATGCCGTTGCAACGCCCACGCCACATGCTCCCGCACCATCGCCGACTCATCTTCCTTTCGCGCTGTCAGCGCCGCCAGCACTTCCGGTAAACGCGGCGCGTTTCCCAGGCCGACGGCGATATTGCGCAGGAAATTTTCATAGCCGGTGCGTCGCAACGGCGAGCCTTCGGTCTTGCGCAAGAACTCTTCCTCGGTCCAGCCAAACAACACCCATAACGGCGAGTTTTCCAATCCATGCCGGGGGCGAAAATCCGCTTCCGCCGACAGCTTGGCGTAACGGTTCCACGGGCAGATCAGCTGGCAGTCGTCGCAACCGAAAATGCGGTTGCCGATCAGCGGCCGCAACTCGACAGGAATGCTGCCCTGGTATTCGATGGTCAGGTAGGAAATACAGCGACGCGCATCCAGCTCGTAAGGGCCGGTAAAGGCCTGCGTCGGGCAGATGTCCAGACAGGCGCGGCAGGAGCCGCAATGCGAACTCACCGCCTCGTCACGCGGCAGCGCCAGCGTGGTGAACAGCTCTCCCAGGAAGAAAAAGGAACCGGCCTGACGGTGAATCAGCATGGTGTTCTTGCCGATCCAGCCCAGCCCGGCCTGTTCGGCCACCGCCCGCTCCAGCACCGGCGCGGAGTCTACAAAGACGCGGTGCCCCGAACCTTCGACCACAGTCTGCAGCCGGTCGGCCAGTTGTTGCAGGCGTTTGCGCAACGTCTTGTGGTAGTCGCGGCCGCGTGCATAGCGGGAAATGACTCCGGTCGCTGGTTCTTGGGGCACATGGCGGTGGCGTGGGGCGTCCACCAGATAATCCAGCCGCACGCTGATGATGCTTTGCACGCCTTCCACCAGCAGTTCCGGCCGCCAGCGTTTTTCGCCATGCGAGGCCATCCATGCCATTTCCCCCTGATAGCCCTTGTCCAGCCACCGTTGCAGATGGTCGCCGTGATCGCCCAGGTCCAGGCCGCTGATGCCCACCTGTCCGAAGCCCAGCTCCGCGCCCCATTGCCGGATCAGCGTCGCCAGGGTGGCGGCGTCAGGCGTGGTCGGGATTTTTTCCATGTCGGACTCAATAGCGGGGGTGAAGCGTGATTATAATCGGAAGATAAAATCGGGAAGCGCTCCATCATGGAAAAACATGTTTACAACTCACGCCAGATCCGTGACATCGAGCAAAAGGCTTTTGCCAGCGGTATAGCTTCCGAGTCACTGATGCAGCGCGCCGGCTCGGCTGTTTTTACCTTGATGCGCCAGCAGTTTTCGCAGGCCCGCAAGATCGTGGTGCTCTGCGGTCCCGGAAACAATGGCGGGGACGGTTATGTGGTCGCGCGTCTGGCCAGGGAAGCAGGCCTGGATGTCTGCGTGCAGTTCAGCGCCCCGCCTAAAACCCAGGACGCCAAGACCATGGCGGCGCTTTGTGAACAGACCGGCGTCGTCATGTCGCCGTGGGATGGATCACTGAAGCCGGCGGAAATTTACGTCGATGCCCTGCTTGGCATCGGTCTGAATGCGCCCGTGACCGGCATGCTGGCCGCCATGGTTTCGGCGCTGAATCATTTGGGACGTCCCGTTGTCGCCATTGACGTTCCGTCCGGCATCAATGCGGACTCCGGAGCCGTCATGGGCATGGCCGTCAGGGCGGCGTTGACGGTGACCTTCATTGGCTACAAACCGGGTTTGCTGACGGGTGAGGGCGCTTCCCATACCGGCAGACTGGTTCTGAAGCACCTGCGGTTGACGCCGCATTTTTATCCGCCTACCGGTGTCGCCGGATACCTGTCGCAGGAAGAGCTGCGGTTTCCACGGCGTCCCCGTAATGCGCACAAGGGCAATTTCGGGCATGTTCTGGTGATTGGCGGCGACGAGGGCATGGGCGGCGCCGTGATGATGGCGGCGGAGGCGGCCCTGAGAGCCGGGGCAGGGCGGGTTTCGGTAGCCACCCATCCGACGCACGTCTCGGCACTGTTGGCCCGATGCCCCGAGGTGATGGTGCGCGGACTGACTCATGCGGAAGACCTTGTGCTGATGATGGAGTCGGCGGACATGATGGTGGTCGGGCCCGGCCTGGGGCGGCTGGCCTGGGGGCAACGTTTGTGGGCGCTGGTTCGGGAGTCCCAAAAACCGATGGTGGTGGATGCGGATGCGCTCTTCTGGCTGGCGCAGGAGCCTTTCAAGCGGGATAACCGGGTATTGACGCCGCATCCCGGCGAGGCGGGCCTGTTGCTGGAATCCTACGCCGCCCGCATCCAGGATATCCGGCCCGAAGCCGCGCAGAGTCTGGTTGAACGATACGGCGGCGTGGTGGTTCTGAAAGGGGCGGGAACCCTGGTGTGCTCCAGCGAGGGGATGTCGTTATGCCCGGCGGGTAACCCCGGGATGGCGACAGCCGGGATGGGCGACATCCTGGCGGGATTGATGGGCGGCTTGTGCGCCCAGTTCGGGATTTCCCTGAAGACAGCGGGGGAAGCGGTGCTGGTGCACGCATTGGCCGGCGATGCGGCCGCGACCGGCGGTCAGCGCGGACTGCTGGCGACGGACTTGTTACCACACATAAGAGAGTTGATGAACCGATGACCGAATTGGTAGTCATGGCCCATGACGAGGCGGCCATGGAATTGGCGGGTCGAAAGCTGGGCGAATCCCTGCCGGACGGGGGCGTGGTTTACCTGCAAGGCACGCTGGGCGCGGGCAAGACCACACTCAGTCGCGGCCTCATACGCGCCCGCGGCCATGCGGGCGCGGTGAAAAGCCCTACCTATACGCTGGTTGAGCCTTACGAGCTCACGGATGGCCCGGTATACCACTTCGACCTTTATCGGCTGCGCGATCCGGAAGAGCTGGAGTTGATGGGAATCCGCGATTATTTCACCCCGGAAGCGTTGCTGCTGGTGGAGTGGCCGGAAAAGGGGGGGGGATTGTTGCCAAACCCGGATATTCAACTGGAGATTGCTGTTGTTCCGGAAGGCCGTCGTCTAACATTCACCGCTTTATCCAACCGTGGACAGGCCGCACTGGCCCGATTTCCTGCATGAGAGCTTTCCGACTGCTGCCGCCCCTGTTGCTGGGGCTTTGCACCCTCCAGGCCATGGCGGCCACCATTACCGGCGTCCGTTCCTGGCGCGCTCCTGACAACACCCGCGTCGTCCTCGACCTCAGCGAACCGGTGCGGTACACGCTCGCCAGCCAGGATGACCGGCAGGTGGTGATCGAGCTGGAAAACACCGAGCTGGGCGTGGCTTTGCCCTTGCTGCCGTCCCATGTCGGCCTGGTGCACGAAATTCTCTTTCAACCCGCCGGTAATCGCAAACGCCTGGTGATCAATCTGTCCGGTAGCGTGCGGCCGCAGGTCTTCGTACTGCCCGCGAACGATAAATACGGTCCCCGCCTGGTGATTGACCTGTTTGACAAGGTTACCCTGGAGCCGACCCAGACGCCCGAGCCCGAAGAGCCGGTGACAGAAAGCGGCGAAAACCGCGGACGGCCGGTGATCGTGGCCATTGATGCCGGGCATGGCGGTGAAGATCCCGGCGCGATCGGCGGAGCGGGCAACCACGAGAAGGATGTCACGCTGGCCATTGCCCGCCGTCTGGCCGAAAACTTCCGCAAGGCCCCCGGCTTTCGCGCCTACCTGACGCGGGACGGAGACTACTTCATCCCGCTGCAGGATCGTCGCAAGATTGCCCGCAACCGCTACAAGGCCGACATATTCATCAGCATCCACGCGGACTCCGCGCCATCGCCGCTGGCGCGCGGCGCGTCGGTTTTCGCCTTGTCCCGCAAGGGGGCCAACACAGCCACCTCGCGTTTCGCCGCCACCCTGGCGGATCATGAAAACAAGGCCGACCAGATCGGCGGTGTGTACATGCCGGAGAGCGGCGACAGCATGCTGGCTTCCGTGCTGGCGGACATGGTGGTGGAAGGATCGTTGTCGCACAGCCTGCAAATGGGCAGTTCGATTCTGGGACGGCTGGATAATCTGGGGTCTCTCCATACCCGTCATGTGGAACAGGCGGGTTTTGCCGTTTTGAAAGAGCCCGGCATGATCTCGGTGCTGGTGGAAACAGGATTCATATCCAATCCGGAAGAAGAGCGCCTGTTGACCAGCATGGATCATCAACAGGATGTGGCGCGCGCGGTCTTTACCGGGGTCAAGAGCTTTCTGGAGAAATATCCCCTGACCGGCTCCTATTTTGCCTGGAACAAGGAAAATCGGTCGCGGAAGGGGCGTCGCAACGCCATCGCTTCCGTGGTTGCCGCCAAGCCGGTGGAGATCACCCCGCCTTCTGCGGAAAAGCTGCTGGACAAGCCCGATGCCATCCAGACCGCCTTGGTGGCCGCTAAACCGCCGGTAAGCGAGCCGGCTCAGGTCAAGGTGACGTCGGATAAGGTTTCTGCCGAGAAACCCGTTTCCACTCCCGCAGACGACAAGGGAGCACCCAAGACCTTGCCGAAAGCCAGCCTGCCGATGTCGCTGGAGGATTTTGCAGGAGGCGTTCCGGACAAGGCTCCGGTGGTCGTTTCCACTGCGCCCGCCACCAAGAAAGTCGAACCCAGACATAAGCCCTCCAAGCCGGAAGCCAAGCCCAAGCAGGCCGAGGTGGTTAAACCGACGCCTGAAATGAAGGCTGAAAAACCGGCGCAATCGCCCAAGGCGGAGATCAAACCCACGGAGACGGCACCCGCCAAAGCGGCTCCGGTCAAGGAGAAGGCCGGCACTGCCAAGCCTGAACCGGAGATCGCCAAGCCAAAGCCGGCTGAC
>NZ_SHKX01000011.1:369259-615773 GCF_004217445.1 Fluviicoccus keumensis
GACAAGTCGGACAAGTCGGACAAGTCGGACAAGTCGGACAAGTCGGACAAGTCGGACAAGTCGGACAAGTCGGACAAGTCGGACAAGTCGGACAAGTCGGACAAGAAGCCTGCCGTGGCGGCGGAAAAACCCGCCAAGGCCACCACGCATACCGTCAAGGTCGGTGACAGCCTGTCCTCTATCGCGGTGCATTACGGCGTCACGGAAAAGGCCCTGCGCGAGGCCAACAAGTTGAAGGATGACAACGTCATGCTGGGTAAATCCCTGAAGATCCCCGCGCCATGACCGGTCGAATTCATTTGCTGGATACCCGGCTGGCCAACCAGATCGCCGCCGGAGAAGTGGTTGAGCGTCCGGCCTCGGTCATCAAGGAGTTGCTAGAAAACGCGCTGGATGCCGGAGCTACCCAGATCGATATCCAGGTCGAGGAGGGTGGAACCCGGCTGATCCAGATTCGAGATAATGGCGGCGGCATAGACCGTGACGACCTGCCCCTGGCGCTGGCCCGTCACGCCACCAGCAAGATTTCAACACTGGAAGATCTGGACGCCGTAGCGACGCTGGGCTTTCGCGGCGAAGCGCTGGCCTCGATCGCCTCGGTCTCGCGCCTGACCATGACTTCCAGCACCGATGACAGCGGCGTCGGCTGGAGCGTGCATACCGAGGGGCGTGACATGGAGCCGGTGCTGAGCGCCGCCAGCCATCCGCGCGGCACCACCGTTGCTGTCCGCGACCTGTTTTTCAACACGCCCGCGCGCCGCAAGTTCCTGCGCACGGTGAACACTGAGTTGGGGCACCTGGAAGAAGTGGTGCGCCGGTTGTGCCTGTTCAACTTCCAGGTCGGTTTCCGGTTAACGCATAACGGCACGCTGCGCTGGCAATTCCGCCCCGCGCCGGATGAAGCCGAGCAGCGCCGCCGTATCAGCACCTTGTGCGGTCAGGCCTTCATGGACGCAGCCACGCCGTTGCTGGTGGAAACGCATGGCCTCAGCCTGGGCGGGTGGCTGGGCAGCCCGTCCGTGGCGCGCGGTCAGGCCGATATGCAGTATTTCTATGTGAATGGTCGTGTGGTGCGCGACAAGGTGGTCACCCACGCCATCCGCTCCGCCTACAGCGATGTGCTGGCGCACGGTCGTCATCCCGCGTATGTCCTGTTCTTCGAACTGGATCCCGCCGCCGTTGATGTCAATGTCCACCCCACCAAGCATGAAGTGCGTTTCCGTGACCAGCGCGTAGTCCACGAATTTCTGGCGAGGACCATCCATCGCGCCCTGGCGGGGTTGAAAACCGTCGCCCTGACGCCGGAAACCCAAGCCGCTGGCTCCGTCGTTCCGTCAGTTGTGGCCGAACAGTCGTTGTTGTCATTAGCGGTTTCTCCCGGCGCGCCGGGCGCAGGGGTGGCTTGGTCCCCGCAACCGGCAACACCGGTTCCGCGTGAACTTCGCGACAGCCTCTCGGATTATCTGGCTCCGTTGCGGGATTTGCCCGATGACGCCCCGATGCCCAGGCCGGAAGCCTTGCCCGATACGACAGCCGTTCCCGGCATGCCGCCGTTGGGCTATGCGCTGGCGCAACTGCATGGCATTTATATCCTGGCTCAGAATGCCCAGGGGCTGGTGATTGTGGATATGCACGCCGCGCACGAGCGGCTGGTATATGAGCGCCTGAAAGTGGCCTGGGAGACCGGTCGTCTGGCCTCGCAGCCGTTGCTGATTCCGCAAACGGTAGCCTTGTCCCGCACCGAGGCCGAACTGGCCGAGCAGGGTCGGGAATGGTTCAGTCGGCTGGGTTTCGAGGTCGATCGTATTGGTGAAGAAGCGCTGGCGATCCGCGCTGTGCCGGCGTTATTGCCGAAGGCGGATATTCTGCCGCTGGTGCGGGATGTGGTGGCGGACTTGCGGGAACACGGCCAATCCACGCGCGTGGAGGAGGCGATCAATGAGCTTTTCGGCACCATGGCCTGTCATGGCGCGGTGCGCGCCAACCGTTCGCTGACCTTGCCGGAAATGAACATGTTGCTGCGCGACATGGAAGCCACGGAATTCAGCAGCCAATGCAACCACGGCCGTCCGACCTGGCGGCAAATGTCGCTGGCGGAGCTGGACAAGTTGTTCTGGCGGGGAAGGTAGCAGGGCGGGGCGGCACGAATGAAAAAAGGGGCGTACCTGGGTACGCCCCTTTTGATTTTTACTTCACCGAGTCAATGATGTCATTGAATTGGTTGACGTTGATGTTCAGCTTGCGCTCGTCCCAGAACTGGCTGAAGCCGATGGTCGGGGCGCGGCGGCCTTCATAGCGCATCCAGTAACGGTCGGCGATTTCACGCACCTGCATGGAGGCCATTTGGTCCAGCAGCCGGTATTTCGGGTTCAGCGCATCGGCCGGAATGGCTTCAAAACGCTTCAGGGCGTCGCGCAGCAGATCCTGGCGATCCTTGGCGGCGGCCATCGAAGCATAAATGGCGTGGGTCAGGCGAACGCCGCCCTGCAAGCCGACATCGGTAGAAGCCTGCAGGTCTTCCCAGGCCTTGGCCTCGGCGGCGGCGTTCTCGGGCAGGATGGTTGTCAGCGCGGCGCGGATGGCCTTCGGCTCACCCCACCATTTTTCGTTATCCAGGCACTTCATGGCGCGGCCCACCTTGGCGGGAATCCCCATGTCCACATCGATCAGGCGGCCGGAGGCGATATCGTTCTGCAGGGCTTGCAGAGCAGAGGTCGCGCCGACCAGCATCACGTGTTCTTCAAAATCCTTGCTGAATTTCGGGCACTTGTCATCGCCGATTTCATAGCCGTATTTGGTGCGGAAATAGTTGGCCATGTAGGTGTACGACTTCAGCTGGCGGTTGCCGGCGTCGCGGTTCAGCAGTTGCTGGGCAATCCGCGCATCGGTGGCGATCTTCACCCAACCCTGGTTTTGCGCCAGGCTGGACCACAGTTCCTTTTCCACGGCTTCGTGCTCGGTGCACATGGCGGCGCCCGCATAGCTGACGGACAGCATCAGGTCGCTGTTCACATTGAAAGCGTTGTAGCCCAGCAGCAGGGGGACGAAGCTTTCATTGGAGTGACAGATCAGGCTGATGTCGTCCAGCTGCATGGCGGCCGGAACCACATGGTCCTGCGAGAACTTGTTGATTTCGGAGCCGATGAGGTGATTCACCGAGCATCCCGACCCGGCCAGAACGACTCCGGCCAGTGCGGCAGCCTTGAAGAGGCGGACTATTTTCATATTGTTATTCCGTTGGGGGTAGTGTTGTGCAAAATGAAATGAATGTAACAAGACCGAGCCGGTTCGACAATCTTTTTACTGTCAAGTTGTGAGGGTATTACCAAAAATGATGAGATGGAAAACAGGCGGATGGGCTGTCCTGCCATTACAATAACGCCAGTCAATATTACGGAACGCTTTCATGCCTCTCGCCTTGCCGGATCAGCCGCTGCCTCCCGCCGTTTTCCTGATGGGGCCGACCGCCAGCGGCAAGACCGAACTGGCCATTCAGCTGGCGGAAACCGGGCGCTTCGAGCTGATTTCAGTGGATTCCGGCATGATCTACCGGGGCATGGATATCGGCACCGCCAAACCCGATGCGGCCGAACTGGCGCGTGCCCCTCATCGCCTGATCGACGTGATTGATCCGGCCGAGGCCTGGTCCGCCGCCGATTTCCGCCGCGCCGCGCTCTCCGCGATGGAGGAAATTCATGCCGCCGGACGCATTCCGCTGCTGGTCGGCGGCACCATGCTCTATTTCAAGGTGCTGAAGGACGGTCTGGCCGACATGCCCGAAGCCGATGAGGGCGTGCGCGCCGCCATTCTGGCGGATGCCCTGCAAAACGGCTGGCCGTCCATTCATGCGCGCCTGGCCGAAGTGGACCCGGTGACGGCGGCGCGCCTCAAGCCGAACGACTCCCAGCGGTTGCAACGCGCGCTCGAAGTCTGGCTGGTGACCGGCAAGCCGATGTCGCAATGGCACGCCGAACAGCAAAGCCAGTCCCTGCCGTGGAGCGTGCTGGAGCTGGCGCTGATGCCGGATGACCGCGCCGTGCTGCACGAGCGCATCGAGCGCCGTTTCGACCTGATGCTGGAGCGCGGTTTCATTGAAGAAGTGGAGCGCCTGCGCGCGCGTGGCGACCTGTCACCGGATCTGCCGTCCATGCGCTCGGTGGGCTACCGGCAAGTCTGGGAATATCTGGACGGCCAGATGGACCGGGAAGAAATGCGCTATCGCGGCATTGTCGCCACACGGCAGTTGGCGAAGCGCCAGTTCACCTGGCTGCGCGGTTTTGGCGATTCCGTTCACTTTTTGACAACAGAAGCGGTGCCGATTGTTCGACAGAAAGCCTTGCAAAAAGTGGAAAACCACCTCAAATTAGACACTGGCAAGTGCTGATTTTGTCTTGTCTTTTATTTTTGCGCTGATACAAAACCCTTAATGTCTGCCATTTGGCAGAGGAGAAAACATCATGTCGAAAGGGCAAACTTTACAAGACCCGTTCCTGAACGCCCTCCGCAAGGAGCGTATCCCCGTCTCCATCTTCCTGGTGAACGGTATCAAACTGCAGGGCCAGATCGAATCCTTCGACCAGTACGTCGTACTGTTGAAGAACACCGTCAGCCAGATGGTGTACAAGCACGCCATTTCCACCGTCGTTCCGTCGCGCAACCCCCGTCCGGTGGGTGCTCCCGCCGCCGGCGGCGCCATTGGCCCGATGACCAGCGGCACCATGGGCGGCGGTTATCCGTCGCCCTATGACGGTGATGACCAGGATGCTCCGTACTGATCCCGGCCCGTCCGTGGTGATACGCAAAGCCGCCTTCGGGCGGCTTTGTCGTTTCCGGGGTGCGACAACATGTCGCAGTTTGTCGCGCCGGGGCAGCCGGTAGAATCCGCGCATTCAATTTCCCGGTATTCCTTCATGCATCCGCGTTCCTTTGCCTTGTCCTTGCTGGTCCTGAGTCTGGCCGCCGTCAACGCTAAGGCCTGTTCCAGTTGCGGGTGCACACTGAATTCGGACTGGGTCAGCCAAGGGCTGGACAGCAAGCCGGGTTTCGCACTGGATCTGCGTTACGACTTTATCGATCAGACCGCGTTGCGCGAAGGCAACGGCTCGGCCACCGCGCCCGCCATTCCGGCGGCGGAAGAGGTGGAACAACGCACCACCAACCGCTATATCACGGCAACGCTGGGTTATAACCCCAATCGCGCCTGGGGTTTCAGCGTGGTGCTGCCGTATCTGGATCGCTCGCACAGCACCATTGTTGACGGCGATACCGACATCACCACCTCGCATACCCGTAGCCTGGGTGATATCAAAGTGATGGCCCGCTATCAGGGCTTTTCCACAGACGGCGATTCCGGGCTGATTGTCGGTCTGAAGCTACCCACCGGCAGTCGGGACTTCCGGTTCAACGGCGGCCCGCAAGCCGGCACCGATCTGGACCGCAGCCTGCAACCGGGCACAGGCAGCACCGACCTGATCATTGGCGGCTTTCGCACCGGCAGCCTGAACCGGGATTGGGATTGGTATGCGCAAGGCTTGGTGCAAGCGCCAGTTAAGATTCGTGATGAGTTTCGTCCGGGCGCGGTGTTCAGCGTGAATGGCGGTTTCCGCTACATGGCGCTGACCCGGTGGGAGCCGCAGGTGCAGGTCAACGCACTGGAGCGTCGGCCGGATGGCGGCGCTAATGGTGACGCGGCCACCAGCGGCGGACGGTCGTTTTATGTCAGTCCGGGTCTGGCCTATACGCCCGGCAAGAAGCTGAGCGTCTATGGTTTCGTGCAGCTGCCGGTAGTGCAGCATGTGACCGGCCTGCAGCTGGCGCCGCGCTGGTCGGCGGCGGTCGGGGTGTCAACGCATTTCAATTAACGATGATCGGGAGCGTCCACCTCAGGAGGGAGGCGCTTCCGCCAGCAGCGACTTCAACAGTTTCTCCAGCGCCGGAATATCCTCGCTTTGCAGACCCTCGCGGCCGTCCAGTCGTAATTTGCCTTGGCGGTCAATCACAAACAGGGTCGGTACGGCGCGGATCCGCCCGAAACCATCCACAGCGGCGGCATCTTCCAGCGCTACCGGGAACGACAGCCGTTCGGCCACGTGCCGGGCTGCGGCAATATCGTCCTTTTCCTCATCCACACTGACCGCCAGCAACTCCAGCCCTTGTCCGTGATACGTACGGTACAGCTTTTCCAGTTGCGGCAACTCCTGACGGCAACTGGAACACCAGCTGGCCCAGAACACCACTATCCGCACCGGGCCGCGCCCGGCGTTGAAATGCAGCCGTGTCTTGCCGTCGAGCAGGGTCGCCGAAACAGCAGGCGCGATGCCGCCGGTTTGCAGGCGCGCGCTCACCGGCATGGCCAGCAACATCAGCAGGCTGCAGAGGGCGGTGGTTCGAAAGAATGTCATTGCGGAATCCGGGGGAGTGCAGGTGTGCATGATAACCCGTCCTCCGCCAAAAAAATCCCATCCCCGTTTGGCTTTCGTCCGGGCAGCGCTCATAATCGTTTCACGCCTTATCAACGGATATCCCTGTGGAATTTTTTGAACGACATCAGGGTGGCGAACGCGCCATCCTGGTTCACCTGGACCTGAAACAACAAGCCGCCAGTCTGGATGAAGACCTGGAAGAGTTCCTGCTGCTGGCTAAGTCCGCCGGCGCGGAAATCCTGGCGACGGTCACCGGCAGTCGCCAGAAACCTGATGCCCGCCTGTACGCCGGCAGCGGCAAGGTTGCCGAGATCGCCGCGCTGGTGCAGGAAAAGGAAGCGGAGCTGGTGTTGTTCAACCACTCGCTGACGCCCGCGCAGGAACGTAACCTGGAAAAGGAACTGCAATGCCGGGTGCTGGACCGCACCGGTCTCATCCTTGATATTTTCGCCCAGCGCGCCCAGACCTTTGAAGGTAAGTTGCAGGTGGAACTGGCGCAGCTGAGCCACCTCAGTTCGCGGCTGGTGCGCGGCTGGACCCACCTGGAACGGCAGAAGGGCGGTATCGGCCTGCGCGGCCCCGGTGAAACGCAGCTGGAAACCGACCGCCGTCTGCTGAAGAACCGCGTCACCATGCTGAGCGAGCGGCTGGAAAAAGTCCGCCAGAACCGTCAGCAGGGCCGGGCTTCGCGCCAGAAAGCCGCCATTCCCACCGTGTCGCTGGTGGGCTATACCAACGCCGGAAAATCCACGCTGTTCAACCGCGTCACCCACGCCGAGGTGTACGCCGACGACCGCCTGTTCGCCACGCTTGATCCAACGTTGCGCCGCATCGACATGCCCAGCATCGGGCCGGTGGTGCTGGTCGATACCGTCGGTTTTGTGCGCCATTTGCCGCACCAGCTGGTCGAAGCCTTCCGCGCCACCCTTGAAGAAACACTCGAAGCCGATCTGCTGATGCACGTGGTGGATGCCGCCAGCGCCGAGCGCGACGCCCAGATCGAGGCGGTCAATGAGGTGCTGCATGAAATCGGCAGCACCACCCGCATCCTGATGGTCTACAACAAGATCGACCTGATGGGCTCGCGCGAGCCGCGTATCGACGTAGACGACCAAGGATTGCCGGTGGTGGTGTGGATGTCGGCAATGACCGGCATCGGCGTGCACGAATTGAAGATGGCCGTTACCAGCCTGCTGGTGGGCGACCTGCGCGAGTTCACCCTGACGCTGCCGCCGGAACATTCCCGCCTGCGCGCCAAGTTCTATGAATTGGGTGCGGTGCTATCGGAAGACAGTGATGAAGACGGCGTTAACCGTATCCGCTTGCGCTTGACGGCGGCCTCGCTGGCGGAATGGCTGGGTCGTAACGGCATTGCCCCGGAAACGGTCGGCCTGACGGCCGAGGAACTGGGAATGGCGAAGGAAGCCTATTGAACGATGGCCATTCCCTATGTGCTGGTGAAGTATCTGGTGACGGCCGCCGTAGTGGTGGCGGTTTCCGAGCTGGCGAAGCGCAGCGACAAGCTGGGTGCGTTGCTGGCCTCGTTGCCGCTGGTGACGGTGCTGACGCTGGTCTGGCTGTATGTGGAACAGCAACCGACGGACAAGATCGCCAATCACGCCTGGTATACGTTCTGGTACGTGGTGCCAACCTTGCCGATGTTCCTGCTGTTTCCGCGCTTGCTGGGTCAGTTGGGATTTGTCGGGGCGCTCGGGGTGTTTGTGCTGGGAACGATGGTCATCTTCGCCCTCTATGCCTGGCTCATGGCCAAAGCCGGTATCGACCTCCTGTAGGTCGGGCTTCAGCCCGACACTATCCTTTGATCGGAGAGAGTTGTCGGGTTGAAACCCGACCTACACATCAAACCAGCCGCGCCAGCAAAGCTCCGTCCAGCGCCTTTTCCAGCGGCATCTTCACCAGAATGCCGTTGCCGGGCGCCACGTCCAGCGCATGGCCTTCCGCGTGCTGCAGTTGCTCCAGCGTGATTTCCCGGTTGCCGGACGGATGGATGATCTCCAGCCGGTCGCCCACCGCAAAGCGGTTCTTCACATCCACCAGCGCCCAGCCGTCGTCGATGGACAAGACTTGCCCCACGAACAGGCTGCGCTTGCTTTCCGAATGCCCGGTCAGGTAGTTCTGCGTGTCTTGCGGCACATGGCGTTGCAGGAAGCCGGGGGTAAAGCCGCGATTGGCCAACCCGTCCAGATCGGCCAGCAGCGACGGGTTGAAAGGCTTGCCCGACCGGGCGTCATCAATGGCCTGACGATAGGCCTGCGCCGTGCGCGCCACGTAATACAGCGACTTTGTCCGGCCCTCGATCTTCAGCGAATCAACCCCGATCTGCACCAGCCGCTCCACATACTCGATCGCGCGCAAATCCTTGGAGTTCATGATGTAGGTGCCGTGCTCGTCTTCCATCACCGGCATCAGCTCGCCGGGACGGTTGGCTTCCTCGATCAGGTAAACGCGGTCGGCATCCGGATGCCGCTCCGCACCGCCGCAAGCGGCAAAACGGCTGTTGGCTTCTTCCAGTTCCTGCGTGAAGTCGAAGCCTTGCAGCCTCACCACATCGCCCTGTTCGGTCTCGGCGGCGTCATGCACCTTGTAGTCCCAGCGGCAGGCGTTGGTGCAGGTGCCCTGGTTGGGGTCGCGGCGGTTGAAATAGCCCGACAGCAGGCAGCGACCGGAATAGGCGATGCACAGCGCGCCGTGGACGAACACTTCCAGCTCCATCTCCGGGCATTCCTGCCGGATTTCGGCAATCTCGTCCAGCGACAGTTCGCGCGACAGGATGATCCGTTTCACGCCCACTTTCTGCCAGAACTTGACCGAGGCGTGGTTCAGGGTGTTGGCCTGTACCGAGAGGTGGATGTTGAGGTCGGGCCAGGCTTCGCGCGCCAGCATGATCAGGCCGGGGTCGGCCATGATGAAGGCGTCGGGTTGGAGGTCCACCACCGGCTGCAGCTGACGGACGAAGGAGCGCACCTTGTCGTTGTGCGGCAGGATGTTGGCGGTGACGTAGAACTGCTTGCCGCGTGCGTGGGCTTCGCTGATGCCTTGCGCCAGTTGTTCCTGGCGGAATTCGTTGTTGCGGGCGCGCAGGGAGTAGCGGGGCAGGCCGGCGTAGACGGCGTCGGCGCCGAAATCGTAGGCGGTGCGCATTTTTTCAAGGCTGCCGGCGGGCAGGAGCAGTTCGGTTTTCATGCGGGGGATCGGGGTAGCGGGGAAAGGCGCGTATTCTACATGGGTATTATGGGAAAGGGGATGGAGGGATGGAGCTGATTTGGCGGGAGGAATTTCGAGGGGGTTGGGTTGACGGGGGTGGGGTTGGCTGATAGCTTTCAAGCAAGTCGTCCCATGGATTTAGTTCGCTTAGCAAGGAAGCAATATATTGCAGGTTGCTAATTTTAAAAGGAACGTATGGGATTAAACCCTTTTTGGTCGAGCGCTCTGTTATGCGAAATCTGTCGCCTAAACATAGTTATGTTTTTTGGCATGGCGGGTTTCGATCCGAAGCGGACAGCTGTGCTGAACGATGCTCTCTTTTGATAGACGGGGTAATTTTATCACTCTGATCCATAATAGCTCTTCATGGGCGGACCATAAGGATATTAAATGGAAGGCCATGTTCCGTTAGATCGCGAATTCTCACCTGTCTACAAAAGTGAAAAAGAAGCGGAGAGTGAGGAATTCCTCTTGGCTTGGGGGCACGCTAAACCGATAACTTGGGACGTGATGGCGGAAAAATACCGCTGCGTCATATTAGCGGAAGCGGGTGCGGGGAAGACGGAGGAGTTGCGGCATCGGGCCAGCTCCCTCGCGGGCGAAGGAAAAGCAGCCTTCTTTCTCCGAATTGAAGATATCGAAACTGACTTCTATACCGCGTTTGAAATAGGTGCAGAAGCCCAGTTTCACGCATGGCTGCAGTCGACGGACGAGGCATGGTTTTTCCTGGATTCTGTAGATGAGGCTCGACTGGAGCACCCGAGAGCCTTTGAAAAGGCTCTTCGCCGCTTTGCCAGGGGGGTCGCAAATGGTGCGCACAGAGCGCATATTTACATCTCAAGTCGGCCCTACGCATGGCGGCCAAAGGAAGACCAAAGACTGGTAGATGAACTTCTGTATCTCCCCGCTGCACAGACAGTAGAGGTTGGGGAAGGTGATCGGCGATCCACTCCGCAAAGCGCCCTCACAGTTTTCACTTTGCGCCCTTTAGATGAAGGGCAGATTCGGCGTTTCTGCGTTGCTAGGGCGGCAGAGAATGTCGACGGCCTGATCAGGGAAATCGATCGTGCCGACCTTTGGAGTTTGGCGGAGCGTCCATTTGACCTTGAAGGCATATTGGCCAAATGGGCTGTGGACAACGCTCTAGGCGGCCGCTTGGACTTGCTCCGTCACAACATCGATAAGCGCCTACGCGATACGCACAGTACTGACAGGGCGCAACGTCAACCCCTGAATCTTGAACAAGCAAGAGAGGGCGCGCGCTGCTTGGCCGCTGCTGTCGTGCTGTCCGGACAAGCGGGTCTTAATGTTCCAGACGCTACGCCGCTTAAACCTGGGATTGACGCAGAAGCAGTCCTTGCTGCTTGGAATCCCGAGGATGTTCGGGCGCTACTTGAGCGCGGAATTTTCAATGACATCATTTATGGGGCAGTACGATTTCGTCACCGGGAGGTCCGCGAGTTACTTGCTGCCGAGTGGTTCTCAGGCTTATTAATGGCGGGCAACAGTCGCCATTTGGTCGAAGCGCTCTTCTTCCGTGAGCAATATGGGCAAGAAATTGTTACCCCTCGACTTCGAGCAATATTGCCTTGGCTCATCCTGTTTGACGACGAGATTCGGCGCAAAGCGCTTCAGATTCACCCTGAAATTGCTGTCGAAGGTGGCGATCCATCACACCTACCATTGGCAGAACGACAGGGGATATTGGCAGAAATCGTCCAGCGCATCACTTCGGATCAGGATGATCGCTCCGCACGAGACAATAGTGCAATCGCGCGAATCGCCAATCTAGACCTCTCGGACAACGCTCAGCAGCTCATAACCGCCTATGCCGACAATGATGATGCCATCTTCTTTCTAGGCCGGCTGGTCTGGCAAGGAGAAATGGCAAGTTGCGTGGCCTCTTTGCTTCCCATTGCAGCAGATGGTTCTCGGGGAATTTACGCCCGAATAGCATCGGCACGCGCGGTGATGACTTGCGGGGCTGCAGAGCAAAAACAAAGTTTGTGGCAACAACTCATCGATGGCGTTGACCCGATTCCCCGTGAACTGCTCGCAGAGCTGGTGGTAGAAGCTTCGCCTGATAGTGAAGTTGTTGGAATGCTGGTGGTTGCACTGGGCAAGTTGTCGCCCGATGAAAGGTACAAGACCTCCGGCCTTGCTGGTGCTCTACACGGCTTTGTGGAACGCTTGTCGATTGCTGAGGAGCATCAGGCCATCGCTCGATTGATAAGTGGCCTACATGCTTATCTGGAACAGTCACCTTATGTCGAGAGGCGAGAGTGCCATGTCTCGAAGGAATGTGCATGGTTGCTAGGACCAGCCTCTCACGCAGTAGAAAAGCTGGTTGCCGCTCGAAGCGACGCCGCTTTAAGCGAAACATCTCTCTCCATCATGCTAATGGTCACAACCTTGCGTCATTGGCAAGACGAAGACCTCAGGGAGTACAAAACCAGGCTTCATGCGCTTGTACCCGCATGGCCGGAGCTTAACGATTCCCTTTATTGGTTCAGCATTGAACAAGCTCGATTAGCGCAGGCGGAGCGTACAGGTGACTCCTTGACTGATGATTGGCCAGCTTCATGGCTAGGCCCATTCTGGAAGTTCGATTCTGACAGTTTCCCAAGGTTACTCGAATATATTGGCTCCCGCGCGGTGCACGACGATAGATTGGTCGCGCTTAGTACAGCGTTTCAAGTTTATGCGCGAAATGACCTGCCGGTGGAAATTCTTGCCCAACTAGAAAGTGTCGTTGCCGTAGATTCTGAATTGACAAAGAAATTGGGACTGCTGGTCAATCCGCCGGTATCGGAGACGGTTCGGAGGCATGAGGAGGAACATGCAGAATACCTACAGAGGCGCAGTGAGGAGGAAGAGCGACAAAAGCAGCAGCGAGCCGAGTGGATAGCGGAGTTACGTGCCAACCCAGAGCGGGTCCGCACCCCGCCTGAAATGGAGCCCGGTACGTTCATGAACGATCAGTACTGGCTTATGCACGAGTTGCAGGATAGTGGCTTAGCTACAAGCCGCTCTGAGTACGCTAACTGGAGGGCGCTGACTTCAGATTTCGGCGAGAGCGTCGCGCAGGAGTATCGTGATGCAGCCTTAAACCATTGGCGGTGCTACGTACCATCCCTAAGGTCCGCGGGAGCCCCAGGTAACAGCACCCCATGTTCTCTAATCTTTGGACTGGCCGGACTGGAAATAGAGGCCACCGAGAACGCGGATTTCCCAGGCTCTCTGGATGAAGCACAAGCACGTCAAGCTATACGCTATGTCACTTGGCAGCTTAACGGATTTCCCGCGTGGTTCGAGAGGATGCACCAGGCATTCCCGGGTTTGGTCGAAGAGGCGGTGACCAATGAATTGGTCTGGGAGCTTGAGAACACCGGCTCAGACGAGCCCATGCACTACATTCTCCATGACCTGGTCTATCATGCGCCTTGGCTACATGCCCGCATCGCTCCCGCAATACTCGAGTGGGCCGAGGCCAATCCCTCACTTATCAACGCCAACCGACAGTACTGCTTACACATCTTAGTTAATGGCGGCACAGATGCAGCAAGACTTGCCGAATTGGCAAATCACCAGATAGCTCAAACAACAGACGCGAACAGTATTGCATGGTGGTATGCGCTTCGCGTCGATTGCGATCCGGATAATGGCATCCCTGAACTTGAACAGTGGCTTTCAGGCCTTGACGAGGAAGTGGCAACATCTGCGGCTCAGGTATTTTTCACCACACTTGTGAATGGGCGCCGATTGAGAGAGAGCAGCCCTAAGTTCGGTCACTTCCAAACAGCAGAACATCTGAAATCACTATATATCCTGGCACACCGTAATATTCGGATAGAGGATGAAATCAACCGCGCAGGCGGGGGCACGTATTCTCCAGGGCCGCGCGATGATGCCCAGGATGCGCGAGGCAGCTTATTCAACCTCCTATCGGAAATACCAGGCAAAGCCACTTACACGGTCATCGAACAATTGATCCGCGAGCACCCGGACCCAAATCGTCGCCCATGGATGGCCAAACTGGCATACAAACGCGCTGAACAAGATGGCGACCTTGAGCCTTGGACCGCTGAGCAGGTTTACGCGTTTGACCGGTCTCAAACAATAACACCGGCAACACATTATCAACTCTTTGACCTGGCCATACATCGCTTGAAGGACCTTAAGAACTGGCTGGAACGGGGAAACGACAGCCCCTGGAGAACCTGGCAGCGTGTCGACGGCGAAACCGAGATGCGCACCTTAATAGCTGGTTGGCTCAATCAGCACTGCCGAGACCAATACACGACTGCTCAAGAACCTGAACTAGCCAATAGCCAGCGCATGGACATTTGGTTGCAAAACACAAAAGTGCACTCACCAGTTCCTATCGAGCTAAAACTGCTAGACAAAGGGTGGAGCGGGCCAGATCTTTGTGAGCGCCTACGAAATCAGCTGGCAGGTGATTACCTCAGAGAGGAAAGCGCAAGATGCGGCGTAATGCTTTTGGTATGGCAAGGAAATACCGCCGTTAAACGATGGATGATTAGTGGGCAACTTGTTGAATTAAACGAATTGGGCAGTGCCCTAAAAGGGTATTGGCAAGAGATTTCAGCCGATTTCCCAGGTGTGGACGCGATCGAAGTCATGGTCATAGACCTGACATTACGTGAACACGCCTCAGATTCATAAGTGGCAAGGCCTAAGGGCTCGAAGCAGGAACTAAATCGAAGCTCAAAGCATGCTCGCTACTGATTCTGGAACTTCTAGCAGGGTGTTGAAAAACTCTGCTGCCACAACCTGACTGATGCAACAGTAGCACATCTGCTTTCATCACGACCTTTGCCATGCGTGGTTCCGACTCCCGGCAAGGTGCGCTGTTCAGCTTCGTCGATCTGGACAGCCGCATCACCGCCAAGCATTCCATCCGTAAGCTGCCCCAGATCGTCGACACGATCCTGACCACGCAGGACAGTGAATTTTTCGCCCGCTATTCCGAGACCGGCCGCCCGTCGATCCCGCCGGAACAACTGCTGCGAACATTGCTGTTGCAGGTCATGTACTCCATCTGCAGTGAGCGGCAACTGGTCGAGCAACTGGATTACAACCTCATTTTCTGCTGGTGCGTCGGTATCGGCGTCGATGATCCGGTCAGTCCCACTCCTCGTTTACCACTGCAAAGTGGGGGCTTTCAAGCTAGTTTCGAGTGTATGATGACAGCAAAAATTGCATCGCTGAATTCAATGCCCAACTTGCGCTTGAAGCGCGATAATGGCCCAGCTGATTACGGGGCAATTTTTTTGTTGGGGTTGAGGTAATCTCAGCTTCTAATTTTGCTGTGGGGCGTTACGCCTTCAGCTGGTAGTTGGGAGTCACAAGCATGAACCAGTCGATCACACTCAATCTGCCTAATGACCTTGCTGATTTCGAGTGGGCGAAAGTCATGGCGGTCTACGAAACGATGGATGCCTGGGTGGCTGGGCAGGAACTGCCATGCTGGTTTGGCCCACTCGACAGTTCTAGGTATCTGGCGGCTTCTGTCGAGCCAAGTGGTCTTCTACTTGAAGGAAATCTAGAGCCGCTAGTTTTTCGGGGTTGGGTAACTAAGCTCTGCGCCAAGTTGACGCTCGCACTTGGGCGAGAGGTCTATGACGCAGAGGTGTAGCGGCCAAGACGCCCAATTTTAACGTTATCCCAATTTGACCATCGCTCTACCTGATTGATAATGCTGCTACTCTGTCAAACCGGCGTCATTCCCGTCCCCCCGGAAATGACGCCTCCCCCTCAATACAGCAAGTTGCTGAAAGTCTGATAAACCGGCGCACTCACCCCCTTCACCCGGAATTTCTCTGCCGCGCCGATACTTCCGGACCACAGGTAAAGATGATTGGCCCACGACCCCGACTCCCAGCGCTTCAGATAATAATCCGACCCGCTCACTGTCGACGTATCCCGAAACGCCACCAAATCCCCGTCCTGCAAGCATTCCGACGCCGCCCGCGACAGGTTCTCCACCCGCAGCCGGTTCGAACTGTCGCCCTGTTTCGGATAATAGGCATAGTTGCCGCCACCACCGCCCAGCCACCAGTTCCACAGATAGCCCGGATACTTGCGCGACTCGATCTCGATCATGTCGCCGGTTTGCAGGCAGCCGGTTTGCGGATAGTAGAAATCGCGCACCTGCCAGCGGCTCTCCAGATTGGCGCTGTTACCGGTGGCGGTAATCCAGGCCGTGGCCGAACTACCGGTGCGCAGCGCCAGGTTGTTGACGGTGCTTTCAATCGCCACATCGCCGTAACGGGCATTCACCGGTTTGAAACTGCGGGTGGGTGTGGTGGCGTCGGCCTTGGCGAAAGCGGCGACCGGGTAGTGATCGGAATAATCCTTGAACTGGTAGCGCTCCACACCACCGCTGACTTCCCAGCGCGGTGACACCACATCCCGCGCCTGATTCTGCCAGGAGGAGGGTTGGGCGTAGTTCTTTGCGACCAGGATGTAATCCAGATATTCACGCGCGGCCGTCGGGTAGTTGTAGTTGGCGATGCCGTTGGTGCGCGGGTCCCAGGTGTAGTCAACGCCGACATAGGCCGTGGGGGCGTTGACATCCAGCGTACTCAGCATGCTGGCGTATTCCGGGCTGGTGCGCACCACGTTCATGTCGCCGCCAATCAGCACCACTTCATTGGCAGGAATGCCTTTACCGGCCAGAAAATAACGGATATTGGTGAATTGCTGACGACGGACTGCTTCCGGTTGTCCGGCGCTGCAACTGCTGTCCTGCGCCTGCACATGCGTGCCGACGATGTGGTACTTCTGGCCGTTGCGGTTGATGCGCACATAGACGAAACCCTTGTTGGACAGGGCGTCCGCCCCGCAACCGGCGTTATAGACAAACTGCACCTTTTCCTCGATCGGCCACTTGCTGACGATAGCCACGCCGCCGTCTTCCGGGGTCATGGACGAGTAAGCGCCCAGCGTGGCGTTCCAGCCTGCCGTATTACGGCCCAGCACCGGCGTCTGGTAGGGGTACTGCGTGGCCAGTCCGTTCAGCAAGGTTGCCGAGGCGGTGTTGTCGAAAGCTTCGTTGAGAATCACGACATCCTGATTCTTCAGGTAGTCGGCCTGCGCGATCATCGACGCCCGCACGTTTTGGCCCCAGTTGGGATAAAGGTTGGTCGACAGCATGTAGACGTTGTGGGTCAGTACGTGCAAGCCGTCGGTGTAGGCATCGGCCAAGGCGATGGCGGGGGAGAGCAACAGCGGCAGCAGCAGGCCGCCGGTGGTCAAGGTTGTTTTCATGAAGCACCCGGTGTTGTGATGGTTGTTATGGGTGTGCCGAGCTTAGAAGTGATGCCGGAGAGGGGACAGAGCGGGCAGGGCCAAAAAGGGGATATTGGCGGCCAGTCGACGGACGGTTGGCGCGGCTTGCGAATGATCAAGACTAATGGGTCATTGCCAGATCAGGACTGGCGGGTAGAATGCCCTTTTTATCGATATTGCGCCTGCCACCATGCCCGCCATCTTTCTGTTGCTGCTGTTCCAGTTGCTGGGTGAACTGTCGGTCCGCCTGCTGCCGATTCCGCTCTCCGGCAATCTGGCGGGCATGCTGCTGCTGTTCATTTTCCTGGTGATCCATGGCCGCGTGCCGGAAAGTCTGGCGACCTTTGCCCCCAAGTTCCTGCAACACCTGACGCTCTATTTCCTGCCGGTCTCGGCCGGGGTGATGACGCTGGGAGCCTTGCTGGCGGCGGAAGGATTGCGCATTAGCCTGGTGATGGTGCTGTCGACGATCATCCCGCTGGTGGCGGTGGCCGCCTTGCTCGATTTCCTGCTGAAGGGGCGCAAGCATGTCTAGTTTGATGCATTCGCCCTTGCTGTGGCTGACGGTGACGCTGACCTGTTATCAGGCCGGTTTCTGGTTGCACCGTCAGCTACGTGAGCCATTGTGGTTCCCGCCGATGCTGATCGCGCTGTGCCTGCTGATCGGCGGTCTGCTGGCGTTCAACGTGCCCTATGACACCTATTTCCAGGGCAACCAGTTCATCCATTTCCTGCTGGGTCCGGCCACGGTGGCGCTGGCGGTGCCTTTATACCAATCCTTACCGCGCCTGAAGGCGGCGGCGGGACCGTTGGGGCTGACGCTGGTATTCGGTTCGGTGTTGGGCGTGGCTTCGGCCATGAGCCTGGCCTGGCTGCTGAACCTGTCGCACGGCAGTGTGCTGGCCTTCGCCACCCGCGCCGTGACCACGCCGATGGCATTGGGCATTGCCGAAAAGGTCCATGCGCCGCTGGCGCTGGCGTCGGCCATCATCATCATTTCCGGCATCATCGGCGCCATGCTGGTGGAGCCGCTGCTGGGCTTCATCCGTACCGACATGGCGCGCGGTTTCGCGTTGGGCATGGCGGCGCACGGCGTCGGCACGGCGCGGGCCTTGCAGATAAGTCCCACCTGTGGCGCCTTTGCCGCCTTGGGCATGAGCCTGAACGGCGTGCTGACAGCCTTGTGGCTCCCGGCCGCTATCGGAATGTGGTTACGCTGAGTCCTCCGGAGCCATTCGTTTTATGGCGATGCGGCTCCATTCCTGCTATGATTGGCCAGCCGAGTAAGAACTCGGTTTTTTTGTGTCCGGTCAACCGGAAAAATTCCCGCTTCATCCCTGTACCGGGGCTGGAGTCTTTTGCTTTTCATAAGGTGAAAATCGGATGCCAAGGCCCGCCGAGACCTGGTTGTTGCCCGATGGGGTGCAGGATGTCCTGCCCGCCGAGGCCGCGCGCCTCGAATCGCTGCGCCGCCGTTTGCTGGACCTGTTTGCCGTCTGGGGCTACGAGCTGGTGTTCCCGCCGCTCATGGAGTACCTGGAGTCGCTGCTGACCGGTTCCGGCCACGACCTCGACCTGATGACCTTCAAGATTACCGACCAGCTCAGCGGTCGCCTGATGGGCGTGCGCGCCGACATCACGCCGCAGGTCGCCCGTCTGGACGCGCACTGCCTGCCGCGCCCGCACGCGGCCCGTTACTGCTATTCCGGCACGGTGCTGAACACCCGTCCGCAATCGCTGGAAGCCTCGCGCAGCCCCATCCAGATCGGCGCCGAGCTTTACGGCCATGCCGGAGTCGATGCCGATATCGAAATCCTGCGCCTGATGCTGGACATGCTGGATGCCTCGGGTGTGCGTGAAGTGCATCTGGATCTGGGTCACGTCGCCATCTTCCGTGAACTGGCCGTCGCCGCCGGGCTCAGCCCGGAAACCGAAGCCCGCCTGTTCGATATCTACCAGCGCAAGAGCCTGCCGGAGTTGCAGGACCTGCTGCCGCAATTGCCGCACGGGGAATGGTTCGCCGCACTGGGTGCGCTGTCCGGCGATGCCTCGGTGGTGGAAGACGCGGTCAAGCGCCTGGCGGGTGTGCCGTCCGCCGTGTCGCAAGCGCTGGCTGATCTGCACGCGGTGATTGCCGCGCTGCGTGATTCTCATCCGCAGGTGCGCCTGTCGCTGGATCTGAGCGAGCTGCGCGGTTATCACTATCACACCGGTCTGGTGTTCGCGGCCTATGTCAGCAATTCCGCCACCGAAATTGCCAAGGGCGGCCGCTACGACCGCATCGGCGAAGCGTTCGGCCGGGCGCGTCCGGCCACCGGTTTCAGCGCCGACCTGAAAGCGCTGCTGGCGCACGCGGACGCACCGGAACTGCCGCAACGGATTCATGCCCCCGCCGGACACGGCGCGGCGCTGCGGGATGCCATCCGCCATCTGCGCGCCTCAGGCAATATCGTCATCCAGGCCCTGCCTGGCGACGCCGCCCAACCGGCCGACCTCGGCTGCACGGCGGTGTTGACGGAACAGGACGGGCAGTGGATCGCCACACCATTGTAAAACCTTGGCGTCCGGCTTTCGGGCCGTGCGTCAGTCAACGTGTTCCAGGGCGCAAGCCCGACCAACTGTAACAAGGGTCAGAAACCATGGGTAAGAATGTTGTCGTGCTCGGCACGCAATGGGGCGATGAAGGCAAGGGCAAGATTGTCGACCTTCTCACGGACAATGCGGCGGCTGTAGTGCGCTACCAGGGCGGCCACAATGCCGGTCATACGCTGGTGGTGGGTGGTGAAAAGACGGTGCTGCACCTGATTCCGTCCGGCATCCTGCGTGATGGCGTGCTCTGCCTGATCGGTAACGGCGTGGTGCTGGCGCCCGACGCCCTGCTCAAGGAAATGGCCACGCTGACCGCCAAGGGCGTGCCGGTGCGCGAACGCCTGCGCATCTCGCCGAACTGCCCGCTGATCCTGCCGTATCACTGTGCGCTGGACAAGGCGCGTGAAGCCGCGCGCGGCAAGGCTGCCATCGGCACCACCGGTCGCGGCATCGGCCCGGCCTACGAAGACAAGGTGGCCCGTCGCGGCCTGCGTCTGGGCGACCTGATTCGCGGTACCGGTTTTGCCGAGAAGCTGGCCGAAGTCATGGAATACCACAACTTCCAGCTGGTGAACTATTACAAGGCCGAGCCGGTCAGCTTCGAACAGACGCTGGCGGACGCGCTGGCCTGGGCCGAGCAGATCAAGGATCTGGTCGCCGATGTGCCCGGCATCCTCCATCAGTTCCGCCGCGCCGGCAAGGACATCATGTTCGAAGGCGCGCAGGGCTCGCTGCTGGACATCGACCACGGCACCTATCCCTTCGTCACGTCCTCCAACACCACGGCGGGCGGCACCAGCACCGGTTCCGGTTTCGGTCCGTTGTATCTGGATTACGTGCTGGGCATCACCAAGGCCTATACCACCCGCGTTGGCGGCGGCCCGTTCCCCACGGAACTGGTCTACGATGCCTCGAAGGATGAGGGCGATGCCATCGGCAAGCATCTGGGCGTGAAGGGCCACGAGTTCGGCGCCACCACCGGCCGTCAGCGCCGTTGCGGGTGGTTTGATGCCGTCGTGCTGCGTCGCGCGGTTGAGCTGAACTCCATTTCCGGCCTGTGCCTCACCAAGCTGGACGTGCTGGACGGGCTGGATTCCATCAAGGTGTGCGTGGACTACAAGTCCCTGAAGCCGGGCACCATCGAGTGCCTCAGCTCCGACGCCGAGTCCTTCGCCCATGTCGAACCGGTCTATGAAGAGCTGCCAGGCTGGGAAGGCTCCACTGTCGGTGCAAAGACGCTGGAAGAGCTGCCCGCCAATGCCCGTGCTTATCTCAAGCGCCTGGAGGAAGTCGTGGGTTGCCCCATCGACATTATCTCCACCGGTCCGGACCGCGATGAAACCATCATCCTGCGGCATCCCTTCCAGTAAGCTATGCTGATAAAGGCGTCTGCGGACGCCTTGTTTTTTTATACGTTCACGGGGAGGGAAGCCCATGCATTTCGTTTTTCGCGCTATTTGCCTGATGCTGGTCAGTCTGCTGCTGGCTTCCTGTGGTGGTGGCGGCGGTGATCCCCTCGCCGGAAATACGCCTTCACCCACGGGGGAGGCCGAATGGACCTACATGGTCTATATCGCGGGTGACAATAATCTTTCCGCGTCAGCCATTGCCGATATCAACGAAATGGAAGCCGTGGGTTCGTCCGCCAAGGTTAACGTGGTGGTTCAAGCGGAATTCAGCCCGCAATACACGCCAAATGTGCCGGGTGTGACGAAATCATCGTCCCGTGATGGCATTCCCCTCGATATCCTGAATCCAATATTGCCCACCGCTTCAATCTCCACGTTGCCGACCGTCCGTGGCCGCATCACCAAGGATGCGGATCCTGCATTCATCAGCAGTACCCTGAACAGCATGGGTTCCAATCTGGATATGGGTAAACCGGAAACCCTGACGGCGTTCATTCAATGGGCCAAGCAAACCTATCCGGCCAAACATTATGCGCTGGTGCTCTGGTCACACGGCGATGGCTGGAAAGTAAGACGTTCCACCGGCGGTCTTATCACGCGTGGCGCGCTGGCGGATGATACCTCGGGCAGTTTCATGTCGGTTCCCGATATCGCCAAGGCTATTCGTGATTCCGGCGTGCCGATCAGCGTTCTGGATTTTGACGCCTGCCTGATGAGCATGTACGAAGTCGCCCATGCCTTTATCGGGCTGGTGGATTACATGGCGGCCTCCGAGGAAGTCGAGCCGGGTGATGGCGATGATTATCAGTCGCAGCTTGCCCAATTGCAGGCCAGACCGGATATGTCCGCCGTGGACCTGGCCAAAACGACGGTGACCGCCTATCGGCAATTCTACGCAACCGGGTCGGCGCGCTCCGATGCTGTGACCAAGTCTGTTCTGCATATACCGTCTATCCCCGCCTTGCAAGACACCGTCGAGGCGTTTGCCCGCTATGCCGCCGATCATATCAACGACCAACGGGTTGCCTTGCAGGCGGCCCGTGCCGCCAGCGTGGCCTACGAAAACAAGCATAGCCATGATCTGGTCGATTTTCTGGATCAGTTAAGCGCCCAGACTTCGGTCAAGGCGGACCCGGTTTTCCTTTCCCGGATCGACGATGTTCGGCAGGCCGTGAAAAACACGGTGGTCGATAATCAGTTTTATGCCCAATCGGCGGTTAACCCCATCGGGCGCTCCCGGGGTATTGCCATCTTCCTGCCCAGCAACTCCCAGATCACGCAGGATGAATTGCTGTTATACGACGTGCAAACCAGTAATCTCAATGGCAAAACCGCGTGGCATGACTTCGTTAACCTGATGGTGAGCGGTGACACCGGAGCCATGCTTGAAAAGGTTCCGGGTAATTTCGCGTTCACGTTGCGCTGGGATGATCCGGCCGTGGATCTGGATCTCTATGTTTATGAGCCCGAAGATTTATATGCTCCGTATATGGGGGTTCGCACGCCTAATGGCTTCTTTACGCCGGATTCCAGTGAAAGCGGATTGGCGATGGAAGGCTACGTGGCGGATGAACAGGTGCAGAAGGGCGATTACGAAGTCTATGTCAATTATTATTCGGGCGCCAAACCGACCACAGCCAATTTGTTTTATGCCGATGCTTCGACCGCGGAGCACCAAGTGGGGAGTCTGACACTGCCTGTTGCCGGATTGGCGTATGCTCCGGCAGGAAGCAGCCCGTTGAATGACGCCGGCATCGCGGCGGGAAGCTATGCGGACTGGTGGTTTCCGGGCGGCGTCACCCGTAGCTTGGGGGGGGCGTCGATCAGTAAGTCTTACCGTCTGCCGAATGGCAAGACGGTCGTGGTGCGTTTCAACGAGCGCCGCGCCAAACTCAAGCGCATGCAAGCACAACGCCGGACAGGAGCCTCATCATGAATCGCATCCTTGTTACCATGACCGTCCTGATGGCGGGCCTGCTCTCAGCCTGTGAAGCGACGCAGGGACCGGGAACGTCCGAGGCCATGAAGTCACCGGTTGTACTGACCGTGCCGGGCTTGCTGGCAACCGCCAAACGGTATCAGGGCATGGTGGTTCAGGTGCGGGGCTTTGACGCAGGCTGGCAGGGGGAGTGCCGGTCAGCCCCTCCGGTCAGCCGGTCGGACTGGCATTTACAGGACGGCGGCAAGTGCCTCTATGTGCATGGCCCGCATCCCGAACCCCGCGCCGACGGAGATAAACCGCGTCTGGTCAAGGTTAACGGGGTTGTCCGGGTAACGCCTGAAGGCGTCTGGTATCTGGACGCGCCCTGAATCGGTCGCTTTCCCTCAGCTGCGGTATCCCGGATTGACGCGGTCCAGCTTGCGCAACAACGCGGGCCAGGCCAGTGACCCGCCCATGCCAAGAGTGACCTGAGTGATCTGCGCCGGAGCCATATCCAGAATTTTCTGCGGAATAAGCACCAGCTCGCCACCGCCGGACTGGGCGCGAACCTGAATCATGCAGGTTGCTTCAAAGATATACATACCCAAAAAGGCCTCAGCGACGGAGGAGCCGACCGTCAGCAATCCGTGATTGCGCAGCATCAGGAATCGCTTGTCACCCAGGTCATGCACCAAACGCGGCTTTTCGTCCTCCAGCAAAGCTACCCCTTCGTAATCATGATAAGCGAGCGAGGACAGCACGAAGAAGGATTGCTGGGAGAGCGGCAGGACGCCGTTCTTCTGGGCGGAGACCGAAACACCGTTGATTGAGTGCGTATGCATCACGCATTGGGCGTCGTGGCGGGCGGCATGCACGCAACTGTGGATGGTAAAACCGGCCGGGTTGACGGGGTAGGGCGACTCCGAAACCTTTTCGCCCGAAAGATTGATCTTCACCAACGAGGATGCCGTGATTTCCTCAAACATCATGCCGTACGGGTTGATGAGGAAGTGCTCGGTACCGGGAATCTTGATGGAGATATGGGTAAAGATCAGGTCATCCCAGCCGTAGAGCGCAACCAGCCGGTAGGCGGCGGCCAGATCGATGCGGGCTTGCCATTCTTCGGGGGAAACAAGGTTTTGCAGGGAATCCGTCATGGGGCATTGCTCTTGGTGAAAAACAGGGGCTGATGAGTCAGTGCCGCCCTTTCTGGAAGGCATTCCCAGCCAGGGGACAATCCCGGTTCAACTGGGCAGTTTGCCGCCAACCGGGCGTTGTGTCGGGCGCACAATATCCCACAGCCCCAGATTATTCAGCTCCAGTTCCATCATGCTGCGAATGACGGCGGCGTTATCAACGCCGAGCGCCTGGGTCAGCAGCCGTTTGCCGGTGGCCAATGGCACGGTGCGCACTACCTTTCGTATTTTCAGCAGGTTACTGGCGCTCATGCTCAGTGAGTCAAAACCCATCGCCATGAGCAGGATCGCCGTACCCGGGTCACCGGCCATTTCACCGCAGATGCCAACGGTCTTGCCGATGGCGTGGCATTCGTTGACGATGTACTGCAAGGCCCGCAGCACAGCCGGGTGATAGGGGGTATACAGGTCGGCCACGCGTGAATTGTTGCGGTCGACCGCCAGCAGGTACTGGGTCAGGTCATTCGAGCCGACCGACACGAAATCCACCAGACTGGCCAGATCGCGAATCTGCAGCAGCGCGGCGGGAACCTCAATCATGATGCCCAGCTTGGGCATCGGAATCTCGACTTTCTCTTCTTCCTGAACCTCGGTCAGCGCCCGATGCACCAGATGCTGGGCCTCTTCGATCTCGAATACCGAGGACACCATCGGCAGCATGATCTGCAGGTTGTTGAGACCGATGGAGGCCTTCAGCATGGCGCGCATCTGCACCAGGAAGATTTCCGGATGATCCAGAGTAATCCGGATGCCGCGCCAGCCCAGCGCCGGATTGACTTCGTTGATCGGGAAGTAGGGGAGATCCTTGTCGCCGCCGATATCCAGCGTTCGCATGGTGACCGGACGCGGTTCAAAGGCTGCCAACTGCTGCCGATAGATGGTGCGTTGTTCTTCCTCGCTGGGAAAACGGTCGCGCAGCATGAACGGGATTTCGCTGCGATAGAGGCCGACGCCTTCCGCTCCGCGGTCACGGGCGCGGGCCACATCCGCCATCAGGCCGGTATTCACGTACAGTACGACCTTGTGGCCATCCGGAGTCTCGGCGGGCAGATCGCGATAGGCGTCCAGGCCTGCCACCAGTTGCCGTTCTTCCCGGATGATTTCCTTGTAGCGCTTGCGCAACTCCCGTGAGGGATGGACATACACACGGGACTGGTAGGCATCGACGATCATTTCGGCATCGTCAAGGCTGGTCACCGGTAATTCGGCGACGCCGACCACGGTGGGAATGCCCAGCGCGCGCGCCACGATGGCCATGTGCGAATTGGCGGCCCCGGTGGTGGTGACAATGGCGGCAATACTCTCAATCGGGATTTCCACCAGCGTCGCGGTGGAGATCTCCTCACCGATCAGGATGCTGTGTTCCGCGAAATCGCGGCTGGTCGTACTGGTTTGCCGTTGCAGGTGGGCAAGTATGCGGCGTCCCAGATCACGGACATCCGCCATGCGCTCGCGCAGGTAAGGGTCGTCCATAGCCGCAAAGCTTTGCATGTGTTCATCAATAACGCCACGCAGCGCGCCCTGGGCCCAGTTCCCGGCATGAATCTTCTCGACGATCTCCCCGCCAAGCGCGTTGTCATCCAGCATGCGCAGATAGACATCGAACAGGGCGCGCTCTTCCGGCATGAGCGATTCGGTCATCTTGTTGCCGAGCATCTGCATTTCGGCGCGGACTGCATTCAAAGCCTGGTTGAGCTGCGTCAGTTCGCTGTCAATGTCTTCCACCGCGCGGTCGGGAACCGAGTCGATGTCAGCGGGCGGATAGATAACGACCGCACGCCCCATGGCAATGCCGCTGGCGCCCGCAACGCCCTGAAAAATGCGCGGGCTGTTGACGTTCTTGGGGGCATGCAGGTTGTCGAGCTGGCCCAGCGCGCGGGCATGAGCCACCACCCCGGAAATCTGGGCGGAGAGGGTGACCAGGAAGGCCTCTTCGGATTCGCCGAAACGGCGTTTGTCCTGCTGCTGCACCACCAGTACGCCCAGCACCTTGCGGCGGTGCATGATGGGCACGCCAAGGAATGAGTTATAGCGCTCCTCCCCGGTTTCAGGCAGGTAGCGGTATTTGGGGTGGGCGGCCGCCTCTTCCAGATTGATCAGCTCTTCACGTTGCCCGACCAGGCCTACCAGACCTTCGGAAAGCCCGAGCGATACAACGCCAACCGCATCGGGATTCAGGCCGCGGGTGGCCATCAGGACATAGCGGTTGCTGCGCTCATCCAGCAGGTAAATCGAGCAGACTTCTGTGTTCAGGGCATCCTGGACATTTTCGACAATCACATCCAGCGCCGACAGCAGCGTGGAGGCGGAGTCCACCTCCTGGACGATCTTGCGAAGTATGTCGAGCATGCGTCATCCCCTTGTGAATGCTTGGCGGCCGGGTTAACCGGCGTCGTGGGTCGAAGGAATGCGCGGAGCCAGCTCCAGCAGGGCCTTGCGATAGACTTCGCGCTTGAAGGAGACCACCTGGTTCAGCGGAAACCAGTAGCTGACCCAGCGCCAGTCATCAAACTCGGCGGGGCGGCAGCTGTCCAAGCGGATACGCTCCGGCTTGGACGCCAGCTTCAGCAGGAACCATTTCTGCTTCTGGCCGATGCAAACCGGAGCGGAATCATGGCGGATATAACGGCGGGGCAGACGGTAGCGCAGCCAGCCCCGGGTTTGCGCCAGGATACGCACATCCTGCTTTTCCAGCCCCACTTCCTCCCACAACTCTCGATACATCGCCTGTTCCGGGGACTCGCCGGCGTTGATGCCGCCCTGTGGGAACTGCCAGGCATCGTGGCCGTTGCGCCGGGCCCACAAAACCTGTCCTTCATCGTTGGCGATGATGATGCCGACATTGGGTCGGAACCCTTCAGCGTCAATCACGGTGAATACCTAAAAAATATAAAGACTTGCGCTATTGATAACCCATACCGGCGCAAGGCGGCAAGCCTTATCTGTTATCATTTGGCAATTGTGTGAACATTCAGCGGAAAAACATGAGACTGGCGATTTTTGATCTCGACAACACCTTGCTGGCCGGGGATTCCGACCATGCCTGGGGGGAGTTCCTGGTTCAGCGGGGGCTGGTGGACCCGGTTTTCTACAAGGCGCAAAACGACCGTTTCTATGCCGATTATTGCGAGGGCAAGCTCGATATCATCGCTTACAGCGAGTTCGTCTTTTCCTTTCTGGCCCTTCATGATGCAGAAACCCTGCGACGGCTTCATGATGACTTCATGGCGACGGTCATCCGGCCGATGATGCTGCCCAAGGCGCAGGCGCTGGTGGACAGCCACCGCAGACAGGGGGATGCGCTGCTGATTATCACCGCCACCAACCGATTCATTACCGAACCGATCGGCATTGCCTTCGGTATCGACCAGTTGCTGGCTACCGAGCCTGAACAGGTTGATGGACGCTACACCGGCAAAGTGAAAGGCGTTCCTTGTTATAAGGAAGGCAAGATCAGCCGTTATCAGGACTGGTTGCAGCAGCAGGGCCGGGTTTTTAGTGAAACCTGGTTCTATTCGGATTCCCGTAACGATCTTCCCCTGCTGGAGGTCGTGAACAAGCCGGTGGCCGTCAATCCGGATGAAGTGCTGCATGCCCATGCGGTACGGCAGGGCTGGCCAGTGCTGGATTTGCGGACATAAGTCGTTCCGACGACCTTTGGTCGGCCAGTTCCGGGCATTCGTCCTGTAGTGTGATTGATTGATTGATTGTCGGACATTATCGTTCTCAATCCGGACAGCTGCTTTGCTACTTTTTGCACAAGTAGGCAATCAGTGCTGAGCGGAGAACGGACATGGCCATGACCCAGAGTCTGGATAGGGCAGGCGATTCGGCAGAAAATTCAGAAGATTTCATCCTGCAGACCCGCTTTTATGTGGCGTTGCGCCGCGCCAGCGGCCGTGTGATCGACCTGGTATGGTTCCGGCAGAACAAGGATTATGCCAACGCCGTCCTGGATTTTGCTGAAACCATTTCGGACCGTGAAGTACGTGATGCCGCCCGCCGTCTGCGTTATCCGGAGTTTTTCCGCTGACGCGGCGTCAGGCGTCGGCTCGGTCTTGAGCCGAATTCCTCCAGGCCGGACGGTGTTGCCGCAGCATGCAGGGAAATGTCCCAAGGACATGACGGTACGCTGACGACCTTCTGGCAGTCATGCGCCAGTCCGACGCGAAAAGCCCTGTTGGCGATCCCGGCCAGTGTGCGGTCGTAATACCCCCCTCCCATACCCAGTCTGTTGCCTTCTCCGTCAAAACCGGTCAACGGCATGAAGATCATATCCAGAGTATTGGCCGCACATCCGCGACCTTGCCGCGGCTCACGAATGTTCCAGCGTTGCCGAAACAGGCGTTGGCCAGGCCGGTACCGCACAAAAATCAGCTTGCCGGTCGGGAAAAGGCGTATGACCGGCAAAAAACAGGTTTTGCCCAGATGCCGAGCCAAGTGAATGAGGGGGAGGGGGCTGATCTCGCCGTTGACCGGGAGATAGAAGGCGATTCGACGGGCTTGCCGGAACGGCGCCCAGAAACGCAAACGCCCGACAAGGAGTCGGGCGTTTGCAGACTGTTGCTGCTTGGACAGAGAACGGCGCAGTTGGCGTAATTGCTTACGAAGGGCGTCCCGCTGTGCAGTGTACAATTCAGGCTCCAGAATGCCGCTACCCATCTTGACCCTTGAACCCAAAGGTTCAAGGGGGAAGCCAGTATGCGGTATCAGGCTTTCTGCGGGCCCCGGACGAACCGGACGCTGCGACAGACGGCTCACAACCACATCAGTACCGCTTCCCATGGAGATGATATCGGCTCAGGGGACGCGATAGGTTGGCATGCATCCTAGAGATGGCTTCAGTATACCGCAGGCATTAGGTGATGCAATGCCTGAAATGTTTTATTACCAACTCAACCGGTCAGCTTGCGATCACACGGTCGATTTTTCCGATCAGCAGTTGCAGGGCTTGGGCGAACTTGGACGTGTCTTCGGCCTGCTTTCCGCGCGTGAACAGTTCATGGCAGATATTGAGGGCGGCCAGCACGGCGACGCGCTCGGTTTCCATGTTCTTGCCCGCGTTGCGGATTTCCCGCATTTTCTTGTCCAGGTACTCAGCCGCCTGCTTGAGGGTGGCCTGCTCGCTGGCGGGGGAATTGATACGGTAGATCTTGTCCAGAATGTTTACTTCAACGGTTTCAACCGACATGTCAATGACTCTCGTGCTCAGGCTTCAGGAGTTTCCAGGGCCTTAAGGCGCAGGATAATGGCTTCCACGCGGGCGCGGGCCAGGTCGTTCTTGCGCGAGAGTTCGTCGCGCTCGCCGGCCAGGGCTGCTTCCTTTGCCCGGAGGCTATTGTTTTCGGCATTCAAAGCTTCTACCTTTGAACGCAGTTCCTGAACCTCGCCGCTGGCGGCGTTGCGCAGGTTCTGGACTTCGCCGGCGGCTGCACGAAGCCGGGCATTTTCGGCAGTGACGACCTGGAGTTTCTGGATCAGGCTGTCAATGCGGGCGTTTAGTGTGCGGAGTTCTTGTTCAAGCATTTTTTCAGTCGCACTCGGGGAGTTTGGCGGCTAATATAGTTTTTTAAATCAATCAGGGTCAATCGGGATTTATCATGCATCCAGCTGCAAATGCCCCTTCTTTGCCGGAATTAAACCAGTTGTTACAAGATTTGCAACTGAATTGTTCCGCACCCGAAATTCACGGGGTCATGACCGGCCTGCTGGCCGGCGGCGTGCGCTTCAATCGCCAGCAACTGGTCAAGATGCTGGAGGCCCATACCGAGACCGACCAGGCCTTCGACGACAATCTGGTCGCGGCTTTGTGGCAACTGCAATTGAAGTCGCTGGAGACGCTGGGAGCCAGCGATCTGGACTTCAAACCGCTGGTGCCGGACGATGATGCTGCGTTGTCGGAGCGCCTCGAAGGTTTGGCCGACTGGTGCCAGGGCCTGCTCGCCGGTTTCGGCCTGGCGGTGCGCGGCGACGATCTCCGCCTGCGGGAAGGGGATATCCAGGAGACCTTGCAGGATCTGGTGCATATTGCCAACGTCAGCAGCGAGGGCGGTGCGGCGAATGAAGAGGATGAACAGGACTTCATGGAGATTTACGAGTTTGTCCGCCTGGCGGCCATTCATCTCTTTGAGGAAATGTCCCCGACGGAAGAGCATCGTCCCGCCCACGAACAATTGCACTGATCGCAGACGCCCATGAACTCCCTGTTGCCCAAATCGTTATTCGCCCAGCGCCGCGCTTCCCTGATGGAGTGGATGGGCCCCGATTCGATCGCCATCCTGCCCGCCGCGCCGCAGGCCGTCCGTAATCGCGACGCCGATTACCGTTACCGCCAGGACAGTGATTTCTATTACCTGTCCGGTTTCGGCGAACCGGAAGCGGTGATCTGCATTATCCCGAACCGGCCGCAGGGCGAGTTCATCCTCTTTTGCCGTGAACGCGATCGCGAACGGGAAATCTGGGACGGTTACCGCGCCGGGGTGGAGGGGGCCATTGAGCTTTACGGGGCCGATGACGCCTATCCCATCGCCAAACTGGATGAAATCATTCCCGGCCTGATGGAAGGTAAGAAGAAGGTTTACTTCAACCTGGGCGCCCAGCATGAGTTTGATACCCGCGTGATGAACTGGGTGGCGCATTTGCAGGGACGCGCACGTCAGGGCGTGAAGGCGCCGGGTGAGTTCCTGATGCTCAGCCACCTGCTGCACGAACTGCGCCTGTACAAGAGCGCCGATGAATTGAACGTGATGCGCCGTGCAGGCAGCATTTCCGCGCAGGCGCATATCCGCGCCATGCAGAAAGCCCGGCCCGGCCTGTTTGAATACGAACTGGAAGCGGAAATCCTGCACGAGTTCTACCGTAACGGTTGCAGTGCGCCGGCCTATAACACCATCGTCGGTTCCGGCAGCAACGCTTGTATCCTGCATTATGTGGAAAACCGCCGGCAGATGCAGGCTGGCGATCTGGTATTGATCGACGCGGGCGGCGAGCTGGATCACTATGCGGCCGACATTACCCGGACCTTCCCGGTCAACGGCCGTTTCAGCGGCGAGCAGAAAGCCATCTATGAACTGGTGCTGGCGTCGCAGGAGGCCGCCATTGAAAGCGTGCATCCGGACAACCACTGGAACAAGCCGCATGAAGTGGTGGTGGATATCCTGACCCGGGGTCTGCTGGATCTCGGGCTGCTGAAGGGCAGTTACGAAGAGAACATCGAGAAGGCGTTGTACCGCGAGTTCTTCATGCACCGCACAGGCCACTGGCTGGGTATGGATGTGCATGACGTGGGTGATTATAAGATTGCCGAGGAATGGCGGCAGCTGGAGCCGGGCATGGTGCTGACCATCGAGCCCGGATTGTATATTGCGCCGGATTGCGAAACAGTGGATCCGCGCTGGCGCGGCATCGGCGTGCGCATCGAGGATGACATCCTGGTGACACGCCAGGGCCATGAAATCCTGACGCTGGCCGCGCCGAAGTATGTGGCCGACATCGAACAGGTAATGCGGGGCTGACCCGACGGCATTTCCACAACAGGCGGGAAGGGCGAGTGAAAGCTGATATCGTGATTGTCGGGGCGGGCATGGTGGGCAGTCTGCTGGCCGCCGCCCTCAAGGATCGGGACCTGGATATCCTGCTGATCGACACGGCCGTCGTGACGCCTCCGGCTCCGCAAGATCCCTATGAGCCCCGCGTTTCCGCCATTTCCCGCGCTTCCGAAAATATGTTCCGCCATGTCGGAGCCTGGGAGAAAGTCACGGCCGTCCGTCATTCCCCCTATACCCGCATGGAAGTGCGCGAAGAGGAAGGGCGCGCGGAGCTGGCGTTTGCCGCTGCCGATATCGGGGAAAGCCACTTGGGTTGTCTGGTGGAAAACCGGCTGATGCAGTGGGCGCTGACCACGGCGGCGCTGGAAGGTCCGCGCGTCCGCCTGTTGGCTCCGGCCAGGGTGACCGGTCTGGAACGTTACAGTTCGCATTGGCGGGTACAACTGGACTCCGGTGAAGTCATTGAAACCAGGCTGGTGGTGGGAGCGGACGGCGCGCAATCGGCGGTCAGGCGGCTGGCGCCGCTGTCGATGGATGTCTGGGACTACCATCAGAAGGCGATTGTCTGCACGGTGCGCACGTCGCGTCCGCATGACGCCACCGCGCGACAGATATTCCTCAAGACCGGCCCGCTGGCTTTCCTGCCGCTCCCCGATCCTCATCTTTGCTCCATTGTCTGGTCGGCGATCCACGAGCGGGCGGATGCCATCCTCAAGCTCGAAGACGAGGCCTTTTGCCGGGAACTGACCACCGCATTCGGGGATTCGCTGGGAACCGTGGAGTGGGCCGATCGCCGCTTTGCCTTTCCGTTGGTGGCGCGTCATGCCGAGCGCTATACCTTGCCTGGCCTCGCCTTGATAGGCGACGCCGCGCATAACATCCATCCGCTGGCCGGGCAGGGCGTGAACCTGGGCTTTCTGGATGCCGCCGTGCTGGCCGAGGAAATCGGGCGTGGACTGGATCGCCGCCTGTCGCCGGGTCACGAGGCGGTGCTGGGACGCTATGCGCGTCGTCGCCGCGGCCACAACGCCCTGATCATGCACAGCATGACCGGGTTGGAACGGGTCTACGCCGCGCACTGGCCATGGCTGATCCAGCTGCGTAACGATGGAGTGGGCATGGTTAATCGTTTCCTGCCGCTGAAAGCTTTCTTTGAGCGGCAGGCGCTGGGATTGGAAGGCGATTTACCCGCATTGGCGCTGGCCTGTCCCGGTAATCCCGGCATTTATCGGGCGACCGCTTGATTTTTCGGCGTCAGTGACTAAAAAGGTAGGCAACAGCCGGTTGCCTTACCATGTAACGTCGCCTAGCTCAAGGCTGGTAATTCCCGCGTAAAATCGTAAGAATCTTCCTCAGGTATTTGTTCAGTCGAGGTTTTTATGTCTAACAGCGATTTTGATGATGAGTTTGATGAAACCGCTGATCCGGTGGATGAAGAGCCGGATACCGGCGATGAACCGGCTGAAGCTCCTGCTGAAGGGGCGGCCCCGGCCAGCGATGGTGCGTTGAGTGATGTCGCCGAGGCGGAGTCGTTGACGGTATCCAGCAAGGAGGCCCTGCGCCGCCAGCTGGAAGAGGAAATGGAACGCTTCCTGTCGCGTGGCGGCAAGATTGTCGAAGTCCCTGCTGATGAAACATCCGATCCGCCCCGCAAGCCGGTGAGCAGTTACGGATCCAAGCCCATTTAGGGTAATTAAGTGATAAAGGCAGCCGAGGCTGCCTTTATCACTTTCAACTGTCGGATGGGTCTGTTTCCCGTTCCTCCGGTTTTTTCCAGTGCCGCGCCAGAAACCGGTCAAGCTGGTTGGAAAACGCCTGTTTGTCCTTGGGGCCATAACCGGCCGTATAGCTTTGCACCTGACCGGTTTCCCGCAGTTCCGTCATCAGGTTGCGCATCATTAGCCGGTTGCCGATGCTTTCCGGCGTGTAGAACTCACCGCGCGGATTCAGCGCAAACGCCTTTTTCGCCACCACGCCCGCCGCCAGTGGAATATCGGCGGTAATCACCAGATCCCCGGCGCTGCATTCCTGCACAATGCGGTTGTCCGCGACATCGAAACCGGCCTCCACCTGGATGGCGCGGATCACTTTCGATGGCGGGGTGCGAATCCACTGGTTCGCCACTAATGTGCAGGGAATTTGCAGTCGTTCCGCCGCACGGAACAGCACTTCCTTGACCACCAGCGGACAGGCGTCCGCATCCACCCAGATTTTCACCGCTTGTTCCGGGACGCGTTGATCTTGGCAATCACCTGCGGCAGATCTTCAAAATGACTGATGATGCCGTCCGGCGGATTGGTCAGCGGCCAGGGATGGTTGAACCAGTTGACCCAGATGGTTTTCATACCGACTTCCTGCGCTGCCTGGACATCCTGGATAGGATGATCGCCGATATGGATGGCTTCGTGCGGTTTGGCGCCAGCGTGCTGCAGCGCGCGCTCGAACATGGCCGGATGCGGCTTGGCAAAGCCGACCGATCCGGCCGAATAGTGTTCTTCAAAGAGGTGGCCGATGCCGATCTTGTGAATATCGGCATTGCCATTGCTGAGCGCGTAAAGCGCATAGTCCTTGGACAGGTCTTCCACCACTTCGCGGGCATAGGGGAAATACTGCACGATATTGCGCTGCTCGTGGAAAACCTCATAGGCCTTCTTGACGATACCGGGGATATCGCCCTTGACGTGGCCTTCCAGCACCTGGCGCAGCGTGGTGAGGCGCAGTTCGGTCAGGTCGTGGCTGATTTCGGGGTGTTCGTTGGCGATCTTGTTCTTGTATTGCTCGAACTGCACCAGGCTGATGCGGAATCGCAGTTCGGGGTAGTGTTCATACAACCATTCCATCATCGCGTTTTCGGCGCGGATGATGATGGGGTCGACCGACCAAAGGGTGTTGTCGAGGTCGAAAGTCAGCAGCTTGATCATTGTTTTCGGGCTCGGGGATGGGCCTGGTCATACACGCGCGACAAATGTCCGAAGTCGAGGTGGGTGTAAATCTGGGTGGTGCTGATGCTGGCATGACCCAGCAATTCCTGTACCGCCCGCAAATCCTGCGATGACTCCAGCAGGTGTGACGCAAAACAGTGCCGCAGCAGGTGCGGGTGCAGGTGCTGGGGAATACCCGCCCGCAGCGCCTGCTCCTCCAGCGCGCGCTGGATGCTGCGTTCGCCCAAGCGGTCGCCGCGGGTGTTCAGGAACAGCCAGCGTTCGCTGTCCGGACGGGCATAATGCGCCCGCACCGGCAACCAGTCAGCAATCGCCTCGCGCGCCTTGCGGCCGACCGGCACCACCCGCGTTTTGCGACCCTTGCCGAGCACGGTGACCAATCCGCCCGAGGCGTCATAGTCCTCAAAACGCACATGGCTGAGTTCCGAGACCCGCAGGCCGCTGGAATAGAGCAGTTCCATCACGGCGCGATCGCGTTTCCAGCGGCGGGCGGCTTCCGTCTCTTCGGGCGCGGGGGCGTCCAGCAGGGCATTGATGAGGTCGCTTTCCATCACATGCGGCAATTCGCGCGGCGGCCGCTTGATGCTGAACGTGCGCGCGGGATTGTGGCTGACCAGTCCCTGAGCGTTGAGCCAGTCGTACAGGCTGCGCAGGCTCGACAACAACCGCTGCACGCTGGCGGGCAGCAGGGCGTTGGTGCCGAGCAGTGGGCTGATGAAGCGGGTCAGGCGGTCGCGGTCCAGTTCGGCCCAGTCGGTGCAGCCGCTTTCGGCCAGGAAGCGCTGGATCTTGACGATGTCGCGGCGATAAGCCGCCAGGGTGTGTGCGGAAACCTGACGCGTCTGCAAGGCGCGCAGCCAAGCCTCCACCGGCGCTTCCAGACTGGAAACCTCCTTAGCGCCACTCATAGAGGCGCAGCACACCGTCAAAGACCCGCGCGGTGGGGCCGGTCATCCACACCGGTTCTCCCTGACCTTGCCAGCGGATGTCCAGTTCGCCACCGGGCAGCTTCACGCGCACACGCTCATCCAGCAAGCCGCGCAGGATGCCGGAAACCACCGCCGCACAGGCGCCGGTGCCGCAGGCCAGCGTTTCGCCCGCGCCGCGCTCGTAGACACGCAGGTTGATGTTCTGGCGGTCGACCACTTGCATGAAGCCGACATTGACCCGTTCGGGGAAGCGCGGATGGCTTTCCAGCAGCGGGCCGACGGTTTCCACCGGCGCGGTCTCGACATTGTCGACCAGCAGCACGGCATGGGGGTTGCCCATGCTGACCGCGCCGATTTCCAGGGTGCGGCCGCCGACCTCGATATCGTAGGTCTGGCAGTGCAGGTCGGCCTTGAACGGAATTTCCGCCGGTTCCAGCCGGGGAGCGCCCATGTTGACGCGCACCCAGCCGTTGGCGTTGACGAACAGCTCGATGATGCCGCTGGCGGTTTCCACCACCAGTTTGTTCTTGCGGGTCAGGCGGCGCTCACGCACAAAACGGGCGAAGCAGCGCGCGCCGTTGCCGCATTGCTGAACTTCCGATCCGTCGGCGTTGAAGATGCGGTACTTGAAGTCCACATCGGGACGCGTTGGCGGTTCCACGATCAATAGCTGATCGAAGCCCACGCCGAAATGGCGGTCGGCAATCTGTCTGATTTGCGGTGCTTCCAGACGGACTCGCTGGGTGACCAGGTCGATCACCACAAAATCGTTGCCGAGGCCATGCATCTTGGTAAATTCCAGACGCATAAAGGCACTCTCTGTAAATACTTGACGTTGCGGCTATATTGGCCTTAAGGCAGCACGGATTCAAGTGCCAGCAAGTCCGCCAGCGTTTCCCGACGGCGAACGGTGTAGGCATGGTTGCCGTCCACCAGGATCTCCGCCGCGCGGCCGCGCGTGTTGTAGTTCGAGCTCATCACGAAGCCGTAAGCACCCGCGCCCATCACCGACAGCAGGTCGCCCGGCTCCAGCGCCAGCTTGCGCTCCTTGCCGAGGAAGTCGCCGGTTTCGCAGACCGGACCGACGATGTCATAGGGAACGCGTTCGGCGTCGCGCGGGGTGACGGCGACAATGTCCATCCAGGCGCTGTACAGCGAGGGACGGATCAGGTCGTTCATGGCGGCGTCGACCACGGCGAAGTTCTTGTGCGCGGACGGCTTCAGGAACTCGACGCGGGTCAGCAGTACCCCGGCGTTGGCGGCGATGGCGCGGCCCGGTTCCATGTAGATCTTCAGGTTGCGGGTTTTCAGGCGCGGCAGTAGCGCGGCGGCGTATTCGGCCGGGGTCGGCGGCACTTCGTCACGATAGCGCACGCCCAGGCCGCCGCCGATATCCAGATGTTCCAGCGTGATGCCGTGTTCGGCCAGCTGGTCGATCATGGCCAGCACGCGGTCCAGCGCGTCGGCGAAGGGCAGGGTGGTGGTCAGCTGCGAGCCGATATGGCAGTCAATGCCGACAATCTTCAGGCCGGGCAGCAATGCCGCGCGCTGATAGACGCGGATGGCGTCTTCAATGGCGATGCCGAACTTGTTTTCCTTCAGGCCGGTGGAGATGTAGGGGTGAGTGCCGGCGTCGACGTCGGGGTTGACGCGCAGTGACACCGGTGCTGTCAGGCCCAGTCGGGACGCCACGGCGCTGATGCGATCCAGTTCGGCGTCAGATTCGACGTTGAAGCAGGCGATACCGGCCTTCAGCGCGTCCTCGATTTCGGATTCCTGCTTGCCGAGGCCGGAGAACACTACCTTGGCCGGGTCGCCGCCCGCCGCCAGCACGCGGGCCAGCTCACCGCCGGAGACGATGTCGAAGCCGCTGCCGAGTCGGGCCAGCACGTTCAGCACGCCGATATTGGAGTTGGCCTTGACGGCATAGCAGACCTGATGGGGAATGTCGGCGAAGGCTTCGTCAAAGGCGCGGTAATGGGCTTCCAGCTGGGCGCGGGAATAGACATATAGCGGCGTGCCGAAGCGTTCAGCAAGTTCTTGCAGCGGCAGGTTTTCGACAAAAAGGGTGCCGGTGCGGTAGGTAAAGGCGGTCATGGCGTACTCGGATAATCAGGGTTGGGACGTCGGTTGCACGGGAGCCTGGGCGGGCTTTTCGGGCAGGTAAAGCGCCCCTTTCTGGCCGCAGGCGGAGAGCAGTCCCAAGGACAGCAGCAACAAAGCGATTCGCATGGTTTCAGGGCAGCATGGACAGACGGAAATAGCCTGCTATGCTAGCGGAATTGCCGCCATAAAACAAAAAGGAGATGGCCATGACTTCACACGCATATCCCGCCGAACTGATGGTGTCCGACGCCGCCTCGAACGAGGATTTCCCCGAGGTTTTCAACAGCTTCGAGGAGTTCTACCCTTTTTACCTCAGCCAACATGAGAACCGTACCTGCCGCCGTCTGCATTTTGTCGGCAGCACGCTGGGACTGGCGGGACTGGGGGCGGCGATGCTGACCGGCAAGAAACGCTATGTCGCCGCCGGGATTGCCGCCGGTTACGGCTGCGCCTGGGTCGGCCATTTCTTCTTCGAGCATAACAAGCCCGCCACCTTCAAATATCCGGTCTACAGCTTCATGGGCGACTGGGTGATGTACAAGGACATGTTGACGGGCAAGATTCCGTTCTGAGTCCGTGAACCGGCCGCTCCGGCAGCGGCGTTACGGCAAGACATACCGGCGCTCTTCGGCAGCGCCGTTTTCATTTCCAGCAGGAGAAGGTTTTGTACGATTTCCTGGTCTTCATCGGCCGCTTCCAGCCCTTCCATGTCGCCCATCTGGCGGTGATCCGCGAGGCCTTGCGGCAGGCCCGTGAGGTAATCGTGCTGGTCGGGTCGGCCGGTCAGTCACGCAACCTGCGCAATCCCTTCACGGTCGATGCACGGATGGCGATGATCCGTGCCTGCCTGACTGAGGATGAGAAAGTGCGGGTGCACCTGCAACCCTTGCGCGACAGCCTCTATGACGACGATCGCTGGGTAGAAGACGTCCGCACGGCGGTAGCGATTGTGCTGGAACGCTCGGCGCGCGGGTCGGACAGCCGCGTCGGGCTGATCGGTCATGACAAGGATGACACCACCTATTACCTGAGCCTCTTTCCCGGGTGGGGCAGTGTGCCGGTGGACAACATCGACGCCATTTCCGCGACACCATTGCGAACAGCCTATCTGCTCGGCGATGCGGTGGATGAGTCCCGCTTCCCGGAAGGCGCGCTCCGTTTCCTTCAGGATTTCCGTCAGACGAAACACTGGTCGGAATTGCAGGCGGAAGCGCGGTTTGTCCGCGAGTACAAGGCCGCGTGGAACAAGGCCCCGTATCCGCCGGTCTTCGTGACGGTGGATGCGGTGGTGGTGTGCAATGACCATATCCTGCTGATTGAGCGCGGCGGGCGTCCCGGCGTGGGGCAGTGGGCGCTGCCCGGTGGATTTCTCGATCAGGAAGAAACCTTGCAGTCCGCCTCGCTGCGGGAGCTGAACGAGGAAACCTGTCTGGAGGTCCCGCGTGAGTTGTTGAAGGCGTCGTTGGCCGGGGTGCGGGCCTTTGACGATCCCTATCGTTCGGTGCGCGGCCGCACCATCACCCATGCGTTTCATTATGACTTGCCGGTGATGCCCCGGTTACCGGCGGTCAACGCGGCCGATGATGCGCGCGCGGCGTTCTGGGTGCCGCTGTCCGAGGTGACGCCGGAACGGATGTTCGAGGATCATTACCACATTATCCGGGTCATGACCGGGAGGCTGTAAATGCGGATTGGCCATCTGCTGGAGCACGCCGGTAATTCGGAAGGGGAGTCATTCCAGGCGCTGGTGGACAGACCGGGTGTTCGCGTCGAGCGGATTGTCTCAAGCGGCATGTGCCCTTCGCCGGCGGGCTTCTGGTACGAGCAGGCGGAAGCCGAGTGGGTGATGGTGGTGAGCGGGGAAGCCCGGTTACGCTTTCAGGACGGTGAACGGGTGGTGCATTTGCGACCGGGAGAATGGGTGGACATTGCGCCGGGGGAAAAACACCGGGTGGACTGGACGCTGCCCGAGGGCGTCACCGTATGGCTGGCGGTGTTTTACGCATAAAAAAGGCCCGGCTTCCGAAGAGGCCGGGCCTTTGAAATTCTGCGGGGCTTAATCAGGCAACCTGCACCGGAATGGCATTGGCGCTATGGCTGACCGTGTTGTCGGCGTTGCAGTACACCAGACGCGGCTTGAAATTGATCAGCTCGTTGGCGTTATAGTTGGCGTAGGCGCAGATGATGACACGATCACCGGGACGGGCCTTGTGGGCAGCCGCGCCGTTCACCGAAATCATTTGCGAACCTTCTTCGGCACGAATGGCGTAAGTCGTGAAACGTTCGCCGTTGGTGACGTTATAAATCTGGATTTGTTCATATTCCAGAATGCCCGCCAGATCGAGCAGATTGCCGTCAATGGCGCAGGAGCCTTCATAGTCCAGTTCGGCATGAGTCACACAAGCGCGGTGCAGTTTGGCTTTAAGCATGGTGCATTGCATGGCGGTGGCCTCCGGGTGGGGGTAGCGCGGGCATATCAAAAGCCCATTTCAGGGGCGAAATGGCGCGCCATTTTGCCCCAAACTTTACTCGGGTTCAATCATCCGCAACCCAAAAAAGATACATATCGTCCAACAAGTGTGTTTTCAGGCACCTGCCGGAAGGTCAAACGCCAGGTTGTCGATCAGTCTTGTCTTCCCTAGACGGGCGGCGACCAGGATCACCAGCGCGGTGTCTTCCGCAGTGGCGGGCAGCAGGTCGGACGCACGACGAACCGATACATAGTCTGGCTCAAATCCCGATTTTTGCAAGTGCAGGCAGGCAGCGTCGGTCAGCATGGCGTAGTCACGCTGGCCGTAGCTGATGGCGTCGCGCAGCTGGCAAAGCATGCGGTACAGCATCGGCGCCTGCTTGCGTTCGCTGTCACTGAGGTAGCCGTTGCGCGAACTCAGCGCCAGCCCGTCCTCGGCCCGCGCGGTAGGGACGCCCACAATCGTGATTGGGAAATTCAGTTCGTGGGTCATGCGGCGGATGATCGCCAACTGCTGGAAGTCCTTCTCGCCAAAAAAGGCGGTATCGGGCTGCACGATGTTGAACAGCTTGCTGACCACGCTGCTGACGCCGTCAAAATGGCCGGGACGGTGCGCGCCGCAGAGTTCCTTGCCCAGTTCGGCGACATGGACAATCGTGCTCTGGTTCAGGTCGTTGGCATACATTTCACTGGCGGCAGGGGCGAACAGGAAATCGCACTGCGCGGCGGAAAGCAGTTGGCTGTCGGCTTCCAGGGTGCGCGGGTAGGTGCCGAAGTCTTCGTTCGCACCGAACTGCGTAGGATTGACGAAGATACTGGCGACGACGATGTCGCACTGCACCTTGGCGCGTTCCACCAGCGAGATATGACCAGCATGCAGGTTGCCCATGGTCGGCACGAAGCCGATGGTCTTGCCGTCACGGCGGGCCTGGCGCAGTTGCTCGCGCAGTCCCTGGATGGTGTGTTCTGTTCTCATGCGCGGATCTCCGGATTACTGGCTGAAGCCATGCTCGGGGGCGGGGTAGGCGCCGGACTTGACTTCCTGCACATAGGCGGTCAGGGCATCCTTCACCGAGTCACGGCCTTGCAGGTAGTTCTTGGCGAAACGGGCGGGCTTGCCTTGATACATGCCCAGCAGGTCGTGCAGCACCAGTACCTGGCCGTCGCAGTGCGGGCCCGCGCCGATGCCGATCACCGGAATGCCGACGGCTTCGGTGACCTGCTTCGCCACCGGGGTCGGCACGCATTCCAGCAGCAGCAGCGCCGCGCCGGCCTGTTCCAGCCGGCGTGCATCTTCCACCATTTTCGCGGCGGCTTCGGCCGAGCGGCCCTGCACCTTGTAACCGCCGAAGACGTTCACGGATTGCGGTGTCAGCCCCATGTGCACGCAGGCGGGAATACCGCAGCGCGCCATTTGCGTGACGGTGTCGGCCAACCAGCCGCCGCCTTCCAGCTTGACGGCATGGGCGCCGGCCTGCATCAGGTCGCCGGCGTTCTTCAACGCGTCGTTGACGGTGGCATAGGACATGAACGGCATGTCGGCGACGATGAAGGACTGGCTGTTGCCGCGCGCGACGCAGTGGGTGTGATAGACCATGTCGGCCATGCTGACCGGCAGGGTGGAGTCATGGCCTTGCAGCACCATGCCCAGCGAGTCGCCGATCAGCAGGCATTCCACGCCGGACTGGTTCATGGCTTGAGCGAAGATGGCGTCGTAGCAGGTGATCATGGCGAACTTTTCGCCACGCTGCTTCAGGTCGCGCAGGGTGGTCAGGGAGACAGGCATGCGGGCACCTCACGGATTCAGGGTTGCCACCAGCCGGAGTCGGCCAGGACGTGCAGGTCCGGACCGGGCGTGGCGGCCTGTAGGCTAGCGGCTTTTAGCCCGTTTGGCAAAACCGCCTCGGGGTCGATGTCCAGCAGCGGGACGAGCACGAAGGCGCGGTTGACCATTTCCAGATGCGGAACAGTCAGGTTGGCGGTGCGGATTTCATCCCGGGCGTAGAGCAGCAGGTCGAGATCCAGCGTGCGCGGACCCCAGTGCCGTTCGCGGATGCGCCCGGCGTTGTTTTCAATGGCTTGCAGCTCAGCCAGCAGCCGGTGTGGCGTCAGTCCGGTTTCCAGTCGGGCAACGGCATTAACGTAGTCGGGCTGGTCCTGCGGGCCGACCGGCGCGCTGCCGTAGAGGCGGGAAACCCCGGTGATACGGGTATGCGGCAGGCCGCTCAGACATTGAATCGCCTCGATCAGCTGCTGTCGGGGATCGCCCAGGTTGGCGCCCAGGCCGATGAAGGCGGTGTAGCTCATGCCTCGCCGGATTCCGGAGCGGCCGGGGCGGCCGGGGCGGCAGCATGCGCCGGTTGTTTCTTGCCGGGCTTGCGCTTGCTGGAAGCGGGGCGGTCAAGCTGGCGCAGCATCTGTTCACGATGGTCGTCGTGGGCGGTCTGGTATTCCTCCCACCATACCGCCATGCCGTTGGTGTTCTTGTCGCCGGTCATTTCACGCAGCAGCAGGAAATCGAAGGCGGCGCGGAAGCGTGGGCTGGCCATCAGTTCCGGCACCTGACGCGACTTCGGGCGTTGCAGGCGCGGCTGCATTTCCCAGATCTCGCGTACTGTCTGGCTGGCGTGCTTGGGAATGGCGGTTCGCTGGTACTGTTGGCCCAAGGCCTGGATGGCGGCCTGCTGATAAGCGGCCAGCAGCGGTTCGCCGGCATCCAGTCGTTGTTGCAGGATGTTCTGTTGCAGTTCCCACAGCAGCACGGCGTAGAAGAAGGCGGGATTGACGGTCTTGCCCTGACGCAGGCGCTCGTCGGTATTGCGCGCGGCCAGCGTTACCAGCGCGGGCAGATGACCGCTCTCGCGAATGTGCGGAAACAGTTGCGACAGCAATCCGGAGAATTGCAGGCCAGGCAGCAGCACATCCAGATGGCCGCAGCTGAACAGCTTAAGGCTTTCATCGTACAGCCGGTGGTGCGAGATGCTGCCCAGCAGGTAGGCCAGGCTGCGGATGGGCGCGGCGGTGCCTTTCTCCAGGGAGAAGCCCAGCTTGGCGGCGAAGCGCAGCGCCCGCAGCATGCGCACCGGATCCTCACGGTAACGCACGGCGGCGTCCCCGATCATGCGCAGTTTTTTCGCGCGCACGTCCTTCATGCCATCGGCGAAGTCGAGGATTTCCCCGGTGAGCGGCTGGTAATACAACGCGTTGATGCTGAAGTCGCGGCGTAAGGCGTCCTGATCTATGCGGCCCCAGACATTGTCGCGGGTAATCATGCCGTGGTCGGAAGTCTGGCCGTGGCTGCCTTCATGGTGCGGGGCGCGGAAGGTGGCGACCTCGATCATGTGGCGGTTGTGATAGACGTGGGCCAGCAGGAAGCGACGGCCGATGATCTGGCACTGACGGCCGAACACGTGCTTGATCTGGTCAGGCGTGGCATTGGTGGCGACGTCGAAATCCTTGGGGTGCAGGCCGAGCAGGCTGTCACGCACACTGCCGCCGACAACATAGGCGGCATAACCGGCCGCATCCAGCTGTTTGACGACATGGTGGGCGGCATCGCTGAAATCGTTGATGTCCAGACCGGACTCGGTGTCACGGTAAATGACGGGCTGCAGTGGGTGGCTGTGTCTGCTCATGAAACGGGAAGGTTTCCTGCGTTGGGGTGGATCAAGTCCCGAATAATAGCAAGTTTTTAACGGTATCGGGCCGGTAACGGATTGATGGTGTTCGAGGTGCTTGAAAGGACTGGCGGGCAAGGGAGACAGAGGAGGCGCGGGGACCGGAGTCCCCGCGTGCGCTAGTTTTGACCTCTATTGTTTTTCTTGGATGGATTTTCTTGTTGTGTAGTGCTGATCGGCGCGTTGGTGTTGTTATTCGCCATCGTCTCAGCATGCGGATGGCGTTCGCCATGCGTCATTGTTGTTTTCGGTTCTTGTTATGAGTGCGCCGTATTTTTAGGGTTGTTGGCGTCACGCTATAAATAATGCAGAAGCCGTGCCAACTTCATGAAAATAATTTAAAGGCTTTAATTTCAGTGGGTTGATGAAAAAGAATGAACAGGGCGGTGGTGAGGAAATTGTTCCCGGTAACATCCTGACAATGTCAGGGTAACAAAGCCGGGTGAAGCGGTAACAGTGTGGTTACACCTGTTACCGTTCCCCAGCGGTGTGTAACGCAGTTCAGGCGTCACTGTCCGGCGCGTTGGTGGAGCGGCGGCGGGGGATGCCCAGGCGCTGGCGGCGTTCCCACAGCGATTTGCGGCTGATGCCGAGCTTGCGCGCCAGTTCGGTTTCGGACATCTGTTCCTGATGCGCCAGCACGAAGCTCTGGAAGTAATCTTCGAGCGACAGTCCGGCGGGGGGCTCGGCAACATCGGAAACCGGGCTGGGGGTGTTTTCCGCCACGGTGTCGTGATGCCGCGAGGACGGGTGTCCGGGCTCGTCCAGCATGGGCACATCCACTTCGATCGCCAGCAGGTCGGGCGTGATTTCTGTGTCATCCGCGAGAATGACAGCGCGCTCGATGGCGTTTTCCAGTTCGCGGACATTGCCGGGCCATTTGTAGGCCAGCATGGCGGTGAGCGTGGCGGAGTGGAAGCTCAACGGCCGCACGTTCAACCGCTCGCAGGTCTTGGCCAGCAGGAACCCGGCAATTTCGATGATGTCATCACCGCGTTCGCGCAGCGGCGGCAGCGTCAGTTCGACCACGTTCAGGCGGTAATACAAGTCTTCCCGGAAACGGCCTTCGGCAGCCAGCTGCTTCAGGTTGCGGTGCGTGGCGGCCACCAGCCGGACATCCACCAAGCGGGTCTGGGTGGCGCCCAGGCGGCGAACTTCCTTTTCCTGCAGCAGGCGCAGCAGACGAGCTTGAGCTTCCATTGGCAGTTCGCCGATTTCATCCAGGAACAGCGTGCCGCCATCGGCAGCTTCCACCAACCCCTTGCGCTGGGTATTCGCGCCGGTGAAAGCGCCTTTTTCATAACCGAAGAGTTCGGCTTCGATCAGCGACTCCGGAATGGCGGCGCAGTTCACCGAGATCAGGGCGTTGTCACGGCGGGGGCTTTGCTGGTGCAGCGCACGCGCCACCAGTTCCTTGCCGGTGCCGGATTCGCCGCGCACCAGTACGGTGGAGGACATCGGCGCTACCTTGCTGATGCGGCGGAAGAGTTCCTGCATGGCGGGCGAACTGCCGATGATGCCGCTTTCCGGGACGGCGACCGTCTGCTTCAAGGCTTCGTTTTCGTTGCTCAGCTTCTGTTCGCGCAGGATACGCGAGACGCTGAGCAACATTTCATCATGGTCGAAAGGCTTGGAAATGTAATCGACCGCGCCTTGCTTCATGGCGTCGACGGCGGATTTCAGTGTGCCGAAACTGGTCATGATCAGCACCGGCGCAGGCTTGGCCAGTTCGATCAGCGCGGTGCCCTGTTCGCCGGGCAGACGCAGGTCGGTGATGACCAGGTCGAACTCGGGCAGGCGGTGGTTGTCGATGGCCTCACGGACGGAGCCGGCTTCGCTGACGCGGTAGCCGTTGCGCTCCAGCAGCCGTTTCAGGCTGCTGCGGATAATGGCTTCGTCTTCGACAACCAGGATGTGATGATTCACCTTCAGCGTTCTCCGGTAGCAGCATCCGCCTCGGCGGCGGGCAGGGTAAGTTGCACGATAACGCCATGTCCCTGGTCATAATCCGCCTTGTCCATCAGCTGGATGCGCCCGCCATGTTCGCCGATGATGCCGTGCACCAGCGCCAGGCCCAGGCCGGTGCCCTTGCCGGTTTCCTTGGTAGTGACGAAAGGCTCGAACAGGCTGTCGCGGATGGTGCCGGCAGGCAGTCCGTGTCCGAAGTCCTCGACTTCAATGTGTACCGTCGGCCCGTTCGGCCGGGCTTCCACCAGGATATGGCTGCCGGGCGGGCTGGCGTCGCGGGCGTTGTTGAGCAGGTTGATGAACACCTGCGTCAGGCGCGGGCCGTTGCCGCGCACGATCAGGTCTTCTGGGCAGAAGTTATCGAAATGGTAGTCCTTGCTGCCGGTCAGCATCAACAACTGGATCGCTTCCCCGACGACGTGGTAAAGGTTGACCGGGCCATAGCTGTAGGTGCTGATCTGCTGGTCGGCGCGCGCAAAGCCAACCAATGACTTCACGATTTCGCTGACGCGCTTGGTCTGGGTCAGGATCTGTTCGCTGGCTTCGCGGGTTTCATCCTCGGCGCTTTCCGCTTTCAGGTTTTGCGCCAGGCAGGCGATCCCGGTAATCGGGTTGCCGATTTCATGCGCGACCCCGGCGGCCAGGCGACCGATGGCGGCCAGGCGTTCATTATGCGCCAGTTGCGCCTCCAGGCGATCGAGTTCGGTCACGTCCTCCAGCACGATCACCTGGCTGCCGCCCATGTCCTCGCTGTGGGCGTCCTCACCGATATAGGCGCGATGCAGGTTGATGCGGCGGTTATGGCCGTAACCTTCGACTTCCTGGTTGTACAGCTGCACGCTGGGGCTGTGCAGGAAGTCATTGAGCAGGCGTTGCCATGGTTCCGGCAGGCTGCTGAGGCGCGAGCCGATCACGTCTTCGTCGGAGATGCCGGTCATTTCCATCAGCGTGCGGTTCCAGCTGAGGATTTCCAGATCACGGCCCAGCGAGCAGACGCCGATCGGCAGGTCATACAGCGTCTGGCGGTGGAAACGGCGCAGGGCATCCAGTTCGGCGGCCAGACCGGACAGCTTGTGCCGGTATTCTTCCAGCCGTGATTCAATGTAATGGATATCTTCGCCGCCCGCGTTTTCCGGACGAATCTGGTAGGGCAGGTGGGCGTCGAGGATTTCATGGGCCACCGACGGTCCCAGCAGGCCGGACAGGTTTGATTCAATCTGGTCGCGCAGTCGGCGCAGGGCGTAGGGGCGCTTCTCGTCACGGATCATCGACAGGTCATGCAAGGCCTGATTGACCTCGCGTTCGGCGGCCAGGTTGCCCAGCGCCTTGGTCAGGGCGATGCTGAAGTCGTCAACATCGCGGGCTTTCAGCGACCAGCGGTAGGGGCGGCGCAGGTTGTCGACCGCACAACTGTTGGCGGCCATCTGTTCCGAAGCGCTTTGCTGGGTGGTGAGCGACACCACCACCATCAACACGGCATTGACGACGGTGCTGCCCAGACCGACGTGGTGCCAGTACACCGGGTCGGCAAAAAAGGAGAAGTCATAGTTCGCCAGATGCGGAAACAATGCAGGCAGATCCAGCAGGTAGGGCATGACCAGCACCACGAACCACAGCAATAGTCCCGCCACCAGTCCCGAAACAAAACCGGCGCGGGTGGCGCGCGGCCAGAACAGCACACCGATCAGTCCGGGCGCGAACTGGAGCGTGGCGATGAACGTCAGCATCGCCATTTCGGTCAGGCTGTGGTCACGGGTGAAGAGGCTGTAAAACAAGTAGGCCAGCACCGTGATCAGGATGATCAGTCCGCGCCGCACCCACAGCAGCCAGCGATACAGATTGTATTCCGGGGCGGGCTGGGTGAACGGCAGCACCATATGATTCAGCACCATCGAGGACAGCGCCAGCGAGGTCACCATGATGGTGCCGCTGGCGGCCGCCACCCCGCCGACAAAGACCAGCAGCGGCAGCCACGGCTGCTGGCTGGCCAGCGCCACGCCCATCGTGAAATATTCCGGAGTGGTGACCAGAGACAGCTTGATCCCCGACCAGAGGATGATCGGCACGGTCAGTGCAATCAGGAACAAGTAGAAGGGGAGGCCCCAGCTGGCGGTCAGCAGCGAACGCGGCTGGAAGTTTTCGGTGAAGGTCATGTGGTACATGTAGGGCATGACCACAGCGGAAAAGAGGAAGGCCAGGATCATGCTGTGCCAGATACCGCTTTCCTTGAGCGGCACGTACAGCAGTTCCAGGGCGTCCGGATGCTGGGTCAGCCACTGGTCCAGGCCGAGGCGCCCCCGAAAACAAAGAACAGGGCGTATCCGGCCAGCACCAGCATGGTAATCAGCTTGATGACCGATTCCACCGCGATCGCCACCACTAGCCCGTCGTGCTTGTATTGCGTGGTCAGGGGTTTTGCCCCGAACAGCAACGTGAACAGGGTGATGATGACGCAGAAGGTGATGGAAATGACATGGTGGTGCAGGCTTTGCGTCAGGATTTCGGCGGAATCGGCGACGGTGCGAATCTGCAGCGCCAGTAACGGCAGCATGCCCAGCACCATGGCGATGGTGGTCAGCGATCCAGCCGCCTGGCTGCGGTAGCGATAGGCGAAAAGGTCGGCCATCGATCCCAATTGATGATTTTTGGACAAGCGCAGGATCGGGCTGAGGAGCACCGGAGCCAGCAGGAAGGCGCCGGACACGCCCAGATAGAAGGCGAGAAAGTTATAACCGGTTTCATACGCAAAACCGACCACGCCATAGATGCCCCAAGCGCTGACATAGACGCCCAACGACAGGACATAGACCACCGGATTGCGGATCCAGCGGGTGGGAATGATGCCGGTTTCACTGAAATGCGCGGCCAGGAACAGGATCAGCAGATAGCCCAGCCCCAGCGTCAGCAGGATGGACGGTTCAAAGATCATGGAGGTCGCGGCTCTTGCCGATCCAGAAGCTGAGAATGATCAGGATGAACCAGATCAGGTAGGGGCGCATCCAGGCCGTGCCGCCCATGCTCCACCATTCGATAATGGCGGGGGAGAGCAAATAGGCTCCGAGGATGAAGATCAGCACCAGTCGGTCGATATACATGACTTGTCTCGGGGGTGGCCGGGCGGTCGCGTCGGCTCTTGGGGTTATCTGCTAAGGATAGCGTAGGCGCGTGTTGGGGGGAATGCGCGTTTGCAGCGCGTCCGCAGGATCACCGGCTAATGGTTGTAGGCGTCATCGACCGGCACACGTTTGTCCGCAGGCAGTTGCAGGCCCGACGGTACGCGCGTGATCTGCCAGCGGCGGACAGCCTCGGTGAGGATGACGGTCGGCGTTTCGCGAGCCAGCGCGGCATCGGGCGACTGTCCCAGCAGATCCAGCGCCAGCCAGATCAGCTTTCCGGCATGGGCGGCGTCCAGGCCCAGGGCGCCGGTTTGCTTCGACAACTTTTCCCCTTTCGCATTCACAATCAGGGGGATATGCGCATAATCCGGTGTGGAATAACCCAGGCGCTGCTGCAGATAGATCTGGCGGCAGGTGTTGTCCAGCAGGTCGGCCCCGCGCACGATGTGGGTGACGCCTTGCTCGGCATCATCGACCACCACCGCCAGCTGATAGGCAAAAAAGCCGTCGCGTCGGCGGATGACAAAATCACCGGTAACGGCGGCGACATCTTCCCGTTGTTCGCCTAAGACACGGTCAGGAAAATGCTGCGGGCAGGGCGCGGGTACGCGCAGGCGCACGGCAGCATTGTTCAAGGGGGAAGTATGCAGACGGCACAGGCCGGGATAGACAGATTGTCCGAAACGGGCGAGATCGCTGCGGGTGCAACGGCACCAGAATACATCGCCCTGACGTTGCAGTTGTTCGAGGGCGGCCTGATAACGCGCCTTGCACCGGGATTGCACACGGACCTCCCCATCGTGGGTCAGGCCGAAAGCGTCAAGGGTGCGGAGGATGTCGTCGGAAGCGCCGGGGCGGGTGCGGACTTCGTCCACATCTTCAATGCGGACCAACCAGCGGCCGCCGGCGGCGCGGGCATCGCACCAGCCGGCAACAGCCGTCAGCAGGGAGCCAAAATGCAGCGGGCCGGTTGGCGAGGGCGCGAAACGGCCGGTGTAGTCGGGCATGGGAGGCGTCAGCCCCCCATCTGCTTCTCTTTGATTTCAGCGAGGGTTTTACAGTCGATGCACAACGTGGCGGTGGGGCGGGCTTCCAGGCGGCGGATGCCGATTTCGACGCCGCAAGCCTCACAGAAGCCGTAATCGCCGTCGTCAATGCTCTTGATGGCTTCGTCGATCTTGCGGATCAGCTTGCGTTCACGGTCACGCGCGCGCAATTCCAGCGAGAACTCTTCTTCCTGGGTGGCGCGGTCATTGGGGTCGGGCAGGTTGGCGGACTCGTCCTGCATGTGGTGCACGGTACGGTCGACTTCCTCCATCAGTTCGCGCTTCCAGGCCTCAAGGATGCCCTTGAAGTGCGCCAGTTGCTCCGGGCTCATGAACTCTTCGCCGGCTTTGGGCTGATACGGTTCAAAACCGTAGATCAGCATGCTTTCTTTTTCTTTTCGGGCGGCGGCTGTTGCGGTCATTATTGACCCTCCTCAAACAGGCAAAAACAGAAACGTTAATCTATAAGCTATAACAGGAAGTCAGGATTCCTGCAAATTCGGGGCCGGTCCGGATGGCTGCCGGAAATGTCTGGATACTAATTTCCGGGAAGCAGCCAGACAACGCCGTTTTCAGTCACCACGTCCTTGCGGCGCAGCGATTGTCCGCTACAGGGACCATGGACGCAATAGCCATCTTCAACGCGGAAGAGTGCACCGTGATTGGAGCACAGCAGGTAGCGCTGCGTCAGCTCCATGAAGACATCCGGCTGGAAATTCAGACAAATACCGATATGAGGGCAGCGATTCTGGTAGGCGAAGACCTCGGTGCCGCGGCGGGCCACGACGACCTCGCCCTGGCTGGTGCGGAAACCCCGGGCATCATGATCCGGGATTTCCGCCAGCGTGCACAACCGCTCCCGGCTCATCACACGTGCGCCTTCAAGACGGCCGCATAGCCGGCGCTGTCCAGGCGCGGGCCGAAGCGGCTGACGACCTGGGCGGCGGTGCGCGACGCCAGCCGTCCGCAGGCGTCGAGCGGCCAGTCGCGGCTGAGTCCGTAGAGAAAGGCGCCGGCAAACGCATCGCCCGCACCGTTGCTGTCCACGGCGTTAACCGGGAAAGCGTCAATGGCAGTGTGTTCACCATGATGGCTGATGACGGCGCCGCGCCCGCCGCAGGTAACCACGACCAGCGGGCTGAGGCGGTGCAGGGAGGTAATGGCGTCATCCAGCGACTCGACGCCCGCCCAGAGCGTGGCCTCGGTTTCGTTGCAGAAGAGGATGTCGACGCCGTCAGCCAGCATTTCGGCCAGACCGTCGCGGGCGTATTGCACCATCGCCGGATCCGAAAAGGTCAGGGCCGTGCGGATACCGCGGCGGCGTGCGATATCCCTCGCGGTGGCGACCGCATGACGGGCGCTGGCCGAGGTGGACAGATAGCCTTCAATATAAAGGAAGCGCGCCTGTTCCAACGCTTGCAGGTCCAGTTCGCCGGCGCTCATTTCAGCCGTAATGCCCAAGTGGGTGTTCATGGTGCGCTCGGCGTCCGGAGTCACCATGACCACGCACGTACCGGTAACGCCGCCCGCCACCCTGGCGTGCGCCGGGGCGCTGACACCGGCAGCTTGAAGATCGTGCAGGTAGAAGGCTCCATTGTCGTCATCCGACACCTTGCAGGTATAGAAAGCCCGACCGCCAAAGGCGCTGAATGCAATGACGCTGTTCGCCGCCGAGCCGCCGGATGCGCGCTTGGCGCAGCGGAATTCGCGATCCAGCGCCGCCAGCAGTCCTGCCTGACGATCCCCGTCAATCAGGGTCATGCAACCCTTTTCAATGGATTGGGACGCCAGGAATTCGTCCGTCACGAGGTATTCGCTGTCAACCAGGGCATTGCCGATAGCGTAGAGTTCAAGGGTCATGGGAAGCCTTGTGTGGAGGGGTTTTCAGGAATGCGCCTTTATACCGCAAACATCCCGGCGGCGCAAAAGACAAACCCGGATAATGTCGGCCTTGACCCGAATCCCGACGAGTCAATCTGGCCGATCCGTCAAATTGTCGATAATATCGGCTAAATGTGACAGAATGTTTCGTAGTGGAGATATGTGCGCTAAACATATGATCCGCTGCATAAACATAAAACCAGAAAAACAGGACTGCGCGTCCGGCAGGGATTTCGTCATGACAGACACACGTTTGCGGAACCGTCTTTCCGGCTTGTGGCAGGGCAGTGCTGCCCTTTGGCAATCCGGCGTCGAGCGGCGTCATCCTGATATCGCCTTCCAGAGCGGCGTGTTGCGTGCGGTCTCCGAACTCCGGCAGTGTGAGTCCGGTTCCCGGGAGTTGTTGGCGCGCTGGCGGTACGCGGTCGAGGCGGCCGCCGATTTCCGCAAGGATCTGGAACAGGCGTCTCTTCAGCTGGAGCAATGCCCGCTGGACAGCACGGACCGGCGCGTGCTGGAAAACCGTCGCGGTTATTTGGAAGTCCGGCTGATTTCCGCGCTGACGGCCAAAAGGGCGGCGGTGGCGGAGGCCGGAACTCTGGAGGCGCGGGTCAGTGCGCTGGTCGGACAGTACCGGTTGCTGCAGCAGCAGCGATCCCAGGCCGGAAAATGGATTCCGGATGAAAAAATCCTGAACGCCCTGGATGCCAAGCTGGATATGCTGGCCCAAGCGGAGCGGATGCGGAATGAACTGGCATCCGTGATCACGGATAACGATCGCGATCACAGTGAAGGCTTGGCCGGCTCCGATGAAGTCGCTGAATGCGCAGACTTCGACGTGGCGCTGAGCGATGGCGAAATGACGTTGGCTACGCGGGCGATGCTGTTCATGGCGCGGGTGGATGGTCCTCATCCCCAACAGATCGACCTGATCCGGCGCTTTTTTGAAACCGGTGTCGAAACCGACGGCTTGCCCCTCTTCGATGATGTCCTGGCCGGAGTCGGCCGTGTTCCCGCCATGGATGCCGCCCGGTTCTGCGCGGTCGCCAGCCGCGAGCTTATCCTGAAGTTGTGTGTGTTGACGGCCTATGCCGACGGTGATTGCTCGCCGGCGGAGTGCCGGACGTTGAAGGCGCTGGCGACGGATCTGGATATCAGGCCTGAGCGCCTGGCGGAACTGCATGACGACGTCAAGCACGCCCTGCTGGACCGGCTGTCCGGTTTGCCAGACACGCTGTCCGTGGCGGCGGTGGCACGGGAACTGGGCTGTCCGTCCTGATAATGTCCGGTCATTACCGGCATCTACTTGCACCCCGCCACATTCGTCCCCATTATCCCGCCATAGCAGTCTTGCGTTTTTGTCTCCGGAGTCCCCCTGTGTCAGCTCATCCCGCTTTTGAATGCCTCAGAACCGTGCCAGTCCCGTCCCTGAATCTGGTGATGGAGGAATACCGGCACCGCAAGACCGGGGCCTTGCACTACCATCTGGCGGCCGACAATCCGGAAAACGTCTTCCTGGTGGCGCTGCGCACCATGCCGATGGACTCCTGCGGGGTCGCCCACATCCTGGAGCACACCGCGCTTTGCGGGTCGAAAAAGTACCCCGTGCGCGATCCGTTTTTCCTGATGATCCGGCGCTCGCTGAACACCTTCATGAATGCGTTTACCTCGAGCGACTGGACGGCCTATCCCTTTGCCAGCCAGAACCGTCAGGACTTCGACAACCTGCTGTCGGTATATCTGGATGCGGTATTTTTCGCCCGCCTGGACCCGCTTGATTTCGCTCAGGAAGGCATCCGCGTCGAGTTCAGCGAACCCGAAAATCCCGCCAGTCCGCTGACATATAAAGGTGTTGTCTATAACGAAATGAAAGGTGCGATGAGTTCCTCGCACAGCATCCTGTCGGATGTGCTGAACAAATACGTGTTTCCGACAACGACTTACCATTTCAATTCCGGCGGTGATCCGGCCAGCATCCCCGATCTTGGCTATGACGACCTGCTTGCCTTTTATCGCAAGCATTACCACCCCAGCAACGCCGTATTCATGACCTATGGCGACATACCGGCCGTTGAACTGCAGGCCCGTTTCGAGGAACTGGCGCTGCAGTCCTTTGAGGCCGGGGAACCGGTGCGCGGTCGTGACGAAAAGCGCTATCTGGCGCCGGTGACCGTTGAGGAATTCTATCCGCTGGATGAAGGCGACGACGGTCGCAAGAGCCACGTGGTGCTGAGCTGGCTGCTGGGGCAAACCGCCGACGTGCGCGATCGTCTGGCGATGCATTTGCTGAACGGGGTGCTGCTGGAAAATTCGGCATCGCCGCTGCGTCATTACCTGGAAACCTGCGGACTGGGGGAGTCGCCGTCACCGATGTGCGGGCTGGATGACAACGGCCGCGAGATGAGTTTCAGCTGCGGACTGGAGGGCTGCTCCACCGATCAGGTACAGGCGATTGAGGACGGCATTCTGAACGTGTTGCGTGACGTGGTTGAAAAGGGCGTGCCGCAGGAGGATGTCGAGGCGGTGCTGCATCAGGTTGAGCTGTCGCAGCGTGAAATCGGCGGCGATTCTTACCCCTACGGCTTGCAGCTGATCCTGAATGGTCTTGGTGCAGCTTTGCAGGACAGTGACCCGCTGGCACTGTGGGATGTGGATGCCGTGCTGGCCGAATTGCGGCAATCCATTCAGGATCCGGCGTTTATCGGCCGGTTATTGCAGGAAAAGTTGCTGGATAACTCCCATCGGGTTCGCCTGACCCTGAAGCCGGACACCGGTCTCAGCGCCCGTCAGCAGCAAGCCGAAGCGGCGCGGCTGGCAAGGCTTCAGGCTGCCTTGAGTGAGGCCGAGAAGCAGGACATCCTGGCGCGCACCAAGGCGCTGGCCGAGCGTCAGTCCATGGAAGACGATGTCAGCATCCTGCCGAAAGTAGGGCTGGCGGACGTGCCCGCCGACCTCAAGATTGCCGAGGGTCGCAGCGCCACGGTGCAGATGGGCGGCCAGGCGGTTCCGTTGACGACGTTTACCGCCGGCACCAACGGACTGTTCTATCACCAGATCATCATCGACCTGCCGGAACTGGATGACGAGGAGCAGGCCCTGCTGCCGCTTTATGCCGGACTGGCCGGGGAACTGGGGGCGGGTTCGCACGATTATCTGGCCATGCAGCAATGGCAGTCGCGCGTCAGCGGCGGCATCCGCCTGGGACTCAGCACCCGCACCAGCCTGAATGATCCGGGGCAGGGGTTGGGCCATCTGGTGTTGTCGAGCAAGGCCTTGCATTACCACGCTGACAGTTTTGAGCTGGTGCGCACCACTCTGCAGGAGTTGCGCTTCGATGAAGGCGACCGGGTGCGTGAGTATCTTGGGCAGCGCAAGGCCCGCTTTGAGGCCGGGATTACCGATAGCGGTCATGCCTTGGCCATGCAAACCGCCAGTCACGGCATGAGCGCTGTGGCTTCCCTGGAGTACCGTATCTCCGGCTTGCCCGCGCTCTTGCGCTTGCGCCGGCAAGTACAGGCGGTACAGGAGGAGGACGGCCTGAATGCGTTGCTGGCATCCTTGCAAGCCCTGCACGCCAAGGTGCTGGCTGCGCCCCGGCAGTTGCTGCTGATTGCGGAGGAAGAGCGTCTGCCCGGCTTGATGGCGGCTTTGCAGGCGACCTGGCGCGATGAGCCGGTTAAAGCGGCGGTGGCGGGTCAGCCAAACCCGGTGATCCGTCAACTGGCGTCAGCCCCGCCCAGCCTGGCGTGGTTGGTCAACAGCCAGGTCCAGTTCTGCGCGGCGGCTTATCCGGCGGTTCCGGCGGATCATCCCGATGCTCCCGCCTTCATGGTGCTGGGCGGATTCCTGCGCAACGGTTTCCTGCATCGCGCCATCCGCGAGCAGGGCGGGGCATATGGCGGCGGCGCCGGTTATGACGGCAATGCCTGCGCATTCCGGTTCTATTCTTACCGCGATCCCCGGCTGGAAGGCACCTACGCCGACTTCAAGGCCAGTCTGGACTGGCTGCAGTCGAATGCCCATGAGGAGCGGCAGCTTGAAGAAGCCATTCTTGGCATTATCGCGTCGCTGGACAAGCCCTTGTCGCCTTCGGGTGAAGCGCGCAGCGCCTTCCATAACGCCTTGTACGGCCGTACGCCGGCCCAGCGCCGCAAGATGCGGGCCGCGTTGCTGCAAGTGAGGATTGCTGATTTGCAACGGGTGGCGGCCGCCTATCTGCGGCCCGAGGTAATGACCCGGGCGGTGCTTGCTCCCTATGGTCAGGCGTCTGCGCTGGAAAAGCTGGGTTTTACGCTGGAAAAGCTGTAATCACGTAGCCATCATCCCAAGCCTGCCCCGCCAAAGGGGTGGGCGGGGGATCGTGATTCCGGTTCAGGCAACGCTCAGCCGGGCAGTCTCCAGACCTTGCGCCCCGGGGATGTAAAGCCGCATCGTGGTGCCTTTGCCCAACTCGCTTTCAACCTCAACGCGGCCGCGTTGCCTTTCGGCAAAATCCTTGCACAGCAGCAGCCCCAGGCCGCTGCCCATCTCACCGTCCGTTCCGGGTGTCGAAGACTTGCTTTCCAGCCGGAACAACTTCTCCAGACGGCTTTCGGGAATGCCGATGCCGCTGTCCTGAACCTCGACTTGGACATAATCCCCGCACTCGCGGGCGCGCAGGCGGATTTCGCTATCGGGATGACTGTACTTGATGGCGTTGGCCAGCAAGTTGCGCAGGATGGTGGAGGTCATCTGCAGGTCGCCGCAGATCAGCAAGTTGTCCGGGCAACCCACTTTCAGCACAATCCGTTTCGCCAGCAGGGCAGGATGCACCAGCTGGACGCTTTCCTGCACCATGGCCGCCAGCGGCAAGCGGCGGGGCTCGAATTCCAGCAGGCCGGTTTGGGATCGCGCCCAGGTCAGCAGGTTGTCCAGCAGGTTGTGCAACACTTTGGTGGTCTGGCCGATCAAGCGGATTTCTTTCTGGACTTGTACGGACGGAGCCGTATCAATATCGTCCATCAGCAACTCGGTGAGGCCGATCAGGCCGTTCAGCGGATTCTTGAGGTCATGCGCAATGATGGAGAAGAACTTGTCCTTGGTCTGGTTGGAAATGCGCAGTGACTCTTCCAGACGCTTGCGTTCGGTGATGTCGGTGGAAATGCCGCCGGTGCCGCAGAGCAGGCCCTGACGGTCGTAAACCGGAAACTTGATGGACTGATGCACGACAACAGACCCGTCCGGGGCGATGACCCGCTCCTCAAAATCCGTGGACTGCATGGACTGGATGACTTGCAGGTCGTTATTCCGGAACAGTCCCGCCCATTCGGGGCCGAACAGGTCGAAGTCGGTCCGGCCGATGACAAGATGCTCTGACAAGCCGCACAGGCGCAGCCATTCGCGGTTGACGAAGGTGTAGCGCCCTTGCAGATCCTTGAAGTAAATGAGCCGGCTCGTGTTGTTCATCAACGCGTCCAGCATGTTCTGGCTGTTCATGGTTTCTTGTAGTTATAGGCGCAATGGCCGACAACCAGAATAGCAGGGATAGGGCATGCGTGCAGCATCCGGCCCGGAATTTGATCCGGGCCGGGAGGAGGGAGTCTAGCCGGCGATCAGGCTGAGGTATTCGTTGCGGGTTTGCGGATTCTCGCGGAAGCGGCCCAGCATGACGGAGGATTTCATCACCGAATTCTGCTTCTCGACGCCGCGCATCATCATGCACATGTGCTTGGCCTCAATGGTGACCGCCACGCCCTTGGCGCCGGTGACTTGCAGCACGGCATCGGCGATCTGCTTGGTCAGGTTTTCCTGGATTTGCAGGCGGCGGGCGAACATGTCGACAATGCGGGCGAATTTGGACAATCCCAGTACCTTGCCGTCCGGCAGGTAGGCGACATGGCATTTGCCGATGAAGGGCAGCAGGTGGTGCTCGCACAGGGAATACAGTTCGATGTCCTTCACAATCACCATTTCATCGTTGTCCGAAGGGAAAATGGCGTTGTTGACCAAGGTGTCCAGATCTTCGTCATAGCCCTTGCAGAGGTACTGGAAGGCTTTGGCGGCGCGCTTGGGCGTGTCGGCCAAACCGGGACGGGTCAGGTCTTCGCCAATGGCGCTGATGATCGAGGCGTAGGCTTTTTCCATGATTTGTCTCATACAAATGGGCGGATGGCTGCACCGTAGCGGAAAGCGGGCACAGGGTAAAGGTTACAAACCCTGAAATCCAGCTTCAGCTGTCGACCGGATGCCGTAAATGCCGTTCCAGTTCCATCAGCACTACCGGTTTCGCCAGATAGCTGTCCATGCCCGCGTCACGGCAGCGCTGACGGTATTCCGGCATCACGTGTGCTGTCAGCGCGACCACCGGCAAGTGCGGGCGGTCGAGTTCCCTTTCCCATTTGCGCAGGGCGCGCACGGCGCTCAGTCCATCCATGACCGGCATTTCGCAGTCCATCAGCACCAGATCCCACTCATTATGGCGCTCCGTCATCAGGGTCAGGGCGTCGGAACCGTTGGTGCACAATTCAAAGCGACGCACGCCCAGCCGTGTCAGCATGGCGGAAATGATGGTGCGGTTGACGGTGTTGTCCTCGCAAACCAGCACGCACAGGTCTTCCGGAAGTCCCGCCGCCAGTCCGGAGCGGGAAGACGGGGCCGGTTCAGGAACGACCGGCAGCGTCAGGTTCAGTACAAATACCGAGCCTTTGCCGGGTGTGCTTTTGACTTCCAGTTGCGCTTGCATCAGGTCGGCCAGCTGCTTGCTGATGGCCAACCCCAGCCCGGCGCCGCCGTATCGGCGGGTAATGGAAGCGTCAGCTTGCCGGAACGAGGTGAACAGGCGGCTGATCTCCTCGGGACTCATGCCGATGCCGGTATCCTCGATCAGGAATCGGCACAGGGCTTGCCGGGGTTCCTGATCCTGAAACCATTCCACGGTCAACGAGACCTGTCCGGATTCGGTGAACTTGACCGCATTCCCCAGCAGGTTGAACAGGATCTGGCGGAAGCGGGTGGGATCGCCCAACACCCATTCCGGCAGGGCGGGGTCGTAACGGGTGTGAAACGCCAGCTCCTTTTGTCGGGCCTGCATGGCGAAAAGATCGGCCGTTTCCTTCAGCAGCGAGGGCAGGTGGAACGGCAGCCGCTCCAGTTCCAGTTTGCCGGCCGTGATCTTGGAATAATCGAGGATGTCATTGACGATGTTCAGCAACTGCTCGCCGGAACTGCGCAGGATGTCCAGCTGTTCCTGCCGGGCCGGGTCGTGTTCGCGCCCGATCATCAACTGGCTCACGCCCAGCATGGCGTTCAGCGGCGTGCGGATCTCGTGGCTCATGCGCGCCAGAAACTCGCTTTTGGCGGCGCTTTCCGCCTTGGCCGAGCGATTCTCCTGCTCCTGCGCGGCGTTGCGTGCTTCCAGCAACCGCACCTGCTGCGCCAGTCCGATCGACAGCAGGATCTGCTGCGCGGCGAAGGCGGCTTGGGCGCAAAGGATCAACGAAGAGATGCCCGGAATGCCCAGGTTCAGCATCACGATGAAAATCGAGCCGGTCAGCAGCAACAGTCCCCAGGCGATCAGGAACAGACGGGCTTCAGCACGACCTTGTTGCCAGCGCAGCACGCCCAGCAGCATGACGCCGCTGATGGTGGCCAGCGCGCAGACGGAATTGAACGGCGCGATCCATCCGCCGGCCAGCCAGGGGTGAATGACGGCCAGCAGGGTGAATATCGCGGCAATGGCGGCCAGGCCCCGGTGCAGGCGCGGATATTCGGCGGTACCCAGATAGCGGCGCGAGAACATCAACGCCGTGGCCAGCATCAGGAAGGAGGCGGTGTAGAGGAAGGCGTTGTTCCAGGCCGGAGCGTGCGGCCAGAAGCGGAACAGCGAACCCTGCTCCATGCTGAAAAAGCAGAAGGTGAAGAACACGTACGACAGGTACCAGGCCTGCATCCGGTCGCGGTTCATCAGCCACAGCACCAGATGGTAAAACAGCAGACCCAGTGCGATGCCATAGAACAGACCGATCACGGCGTCGGTGAACATCGCGGTTTCCAAAAACACGCGGCTGTCGGAAAGACGCAGCGGCAGGTACAGCGTGCTGGTGGTTTCGGCGCGCAGGTAGATATCGCGCGATTCGCCCGCCGGAAGCGTCAGCGGGAAAGCCAGTGTGCGAGTCTTCAGGGAGCGGACATCGTAGGCAACGGCGTCACCGCTGAGTTGCCGGTCGAGTAACCGTCCGTCCGGCCCGACGACATACATCTCCAGTCGGTCGATGATATTAAAGTCAGAGGACAGGATCAGGTCGGCTCCATCGGCGCGTCGGTTTGACAGCCGGGTATGGAACCAGCAGGCGGGCTGGCGGAAGCCCAGCGAGATTTCCGGCTGGCGGTCCGGTTGGAAGGCCAGCCTGCGTACAGCATCCAGCGTCAGCCGTCCGCTCGGGTCACACAGGCGGTCGGTATGCGGCGCCAGTTTTCCGGAGGTGTAGCCATCGCCGATGACCAGATCGGCCCGCGCCGGAAGCATCACCAGCAGGGTCGACAGTAACAACAGGCAGTGCAGAATCGTCCTTGAAATCCGGGTCATTGGCGCGGAGAGTCCGTGGGAGGGGGTTGTCGTTTTAATAGCACCAATACCGCGCCCGTGCCACCGTCTTTGGATGAAGCGCTGCAGAAGGCGAGGACCGCCGGATGCTGCTGCAGCCAGCCGTTGACGCAGGTTTTCAGCAGCGAGCCGCCGGTTTCCTGGCTGTAGCCCTTGCCGTGCACGATCTTGATGATGGTGATGCTTTCCTCGCGGGCGTCGGCGATCAGTTGCAGCACCGCCAGCCGCGCCTGCTCGACGGTGCAGCCGTGCAGGTCCACCGCCGCTTTCCACGGCAATTGGCCGTCCTGCAATTTCTTGAACTGCCCCACCTGCACGCCCACGCGGCGGAAAGCCAGCTGAGCCTCGCTGGCCACCGGGTTCAGCAAGGCCTGGGTGTCGGAGATGCCCAGATTGTCCAGCTCGCGGTCACCTTCGGCGCGGGCGCGGCGCATCAGGGCTTCCTGCTTGTCGGGGCGGGGCATCTTCAGCGGCGCGGTGGCCTCGGTTTCCAGCGGTTTGACACCGGTCAGGGCGCGCTGCCACAGCACTTTCTCGTCCGTCTCTTCCGGCTTGGCGACAGTTACCGGTGCAACCTTGATTACCGGTTTCTGTTCGGAGGCCAGGCTTTTTTTCAGGTCATTCAGCAGTTTGCTTTTCATGGGGCAGGGGGGCGGCGGGCAGAATATATCAGGGACTCCATTCTAACCCATGCGATGCTGAGCAGGCCAAGCCGACAGGGATTGTCCGTCACACAATCTTGATCGCCTCCCGTCCGCATGGTTATGCTGCCCCTCAAGCTTCTCCCCGAAATGGACACAAGAACACCATGAACGGTCACTATGTATTTGCCTGGGACGCCCGTCGTCACGGTTTGCCAAAGGACTATGCCTCTGCTGCCGCGATGGCCAAAGAGCTGTACGACAAGCAGGATGGCGAGCCTGGCGAAGGCTTGCCGTTGTTTGCCGATGCGGTGGATGCCTATTTGCGGGAATACGGTGACGAAGACTGCCTGGAACAGTTCCTCTGGGATTTGCCGAAGCGGGCGCGCAACAATGGCCGGGCGGCTATGCGTATGGAGATGCCGTACGAGGATTGGGAACACATTCTGGTGAAGATGGTGGAGGAGGCGGCCAGGCATCAGGTGGTGTTGGTTGATGAAGAGATGGTGATGGTTTTTTTGCCGGACGGGAAGGTGTTGCCGGCGGCGCGGAAGAAGGCTTGGCAGGGGATGTGTGCGGCATGGAGGCAGGACGCGGAGTTTCCGAAGAGCAAAGGGCAGTTCAAAAAGTGGTTTGAGCCACAGTTTTTGATGGTGCTGGGAAAGTACGGAGAATTTAAACGGAAAAAAATGACATGGCTGGGTGAATCAACATCATATAATGGACTAATATCTGATGATGTTGTTCTTTACACGGATTTTAATATTGATGGCAGTGACGGAAATTATGATGTAGATGTGTGGCTATCAGTCTCTCAGCCTGCTGTATCAGCAGTTTCACACAAATTTAAGTTTATTTTTCCTGAAATTGTATTTTGGGGGAAAATATTCAGCGAAATAATCGGTGGTCCATATGAGGGAAGAAGAGTAAGTAATATTGAAGATGCTAAGTTAATGCTCAGAGATTTAGAGGGATTTTTATCAAGGGTTTTGCCACTATGTTTGGGTGTTAAAACATTGGATATGCTTTTGAATGGTGATGCTGATATAAGATTTCGTGATCATTTCCATAATATGATTCATATGCCCCAATGCCTGATTGTTGCCCGTTTGGCCGGGAACCCGAATTTTGAGGAGCTGGTGGTGAAACTAGGTTCAACAGATGGTTGGTACGCTAATGGGGAATACAAGGAAAGCGAGTGGCCAAAATTGGTCGAATATCTCCGCAACGAAGTCAAACCCATTGTTTAAGGCGAAATGCCGTTAACAAGTGAAATCCTTCCCTCCTGTGGAACAGGGGGGATGTCACGCAGTGACAGGGGGGTTGCGGAACGTCAACGAACAGTGACTCCGTTACTGAGAGCCTGTTAAGCCCTCCGCCGCTGCCCCCCCCCTGGCCCCTGCGGGCCTCCCCCCCTGCTTTGCAGGAGGGGTAAAGGAAAATAGTCGCCGGGATTCACCGCGCCGCCAAAAACTCCCCATAATTCCGTTCCTTCCCGAAATCCTCCGCAAACTCCCTCTGCCTGAACGCCACCCGCCCGTTGACCAGCACCGTACTGACCGCCCCATCACTACGGTTCACCATGCGCTGCAAACCGTTCAAACCCTCCATCGGCGCTTCGTGATACGCCTCCAGCCGTTCATCCAGTGCTTCGGGATTGATGATGACCACATCCGCCCGGTCGCCTTCGCGCAGATGCCCGGCGTCGATGCCGAACCAGTCGCCCAGTTCGCCGGTCAAACGCCAGACGGCGGTTTCCAGCGGCATGAAGCGTTCACCGGACCGGTCGCTGTCGCGCACCAGCTTCAGGAAGCGCAGCGGGAAATTGTAGAAGGCCATGTTGCGGATATGGGCCCCGGCGTCGGAGAAGGTCACGATGGTGGCCGGTTCCTTCATGATCCGCTTCACCGCCTGCGGCCGGTGATTGGCCAGCACGGTATGCCAACGCAGGGCCTTGCCGTATTGCGTTACCAGATCGAGGAACAGGTCAACGGGATGCAGGCCGCGCTGGTCGGCAATTTCGCCAAAGCTGCGTCCGACCAGGCTCTTGTCCGGGCAATCGACAATGTCGGAATCATGCAGGTCGCGGTGCCAGACGCGCGGTCCCCATTTGCGTTCGTAATCCTTGCGGAACTTGCGCCGATAGGCCTCGTCGGCAAACAGGGCGTTGCGCTCGACCTGTTCGCTCAGGTGCAGGGCCGCTTCGCCCGCGCCGAATTCTTCAAAAATGACCAGATCGATGCCGTCGGCATAGACCTCGAATTGCACCGGCAGCGCCTGCCAGCGGAAATCCGATACAGTCAGCTTGTTCCACCAGTTGGTGAATGGTCCGACCACGCGGTGCAGCAGCGGATTGGCCTTGATGTCCATCAGCGTGATCAGCGTCGTTTTCAGTTTCGGCCGCCACAACGAACCGGCGCTTTCCGCCAGGAACAGGAACATGTTCAGCTTGGTGACAATGTTCGGCGCGCCCTGATGGATGGCGCGGCGACGGCGCAGGATGCGGTTCAGCCGCCGGAATTCCCCCCAGCCCGCGTAGGTGGAGGGCAGGGACTTCGAACGCTGGCGGTCGCCGTCCAGCTTGTCCCATTTGGTGGTCATGGTGGACAGGCCCAGCAGTCCGGCGTCCAGTCCTTCTTCCAGCCATTGCTCCATGCGCGTCAGTTCGGCTTCGGTCGGCTTGGACTTGCTGTCCACGGCGCGGTCCAGGCCCATCGCCGCCACCCGCAGGTCGGAATGACCCAGGAACGAGCAGACGTTCGGCCCCAGCGGATGCTGTTTCAGGAAGTCGACATACCCCTTGGGCGTGTTCCAGGTCTTGCGTTGTTGCAACAGCGGCAGCACCTGCTCACGCGGTACCGACTCGACGCGGGTAAACAGGTCGGAACAGTCTTCCGCCGCGGACAGGATCATGCTGATGGAGCAGGAACCGATGGTGACGGTGGTGACGCCGTGCCGCACCGATTCCGACAACGAAGGCGCGGCCACCACTTCAGCGTCATAGTGGGTATGGGTGTCCAGAAAGCCGGGCATCACCCATTGGCCTTGCGCGTCGATCAATGTCGGGCAGCCGGTCTCGTCCAGCGGCGTGCCGGAGACCGTGACCAGCCGCTTGCCGCGAATGCCCAGATGACGCATGGCGCCCGGTTTGCCGGTGCCGTCGAAGTGAAAGCCGTTCTTGATGATGACGTCATAGGCGGGGCGGGACATGATGCAATTCCGGTTGGATTTATTATTGGTACGAAAGTACCGGAAAGAGTTGTTTCCGGCAACATAGATAGTTTTCACAACCTAAAATTCTGTCCACGTGCATTCCCGCGCCAAATCGTTTAGTTTCGGATTTTCCCGCAAAAACACGGAGCATTCTGATGAACAAGGCATGGTTACTCGGACTCAGCCTCGCGGCCGGACAAGCCCTGGCGGCATTGCACGGTAAAGACGTGACCTATAACGGCGGCGGCGTCAGCATGAAGGGTTACATCGTTTACGACGACCAGTTCAAGGGCAAGCGTCCCGCCGTGCTGGTGGTGCATGAATGGTGGGGGCTGAACGACTACGCCCGCGCGCGCGCCGACCAGCTGGCCAAGGCCGGTTATGTGGCGATGGCGGTGGACATGTACGGTGACGGCAAGAGCGCCAATCACCCCGACAACGCCATGGCGTTCATGCAGGAAGCCACCAAGGATACCGAACAGACCAGTGCACGCTTCCGCGCCGCCGAGAAGCTGCTGAAGGCCAACAAGCACACCAATGGCAAGAAGCTGGCGGCGATCGGCTATTGCTTCGGCGGGGCGGTGGTGCTGAACATGGCGCGTCAGGGCGAGCCGCTGAAAGGCGTGGCCAGCTTCCACGGCGCGCTGGGCGCCTGGAAACCAGCCGAACCCGGCAAGGTGACGCCGAAAGTTTTGGTCATGACCGGCGCCGATGACAACATGGTTCCCGCCGAGGCCGTGGCCAAGTTTGACGAGGAAATGAAGGCGGCGAAGGCCGATTACCGCATCATCAGCTATCCGGGCGCGAAGCACAGCTTCACCAACCCCGGCGCGGACGACATCGCCAAGAAGTTCGGCATGCCCATTGCCTACAATGCCGAGGCGGACAAGGCCTCCTGGTCGGAATTGCAGACCTTCCTGCAAGACATCTTCAAGTAAGCCCGCGCCTGTAGGCCGGACATCACCCCGGCCTACAGGGGCCGGGCCTTTGCTGCTACAATCCCATCCTTTATTTTCCCCATCGAGGAATCCAGCGTGGACGAGGCCGTTACCCTCCCTCAAACCCTTTTTCAGGAAGCGGTTGCCGAACTGCACACCATCCGTGATTTCATCCGTTTTTCGGTGACCTGCCTGCGCAGCGCCGACGTGCATCTGGGCCACGGCAGTGAAGACCCGTTTGCCGAAGCCACCGCGCTGGTGATGCAGACGCTGTCGTTGAGCTGGGATGCCGATGCGGAAATCCTGGATGCGCGCCTGCTGCCCAGCGAACGTCGCCGCATTGTCGAACTGCTGGAAAAGCGGATCAACGACCGCATTCCGCTGGCCTACCTGCTGAACCTGGCCTATTTCTGCGGCCACCCGTTCTATGTGGACGAGCGCGTGCTGGTGCCGCGTTCGCCCATCGCCGAGCTGATCAACGAGAACTTCGCCTCGCTGGGCGTGCTGGACCCGCAACGCATCCTGGATATGTGCACCGGCTCCGGCTGCATCGCCATCGCCATCGCCCATGCTTTCCCGGAAGCGCTGGTTGACGCCACCGACATTTCGCTGGACGCCTTGTCCGTGGCGGCGGTGAATGTGGAACACCATGACCTGCTGGAACAGGTGAACCTGATCGAATCCGATGTCTTCAGCAAGCTGCCTGGCCAGAAGTACGACCTGATTGTCAGCAATCCGCCCTATGTGGATGCCGGCGACATGGCCGACCTGCCGCCCGAGTTCACCCATGAGCCCGAGCTGGCGCTGGAAGCCGGTCCGGACGGGCTGTCGATCACCCGCCGCATTCTGGCTGAAGCCGCCGATTACCTGACCGAAAACGGCGTGCTGGTGGTGGAAGTAGGCAACTCCTGGTGGGCGCTGGATCAAGCCTTCCCGGGCGTGCCGTTCCAGTGGCTGGAGTTTGAAAACGGTGGTTCGGGGGTCTTCGCGCTGACGGCCGAGGCTTGCCGTCAGCACCAGCAACAATTCCGGGAGGCGCTGTAATGGCGGGCAACAGCATTGGTCAATTGTTCCGGGTTACCACCTTTGGTGAGTCCCATGGCCCGGCGCTGGGCGCGATTGTCGACGGCGTGCCGCCGGGACTGGAACTGACGGAAGCCGATCTGCAGGTCGATCTTGACCGTCGCAAGCCGGGCACCTCGCAGTTCTCCACCCAGCGCCGCGAAGACGATGTGGTGAAGATCCTGTCCGGCGTCTTCGAAGGCAAGACCACCGGCACGCCCATCGGCCTGCTGATCGAGAACACCGACCAGAAATCCAAGGATTACGGCAATATCGCCACGACGTTCCGTCCGGGTCATGCCGACTATACCTATACCCAGAAGTACGGTTTCCGCGACTATCGCGGCGGTGGCCGTTCCTCGGCGCGGGAAACCGCGATGCGGGTGGCGGCGGGGGCCATCGCCAAGAAGTACCTGCTGGAAAAGTTCGGTGTGCGCGTGCGCGGCTATGTCGAGCAGATCGGCGACGTGAAGGCGACGGCGCTGGACTGGGACTACGTCAACCAGAACCCGTTCTTCTGCGGTGACCGTGATGCGGTGCTGAAGTTCGAGGAACTGATTACCAACCTGCGTCGTGAAGGCACCAGCGTCGGCGCGAAGCTGACCGTGATTGCCGATAACGTTCCGGTAGGATGGGGCGAGCCGGTATTTGACCGTCTGGATGCCGAAATCGCCCATGCCATGATGAGTATCAACGCCGTGAAGGCCGTGGCCATCGGTGACGGTTTCGAGGTGGTCAGCCAGAAAGGCCATGAAGCCCGCGACGAAATGACGCCGCAAGGCTTTACCGCCAATCATTCCGGCGGGGTGCTGGGCGGTATTTCCAGCGGCCAGCCGATCGTGGTGACCATTGCGCTGAAGCCGACATCCAGCATTACCAATCCGGGGCAAAGCATTGATCTGGAAGGAAATCCGCTGGAAGTGGTGACCAAGGGCCGTCACGATCCCTGTGTCGGCGTGCGCGCCACGCCGATTGCCGAGGCGATGCTGGCGATTGTGCTGATGGATCATTTCATGCGCCATCGCGCCCAGAATGCCGATGTGGTGCCGCCGTTGTCGCCGATTGCGCCCTGAACGATTGCTTCAGTCATAAAAAAGCCCCGCATTTACGGGGCTTCTTTTATGGAATCCCGCCGCTTTCCCAAACCGGGAAAGCGGCGGAACAAGACTTACAGACCTCCGGTCAGGGTGCCGTTCAGCTGGATGGTGGCGGTGCCGGCCGAGCCTTGCGTACGGTTCAGGGTGGCATTGGACAGCGTCACGCTGCTATCGCTGACCGTCATATTCTGACAGGCGGCAGCGCTGGTGCAGCCGTAGCTGACCGCATCGACGCCGCTGCCGGTGTAGAAAAGGAAGTTGGTGATTTGCGAGCTGGCCGTATTGATATCCTGGATCAGGAACTCGATACCCGTGCCGAAGGCAGCACCCAGCTTGCCGGTAATGCTGATGCTGGTTTGACCGTTCGTAAACGGGGCCATGGTCAGTTCCAGCGGAGTAAAGGTAGCTCCGCCGACGTCCAGGGTTCCGGCCGGTTTCAACAATTGCATGTTGCCGCTCATATTGATGCTGCTGCTGTTGTCGTTGGTTTTCAGCAGCAGGTTGGTGAAGGTGACCTGATCCGTAGCCGTATCAATGCTGATGGTGCCTGTGCAGGATGCGGGGTTGATCAGACAGTTGGCCTGCCAGAAGGTATTGCCGCGACTGACCAGAATATTCAACGGCTTGCCGTTGTCGATGGTCAGGTCAACCGCCGAGCCGTCCATCATGCCGGTGTTCATGCGCACCTTGAAACGGCCGGCAATCGTGGCGTCCAAGGTTGAGGTCACCGAGTTGCCGGTCAGCGTGCCCGAGGATGCGCCCGACAAGGTGATGCTGCCGGTATTCGCTTGGGCAACGATGTTGACATGGTTCTGGATAAAGCTGCCCACAGTGTTCTTGGTGATGTCATCGCCCGATACGGTAATGCCGTTGAACGGGGGATGGAAGAAGTCCAGCGCCTGGCCGGTCGTGAAATAGACGGTGACGCCGATCGGGTTGTTTTGCAGGTCCGTATTCTGGCAAACATCCTGCGCGTGGACGGTCGTGTTACCGACAGTCACATCACCCGCAGTGGTCAGCTTCAGGGTCGTGTTCAACAGGATATTGGTCGGATCGGTCATGATGTCGACGTTATAGTCGCCGGCATAAATGGCCAGATCGTTCAGGGTCAGTTTGGTTTGCGTGCCGCATCCGCCACCGCCGCCGGACGATTGGGTAATGGTGTATGCGCCCAGCACCAGTCCTTCGGTCGGAGTCACCAGGCGGCCGGTATCACGGACAATCAACGCGCTGAACGCGCCGCCCTGGCCGTTGTCAGTCAGGATGTATTGCAGGTTGTGCGCGGCATCATTCCAGAACAGCATGTGGTCGTTGGTGATCGTCCCGAATTTCTGGTAGTACGGGTTGGTCAGCGTGACGCCGTTGATTTGCAGCGAGCCGTTCGCATTCACGACCGCCGTGGCAGTCTGGTTATCGGCGATGGGGCTGGTGATGTTCGGCGTTTTGTGGAAGGTCAGGCTATAGCTCTTGGCCAGCGCCGCATTCACCGTGCCCGGCACCGTGGTGAAGAATTCCGGTGTCGGTGTAATCGTGATGTTCAATCCGTTGACAATATTCTGGATATTGGCGGGCAGGGTCGCGTTCAGCGCCTGCAAGTCAGCCACCAGTTGGGTCAGGGCATTCTGCAGCGCGGTGCCCAGGGCAACGTCATCGAACGGGAAGGCGGAGGGAACGTTGACTCCGGTGGGAACCTGATGGTCCAGCTTGCCGTCGGCCAGATCGGCAGCCAGCGCGTTCAGCAGCTGGAGGGCAGGCTGATTGTTGCCACCCGCGCCCAACTGGGTCTGTGCATGTTGCATCAGGGCCGCCAGTCTCAGCGCATAGGCATTGGCGGCATTGGCGGCGGCGGCAAACAGGGCGTTGTAGTCACCCGGCGCGCCGATCAGGGCCGGAGGCGTCAGGATGTTGTTGATGCCGAAAACCTGGGCGATCTGGGTGTTGGCGGTCTGGATCAGGGTCGGGGTAATCGGATTACCGGCGCCGCCGGCCTGTACTTCGGCGAATCGGACGGCGGCTTCGGTCAGCGGCGTGACCCCGACAACCGGGCTGGGGCCGACCAGAGGCGTCACGGCGCGCAACTGGGTGCTGGCGGGCAGCGGCTGGAAGCTGTTCGTGGCTTCGTCAAAGTATTCGGCGTTGGCGTCAGGAACCACCTCGACCAGCGCGTTGGCGGTGCCGGCGGGAACAGTGACCTGGGCAGAGCCGTTGGCGTTCAGCGGGGCGGAGCCAAGCACGTTGTGGTTCAACGGGTTATGCAGCACCACGCGGGCATTCTTGATCCGTCCCAGCGACGGGGTTACGGTAACCGTCGTGGTGGTGGAGGCGGTCGAACCTTTGGTGTCATCATTACTGTTGGTGTTGCAGCCACTCAGCATGATCGCGAGAGTGATGGAACTCAGCGCGAATCCTGTCCTGATCTTGTTCATCTTTTTTTCTCGATATTCCAGACGGCATTGGGATGTCCGGTTATCCCCTTAACACTCCTGAACTATAGCGCCGGACATTTCAAAATCACACCCGGAAAACACGGGGGATTGACAAGTATTGGAAAGTGAATATTTCAGGCGAGGAGACCGCTGCTTCCGGTATATCGGTTCCCCGGAAGCAGCGACCGGCGTTATTGGATCAGCTTGGCCTTGGAATTGCCGATGAGGTTGGAAAGGTAATATCCGCCGGGATAGTAGGCATCATCATGAGTGCCATTGGCGATATCGGCAACCCATGCGGCGGATAAGGTTCGCAGATAGCCGGTGTTGGCTGCCTTGGGCGCCAGGCTCAGGCAGGCGCTATAACCCAGGAAGTCGGTATTGTCGCCTTCCGAGTCCACGTGCGTGGAGCTGCTGGTCAACTGGACGCCGGTAAAGCTGCTCTTGCCCGCGCTGGCGGCAAATTGCTGGATCTGCCGCAAGGCGCCGTAGGCGTTGTTGTACATGTTGCAGATATTGCTGTTGGCGGTTACGGCCAGAACCGGGCGGCTGCCATTCATGGAAATGGCCATCAGGTTGTCGGTAAAGCCGCTTTGGGCCACCGGATCGAACAGGACCGCTCCCTTGAGATACGGGTAGCCATAGGCGACCAGTTGTTTCCCCAGCTCAGTCGCGAAATGCCCGCCGGCGGAATGCCCGCCGACAATGATCGGCGCGGGCAGAGGGATATTGCCCGGCGCCAGCACGTTGCGAGACGCCAGCAATTGGGCGAAGGACTTGGCCAGGGCAGGGTTGCCGCCCGACATCGAGGCGTTCACGCAAAGCACCATGACGTTTTTACGCATGATGTTCAGCGAGGTGTTGCGATGATTGCCGCAGCCCCGGCTGAAACCGTGCTGGTAAGTCATCAGGGCGGTTGGCGTTGAAGAGGGCAGATACCAGTCGACACTGTAGGCCGTGCCGCCGATCGACAGTTTGGCGTTGATGACTTTGCCGTCGGCGGCATCGTAGACGACGGTGTCCGCGAGGGCGCTGGTCAGGGGGTTCAGGGTAAGCATCAGGGCGAGCCATGCATGTTTCATGTTTTTCTCCTTGTTCCGGACCGGAGGTCCAACGTTGCAGGGGCGCGCGGATCCGTGACGCACGGAGCTAAGGCCCGACCTTGCAGAGGTTTTTTTGTTTTAAACCGCTCAAGCGGTCATGGGCTTGGCGGTGGATGTTTTTTAGCCTGAGTCAGCCTCGTCCGCTATGTGAAAAAAGGACAATATGAGCATTGATTAGGCGGAATTTGATTTTTGGCGCTGGAAAACCGCCGTTAGTCGGCAGCGTTTTCAGGTTTCAGATGCAGATCCGGTGAGGCGGGCTGGTGGCCCGGCGTTAATCGTATGCGCAGGGACAGGTCGGTTTTGGAGTCGGCATTCTCAATCGCCTGCTCCATGGAAATTTCACCCCGGGCGTACAGATCGTAAAGGGATTGGTCAAAGGTGTGCATGCCCACCTCCTGTCCCTTGGACATCAGATCCTTGATCTGGTCGGTCTGACCCTTCTGGATCAGTTCGGAAATGTAGGGCGTCAGGACCAGCACCTCGGTCGCCGGCACCAGTTGGTCGCCGTTGCCGCGAATAAGCCGCTGGGCGATGACGGCTCTCAGGTTCATCGAGAGATCCATCAGGATCTGGCGGCGGCTGTCTTCCGGGAAGAAGTTGATGATGCGGTCGATGGTCTGGTTGGCGTTGTTGGCATGCAGCGTGGACAGGCAGAGATGGCCGGTTTCGGCATAGGAAATGGCATGCTGCATGGTCATCTGGTCGCGAATCTCGCCGATCATGATCAGATCGGGCGCTTCCCGCATGGCATGACGCAACGCTTCCTCGAAGGAATGGGTGTCCAGGCCGACTTCGCGCTGATCGATCAGCGAGCGCTTGTGTTGATGGACAAATTCGATCGGGTCCTCAATGGTCAGGATATGGCCGGTTGCGTTTTCATTCCGGTGTTCCAGCATCGCCGCCAGCGTACTGGACTTGCCGGCGCCCGCCGAGCCGACCACCAGGATCAGGCCGCGCTTCAGCATCACCAGGTGTTCCAGAACCTCCGGCAGCTTCAATGTCTGAATGGTCGGGATGCGAGTCTTGATGCGTCGGGCCACCACGGCGGTCTCCCCGCGCTGCATGAAGATGTTGAAGCGGAACCGGCCCAGATTCTCGATGGTAATGCCCAGGTCGCATTCCAGATGGGCTTCGAACTGACGGGTCTGGGCTTCCGTCATGATGGAGTACGCCAGGGATTTCACCAACGGGGATGTCATTGGAGGCAGGTTGATGGCGCGCACCACGCCCTGCACCTTGATATTGGGCGGCGCGCCGACGGTCAGGAACAGATCGGAGGCGTCCACATCCACCATCAGCTTGAGAAGCGCGCCCAGATCGTAGTTCGACGGATCGGTTGTCATGCCATAGTCCTGAATTGCCATGATTTTCCAATTAACGTTAACCTATCTCGGTGCCTGCGGCTATCCTGTGGCCTGCGGTTCCCCTCCGGCCCCGAGTCCGGAATTGATTTAAGCCCGATTTTTGCGAGGGAAGCCGGTTTTCCGCGTCCATGACTGTCCAGAAACTGCCGTATTGGCGACTTTCGCTGTTCTATTTTTTCTACTTCGCCGTACTGGGCGGATATATGCCCTATTGGGGACTGTATCTCGACAACCTGAAATTTTCGGCGGCGGAAATCGGCCAGCTGACCGCGATCGGCATGCTGACGCGGATATTCGCCCCCAACTTCTGGGGCTGGCTGGCCGACAGCACCGGCAAGCGTATCGAGCTGGTGCGCTTCGGGGCGTTGATGATCTGCTTTTTCTGGGCGGGCATCTTTTTTGTCGGCAGCGATTTCCGATTGATGGCGATGGTGCTGTTCGCCTACAGCTTCTTCCAGAACGCCATCCTGGCGCAATTCGAGGCAGTCACCATTGCCCATCTGGGCGCGGAGCGTTCCCGCTACGGCAATATCCGCTTGTGGGGCTCGCTGGGGTTCATCGCTACGGTGGCCGGTTTCGGCTATCTGTTCGATCGGCTGTCCGTGCATTACCTGCCGGCCCTGCTGCTGGCCAGCGCCGTGATTGCCGCCTTGTTCAGCTTGGCGGTGCCGCATCCTCCGGCCATGGCCGCCCATCGCAGCCGCGAGCCGTTCCTGCATACCCTGCGCAAGCGGCCGGTCGCGGGTTTTTTCGTGGTGCATTTCCTGTTGCAGTTGTCCCACGCACCGTACTACGGCTTTTTCAGTCTCTATCTGGAAGCGCACGGCTACAGCCGGGGCGTTATCGGTCTGCTGTGGTCGCTGGGAGTGCTGGCGGAAGTGCTGGCGTTCACGCGCACCCACTGGCTGCTGGCGCGCTTTTCGGAAACCGGACTGGTGCTGGCTTGCCTGGCGCTGGCGGCGCTGCGCTGGCTGGTGATCGGTTGGGGAGTGGATCATCCGGTGCTGGTCTGGAGCGTTCAGGTTTTCCACGCCTTCAGTTTTGCCGTGTTCCACGCCGCCGCCATGCAGCTGATCTTCCGGGAGTTCAGTCCGGGCCAGCAAGGGCAAGGGCAGGCGGTCTATAGCGCCTTGTGGGGGCTGGGCGTAGCCCTGGGCTCCTGGCTGGCCGGGGCGGCCTGGTTGCAGCTGGGGGCAGCCTGGGTTTATACGATAGCGGCCGCGGTTTGCGTCACGGCCATTTTGATCCTGATCAAGACGCGGCCCGGTGTGCCGGATCCGGTCGGGCCGGGCTGACAAATTAGTCTTGCGACATGGAGAAAGCGGCGGAATCTTGCCTATAATCGGCGGTTTGCGGAAGGGCGATCCATACGCCCGCCGTATCTTTTTGCCCCTGCGGGCGTCTGGGTGCTGTGTACGATGGTCAAAATAAAACGCGGTCTGGATATCCCGATCTCCGGGGCTCCCTCTGAACAGGTCAGTGTGGTTTCCTCCATCCGTTCGGTGGCGCTGATTGGCGCGGACTACCACGGCATGATGCCTTCCATGAAGGTGGCGGAAGGGGACCGGGTCATCCAGGGGCAGCCGTTGTTCACCGACAAGAAGAATCCGCGCGTGCAGTTCACCGCGCCGGTGACCGGTCAGGTGCGCGCCATCAATCGCGGCGAGCGCCGGGTCTTCCAGTCGCTGGTGATTGATGTGGAGCCGGGCGCGCAGGACATCATGGAGTTCCGCAGCTACAACCGCGCCCAGATCCAGAACATGGATCGCGAATCAGCCATTACCCAGCTGCTGGCCTCGGGATTGTGGACCGCCATTCGCACCCGGCCGTACAACAAGGTCGCCGATCCCGACACGACGCCGTCGGCTGTTTTCGTCAATGCGATGGATACCAATCCGCTGGCGGCGGACCCGGCCCCGATCATCCGCGCGCAGCAGCAGGCCTTTGACGACGGGCTGTCGCTGGTGTCCCGGCTGGCTCCGAAAATCTATGTCTGCAAGGATGCCCGCGCCGACTTCCCATGCGGCGCTTTCAATCCGCACGAGTTTTACGGGCCGCATCCCGCCGGTCTGGTCGGCACCCACATCCACTTCCTGGATCCGGTTTCCGCTCACAAGACGGTCTGGCATCTGGATTACCAGGACGTGATCGCCATCGGCAAGCTGTTCTCCACCGGCTTTCCGGACCATACCCGCATCGTGTCGTTGGCGGGTCCGGCGGTAAAGCGTCCGCACCTGGTCAAGATTCATCAGGGATCGTCGCTGATGGACCTGACAACCGGCGAGCTGACCGGCAGCAATAATCGCATCATCTCCGGCTCCGTGCTGTCCGGACGCACCGCGCAAGGCGTTGAAGCCTGGCTGGGCCGTTATCACCTTCAGGTTTCCGTGCTGCCCGAAGGCGTGGAGCGCGAGTTCATTCACTACCTGAAGCCCGGCGTGAGTCGTTTTTCGCAGTTGGGCATCTATCTGGGCAAATGGCTGAAGCAATCGTTTCCCATGAGCACCAGCACCAACGGCAGTCCGCGCGCCATGGTGCCGGTGGGGGTGTACGAAGAGATCATGCCGCTGGACATCCTGCCGACCCAGTTGCTGCGGTATCTGCTGGTGGGCGACTCCGACATGGCGCAGGCTTTGGGTTGCCTGGAGCTGGATGAGGAAGATCTGGGATTGTGCACATTTGTCTGTCCCGGCAAATATGAATATGGCCCCATCCTGCGGGACATGCTGGAACGTATCGAGAAAGAGGGCTGACCGACCATGAAATGGATGCGACAAACGCTTGACCGCATGGCCCCGCATTTCGAAAAGGGCGGGCGCTACCAGAACTGGTATCCCCTGTTCGAAGCAATCGACACATTCCTGTACAGCCCGCCGTCGGTGACCCATGCCGCCGCGCACGTCCGCGACTCGGTCGACCTGAAGCGGATCATGATCCTGGTCTGGATGGCGACCTTTCCGGCCATGTTCTTCGGCATGTGGAATGTCGGGAATCAGGCGCTGGGCGCGCTGGCATACGCCGCCCCGCACGGGGTGACGCCCGCGCTGGCGGTCGAGGGCTGGCGGCATGCGCTGATTGCCGCCATCGCCGGGTTCGATCATGCCAGTCTCTGGGATTGCCTGGTTTATGGCGCGACTTTCTTCGTCCCGGTGTATCTGGTCACCTTCTTGGTCGGCGGTTTTTGGGAAGTGCTGTTCGCCATCAAGCGCGGGCACGAGGTCAACGAGGGCTTTTTTGTCACCTCGGTGCTGTTCGCACTGACGCTGCCGCCCACCATTCCGTTGTGGCAGGTCGCTTTGGGCATCAGTTTCGGCGTGGTGATCGGCAAGGAAGTCTTTGGCGGCACCGGCAAGAATTTCATCAACCCGGCGTTGGCGGGCCGGGCGTTCCTGTTTTTCGCCTACCCCGCGCAAATGACCGGCGATACGGTCTGGACAGCGGTGCAGGCGCAACTGTGGAAGCAGGGGATTGATGGCTATACCGGCGCCACCGCACTCAGCCAGGCCAAGTCAGCCGGCTTTGCGCACATGCAGCATCTGACCGCCGCCGGCCTGCAACCGGTCAGCTGGTGGGATGCCTTTCTCGGGAATATTCCCGGCTCCATGGGTGAGGTTTCAACGCTGGCCATCCTGATTGGCGGCGTCATTCTGCTGGCGACACGCATCGCCTCCTGGCGCATTGTCGCGGGCGTAATGATCGGCATGGCGTCAATGTCCTTCATTTTCAACCAGATCGGTTCCACCACCAACCCCATGTTCGCCATGCCCTGGCACTGGCATCTGGTGCTGGGCGGTTTCGCCTTCGGCATGGTGTTCATGGCCACGGACCCGGTTTCCGCCGCCATGACCAATACCGGCCGTCTGGTCTTCGGCATCCTGATCGGGGTGATGGTGGTGCTGATCCGCGTGGTCAATCCGGCCTATCCCGAAGGCATGATGCTGGCCATCCTGTTCGCCAACCTCTGTGCGCCGCTGATTGACTGGTTCGTCATGCAGGCCAACATCAAGCGGAGGGCACTGCGCAATGTCTAAGGAATCCACCGGCAAGACCCTTCTGGTCGCCACCGTATTGTCCGTGGTTTGTTCGATTGCGCTGGCGGCGGCGGTCACGCTGCTGAAACCCATCCAGGACACCAACAAGTCACTGGAAAAGCAGCGCAAGATTCTGGCCGCCGCCCGCGTGCTGCCCGAAGGCGAGGGCAGCCCCGCCGAGGTGCACCGCCAGTTCCAGCGCTTCCAGCGTTATCTGGTGAAGCTGGATACGGGCGAATACCGGCAGATCAAGGCGGAAGACAATTACGACCAGCGCAAGGCGACCAAAGACCCGAAGCGGTCGGTCGCCCTGACCCAGGCTGATGATATTGCCGGGCTGAAACGCCGCGCCAATGAGGCGGATATCTATGTCTTGCGCGACGCTGCCAGCAAGGCCGAGAGCCTGGTCCTGCCGATTTCCGGGTATGGCCTCTGGTCCACGCTTTACGGCTACATTGTCTTGCAGGGGGATGCCAACTCGGTCGTCGGCATTACCTTTACCGAGCATGGGGAAACTCCCGGTCTGGGCGGCGAGGTTGATAACCCCAAGTGGAAAGCTCTGTGGACAGGCAAGCAGGTGTATGACGCGCAGGGCGCTCCTGTCCTGGGGTTGATCAAGGGCAGCGTTGATCCGGCCAAGCCTGATGCCGTTCATCAGGTGGACGGCCTTTCCGGCGCCACCCTGACCAGTAACGGCGTCACCCATCTGGTGCGGTTCTGGATGGGTGATCTCGGCTTCCGCAAGTTCCTGAACAAAGTCCGTCAGGAGGGCATCTGACATGGCAGAAGAACAATCATCCGTGAAGGAAATCCTGTTCGGGCCGGTGCTGAATACCAACCCGGTAATCTTTCAGGTGCTGGGCATCTGTTCGGCGCTGGCGGTCACCAGCAGCCTTAAGACGGCGCTGGCCATGTCGATCGGCCTGACGCTGGTCACCGCTTTTTCCAATTTCTTCATCAGCCTGATCCGCAATCTCATCCCCAACTCCATCCGCATCATTGTGCAGATGGTGGTGGTGGCGACGCTGGTGATTGTGGTCGACCAGTTCCTGCAGGCCTTTGCTCCCGCCATTTCCAAGCAGATGTCCGTCTTCGTCGGCCTGATCATCACCAACTGCATCGTCATGGGCCGCCTGGAAGCCTTCGCCATGAAAAATCCGCCGGTCATCAGCTTCATTGACGGTATCGGCAACGGTCTCGGTTATTCGGCGCTGCTGATCGTGCTGGCGGTTTTCCGCGAGCTTTTCGGTTCCGGAACCCTGTTCGGTTTTACCGTGATTCCCACCATCAGCAACGGCGGCTGGTATGTGCCGAACGGCTTGCTGCTGTTACCGCCGTCCGCCTTTTTCCTGATCGGCCTGATCATCTGGGCGCTGCGCACCTGGAAGACCGATCAGCAGGAAACCACCGAATACAAGATCGCGCCGCAATCCAAGGCGCAGACCAACGGGCATTGAGGAGCAAATCATGGAACATTACCTCAGCCTGTTCATACGCTCGGTCTTTGTCGAGAACATGGCGCTGTCCTTCTTTCTGGGCATGTGCACCTTTCTCGCCATTTCCAAGAAAATCCAGACAGCCATTTCCCTGGGCGTCGCCGTGGTATTCGTGCAAACGCTGACGGTGCCGGTCAATGCGGTGCTGTGGCAATACATGTTGAAGGAAGGCGGGCTGTCCTGGACCGGAATCGCCGGCATTGAAACCGTGGATCTGTCCTTTCTCAGCCTGATGATCTACATCTGCACCATCGCCGCGCTGGTCCAGGTGATTGAAATGGCCTGCGACAAGTATTTCCCGGCGCTGTACAACGCCCTTGGCATTTACCTGCCGCTGATCACCGTCAATTGCGCCGTGCTGGCCGGGGCGCTGTTCATGCAGCAGCGTGATTACGACATTCCTGAAAGCATCGTGTTCGGCTTTGGCTCCGGCCTCAGCTGGGCGCTGGCGATCGTGCTGCTTGCGGCGGTACGCGAAAAAATGAAATACAGCGACGTTCCTCCCGGCCTGCAGGGGCTGGGCATCACCTTCATCTCCGCCGGACTGATGGCCTTGGGCTTCATGTCTTTTTCCGGCGTGCAACTGTAAGCGGGACGACCCATGACAGAACAAGCAGTCATCCTCCTCAGTATGGTGATGTTTGCCGGTACGGTGCTGGTGCTGGTCGCATTCATCCTTATCGCGCGTTCCCGGCTGGTGTCTGCCGGGACGGTGACGATCGATATCAATGACGATCCTGAAAAGCGCATCGAAGTCGCTACAGGCGGCAAGTTGCTGCAAACGCTGGCGGACGAGAAGATTTTCCTGTCCTCCGCCTGCGGCGGCGGCGGCACCTGCGGGCAGTGCCGGGTCAAGGTCAAGTCCGGCGGCGGCGACATCCTGCCGACCGAAGAGCCGCATTTCACCAAGCGTGAAATCCGCGATGGCTGGCGGCTGGGTTGCCAACTGGCGGTCAAACAGCCGCTGTGCCTGCAATTGCCCGAGGAGTTCTTCGGCGTCAAGCGCTGGGAATGCGAGGTTATCGCCAATCACAACGTCGCCACTTTCATCAAGGAGCTGACGCTGAAACTGCCGGAAGGGGCGGATGTGCATTTCCGCGCGGGCGGTTACATGCAGCTGGAAGCCCCGGCTTACAGCGCGGATTACAAGGATTTCGACATTGAGGAACAGTATCGCGGCGACTGGGAAAAATTCCGGCTGTTTGACCTGAAGTCGCAGACAACGGAGCCGACCATTCGCGCCTATTCGATGGCGAACTATCCGGAAGAGAAGGGCATCCTCAAGTTCAATATCCGTATTGCAACGCCGCCGCTGCGACAGATGCATGAGGTTCCGCCCGGCAAGATGTCCTCGTGGGCCTTCAGTCTGAAGCCGGGTGACAAGGTGACGGTGTTTGGGCCCTTTGGCGAGTTCTTCGCCAAGGAAACGGACGCCGAGATGATCTTCATCGGCGGCGGCGCGGGCATGGCGCCGATGCGCTCCCACATTTTCGACCAGCTGAAACGGTTGAAAAGCCAGCGCAAGATCTCGTTCTGGTATGGAGCCCGGTCGTTGCGGGAGACCTTCTATGCCGACGAATATGACCGGCTGGCCCAGGAAAATCCCAATTTCGAATGGCATCTGGCCTTGTCGGAACCCCAGCCCGAGGACAACTGGAACGGCCTGACCGGCTTCATCCACAATGTGCTCTACGAAAACTACCTCAAGGATCACCCCGCGCCGGAAGACTGCGAATTCTATATGTGCGGTCCTCCCATGATGAATGCCGCCGTCATCCAGATGCTGCTGGATCTTGGCGTTGACCGCGAAAATATCCTGCTGGATGATTTCGGCGGGTGAGGAAAATGCAACGCATTTTCGGCGCCGGCGCGCTGGCCCTGTTGCTTGCCGCCTGCCAGCCTGCGCCTCCGGAACCGGTAACGCTGTCGGGCCTTGCGTTTTACAGCATGCCCTGGCAGGTGAAAATCAGCACCGTTCCCGCCGGTCAGTCGCCCGTGGCCTTGCAGTCGCTTTTGCAAGCCCGTCTGGATGAAGTCAACCGCACGCTGTCCACCTACCAGCCTGATACCGAGCTGATGCGCTTCAACGCCACCCCGGTCGGTAAACCTTTCCGGGCCGGGAAGATGTTGTGTCAGGCCGTACAGACCGCGCTGGCCGTCAGCGCCGCCACCGGGGGAGTCTATGACGTCACGGTCGGGCCCTTGGTGAACTTGTGGGGTTTCGGTCCCGATGCGGTGCCCGATAAGGTTCCTTCGCAAGCCATGATTGAGGCCTCCCGACAGCGGGTCGGCTGGCATTATCTGGAGGTACAGCCATCAAGCTGTACGCTGGTCCGGCGTCGCGATATTGCCGTTGACCTTTCTTCGATCGGTGAAGGCGTGGGTGTGGATGCGCTGGTGGAATCACTGGAGCATCTGGGAGTGCGGGATTACATGGTTTCCGTGGCCGGGACCCTGCGCGTCAATGGCCGCAAGCCGGACGGCGGCCCCTGGCGGATCGCCGTGGAAAAGCCCGACGCCAGCGGTTTGCCCCAACAGTTGCTCAAGCTGGAGGGTGGCGCAGCGGTTTCCACATCCGGCGCCTATCGCAATTACCATGAAATTGACGGCGTGCGCTATTCGCATACGCTGGATCCGCGCACCGGTCGTCCAATCACCCACAAAGGCGTTTCCGTATCGGTGGTCTTGCCGGGAGCAACCGCGACCTACGCCGATGCCTGGGCGACCGGATTGAATGCCCTGGGACCCGACGAAGGCTATCCGGTGGCGGTGCAAGCCCACATTCCGGTCTATTATCTGGAGAAGACGCCGTCGGGCTTTCAGGAAAAGCTCAGTCCGGCCTTCCAGCCGTTTCTCGGGGAGCGCATGTGATGCTGCTGTTTCTGGTTTCTTTTGCCGTGATCATGTTGATGATCGGCCTGATGGCCGTTGGCGTTTGGCTGGGTAAGCGAGCGCCACTCAAGGGAACCTGCGGCGGCCTGAACCGCTTTACCGGCGACAAGGAGTGCCCGGTTTGCGGCGGTGATGCCGCCAAGTGTGATAGCGCCGAATCGGCAGAAAAGACGGCATCGGGTGATGATGTCGGTCAGTGGAAGCCGTGATTCAGGCCAGCACGCGCCTGGCCAGTTGCGGGTAATCGGTAATGATGCTATCCACACCCATGTCGCGCAGCTTCAGCATGGTTTCCGGATCATTCACCGTCCACGTGGAAACCCTTAATCCGGCAGCGTGAGCCCGGCGTATCAGTTCCGGCGTGCACAGGGAAAAGTGCGGACCGATGCTCACGCAACCCAACGCCAAGGCAGCGGCGGTCACGTCATCGGAGTAGTCCTTTTCCACCAGCAGCCCGCGCGGCAACGACGGGGCGGCGTCACGAATCCTTTCCAGATACGACACATTGAACGAGGTTGTGACAGCCCGTCGCCCAAAGGGTTTCGCCATCTCCGGAAGCAGGCGCACAACCGTGGCGACATCGGCTTCAGCGGCGGCCTTGACCTCCAGTTGCAAGTGGGTGAAATCCGCCAGAACCGCCAGGACCTCCTGAAGTTGCGGAACGCCGTCAGATTCCGGCCAGTCAGCGGGGTGGCCGGAAGCATCCGGGAACTGACGGTGATGGCAGGCATCCAGACGGGCGAGCTGCGGAGCGGTAAAGGCGGAGAGGGGACCGGAGCCAGAGGTGGTGCGGTCCACCGAGTTGTCGTGAATCACAACCAGAGCGCCGTCACCGGCAACCTGGATATCAAATTCAACGGCGCGAAAACCGGATTGATACAGGTGTCTGAAACCGCTGAGGGTGTTTTCCGGGGCCTCGCCGCGCGCGCCCCGGTGACCGGCAATTTCCAAGGATTACTTGACGTCGACGCTGAGTGAGGCTTCGCCCTTGCCGGATGTGGCGGCCGGAGCGGCAGCGGGAGTCGCCGACGGGGCGGATTCGTTCTTGACGACCATGCTGTGCACCACATGCTTGTATTCAAAAACGACGGTGAAATCCTTGTAAACCCAGCGGGTAATGGGGGGCTTGCCGATCGTCGCGGACTTCTGCAGGGGCGCGCCAAACTGCTTTTGTACGGCGGTCATGCTCATGCCTTGGGCGGGCATATCGGCGGCCATGACGGCGTTGGACAGAAACAATGCACTCAGGAACAGCCAGTTTTTCATGTCGCGCTCCGGCGAATATGTTATATTTTCAGTCATATTAGAGAGTTAGCCGCATTAATTCAAGAACCGTCAAGGTCTGTATGCGTGCTGGCTGTTTTGGCGGGATTTCCTGTCCCCTTTATTCTTTCTCCAGGCCGGAAAGATATGTCTGCCAATACCACTAGCCGGGGCGCGAAGGTCGCGTACCACGGCCGCAAGCCCGCTCGGGAAAGCAGCGAGCAACGCCGGGTCGCCATCCTCCAGGCCGCCTTGCGCGTCATGGTCCGCGACGGTGTCCGCGGGGTACGCCATCGCGCCGTGGCTCAGGAAGCCGGCGTCCCGTTGTCCGCCACGACCTACTATTTCAAGGATATCCATGACCTGCTGGCCGATGCGCTGACGCTCTACGCCCGCGATGTCATGGAAAATGTGGTTAACCCGTTTTGGGTGAAGGTTCGGGAATGGCTGTTCGTGACCTTCCCGCTGTATTCCGGAACCGATATCCGCGCACAATTGCCGCAAATTGCCGACTTCGCGGTAAGCCATGCCGTTGATGACATTATCGACCGTCTGACCAATCACCGCGAACGGCTGATGGTCGAGCAATCCTTCTGGTACGCCATTCTCCAGGATGAACGCCTGCATTCGCTGGGGCTGGATTACAGCATGGCCGTACTGCGCGACGCGACGCAGATGCTGACCTTCATCGGAGTCGAACAGCCCGCCAATGCCGCGCGATTGATCCTGATGACCATCAAGCAGCTGGAAGTGGAAGGTTTGCTGAAGCCGCTGGAAACACTGGACCGCGAGGCCATGAAGCGTCTGTTGATGTACCAGGTGCGCGCCATCTGCAAGATTTGAGGGCGTCATTCGCATTGTCAGGGCCCGGCCAGCGCCGGGCTTTTTTACGGGTTTTTCGGAATGGATATGTCGCAATTTTCTCCGGAACAGCAGGAAATCCTGAATCGCGTCCAGTTGGTGGACGAGTGGAAGCAGCCCTTGGCTCAGGCCTTTTTGTCTCCTTACATGACGGCGCTGCGCCAGTTTCTCGCCGAAGAGCGCCGGCAAGGCAAAACCATTTTTCCTCCGCCCGCCGAATACTTCAACGCCCTGAATACGACACCGTTGTCCCAAGTGAAGGTGGTGATTCTGGGCCAGGATCCTTATCACGGCCCCGGTCAGGCGCATGGTTTGTGTTTTTCCGTGCGCAAGGGCGTGCCTGCGCCGCCCTCGTTGCAAAACGTCTTTCGCGAAATCCATATGGATCTGGGCATTCCGCCGTCGCGTCATGGCGAGCTGACCCACTGGGCGGAGCAAGGAGTACTGTTGCTCAACAGTGTGCTGACCGTTGAAGCCGGCAATGCCGCGTCCCATCAGGGGCGCGGCTGGGAACAGTTTACGGATGAGGTGGTGCGGGTGCTGAACGATCAGGGGGATCACCTGGTGTTCCTGCTGTGGGGAAGTTACGCCCAGCGCAAGGGCCAGATCATCAACCCGGAGAAACACCTGGTGTTGAAAGCCACTCATCCGTCACCCATGGCGGCGAATCGCGGCGGCTTTTTCGGATGCCGTCATTTCTCGCAGGCCAACGCCTGGCTGGAAAAGCACGGTCGCCAGCCGATTGATTGGGCGTTGCCGGCATGAGTCAGGATACTTGGGTCATTTTTGACGAAATCGCGGGGGCGGATGGCCATCGCATCGGGGTGGCCTGCATCAACAGCGAAAAGACGCTGAACGCCCTGAATATCCCGATCATTGCCCGGCTGCTGCCGCAATTGCGCGCTTGGGCGCTGGATGACGGTATTGCGGCGGTATTCCTGCATGCGGCGGGTGAAAAGGCCTTCTGCGCCGGTGGCGATGTCAAATCCATCTGTGTGGCCGTCCGCGCCAATGGCGTGGAGGATTCAACGGCCTTCGATCTGTTTTCGCAAGAATACCGGCTGGATTTCCTGATCCATGATTATCCCAAGCCATTGATTGTGTGGGGCACGGGTTATGTCATGGGCGGCGGTATCGGCCTGCTTTGTGGCGCGTCGCACAGGATAGTGACCGAGACATCACGATTGGCAATGCCGGAAATCACCATCGGCCTATATCCGGATGTCGGGGGCTCCTGGTTCCTGGCGCGTCTGGGCAAGATCGGTCTTTTCCTTGGCATGACCGGAGCGATGATCAATGCGGCTGACGCCCTCGCCACCGGATTCGCCACCCAGGCCGTTGCCGCCGGTAAGCGGCACGAGGTTCTGACGGCGCTGGCCGCGTTGAGCTGGGGTAGTCCTGAATCCCGCCATGATCAGGTCAGCGCCTTACTGGATGGTTTCGCCCTGACCGATCTCGCGGCAGGGCATATTGAACAGGCCGGGGCTGAGTTGAGCGAACGCCTGCAAGGCGAAGAACTGGCGGATTTATATGCCGCCCTGACCGCGCCCAGCGCCAATCCGTGGCTGGACAAGGCCGCGAGAACGCTGAAGGCCGGTTCTCCCACCAGCGCTGCGCTGATTTATCGGCAATGGCAAAACGGCAGCCGCATGAGCCTGGCGGACACCTTCCGGCAGGAGCTGATCCTGTCGGTGCAATGCGCCCGCCATCCGGATTTTATTGAGGGCGTCCGCGCCTTGCTGGTAGACAAGGACCAGCAACCGCGCTGGCATCCGGCGACGCTTGCCGAGGTCAGCCAGGCATGGCTGGACGGACATTATGCGGCACCCTGGCAAGGCCGGCATCCCTTGTCAGATCTTGAAAACTGGCAGGGGTGAATCATGTCTCTTTATGGCGATTATATTTTTCCGCATGTGCTGGATTTTGCGACGCGGCCATTTTGGCCACAGCGAAAGGAAGTCATTGCCGAAGCTTGGGGACGGGTGCTGGAAATCGGCATTGGCGCCGGGGCCAACCTTCCGCATTATAGCCGCGATGTCACTGAAATCGTCGGGATTGAACCTGACGCCGCCATGCTGGATCGCGCCCGCAAGACGGCGGCGGGGCTGTCGCTCGCAGCACCGCTGACGCTGGCGGTGGGCGACGCCCAAGCGCTCGATTTTCCCGATGAAAGTTTCGATACGGTCCTGATGTGCCTGGTGTTGTGCACTATCCCCGATCCCTTGAAGGCCTTGCAGGAGGCGCGGCGGGTGTTGAAGCCGGGCGGACAGGTCATTTTCCTGGAACATGTGCGCTCGCCGGATGCGGCCGTGGCGCGCTGGCAGGACCGGCTGACTCCAGCGTGGAAAGTCCTGGGTTGCGGCTGCCATCTGAACCGCGATACGGCGGCCACCTTCAAGGAGGCCGGATTCCGCTTTCACCGCATCCGCCGCTACGAACACCCGAAGATGATGCGTCTGGGCAGCGCCATCATTCAGGGTATCGCCCTGAAGTAATTCACTCGCGCGGCTCAATGGCGTAGGGCAAGTCCAGTACCGTCAGTGCAGCGGCGGGCTGGTCGGCCGGATGCAGTCCGGACAAGTCGTCATGACGGGCCACCGCCAGCAATTCGAACCGGTGGCTGTCCGCCCGCGCGGCAAGAATGACGTGTCCGGCGGTCTGGCCTTTCTCATTGCAGATGGCGGAACCGATCGCCGGCGGCAACATGCTGTCGACACTGAACCGATGCGCCCACTGCTTCAGCTTGCCGCGGAAATAGAGGCGTGCAACGATTTCCTGGCCTGTATAACAGCCCTTGTTGTAACTGATGCCCTGATGCACCTGCAGGTTGAGTTCCTGGGGCTGGAACAACTCGGCCGCACCGGCGAGCACTTGGCATTCTCCGGCGCGAATCTGGGCCAGACGCCAATCGTTAATGTCGCCAACCGCTGCGTCGGCGGACAGTTTTGCCCAAAGTTCCGAAAGTATTCCCGCATCCGCCAGCACCAGATAGCGTCCTGCGCCGGGCAGCCGCACGATCGCGGTTTTGTCATCGCCCCAAACCTGTCCCTCGCCGTCGGGCAATGAACCGAAATGCTGTGCAACCCAGGCATCGGCGCCCTGACCCACGATGCCGAAAACGGCGGTGTCCGGGGTCGCCAATTGCGCCTTGGAGAATATGATGTATTTCTTCAAGGTGGCGTGCAGGCTGTCCAGCAGAGCGCCGTCCGTCACAAGCTGGTAGCTGTCACGCCAGAACAGCGCCCGGTAACTGACCGTCGCCCGTCCTTTCAGGTTGCACAGGCAACCGGGGCGGGCGGTTGATGCATTCACGTCACGAAAATCGGTTGTGGTCTGTCCTTGCAGGAATTTTTCACTGTCCGGGCCGGTGACTGTCAGCACCGATTCACCGGGGAGGGGAATCAGCTTCACAGGAGCATCGCTTCCGGTTGCGGGATTGACGGGTAGGAAGGACCAGAGGGCGGACATGATGCGAACCTCGATTGAGAACGGAATGCCCCTGAAATATGGGGTCGCGGCAGGCAAAAGCAAGGATTCAGGGTAGAATAATCAATCGCTTGTTGGATGTGAAATGATTATGCGCGAACTGACCACTGAAGAACGCAAGCTGTTCTGGCATGCCCGCCGCGGCCTGAAGGAGCTGGATGTCTTCTTCGAACCCTTCATGCAGCAGCATTACCTGCAACTGCCCGAGAACGAACAGCAGATGGTGTTCAAATTGATGGCCTGTGAAGACCCGGACCTGTTGTCGTGGGTCATGGGCTATGAACATCCCGCCGATCCCGATATCGCCCACATCATCAAGGTCATCCATGAGCGCGTGGGACCTCAATAGTCCGGTCACTCCGTCAAGGGTCCGTCTTCAAATCCGGATGGCCGGTTATCTGGCGGCCGGTGCGGCGATTTGGCTGGCCGTCATGCCCCTCGCTGTGCAGATTGGTCTGTCGGTGTTGCTGGCCATTCTGGCGGGTGTGGCGATGCTGCGTGGTCGCGCGGCGGCGGAACCTGTCCGTGAGTTAAGCTGGATCGGCGATCAGGCATCGCTGGTGCTGGCGAATGGCCAACGGGTGCGCGTGCAGTGGACGGGTGTTGCGGTGTGGCGTTATCTGGTGGTGCTCAAATTCCGCGCCACCGATATTGAATGGACCGACGAGTTGGTCCTGTTGCCGGACTCCATTCCGGCACAGGACTTCAGGCGTCTCAAGGTACGCTTGCTGGCGAGCGGCTGATCAGCCGACTTCCGGGCGGCTGACCTCGAATTGCGGCGGCGTCAGGATCGTATCACGCACCACCGGATCCATCTCCGGATAGTCCAGCGTGTAATGCAGACCACGCGACTCATGCCGCGCCAGCGCCGACCGGATGATCAATTCCCCGACCAGCACCAGGTTACGCAACTCCAGCAGGTTGTTGGAGATGCGGTAATTGCTGTAGTACTCCTGAATCTCGCTTTGCAGCAGTTCCACGCGATGCAGCGCGCGCTCCAGCCGCTTGTTGGTGCGAACGATGCCGACATAATCCCACATGAACCGGCGCAATTCTTCCCAGTTATGCAGGATCACCACGTCTTCATCCGGGTTGCGCACCATGGATTCATCCCAGTCCGGGCATGTCGGGGAGGGAGGGGTGATCGCCAGCTTGGATTCGATGTCCTGAGCCGCCGACATGGCGAAGACAAAGCATTCCAGCAGCGAGTTGCTGGCCATGCGGTTGGCGCCGTGCAGGCCGGTAAAAGAGGTTTCGCCGATCGCGTAGAGATTCTCGACATCGGTCTGGCCCTTCAGGTTGACCTTGACGCCGCCGCAGGTGTAGTGGGCGGCGGGGACGACAGGAATCAGGTCCTTGGTGATGTCGATACCGAACTCTTTCAGCCGTTCATACAGCGTCGGGAAGTGATGGATAACGAAATCGGCCGGTTTGTGGGTAATGTCCAGATATACGCAGCGCAGGCCGAGGCGCTTCATTTCATAGTCAATGGCGCGGGCCACGATATCACGCGGGGCCAGTTCGGCGCGTTCATCAAAGCGCGGCATGAAGCGCTCGCCATCCGGCAAACGCAGGTAAGCGCCTTCACCGCGCATTGCCTCGGTAATCAGGAAGGAGCGGGCTTCCGGGTGATACAGGCAGGTCGGGTGAAACTGGTTGAACTCCATGTTGCCCACGCGGCAACCGGCGCGCCAGGCCATCGCGATTCCGTCGCCGGTAGCGATGTCGGGGTTGCTGGTGTAAAGGTAGGCCTTGCTGGCGCCGCCGCAAGCCAGAATCACGAATCGGGCGCGGAATGTCTCGACCCGGCCGCTGGTCTTGTTCAGCACATAGGCGCCAACCACGCGGTTGGGTCCAGGCTGGCCCAGTTTGCCGGTAGTGATGACATCGACCGCCACCCGGTTCTCCAGCAGCGCGACATGGCGAGACTCCTTGACCCGGCTCACCAGCGTTGTGGAGATGGCGTAACCGGTGGCATCCGCGGCATGGATGATGCGGCGGTGGGAATGGCCGCCTTCGCGCGTCAGGTGCAACTGGTCGGCCTCGTCCAGCGTAAAGCGCACGCCCTGATTGATCAGCCAGCGGATTGCGTCCGGACCGTTTTCCACGGTAAAGGCTACCGCATCCTCATGGCAAAGACCGGCGCCCGCAATCAGGGTGTCTTGCACATGACTGTCGGTGGAATCGGTTTCATCCAGAACCGCGGCGACGCCGCCCTGGGCATAATAGGTGCTGGCTTCGGTCAGCTCGGCCTTGGACAGCACGGCGACTTTCAGGGTGTCGGGCAGTTTCAGGGCGAGGGTCAGGCCGGCAGCGCCGCTGCCGACGATCAGCACGTCGTATTCGAATTGGCTCATGGACTTGTCAGTGTCTGTCATGAAATTGACTCGCGCAGAGTATAGGGCAAGCATATGCTCGGTCATAGCACAATGCGGGCCAATGTCTCTACAATGGAACAACCTGCTTGGAGAGTGAGCATGCTGGAAGAAACCGGGACGGTCGTCGGCATTGAAGAGGAAGGCCGGGTGAGGGTCGCCACCCGGCGGCAGCGCGCCTGCGGAGGTTGTCAGGGCGAAAATTCCTGTGGCGCCGGATATTTCGCCGGACAGGCCGCGCCTGCGCACATCATTGAAGCCCGAGCCAACGGTTACCGGCTGTCTCCGGGTGACGAAGTTGTGCTGGCGATTGAACAGCGCGTGATCTGGACGGCGCTGCTGCTGCTGTATGTGCAACCGATACTGTTGCTGGCGCTTGGCGGTGTGCTGGGGCAATTGGCGGCGGGTGAGTCCGGAGCCGTCATCGGAGCCATCGGCGGGTTGGCGGCGGGGTTGCTGTTGGCCCGGTGCGGGTCTTCCCAACAACAGCAAGACAAATATTTACCGATTGTTATCAAAAGGGCTTCGTCTTAACAAAAGCCTCATGGCAAGCCCGAGCAGGACTGAATACCGTAACGTGGTCCATTCATTCCTACCGGCAGCAGCCTGAAGAGCAGCGCCGCCTGCCGGTTTTACAATCGGGAGAACAACAAGCATGCAAACCGTGCAATCCACCGCGCGTCGTTGGCTGGTCGGGGTCGTCTGCGCCGTCGGAGTCCAGGCGGCTTGGGCATCAGCCTCTGCCGTCGACTTTTCGGATCTGGTCGAGCAAAACGCCAAGGCCGTTGTCAACATCAGCGCTTCGGCCAAGGCTGTGCGCAGCAAGCCATCCCTGCAGCAGCAACAGCAAATCCCCGATATTTTCAAAAAGTTTTTTGGTGACGATTTCGGTATGCCGCAGCAGCGTGACCGCCAGTCATTTGGTTCCGGTTTCATCATCTCCAAGGATGGTTATGTCCTGACCAACAACCATGTGGTGGTGGATGCCGACAAAGTCGTCATCCGCCTTAACGACCGTCGCGAACTGGAAGCGGATGTGGTTGGTACGGATGAACGCACCGATGTCGCCTTGCTGAAGATCAAGGCTGATGATCTGCCGACCGTGAAAATCGGTAATCCGGACAAGCTCAAGGTCGGTCAACCGGTGCTGGCGATCGGCTCACCGTTCGGTTTTGACTACTCAGCCACGGCAGGCATTGTCAGCGCCAAATCCCGCGCGCTGCCCAACGAGTCTTATGTCCCCTTCATTCAGACGGACGTCGCCATCAATCCCGGTAATTCAGGCGGTCCGTTGTTTAATGCCGACGGTGAAGTGATCGGTATCAATTCCCAAATCTACAGCCGCTCCGGCGGCTACATGGGCCTCGCCTTCGCGATTCCCATTGATGTTGCCATGGAAGTCGCCGACCAGCTGAAGGCGGGCGGCAAGGTTTCGCGCGGTTATCTGGGTGTGGTGGTGCAGGATGTCGATCGCGATCTGGCTGAAGCCTATGGACTGGCCAAGCCGGCCGGCGCCCTTGTCGCCAAGGTGATTCCTGAAACTCCGGCTGAGAAAGCCGGGCTGAAGGAAGGCGATGTCATCACCGCGTTTGATGGTCATGATATCGGGCTGTCGTCCGAACTGCCGCAGATGATCGGCCGCGCCAAGGTCGGCAAGAAGACTCCGCTGACCGTCCTGCGCGATGGCAAACCGCAAACCCTGACATTTGAAGTCGCCAGTTTGCCCAACGATGCTGATGATGATGGCGGCAGCACCAGCGGCGAGCCGGATATCGATAGCTTGCACATCAGCATTCGCAATCTGAATGATCAGGAAAAGGCGCAGTTGAAGGTAGACGGCGGCGTCGTCGTCATGCAGGTGGTGGACGGTGTGGCGGCGGATGCCGGGGTGCGTCCGGGCGACATCATTCTCAAGCTGAATGGTCAGGCAATCAAGGAAACCAAGGATTTTGTCGCCATTGCCCGCAAGCTGCCGGTAAACAAGGCCGTGCCGATGCTGACCTTGCGTCAGGGACAGCCGAAGATTCTGGCGATCCGTCTGGAAGGCAAGGAGACAGAAAAGAAGAAGCGTTGATCCGGGGTTTGGATACAAGGGGCGCATTCATGCGCCCCTTGGCGTTGATAAATGACCCGATAGAGTGGCCTGTTTCGCTGATTAATGACAAGGCGCTGGTTATTCCGGGGAATATTCACTATAATAATCAACGCATCTGCTATTCCTCTGCCAACGTCGGCAGGGCTATTTTTCTAAAAAATAGCCCACATTTACCGCTTTATTTCCCTGTCTTTTTTGCTTAGTCTCTCCCAATGCTGGTAGCAGACAGAACGCGAAGCCGTGTTCAATGGCTGCATGGCGGTCGTTTGTCCTCACCCAGGTCAACCGGCTCCACCCAAACAGTCAGTTTGCCGCTATACACCGGCGGTGACGATGGTTGCAGGCAGCTTACCCAGTTGCTTGCGTGTCATTCATAGGTCGCTTCCGAACGGAAAGCGAGGAATTGAAACCATGCAAAATGGAAACATGCTGCAGCAGTGGGGGCTGTCCCAGCTCTCGGCTGAAAATGCAGCCTATGTAGAAGATCTATACGAGCAGTATTTGCTCTCTCCCCAGTCTGTCCCTGATGACTGGCGCAGTTATTTCGACAAGTTACCCCGCATCAACGGCCTTGAGCAGGACATGCCGCACAAGAATGTGCGTGAACAGTTCCTGTTGCTGGGGCGCAATAGTTCCCGCGTCCAGCCGATGCAGGTCAGCAGCGTCAGCACCGAACATGAGCGCCGCCAGGTTGGCGTCCTGCAACTGATTGCGGCCTATCGTAATCGGGGTCACCAGAAGGCCCGCCTGGATCCGCTGGGCCTGATGCAGCGCGAAGCGGTTCCCGACCTCGAACTCTCCGCCCACGGCCTTTCCCGCTCCGACTTCAATACGGTTTTCCAGACCGGCAATCTCGCAATCAACAAGACTGAAGCAACCCTCGGTGAAATGGTTGAGGCCATGGAGGCGGCCTATTGCGGCTCCATCGGCGCCGAGTACATGCATATTGTCGATACCGCCGAGAAGCGCTGGATCCAGCAGCGCCTGGAAAGCGTGCGCGGCAAGCCGAACTTCACCCCCGAAACCCGCAAACATATCCTGGAGCGCCTGACGGCTGCTGAAGGCCTGGAAAAATATCTGGGTAACAAATATGTTGGCGCCAAGCGTTTCGGTCTGGAAGGCGGCGAAAGCTTCATTCCTTTGGTGGATGAAATCATCCAGCGCTCCGGCGGCCTGGGCACCAAGGAAATCGTGATCGGCATGGCCCACCGCGGCCGTCTGAACCTGCTCGTCAATATCCTGGGCAAAAACCCGGCCGACCTGTTTGACGAATTTGAAGGCAAGACCTTCAACAAGCATGGATCCGGTGACGTGAAATATCACCAGGGCTTTTCTTCGAACGTGATGACCCAGGGTGGTGAGTTGCACCTGGCCTTGGCGTTCAACCCGTCGCACCTTGAAATCGTCTCGCCGGTGGTGGAAGGCTCGGTGCGCGCCCGCCAGATGCGGCGCAAGGATATGGACGGCCGTCTGGTGCTGCCGGTCATCGTCCACGGCGACGCCGCCTTCGCCGGTCAGGGCGTGGTGATGGAAACCTTCCAGATGTCGCAGACACGCGGTTACAAGACCGGCGGTACCATGCACATCATCATCAACAACCAGGTGGGCTTCACCACCAGTTTCCGTGATGACGCCCGTTCCACCGAATACTGCACCGACATCGCCAAGATGGTTCAGGCCCCCATTTTTCATGTGAATGGTGATGACCCGGAAGCGGTCTTCTTCATTACGCAGGTGGCGCTGGATTACCGGATGCAGTTCAAGAAGGACGTGGTCATCGACCTGATCTGTTATCGCCGTCGCGGCCATAATGAGGCTGATGAACCGTCCGGTACCCAGCCGTTGATGTATCAGGTCATTGGCAAATTGCCGACCACGCGCTCGCTGTATTCCGATCAACTCGTCTCCTCAGGCGTCATGACCCGCGCTGAAGCGGATGAAATGGTTGAAGACTACCGCACTGCGCTGGAGGAAGGCCGACATGTTGCCCGGGCGCTGGTGCGCCAGCCCAATACCGAGTTGTTTGTCGACTGGCGCCCCTATCTGGGACATCAGGTGATTGATGACTGGGAAACAGGATTGCCACTGTCCCGGCTGACCGAGTTGGGAATGAAGCAGTTGAACATTCCCGAAGGTTTTGTACTGCAACGTCAAGTACAGAAAGTCATGGATGATCGCGCCCAGATGTTCAAGGGTGAGATTGACCTGAACTGGGGAGCGGCTGAAGTCCTGGCGTATGCCTCGTTGCTGGAAGACGACTTCGTAGTCCGTCTGACCGGTCAGGATGTAGGGCGCGGCACGTTCTCCCACCGCCACGCCATCCTCCATAACCAGAAGGATGACAGCACGTACGCGCCGTTGCAGCATCTGTCACCGACGCAGCAGCGTTTCGCCATTTTTGATTCGCTGCTGTCTGAAGAAGCGGTGCTGGCCTTCGAATACGGTTACGCCACCACGATTCCCAAGTCGCTGGTGATCTGGGAAGCGCAGTTCGGCGACTTCGCCAACGGCGCGCAGGTCGTCATCGACCAGTTCATCTGTTCGGGTGAAACCAAGTGGGAGCGCATCTGCGGCCTGACCATGCTGCTGCCGCACGGTTTTGAAGGGCAGGGTCCGGAGCATTCTTCCGCGCGTCTGGAGCGTTTCCTGCAACTGTGCGCCGAGCACAACATGCAGGTCTGCACCCCGACAACGCCGGCGCAAATCTTCCACCTGTTGCGTCGTCAGGCGGTTCGTCCGTTGCGCAAGCCGCTGATTGTGATGACGCCGAAGAGTTTGCTGCGCCACAAGCTGGCCGTATCCAGCCTGGCTGAGCTGACCACCGGTGGCTTCCAGACTGTTATTCCCGAGGTCGATGCTATTGATCCTGCTTCCGCAACCCGCGTGGTGCTGTGCGGCGGGAAGGTGTATTACGACCTGCTGGAAAAGCGCCGCGAACTTGGCCGTAACGATGTCGCCATCATCCGCATCGAACAGCTGTATCCGTTCCCGGAAGAGCGGTTGATCGAAGTGCTGAAGCCCTATGTCAATGTGGAACATATCGTCTGGTGTCAGGAAGAGCCAATGAATCAGGGCGCGTGGTACAGCACCCGTCATCGCTTCCAGCGCGTGACCGCGGCCTGGAATCCCGCCCGGGAAATCCGCTATGTCGGCCGTCCGGCTTCCGCCGCGCCCGCCTGCGGTTCCGCCTATCTGCATGCCGCGCAACAGACCGCGCTGCTGCATGACGCCCTTAACCTGAACACCCATCTTTAAGAAGAAGGAATAACGAACATGGCTATCGAAATCAAAGCGCCCGTTTTCCCGGAATCCGTAGCGGACGGCACGGTCGCTACCTGGCACAAGAAAGTGGGTGAACCGGTTACCCGTGATGAAGTCCTGGCGGATATCGAGACCGACAAGGTTGTGCTCGAAGTGGTTGCGCCCGCCGATGGCGTGCTGACCAGCATCGCCAAGCCCGAGGGTGAGACGGTCCTCAGTCAGGAAATCCTGGCGATTTTTGAAACCAGCGCCGGTAGCGCCGCCGCTTCCACGCCTCCCAGTGTCGCGGCTCCCAAGGAAGCAGTTGCTTCGTCGGCGGCCGTTGCCGCTGCGGCTCCGGCCGATCTGGCTCCCGCCGTGCGCAAGGTGGTTGCCGAGAATCAGGTTGACCCCTCGCAGGTCAGCGGTTCTGGCCGGGGCGGTCGCATTACCAAGGAAGATGTGCTGGCGCATCTGTCCGCCGCCGCTGCGACGCCGGTGCCAGCTCCGGCCGCCGCGCCGTCGATCGCCATCAGCACTGCCGTTGGCGAGCGCATCGAAAAGCGCGTACCGATGACCCGCTTGCGCGCCAAGGTGGCGGAACGCCTGCTGCAAGCCAGCCAGCAGACCGCCATGTTGACCACGTTCAATGAAGTCAACATGAAGCCGATCATGGAGATGCGCAAGGGCTACGGTGAGCGTTTCGAGAAGCGCCACGGTATCCGTTTGGGTTTCATGTCCTTCTTCGTGAAGGCGGCCGTGGAAGCCCTAAAACGCTTCCCGGCGGTTAATGCCTCGATTGACGGTGGTGATATTGTTTATCACGGCTATCATGACATTGGGGTAGCGGTGTCTTCCGACCGCGGTCTGGTCGTTCCCGTTGTTCGTGATGCCGAGCGCATGAACCTGGCCGAGATCGAAAAGAACATCATTGATTACGGCAAGAAGGCCCGTGACGGCAAGCTGGGCCTGGAAGACATCACCGGCGGCACCTTCACCATTTCCAATGGTGGCGTGTTTGGCTCGCTGCTGTCGACGCCGCTGCTGAATCCGCCGCAAACCGCCATCCTTGGCATGCACAAGATCCAGGATCGTCCAATGGCCGTCAACGGTCAGGTCGTGATCCTGCCGATGATGTATCTGGCGTTGTCCTATGACCACCGCCTGATTGACGGCAAGGAAGCGGTCAGCTTCCTGGTGACGATCAAGGAACTGGTGGAAGACCCCGCGCTGCTGCTGCTGGATCTGTAATTGCTGCAAAACCCTTCCCTCTGACCGGGGGAAGGGGAATCAGACAGGAAAAGAACACATGTCACGCGAATATGATGTAGTCGTCATCGGCGGCGGACCCGGCGGATATGAATCCGCGATCCGCGCCGCGCAACTGGGCCTGAAAGTGGCCTGTATCGAAAAACGCATTCATAACGGCAAGCCGTCTTTGGGCGGAACCTGCCTCAATGTGGGTTGCATTCCCTCCAAGGCGTTGCTGGACTCTTCGCACCGCTACCATGACACTAAGCACAGCTTGGCCGTGCACGGCATCAGCACCGGCGATGTTGCCATTGATATCGGCACCATGCAGGCGCGCAAGGATCAGGTGGTCAACCAGTTGACCGGCGGCGTGGCGCAACTGCTCAAAGGCAACGGCATTGACTGGCTGCAAGGCACCGGCAAGCTGTTGCCGGGCAAGCAAGTCGAGTTTGTCGCGCATGACGGCGCCACCGAAGTTGTCCAGGCCACCAAGGCGGTGATCCTGGCGGCCGGTTCCGAACCGATCAACATTCCGGTTGCGCCGCTGGTGGATGACATCGTCGTCGATTCCACCGGCGCACTGGCCTTCACCGCCGTGCCGAAGCGTCTGGGCGTGATTGGCGCGGGCGTTATCGGTCTGGAGCTGGGGTCGGTTTGGGGACGTCTGGGCGCGGAAGTGACCGTGCTGGAAGCACTCGATACTTTCCTGCCGATGCTGGACAAGATCAGCAGCAAGGAAGCCTTCAAGATCCTGACCAAGCAGGGCCTGAACATTCAGCTGGGTGCGAAAGTCACCGGTTCCAGCGTGAACAATGGTGTCGTGACGGTTTCCTATACCGATAAGGATGGTGACAAGACCGCCGAGTTCGACAAGCTGATTGTCGCCGTCGGCCGTCGTCCAGTCAGCCGCAATCTGCTGGCCGAAAGTACGGGCGTTGAAGTTGACCAGCGTGGTTTCGTGGTCGTGGACAACCAGTGCCGTACTTCTGTGGAAGGCGTCTGGGCGATCGGCGACCTCGTGCGCGGCCCGATGCTGGCGCACAAGGCGATGGAAGAGGGCATGATGGTGGCGGAACTGATCGCCGGTCATTATGCCCAGGTCAACTACGACACCATCATCGGCGTCATCTACACCCACCCGGAAATCGCCTGGGTCGGCAAGTCGGAAGACGTCGCCAAGGCTGAAAATATTGACGTCAAGACCGGCATGTTCCCCTTCCAGGTGAACGGCCGCGCCTTGGCCGCCAATGATACCCAGGGGCTGGTCAAGTTTGTCGCCGACAACAAGACCGACCGTTTGCTGGGCATGACCGTGATTGGCCCCAACGCCGGGGATATCGTGCATCAGGGCATGATTGCGCTGGAGTTCGCCTCCAGTGTTGAAGACTTGCAGCTGATGACATTTGCCCACCCGACGTTGTCGGAGGTGGTGCATGAAGCCGCGTTGTCGGTGGACGGGCGCGCCATTCACGCCATCCAGCGTAAACGCAAGTAAATGACGAAGCGCGGTGAACCCGCGCTTTTTGTTGGTGACACGAGCGTACCGGCTCGAAACACTTCTTCAGAAGGTGAAAAATGAATCTACACGAGTATCAGGGGAAGCAGCTGTTTGCTGAATACGGACTCCCCGTTTCCCGCGGTTTCGCCGCATCGACTCCCGAAGAGGCCCGTCAGGCCGCCGCCCAGATCGGCGGCGATATCTGGGTCGTCAAGGCGCAGGTACATGCCGGCGGTCGCGGCAAGGCCGGCGGCGTCAAGCTGGTCAAGACTCTGGATGAAGTGGAACAGTTCGCCCGCGACAAGCTGGGCACCCGCCTGGTGACCTACCAGACGGACAGCCGCGGTCAGCCCGTCACCAAGATTCTGGTGGAAACCTGCACCGACATCGCCAAGGAACTGTATCTGGGCGCGGTGGTTGACCGCGCCAGCCGTAGCATCGTCTTCATGGCCTCCACCGAAGGCGGCGTGGAAATTGAAACCGTTGCCCACGAAACACCCGAGAAGATCTTCAAGGTTACCATTGACCCGCTGATTGGCGCACAAGCCTACCAGGGTCGTGAAGTGGCCGGGAAACTGGGGCTGAACGCTACCCAGACCAAGCAGTTCGTCAAGATCTATCTGGGTCTGGCCCAGATGTTCGAGGATTGCGACCTGGCGATGATTGAAGTCAACCCGCTGGTCATCACCAAGGAAGGCAACCTGCATTGCCTCGATGCCAAGATCGTGGTCGACTCTAACGCCCTGTTCCGTCAGCCCAAGCTGAAGGCCATGGACGATCCCACCCAGATCGATGACCGCGAACGCCGCGCTGTCGAATGGGACCTGAACTATGTCGCCCTCGAAGGCAACATCGGCTGCATGGTGAACGGCGCCGGACTGGCGATGGCCACCATGGACATCATCAAGCTGAAGGGCGGCCAACCGGCCAACTTCCTCGATGTCGGCGGCGGCGCCACCAAGGAGCGCGTCACCGAGGCCTTCAAGATCATCCTGTCCGACTCTGCCGTGCAGGCCGTGCTGGTCAACATCTTCGGCGGCATCGTGCGTTGCGACATGATTGCCGAAGGCATCATCGGCGCGGTGCAGGAAGTGGGTGTCAAGGTGCCGGTGGTTGTCCGTCTGGAAGGCAACAATGCCGAACTTGGCGCGCAGAAGCTGCGTGACAGCGGTCTGAACATCATTCCCGCCGCCTCGCTGAACGAAGCGGGCGAGCTGGTCGTCAAACAGGTTTAAGGGGCGAGTCATGAGCGTATTGATCGACAAAAACACCAAGGTGATCTGCCAAGGCATCACCGGCTCGCAAGGCACCCTGCATACCGAACAGGCGATTGCCTACGGCACGCAAATGGTCGGCGGCGTGACGCCGGGCAAAGGCGGCACCACCCACCTAGGCCTGCCGGTGTTCGACACCGTCCAGGAAGCCGTAGCCAAGACCGGCGCGACCGCGACCGTGATCTATGTCCCGGCCTCGCTGTGCAAGGACGCCATCCTTGAAGCTGTCGATGCCGGCATTACCTTGGTGGTTTGCATCACCGAAGGCGTGCCGACCATCGACATGCTGTATGTGAAGGAATACATCGTCCGCAAGGGCGGCGTGCGCATGATCGGCCCGAACTGCCCGGGCGTTATCACCCCCGGCCAGTGCAAGATCGGCATCATGCCCGGCCATATCCACCTGCCCGGCAAGGTTGGCATCGTTTCCCGTTCGGGCACGCTGACTTATGAAGCCGTCAAGCAGACCACCGACCTCGGCTTTGGCCAGTCGACCTGTATCGGTATCGGCGGTGACCCGATTCCGGGCATGACCTTCATTGATGCGCTGGCGCTGTTCCAGAACGATCCGCAAACCGAAGCCATCATCATGGTGGGTGAAATCGGCGGTTCGGCGGAAGAGGAAGCGGCAGCTTTCATCAAGGCCAACGTGACCAAGCCGGTAGTGTCCTACATCGCGGGTGTGACCGCTCCGGCGGGCAAGCGCATGGGGCATGCGGGCGCCATCATCTCCGGCGGCAAGGGTACGGCTGCCGAGAAGTTCGCGGCGCTGGAAGCGGCCGGTGTGAAGACCGTGCGCAACCCGGCCGAGCTGGGCAAGGCGATTGCGGAAGTGACCGGCTGGAAGTAAAGCTCCAGTGGTAAAAAGCGGGCCTTCGGGCCCGTTTTTTTATGTCTGAAATCGGTGCAAACCAGAGTAATTTGCTAGGTTTTGCCTTGTTTTTGGTCACTTTTTTGGCATTTCCCCCGCCATTCGTCCGAAAATAATACACTTAATCTTTATATGCTTACAAAAAGTATGGTGTTTTCGCACAAAGGGGCATATATTCAATCTTGAACATACAGTTTTTTCTGGAAGTTGGAGAAGTTTATGCGTGCATTACCTTTGGTCGTCGCTCTGGGTCTGGTTGCTGGTTTTTCCAATGTTGCTGTTGCGGGTGACTCTCCTTGGACAGTCAAGGTTGGCGTCAGCCAAATCAAGCCGAAGAGTGACGGTGGCCTGCTGGCCGGTGTTGAAGTCAGTAAAGAAGTTAATCTGACTCCGGCGATCGAATACAAGTTCACTCCGAATATTGTGGGTGAAGTACTCTTGGCGCTGCCGTTTACGCATGATGTCACCTTGAACGGCGCGAAAGTGGGCGAGTTCAAACATTTGCCTCCGACCTTCACCGCCAAATACCTGTTTACCCCGGACGCCGCTTTCTCGCCGTATGTGGGACTGGGTCTGAACTACACCAAGACTTGGGGTGAGGATACAACCGGGGCATTGGCAGGCAAGTCGCTGTCTGTTGGCGACAGCTTTGGTCTGGCGGCGACAGCCGGCGCCGAATACCGTTTGCCAAACAGCCCGTGGGGCGTTGCGCTCGATATCCGTTACATCAAGATCAAGGCTGATGTTGACCTGAACGGCGCACCGCTGGGTTCCGGCAGTATCAAGGTCGATCCCCTTGTGGTCGGCTTGAGTGCTGCCTACCACTACTAATCCTTTAGTAGAGTCATAAAAAAGGCGACCATCAGGTCGCCTTTTTTATTCCGGCTTCACCATTAGTGGTGATGATGGCCGTCCGGACCGTGCACGTGGCCGTGAGCCAGTTCTTCCTCGGTGGCGGCGCGGATCGACATTACTTCCACATCAAATGTCAGCTGCACACCGGCCAGGGGATGGTTACCGTCAATCGTGATTTCGTTGGGTTCGACGGCGGCCACGGTCACGACCTGGATGCCATGGTCGGTCTGGGCTTGGAAATGCATGCCGACTTCAATGTTATCGACACCGGCAAACATCTGGCGGGGAACAGTCTGCACCATCTGTGCATCATATTCGCCATAGCCGTCAGCTGGAGCCACGGTCACATTCAGCTTGTCGCCGATCGACTTGCCGGTCAGGGCGTTTTCCAGGCCGGGAATGATATCGCGGGCGCCGTGCAGGTAAACGAGCGGCTCGCCACCGGCGGAGGTGTCAAGGACCGTACCTTTTTCGTCGGTCAGGGTGTAAGCGATAGCGACAACGCTGTTCTGGGCAATTTGCATGATGTTACCTTGAGGGCCACAGGCCGGTTTGAAAGAGGCGGACATGATACTGCATCCGGAGGCTGACTGCGTAATGGTTTGTCAGCGCTCCGGACAGGGGCAGGGGTCAGGCGGGGAAACGTTCCATCATCCAGCCCAGCAAGTCGTAGCGGACTTCGCTGGCGTTGGTTTCGCTCAGCGTGCAGTGACGGGCTTCTTCGTAAAGACGAAGGGTCAGGTTGGCCTTGCCATCCTTTTTCAGGTGTTCCGCCAGCAGTTTCACCCCTTTGCCGTTCTGGCCCACCGGGTCACGGGTACCGGCAAAAACATAGACCGGCAGGTCCTTGCGCATGCGCGCCATCCGCGAAGGCGTATAAATGTCGGCAATAGTGGACAGCATGTCACGCCAGTAGGCGTTGGCCATGCGGTAGCCGCACATCGGGTCGTTTACATACTTGTCGACATACGCCTCATCCCGCGACAGCCAGTCAAAATCGGTGCGGGGGTTCTTGAACGCCTTGCCGAACTTGCCGAAGGCCAAGCCGTGAATGATGTCGCTGCGGCCGTTCTTGCCGCCGCGCCAGTTTTCGATGCAGGCGATACGGCTGGCGATGCGGGCAAACCAGGGGACCAGATAATCGGAGCCGGACAGGGCGAGGGCGCTGAGCCGGTCGGGATGATTCTGGGCAAACCACTGGCTGATGAATGAGCCCATGCTATGGGCCAGAATCATGTAGGGGACGCCGCTGTAGGTAGCGCGCACCCAGTTGTTGATCAGCAGCATGTCCTGCAGCAGCCCCGGCCAGTTTTGCAAGCGGTCAACCGCGCCCAGGGCGTTCTGGTCGGCGACTGACAAGCCGTGGCAACGGTGATCGTGGGCGATGACGGTAAAGCCGTACTGGTTCAGGAACTGCGCCATGTCTTCATAATTGCCGCTGTGCTCCGCCATGCCGTGCACAACATGAACAATGGCGCGCGGGTTCGCGACCGGCCAATGACGTAGTGGAACCCTGTGTCCGTCCGGAGCGGGAAGATAAAGCAGGGCGGGCTCTTGGCTTAGGTGGGGGTTTTTCATTAGGCTGTGATCCTGGATCTTTTCAAAGCGGATAACCGATAACCATGCGCGCTGCCTGCCACTACACAGTCAAGGCCCGTCATCCGGCCAGTCATTTTTTTCAGGTAACCCTGCATATACACCATCCGGACCCGCAGGGACAATTGGTTTGGCTGCCGAACTGGATCGTTGGCAGCTATATGATTCGCGATTTTGCGCGTCATATTGTCAGTTTAAGCGCTAGAAACGCGCAAGGCTTGTTTTTAAATGTCAATAAGGTCGGGAAAAACCAATGGCTGATCGAACCGCACGACGGCGATATCCGGCTGGAATACGAAGTTTATGCCTGGGATTTGTCCGTTCGCGGCGCGCATCTGGACCAGAAGCACGGCTATTTCAACGGGCCCTGTCTGTTTCTGGCGGTCGGCGGGCAAGAAAAGCAGCCGGTGACCCTGCATCTGGAGCAGCCCGAAGGCGTGCAGGATTGGCGGGTGGCGACAGCGTTAAAACCGCGCGCCACGCTGGCCAGCGGCTTTGGTGAATACGAAGCGCCGGATTATGCCGCCTTGCTGGATTGCCCCGTGGAAATGGGTACTTTTGACGAGCTTTCCTTCACGGCCGAAAATGTGCCCCATCGCATGGTGCTGACGGGCCGTCACCGCGCCGACAAGTCCCGATTGGCGCGTGATCTGGAAAAGATCACATCGGCCTGTATCCGTTTCTGGGGGGACAGCGCGCCGTTCAGCGAATATCTTTTTCAGGTAATGATCACTGCGAATGGATATGGTGGGCTGGAGCATGGCAACTCCACCAGCCTGCTGTGCTCGCGGGACGACTTGCCGCTGGCGATGGAGCCGGAGCGGCCCGGCGACAAATACCGGACTTTCCTCGGGCTGTGCAGCCATGAATATTTCCATGCCTGGCTGGTGAAGCGGATCAAGCCCGCCGTGTTGATGGAACCGGATCTGGAGCGGGAAAACTACACACCGCTGTTGTGGGTGTTCGAGGGCTTCACGTCTTACTATGACGATCTGATGCTGGCGCGTGCCGGAGTCATTTCGCCACAGGATTATCTGGAGCTGCTGAGCCAGCAGATAACCCGTTATTTGAAGATGCCCGGCCGGCGTGTGCAGTCCGTGACCGAATCCAGTTTTGATGCCTGGACCAAGTATTACAAACCCGATGAAAACACGCCCAACAGCGTGGTCAGCTATTACATCAAGGGTTCGCTGATTGCGCTGTGTCTGGATCTGAGCCTGCGCGATCGCACACATAACCGCGTGACGCTGGATACGGTGATGCGCCGCTTGTGGCTGGATTTCGGCAAGCCGGGTGTCGGGGTGGAGCCGGACTCGGTACAGCATCTGGTGGAAAGCCTGTCCGGACTGGACTGGAGCGGGGACTGGCGGGACTGGTTGCACGGAACGACCGATCTGCCCTTGAAACCGCTTCTGGAAGCGCGCGGGTTAACTGTCACCCTGAAGGCGGACACGGGTGCTGTCGGACAGACCTGTGCCACGCTTGGCGTGCGCGGTCAGGGCGCGGAGGGCGGTTTCCAGATCCAGACTGTCTGGCGGGGCAGCGCAGCATCGATGGCCGGACTCTCGGCCGGAGATCTGATCATCGCCGTGGACGGTCTGAAAGTAGGCTCGCAACTGGAAAAAGTGATTGCCACTTATGCGGTAGGTGATACTCTTTGCATCCACGCATTCCGCCGCGACGAACTGATGCAATTCGACGTTCGTCTGCAGGCCGCTCCCTTTGAAACATGTGTGCTGACGATGCCGGCCGATGGCGAAGGCCATGACCGCGTCGTGCAGTGGATTCTGGACAAATAACCGAGACAGGAGCCCCCCGATGGAACAGCCGGATTTCTGGAAAGACAAGTATCCCCAAGGCATCGCCCGCGAAATCAACGCCGAGGTCTATCCCACGATCATGCATCTGTTCAAGGATGCCTGCCGCAAGTACGCCAATAAGCCGGCGTTCTCGAACATGGGCCGCACCCTGACTTTCGCCGAGCTGGACAAATACAGCGCCGCCGTCGCCACCTGGTTCCAGCAGAATACCGACCTGCAGCCCGGCGACCGCGTGGCCGTGCAGATGCCCAATGTCCTTCAGTATCCCGTGGTGGTCTTCGGCATCCTGCGCGCCGGTCTGGTGGTGGTGAATACCAACCCGCTGTATACCGCCCGCGAAATGCAGCACCAGTTCAAGGACGCCGGCTGCAAGGCGCTGGTCGCGCTGGCCAATTTCGGCCATATGGTGGAAGAAGTGCTGCCGCAAACCGGCATCCGCTATCTGATCATGAGCGAAGTCGGCGACATGATGCCGCCGCTGAAGCGCCTGCTGGTCAATAACGTGGTCAAATATGTGAAGAAGATGGTGCCGGACTATGACCTGCCTACCGCCATTCCCTTCACCCGCCTGCTGCGCGCCAATCCGCACAAGCTCAAGGATTACACGGCCAAGCCCGAGGATATTGCCTGCCTGCAATACACCGGCGGCACCACCGGCGTGTCCAAGGGCGCCGAGCTGACGCACCGCAGCATCACTTCGAACATGATGCAGACCCACGCCTTCCTCAGCACGGCGTTGCAGCCGGGCCGCGAAGTCATGATCTGCCCGCTGCCGCTTTACCACATCTTTGCCTTCGGTGTGTCCTGCATCGGCATGGTCCTGGGCATGCACACGGTGCTGATCACCAATCCGCGCGACATTCCCGGCTTTGTGAAAGAGCTGAAGCAATGGGACTTCACCGCGATGATGGGCCTGAACACCCTGTTCGTGGCGCTGATGAACAACCCCGAGTTCCGCAAGATGAACTTCAACAAGCTGAAGCTGACCATCGCCGGCGGCATGGCGATGCAAACCGCTGTTGCCAACGACTGGGAAAAGCTGACGGGAAGCAAGGTTTGTGAAGGTTATGGCATGACCGAATCGTCACCCGTGATCACCATCAACCCGCCGACTGCCATCCAGATAGGCACCATTGGCGTACCGGTACCCAATACCGAAGTACGTATTGTCAATGACAACGGTGAAGACATGCCGTTGGGCGAAGCCGGTGAGTTGTGGGCACGTGGCCCGCAGGTGATGAAGGGCTACTGGCAGCGTCCGGAAGCCACGGCTGATACCGTCACCGCCGACGGTTGGCTGAAGACCGGCGACGTGGCGGTAGTACAGCCTGACGGCTATATCCGCATTGTTGACCGCAAGAAGGACATGATTCTGGTGTCCGGCTTCAACGTCTATCCGAACGAGATTGAAGAAGTGGCCGTGCAGCATGCCGGTGTGCTGGAATGCGCTTGCGTGGGCATTCCTGATGCCAAGTCCGGTGAATCGGTGCGCCTGTTCGTGGTCAAGAAGGATGACAGCCTCACGGAAGAAGAGCTGATGATCCACATGAAGAACAACCTGACCGGCTACAAGGTGCCGCGGACGATTGTCTTCAAGACCGAGTTGCCGAAGTCGCCAGTGGGCAAGATCCTGCGTCGGGAATTACGCGACAAGGCTTGAAGCCGGCTTTGCCCGGTGGTCAAGCATGCCTGTCCTCGGACAGGCATTTTTTTTGGATCGGCGGAGCCAATGGCAGGATCGTCGCCAACCGCGGTTGACCGGTTATGGGTTAGGATGGGATATGTCTTGGGAGGATCCGGATCCGGCCTGGGACGCATACTGATAAAGGGGTTTTGAGATGAACAAGATCTATGCGGCGTGCGCGGCGCTGTTGCTGACGACGGCCGGTTGGGCCGCTCCCGGTCCGGCAAAGGATGCTTATGTCACGCCTTGCAAGGCGGATGCCCAGAAATTTTGCAGCGGCTTTACGCCGAGCCAGGGCTTGCGGAATTGCCTGAGGGAACATGTGAATGAGCTTGATGGCCAATGCAAGGCGGCACTGGCAGAACCCGTGACGACGCCACCTCCCGCACCCAAACATTGAAGAACGAAGCCCGTCAACGGGCGGGCTTCGTTCCGGGCAATTACGCCTTTTTGACGAACTCGGACTTCAGCTTCATCGGGCCGATGCCGTCGATCTTGCAGTCGATGTCGTGGTCGCCGTCAACCAAGCGGATGTTCTTGACCTTGGTGCCGACCTTCACCACCAGCGACGTGCCCTTGACCTTGAGGTCCTTGATCACGGTGACGGAATCGCCGTCCTGCAACAGGTTGCCGTTGGCGTCCTTGATGATCCGGACGTCATCGCCGCCTTCGGCTACGGCATCCTTCGACCATTCATGGGCGCATTCCGAGCAGATGACCATGCCGCCGTCTTCGTAGGTGTATTCAGAGTTGCATTTGGGGCAATGGGGAAGATCGGACATGGTCTGCGCCTGGATAGTGGGGGGAGTAAGGGGCGCAAGGGTACAATAATAGCCCTGAAAAATAAATGGGTATGGCTTTTCAGAACACCATCACATGGTCTACCCGATACCGACCGTAGCGGTAGACCAGCACCATTTCCGCCACAAAATCGCCCGGCGCCTTGGTAAAAGTTTGCCGCCAGACTATGGCGGCCGAGTCGGGACGCCTGAAGACGGCGACCGGTTCACGCGTAGCGAAGAAGCCCTTTTCAGCCTGATATTTGCGGCAGACATGGTCCAGATGTTCCGGGGTGACGATCGCCTTGGCGCGATCGGTGAAGTCGCGGACATGGGCCTCGTGATCAATGCGGGTGGAGGCGTCCATCAGGTTGTCCATGATGGGATTGGCGATGGCCAGGATTTCAGCATCGGACAGGGTCTGGAAGTTCATGGGCACACGGCTAAATCGGAAAAGTATTCCCGAAAGATAGCAATCCGAGTGCATCCGCGATAGCTATCGGGGTAAATTCCGGCCTTTCCCTATAACTGATAGCGAGCGTGCAAGATGAGCAATGAACTGGTGATCACCGACATCGTGGTTGGCGAAGGCAAGGAATGCGTTAAAGGCGCGCTGATTACGGCGCATTACACCGGCTGGCTGCTGGATGGCACCAAGTTTGACTCCTCGGTGGATCGCGGCCAGCCGTTCCAGTGCGTGATCGGCACCGGCCGCGTGATCCAGGGCTGGGATCAGGGCATGATGGGCATGAAGGTGGGCGGCAAGCGCAAGCTGACGGTGCCCTCGCATCTGGCCTATGGTGCGCGGCAGATGGGGCCGTTGATCAAGCCGAATTCGGATCTGGTGTTCGAGATTGAATTGCTGGACGTGAAGACGCGCGATGAGTGAGGCGGTTTCCGCTAAACTACGCGCCCGTTTCCGTCCCTGTTGAACTGTCCCCATGCAAAAGGCCGCCTTTTTCGCCGCCCTCGACACCTGCCTGGTCGCTGACCGTCCGCGCCTCATCGGTCGCTGGCAGCGGTTGCGCGGCGTCGCCCCCGAGAAACGCGAGGAGGCGGTCGCGCAACTGCAGGGACTGATCGAACAATCCCAGGCCCGCGTCGCCAAGCGCAACGCGGGTCTTCCGGATATCCGCCTCAACGATGACCTGCCGGTCAGCGCCCGTGCCAATGACATCATCGCGGCCATTCGTGAGCATCAGGTGGTGGTGGTCGCCGGGGAAACCGGTTCCGGCAAGACCACGCAACTGCCGAAACTGTGCCTGCTGGCCGGTCGCGGCCGTACCGGGTATATCGGCCACACCCAGCCGCGACGGCTCGCGGCGCGCAGCGTTGCGGCGCGCATTGCCGAGGAACTGGGCAGCCCGCTGGGCGAGGTTGTCGGCTTCAAGGTGCGTTTCAGCGAGGCCATCAACCCCGACGGCTACGTCAAGCTGATGACCGACGGCATCCTGCTGGCGGAACTGACCGGCGACCGCTATCTCAATGCCTACGACACCCTGATCATCGACGAGGCGCACGAACGCAGCCTCAATATTGATTTCCTGCTCGGGTACCTGCGGCAACTGCTGGACAAGCGCCCCGACCTGAAAGTGGTGATTACCTCCGCGACGCTGGATGTGGAACGCTTCAGCCGTCACTTCAACAACGCGCCGGTCATCAATGTCGAGGGCCGCACCTTCCCGGTGGAGGTGCTGTACCGGCCCATTTCCGAAGAGCCGGTCAAGTCCGACGAGGACGACAGCTTCGAACAGCTGGAAGACGCCTTGCCGCGCGCGGTGCTGGCGGCGGTGGAGGAGTGCGTGGAGCATGGCCGTCGCTCCGGGCGGCCGGGGCACGGCGATATCCTGATTTTCGCCAGCACCGAGCGGGAAATCCGTGAACTGGCGGAAACCTTGCGCAAGTACGGCCCGCAACATACGGAGGTGCTGCCGCTGTACGCGCGTTTGTCGCTGAACGAGCAGCAGAAGATTTTCCACCCGACCGGCAAGGGACGCCGCATCGTCATCGCCACCAACGTCGCGGAAACCTCGCTGACGGTGCCGAACATTTATTATGTGATCGACCCCGGTTTTGCCCGCATCAGCCGCTATTCCTACCGTTCACGGGTGCAGCGGCTGCCGATCGAGGCGGTGTCGCAAGCGGCGGCGAACCAGCGCAAGGGGCGTTGCGGCCGTATCGCGCCCGGTATCTGCATCCGTTTGTACAGTGAAGAGGATTTTCTGGGCCGTCCGGAGTTTACCGAGCCGGAAATCCGCCGCACCCACCTCGCGTCCGTGATCCTGCAAATGCACTCCCTGGGGTTGGGGGACATCAGCCAGTTCCCGTTTGTGGAGCCGCCGGATAGCCGCTTCATCAACGACGGCGTGCGCGTGCTGGAAGAATTGGGCGCGCTGGGTGATGACCACAAGCTGACCAATCTCGGTCGTCAGTTGAGCCGCTTCCCGCTCGATCCGCGTCTGGCGCGGATGATCATTGCCGGAGCGCACAACGGCTGTCTGGACGAAATGCTGATCATCGTCAGCGCCATCAGCGTGCAGGACCCGCGCGAGCGTCCGCCGGAAAAGCAGACACAGGCCGACCAGAAACATGCGCTGTTCCGCGAGCCGGACTCCGATTTCCTGTTCTATGTGAAGCTGTGGCGCAGCTTCGAGGAAGTGCGGGGCGACCTGAGTGAAAACCAGCGGCGGCAATGGGCGAAGACGCACTTCATTTCCTACCTGCGCTTGCGCGAATGGAAGGAAACGCATCATCAGCTGTTGATCGTCTGCAAGGAGTTCAACCTGATTCGCAACAGCGAGCCGGCGAACTACGAAACCATTCACCGCGCCTTGCTGTCCGGCCTGCTGGCGCAGATCGCGCACAAGGGCGATGACCGCGAGTTCATTGCTGCCCGCAACCAGAAGGCGAAGATTTTCCCCGGTTCGATCCTGCACAAGAAGTCGCCGCCGTGGGTGATGGCCTCGGAAGTGGTGGAAACCAGCCAGGTCTACCTGCGCACCGTCGCCAAGGTGGAGCCGGAGTGGATCGAGCAGGAAGGCAAGCACCTGCTGAAACACCATGTCTTCGAGCCGCACTGGGAAAAGGGGCAGGGCCGGGTAATGGCCTACGAGCAGTTGTCGCTGTTCGGGCTGATCGTCAATCCCAAGCGCAAGCTGAGCTACGAGAAGGTGAATCCGGTCGAGGCGCGGGAAATCTTCATTCGCAGCGCGCTGGTGGAAGGCGACATCAACCTGAAAGCGGCTTTCCTCAAGCACAACCGGCAACTGGTGGATGACATCACCCGTGTCGAGGACAAGGTGCGGCGTCGCGACCTGCTGGTGGATGACGAAGTGCTTTATGCCTTCTATGACCGGCTGCTGCCGCTGACCATCGCCAATGCCCGCGCCTTTGACGGCTGGCGGCATGACGAGGAGCGTCAGCATCCCGAAATCCTGTTCCTGAAACCGGAAGACCTGCTGACCGGCGACAGCCTGCCCGCGATTGATGAATATCCCGATCAGCTGGATATCAGCGGCTTGCTGTTGCCGTTGAGCTATCGTTTCGATCCCAGCACGGAAGAAGACGGCGTGACCGTCAGCGTGCCGTACACGGTGTTGCCGCAGATTTCGGCGGCGACCCTGTCGTGGCTGGTGCCCGGACTGCTGGCCGACAAGGTGGAAGCGCTGCTGAAGGCCTTGCCGAAAGCCTTGCGGCGGCAACTGGTGCCGGTGCCGGACACGGTGAAGTTTGTGCTGGAGAAGCTGGCTGGCAAGGAGCATTCGGCCGCCCTGGAAAGCGTGCTCAGCCAGATCCTGATGCTGAAAGGCCTGCGGGTGACGGCGGAAGACTGGCGGGATGCGCTGCAGCAGCTTCCGGTCTATTGCCGCTTCAACCTGCGCGTGGTCGATGAAAAGGGCAAGACGCTGGCGACCGGCCGGGATCTGGAGGAGCTGCGCATCAAGTTTGCCGGGCAGAAAGTGACCGTGCAGCCGGTCACGGACGCGCTGATGACGACTTTCCCCGAAAGCATTCCGCCGGTGATGGAAAAGAAGGTGGCGGGCCTGCCGTCGCGCAGTTATGCGGCGCTGGTGGCGGGGGAGAAGGGCGTCAGCCTGCAATACCTGAGCAGCGAGGCCGAGGCGCAGCGCGAGCACCATCTCGGCATGGTCTGGCTCTGCAAGCACCAGTACGCGGCCGAGTTGAAACAGATCCGGAAATACATCACTCCGGCGCTGACGCTGGATTACGCGGCGTTTGGCAACAAGCAGCAGCTGGAGGAACAGGCGGTCAACGCGGTGTTATGCACGGTCTGCACCCCGGTGCAGGCCTATACCCGCGCCGCCTACGACGCCTGGCTGGCCGGGCTGCGGCCGCGTTTGCTGAGCGAAGCGGCCAGGCTGGTGCAGCAACTCGCCGACACCTACAAGGCATGGCGGGAAGTGCAGAAGGAATTGCAGGCAGTACGGCAGGCGGTCTTTGCGTCCGCCGTGGAGGACATCAAGGCGCAGCTGGAAGCGCTGCATCCGGCCACCTTCGCGGCGGAAGTGCCTTATCCGCGCTGGAAGGAATACGCCCGTTACCTGAAGGCGGTGCAACTGCGCCTGCAACGGTTGCCGAACAACCTGCTGCGGGATACGCAGGGCACGCAGGACATGCAACGGCGCTGGAAGGCGCTGCAACAGAAGCGCACCGACCGCATCGCCCGCGGCCTGCCGCTGGAGCCGGTGGAAGAATACCGCTGGCTGCTGGAGGAATACCGCATTTCGCTGTTCTCGCAGCCGATGAAGACGGCGGTGCCGGTTTCCGCACAGCGCTTGGACAAGATGTGGGCCGAACTCTGACCATCAGTCTTGCCGTTTGTCCGACAAAGCCCTTGCCAGCCTGACAGCTTTGAGGCAAATTGTTACACTTTTGCGGACGGCCGTACCACGGTCGCCCGTCCTGCCTGCCTGCGACCGGTTGACAATCGCCGTGCCGCCCCAAATCGCCACCCGCGAGGAGTTGATGGATGAAGAAGGTCCTGATCAGTGGAACCGGTCTGTTCACCCCGAGTGAAAGCATCAGCAACGAAGAGCTGGTGGAATCGCTGAATGCCTATGCCGAGCTGTTCAATACCCGTAACGCCGAGGCCATCGAGCGCGGCGAACTGCAGCCGGTGAAGGGTTCCACCCCGGAATTCATTGAAAAGGCCTCGGGCATCAAGTCCCGCTTCGTGATCAACAAGTCCGGCGTGCTGGATCCCGAGCGCATGTACCCGATCATTGCCGAGCGCAGTGATGAGGAACAATCGCTGCAATGCGAGATGGCGGTGAAGGCCATTGCCGGCGCGCTGGAACAATCCGGCAAGACGGCGGCCGACATCGACATGATCATTGTCGCCTGCTCGAACATGCAGCGTCCGTACCCGGCGATGTCGATCGAAATCCAGAACGCCATCAGCGCCAAGGGTTTTGCCTTCGACATGAACGTGGCCTGTTCTTCCGCCACCTTCGGCCTGCAAACCGCCGCCGACGCCATTCGCAGCGGCTCCGCGAAGTGCGTACTGATGGTGAACCCGGAAATCTGTTCCGGCCACCTGGAATGGCGTGACCGCGACTGTCACTTCATTTTCGGTGATGTCTGCACGGCGGTGATTCTGGAAACCGCCGACACCTGCACCAATCCGGAAGCGTGGGAAATTGTCGGCACCAAGCTGCAAACCCAGTTCAGCAACAATATCCGCAACAACTTCGGCTTCCTGAACCGCTGCGATGAAAGCGGTGTCGGCGCGCGTGACAAGCTGTTCCGTCAGGAAGGCCGCAAGGTGTTCAAGGAAGTCTGCCCGATGGTGGCGGAACAGATTACCCAGCACCTGGGCGAACTGAACCTGCAGGCCGCGGAACTGAAGCGGATGTGGCTGCACCAGGCCAACAGCAGTATGAACGCGCTGATTGCCCGCAAGGTGCTGGACCGCGATCCGACCCTGGAAGAAGCGCCGATCATCCTCGACCGATATGCCAACACCAGCTCCGCCGGTTCGATCATTGCATTCCACCTGCATCGCGACAATCTCGCCAAGGGCGATCTGGGCGTGATCTGTTCATTCGGCGCGGGGTATTCGATCGGCAGCGTCATGATCCGTAAAGTCTGACGCTTCCTTGATGTGACAAGCCCCGCATTGCCGGGGCTTTTTATGGTGAATACGTAGGCGGCAACTGCAATCGCTTGTCGGTCAGCGACAGGGCTTCAGGGCGCATCCTCGCCGGGAAGGCCTGATGGCTCGGCGGGTCGATAGTCCTTGAAGTCGGGATTTTCCAGCCATTCCTTCGGAATGGCGGTTTCGCTGTCTTCCTCTCCCTTGATGTTTTTGCCGAAACGCATTTGGCCTTCAAAGGCGAGCGATTTCAGACTGAGATCAAGGGACTCTTTACCCCGCGCGATATGGATCTTGGCCGGAAAATTGCGATGTTCTGGCGCCAGCCAGACATCAACCTCAAAAGGCGAGCCCTCCAGGCTTTGTCCGCGAATATGCAGGGTTTTGAGTTCGCCGCCCGGCAGTTTCAGGCGCTCTTCGCCCACCAGCTCCAGCCGGGCGCGGGAAACCCGGGTGCCCGTGGTGAAAAAAAGATCCACCGGTTCCCCGGTAAAGGCCACAGCCAATTGGTAACTCAGACTCCACGGATCATAGATCGTGGTGGTCATGATCTCCGCCTTTTCCCGATCCGGCTTGCCATAGTGGATGACGCCCGCGCTGTAGTCAAAGTTGGCAAAGCGCAGCAGTTTCTTGTTCATCATCACCCGGTATTCACTGGGCTGCAGGCCGCTGTCGGGCGTAATGCCGCCCACGGAGTTCATGCGGAATTTCATGCCGATGAACGTGCTGACGTTTTCAATGCTGTATTCGTAGCCTTCCATGCGCCATACATGTTCCACATCGACCTTGATGCCCTCCACGGATGCCCGGTAGCGGGCTCTCAGTTCAGCAGGAAACGAGGGCGGCGGTTCGTACTTCGGGGCCGGTGGGGCCGTGGCGACGGGAACGGCGGGCTGCGAAACGGGTGCGACTGTCGGAGCCGCTTCCGGTAAAGCATCGCCTGCGGGCGGCGGCGGCGCCACAGCCAACGCCGTGTCGGTGGTGATGGCGGCGACAGCGGCTGCCGGTTTGGCCCGGGCGGTTTTCGGCTCGGGATGAGAAATATCAGACGCCTTTTTGGGGGCGGCGGCCGGTTTTGGCGGCTCTTCGAAGGTCAGGGTAACCTGCGGTCTGCCCGGGGTGCCGGCAGGCCGGGCAGAGGGCATCACCGACAACCGGACCTTGGGAACAACATGGGCCTTTTTGCGGTCCAGGACACGATCAGGGTCTTCGGGGCGAAGCATGTCGGTCAGGGACGCAAGCTCGCCATCCCACAGCATGGCCAGATGCGCCAACAGGGACAGCAACAGGGCTGTCCCCAAGGTATGGCGTCTGAACCAGGCGGCGGTCACCGGGAATGCTCAGCGCACCAGGCGAGCGAAGGCCCGCTCGGCGGCATCCAGAGTGCGCTGGATGTCGGCATCGGTATGGGCGCTGGAGATGAAACCGGCCTCGAACGCCGACGGAGCAAGGTAGACGCCTTCATCCAGCATGGCGTGGAAGAACTGCTTGAAGTGCTCGATGTTGCAGGTGGTGGCTTCGGCGTAGCTGCGCACGACTTTCTTGTCGGTGAAGAAAATGCCGAACATCGCCCCGACCTGTGCGGTAGTGAACGGGATGCCCGCCGCGTCGGCGCGGGCCTGCAGGCCGCTGAGCAGGGATGCCAGCTTGGTGGTCAGGTTGTCGTAGAAGCCGGGCGCGCTGATCAGATCGAGCATGGCCAGACCGGCCTTCATCGCCAGCGGATTACCGGACAGCGTGCCCGCCTGATAGACCGGGCCCAGCGGCGCGATGCACTCCATGATTTCGCGCTTGCCGCCGAACGCGCCGACCGGCAGGCCCGCGCCGATGATCTTGCCCAGCGTCGTCAGGTCGGGAGTGATGCCGTAGTAGGCCTGCGCGCCGCCCAGCGCGACGCGGAAGCCGGTCATCACCTCATCAAAGATCAGCACCGCGCCATAGCGCGTGCACAGGTCGCGCATGGCGTGCAGGAATTCGGGCGTGGGCGCGATCAGGTTCATGTTGCCCGCTACCGGTTCGACGATGACGCAGGCGATTTCCTCGCCCAGCTCGCCGAACAGCTTCATCAGCGCTTCGTGGTCGTTGTAGGGGAGGGTCAGGGTGTGTTTGGCGAGATCGGCGGGAACACCGGGCGAGGTCGGAACGCCCAGCGTCAGCATGCCGGAACCGGCCTTGACCAGCAGCGAGTCGGCATGACCGTGATAACAGCCTTCGAACTTGACCAGCTTGTCGCGGCCGGTGAAACCGCGCGCCAGTCGGATGGCGCTCATGGTGGCTTCGGTGCCGGAGCTGACCATGCGCACCATGTCCATCGACGGCAGGATCTCGCAGACGCGGTCAGCCATGGTGATTTCGGTTTCGGTGGGCGCGCCGAAGCTGAGGCCGTTCTCGGCGGCCAGCTGCACGGCCTTGATGATGTCCGGGTGGGCATGACCCAGGATCATCGGTCCCCAGGAACCGACGTAATCCACGTATTGCTTGCCGTCCGCGTCCCAGAGGTAGGCGCCCTTGCCCTTGTTGAAGAAGACCGGGGTGCCGCCGACCCCCTTGAAGGCGCGGACGGGGGAATTCACGCCGCCGGGAATGTGCTTGCAGGCGGCGGTGAAAAGTTCCTGGTTACGGCTCATGGTGTGCACTCAGTCAAATAGCTGTTGGTAGACGGCGGTCCGCGCGCGGATATCGGGCAGGGGACGGCCGAAAATATCGTGGATGACCGCGAGGCAATCCGCCCCGGCGGCCAGCAATTCCGGGGCATTATCGGTGTTAATGCCGCCAATGGCCACTACCGGCAGGCCGAATCGCACTTTCGCCAACCCCAGGATGGCGGGGTCGGCCCGATGCGCGCCGGGCTTGGTGGCGGAAGGGTACATCGCGCCGAAAGCCAGGTAATCGGCGCCGCCCTGGACGGCTTCGGCAGCGTAACCCAGCGAGTCGTGGCAGGTAGCGCCGAGGATGGCGTCCGGCCCCAGCCGTTCCCGCGCCGCCGCCAGCGAGCCGTCGGTGCGGCCGAGGTGGACGCCGTCGGCGCCGATGGCCAGCGCCAGGTCGACGTCGTCATTGATCAGCAGCGGGCGGTCATAACGGCGGCACAGGGCCAGCAGGCTGTGCGCCTCACTCAGCCGCCGGTCATGATCGCCGGACTTGTCGCGGTACTGGACGATGGCCGCGCCCCCCTCCAGCGCCGCTTCCACCGCCGCCAGCAACAGGTCGCCGAGGCTGTTGTCGGTGATGACATAAAGGCCGCGCGGCATCTTCACGGAAAATCGCTCCGGATGCGCTTGGGAATGGCCTGGCCGTCGGCATGAGGCAGGTCGGCGTCGGCCAGCGTCGATTGCAGCCAGACTTCCGCCCGGGTGATCGCCACTGGCAGCGTCAGCCCGCGCGCCAGACCGCCGGCAATGGCGGAGGCCAGCGTGCAGCCGGAACCGTGGTATTCGTGCGGCAGGCGCGGCCACTGGCTGGTCTGAACGATTTTGCCGTCCACGGACAGGACATTGCGGATCATCGGTCCCGGTTCGTGGCCGCCTTTCAGCAGCACAGCTTTGGCTCCCAGTTCGTGCAGGCGGGCCAGTGCCTCGTCGAGGTTATCCCGCGCGGCCAGCCAGCGGGTTTCCAGGGAATTGGGCGTAATTACAGCGGCATGGGCAAACAGCGAGGCCAGTTCCGTCACCATGCGCGGGTCAGCCAGAGAGCCGCCGCTGTTGGCGGCCAGCACCGGGTCCAGCACCAGCGGAATCTGCGGATGGTCGGCGCAGACGCTCCGCACCATCGCCACCACCTCGGGGTTGGCCAGCATGCCGCACTTGATGGCGCGCACCGGCAGGTCGGCCAGCACCTTGTCGGCCTGCTGGCGCAGGAAGGCGGGGTCGATGGCCTGAAAGCCGTACACCCGGCGGGTATCCTGGATGGTGAGGGCGGTGCAGACGACGGCGGCATGCGCGCCTTGCGCCGCCACGGCTTCGATATCCGCCTGCAGCCCCGCGCCGCCGGAGGGGTCAAGGCCGCTGAAACAGAGGACGACGGGTCTCATCGGGATAATTTCCTTATCAAAACGGTTTGACGACCACCAGAATGACAATCGCCACCAGCAGCAGCACCGGCAATTCGTTGAACACGCGGTAGAATTTGTGGCTGCGGGTATTCTTGTCGTCGCGCAACTGCTTCAGGTAATGACCGCACATCAGGTGATAAATGACCAACAGGACCACCAGCGTCAGCTTGGCGTGCAGCCAGCCGTTCTTCAGGTATTCCGGCACCAGCGCAACCATCCAGCCGCCAAAGACAACGGTCATCACCAGCGACGGCCACATGATGCCGCGATACAGTTTGCGCTCCATGATCTTGAAGCGGTCGGTGCTGATGCTGTCATGGCTCATGGCATGATAGACAAACAGGCGCGGCAGGTAAAAAAGACCGGCAAACCAACAGATTACCGCAATGATATGCAGTGCTTTCAACCAGAGCATGAGCTGTATTCCCTGAACTTTCCGCTAGTTTAACAAAACCTTGCCTTTCCCAACGCCTGAACATACCGGATAATTCCCGCATGTTTTTGGAGAGTAAGGTCATGATCAAAGTCGGTATTGTCGGTGGAACGGGTTACACCGGGGTTGAACTGCTGCGTTTGCTGGCGCAACACCCGAACGTCGAGCTGACCGCCATCACCTCGCGTAGCGAATCCGGCATGCCGGTGGCGAAGATGTTCCCCAACCTGCGCGGCCGCGTCAACCTGGCGTTCAGCGAGCCGTCGCTGGAGACGCTGGGGGCCTGTGATGTGGTGTTTTTCGCCACCCCGCACGGCGTGGCAATGAAACAGACGCCCGAGCTGCTGGCGCGCGGCGTCAAGGTCATCGACTTGGGCGCGGACTTCCGCCTGAAGGATCTGGCCCAGTTCGAGAAATGGTACGGCATGCCGCACAGCTGCCCGGAGATTCTGGAAGAAGCCGTGTACGGCCTGCCGGAAGTGAACCGTGAAGCCATCCGTTCCGCCCGCGTCATCGGCAACCCCGGTTGCTACCCGACCGCCGTGCAGCTGGGTTTAATGCCATTGTTGAAGGCGGGGCTGATTGACGTTGACCATCTGGTCGCCGATGCCAAGTCCGGTGTATCCGGCGCCGGGCGCAAGGCGGAAGTGCATACTCTCTATTCCGAAGCCGGGGAGTCGTTCCGCGCTTATGGCGTGGCCGGTCACCGCCACCTGCCGGAAATCACCCAGGGCCTGAACGGCATGACCGGCGGCAACGTCGGCCTGACCTTCGTGCCACACCTGCTGCCGATGATCCGCGGTATTCACGCCACGCTGTACGGCCGCCTGACGAAAGAGCCGGGCGACCTGCAAGCCCTGTATGAGCAAACCTATGCCGGGGAACCGTTCGTGGACGTGATGCCCGCCGGTTCGCTGCCGGAAACCCGTTCGGTGAAGGGCGCGAACACCTGCCGCATCGCCGTGTACCGTCCGCAGGGCGGTGACACCGTGGTGGTGCTGTCGGTAATCGACAACCTGGTGAAGGGCGCGGCGGGTCAGGCCATCCAGAACATGAACCTGATGTTCGGGCTGGCGGAAGACGCCGGTCTGGGCCAGATCGCCCTGTTGCCCTGAGCCCGGCTTCGGCCCGGAGGCTAGACCATGTGGCAGCGCTTTCCCCGGCCCCGTTTGCGGACCTATCTGGATGCCCCCGTCACCGCGCACCGGCTGGCCTGGGGGCTATCGGCGCTGCTGGCCATCGGAGTCAGCGCCGCCACCGCGTTTTATCTGGGCTATGACCGCGCCTTGCGTTCGGTCGGGGCCAGCGCGGCGGACGTGGCGGCGATGCGCGCCGACGGCAAGCGCCTGCAGCAAAGCGTGGCAGAGGTGCAAAAGGCGCTGGCGGTGATGCAGCAGGAACGCGACATGGCGCAGGAAACCGCGCGCAAGATGCAGCAGGACGCCGTCGGCCAGATGGATGAACTCTCGGCGCTGCGCGAGCAACTGGTGACCTATCAGCGCATGCTGGGCGCGCAGGGCGCCAATGGTGGCCTGACGGTCGAAAACCTGCATTTCTCGCCGCGCGGTCCCGGCGTCTACGGCTTCCGGCTGCTGCTGACGCAGGTGGGGCAGAACGCGGGCAATACCAGCGGCACGGTTACGGTGCGCGTGCTGGGCGCGGGTTCGGCGCAGCCGGTGGCGGTGGTGAAGGATTTCCGCTTCCAGTACTTTCAGGCGGTGTCGGGAGAATTGACGTTGCCGAAGGGTTTTGTACCGCAAAGTGTCGAAGTGGCGCTGCAGGCCACCTCACCCAAGCCGGTCAGGGTGCAGAAACGGTTCAAGTGGGAAGTGGGCAGCTGAGGCTGCCCTTTTCATTTACTGTCCGCCCAACGCCCGCTGCCAGGTCCGCAACGGAATGGTGGTTTGCAGGCGGTCGATGGCGCATTGCACCAGCGCCGGATGCAGGAAATGCTCCACCCCCGACGCGGTATCCAGCGTGGCATCCCCCTTCAGTTGCGTCAGTTGCTCGAACGCCGCCCAGGCATGCGCCACCGGCATGACATCGTCATCGTCGCCGTGCAGCAGGTGGATGGTGGTCAGCACCGGCGCTTGTGACGGCAGCTTGGCAAAGCGGGCGGCGAAGGCCACTACGCGTCCCACCAGCCCGTCGTGAGCCACACTCAACTCCAGCGCCATGATGCCTCCTTGCGAGAAGCCCACCAGAGCTGTATCCGGGTTGAGGATGCCGAAACGGTCCTGCTGCTCGCGGATGTAAGCGGCCAGTTGCGGCATGACTTCTGCGACACGCTCCGGCCGGGTTTCATCGTTGACGCCTTCCAGCGGGAACCACTGGCGGCCGCCGGGATAGGGCGAGGGCTGGAAGCCTTGCGGAATGAGCACGGCTGCCTTGGGGAAAGCCTCGGACAAGGCTCCGGCCAGTCCCAGCATGCCTTCGGCGGTGTCGCCAAAGCCGTGCAGCACGATGAACAGGCTTTCGGGTCGGCCTTCATGCGGCAGGAATTCAAGGGTGGAATGCGGGGCCATGATGGTGCTCCTCTTCAGGTTTCAGCCAGCATAGCGCGGTTTGGCGGGAACGGGTTCCGCGGATTTGGGGATGGGGTGTTGGCGGGAAGGAAACACGCCTGAATCCGGTCGTTACCGGATTCAGGCGCAAGGCGCTTACAGCACTTCGAAGGTCAGCCCGGCGTGATCCACCAGCCGCTTCACCAGCTTGTCGCCAAAGGCGGTGGCCGGGGTCCAGAATCCGCCGCCGACCTTGGCCTTGTCGGTTTCCAGTGCCAGGCAGACCGCCGCTTCGCCCAGTATCTTGGCGGTGGAGCCATAGCCGGGATCACGGTCGCCGGTCACCTTGACCACCATCTTCTGCCCGCTAGTCGTGCGACCGAAGAAGCGGAAATCGTAGCCGCCTTTTTCCTGTTCTTCCGGCGTCGGGCCTTCACCCGGCTGCGGCACCACCTTTTCCAGCAGGAAGCGGGTGGGCGGCAGGGCGGCGGCGGCCAGGAAGCCCGCCAGTCCCGCGCCGATGGCGGTGGCCACGGCGCGGCCCTTGAAGCCGTTGCCGGTCATCATCGCTTCGTCATAACGGAAATCCGCGCCGTAGTTGCCGCCCACCAGATTGGAACGATGCACCACGCGGGTGTTGATGCCCGCCATGACGAACGGGGCCAGCCAGCTGCGCGCGTCCTCATCGTATTCCGCCAGTGTCACATTGGGCTGGCGCACGCCCTGGACGCCGGGGCAGAGTGCGTAGGGGTTGGACATCAGCTTGCGTACGGACGGATCCTTTACGCTTTCCTGCACCACGTTCAGCATGCTGGCGACGGTGCCGCCCGACGCGCCGCCGCGCATGTTCTTGATGCGCAGCTTGATGGTGGAGCAGGGTTGGCCGAACTGCTGCCTGGCATGCTGTTGCAGGAAATGCACGCCCAGGTCGGAGGGAATGGAGTCGAAGCCGCAGCAATGGACGATGCGCGCGCCGCTCTTTTGGGCGGTGGCTTCGTGTTCGGCGATCATGCGGGCAATCCACTGCACCTCACCAGTCAGGTCGCAATAGTCGGTGCCGGTTTCGGCGCAGACCTTGACCAGCGGCGAGCCGTACAGGGCGTAGGGGCCGACGGTGGAAACAATGACGCGGGTTTGCGCGCACAGGCTGCGCAGCTCGGCTTCGTGGGCGGCGTCGGCGACGATCAGCGGCAGGGCGGCGGCTTGCGGCCCGAGGCTGGCGCGCACCTGTTCCAGCTTGCCCAGGGAGCGGCCCGCCAGCGCCCAGCTGACTTCGCCGCCGATGCCGTGACGCTGCCACAGGTAGCGGGTGAGGATCTGGCCGACAAAGCTGGTGGCGCCGAAGACGACGATATGGTGCTGGGACATGGGGGTGCTCCGTGTTGAGGGCGGTGTGCGGGGAGTATAGCCGGATGGCGGACGAGGGAAAGGTATACAGAATGGTTGAAACGGTTTGATGGCCGTGATCGGGATAAGAAAGGCCGCCAGGGATTGACGGCCTTCATTACCTCGCAAAGGCTTTGGCTTAAAAACCGAGCAATGTTGAAACGGATACGACTTTCGGGGTGCCGACATTCTGGCCGTCGTGCTTCAGTTGCAGCATTGCAGAACCCGTATCAGGAACGGCATAACTGATGTAAAGCCCGGTGCCACCGCTACCGGTAACCGTCATTGCACCACCGTATGCCAGTGGCTGGCTAACAGACTTGATAATGGGTGTGGTGATATTGAAAGCGACACTGCCGTTGATGTTGGCATTGTTGCTGACAATGCTGCCGCTGCCGGTAATGGTGACTTTGCTGAAGTCCGGCGACTGCTGGACCAGAGTCAGGTCTTCATTCAGCGTAAATTGCCGGGTTACGTTGACGTTATTCACCGGTGCGGTTGATTTCACCGTCAGGTCATTGATGCGGTAGTTATTGGATGAGTACGCCGTGTTGTTCTGGGGAAAGCCGCTTTCCGTGCTGGTCCAGACCGCGGAGCCGCTCACGACTTCACTGCTGTAAACGCCTTTACTGATCTTGAAATTGGTAAATGTCAGCGTATCCGTGGTGCTGGTAGTGGTTTCAGCGTTGAAAGCGTCTTGAATCTTGCCGTTGACAGTTGCGCCGTCTAACGTCGTGCAATTGGTGAACTGGACGGAGCCCACTTCCGTGACATCCCAGTCACCATTCGAATTCCGGTCATCGAAGGAAGACGCCATCGAGCCGCTGGACGGGCAAGGGCTCGTATCGCTAACCAAGGCACCGATGACTTGTGCCGACATGGGATGCGCGGCAGCCCGCCAGTCCTGATGCAGTTTTCCGATCAATTCGCGAAGGCTGAAAGAGGGGGCGCTTTCCGATGGGGCATCTGTCGGTTCAATGGCCGTAGCCAAGGCGCTATTCACGTCATTCAGGGTTCCGGTGAAGTTGATGACATTGCTGTTGACTTCAACGGCTACAGGCTGCTGGGAGCCATCCTGCATTTGATAAGAAGGGCTGAATCCCGTGCTGGATCCACCGCTGCCACCACCACCGCAAGCGGCCAGTGAAAGGGTGAGCAGGGTCAAGCCGGTATGGGAAAAAGGGAGTTTCATTCCGTAGCCCTTTTCAGATGATGCGTTATTCCGGATAGGCATCAAGCGCCTGTCCGATTGAGGTTTGGGGACGTGGCTGAGTTTACGCTGAATGGGAAAAGGCGTGGAAATAATCTGCCGGGTTCGGGCGTGCTTGATGGCTATGCTCGCCTGCCGGATAGCCTTCTTACGGATAAAGCGGCTTTGCCTGTCGGTGGGCACCGTGGGCAATCCGAAATCCGTTTTGCGGAAGGGTAGCGGGTTTAAGTCCAAAGCGTGACGGGGCCGTATTGGCCCCGTCAGTCCATCAAGCCTTTGCTTCCTGCCTCCTTTTCAACGCATAAAACAGCACCGGAATCACCACCAGCGTCAGCACCGTCGACACCAGAATCCCGAAGATCAGCGAAATCGCCAGGCCATTGAAGATCGGATCATCCAGGATGAAAAACGCGCCCAGCATCGCCGCGACGCCGGTCAGCACGATCGGCTTGGCGCGCGTCGCCGCCGCTTCCACCACCGCCTTTTCCAGCGCCACACCGTCCGCCAGCCGCAGGTTGATGAAATCCACCAGCAGAATCGAGTTGCGGACGATGATGCCCGCCAGCGCGATCATGCCGATCATCGAAGTGGCGGTGAACTGCGCGCCCAGCAGGGCATGGCCCGGCATCACGCCGATGATGGTCAGCGGAATGGGCATCATGATGATGGCGGGCACGCTGTACGAGCGGAACTGCGCCACCACCAGCAAGTAGATCATGATCAGGCCGACGCCGTAGGCAATGCCCATGTCGCGAAAGGTTTCGTAGGTGATCTGCCATTCGCCGTCCCACTTCACCGCCACTTCGCGGTAGGGGTCGGAGGGCTGGCTGATGAAATACTCCTTTACCGGCGCGCCGTTGGGCAGCCTGATCTGCGACAGCGGCTGGCGCATGGCGAACAGGCCGTACAGCGGCGAGTCCAGCTTGCCCGCCATGTCGCCCATCACGTACATCACCGGCAGCAAATCCTTGTGGTACAGGATCGGATCGACGGTTTCCTGATGCACCTGCACCAGGTCGGATAGCAGCACCAGCGTGCCATTGCCGGACTTGACGGCCAGTTTCAGCACATCGTCGAGACGGGCTTTCTGGGTGTCGGGCAGGGTCAGGCGCATCGGCACTTCGTACTTGGCGCCAGCGGCCAGCAGCGGCGCGGCGTCCAGCCCTTGCAGGCCCAGGCTGAGCGTGGCGGCAACCGTTTGCGGGCTGACACCCAGCACCATCGCCTTGTTCTGGTCGATGACCACGCGCAATTGCGGCGCGGCTTCCCGCCGGGAATCGTCACGGGCCACGATGTCCGGGGTCTTGTCGAAGAGGGCGCGCACGGCTTGCGCGGCCTGGGTGCGGGTCGCATCGTCCGGGCCGTAGATTTCCGCCACCAGCGGCGACATCACCGGCGGGCCGGGCGGCACTTCCACCACTTTCAGCTTCGCACCATGGGCGGCGGCAATCTTTTCCAGTTCCGGACGCACGGCCCCGGCAATCTCGTGGCTCTTGCGGTTGCGGTGATGCTTGTCCACCAGATTGACCTGCAGGTCGCCTTGTTCCGCGTCGGCGCGCAGGTAGTACTGGCGCACCAGCCCGTTGAAGTTGATCGGCGCGGCCGTACCGGCATAAGCCTGGTAGTGCGTCACTTCCGGCACGGTGGCGAGGTAAGCGCCCATGTCGTGCAGTGCGGCGGCGGTCTGTTCCAGCGGCGTTCCGGCGGGCATGTCCACCATCACCTGGAACTCGGACTTGTTGTCGAAGGGCAGCATCTTCAGCACCACCAGCTTCACCACCGCCAGCGACACCGACAGCACGATCAGCCCCACCACGCCCCAATACAGGCGGTGACGGTTGCGCTTGCCCGTTGTGGGTTGCAGGAAGGGGGACATGATCTTGTGGAAGAAGGCATTGAGCTTGCCCGCTTTTATACCCTCCTGTGGAACAGGGGGGTGGCCCGAATGGGCCGGGGGGTTAGGGCCGCCCACCGAACACGCCGTTGTATCCGGAGTTGTATTTTGGCGACCGTCGTTAACCCCCCCGCGGCCTTCGCCGCTCCCCCCTATTGCATAGGGGGGAAGGCCCGTGTGAGGGTGTTTCAGCAACTTCAACGCCAGCCACGGCGTAATCACAAAGGCAATCGCCAGCGACAGCAGCATGCCCATCGAGGCATTGATCGGGATCGGGCTCATGTACGGGCCCATCAGGCCGCTGACGAAGGCCATCGGCAGCAGCGCCGCGATCACGGTCAGGGTGGCGAGGATGGTCGGGCCGCCCACTTCGTCCACGGCTTCGGGAATCACTTCCAACAAGGGCTTGTTGTCCAGCACCATGCGGCGGTGGATGTTTTCGACCACGACAATCGCGTCGTCCACCAGGATGCCGATGGAGAAGATCAGCGCGAACAACGACACCCGGTTCAGCGTGAAACCCCAGGCCCAGGAGGCGAACAGCGTCGCGGCCAGCGTCAGCAGCACGGCCGTGCCGACGATGACGGCTTCGCGCTTGCCCAGCGCCAGAAACACCAGCACCACCACCGAGAAAGTGGCGAAGATCAGTTTCTGGATCAGCTTCTGCGCCTTGTCGTTGGCGGTTTCGCCGTAATTGCGGCTGATGGTGGCTTGCACGTTGGCGGGAATGACGGTGTTCTTCAGTTCATCCACACGCTGCATCACCCGTTCGGCGACATCGACGGCGTTTTCTCCGGATTTCTTGGTGATGGCGATGGTCACGGCCGGAAACTCGCCGTCCGCCTTGATGCCGGAGGTGGTGGCGGCCTTGCCGGTGCCCAGCCAGACATAGCGGTTGGGCAAGGCGGGGCCGTCGGTCAGCGTCGCCACTTCCGAAAGGTAGACGGGCTTGCCGTCGGTGACGCCCACCACCAGGCTTTCCACGTCCTCGCGGCTGCGCAGGAAGTCGTTGGCCTGCACCACGGTGAGGGTGTTGTTGCTGACCAGTTGGCCCCCGGGCAGGGCGACCTGGCTGCGGCGCAGCAGGTCGGCCACTTCCAGCGCGCTGAGGTTGGCGGCGCGCAGGCGTTCCGGGTCCAGTTCGATGCGCAGCTCGCGGCCGGGACCGCCGATCGTTGTCACTTCACGGGTGCCGGGCACGCGTTTCAGTTGGGCCTCGGCGGCGTGGGCGATGCGTTCCAGCTCATAACCGGCCAGCGTGTTGTCGGGATTCCACAGCGTCAGGCTGACGATGGGAACATCATCAATGCCCTTGGGTTTCACCAGCGGTTCGCCGACGCCCAGTTCCGGCTTCAGCCAGTCGCGGTTGGCCTGCAGCGTGTCGTGCAGACGCACCAGCGCTTCGGTGCGCGGCACGCCGACCTTGAATTGCAGCGTCATCACCGCCATGCCGGGACGGGAGACGGAATAGACATGCTCCAGCCCCTGGATTTGTGACAGCACCTGTTCGGCGGGCGTGGCCACCAGCGTTTCCACATCCTTTGACGTGGCGCCGGGGAAGGGGATCAGCACGTTCGCCATGGTGACGTTGATCTGCGGTTCTTCCTCGCGCGGGGTGACCATGACGGCAAATGCCCCGAGCAGCACGGCGATCAGCGCCAGCAGCGGGGTCAGGTGCGAGGTCAGGAACTGGCGGGCGATACGACCGGAAATACCCATGGGTCAGTCTCCTCAGGGCTTCAGGGTAGCGGCAACGGGATCCAAGGCGACCTGCTCGCCTTCCTTCACCCCGGCCAGCACTTCCACCAGACCGCCGGGCAGGCTTTGACCGGCGCGGATCTGGCGCAGTTGCGGGGTCTTGCCGGACGGCACGACATAGACGGCGGTGAGTTCGGAACGGCGCAGCACGGCGGCGGCGGGCACCACCAGTCGGCGCGCGGTGCCGGTGACGAAGTGGGCGCGGGCGAACTGGCCGGGAATCAGGTTGGCGGTATCGGCGGGCAGCATCACCCGCACTTCGGTGGTATGGCTGCGCGGATCGGCGGAAGGCAGCACGATCAAGCTGCGCGCCGCCTGCCAGTTCGGCAGGCCGGGGATTTCCACATAGGCCTTCGCGCCGCGACGCACGGCGTCAATCTGGGTTTGCGGAATCTGGGCGGTGACCCGCAACTGCGAGGGATCGTAGCCGGTGGCCAGCGGCGTGCCGGGTGCTGCCATTTCCCCCAGTTCCACATGCAGCGCCGACATGACGCCGGAATAGGGCGCGATGACATTGGTGAAGCTGCGTGCGGTGGTGCTTTGGCCCAGATTGGCCTTCAGGGTGTTGACCTGCGCCTGCGCCGACTTGAAGTCGGCTTCGGCCTTGTCCACCTGCGCCTGGCTGACGTATTTCTGCGCCAGCAGGTCGCGCACGCGCTCGTACTGCTTGCGGGCGTTGTCCATCTGCACCTGCGCCTCGTTCAGGCGCGCCTGCATGCCCGCGACATCCTGATTGGCGGTGGCGGGGTCGATGCGCATGATCACCTGCCCCTGCTGCACGCGGTCACCGGCGCGGAAGTTGATCGCGACGATGCGGCCCGAAGTCTGGGCGCTGACCGTGGACTGGCGCTCGGCCTCGGCCACGCCGAGGCTGCTCCAGGTGGCTTCGACATTGCGGTATTCCACCGGCGCCGTGGCGACGGGAGCGGCTTGCGCCAGCAGCGGCAGGGCCAGCAGGGCGAGGGGCAGGTGTTTCATGTGCGACTCCTGTTGTTCTGGTTCCCTCTCCCAAGGGGGAGAGGGCTAGGGAGAGGGGGGATGGACAGTGGTCTGAACATGTATTTTCAAGCGGCCACCGCCGAACCCTCTCCCGACGCTACGCGCCACCCTCTCCCGGGCCTCGGGAGAGGGAGATTCATCAGCTAACCGGGCATTCCTTCTTGAAACCCAGCTTACCCAAAAACCAGACCATCGGACACCAGCCGGTAAAGCCTGACTGGAACAGGTTGAGGCCGACAAAGGCGGTGAACAGGAACCAGGCCGGATTGACGAAGTAACCCAGCGCGACGCTGAGCATGACAAAGAAACCGGCGACGATGCGGAGGCCTGCATTGATGGTCATCATGATGGTGTTCCTCGATGGGGTTGCGATAGTGCTAATACTATACCCCCATGGGTATATGTCAAGGGTTGAATGCCATGCTTCGGTACAGGCGAAAGGGTAGAATCGCCGGGTTGATCAGACAAAGTTTTCCCATGCCGACCCTGAAACCCCTGACCCTCGATGATCTGGAAGCGGTGCTGGCCATCCAGTCCGCCTGCTATGAGCCGTTTTTTCATGAATCCGTCGCCGCCTTCCGCGCCATGCTGACGGCGAGTCCCGACACGCACTGGCTTTGCCGCCGCGAAGGCAAGCCTCTTGGCTATCTGGTCACCTTGCCGGTGGCGGAAGGCAAGCTGCCTGTGCTGGATGCGGCTGCCGTTGCAACGGTGGATACACCGGAATGGCTGTACGTGCATGATCTGGCTGTTCTGGCCGAAGCGCGCTCGCTGGGGCTGGGCAGGCGCTTCATGGCGGAAGCGGAACGGGTGGCTCGTGAAAAAGGGCTGCGCGGGTTGGCGCTGGTGGCGGTGCAGGGGGCGGAAGGGTATTGGGCGAAGGCGGGGTTTCGTGCGAAATTGGAAGTTTCACCCGCGCTGGCGGGGAAATTGGCCAGTTTCGGGGAAGGGGCGGTGTACATGGAGAAGGCGTGCTAGGAACGGCTCGCCAGCCGCTCCCGATTGATCACTCCATGGCCACGGCTGCGGCCTCGCTGCCGGTTTGTGCCGGTTTCTTAAGCAGCAGCACCATCGGCAGCGCCGCCAGCGTAATCCACATCATCAACCGGAAATCCTGCAGGTACGCCAGCGTGGCGGCTTGCCGGTTGATTTCCTGATTGATGGCTGTCAGTCCTTCCGGGGTGCTCAGGTTATAGACACCGGCCTGCACCGCCTGCGCCAGCGCCAGATTGTCGGGGTTGATGGAGGCCGCCAGCGCGGCGTGATTGATCTGCGTGCGTTGCGCCAGATAGGTAATCACCACCGAGATGCCGATGCTGCTGCCCAGATTGCGCATCAGGCTGAACAGCGAAGCGCCTTCATTACGGAAGCGCGGGGCCAGCGTGGCGAAGGCGATGGTGGACAAGGGCACGAAGATGAACCCCAGCCCCAGCCCCTGGGTGATGCCAGTGCGTACGATGTCCCAGCCGCTGATGTCGGTGGTGAAGCGCGTCATTTCCCACAGTGAGGCGCTGGTCAGCAGCAGTCCGGCGGTAATCAGGTAACGCACATCAATCCGGCCGTTCAGTCGCCCCACCAGAAACATCGCGAACATGGTGCCGACGCCGCGCGGGGTCAGCAGATAGCCGATATCAATGACCGGATAGCCCATCAGGCTTTGCATGAACGGCGGCAGCAAGGCCATGGTCGCCAGCAAAATGATGCCGATGGTGAAAATGAACACCAGCCCGACGTTGAAGTTGCGGTCGCGGAACAACGCCGGTTCCAGAAACGGCTGCCGGGCGGTGAACATGTGCGCAATGAACAGGTACATCGCCAGACCCGCCACCATCGCCTCAATCACCACTTCCGGACTGGCGAACCAGTCCAGGGATTCCCCCCGGTCGAGCATCATCTGCAAGGCGGCTACCGCCAGGCTGAGCAGGGCGAAGCCGGGCAGGTCGAAACGGCGGCTGCGGTCGATGGGCGTTTCCTGCACGAAGGTGGCCAGTCCCAGCCAGGCCAGCAGCCCGAACGGCAGGTTGATGTAGAACACCCAGCGCCAGTTGTAATACTCGGTCAGCCAGCCGCCCAGCGACGGCCCCAGGATCGGCCCGACCATCACCCCCACGCCCCACATCGCCATCGCGGAGCCGTGCTGTTCCTTGGGATAGGTATCCAGCAGCACCGCTTGCGACAGCGGCACCAGACAGGCGCCAAACACGCCCTGCATCAACCGGAACAGCACGATTTGCGGCAGGCTTTGCGCCGCGCCGCGCCGCGCCGCACAGCATGGAGGCCAGGGTGAAGCCGATGACGGCGGTGATGAAGACGCGCTTGCGGCCGAAGCGGGCGGTGAGAAAACCGGTCAACGGCATGAAAATCGCCGCCGCGACGATATAGGAAGTCAGCACCCAGGAAATCTGGTCCTGGGTGGCGCTCATGCTGCCCTGCATGTGCGGCAGCGCAACGTTGGCGATAGTGGTGTCCAGCGCCTGCATGATGGTCGCCAGCATCACCGACAGCGCCACCAGACCGCGCCGGGGCGCGGTGGCAGGACTGGCGATAGAAGATGTCATGACGGAAGCTCCGGATTACAGACCCGGCAAATGCCGTTGATGCCCGGTGTCGATCTCCACGATCGCGCTCAACCCGGCCCGCAAGGGCGGGCTATCCTTCGACTCATTCAGCCGGATGCGCACCGGCACCCGTTGCACCACCTTCACCCAGTTGCCGGTGGCGTTTTGCGCCGGAATCACCGACAGCTCCGAGCCGGTGGTGGGGCTGAGGCTGTCCACTTCGCCGGTCCACTGACGGCCCGGATAGGTGTCGATCCTCACCGTCACCGGCTGGCCGGGGTGTACATAAGTCAGGTCGTTTTCGGGAAAGTTCGCTTCAACCCAGGGCGCGCCGTTCACGACCAGCGACATGCTGCTGGCCCCGGCCTCCACGAACTGCCCGACCTTGGGCGGCTTGCCGACCGCGCCCGGCATGGTGGCCCGTACTTCGGTCCAGTCAAGCTCCAGCCGGGCCTGCTCCAGATCCGCCAGCGCCGCCTGATAGGCGGGCAACTGTTCCACCGGGGCATTGACGTTGCCGCCCAACAGGGCGGCCAGCCGTTGCAGGTCGGCCTGCTGCACGCCGGTTTCCCGAGCGGCGACTTCAGCATTCTGCTCAGCCTGATCCACTTGGGACGGGGACACATATTGCTGGGCCAGCAGGTTGTTCATGCGCTGCTGTTCCTTGCGCGCAAAGGTCACGCGGGTCTGCGCCAGCCGGATTTCCGCTTCCTTCTCGCGGTAGGCGGCCTGCTGCGCGGCCAGATCGGCGCGCACCTGCGCTAACCTCGCCTCGGCGCGCATGACCGCCACCCGGAACGGTCCCGGGTCCAGCCGGTAGAGGGGTTGGCCGATAGCCACGGTCTGGTTTTCGCTGACCAGCACTTCCCGCACCATGCCGGAAACGCGGCCGCTGACCGGGACTTTCGTGGCCTTGACGTAGGCGTTCTCGGTTTCGACGTAGCGACCGCCATGCAGGTAGACCATGGTCGAGGCAGTCAGGATGGCGGCGGGAACAGCGAACAGCAGCAGGAACCGCCTGGGGTTGCGGGTGGGAGCCGTAAGGGTACTGTCGGACTCCGGATTGGAAGCGGCGAGACTCATAATGGGCGACTCCGTAAAAAGCGCCTAGCGCGCGGACAGGTTGTCGCGCATCGTGCGCAGGGCATGGATCAAGGCATCCGCCTGATCGGGGTTCAGGTTGTTCAGGGCATCCGCCCGAATGGCGGCGGCCACGTTCTCGATGATGGCGATTTGCGGAGCGGCGGCCGGTGTCAGGAAAATGCGGTAGGCGCGGCGGTCATCGGGATCGGAACGTCGCTCCACCAGACCGTCGGCGGACAACTGGTCAATCAGGCGCGCGAGGGTGATCGGTTGTACTTCCAGCAGATCGGCCAGATCAATCTGGCGCACGCCTTCGTTCCGCGCCACAAAGATCAGGGCGCGTGCCTGGGCCATGGTCAGGTTGCTACCTTCCAGGCGCTGGCCGAAGCTGCGGCGCATCAGGCGGGCCACGTCGGAAATCAGGAAGCCCAGGCTGTCAGTGGGAGTAGGCATGGGTAGCTCATAACTAGTAAGTAATGCTTACTATGTGCCTAGAATACTAGTTGGTCAATATTTGGCAATGGAAAGGTATTCAGTGAGGGTGCGGTTTACAGAGGGAGGGAACTGGATTTGCTCCGGTAAGGTGTTTACCGGAGCGGGGTTGGAATCAGGTGGCGGACAGGATGCTCTGGACGGTGCGGAGCGCCTTGACCATGGCGGCAGCCTGTTCCGGATCGAGTCCACGGAGCACATCGCCACGGATGGCGTCTGCAGCGGATTCGATGGTGGCCAGTTGCGGAGCCGAGGCAGCCGTGAGGTAAAGACCCCAGGCATGGAGGTTACCCGGCTCTTGCCGGCGTTCGACAAGGCCGTCGACAGACAGCTGGTCAACGATCCGCGCCAGCGTTACGGGGGCTAATTCCATGAGTTCAGCCAGTTTTGACTGGGTGATTCCCGGATGACGGGCCGCAAATGTCAGGACACGCGCTTGGGTGGTGTTCAGGCCGCCGCTTTCAAGGCGGCGGGCGAGGCTGCGGCGGAGCAGGCGGGCGACATCGGAAATCAGGAAACCGGGGCTTTCTTGGGAGAGATGCATGGACGTCTCGGTAGTGCTAAAGCTGTCTTTGCCGTGGGTGGAGGCAGCCTGATGACCACCAACCGTTAATGCTCGAACGAGCTGGTATTGGCTGAGCCGGGGCAGAGGTCGGCAGTCATTTCAGGCGGCATGATTATCCGACAAATCAAGAGGACAATACCGGGACGGATTTCGCAAAACAAAAAAGGCCAGCTTACGCTGACCTTTTTTGATAAATCTGGTGGCTATGACGTCTATCAAATTGTTTCGTAAGTACATGAAAAATAAAAATAATAATTTCTTACAATTCAGTGTTACTGCCAAAGTTACCGACATTGAATTTCGAGCCTTTTGATGGCCAAGCCTCAACAAGCCAAGTCCTCAGTTCGACTCCCGAAACGAGAGTTGAATTATAAAGGAAATTGCCATGCTGGACATCGCGACTGCGGCTGCGAGGCAGGATTAGAGTCAAATTTGATGGCAGGGGGCTTTATCCATTTGACATGACAGACGTTGGCGACTGTACAGAAGAAAAGCCCCCGACGTACACTTTTAGGCGAGAGCAGACCCACGGCTTCGGGATGAACGGAAAAGGGTGAAACGCAGCCAGTAGCTGTACAGTGCTTGATCAGTGAAGTTGCCGCTCATGGGGTTAGCTTTGTTCTGGCATTTGTAACTGCGGTGGCGGAGGAGATCATGACCAGCTATGATTTGCATGAAACCTCAATGAAGTATCATGCAATGGAAACCGCCGTCGCCCCCTTCTCAAGCTCATCGCCACGAGCCAGGCAGAATGCCGTGGATCAGGTTGCGAGGATGCTGCACGCCGGTAAGGTCTACCGTCGGGAAGATTTGGCTCGGGTTTCCAAAGCGGTAGACAGGCACATGGGTGAGCTGGTTGCCGTTGGTGCGTTGAAGCGCCTGGCGCAAGGGCTTTACTACGCACCGAAGCGATCTGTATTTGGCGTCTTGCCCCCGGACGATCATGAGTTGGTTGCCGCCTTCCTGCGTGATGAAGACTTTCTGGTTTTTTCCCCGTCAATGTACAACACGCTGGGTTTGGGTACCTCACAGCTTTATAACAAGACCCTTGTCTACAACCATAAGCGGCACGGGCGCTTTACATTTGGAAATCGCCAATTTGATTTTCGGGTGAAGCCCCGTTTTCCCAGGCGACTCACGCCTGAGTTCCTGTTTGTCGATGCACTCAACAATCTGGACGAATTGGCAGAAGACAAGCATCAGGTGCTACAGATGGCGGAACGTAAGCTTTCGACGTTTGATCCGACCGAGTTAAGGCGCGCCGTATTGGATTACGCTTCCGTTGCCACTCAAAAGCGTTTCAAACGGTGGCTCAATGTCTGACTTTCTTCATAATCACAGCGACTTCAGCGGCCTGCTGGCTATCGTGGCTGATGAGCGCGGGATTGATCCGGTGCTGGTAGAAAAGGACTACTGGATTATGCATTGCCTGTGGGGATTGCAGGCATTGCAGTTCAGGTTCGAACTGAAGGGCTGCACATCGCTATCAAAAGGCTTTGGCGTCATCCACCGGTTCTCGGAAGACATTGATATCCGGATAGAACCACCCGATCACATGCAGGTCAAGGTGGGTAAAAATCATGACAAGCCTGCACATATAGAGTCACGGCGATACTATTACGAATGGCTCGCCAGGAACATCACCATTCCGGGCATCGACTTGGTTGAGCGCGATACGGCATTTGATGACGAAAAGATGCGCAGCGCCGGAATCCGGTTGCGCTATCCCAATCGGGTTGGCCAACAGAGTGGTATTAAGGATGGAATCTTGCTGGAGTTGGGCTTTGATGACACGACCCCCAATTGGCCGGTTGTCATCTCATCCTGGGCCTACGAGGCGGCGGTCAAGGCTGGAGTGCCGATTTTTGACAATCGAGCCGTCGATGTACCGTGCTACCAGCCTGCCTATACCTTTGTCGAGAAGTTGCAAACGGTATCAACCAAGTACCGGCTGCAAAAGGCTGGTGAAGCATTCCCGGCCAACTTCATGCGCCACTATTACGATATCTACTGCCTGCTTACGTTGCCTGAGGTTCAGGAATTTATTGGTACACCCGCCTATGAGGCGCGCAAGGTGCAGCGGTTTCGGAGTGGGGACGAGCTGATCGCCGCCAAAAATCCTGCTTTTTTGCTGGATGATCCTGAAGAGCGAGAGCGCTTTTCCCGTGAATATAGAAGGACTTCGGCCTTGTACTACAACGGGCAGCCAGACTTGACGGACATTCTTTGTCGTATCGGGCAATTCCTAGATAAAATGTAGCGATCTTTGAGCTGCCACCACTTGCCGCCAGTGTATGAAAGTCCAAGGCAGGCTTGGATCTGAAGTTGATGGCAGGGGCATCTCATGGTGGGCAAGACGGCGTTCGAACTTTGACACAAAGTAGCCCCCGCCTTACGATGCTGGGCGATTCAGAGTGTTGTGGGCCTGGTGATCCGGGATGGCTGTGATGTACCCGCTAAGTGGTACGCACTTTAGAGATGAAAGCATTGAAGTTGATCGCTCTCGTTGGTGGTTTTCTGGACTGAATCCCGTAAAGAAGGAGAAATTAATTGAAGCTTGATTTTGAAAAAATACTTGATGGCTCAAAATTCTATCCAATCGAGGAGTTGGAAAATTTGTTGGCTTGGCCCAAAGGGTATATTTTGAAATCGGCTATTAAGAAAGGGCCCAGATTATTGGTTTGCATTAAGGTTTCTGATGGTTGTGAGGCTTTCTCTATTGATATATCTTCAATTAATCAGGGTTTTGTTGAGCGGATTCGTCATAAAAGTAATAATCCTAATTATCCATCCCCATCTGTTTTCGAAGCCCCTCAGTGCGAATTGCGGGGGCAAGTGATCGCATTAATAGTAGACCGGAGTGTGCTTGTTGATGTAGAAAAAAATTGGTCTGGAGTCTGTCAGAAATTCTTTAGAGAAGCCTACGTTGTTGTGAAGAGGCACCCAACGCTTTCATTTAAGTTATTAAAGTTGATGTCTCCACAAAGGCTTCATGATCTAAATGCACCTAGGGATGTTCTTTGGAACGTAGACCCCGAACGTGCGAGATATGCCGTGTATCGTTCGGATACGAATATTGAGTTTATTGATGGCGCTGGCTATACTGATCCATTGAATGTTCCTGTGAAAATAGATGCTCTCTATATTAGAGGCTATGATTTTATTGAGTGGTTCAAGCAGGTTGGATATTTTTATACAGGTAATATTTGGCGGCAACCTGAAAGCACGGTTTCGCTGTCGGATAGTTTAGCGCCAGTAGATATTTCGCCGGATGGTTTAGAGCCAGTAGATATTTTGCCAGGTAATAATGTTCTGTCAGAGTTAACCGGTGAGGCTGAGGATTCTACTCGCCAAAAGAAATTAAGAATGAATGAATTCCGTATCCGGGTTAAGCGGGGACTTGATTCTATAATGAAAGAGCGCAATATTTCAGCTGCGGATGTTTATGCAGATGACTTGCTGCGTTTGTTTAATGAGGAGGCGAATAAGGGCGGTGGTGATTTCTTCTTTGAGTGTGTAAGTGTTGCCGGGAGCTCAAAAGAGTTGTTTTTCAGAAATTCAACAGGAGGTAGGATTCTTGTGAGCAAAAAGAAAACGGCAGCTTGTCTGAAAAGGGTTGTCGAATTGATAGAAAAAGGATTGTGGGGATCGGATGGTGATTGATGTGGAATGCGCGGCAGATGCATTCAGTTCTGATAGCGTTGACTGCTGAGGCCAACAATCTGTCGTGCGCTGACAGTCGCGGCCCTCGATAGGCTCAATCTTCAATTGATTGGAAGTTCCTGAGTGCCTTGCCGCACAGGCCATCTGTAGTGTACCTCTCGGGCGGGCGGTACTATTAGTGCTTAATAAGCCTAATAAGCCATGCCCCTGGTTAGCCCACCCGCACAATTGCTCTCGATCACGTTGATCCTGCAACAGGCGTGTTGCCTGTTGCCGCTATCGAGAGTTGAATGATGAATGCAACTGTTATTCGCCCCATTATTCGGGCAAAAGACTTTTGTAAAATGACCGGTATTCCCGATTCGACCCGTGCCGTTTGGGAGAATCCGAAATCCAAATACTACGATCAGACCTTTCCTAAGAAAGTTCGCCTTGGGCCGCGCACGGTAGGCTACTTCTTGGATGAGGTTGTGGCCTGGCTGGAGAGTCGTCAGGAAATGAATGCCGTACCTGAGGGGCAGAAGGCGAAGGAGGAATCGAAGTAATCATGGATGGCATTATACCTGCCGGGTATGACCCGGCAGAATACTGCTGGTTTTGGTATCTCAGTTTTCTTCTTGAAGAGTATTAGCGATGAGTAGTCTTATTAACGCTAAAGGCAATCATGATGCTGAGATGGCAAGTAATGGACTTGAGGCTATTCTGGTGACGGATTATCCTGATTTGATTTTTAGTCAGCCTGAGATGATTCGCTTGTTGTGCCCGAGTATGGCCAATCCGTTTATTGCGCCTGAAGTGCTTTCTGTAGTGAGGTGGGTAATCGCGATCAAGGATAACATCAATGTCTGGTCTGGAATGTTTGGAGGGCATGTTGGTAAGTCCTATGCTCGGATTTATATTGATGATTGCCTCGGAACGCTGTGTCAATATTTTCCCGCGCTGCAGCTCTCAGCGGACTGGATAATGTTTGAGGAATTTGGGGAAATGAAGCCTGCCTTTATCGAAATGGCTAGGCATCAAAATCATGGCGCACAATCGCTCTTGGATAAAATGTGGTCTGGCCCTGACTGCTTGATTCAAAGCCAACTGCTGCGCCATCATGTTGATGAAGCGGTTTGGCCCTCCAGCTCCTTATTTGTGCATGCATTGGCTGCATTTGCCCAGTGTGCCACCTCCGACCTTGTCAAATTGTTGACGGATAAAGCTCTTTCTTCGTGGGGCATATTTTGGGGCGAAGCGGTGGATTATCGTTATATGGTGGCCAATCTTCCGGTGTTGCTCGGCTTCTGGAGCATGACTGGTGCACCCATGACGTGGTGGCATCGCCAGCGCCGACTGGCAGTGGTCGAGCAAGTCCGTGTGTTCGATCCGCAGTGGTTCGCCCTTGCTTACCAGCACGGAGTCATGCTGGCTGTGGTCATGGGCCATCATTACAGTACCGCGAAGGTGGAGTAAGCAAGATGACTATTCCTTACTTCAGCGTCTTGTTGTCGGAACTTGCCGAACGCTCCCTTCAGGTCGTGAAACGGCATCTGAAAATCCTTCATCCCGCTTTGCGAGCTTACCTTGACCAATTGATGACCGAGACCACGCTTTTCGCCAGTGATCCGGTGTTTGAGCCGACCTTCGGATGGCGGCAGGCTGTGTCCACCATGGATGAATTGTCCACATCGTTGCTTAGTCCGGCCTTGGTTGCTGCACTGGATGCTCCTGGCGGGGAGGAGGGGGCGAATTATCGCTTTGCACGTCATTTCCACCCCTACCGTCATCAGCATGAGGCTTGGGAGCTCCTGTGCCAGCTGCCCGCTCAGTCGGTGCTGGTCAGCTGTGGGACTGGGTCGGGTAAATCTGAATGCTTCATGGTCCCGATTCTGGACAATCTGGTGCGTGAACAGGCGCAGCTTGAAGCAAATTTGGAAGGTGTTCGCGCCCTGATGATCTATCCCTTGAATGCGCTCATCGCCAGCCAGCAGCAACGGCTCAATGCCTGGACCTGGCCGTTTGGCAAGGCGATTCGCTATTGCCTGTACAACGGAAACACCCCGCACCGGCCGACCGGCAATCAGACCGGCAGCCCCAGCGAGGTGATGGATCGTCAGACGTTGCGTGAGTCGCCGCCCCCTATCCTGGTGACGAATGCCACGATGCTGGAATATCTGCTGATCCGTCCTGAGGACGCACCCATACTTCATCAGTCGCAGGGCCAGTTGAAGTGGATTGTGCTGGATGAAGCTCATACCTACATCGGCTCCAAGGCCGCTGAGCTGGCGTTGCTTCTGCGCCGTGTCATGATGGCTTTCGGGGTAAGGGCGGAGGAGGTGCGCCTCATAGCAACGTCGGCGACTCTTGGCGGCTCGGATGTCGATCTTCATCTTCAACGGTTTCTCGCCAAGTTGGCCGGGGTGCCGTTGGCGCAGGTTCACATCGTCAAGGGGGAGCGTGAGATTCCTGGCCTTGTTAAAGGGCATTGGAAGCATGCCGACAAAACGCTAGCTCAGTTGGAGACCCTGAAGGATGAGTCGCCCGGTAGGCTTTACCGGGTGCTGAGCGGGAACAGGATTGCGCGTGCTCTGCGTGAAGCTTTTCTAACCGATAACGGATGTAAGCCGCAACCTCTGTCAGGCCTGTTGGACTTCGTCAGTAGTGCTGTCGGGGAGATGGACAGCCGCCAAGCCTGTCTGCGATGGCTGGATTTGCTGACCCATGTCCGTGACGAGTCGGGTACGCCATTCTTGCCCTTGCGCATGCATGCCTTTCAGGGTGTATTCGATGGCCTGTGGGCGTGCTGCGATAAACAGTGTTTTCGGCGTGAGGGAACGGCGCTGGACTCACCAGACTGGGCCTTTGGCAAGGTGTATACGACCGCACGCACCTATTGTGAATGCGGCTCACCCGTGTATGAGTTGCGATCCTGTGATCACTGTCATACGGTCTATCAGTGGGCTGAATGGAAAGTGGATGCTGGTTATCAACTTATCCGCCAAGCAGTATCCCAGGGTGATGACTTTTCCTCTGGCCTGGACTCGCAGGATGCGGAGGCAATGCCCGCGATTCGGAAGGTTGGTCAGCCGTGGCTGCCAGTACTGATTCATGGTGAGGATCAGCATGGACTCTGGACGGATTTTGTTGATGCGGAGGCTGTAGCCCGATTCGGCAGTCTGAAGTATGCCCGCACCGTTCGCGTTGCTGCAGACAGGATGGAGTACATGCATACCCTGACCTGCCGATCCTGCGGACGGGAACATCGTCAGGATCGCCCTGTGTTTCAGTCGCTCCGTTTGTCCGCCCCGGTGCTTCAGGAGGCCTTGTTGCCTGTACTGCTCCGACACGCCCAGCCCATCGACGCCAGTTCAGTAGCCAAGGAATACTTGCCCTTCGCAGGCCGCCGCCTGCTGACCTTTACGGATAGTCGCCAAGGTACAGCGCGGTTTGCGCTGAAATGCCAGCAGGATGTGGAACAGCGGTGGCTGCAATCACAGGTTTTACAACGGGTGGTCGCTGTTTCGAGAGAGATTGATCCAGGCAAAGCGCAGCAGACGCTGTTCGATATCGAGCAACTGCGTGACCGGCTTGACACAGTGGACCCACAGCATCGGCCGATGCTCCTGCACGCCATCAAGTTGCATGAAAAGGAGTATCAGCGACTCCTGACGCCACCCTCGGTGTCGTTTGACCGCTTGGTGCGTTGGCTGTCCAAACGTCCAGAATTGCTTGACCATCTGTTACCGGAGTACCGGCGCAAGGATCCCGTAAGCTTCGATGCAGACAACGGGGCTGAAAATTTGGCGCGCATCTTCTTGTTGCGGGAGTTCGCCCGTCGCCCCGTGGCTCTGAATAATCTGGAAACACTGGGGTTGGTGTCCGTGGGCTATCCAACGCTTGAGCGGATTAAGGAAGCGCCCATCCTGGAAATGACATTGGCGGAGTGGCGCGACGTTCTCAAGGCTACGCTGGATTATGTCGTGCGCGGGCAGGGAGCATTGCGCTTTCCTGAGGGGTGGTCTGCCTGGAGCGGAGCTCAGTGGCCTGCTAGTGTGCTGTGGGCTCCGAACACGTTTCCGACCACACCCTCGTCACGCAACCTGTTATGGCCAAGCTTACGGGAAGGGCCAGGCGGACCATCCCGCCTGATTCGATGGTTGGAGAAGGCATTCGGCCTGAGCCGGTATTCACAGGCGGGTCGCGATCATATCGCAGGGCTGTTATGCCGCGCCTTTGACGATCTGGTGGAAGTCGGCCTTTTGCAGCTAGAAGGAGAAACCTGGTTGCTTGACCCCGCCTCATGGGTGCTTCAACTGCCGAATGAGGTTCATGGGTGCCCGGTCACGCATCAGTGCCTGGATACGGCGCTACGGGGCATTACACCCAATTTGCCGCGCAGGAAAACCTACAAAGGAAGCGTGCAGGTGCAAAAGCTTGCCTGGCCATCATTCGGTCAGCGACTGCGCGCTGCCATTGCGGATGGAGAACGTATTTTCATTCAGGATTGGTTGGCGAGCGATCCGGCTATTACGGCATTGCGCGCAACGGGCATCTGGTCAGACCTCCAGGATGCCGTTTTGCTGAACGATCCGCTTTTCTTGGTCGCTGAGCATTCTGCCCAGCAGACGCATCAGACCTTGCGCCGGTATGAGTCGGCATTCCGGCGCGGGCGCATCAATGTGCTGAGTTGTTCGACTACGATGGAGATGGGCATCGACATCGGCGGCATCTCGGTCGTGGCGATGAACAATGTCCCGCCGCATCCCGCCAATTATTTGCAGCGGGCCGGACGTGCGGGGCGACGCGGTGAAAGCCGTTCCGTGGCCTTTACCCTTTGCAAAAGCAATCCGCATGATGCCCATGTGTTGAGCCATCCCCTGTGGGCGTTCGAGACACCGATCAAGCCGCCCACCGTGTCATTCAGTAGTGCTGATCTGGTAAGGCGTCACGTCCATGCCTTTCTGCTCGCAGAATTCCTGAGGGAGGTTTCCGACGGAACCTCCCTGCATCGACTCCGGGTGGGCGGTTGGTTGCTTCCGCTGGGTGAGTCACGGTCTGATGCTTTTCTCCATTGGTTGGAGGTTACGGCGCTCAATCCGGGCGAGGTGTTGTCAGGTAAGCTGGCTGTACTGGTGAAATTGACCGCACTTGAATTTCGAACGGTTGCCGAGTTAGTCCAACAGTGTCAGGAGCAGTACGGACAGTTTGTACATCAATGGTCTGCCCGCTATGAGCCGGTCCGCAAGGCGATTGAAAACTATCGTGCACGCCCCACTCGTCATAACGAAGCTATTTTAAAGCTGCTGGAGTCGCAGGAACGGCAGATGCATGAGGAGTCTTTACTGACCGCGCTGGTCAGGCAAGGGCTCTTGCCGGGCTATGGGTTCCCCGTGCATGTGTTGAGTCTGAATACCACGTCCTTGATATCTAATGCCCGCAGTCAGGCCCAAGCCAAAAAGAGCGATGTAGCCGGGCGGCAAACTGACATGCCGCGCCGGGATGTACGCATGGGGTTATTGGAATATGCGCCTGGAGCGGAGGTCGTCATTGACGAACAGGTCTATCAATCAGCCGGGTTGTCCTTGCCGGAGTACGGACAAGGCAATTCTGATCATCAACCGGTTGATCAGCGCTTGCGGCATGTGTGGCGGTGCGAGTCTTGCGGAACAGTGACGTCCGCCGCCTACGGAACATCGCCCGGCAAGTGTTCTGCGTGTGAAGCCTGGCTGAGCCGACGGACGGAGCATCAATTTTCCATGGTGGAGCCCGAAGGGTTTGCCGTGGACCTCTTCTCCCAACCGCATCGAAATCTGCACGCCCAGCGATTTATTCCACCCGCTGAAACCTGGGTGCAGGCATCAGGTGAGTGGCGGTCACTGGAACTGGCGGAGTGGGGCGGCTACCGGTGCAGCGCCGACGGTACGGTCATCCATCAATCTGCGGGGCACAGTGGAAACGGTTACGCGGTTTGTCTGAGTTGTGGCCGTGCCCAGGAAATGAGTGAGGGCGGCCGGACTCCCGAAGTCTTCACGAAGCCGCATCATCGCCTCCGGGGTCGGCAAGGTCCTGAGGATGAACCTTATTGCGCTGGAACCATTTCGGATGGAACGATCGTGACCGGTCTGCACCTTGGGCATACCTGCCGGACGGATGTTTTGGAGGTCTTCCTGCTGAATCATCGTCAGCCGATCGCGGACCTGTCCTTGGCCTATACCTTGGCGATTGCCATGCGCAACGCGGTGGCGAGATTGTTGGGAATTGAGACGGGTGAGCTGGGGGCGGAGGTGGCTTGGCGGGATCTTGACGGATTAAAAGGCAATGCAATAGTTCTGTATGACCTTCATCCGTCCGGCTATGTCTCTGGCTTGCAGGATCGAATGCCGGAAGTCCTTCACTACACGCGTTTATCGCTGGAGTGTCCGAATAATTGCCAAAACGGATGTCCCGCATGTCTTCAGCATTTTGACACCCGCTCCCGGACCCGGCTGCTGGATCGGCAGAAAGCATTGCGGTCATTCCCGCAAGGATGGACCAACAACCGATACTGGCATGCAGTCGGGAAAATGTTTGGAGCGGGGACCGCTCTTGAGACCCGGCCTCTGATGGAGGCCTTGACGCGAGAGATGGATCAACTCGATACACGGCAGGTGCGTCTTTTTCTGTCACCCGCGATGTTATCAGGGGAAGAATCCAGTAAGCGACTGCATGATGCCTTGGGGCTTTGGCGCTCGCGCGGTGTTGAGGCCTCGATAGTCGTAGTTTCCCAGGAAGATTCATGTGATCTGAGCCGGGTTATGGCATTTGCTGGCCGTGCTGGCATACCGTTGTATCGCCAACTGGATGCAAGCCTTTCACCTAGGTTGGAGTTGTTGGCGGAGTTGGAGACCTCGCGTGGATGTCTGTATTGGGGGCGATGGCGTAGTAGCACCGATACGGCCGCCATGTTCACTTGGCCGCGGCGTGAGGATGAACCGATCTGGCGTAGTGTGCCGATGTCGGTTTTCGAGATGAGCCTTCAGCTGGTGTGATGAGGCTCCTAAGCATGCGGGATTGATTAAAACTCCCTGCAACTTAGGTTTTGCATCAAATGCAGTGTTTTTGCTAAAGTGTACTTTTACTAAAGTTGCTATTTAGTGGGTTATTTCTCCATGAAGGTGTCTCAAGAAGAGCTAGTTGCCGTACTCGCCCAGTTCAATCCGTGGTGGCGGGGTGAGGCTATTGCCGATTTGCCCAATTGGCGACGGGCGGCCTTTCGGGAGTTTAATTCCTGGATGACTGCGCCACCTGCACCCAGAGCCGTCCTGCTCTCAGGAGCCCGTCAGATTGGCAAGACCACCCTAATGTTGCAGGCAGTCGATATGCTGCTTCGATCCGGCGTGCCCGCCGGTAGCATTCTCTATGCGACATTTGACCATCCCTTGCTGAAGCTGGCTGGGATAGACGCCGTTCTTGATGCTTGGCGTGCCCGTGAGCCGAAGGCGGATGGGTTGGAATACCTGTTCCTTGATGAAGCGCAGTTCATCCGAGATTGGGGGACATGGGTAAAGCACCAGGTCGATTTCCGCAAGGATCGCCGACTTGCCTTCACAGGGTCGGCCATGCCCTTGGTGGAAGCTGGTCAGGAGTCCGGTGTAGGTCGCTGGCATACCATCCGATTGACCACACTTTCGTTCTATGAATATTTGCAGATCAAGAACCTGTCACTGCCGCCACTTCCTCAGGTTAAAAGCCTCCGGGAGCTGTTTGACTGGAGCCAATCGGATTTTTACCGGGTAAGTGAGCTTGCTGGCGCTTACGTTGGCCATTTTCATGAGTACCTGGTGAGAGGAGGATTCCCGCAAACAGCTCAGGTTGAAAGCATCACGCAGGCTCAGCGCTTATTGCGTGAGGACATCATCGACAAGGTGCTCAAGCGGGATATGACCGCCTTGTTCGGGGTCCGCCGGGTGCTCGACCTGGAACATACCTTTTTATACCTGTGCATGCATGATGGCGGATTATTGGACATGGGCGACTTGTGCGCCAACCTGGAGGTCAAGCGTCCCACGGCGCAGAACTTCATTGAACTTCTGGAGGCGACGCACCTGATCTATCGACTACCGCCTTATGGTTACGGCAAGGATGTACTGCGAGCCCGCTTCAAGATCTATCTGGCGGATGCGGCAATTGCCCCGGCTGTAATGCTGAAAGGGAAGGCGATTCTGGAGGACGCTGCGGCGTTGGGGGTAGCGACCGAGACGGCTGTCTTCAAGCATCTTTTCGCACGGTACTACGCGCACAATGTGCGATTCACCTACTGGCGAGGGAAGAAGGAGAGGGAGGTTGACTTGGTTGCAGAGGTGAATGGAGAGGTCATTCCTTTTGAAGTCAAGTATCGCGCCCAGCATACTGGCGCGAGGGAACTAAAAGGCCTGATCGAACTGTGCGAGCAGAAACGGATTTCACGAGGTTACGTTGTGACGAAGTCGCTGGACGACTTCGGTTTGATGACGGGCATGCCGAAGGCTTCTTCTGAGGCCGATGGTGATATGCAGTCTGCTCAAATCATGCGCATTCCTGCACCTTTGTTGTGCTACTGGATGGGTGCGACTGAGCTTTCAGTTGATGAATAGAGAACGACCATACCTATGAGGGGCAGGCCATAGGCCTGCCCCTCATAGGTATGGTCTAAAAGAGCAGGATAGCACAGGAGGCAATAGACGAATGATAGGGGGCGGATTGAAGGGACGCATGTCTAGCACTGGTTGTATCATCATGAATGACGGTCTAGATGTGACGGTTGAGAAAAACTGCAAAGATAGGCATCTAAAGTGCTGACCTGGATACGAATTTCTAGTAATTTGTATGGCAATCAGTCAATTCACTTGACTGCCGAGAGCTATGTATGGGCATGGGGTACTGAGCCTGGCTTTAGCCCTCAATATGTCGTCTGTACTTCTAGCAAGCTTGCGAATAAGTAAAAGTAGATCAGTAGGGAAACGAATTGACTGAGCCACAAATAAATTCGACAGATTCTACCTCTCTGCCTTCAAGCGCCTGGGTGCGCTTCTTGCGCTCATACGGCCCTACTCCGAACAATGCAAACCTCTTTGATGAGTACGTCTCCAACGCACTTAAGCGGGCAAAAGTGCAGCCAATCACCTTGCCGAGTCCTATGTTGGAGGACATTAAGAAGAGATTAGCTGATGGGAAGCCTGGCTCTCTCTTGATCGCAGGGACAGCTGGTGACGGCAAGACATATCACTGCCGCAGCCTTTGGACTTTCCTGGGGGGGGAGCCACGAGATTGGTCGGAGAATTCAGCGATCAAGGAGTTAGAGCTTGTCGACGGCCGCCGAGCTGTTTTTGTCAAAGACTTGAGCGAACTGGACGACTCCCAAAGCGACAGAGCTTTGGGACTTCTTGAAAATTCAGTATTTGGTGGTGAAGACAAAACCTTTGTGGTGGTGGCGGCTAACCATGGACAGATACTAGAGAGATTGCGTGATTTGGGCTCCCGGCAGAGGCGAGTCCATCCATTGAGAAAGCCAATACAAGACGCATTTTTGCGCTCCGGAGAGGCCCTTGATCGGCTCGCCATCTTTGACTTAAGCCAAACTACACATCGTCATTCTCTAGAGAAAGTGTTGAGTGCGGTAGCACGACATCCTGAATGGGAGAACTGTGCCCAATGCCCACTTCAAGCTGAGGGCCGCACTTGTTCTATCTTGGAAAATAGGTCGCGTTTGCTGGGTATATCTGATAGCGGTAGGTTTGCTCGTCGCTTGGGTGATCTGGTTGAGATCTCTAGACTTAATGGCTGGCATCTACCTGTGCGTGACATGTTAGCTCTCGTCTCCAATATGATCCTTGGGCACAAAGACGCTAAAGAAGGCCTCATGGCCTGTGCAGATGTGGCGCGTATACAAGACGGGCAACTCACTGAGCAGGGAAGCCTCTATGACAATGTCTTTGGCTCGAACCTTTCTAGGCGACGAGCCATGGATCGGCCAGTATTCAAAGCCCTGTCTTTGTTCGGGATTGGCGATGAGACTACCAATGGTGCTGATGGCCTTTTGGTCTACGGCAACGACGATGTAAGACTTGGGGCCACCTTCGCCAAGCTAGTGGCAAATGATCAGATTTACGGAGGCACGTCAGCTTTTGTAGCGGCGCAGCGTCGTTACTTGGAAGGGGATGAGATCGCGCGTCTAGACAGTGGTGCGTCTGAATTCCTGAAGCGGTTGGAGTCTCAACGGCGCAGACTCTATTTCACACTTCCTGAGGAAGAGGTTGACTATAACTTTTGGGGAATGACTGCTTTTCGTTTTGCTGGTGATTACTTGGATGTGACAGCTGCGCTACGAGACAAGAAAGCTATCAACGAGGCTATTCGTGCACGTCTGGTACGCGGGCTTAACCGTGTCATGAGTGGTCTTCTAATCGAAAACAATGAAATGATATTCGTTGCTAGCTCTGGAGGTTTCACTCAGTCCAAGGTTAGTGTTTTGTGCGACACAGAGGTATCTGCAAGACGTAGCGGTGGGGTTGGAATGACCGTCAAAATTGATCCACTGACGGAGCGCCCCATGCTTGATGTCTCATTGGCGAGAGAGGCCGGCAATTCGGTGAGGTTCAGCTTAACACCAGTTCGCTTCGAGTTCCTGTGTCGTGTTGCTGAAGGTGCGCTGCCAGGTAGTTTCTCCAATGAGTGTTTGGAGGACATGTTAGCTTTCAAAGCCAAGCTCCTCAGGAAAGCGGAGCTTATAAGAGTGCAGAGCCTTGGTGATGAAGATGACGAACCAAGTACTGGAGACGACACGCTAACGCTTAAATTCATTGAGATTGAACAGGATGGTCACGGGTTCTCTCGCCCGGTGACAGTGAAGGTTAGCTCATGAGACCTAGGATTGATAACGTCGATTTCGCCGTAGATGAGCATATTTGGGGGCATCGTCTCTATGACGAGCAACTCCCACATCTGACGGTATTGGAGTTTCTAGGAGTATTGGGCTCCAACAGGGACACTCCTTTGGTCGCGGAACCAACCGATAAGGTACGTTATCGCCCTCAGCGACAAATCAGGCTGAGGGGATTGCTCTTCAATAATCCATACGTGGAGACAGTTCGGGAAAGGCCGATTCCTGACGAGGAGAAGTGGAGAGTCTGGAGTGAGCACTTTGCAAAGGGTGCGACAAAACTCGGCGACGAGGATATGGACTACCTCCGCCAAGTCTTTACCAAATTTGATGACTTTGCCAAGGCTATTGAATTACTTCGTTCCTCGTCTTTTGAGGCACGTAGCAACAAGCGTTGGAGCTCCAAGTTCGTTTTCCCTTTCGGTCCTGATGCGCTCTATGAGGATTTGCGGGTGGATTCCAACGGTGGCGCAACGAATGATCGGCGATTCTTTGCGCGTACTGGTGAGTTGCTGTACCTGATGCTTTGCCGTGCAACTCGGGGCCCAGAGCTTGGCCTAAAGCTGGTAGATCGTCTATTTGACAGACAGGCCCCGATGAATCGCCTTGTTAAAGCATTGCAAGGGGAGATACAGCTTGCAGAAAGTGCACGAGACGTTGGGTATTTGCCTTATGCGAAACACCCGCGCTTTGATCGCCTGTGTGATGACTGGCTGGCAATCTTATCTAGGGACATGCCGATTTATGATGCTTTGGAGCACTTGATCACAATTACGGGCCTTAACCAGCTTCTTTATTTCCTTGAATGTGCGAAGACGCAGTCAGGAGATGTGGAGCCTGTAGAGTTCGTTTGTGAGATCGTGTCCAAGGAGCGCACTAAGGTACGCGCACTCTCGGGAGACTCCTACCAATCTAACCAGGCTGCTTCTCTTAGAGCAGTGAAGGCTGCTGTTGAGGGTATCAGGCTTACGGACGAATGGGCGGATGCTCTCAAGTCGGATTACCCTGATTCCGAGTGCGCAAAATTAATGCACGCGGTTTTTCAATGGCCAACTGCCGATGAAGAGGATGATGGAGGAGTGGGCTCTACCTCCGGAGACGAACTCGTCCGAAAGCTTGTTGAAAAGGCTGAGTCTCGCCATGGACAACACATAGGGAAAATTCACGCCGCCTGGTCAAAAGCGATAGGTCTAAGTTCACGCAGGCTTGCAAGACGCACCCGCTACGCTCCCAACGACCGCCTCTTGAAGACGCTCGTGGTGACCATTGTCAATGATCGCATGCAGTTCGACGAGTTCCTACACGAGGTCCATGCCAGGTATGGCTTGGTGATTGGCGACGCTGAGGGCATCCGCTTGGTTCATGAAAAGCAAGTCGATCAGGAAGCATTGAGTGAAAACAGAGGAAGTCTTGAAACTCGCCTAGTAGGGCTCGGCCTTGTAAGGCGTCTGTCAGACTCATGCTCTTTTGTGGAGAATCCATTTAGCTCCGAGGGAGTGATGTAATGCTGACGGATCGCATTATTGGTCGTGTTGGTGCGGACATTTTGTCGCGCAGACTCGCTGACGCTCGCCAAGGTGACGGAAAGGTTTTGGACTCGGCAGCGCTCTTCCGCTTGGATAAGCTTTCTCCTGCTCAGAATGCAGCAATAGTACGGGAGATCCTCGCCAATCCTGAGTTATCTGCGAGAGTTGACTTACAAATTCCATCGGCCTTGGTTGAAGGCTTCGATCTTCCAAGCTTTGCCTTGACAGCCCTTAACGCAGGCGCGGTGCGAAACGCGGGTACCGATAAAGAAGCTCTGCTGACGGCTAATGGCAACGAGCATAACCTTGCAGACACGTTGGGGCATGTCACTGCCTTGGGAGCTAAAGAGCTGCGCTCTGATGAGTCGGCTTGGATGGAGGCCACATGCCATGTTGCCGGAATCGCTCCTACGCTAGATGACCGCCAGGTTTTCAAAGCAGCGCTTAGAGGGCTGATCGCAGCCACCGAGCTGTCGCTCATCCAGCTTGGGGAGTTTTGTTGGAAAGTCAGTGATGCAATCACCGTAAGAGGGCTACCTATTCGAGATGCGATCGGCTGGGCACTTCCCTTTGTAGGCCTCCCTCGTGATACCTCGTTTTTCGCAAACAGCAAAACCTATAACTCCTCATACACTCCATGGCGCAAAGCGTTTGAGATGCTCCTATCCAACCGCGCCCCCTTCCTGTCGAGGCTTAAGGTTAATGGCCAGCCACTCGATACGGAGGAGATGAAGGCTCGATTGGAGGAGCATGGCAATGACATCAAGGATAATGTCAGGCCTACACTGGAAGCCTTTATTAATGCTCCTCCAGGTGATGAGGCGACGGCTGCTGAGGTCGCCATGCTTGAGTGGGAGATGGACGGCGTTCATTACCTCTTCGATAAGCCTCGTGAAAAGCAGCAAGGTCTAGCTGAGTCGACTCTCCACTTCTTCGATCACGACTGTAAAGATCCTGACGTTCTGATTGATCAATGGCGCAAGCATCTTGAAGAGCTTAAAACGCGCGAGCGCCGATCAGACTTTCCCGAAGAAGAGGATGAGGTCTTTTTCGCACTCCATCGCCGCTATATAGAGGAGCAGCCAAAACTTCATAGTCGTTGGGAGAAGGTCATCTTTGGTAAGCCGATTGAGTGCCATGACTTTCTTGAAGGGTTCGTCAGCGTTACTCACAGCCTTGTTGTCAAGGCAGGCGAGTGCCAGGGCGAGCGTTTTCTTCGGCTAACCGTTAACAAGGGGCGGAAGGAGTGGCGTGAGCGCTTTAATTACGATGTTGGATCTTACTTTTCGGCAATGTACCGAGGCCTAAAGGAACTGATGGGCTCAAAGGTCGATTGGCGCGTCGAGAAGATGGGGACGGCCAACCTACCCGATCCCCTGTTCCGATATCCTGAGTTTTTTGCTCGCGAGTATGAAATTCGAAAGAAGAATATTAAGCCACAAACCTCACTTGCACGGGCTGCGGTCCAAATCAAATTTGAAGTTTCTCTTATTCAACGTGTCGACTCTAAAGAAACAGTGCTGGAAAAGACGCAGTTGGTCTGGAACTACCGTCCCGAGTCAATTGGTCTTTCACTTGCAGAAGACATGACAAGGCTTCAGGAGAAGGGGGGGGTTGCCTGTACCGAGGTTCCTCGGCGTGTAGTCAGCAAGAAGGGCGGCGTACAAAGTGTATCCCTACTGGATACCAGTACATTGGAGGCCATATATTCACGGGATGCTGGTTCTCTCGTGCCCCCGGCAAGTCGATTGCCCAGCATGCGGCACGACATCAAGAAGCGCATAAATGATCTAGCTGCGGAAGGGCGCTTGACCAGAGACCAGCGTGACGAGCTACGGACAGCATGGGATGCTTTTGAGGCGGATTATGGCCAAGCCATTCATGACTTCATTCACACGGGGTTACATGGAGAAGCGGTCCTGCGCCAGGCAGAGTCATTTGGTGCTCTTCTAAGAGCCTTGGCGACCCATGCCCGAGGGGATGTATGTCGCTCTAGACTGGTGTCTGAGGTTCTTTCAATTGGTACGGTTCGTGTTTCAGGAGATCAACCCTCGTTGATCATCCCGCCGTGGCATCCCGAGAGGATGAAAGCACTTGCTGTCAAAACACGTCGGGTGGCCGGACTTGTTACTCACATCCTGAACAACAATGCGCTGTTTGGGGATAGGGGTATTTTCTTTCGTGAGTTCTCGGAAGAGCTTGCGCATCCTTTCTACCCCGAAATCGCAACCATCCAACGCGGTGGCGTTCCTGTTTTGGTGTCCGAGAGTAGCACGGTCAACGGGTACAGCCTGCTGGAAAGACCTGTGCGTGATGATGAAGATGCGTTGACAGATGTCAGTCCGCTAGTGGCGTCCAAACAAGTTCGCGAGCTTTTAGAGCGCTATGTAGGATTACAGCCTCATGAAGCCAATAACTTGAGTGTTTTGCTCTACAACGCGGATGCGGCTGAACTGCCACTGTCAGTAGTGCGAGAGCTTGCCAACCTGCATGCCGAGACTGATGTGCAATGTAATGTGTCTGTAAGGCATCGTGACTCTGGGAAGCTGCGCCGAGTCTATGCAGAACTGGTGACCAAGGCAGGCGATGATCCTGATCTACCTGTGGTGAGCGAGACCTCGGAGAACTTTATCTCGAAGTTACGAATTTCGGTGATTCCCGCGTCTGCGACGCCCTCTCAAACCAAAGATGGCTTCAGGGCATTTGATGTTGCCTTCCTGCATGATGTGGTGTCTCGAACCGCCGGTGTGGAGTGGATACCTGTTGAATGGACCAATGAACGGCCGACCTTAGAGCATGCGCCATCGCGCTGGTCTTATCGAAATGTCTCGGGTGAGAACGAGCTCAAGTCGACTACTTTATTGACATGTCCTCGACAGACGGCTTCTGGGTGGGCCTATGTTGGGGCTGTGGCGTCCGTTGTGCGCCAGACGGATGCTCCACCTGGAACTTGCTTCTTGCCAGCAAGGCGAATTTCATTACAGAACGAAGCTCTCAAAGCCACCCTAGAAGATGCCCATTCCTTGGCAGAGTGGGTTGCCACCTATGACGAGCTACTTGATAAGCGCCAGCTTCAAGCCAATGGGGTGACGGTCGTTCGCTATCGGCGAGCCTCTACCAATGGCCGCAACATGATTGTGAGCTCTACCTCGGAGCTTCGGTTGCTGGGTGTATTGGCGAGACGTCGCCTTGGTGAGTTAGGACTGCCTTTTACGCCTGAAATGCTTGAGGATGTCGCTGGGCGTGTGAAGAAAGACGCCTTGTCCATTTCGGGCGATATTGTTTTGCGGGCGGCCAAGCGGGGGGTCTCTGCAGGTGAAATGATGGGGCTGGTGATGAGCCGCTATTTGCTTGATCACGAGTTCAAGCGGATTGTGGGCTCAGGCACGCGCCAATCGTTTAACGTCTACTTCCTTCTTGACGACTATGCGGATTGGTTGGCTCAGAAGGAGAGCCGTATTGCTGACATTTTGGGACTTTGTGTTGAAGAGCGCGAGGATGGTCTGACTCTGCATATTGCAGTGATCGAATCCAAGTATGTAACAGCTGCAGGAGCTGCTGATGCTAAGCGCTCTTCAAAGGCCCAGTTGTTGGCAACACTTTCGACCTTCCGAGCGGCACTCTTTGGTGATCCTGGGCATCTTGATCGGGATGTTTGGTTGTCGCGGCTTTCCGATTTGCTGATCGATGCGGACATTCCGCCTGGCTGCACGGACCTGCTCGAACGCGCCCGTACAAAGCTGCGGGAGGGAGAAGCGAATATCTCGCTGCGGGGATACTCACATGTCTTTATCCACTCGACCGACCCCACCGGAGGCTCCAGTGTATCCGAGCAAGTCCTGCTTGATGACGCTGATGATATTCAGGCGTGGCAAGAGGTCTTTGACCGGCATGAGCTGCGGAGTCTCGTTGAGGCGTATGCCGGCAAGGACGATCCTTCAGCTATTCGCGCCAGATTAGGACCTGAAGAGCCATGGCTGTCGATCATGGCTCGCCCTCCTGCCGCACGCATCGCTTGGACAGCGATGATGGAGTTGTTGGCGACAAATGGTGAGGCTCAGACTCTCCCCAGTGCTGGGGTAGGTGCTGCCCCTTTGGTTGAGGTTGTAGTAAGTACTCAGAAGATGCAGGCGACGTCTTTGGGAATAGATACAGGCGAGCCTTGTGCTCCTGCTGCACAAGAAATGGCGTTTATCCCTCAGCCAAGTGCTTCTTCCGGTACGCAGTTAGCGCAATTGATAGCCATGAGAGCTTCCGCGCAGTCCAGTTTGGTCGATGAGCGTGAAGCTTGGGCTGAAGAAACCACCAAAAAGCTCAAGTCCGCGCTGAATGGGTATGGGCTTCAGGCGGCAGTGTTAGGCACCCGTCTAACGCCCAATGGTTGTCTGATAAGGCTTGCGGGCTCTGACCGTTTGCGCATCGAGGATATCGAGGCCAAGCGAACTCAGCTTTTGACGACGCATGCAATCAACCTAGTGACGGTGCAGCCTAAGCCGGGTGAAATCGTGGTAACAATCGCTAGTTCTAAGCGCCAGTCGGTTTCACTGTGGGACTTGTGGGCTCGTCGTACCTTGAATCGAAATGCGGCAGGTATTAATACGTCATTTGTATTGGGGCTGCAGGAGGTCAATGGAGCGCTGCTATATCTCAACCTCGGGGGGGAGTTTGGTGGCTTGGCATCTCATGAGCCGCACTCGCTTGTTGCTGGGGCTACCGGTAGTGGGAAGTCGGTGCTCATTCAGGCAATTCTTCTCGATATCGCGGCGACCAACTCCAAGGAGTTAGCCCAAATTGTGCTGATCGATCCTAAGATGGGGGTCGATTACTCTGCCCTGGAAGATCTGCCGCACATGCGTGAGAAGATCGTGACGATGCGGGAGAGGGCGACAGAGGTTCTATCGAGCTTGGTTGAGGAAATGGAAAGCCGTTACCGGCTTTTTGCCTCTGTTCGAGCGCGGGATCTCACAACGTTTAATGCCAAATCGACTGCAGAGGCCCGTCTACCAATGCTCTTCTTGGTCCACGATGAGTTTGCTGATTGGATGCTTGAAGATGACTACAAGAGTGCGGTCAGCGCCGCAGTTCAGCGCTTGGGGGTAAAAGCGCGTGCTGCTGGTATACACTTAATATTCGCGGCGCAGCGTCCAGACAAAGATGTAATGCCGATGCAATTGCGTGAGAACCTAGGTAATCGATTGATCTTGAAGGTGGCAAGTGAAGCAACTTCGAAGATTGCTTTGGATCGCCCTGGCGCAGAGCTATTGCTGGGCAAAGGGCATCTCGCTGCAAAGCTCAATGGTGAGCAGGGTCTGGTTTTCGCACAGGCCCCATTCCTGTCTGATCAGGACATTGAGGTAGTCGTGGCGGCAATTTGTGCAGATAACAACTGAAGAGATTAGTACCGCATGTTCAGAGTCACCGTACGAACTGTTTTAGAGCGCGGCTCTGAGCTGATAAGCTCGGACATCATTGCATTTCACGAGCTAATCAAGAAAGGCTTCTACGCTCGTACGAAGTCTGGAGTTGAAATAAGGTTCGATATTCCACTCAAAGTGGGTCCACAGTGGTTCTGGTTACATTAGAGAATCCACAAGACTGCCCATGATTGGAGTTGCTTTTATTTTCTGACGGGATGCGAAGAAGCGTATCCATAGAGATCGCTCGCGCTTGGTTAGCGCAATAGGGAGAAACGTGCTTTGAGAATTAATTACTTGAGTGCAGATGGAGTCCTTGAAGTCGAGCAAGGCGCGATGCGTGAAATCGAGCGCCGGTTGCCAAAAGCTTGGCTTGGATTTGCGGCATTTCAGCTTGTTCAGCGGGGTTCTCCTGAGGCTCTCGATATTGATTTAGTTGTTCTAACGGAAAATCGAATCCTTGTCATTGAGCTCAAGAATTGGAGTGGCGATATTGAGTTCACGGGTGGTCAGTGGGTACACAAGGGCTGTCCACGTAAGTCGCCAGTGAAGGTAACTCAAAGGAAGGCACAGATACTCAAAGATGTGATTCGAGATAAGTATCCAAAACTGAAGGTGCCTTACGTTCAGCCAGTCGTAGTACTTTGCCATCCCCAATGCAGACTAAGGAGCTTCCCGCCTGAAGAGCTAGCATTTGTGCTGACGCTGGGGGATTTCTGCGATTCGGCATCGAGCCCCAATAAGTACAAGGCGCGTTTTCCGGATACGCCACCCAGGTTTTCCTATCCCTCAGCTAACCCATTGCCAGATAGACAGCATTACGAGGCCCTGTTCTCACTTCAGAATTCCCAAGTTTTGGAACGAAAGACAGTAATTTATGGGTTTCAGCAATCCTCAACATCGCCTGATTACGTCCATCCACGCAGCATTTGGAGTGAGTTTCGTGCTGAACATGTCGACAATCGTCGCTCTAAGGCACTGCTACGCAAGTGGGACTTCCAAGCGCTAGCTGGTGGGGGAACCTCTCCTGTTGAGCGGGCAACGATAGGGCTTCGTGAATTAAGGCTAAATGAAGCGCTTCGCGAGCAGTCTCCGGAACTACATGCGGACCTGCTCGAGCCGGTAGCATCAGCAATCGCGGATGATGTAACAACGAATTTTATCGAGGCCTACCGTCTGCCTGACAGGGTCGAGCGTCTGGAGGAGTTGCTTGCAAGGCGGCCTGACATGCCAGTAGATGAGCGGATTGCTTTGGCGAAGAGCATACTTTCGCGGTTTGCGAAATTGCATTTACTGGATATTTCCCATCGTGACATTACCAAGAAGACGCTTTGGGTCATTGAGCCTGCTCGGGTAATTCTTTCGTCATTCGCGGCTGCACGCGTTCCTGAAGCACGCACAGTGGGAGTGCATAGGGTTGAGCTTGAGACAGGGTCAATCTCTCTACCAGAGGATGCTGAAGGTGGTTCGACGCAAGCTGACCAGAATCCTTTTGTCCGTGACGTGTTCTTGCTCGGAGTGCTCGTATGCGAGTTGCTAGAACAGAGGGAGCTCAGCCGATTAGACGGTGTTCCACTGTTCGACGATGTGCTGTTAGCAGTTGCTGGCTTGCGGGATTGGTATCGACGAGCTATCGATTGGGATCCTGTCCGTCGATTCTCGACGGCCTCAGAGGCGCTTGACACATTCAATGCCGCGCTAGCGAAAGAGATAGGGCCGGTTGTCACTGCCGAAGAGATTTCGGCATTCAAAACAACGGCTAGTCCGCTAAATCTCCCTCAAATGGAAGAGCTTTCCTCCACCTCCGGGAAGCTTGTCTACATCTCCGAGCGAGATGGGATTAAGGTTCTTGTCAAATGTTGGCCAAGGTTGTGCTTCGACAGTAAGCACGCCGCGCGTAACTCACGGCTTCTCGGTTTTCTGCAGCAGGCACGCTCATTAAGACAGTCTGCTTTTGACGCTTCTCCAGAAATTCTTGACTTTGGAATGGGGCAGTTTGGGCTCATGCTTGTAACCCGCTGGGAAGATGGCGAGTCGCTTCAGGAGTGGCTGACAGTAGAGCAGCCACCGAGGCTAAGAGCGATAGTGGCCCTATCATTATTGAACGCAGTACGGCGACTTCACGCGTTAGGCTTAAGCCATGGCGACCTGAAGCCTGCAAACGTGGTGGTATGCCTGTCAATAGATGGTGAGCATCATGCAATGCTTCTGGATGTCCCTGATCTTAGTGCGGATGGAGACATTGGCATTACTATTGGCATACTTCCGCCGCATATCGAATCCGCTTCGCCCCAGCACCGCGATATGTTTGCGGTGACTCAACTAGTCTTGAGTCTCCTTGATGGAGTTGATTTTCCGAAGTCGACTCACGAAGCTGAGCAGGCCCTAATGCTGGGGGAGGCCATGCCTCCGGTTGATCTGCTTGCTGAAACGCTACAGGTAGAGTTGTTCCCGCAAATAGAGTTGAAGCCTAGCTATTTGGTGACCGTCAAGCGTCGCGGGCGAGAGAATGAGCCGCAGACTGAACTTGAGGGAGACAACGGTAGCTTTCCCGTCGGTTTAACAGTGGACAAATCGGGGAACACCATCTTCTTTTTGACAGGACTTCGGCAGCAGATAGTTATCAAGTATGCCCGAGAGTCAGATGAGATTTTGGATGTCCACGCCAAGCAAATAGGCCATGAGCAGTACGTGCTTGCAGCTCGACGAGCTGCCTTTCGCCTTTATGCAACAGTGCATATTGAGTTTGGTGCGGCAGCGGATGTATCCACTTTGGTGGATGTTCTATACGCAAGATATCTTGCTACACAACCAGACCATGATGAGGCTGGAGGGGCGGTTGTTGTCGATCCCTATGCCCAAAGTGAGGCTGAGATAGGTGCTGTCAGACCGCTTTCTACTACTGAGTTGTGGAGTGCCCTTGCAAGCACCGATGATCTGAATGCGACGGCAGTGACACTACGATCCGGCGGACACATGCTGTCAGATAGGAGTGGTCAGTGGCTCCTCCCGTTTGACTTGGATGGTGGTGTTCTTGATTTTTCAGAAGATGAGCGAATTGAGCTTCTTGAGCGTGGCTCAGATCCAATTGATGGCTCGGACCGCTGGTACAAGATTGGCATCGTTTCACCTGACATTGGAAAAGATGTCATGCGTGTCCAGGTTTCAAACTCTAGGTTCAACCCGGTAGCAGGTGACATGGTCTATTTAAGGGGAACTCTCGAACGTCATGCGTCGGGTCGACGTGTCGCGGCTATGCGTCGAGTTCTTGAGAATGGAGCCTTAATTCCAAAAATACCTGACTACTTTGATCCGTCGGTTGATATAGCACCTCGAATGACCAGAGTGCTAGACATTGGCTCGCTCTCGGAGTATTTGCTGAATCCGATGCAAGAAGAGGCGCTACGAACAACGATTGAGTTTGGTCCGATTTCGTTGCTGCAAGGCCCTCCAGGAACTGGAAAGACCAAGTTCATAGCCTCATTTGTGCACTTAGTGCTAAGTAAGGGCCTGGCTAGGAACGTACTCTTGGTGAGTCAATCTCATGAAGCCGTAAACAATGCTCTGGAGAAAGTGGCTGAGCTGGCAAGAACGAACAGTACGGATATCTCAATGGTTCGGGTCGGATTGGCATCAATGGTGTCTCCACGTCTGTGCTCAATTCAAGAGGACTCGAAGCGTCAACTCTATCGAGAAGCATTTGATGCGGAGTTGAAGGAGCGCGTAAAGGCGATTGGTTACGGCATGGGTCTTTCCCGGCCTTATGTTGACGAGGCCATTGAGTTGCATGTTAGTCTTGGCTCTGTGCTTGGCCGCATCGCTCGATTGCAGAGCGGGTCAGAAGTAGACGAGGCTGCAACCCAGACATCAAGCGTTCATGTTGAGCGTATGAAGGAAGTCTTTTGTTCTATCGCTCTTGGCAAGTTTGGGGTTGAGGTTGAGGTCAATGAAGATTTAACAATGTGGTTTGAGGGGCGGTTGACTGATCTTGCGCGCCTGCATGGACAACCTAGTCCAGATAAATGCAAGCGATTGGAGCAGATCATCAATCTATCATTTGAGTTCTCGAGTGTCCTCCGGAATCCCCGGTCAAATTTCACATCTTTTCTTGCCCGGAGTTCGAGTGTAGTTGCTGGGACTTGCGTTGGTATTGGTAAGCATGCCCTTGGCATTGTGGATCATGCTTACGACTGGGTTATTGTGGATGAAGCCGCAAGAGCATCTCCAATGGAGCTTGTTGTTGCCATGCAAGCGGGCAAACGGCTCCTTCTCGTAGGGGACCACTTGCAATTGCCGCCGACCTATCCCCGAGTAGTAGAGGAAAAGACGGCACAGTTGCTCGGAGTGTCGCGATTGGAATTCCGGCGGATGAACAACTTCCAGCGGGCATTTTCTTCAACATACGGACAGCAAGTTGGTCGAACACTACTCCTGCAGTACCGCATGGCGGAAAATATCAACTACGTGGTCTCAAACTGTTTCTACAAGGGGACATTGAAGGTTGCGCGTCAGCCCCCAGGACCAGAATATGAGAGCCTTCCTGACTACTTGTCGAAGCAAGTTGTTTGGATTGATACGGCTGACCAAGGAAGGGGTGGATTTCATGAGGCTGCAGGTACGCACGAAGGAGCGCTTATTAACGAGGCCGAAGCAAACGTAGTTTTGGCTGTGATTCGTGGCATTGCAAAGTCTCAGGTGTTTCTTCGCAGTGTACGGGAATCCGAGACATCTAAGCATATTCCTGTCGGCATCATCACTATGTATGCGGCTCAGCGAGATCTCATTCGGCGCAAGCTCGACCAGGCTGATTGGGCAACGGAAATTCGTGACCTGTTTACGATTGGGACAGTGGATAGCTATCAAGGTAAGGAGAACCGTATCATTATCTTATCGATGGTGAGAAATGATACCTCGCAGGCCATTGGATTCCTTGTTGACCCAGAACGTATCAATGTTGCCCTGTCTCGTGCAAAGGACAGACTCGTTATCATCAGTTCAACATCCATGTGGAGCTCTCGTCCAAAGGTGCCCATGGCATCAGTGCTACAACGGGTTCACGAACTGGTTAACAAAGGCGAAGCTCTCTTCGTCCCCTCACTTGATCTGAAGCGGAGTAATGCCGATGCGTGAGCGATTCAATACAGTTGCTGTCGCGATTCCAGCTCAGCAGTTCCTGATCCGCTGTCACGTCTCTGTAGAAAGGCAAGTTCCGGTCATGACAGAGTTTGCGGTCCGATTGCTTCACTTGGCGGGCTCTTTGGGGGTTGAATCACTCGGAGCATACTTCGGCCTCAAAGGCAAAGAAGTGAACGACCTCCTGGATTTGCTCCGTGTTGAAGGGCTTATCGAGGAGGTCGATGGAAAGTTGACTCTCACATCTTATGCAGAGGCTCGATTTGTGAGTTCTGGCGACGGGTTACCCAGATTTCATCGTATCGCTGAGCGCCAGAGCCGCCCGGTCTTTGAGCTCCTGACGTTCTCGCCAATTCCAAAAGTGCTTTCAGGTTCATATTGGGACAATACCCTGGATCTTGCATGGGATGCCTCAGGAGAGCGCAATAATCGAACTGTTGACCAAGCGCAAGAGGCGTTTCATCGCCACTTCCATGATATCGAACGCCAAGATCGCGATGATGAACAACGACGGGCCTTTGATGTCTATAAGATTGATGACATTACAGCTGGAAGGCGATTTAATATCCCTTTGCCGGTACATTTTGATGTGGATTTAGATGGCAATGTGGAGTTCGATATTGAGTCGCAACTTGCCCTTTTACCTGAAGAGCTACGCTCAACAGTTTATAAACTTACGGCTGAGAGAATAGCGCGTCAACCGCAGCATGCTGATCATTTTAGTGAATTTGTCAATGTCTTCAATGATGACGTATTGGCACGATATCTAGATGGCGTTCCTGATGCGCTACCAGTCTCCATGTCATCTACCCATGTCCTCCGCGAGGATACACCGCGCATAATGCGCAGATCAAACGCTAAGCGCCATTTCGTAGTTGCTAATCCACAATCAAGTGCCAAATTTGATTTTGCTTCCTATGTAAGGGAGGTTCACGGTAGTGCTAATGGCCTGGAGTACGATGCTGGCAAGAGTCGTGCGCTTTTAGGCGCGCTGTATATGCCAAAGAACCAAGAGCGGTTTGTGGAGCTCTTCAGACGCTCACTTCATCGATTTAAGGCGAATAGCTCCGCCTCAACAGTATTCCCCAAAGAGATGTTCTGGGTGGTTCCCGACTCTGACCTCTGGGGTAGAACAGAATCCCTTAGAAGTTTAATTGAGCAGTTGATGAACGTCACGGCGAAGGAATGGGGGGAGCCGATAGACCTTGTTGCGGTCTGTTCAGGTGCACAGTCGGAGCCAATGGAGCGTTTAAGATGGCGTGCGAACCTGCTACTAGATGCTGGTTTCAGTGACGTTCTGCTGGGACCGTCTTTAGCAACTTCTGGGCGCTTTGAAGTCTTGTTGCTTCCGGGAGTAGCTGCTACTGCACTTTATCACTGGAAGATACCAACCTCGGATGTGATTAGCGTTCCTCTAGGCTTCTATTCGGAGGAGGAGGACAAGCTAGGGAAGCTCCTCGTGTTTCTGAAGAAGGTATGCGAAATGAAACTACATCGCATCTTCAGAGGTTCAGGAAAGGATGGCGAGGACCGAAAACTGAAAGTGGAGGATGCGTCACCGACTGACTTTATGTACTTCAGTCAGTTTCTTAACAGTTCAGGAAAGTTTTCAGCGTGACAACAGAGCTTATATCTGTATATGAAAGCATTCAGTGCGTAAGATGACGCTGGCGGGTCCTACGCGCTGTTATGCTGCAAGGTGGGAAGGGGAAGATAGGTGTAAGCGTCCAGCCCTCCCTCCTTGCAGGGTCTTATCCGTCCTGTAAGCATGTTGCCACGCTGATCGAGTTCCGGCGCAAGGTCGCGGTGGTGCGTGACCATGCCACCGGACAGTACTGGGTAATCCCTTATGCGGCGATCAATCTGGAGGGTGCGGATGTGCGGATCCGGGAAAGCAGGATTGAGCCGTCATGAAGTAGCCGTCGGAGATACCGTGGTCACCTGGACAAGGAGCAACGGCAACGCCAGGGACGTTCATCCGCCTCAACGACAAGACGGTGATCCTGCAGTGTGATGAACAGAGCTGGCGGGTATCCTATGGGCTGGTACACCTGACCTGCCCCCGGGTGCTGGAGGCTCGCAAGAAGTAACACTCGGTAAGGCGGGAAGCCATGTGGTAGCGTTGGACGCTTACAGATAGGTAGTGGTATTGGACCCTTACGTTACGGTAAAACTTCTATTTGTGGCAAATCAAGCAGGAGCCACCACCTTCGTCATCACCATAAACATCATCGATATCTTCGGGGCTCTCTTTAGTAGGCCGAAGTGGGTTACTCGGGATTCGCTTGCGCAGACGTGCGCTGCGGGCTTCATATTCGGCCTTGATTTCGGAAATCCGCTCGGGCTGCTCTAGTTCACTCAGAGACTCTCCTTTTGACCAAGTGAAAGGTGATCCATGCTCAAGAGCATCCTTCTCAAGCGCTTTAGCGGCGTCGAAATCGTCGGGGTGGCGCTCTTTAAGTCGCACCCACTCAATTTTTTGTTGGAAGAAGCAGAAGGTGCAACCGCTACGGGAGCGCCATTCATAATAACTGGGATAGCCCACACCTGAAGACTCCAAGATATCCATGACGCCTGCTTTGTCTATCCCAGCTTCGCGGAATGGCAACTTGATGAGTAGATTGTATTGCTTGGAGGAGTATCCCTCACGATAATCCTCATCAGCTCGAATAGCCACGTAAGAGGTGACTTTATCTCCGGACTTGAGCATTGGGGTGACCCATTGTTCAAATGGCTTTAGCTTGAGCATGCGGGTGCACCAGCGGGTTTGCGCTGAAGGTAAATAATTATTGTACTCTTTCAGCCAAAATTTGAAGTCACGGCGCGGGTTAAGTCGCAAAATGGGCTTGCCAAGATAGCCCTCCAGGCGACCTAAAAACTCATAGACTTCCGGCAACTCCTCCCCGGTATCGGTGAAAAAGTAGTCAATGTCCAGTTCCGGATGGGTTTGCCGCATATAGACCGCCAGTGCAGCACTGTCCTTACCACCTGATAGCCCTAAGACGTGGCGCTCAGCCATGAGAGTTCTCCTCTTCAGCAGCTAACTGCATGCCTGCTTTGGCTAGGATGGCAAGAAGGACATTGGTACTTAAACCTTGTTTGCGCAGTTGGCTAGCAATTGCGTCGGCTTGGGACTCAACGGCTTGACGATTGCGGTCGGTGATATCGAAGGATCGAGAAATCATCTTGGCGCTAGTTCCTGCTCCAATCACCACTGCGATAGCCTCACTATTGGGCTTGCGGCCCCTCACTGAAACGAAAGCCTCCGCCTGCCGGAAGCGAAGGGAGACTTTGGAAATTTCTAGCATCGCAGCATCGATATCGCGGTCGTTCCAGTCGCGCGGAGGTTTGTTGGCAGCAAGACTTAGGATTCCTTCAATGCTTGTTATGCTTCCATCGTACTTGGCAAAGCGGGTGGCAAATGAGTCTTGGCGTAAGTCGCCTGTAATTCCTGCCACCGCCTCCGCACGGGCTCGCAGGCGATCTAGCTGATCGCCTGGAGCATCGAGAGCCTCAAGCATCATGGCTTCCACTAGCCTTAACATGGATTCGTAGGCGCTTGCCAATTCAGCTACAGGAAGGCGAAGGGCCTCCACGTAAGCCTCACCATCGCTGGTATCCAACAAAGCAACGAGATCAACAAACAAGACTTTATGGGGATCTTTGGCCTTGAGCAAAGTATCTCGAATAGATCGAGCTCTATCACTGAGTCGATGCGTTCGTTGAGCCCAGGCAGGCAGCTTAAACACCAAGGCAACTAGGCCGCGTGCAGCCTCTAAAGGATCGCGGGCCTCCGCAGCATGCCCGACATCAGCCAAGATTTGTGCGATGCCCTCCAAAATGTGCGTCTTCTCTTCGTCAATTACTACCCAGCGCAAAGAGAAGCGGCTGGCATCTTGCAGGAACTCGTCGAGATCAGCGTCGGTCAGGCGAGGGATGAACATCCCATCCCTGTAGACGGCAATATTCGATTTATGAGCAAGTAAGAAAGCGGTAAAAAAAACAGGCTGAAGGCCCGCCTTAACGCCAAAGGGCGGAGCACTCCAAAGCTTCAGGATCTCTGTTGCTTTGAGGTGCGTGGAGGCGTCAGTAAAAAGTTCTTTAGTGGCCTTCCACAATGTAGTCAATCGAGCCTCGTTGGACTCGTCAGGAGGAAGGATTCTCCAGTAGCCTTGCATGTCTCGTTGGTGCAGTCCCGTGCTTCGCAGCAGTGTTTCATACAAGCCGCGTTCGGCAGGGAAGCCCTCAATGCCGAGGTATTCGGTTGATTCAAAGTCCAGCATACGGTGCAGCAAGTCGCGACGAGCCTTTACACTGTTACTCGATAAATTGTCACGATTGACGAGCTCGCTCCAAACCAGGGGAGAGCATGGGTATAAATCATCAGCCAAATTGGAGGCAATAGGAGAGAGGTGTGAACTTGCTTCCAGAGGAAATTCGCTTCCATCGAACCATTCGGCGTTAGTTACAGCTGCTTGAAGTTGTTCCTCAAGGTTAGCTTTGGTTGCAGCGAGTCGGGCGTGGACCTCACGGCGAGCAACCGGATCACCTGCAAGCTCGTGCCGCTCTTTAACGGCCTCTAACGCCACCAATTCAGCACTAAGCTCTTCGATCCGAGCGTGGTTCCTAGGTATGCCTACAAGTACGGGCCAAGGGTGACGACAAGAGTATTCTTGGGCGCGTCGCCGGGCAGCCTCAGGGCTCACGTCTCGTCCAGGGAGAGCTAGAACGAAAAGACCAAATTCGCCTTTAGCAGGGATATACTTCTTTCCTACGCGCTCAACATCATCGAGCCGATTGAGGGATAGATTCATCCACCGCATCGTGCCAGTTTCGTGGTAGTGGCGCTTTGCTACCACGGGGTGTAGGCCCATCAACTGCGCCAAATAGGTGTAATCAATTCCTGGCGACGCAGCCAAGGTTTCAGTGATGGCGCGATCAATGTCGAAGTCACTACCCTCGAAGACTGACCATGCCCCTATATGCCTCTTGAAAAGCGCCACCCCCATACGAGAAAGCTCTTTAAGGCCTTGCTCGACTTCGTATGGTGGTATGGGATAGAAGATCGCTTCAAGTACAGCGGCATCTGCGGCTAGTCCCGAGCCATTACGAAACAAGTCGATAATGGCAATGTTCTTGATCAAATCGACCAAGAACTGATTACCGGTTTTAGCTTCAGTTCTTTCAATCGCTTCCACTGCTTGAGACCAGCGATGTCCATCAGGTGAGGCTAAGATCGCCGGCTCCAAATTTGAGCGCAGGTAGTCCCAGTAATTGTTTGGGCGATACCAAGAAGTGGGTGAAAGAGAGGTAGCTTTCAAGTAGGAACTAAAGCCATGCGGCTCAACAGACGAGAGGAAGCCAAAAGTACTGCGCTCATTCTGGCCGAATTGGCGTTTGGATATTGGTCCTAAAAGTGCAGCCAATGCCGAATGCAGTGGCCAACAGCGGGCCAGAGCCTCAGCGAATGTGCTACCCACCGCAGGGCGGCGCGAGCGGATGGATTTAGCAATAGCACTAGATGCTGCTTGCATTGATGATGGGCGGTGCGCGGTCTCAATGGCACGGCCGATGAGCGCCACAACCTCATCGCTGGCTGCAACGAATGGCAAATCAATATATCGACCTTGAACCTTAGACCAGTCATCGCGAGTGTCATGGCCTAAGCGTGTGCCATATTGAGCGAATGATTGATGCAGGATCCCTATGATGACCAGTTTACCTTTGGAGCGTGCGGCTGCTTCAGCAAGCTCTTGGAAGAAGTAGACATCGTCGCCACTCCCCAGAGCTGAGGCCTCTAGGAATTTCCCCATCTCGTCCAGGATGATCAGGACGCCATCGTTAGATAATGCTTCAGCCGTTTGGACTAGCTCGTTGATGAGGCTGTCTGGAGAGACCTTGCCATTTTTTGTGGTTCCGCCTTGAGCTTTGCGGAAGGCGGCTGCAAGTGCGGCAATAACACTCCCGCGCTTCCCGACAACAGGAATCGTCATCCAGCCATTACGAGTCGGAAACGCTTGGTCGAAGTCTGGAATGGTATCGATACGCAATAGGCTCCGAGCTTGCGTGCGTAGATGCTCATCGTGATGAAGTGCGCTGGCAAGTACCACGGCTAACGATGATTTGCCACCACCAAACGGACCTGTCCATGTAAAGGAGCGTTGATTCGTTTCAGCCACCTGCCTAGCCATGTTTTCGACTATAGTGGTGGCAGTGGTGTGGCAGATATAGCCTGCAAGCGCGTCAGCGCGCCCGATATCAGCGTCTATTCGGATTGAGCGCTGGTAGTGGCGAGAAATGCTGACGATGTCTGACAGCATGGTTGTATTGTCATTCATAAGCTTTTCGAATCATTTCAACGCGTAACTCTTTGGTGCTGCCTTTCTTCCTATGGACTTGGCGTAATCCAGAGGTATCGCGCCAGGCCAGCACGCCATCGGTGAGATCTTCTAGTGCTATCAGGCGTTCGGCGACAGAGTCTTCGTCAAGTTTAAACACTCGTCCAGGAGAGCCTTCGCCATAAGCGATTGTCTCGAAGGCCATTGATGTTACGTTATTAGCGGAGTCCTCCCAGAAGTCGATCAATGCAAAAGCGAATAACGCGTTATGAAGTGAGGCCTTAGGACCTCTGCGGAAGGTATATTGTCCCTTGTGGACTTCTTGCAGCAAATTCAGCTCGCCAAGTAGTGGCTCGGCAAAGTCTTCAGGAGAGCCGCTGCCGGAACGAGGGGCATAGCTACGAAGACAAGTTTCCAAGTCACGCGAAAAGGTGGCAGAAGACAGTTTCTTATTTGGAAGAAGCTTGCGAGCATAGGCCTCTAGGGGGCCTTCGAGCTCTTGCCTTGTGAATGTGGGAGCGGTCACATGATTAAACAGCCACCGCCAGGTTGTGGCACGGTTGCCTTTGCCTGCTAACCACCAATGTGCATACCAAGCTGTTGTCGGGTTATCGGCATATGGGTCAAGTCCTCCATCGCGGAAAATCTCAGAAGCGATGCTTGAGACCACAAAGGAGGAGGAATCTTCGTCGGTTTCGCAGAGCACGTCACAGGCCAATGCCCAATGCCGGATCGAGCTGACCATGTTCTTGCCTACGCCAAACAGCGCGATTGCGCTGTCATCTGTGAATGTGCTCTTAGGTAGGCGTCCAGACGCCGCTTGGTCAAATGCTTTCTTCAACCACATTTGGCGCAACGGGAAAGTCTCATGACCCGAGAAATGTATGGGCCGGCTTGATGTTAGTGTGGTTAACATGGCGTCATTCTTGATCGGACTGGTGAAGTCCTCCAGTTTGAAGGACTTGAGGAAGTTTAGAGTGAGGAGGAGGGGGTTGCAATAGAGGGGAAAGGCAAAGTGGACTGTTTAGTAAGCATCTGTGAGGAAAAGGACTTCAAAGCGTCAAGTTATGACGACATCTCCTAGGTAACTGTTTTTAAAGGGCTATTGAAAAGGTATCTCCTGGTATAAACATCATCTCGCATTCAAGGTATGCTAATTTCAAGGCGTGGGTTTTCGATGATGAGAGCAGCCACTTCTAGCGACTCTTCAACAGAAGTTCCTGAATTAGGGAGGTAGCTTGGCGGAGATCTGCTTGATCGTCAGTTTCGCCGTATTGTCCAGGATGGCGATTCATTTCAACGGTCTTTGCAATCCAGCCGTTAATGTTGTACTCGAAATGGATGCGATAGATGCAGTAGCCGGTCCAACTCCGGTGGCAATGCAGAATGCAATCTTCGAAAAAGAGGAACCACTTCTCCTCCATGGCTGAAGGCGTGATGCCCTGATAAATTCGCGCCATTTCAGCGATGGTTACTTCTAGATCAAACTGAGCTGTTGATCGGCGCGCTGGCATGGGTCGTGTTTTCCAGTTCTCACGCAGGGTGATGCGGCATCCCTGATGTACGGGTGAAGGAAGGCAAGCCAAGGCGGCGTCCAATACCGCAAAGTCGCGTTGGCGCCCTGTGCTGTTAGTGGTCTCGCCGATGAGTTGCCTAGCTTCGTCTACGTTGGCCCACCGCAGTCTGGCGGTTTCTTTGTTGCTAAAATTGGTGTTGCAGTCTCGCTCCGTTGTTACCATCAGGAAGTAACGGTTGATCGATGTTCCTCCAGTGAATTCTCCGGGTATGGGGCACAGGATTCTGGCCGTGATGCCCGTCTCCTCCTCGACCTCTCGCAATGCGGTTTCGCGAGGAGTCTCCCCTGGATCAGGGCGTCCCTTGGCAAAAGTCCAGACGTATCCATCGAAATGGTTGGCGACCTCCCTGAGCAGAAGGTAGCCTGCCGAATCGATAACGATGCCACCGTAAGCCAAACTCTTGCCCGGGGAGGGAAGAACACCCCAAGGCAAACCATCTGGTCTGGTCAGGGACGGCTCAGGTAGGTCTTCCGGTATATCAGCGAGCATCGACCAGACCTGGCTATATCGATTGGCACGACTTTTACCGAGGCTGTCAGCAATTTCATCCTTGAAGTTGGGGTAGCTGATATCCTCGGCGATACGCTTGAAGGCGTCGGCCACCTCATGGTGTTGGGCGGTTGCGCGCCACGGATAATCGGAGCCGGAATGGGCAAGGCTAGGCCCCAACTCGGGCAGGTAATGATGGCGCAGCCGATCAAGGTCACCGCGAGTCCTGCTCAGGATCGTAAGATGCGGTTCATTCGGCTTCTGTACGATACTGAAAAAGCCGAATTGGGTCATAAGCCACATGTTTATTCCTTCAATGTGGTGTGGGGGTATACTCTCAGCATCCCAGATGGATGGAGCTTTCGGCAAGCTCTACTTTGTTCGGCGAGCACGAGCGAAGACGCGTAGGACACTTAGGGAGAAGAAAATGTTGATCCATGGCACGCAATACTTCGATGAATTGAAAGACGCTCTGACCAAAGCCAAGCAAGCCTCACTGGCAGTAGCCTTCTGGGGAAGTGGCGCAGCACGACTCTTCAACGAGTGGCGTGGCAATTCACTACGCATCATCTGCAATCTGGCCTCTGGTGGCACCAATCCCAATGCTATTCGGGAGTTGCGCAAACTTGCTAACATTGAGATCCGGCATCTATCAGACTTGCACGCCAAGCTAGTACTGACTGACAGCCGCTTGATCCTCGGTTCAGCCAATGTATCAGCCAATGGCCTGGGTCTTGAACTGGATGAAATGGTTGGCTGGCGAGAGGCAGGTATCAGCACCAAGGATGTCACGCAACGACAATCCGCCAGTGTCTGGTTTGAACAACAGTGGCAGGAAGCACAACTCGTCACTGACGCCGACCTAGATGCCGCAAGCGCTGTCTGGCAAAGAAGGCGCCAAGCGCGGCCTCGGTTGAATTTGGGTCAGTCCCTCATCGAGCAGCCTCCTCATGTACTCAGGGATAGACCAATCTATCTGGCTGTTTTTAGGCAGTATGCAAGTGACCGCGCTCGCCAGGAATTGGAGCAGGTCAAGCAAGCCATTGTCGAGGAACAGCCCGAGAGCCGTCTCCTAGCCCGCCTAGAGGTTTTTGAGGGCTGGGATGAGCGGGACTTAATGGCTGATCCCGAATCTACGCTGATTCAAGTTTATTGGGGATCTCGCGGGAGAGTATTGATTCACGATGTTGTTCGCCCAGTCCCTGAACTTCAAAGCTTCTATATTGATCAAGATGAAAATGAAAAAATCATGCTGGACTTCATGGTCAAGCAGAATGCGGTAGGGCCATGGTCCTTCAATAGGGATGATAGGCTTCGCCTGATTGAGCAAGTCCGGCCATGGCTTGAGCTTAATGGCCCAGAAATTGGTGAAGGCCGTTGTTATCCCTTCTATGAGTTCCGGCAATGGGAATTAGATAACCACGTATAGAGGTATTAAGCTCTTTGTCGAGCGGCTTGACTTTGGAGTTGCGACCGATTGGTTAGTGAGGAAGAAACACGGCCATCTCAGCCGCGACAAACTGATAGCGCGTAGGTTGGCCAATATCTGCTCGAGAGTCATGATCTGAACAGGGGCAAAAAAAGAAGTCAAGGCGGGGGCCGCCGGACTTCTTACATGTAATGTAGGCCCTCATCAATGTTGATTCTGCATCGTGATTCTGCGATCCAGTTTCTCCGTGAGCCTGGCCTTTTGATGAGATGCTGTCGGTTGATCAGTCCGCGATGTTTGGCTTTCGGCATCGGTGTCGCTGTGCCCCTCTCCGGTAGGGTAAAACTCCTCTAGGACAGCGGGAATTTCCTCCTCGCCGAACTCGAATGCGGCATTGCCGAAACCTTCCTTCGCAATGGCGTCCAAGGCATCTTGGTCCAGACCGGTTTCCTTCCGTTGATTCTCCAGTTCCCTCGCTGCAATCACCGCTTGTGTCAGCGTCATCCCATCGCGCACCGTCAGGTCCACGTAGAAAATCGCCGACCGATGGCTCTGCGTTGTACTCTTCCCACGAATGCGAAGCTGCAAGGGCAGGCAAGCAAGCAGCTTTCCCGATATTTCGTGGTAATACCTCAGCCGCGCCGTAAGTGTCCGGATGCTATTGAAGCCGGTGGTGCGGAAGATAAAAGTGCCGATTTCATCGTCATCCCCCAGCTTCACGTTCAACCGGCCATACGGCTTGCAGCCGCCATTGGCTGCAAAGTCACACAACAGCGGAGATGGGCATTCCAGCGTCTGCACACCCGATTGGGTAAAGCGCCGGCACTTCTCGCCGTTGCCCACGCACACCGGCCGTCCGGTTTGCCGGTCAAACATCGAATATTCCGCCCGCAGGTTCAGGTCAGGATCGTTGAACAACATCCGAACCGGGATTGAACGCAGCTTGCCGCCCGGTGCGTCCTTACGGTACTCCTCGTCCAGCGGGTGAATGATCCAGTTGCCTTGCTGCTGCACCTGGGTGGTCAGGGTGAACTGGTCGTCTTTCTCCGGTAGACGCTTACCGTTTTTCTCGACCACGCGGCCGATACTGATGCGCCCAAGCACGGGCGGGGTGATGGCGAGACCTTTGATCATGGTCGTGTCCTCAATGAGCTTATATAAAGAAAGAAGCCCGCACCCGGTCTATCCGGGGCGGGCGTTATGCCGTCGTGGCATGGGTCAACTGTTGACGATAAAGCGGCGACTGCCGGATCGGGTCAGAGGGTAGCGTTGCATCAGGTCGGGCTGTTCCTTCAACAGGCGTGCCGTATCGAGTGTTGTACTGTCCTTGCTCTTCCGCCATGACACGCTGCCAGTGGCAAAGATCGCCCGGCTGGCGTCACCCATCCGTTGCTGGATGCGCTGCTTCAAGACTTCTTCCTTTTCCTGCTTATCAGCGACTTCCTGCCTGACCTGCAACAGATCGGCGAAGGCGTCCGACAAATGAATGTCCTCCGACAAATCCAGCGTATTCCCGGCATCCTGGGGAAAGAGGAAGCGCAGCGCCTTGCCCGCCGATTCCGAACCATCCGCCGGTGGCGGTGTATCGGTTTCGACGTAGCGCCAGAACTGTCGCTCCAGTTCCACCAGCTTGGCGATCAGCTCATCATCGCGCTCAATCCTGTGAATGCGGATTTCCTGCCCGCAGACCAGCACGCAGACATCCGCCGCCTCCTTGCCGGTCACGGCCAGTTGATGCTGCACCTGCAACTGGATGTACTCCGGCACGCCGTCCCGCCAGAGGAAGGACCCGTGAAACCCGGCGGTCTTGCACTCCAGTATCTGTACTTCTTCGTTACCGGAAACGGTGTAATCCAGGTTGGCGAGCATCCAGGATTTATCCGGATCGGGATGCTGGAGCACGGCATTGATGCGCCGGACCTTGCGGCCGGTGTGCTTGGTGTAGTGCCGGGCGACGATCGGCTCCAGCAGGCTGCCCCAATAGATCGGCGAGGCTTCATCGAAGGGATCGGGCTTGGGCAGATCTTTGTCCCGGCCGGTCTTGATCATCCACAGTTCCAGCGGTGACAGGTATGGGTTGAGGCCGACTGCAGCGGCGGCATCACTGCTGCCGATGCCTTGCTTGCGGACGTTGAGCCAGGATTCACGGCTCAAGGTTTGGGTGTTGACCAGGCGCAGGGCCTGAGGGCGTGGACGAAACGCGACTTGGGATGGCTGCATGGTACTTCTCCAGGGCAATAAAAAACCCGCGTGACCAAAAAAGATCGCGTGGGTTTTAGGGTGGGGGCTTGTTCAATCGAATAAAAAAGCCCAACCGGAAAGGATTGGGCTTTTTGGTTGCAGCAGGGATCAGGTGTTACAACCGGGCGTCCTCCATCAGTTTCGCCACAGTAATTCCGGTTGCTTGGGCAATACGCGCCAAGGTCAGAATGGCGACATTGTTGTCACCCCGTTCAATGCGGCCAAGATGACTTCGATCTATTTCGGCTTTCAGGGCCAGTTCTTCTTGCGACAGCGAACAGGCGAGCCGGGCACGCCTGATAGCGCCACCCAAGGCGATCAGTACCGGGTCTTGTCTGTAGCTGGTCAAGTTTGGCATGCATCAATAGTTACGATATGATGCATTTGAAGCCACGGTACATGTACCGCAATTGAGCGTGATCGGGAGTCGGCGAGCCCGTCCGATATCAAATCAAAAGGAAGGGGAAGTTATGGTGAAAACGATTGTGCGCATTGGAGCAATGACGGCTCTGTTTGCGTTTCTGACGGGGTGTGGGGATGCGCCGGTGGACGTCAGCTTGGAGTCCTCCACGACAGGAAATGGTTCAAGGGTGGTGATTTCATCGCGGGTGGATGATGTCGAGCTCCAGGGATTTTCTATCAACCGGGGGAACTGCCGAGGTTCATTCTTCGAAAAGGGTCGGCATTTGAAGTTTGGGCAAATCAGCAAGATTTTTGCCAGCTGCAACCCTGAGAACGTCAAGGAGGTAGAAGTCAAAACCGATCAAGGTGAATTCACATTCAGCTTTGACTGACCGGCATCGCTGCCACCAATCCAAGGAGAATCCAATTGTTGTCCCCAACAGAGTTAAAGGATCGTGTCGATACCAAGACCGTCAATATGGTGCTGCTGACCTTCGCCACGGGCGGGTTATATCCCTTGTTATGGCTGAGCCGCGTCTATCCGATTCTGGATGGCATCACCAAAGTCAAAACGGCTACCCAGACGTATGTCATTTGGGTGGCAGTTTGCGTTGGACTGGGCGGGTTGTTCATGCGTGCGCAGGAGGATGAAATGGCCGGTTTGGGATTCCTGATATCGTTGGCCGCCAACGTGATGTATATCGTCTGGTCGTTCAGCGCCAAGAAAGCGCTGGAAGAGTACGCCCTGCAAAACTTCAAGATCGACTTGCGGATGAATGCGTTCTACACCTTCGTCTTCAATGTCTATTACATCAACTACTGCATCAATCACATTCCCGAAGCGGACCGTCGTCAGAAGATTCTGGTGGGGGACACTCCAGCCTGAAGGAAACACTGCCCTGACGTCCTCTGGGCGCAGGGCAGTGTCGATGACCATCCTCCAGAGTCAGTGCGCGACACCGATTTCAGCTTCCAGGCAGAGCGGACCCCGCCAAAACTCGCGCAGTTCCTGATGCAGGAAGCGGTTAATCAACCGGGCGATGGCTTCCGCCGCCTGATCGAAGGTGGGCAGGCGGCCGTTGTTCTCTAGCAGCCAGCCCCCCAGCCACGCGCCGAATGCCGAGACCACCTCGTACTCGAAGACGCCGGGGAAATCGAGGTCGTGCCGGTTCCAAACGTCCGCGATCTGTAACCATAATCCGGGAAGGTACTCGCAGACGGCCATCACCAGCTCCAGGCAGCCGCAACCCCAGCTATCCAGAATCAGGGTGACGCGCTCCTGATCCCGCGCCGGGGCCAGCAGCCCCTCGTACAGAAAGCCGCCCCAGACGGCGGCGACATTCACCGGCAACGGATTACCCGCGACCGGAGTTGATGCAATGCAGACCATGACAGTCTCCTGGGCCGAAAAGGCCATGACTTGAAAGGAAGATGAAATTGGAAATGCCTTAACTAGGGGGAAGGGCGACGTACAAGCAGAGGGCAGGGAGTAGGCTGTAGCTGTCAGTGAAACCCCACCGACTGCTTGCCCTCGTAGAAGATCACCGCGTCCGGATGCGCCTCGGCCAGCAGTGGCAGCCACCAGGCCGGACCCGTCAGCGGCTCATGCCGGTCGGCCGAACCGTCATTGGCGCTGACATGGATTTCCAGACAGTTCGGACTGGCCACCATCTCCCGCAGCAGGCCCCACTCAATCCGCCCGGACTGAACAGCCAGGATGTGCAGGTGCGACAGGTCCAGCGCATATCGGACGCCAGATTCAAACAGGGTCCGGTATTCCGCCCAGCAGCCGAACAGCCAAATCCCGCTCGGCGTCGGATAATGGCCTTCCACCCCGACGGGAATGCCTAGCATCTCCTCGACCTCGCGGGCATGACGCAACACCTGCGCCACCGTCGTCTGATCCCGCCGCCCGGCATGGGCGGTATAGGCCGGAGCCTTCAGCGCCGCCGAAACCCGCGCCAGCCGCTCGAACCAGTCCCGCTCCTGCGGCCAGTGCGCCAGATCCACCACCCGCTGCGCCGACTCCAGCTGCACGTTGGCATGCAGCCGCCACTCGATGCCGGGGTAGGCCTTCACCAGCTCAGAGGCGAAGTCGGCATCCAGCCGTCCCCGTCCTTGCGGGCACAATTGCAGACGTTGCGCCGACAAAAGCCCCAGCACCGGATCGGATGGGGTGTGATGCACCGCCTTCGACACCGCAAGGCCGTGCGGCATCCGGCCGTAGGCTCCCAGCGACACATGCACCGGGCGGTCGCTCTTACAGTTCATGGACATAATCCTGACTCTCCGTGAAATACTCGGTGTGCTCCAGCTTCAGCGTCCCCGCCACGACATCGAGGGTGACGCAGCCGCTGCCGCCCTCGTTGTTCTCCCAGCCGCCGTGCGTATCCCCCACCCAGTCCAGGGTGAATTCGGAGGCGGCCTGGTGCAGGCTCATTGGCTGATCCGCCGTGCGGTACTGATAGCGCCCGTCCTCGAACTCTCCGATCCGGCAACGCAATTCGATCATCTCGGTGCTCAGCGTGGGCAACAGCTCTGGCGGCTCCACTGAGACCTCGCAGATATCCCCGGAGTCACCGCCTCCCTCGTATGCGACTACCACCTGCCGGACACCGAGCCCGGCCAGCGCCCCGAGCAGACGGTCCCGGTTCAAGGTCCGGGAATCCTCCGCCGGTAATTGAAACTCCAGCATGACAAACACTCCCGCCCCGGATACGGGGCATAAAGAAAAAATCCGACGCTGCGAATCGCAGGTCGGGCGAGGGGTTGATGGATAAAGAAGAATGAACTGAAAGAAATTGCGGAATGAATGCAATGCACTCAAGCTACCATCTCCAGCGCCTTGTCCAGGGCGCGCTGCTTGATGGTCGCCCCCTGACCGAACCATGCCGAATCCAGCCGGTAATCGGTACTGCGCGCCCGACGCTCGTGATCCACGAACTGCGTGACCGCGTTGAGCAAACCGAAGGCTGTTCCCCGCGACGACTCCAGGTTCGACCCCATGCCGTTGCCTTCGAACAGTTCCATGGCCTTCGCCATCGCCCGTTCGTTGGTCGCCGCTCCGGGCTTGCTGTTGTCCTGCGCGAAGACATTCCAAAAGAAGTTCTGCGCCTCCACGTTCTTCACCTTGCGGTCGCTGAGCGTCTTCAGGCTGTACATGAACTGGTCCCAGGCCGAGACGGAAATGCCCAATTGCTTCTTCACCGCCTCCGGATCGAAGCGGGTGGAATGTGGCACTTTCACCGCGTTGGTTGCGCCGTTCAACGCCACCGTCAGCGTGTTATTGCAGACAACGCGGATACTGGTCATCTGCGCTGTCGTCGCCAGAGTGCCGTCGCAGGCAGTCGCCAGCAGCACATAGCCGTTGATCTGGTCATCGCCCTTGATCACGCCGTCCTTGCCAGTCCGTGCCAGAGCCCAGAACTTGCGTCCGCCCTTGAGTACCCCGGCGGTTTCCAGTTCGAAGCCCGACATCTCGGTCAGATCCCGGTAGAACTCCAGAATCTCGCGAGGCTGCACCACCTGATAACGCTGGCTGACCACCGACAGCGGTTCGTGGTTGTCCGAGCGGAACAGCACCTTGTTGTCCGGGAAGGACATGATTGCCCCGAGGTTGCCGCCGCATTCGGTGAAGTAGCGGACGGAAGCCTCCTTGATGTTCCAGTCCATCCCGGCCTGGCGTGCCCAGACCTCAATGGGTTGGTGGGGAGAGAGTTGATTGCCGAGGCCGTGCCACGGGGTTTCGCCGACAAAGGCCATGGATTCGACTTGATGAGCCATGATGATTCTCCAGAAATGAAAAAAGGGCCAAAGCCCTGTGGTTTGTGCGTGAAAAATGGGAAAACGGTTAAATACAGCCGTCGCTGAACAGGTAGCCGCAACGCAGGCATTGGTAGTTATCCAGCAGGTTCTGATCGACGAACTCGCCAAGCCGGGCACCGGCGATTCCGACTGCCAATCCGGCGGCCATGCCACCGATAACGGCCGCCGCCAGATTGTCGGACTCACCGCCGTCCTGGGCGCAGGCCACCACGCCTCCGACGACGCCACTCACGGCACCAATGGTTCCGACAGCTTTGCGGGCCAGATTTCGTTTTGCGACAAGATTGGAATGACATCGCGGGCAGATATGAGGCATGAAAAGACTCCTTGAGGCATAAAAAAACCTGCCAATCCACAGGAAGGGCAGGTCGATTGAAGCAAGTGGTCAACTACCGCATGCATTCCATTCGGGCTTGGCCGGTGAACTCCAGCATTGAAATGGGCGGGTTCTGGGTTTTCTGAAAGTGCTCTATCTTTTCCTTGCCATAGTGCTTCTCCACCTTGTCGAAGGTGCAGTTGCACACGTATTCCGTGCCGCCGGAGCGTTCACAGCCATCCATGAAGTCACTCTTGAACTGTGCGAAGTCACTTCGTGAGCAGGCAGAAAGCAGCAAGGCTCCGGTAATCAGAAGAAGCTTGTACATGATGTCTCCTTGAATGAATTAACCCAACACCAATGCCGCGCCAATGGCAATGCCCAGGAACAAGCCGATTAACTGAGGGCCGATTTTCCAGAACAGCTTGGCCTTGATGGTTTCGCCCATTCCTGAAGTCAGCATGGCATCCGGCATGGCGAACTTGCGGATACCGTCACCGATCAGTGCGCCAATGGTTCCCATACCGGTAGCCACGATGACGGAGAAGGCTTTGGCGAAGAATCCGGCATGCCGAACCATGTAAGAGGTGTTGAAGATGTGAAAGAAGACTGCAAAGCCGAATGCCAGGATGGCCCAGTTCAAAGCGGTCTTCTGCCCCGGCGTGAGCTCGGTGGAGGATTCGGGTGCAGGGTTTGGATTGGTGTTGGGATTGTCGGGATCCATGAAGTTCTCCTTTTGAGTGTAGTAAATCCATCAAGTAGCCCAGTGCCTTGCTATTGATCCAATAAGTCCTGAGGATTCATCAATATGGGGCGATGCAGTGGTTCGCTCTTGGTGATGGCAGAAAGACAGGGTTCGATGGAATGTACTCATTTTGAGTACATCGGTCAACGTGCCGTAAAACGCGGCCATGACCAGAAGCATTAACACTGTTGAAATGAACGCCTTGAGGGCGTGGCTCAAGACTGCGAGGGAGTCGCAGGGCCTTTCCATGCGTGCGTTGGCTGACCGTCTGGATCAACCGCACAGCTATGTGCAGCGGGTAGAGGAGGGTGAGCGCAGACTGGATGTTGTTGAATTCATCTGGTACTGCCGAGCGCTTGGACTGGATGCACTTGATGGTGTCAGGGAAATACTGAAAGCTTCGGAACAAGCCTGATTTTCAACCCGGTTTTCCGTCTAATAGCTTCCTTTGGGTGATATGTATCTGAATTACCTTGGGATCGGTTATTATTTTGATCCTTATTGAGATTTTGATTGGTTTTCTCTCATGCCCATTGATTTAAGCGGCCTGTCCGCTATTGAGTTGAATGAAGTCATCACCGAAGCCAAGGCCAGAATCGCCGACTTGCAGCGCGAAGGGGTCAAGAATGCCTACTTCAAAGTTGTGCAGATTGCCAATGAGGTAGGCCTGACCGTGGATGAATTGATTGCCCAAGGGCGCGGCAATGCAGCCAAGCCCGCAGGCAGAGGAATTGTGCCCCCTCGCTATCGCGACCCACTGGTTCCCGCCAATACCTGGACAGGTAGAGGCAAGCGTCCGCGTTGGGTGGAGGAAAGGATTGCGAAGGGTATTCAGTTGGAAGACATGCTGATAAAGCATGTCTGAGTATTGAAACCAAGGCCGTGATGAAGTCATGGCCTTGGTCATGGAGCTGCCGTCAGGCGGCCTGTGCATCTTGATTCTTGACCGGAATGATATCCTTCCCCTCGCGAAGATTATCGAGATAATCAGCCCATTGCTGCATCATCACTTGTCGGTCTTCGAGAAAGGTCGTCCGGTTGTAGGCGTATCCGTGAACATCGCGGACTTGATGCGCCAACTGATGTTCGATGATGGCATCCGGGTAGCGGAGCCGTTCCGACAGCAGTGTTCTTGCCATCGCGCGGAACCCATGACCCGTCATCTCATCCTTGCCGATACCCATACGCCGGAAAGCTGCGAGAATGGCATTGTTGCTCATCGGCCGCTCATCACTCCTCTGGCACGGGAACACATACCTGCCATGCCCCGTCAAAGGGAAAATATCTTTGAAAATATCAACTGCCTGCCGGCTCAAAGGGACAATGTGGCCTTGATGGGTTTTGCTGGCCCTGAAGCGCCATTCGGCAGTGTCAAGGTTGATATCTTTCCATTCCGCCTGACGCAGCTCTCCAGGTCGTACAAACACCAAAGGAGCCAGCAGAAGTGCGCAGCGTACCGTGAAGGTTCCCTGAAAAGAGTCAATTTGCCTAAGCAGTTCGCCAACTCCGGCGGGCTCAGTCACTGCCGCCATGTGCTTTTCTTTCGGCTTTTTCAGAAGAATTACAAGATCAGGTGCAGGGTTGAGGTCGGCCCGATCCGTTGCTTTGGCGTATTTGAAAACCTGGCTGATGTTTTGCAATGCCCGCCTGGCTGTTTCAATCGCATCGCGCTCTTCGATACGGCGCAGCACTTTCAAAATATCCGAGGCTTTCACATCCCGGATAGTGGTGTTTCCGAGCCAAGGCAAGACATCCCGGTGCATCCGAGCCTCAACCTTGCTGTAATGTGACTTCACCCACTTGTCCTTTTGTATGGCAAGCCATTCCAGCGCGATAACTTTGAAGCTGTCAGTGACCTCCCCAGACTGAGCAGATTTCACGGCTTTCCGGTTTGCAGATGGGTCGATTCCGGAAGCGATCATTTTCCGTGCATCATCCCGCTTTTCCCGTGCCTCTTTCAGAGAGGTCTCCGGATACGTTCCCATCGAAAGGGTTTTCCTCTTACCGGCAAAAGAGAACGAGAAGCGCCACCATTTTGCGCCGGTGGTTTTAACCAGCAGACTCAGTCCCTTTTCATCGGCAACCTTGTAATCTGCATCTTTTTTGGGTTTATACGATTTACATGCAACTTCAGTTAGCGGCATGGCTGTGTCCTCCGTATGAGAAAAAATAGGGCATGTCGAGTCTATTTCTTAATTTTCATATTAAAAACAATGGGGTATTGGATCGTAGTGGGCTTTGTTGTGATGCGCTGACGCCAGTTGGATCGCATCGTTGCTACGTTGGAGTGGATGAAATTACAAAAAATTACACAATGATTGTGCCGAGGCAAAAGTGACATTGCCCTGGAGCGATGGGAAAAGTAGTGATGTGTTCGGAGCTGGATGTTGTGGTGTATAGCGGTTTCGGTTGTAGATAGCCCTGTGAGCGGAACAGTCCCAGGGACAAAGAGGCTGCAAGAAGTCAGGCTAGCTTTGGGGAAAGGGGATGGGCGTTGTAGCTTGTTGGAGGAACGCATGTCGGTAACTCGTTTTGCCGGAGGTGTGTTACCGACGAAGTTACTGCATGCGCTCTTTGGATTCCAATGTGGTCCATTGGATTCAGTGGAACAACAAAAAACCGGCAAGTGCCGGTTTTTGTTGAAGTTTCAGGGCTTATTGGATCACCTTGAAACGGAATCTGGTGGCTATGACGGGACTCGAACCTGTGACCCCAGCATTATGAGTGCTGTGCTCTAACCAACTGAGCTACATAGCCGACGAGCTCTACAAGAGAGGCGCACATTTTCTTGTTCTGACGCCTGCTTGTCAACACTTTCCGCCCAAAAAACTAGCGGTCGAAACCCGTATCGCGCAAGAATTGAGCCATATCCTTCAAATACTTGCCCTGATCCAGATGGATGATGTGATTCCCCGGAAACCAGTGCAACCGGCAGCGCCCCCAATGTTCCCACAACAGCCGGGTATGCTTCGGCGGCGCCAGCCGGTCGCCCGCGCCGCTGATGATCATCAGCTTTTCCTTGGGCAGCAATGGCTTGTAGGTCAGCGGACACGACACCGCCATGGTGTGCCGCGCTTCGTGGATATTGATGCCGCCAATGCGCAGGCCCGCCTTCAGGATCGGCGACACCGGAAACCATTCATAGAGCAGGTCCACCAGGCTCACGACCGGCACATTCGGCAAGGCGAAGGACAGACGGTCTTCCACCGCCGCCAGCACGCCGGTGGTGTAACCGCCCAGGGAAATGCCGGTGACGCCCGCCTTGGGCACGCCGATGCGGAACAGGTAATCCAGAAACAGCCGGAAATCATGCACCGCGTGCGCCATGCATTCGTTCACGTGCAAGATGCCGTGCGCGAAGTAACCGTAGCCGCTGAACGGCGAACCGATGCTCTGGCGGCGGCCGTGGAAGGGCAGGGTCATCAGCAGCACATCGTAACCCTGCTTGTAGAACCACGGCAGCGCCAGGAAGCGGCTGTTGACCCAGTAAGGGTCGGCCATGAAGCCGTGGATCACGCAGATGGTAGGGCGCGGCTCACCGGGATGACGCCAATGCTCGGCCCAGGCGATGCGGTTGCGCTTGTGGCTGGCGTAGGAAGCGCGCAGATTCGGGTTCACCGCTTCAAACGGGCTTTCAAAAGACAGCAGTTCGCAGGTGCCGCCATCCTCCGGCTTGAAGTCCAGCGGGCCGGGCTTGCCCTTGCGGATGGTCACGTCCTTTTCCGGCTTGCGATAGAACTGGGCCGGGTCCTGCCGGTCAGCCAGTTCCTGATAGAAATAACGGTCGCGGGAGTCGCGCATCAGTTGCGCGGGCCAGAGGGTGGTGGGCAGGCAGCAGGCGGCGGCGTATCCGGCCATCACCGTGCGCAGGCCGATGTCAACCACGGCGGTGCTTTCCACCAGCGTCTGGGTGCGGAAGTCGAGGTAGAAGTCATCGGGGAACTTGTGGAAGCTCGGTTCCAGGTTCTGCCACCACGGTTGCGGCGGCATGAAGTTGCGGCTGTGGCCGTAGGTCTGGTTGGCCACGCGGGAGACGATCGACGACAGGGCTTCCATCGGAGTTCTCGGTTTATAGTTATTGTACGAATGTACGGTAAGATAGCGGTTGCACTTTTTTCCGGCAAGCCTTTTGACGGGTGCTTTCTGAAATCGGCTATGCCAGTATCGGTATGAAAGGCACAGCCGCCGCAAGGATACTGCTTGTCATGAATTGCCGTCGTTTACCCTTGACCCTGTGGATGCTGTCATCCGCCCTGTTGGCCGGGTGTTCCCGTCCGGCGCCGGACCATCTGGACGGCTATGTCGAAACCGAACCGGTGCGGCTGGCGGCTCCGGTGGCGGGACGCTTGGTCGAACTGAAAGCCGATGCCGGTCAGACGCTCAACCCCGGTGATATTGCCTACCGGCTCGACACTGACAACGAACAACTCTCCGTCGCCGAGGCGCAGGCGCGCATCCGGCAAGCGGAAGCGCAGGCGCGAGACCTGCAAAGCGGCAAGCGTCCGGTGGAGCTGGCGGTATACGAAGCCAATGTCCGCGCCGCCGAAGCCTCGTTGCAGGCGACCGAAGTCGATCTCAGGCGTCAGCGGGAAATGAACGCGCAGGGCTATGTCTCCAATTCCACCTTGGATGTGCTGAAGGCCCGCCGCGATGCCGAGGCGGCGCAACTGGAGCAAATGAAGGCGCAACTGGCCTCCGCCCGCCTGGCCGCGCGAGAGCAGACGCAGGCAGCGGCGCAGGCCGGTGTCGATGTCGCCAAGGAGCAGCAGGCGCAACGCAGCTGGCTGCTGGGCCAGAAAATGGTGCTGTCGCCGATAGCGGGGCGGGTGGAGCAGGTCTATTTCCGGCCGGGCGAATGGGTGCCTGCCGGCAGTCCGGTGCTTAGCCTGCTGGGGCCGCAGGCGGTGAAAGTCCGTTTCTACATCCCCGAGCCGCTGCTGGCGAAGTTGCCGCAGGGGCAGAAAGTGAAGGTGCGGTGCGATGGTTGCGCGCAGCCGCTGGATGCGACGCTGACCTATGTCGCCCGCGAGGCCGAGTTCACGCCGCCGGTGATTTACAACAAGGACAATCGTGTGCGGCTGGTGTTCATGGCGGAAGCAAAGCCGCTGCCGGAGCAGGCCAAAAACCTGCGCCCCGGCCAGCCGGTCGAGGTGGTCTTGCCATGAGCGTTGATGGCGACTGGGTGATCGACGTCCGCGACCTGACCAAGCGCTACGGCGACAAGACGGTGGTTGATCGTCTGGATATGAAGGTGCGGCGGGGGGAAATCTACGGTTTCCTCGGCCCCAACGGTTCCGGCAAGACCACCTCCATCCGCATGATGTGCGGCCTGCTGACGCCGGACGGCGGCAGCGGCCACACGCTGGGTTATGACGTGCTGAAGGATGCTGCCGCCATCAAGCGCGAAGTCGGCTACATGACGCAGCGTTTCGGCCTCTATGACGACCTGAGCATCCGCGAAAACCTTGATTTCATCGCCCGCGTTTATGGCATGCCGGACCGTCGGATACGGGTTGATCACGCGCTGGAACGCCTCGGGCTGGTCGGTCGGCAGAAGCAACTGGCCGGGTCGCTGTCCGGCGGCTGGAAACAGCGGCTGGCGCTGGCCGCCTGCATGCTGCATGAGCCGAAATTGTTGCTGCTGGATGAGCCGACCGCCGGCGTTGATCCCAAGGCGCGCCGCGAATTCTGGGATGAAATACACCAACTGGCGCATGAGGGTATCACCGTGCTGGTGTCCACACATTACATGGACGAGGCCGAACGTTGTCACCGGCTGGGCTATATCGCCTATGGCCGATTACTGGCCACCGGTACGCCGTCGGAGCTGGTGCAGCAGTCCGGACTACATACCTGGCGGGTCAGCGGCGATGATGTCAGTCTGCTGGCGAAAGCCCTGGAGCAGCAGCCCGGCGTCGAGCTGGTGACGCGCTTCGGCAATGCGCTGCATGTCTGCGGCCGCGATGCCGACCGGCTGGCGCAGGCCATCGCCCCCTATCGCCACGATCCCGACCTGCGCTGGCACGAAGCCGCGCCGCAACTGGAGGACGTGTTCATCCACCTGATGCAGCAATCGGCGGACAACTATGCCCCGGCCTGACGGTTTCAACGTCCGCCGTTTGCTGGCGGTAATCATCAAGGAGTTCATCCAGCTTGGCCGCGACCGGCTCACCTTCGCCATGATGGTCGGCATCCCGATCATGCAGCTGGTGCTGTTCGGCTTCGCCATCAACGGCGATCCCAAGCATTTGCCGACGGTGGTGGTGGCGCACGAGCAGGGACCGTTTACCCGCTCGCTGGTGGCGGCTCTGGAAACCAGCGGTTACTTCAAGCTGCTGGCGACGGATCTGGGGGACCAGGAAGCCGGGCAGATGCTGGCGGAAGGCGAAGCGCAGTTCGCGCTGACCATTCCCGCCGGTTTCGAGGTGAAGGTGGTGCGTGGCGAACGCCCGGCCATCCTGCTGGAAGCTGATGCCACCGACCCGTCCGCGACCGGCAACGCCATCGCCGCGATTCAGCAATTGGGCGTCACGGCCCTGCGCCACGACCTGCACGGTCCCTTGCAGGCGCTGAACGCCGCGCCTGCGCCGTTCGAGGTGCGCATTCACCGCCGCTACAATCCGGAAGGCATCACCCAGTACAACATCGTGCCCGGCCTGATGGGCGTCATCCTCACCATGACCATGATCATGATGACCGCGCTGGGCATCACCCGCGAGGTGGAGCGCGGCACCATGGAAAACCTGCTGGCGACGCCGGTGCGGCCGCTGGAGGTGATGCTGGGCAAGATCACGCCCTACATCCTGATCGGCTATGTGCAGGTGACGGTGATCCTGCTGGCGGCGAAGTTCATTTTCGGCGTGCCATTTGTCGGTAGTCTGCCTGTGCTGCTGGGCTGCATCTTCCTGTTCATCCTTGCCAACCTGACGGTGGGCATCACCATTTCCAGCGTGGCGCGCAACCAGACGCAGGCCATGCAGATGACCTTCTTTTTTTTCCTGCCCAGCATGCTGCTGACCGGCTTCATGTTCCCGTTCCGGGGCATGCCCGACTGGGCGCAGGTGATCGGCGAGGCGCTGCCGCTGACGCATTTCCTGCGTCTGATCCGGGGGGTGATGCTGAAGGGGAACAGCGTAGCGGAGTTGTGGCCGAATGTCTGGCCGCTGCTGCTGTTCATGGGGGTGGTGCTGGCGGTGGGGCTGAAACGGTTCAGGAAGACGCTGGATTAATACCCGTGCGCTCCAGTGTCAGGGATTTTTCCCCGCATCCTCCGGCTGCTGCAACGATTCGCGATACCCCGCCAGCACCTTGTCCAGCGTCGCATCGTTGCGGGTAAACGTCCGGCAGTATTTGCAAATCATCCGGTGCATCGCCGCTTCCAGACGCAAGGCTTTTGGCGCGTCACGCAGCTGTCCGGAGGTCAGTTGGAAGATGTATTCCCGGCACTTCATCATAGTGTTTCCCCTTCAAAACCGTTCTGGTTGAGGCACAGATGCAACTGCTTGCGCGCGCGGCTCAGGCATTGCCAGTAGTCCGGCTTGCTGATGGCCAGCGTGGCACAGATTTCCTCGGGGTCGCATTCCAGGAACTCCTTCATGCTGAACACCCGCGCCGGTTTGGCGGGCAGGTTGTTGACGCACAGATCCAGCACCTTGAAGAACTGATCGCTCGCGGTGCGGCTTTCCGGCGTTTGCCACAAGGCTGGCGTGACGCCTCGCATCCAGTGATCACGGCTGTCGAAGAGCAGTTCATCCAGGTTTTCGTCATCTTCCCGCGCCTGGGTTTCCGGGCTGCGATAGCGTTGGCGCAGCTTGTCCATCACCTTGTTCCGCAAGATGCCGAACAGGTAGCGGCGCGGCTCGACCCCGGCCAGCGTGGCGGCATCGGCCATCAGCACGGCGGCAAAGGTTTCCTGAACCGCATCCTCGGCATCGGCGTGGTGTGACAAATGCAGCCGGGCAAAGCGCAGCATCGGGGCGCGCCACTGCCGCACCCAGCTGTCCAGTTCACGTCGAATATCCACAAACTCTCCCGATTCTCCCGGCGCGGCGCGTTATCCCGGCGCACGTCCCCGCTTGGCCAGCCAGGCGTCCGCCGACCACGCGCCCATGCCCTTGGCCAGCAGCGCGAACAGCATCAATGCGATCATCAGCGGCACCTTGAACCCCTGACCGTCGTCCGTTTCGATCTGGTTCCAGCCCACCCAGCCCAGATCGAAGTGCACACTGTACACCGCCACCCAGGTCACGAACAGCAAGCCCAGTGCCGCCAGTCGGCCGAACAGTCCGGCCAGCAGCAGCAGGCCCAACCCGGTTTCCAATACGCCCGCTGTTATCCAGTTCAGGTCGGCGGACAACCAGCTGACCGGCATCGGGAAGCTCAGCTCGCGGAACCAGTCCGGGGCGCTCAGGCCGCCGGACAGCTTGATCCAGCCCGCCTGGATGAATTCCTGCGCCAGCCACAGGCGCAGCAGCAGCAGGCCCAGCGGGGCGGTTGTTTGGTCCATCCGTTCATCCAGCCTGTTCTTCAAGGAAAGCCAGGAATTCATCGGTCAAGTCTCCATAGTAGTGTGATTGCCAGCGCGACGAGCGCACAAAGGCTTCAATCAGTTCGCGCCAGTCCGGCTCATCCAGCGTGCTGCGCAAGGCCGGATACGCCGCCTCCAGCATTTGCGAGGCGCCCAGATAGACCAGATGCCGGTACAGCCGCATGCCCGGCTCGGCATAGCCGTCGGGGACGGTATTGGTGAGGCCCCTTACGTAGTCATGGAACGCAGGCATGTCAGCTCCCGGTTGAGGGTCTCGGCGTCGGGCAGGTCGTTGTCCCATTCCAGCAGGATCGGCAGGCCGCGGCGTTGGTGCAGGTCGAGTGCGGCGCGGCGGGTGTCGCTTTCCACCGGCTGGCTGTGCGTGTCCACATACAGGCCGAAACGGTCGTCAAACTCGTGTCCGGCCACGTGCAGGTAGGTCACCCGCGACAGGTCGATCCGTGTCAGGAACTCCGGCACATCCATCAGGCCGTGATTCTTGAAGTTGACTGCAATGTTGTTGATATCCAGCAGGATGCCGCAGTCCGCGCGCTCGACCACGGCGCTGAGGAAATCCGGCTCCGGCATATCGCCGATATTGGTGTACCAGGTGCTGTTCTCGATGGCGATGCGCCGCCCCAGCACGTCCTGCACCGCGCGGATGCGGTCAGCGACGCGGGTCGCTTCGGCCTCCGTGAACGGAATGGGGAACAGGTCGTAAAGCTGGTGCGCGTCGCCGCTGGCGGCCAGATGGTCGGAGTAATGCTCCGCGCCCAGATCATCAATCAGTTCCCGCAATTCATACAGGAAGCCCGAGTTGAGGGGAGACGTTCCCCCCAGGTTCAGGGATACCCCGTGCAACTGCACCGGACGCCCGGATGCGATCAGGCGGTGCAGCGGCGCGCGGTCGCGGCGGGTCCAGTTTTCCGGCACCACCTCAAAGAAATCGGCGTCGATCCGCGACATGTCCCAATCCGACATCTCGCGGCGGTATCCCAGACCGGCCATGGCGCGCTCCTTACTTCTTGCTGCAGGAGGCGTCTTTCTTGGAGCAGGAAGCGTCCTTCGCGGGCATTTCCATCTTTGCAGCGGCGTTGTCCATCGCGGGCATGTCTTTCTTGGAACAGGAGGCCTCCTTTACCGAGACGCCGGCGACATCTTTCTTCGAGCACGAGGCTTCCTTGGCGCCCTTGGCTTCTTTCTTCGAGCAGGAGCCGTCATGCTTGACGGTTTTGTGGGCTCCCTTCTTGCTGCAGGAACCGGCCCCGCACTTGCGCTCGCCGCCTTCGGCGGCCAGGGCGGAGGAGGTGATGACGGTCAGGGCCAGAGCGGCGAGGGTACGAATGGACATGGTGTAACTCCTTGGGTTTAATGATCGGCACAAGAGGTGCTCAACCAAGTAGTCGTCACCGGCGGCCGATTCCTGACAAACTTTTTCAAAAATATTTTCAGCCGGGCGGGAAAGCCGCGTTAACCTTCGGTTCCATGAATACGCATACCTTCACACCCTTGGGTCAGACCGCCTTGCAAATCACTTTTGGTGAGGCCATTGACCGCGCCGTCAACCACCGCGTCCACGCTGCCTGGCGCGCGCTGCGCGACGCCGATTTGCCGGGCGTGGTCAATCTGGTTCCGGCCTACGCCACGTTGACAGTACTGCTTGACCCGCTGGCGGTGCTGTTGGGTACGGCCTCGTTGCTGGCCATCCAGTCGCAATTGCCGTCCCTGCTGGCTGCGGCGGACGCGCACCGCTTCACCCCGCGACAGATCGAACTGCCCGTGCGTTATGACGGCCCCGATCTCGCCCGCGTCAGCACGCATACCGGCCTCAGCGAGGCGGAAGTGATCCGCCGTCACAGCGCCGGGGTCTATGACGTGTACTTTCTGGGATTCTCCCCGGGCTTTGCCTATCTGGGCGGCCTCGACCCGCAACTGGCCACGCCGCGTCTGGATACCCCGCGCGTGCAGGTTGCGGCGGGCAGCGTCGCCATTGGCGCTTCCCAGACGGCGGTCTATCCGCAAGCCACCCCCGGCGGCTGGAACCTGATCGGCCATTGCGACGAAGTCCTGTTTGATCCCCTGTCGGCAGAGCCCTGCCGCCTGCAACCCGGCGATCAGGTCGTGTTCGTGCCGGTGGAGGCGTCATGCTGATCCTGGAACAACCGGCGCTGTACAGCAGCATCCAGGATCAGGGACGTTTCGGCCAGGCGCATCTGGGCATCTCGCCCGGCGGCGCGAATGACAGTCTGGCCGCATGGCTGGCCAACCGTATTGTCGGTAATGCGGAAAACGCCGCCGTGCTGGAGTTGATCGAGCCGCCCGCATGCCTGCTGATGGTGGATGGTGCGCATGCCGTTTTCAGCGGCGCGGATGCGAATATCCGCTGCAACGGCCGACCGGTGCCGCTGTACGCCCGTTGCTGGATTCCCGCCGGCGCGCATATCGAGATCGACCGGCCCAAGGCGGGCAGTACGGTTTATATGGCCGTGGAAGGCGGTTTGGAAACGCCGGTGATCCTGGGTTCCCGCAGCACCGACATCCGGTTGGGCATGTCTCCGTTGACCCGGGATGCCTTCCTGCCGGTCGCCATTCGCACACAAGCGCCGCGTTCCGGCCACCTGATCGTCCCGCCGGCTTATATCAACGGCTTCCGGCTGTGCCAGCTGTACAGTTCCGAGCTGGATGTCATACCCGGCCCGCATTTTGACTGGCTGGACGCCGATACCCAGCGCCGCTTGGGCGATCGCGGCTTTACGGTCAGCAGCCAGAGCAGCCGCATGGGCATCCGCTTGCAGGGCGAACCGCTGGCTGCTCCCGAGCGACAGTGCCTTAGCGCCGGGGTCTGTCGCGGTGCGGTGCAGTTGCCGCCGCAAGGCCTGCCGATCCTGCTGGCGGCCGAGCACCAGACCACCGGCGGCTATCCGCTGGTGTTGCAGGTTTGCGCGCATCACCTCAGCCGCATGGCGCAGTTGCGGGCCGGGGAACGCATCCGCTTCCGCATTTTGAACGAAGCTGACGTCGCCGATCGTCTGGCGCAATGGCAGGCTGTATTCCAGCGCACCTTGAAACGGATTTCCCATGAAGAGCATTGATCTGAACGCTGACGTCGGCGAGTTGCCGGAAGACGTCAATGTCGATGCCGAACTGATGTCGTGGATCACCTCGTGCAACATCGCCTGCGGCGCGCATGCCGGTTCCGAAGCACAGATGCGGCGCACCGTGCGGCTGGCGAAACAGCATTGCGTACAGATAGGCGCGCATCCGGGCTATGCCGATCGTGAAAACATGGGACGGGTGGCGCAGCAGCTGGAGGATTCCGCGCTCCGGCAACTGATTCTCGATCAGGTTGGTCTGTTAGGGAGAATCTGCGTGGAGGAGGGAGCGGTGCTGGTGCATGTCAAAACGCATGGCGCGCTGTATAACCAGTCCGCCCGTGATCCGCACATGGCGCGGGTAATCAGCGCCGCGATCCGGGAGATTTCGCCGGAGCTGGTAGTGGTGGGGCTGGCGGGCAGTGAACATGTCCGGGCTGCGCGGGAGCATGGCCTGCGAGTGGTGGAGGAAGTCTTTGCCGACCGGCGTTATGAAGCGGATGGCAGCCTGACGCCGCGCACGCATCCGCAGGCCTTGATCACGGATGAACAGGAGGCGCTGCAACAGGTGTTGGGCTTGGCAAAGGAGGGCAGGGTAAGGGCGCGGCAAGGGGGCTGGATTGATGTGAAGGCTGACACGGTTTGCCTGCATGGCGACGGGCCGCATGCGGTGGCGTTTTCCCGCTTGCTGAGCGCATCGCTGGCAGGGCAGGGAGTCAGCATCAGGCCATTCTTAAAAATGTAAGGGCGCACTGCGTGCGCCCTTGTTCGCCAGACAGTCCTTTCATTTCAGCGAAGGACAGGTCCGGCTTCAACCGGTTCAGACATTAAACCGGAAATGCACCACATCCCCGTCCTTCATCACATAGGCCTTGCCTTCCAGACGCCATTTTCCGGCATCCTTCGCGCCTTGCTCGCCCTTGTAGTTGATGAAGTCGTCGTAGGAAATCACTTCCGCGCGGATAAAGCCCTTCTCGAAGTCGGTGTGAATCACGCCCGCCGCTTGCGGCGCGGTGTCACCCACCTTGATGGTCCAGGCGCGTACTTCCTTCACCCCGGCGGTGAAATAGGTTTGCAGGCCCAGCAGTTCATAACCGGCGCGGATCACGCGGTTCAGGCCTGGTTCTTCCATGCCCAGCGTTTCCAGGAACTCGGCCTTGTCGGCGTCGTCCAGTTCGGCAATCTCGGCTTCGATCTTGTTGCAGATCGGCACCACTACCGCCTTCTCGGCATTGGCGTAGGCGACCACGGCGTCCAGGAAGGCGTTGTTTTCAAAGCCGTCTTCCGCCACGTTGGCGATGTACATCACCGGCTTGGTGGTGATCAGGCACAGCGGCTTCAGCGTCAGCAGTTCTTCCGGGCTCAGGTCCAGCGTGCGGGCGCGCTTGCCTTCGGACAGCGTCGGCAGGATCTTCTCGATCACGGCCTTCAACGCCTGGGCTTCCTTGTCGCCGCCCTTGGCCTGCTTCTCCACGCGCTTCAGCGCCTTTTCGGCGGTGTCCAAGTCGGCCAGCGCCAGTTCCATGTTGATGATTTCAATGTCATCGACCGGATGAATGCGGTTGGCGACGTGAATGACGTTTTCATCTTCAAAGCAGCGCACCACGTGGGCGATGGCATCGGTTTCACGGATATTGGCCAGGAACTGGTTGCCCAGGCCTTCGCCCTTGGACGCGCCCGCCACCAGACCGGCGATGTCCACGAACTCCATGCTGGTCGGCACCACACGTTCCGGCTTCACGATTTCAGCCAGCGCATCCAGACGCGAATCGGGCATCGGCACAATGCCGGTGTTCGGTTCGATGGTACAGAACGGGAAGTTTTCGGCGGCGATGCCTGCTTTGGTCAAGGCATTAAATAGGGTAGATTTGCCAACATTCGGCAGGCCCACAATGCCACAATTGAACCCCATGTCTGTTTCCTCGTCTGTCTGTTCGCAATGGCGCGCATCGTACACGAAAACGACCCGTTTTGCTCAGGTGAAGGCCCCATGAACCGTATTCTCTACCAGTTCCCGCTCTCCCATTATTGCGAGAAGGCCCGCTGGATGCTCGACTTCAAACATCTTGCATACGATGTCCGTAACCTGTTTCCCGGCGCCCACCGCCTGCTGAGCTGGTGGCGCGCCCACGGCACCACCGTGCCGCTGCTGAAGGATGGCCGGGAATGGATCGGAGACTCCACGGAAATGGCCTTCTGGTTGGATGCGCGCTACCCGCAGCATCCCTTGCTGCCCAACGATCCGCTGAAGCGTGGCAAGGTGGCGATGCTGGAAGAGATGGCGGACGAGGGCGGCGTGCACTTGCGGCGCTGGTTATATGGCGAAATCCTCGACCAGGACGCCGTCATGAACGTGATGCTGGACAGCTATGCTTGGGCGGTCCCGGTCAAGGAATACCTGTGGCCGTTCCTGCAACAGGGCATTCGCCGCCTGTACCGCGTTACCCCGGAAAAGACGCCCAAGGCCCTGGAAAACATGCTGGCGGTGATGACCCGGCTGGAGCAGACGCTGGTCGACAACGGCGGCCGCTATCTGGTCGGAGAGCAGCTGACGCTGGCTGATATCGCCGCCGCCTCGCTGTACGCCCCTTTGCTGGCCATTCCCGGCACGCCCTGGGAAAGCTTTACCATCCGTTCGCCCGTTTTCCAGCAGGTCTATGAAGATACCCTGCGTCGTCCCTTCGGCCGCTGGATCCTCCGGTTGTACGCCGAAGAGCGGAATTCACGCAACAACTGGAAATAATCCGGCGCGGGGCGGTTGGCCGTACTTCCCTGAAAAACATTTTTCCGGCACATTGCTGGTACGCCCGTGCCACGCTAAAACACGACCAGACCATAATAATTACGGAGTCCGCCATGCTTGAACAGAAATACATCCGTCACCCGCAGGCTGATGCCCTCATCGGCATCATGGGGGCGGGCTTTGCCGGCATCTGCATGGGCATCCGGTTGAAACAGGCGGGCATTCACGATTTCGTCATCGTGGAAAAGGCGGGTGATGTCGGCGGCACCTGGCGCGACAACACGTATCCCGGCGCCGCCTGTGATGTGCCTTCCCATCTGTATTGCTATTCCTTCGAACCGAACCCGGACTGGAGCCGCAGTTATGCGCCGCAGGAGGAAATCCAGGACTACATCCGCCGCTGCGTCGACAAGTACGATCTGCGGCCGCATATCCGCTTCAACACCGAAATCGTCTCCGCCCGCTACAACGAAAAGATGGCCTTGTGGGAAGTCCGTGACGCCACAGGCATGATGGCACGGGTGCACATCGTCATTTCCGCCAAGGGCGCGCTGCAAATCCCTTCGTTGCCGGCCATTCCCGGCATTGACTCGTTCAAGGGTGATGCCTTCCACTCCGCGCAGTGGCGCCACGATGTCGACTTGACCGGCAAGGAAGTGGCGGTGATCGGCACCGGTGCCAGCGCCATCCAGATTGTTCCGGCCATTGCCGGGCAGGTCAAAAAGCTGAACCTGTTCCAGCGTACGCCGCCCTGGGTGATGCCGAAGATGGATCGCGATTACCTGGGCATCGAGAAGTTCCTGTTCAAGCGCTTCCCGCGCCTCAATCGTCTGCACCGCAACAGCCTGTACTGGATGTTTGAAAGCCGCGCCTTGGGCTTCGTCGTGGACCCGCGCCTGATGAAACTGGGCGAAGCCGTGGCGCGCAACTTCATCCGCCGAACCATCGACGATCCGGAATTGCAGCGCAAGGTGACCCCGACTTATACGATGGGCTGCAAGCGCGTACTGATGTCGAATGAGTATTATCCGGCGCTGAACCGGTCCAATGTCGAACTGGTCAATACCGGCATTCAGGAAATCCGTGAGCACGCCATCGTTACCACGGATGGCGTCGAGCATCCGGTAGACGCGATCATCTACTCCACCGGTTTCCACGTCACTGATTCGCTGCTGGGGCTCAGTATTACCGGCAAGGATGGCCTGAACCTGGCCGACGCCTGGCAAAAGGGCATGGAGGCTTACTACGGCATCACCATCAACAAGTTTCCCAACCTGTTCATGCTGCTGGGGCCGAACACCGGTCTCGGCCATAACTCGATCATCTTCATGATCGAGGCGCAGGTGAATTACGTGATGCAGGCGATCACCCGCATGCTGAAGAAAGGGTACCAGCAGGTGGAAGTGCGCCGCGCCATCCAGAAGGCCTTTGTCGAGGAAATGCAGCGCCGCTCCAAGAACACGGTCTGGAAGGCGGGCTGCGCCAGTTGGTATCTGGATGAGAACGGCAAGAATACGACGCTGTGGCCGGGCTTTACCGTGCAGTACTGGCTGGAAACGAGGAAGTTTGATGAACGGGATTACCGTCTGGTGAAAACCGCCTGACCCGGTGGGTCAGGCTTCAGTCCGACATTCCCCACCCGATTGAACTCAGTTCCCGGGCGGGGTTTGGCGCGTCACGGAGCCTTGTAGCTCGACTGCGTCAGCAGATCAATGCCGCAATCCAGCTCGCTGATCCAGTCCAGGAAACGGTTGATCATTTCCGGGCCCTTGAACGGGCTGCCGTGCTGCGGGACGATCATCGATACATCCATGTCCCGGACCATGTTCGCCCAGAACCGCGTCACCTTCCGCGAGCACATGTAACGCTGGTGGAATCCCTTCATGTGCGGAATGTGACGATCGAAATCGGTCACGAACTCCCCGGCGTCATCCACCATCGACGCGCCCATGTCCCCCGAGAACAGGATCTTGGAAATCGGATCATAGAACTGGAAGTTGCCGACCGAATGCAGGAAATGCGCGGGCACGGCCTTGATCACGGTATCGCCAAACGGAATGTCCTGACCCTGGTCCGGCAGCTCGATCAGGCGGTCCGAGAAATCATCGCGGATGCGGTCGGCCATGAACGCCGAGGTCAGGTGCGGCAGGAAGCGCGCCCACAGCTTCGAGGCAACGATGGTGCAGGGCGTATGCGCCAGCCAGCGCGGCATCGAGGCGATGATGTCCGGATCCTGGTGCGAGGCGATCACGTAGTCCAGTTCCTGCAAACGCACATACTTCAGCACTTCAATGGTCAGCGGGGTGTAGGTCAGGTCTCCGCCCGGATCAATGATGGCGGCGTGCTTGCCATGAATGATCAGAAACTGGTTCGCCTGAACGCCTTCTCCCTTGACCAGATGCGTGAAGCTCACACACTTGTGTTCGCCATTATCAAACAGTACTTGAGAGGAGGAGATACTCATTCGGGAAACCTGCCATTGTAAAGATGGCGTATGGTAGCAAATAGCCACAATTAAATCATGGTTATGATTCTGACAATCAGAAAAATGTGAGGCAATCGACAAAAAGTTGGGCTGAGGTCAGGCTTTGAAGCCGTTGAGTTGGCTCATGGCTTTGGCGATATCGCCGCCAATGAAGGTATCGGACACACGCAACGCTTCATCCAGCGCCAGGTCAATCTTGTCCTGTTCGGAAGCCGGGGCTTTGCCCAGCACAAAATTGGAGACCAGCCGCGCTTCGCCGGGGTGGCCGATGCCGATGCGCAGGCGGTGGAAGCCGTTGTTGTTGCCGAGGCAGGCAATCATGTCGCGCAGGCCATTGTGACCGCCGTGACCGCCGCCGGTTTTCAGGCGGATATGACCGGGAAGCAGGTCGAGTTCGTCGTGGGCCGCCAGGATGGCGGTGGGGGGAATCTTGAAGAACGTGGCCATGGCGCCAACGGCCAGACCCGAACGGTTCATGTAGGTAGTGGGGATCAGCAGGCGGACTTCGTGACCGGCAATGGTGCCGCGTCCGGTGAAGCCATGAAACTTGGGTTCGGAAACAAGCCGGATGCCGTGGTTTGCCGCCAGACGGCTGACAAACCACGCACCCGCATTGTGGCGGGTCTGCTCGTATTCCGGTCCGGGATTTCCCAGGCCGACAATCAGTTGCAAACCCGCCATGACGACACTTAGGCCTTGTGCACGTTGGCAATCGGCTGGTCGTAGTCGTGGCCCTGGGCCAGCGAGGGGATTTCCACGCCTTCCGGCAGCTTGATGTCCGACAGGTGCAGGGTGGTGCCGATGTGTACGCCCAGCAGGTCAACTGTCAGGTATTCCGGCAGGTTGTTCGGCAAGCAGGCGATTTCGACTTCGGTGGCGATGATGGAAATGGAGCCGCCTTCGGTCTTCACGCCAACACAGGCTTCCTGGTTGGTGTAGTGCAGGGGCACCTTCATGGTCAGCTTCTGGGCCGCGTCAACGCGCAGGAAGTCAGCGTGCAGCGGGGTGTTCTTGGCCGGGTGACGTTGCATGGCCTTGATCACGGCTTGCTGGGGCTGGCCGTCGATGATCAGGGTCAGCACGTGCGAGTAGAAGGCTTCGTTTTCGATGGCTTTCACCAGCTCGCGCAGTTCGATGCTGATCGACTGGGCGTCTTTGCCGCCGCCGTAAATAACGGCGGGGATCTTCTTTTCCAGACGGCGAAGGCGGCGGCTCGCACCTTTCCCTTCGTCGGTCCGGTTGGTGGCATTCAGAGTGAAGTTAACGGACATGATTGTCTCCGGTTACGCCGTATTTCGCGACCAAATACGGCTGTTGCTAAAAAGGGCGGCTAAAAGGCCGCCCCGGGGTATCAGCGTGTTCAGAACAGCTCGAACATGGCGCTGATGGATTCTTCGTTGTTGATGCGGCGCAGCGTTTCCGCCAGCAGCGACGACATCGACATCTGGCGGATGCGGCCGCAGTTCTGGGCCTCTTCCGACAGGGGAATGGTATCGGTCACCACCAGTTCATCCAGCGCCGAGCCGGTAATGTTCTGGATGGCGGCGCCGGACAGTACCGGATGGGTACAGTAGGCGACGACGCGGCGGGCACCATGCTCCTTGAGCGCGGCGGCGGCCTTGCAGAGCGTGCCGGCGGTGTCGACCATGTCGTCGACAATCACGCAGTCACGACCGGCGACTTCGCCGATGATGTGCATGACCTGGGATTCATTGGCCTTCGGACGGCGCTTGTCGATGATGGCCAGGTCCACGTCGCCCAGTTGCTTGGCGATGGCGCGGGCGCGAACCACACCGCCGATGTCGGGAGAGACCACCACGAGGTTGTCATAGTGCTGCTTTTGCAGGGCGGTCAACAGCACGGGCGAACCGTAGATGTTGTCCACCGGGATGTCAAAGAAGCCCTGGATCTGGTCGGCGTGCAGGTCGACGGTCAGAACGCGGTCAATGCCGACGCTGGTGATCATGTCCGCAACCACCTTGGCGGTGATGGGTACACGGGCCGAGCGCGGGCGGCGGTCCTGACGGGCATAGCCGAAGTAGGGGATCACCGCGGTGATGCGACCGGCGCTGGCGCGACGCAGTGCGTCAGCCATCACAATCAGTTCCATCAGGTTATCGTTGGTCGGCGCGCAGGTGGACTGGATGATGAACACATCCTTGCCGCGCACGTTCTCGTTGATTTCCACGGCGATTTCGCCGTCGGAAAAACGCGAAACCTCGGCGGAACCGAGCGGAATATGCAGATGACTAACGACTTTCTTGGCTAGCTGCGGGTTGGCGTTACCCGTAAAGACGACCAGATTAGGCATGGCAATGAACACATTGTAGAGATGGCAGGGGCGGCTGGATTCGAACCAACGCATGGCGGGATCAAAACCCGCTGCCTTACCGCTTGGCGACGCCCCTATAGCGTGTGCGATCGTAAATCGCTAATTTTTGAGTGCTTCCCGCAATTCCCGGTGAGCCGGGGATTCGTTGACTGCTTTGGCAATAAACCCTTGGAAGGGCGACTGCTTCAAGATTTTTTCCGCCAGATCGCGACTTTCGCATTCCAGAAAAACACAGGAACCGGTTCCGGTCAATCTGCCTTTCCCAAAATTCTCAAGCCATTCAAGGGCTTTGTCAACTTCGCCGTACTGCTTTCTAACGATGCCTTCGCAATCGTTTTTGCAGTACTGCGTTTGCGAGGCCGCTAATTTAATCGGGGGCGTATCCCTTGTCAACGCTGGATCCGAAAAAATCTCACGAGTGCTTATTTCACAGTCAGGTTTTAGCACCAGATACCAGTTTTCAGCGATTTTTGCCGGGAAAATGATCTCGCCGACACCTTCGGCGTAGGCGCTGCACCCCCGCACGAAGACCGGCACATCCGCCCCTAGCGTCAGGCCGAGTTCGGCCAGTTGATCCAGTGAAAGGTTCAGATTCCAAAGCACATTCAAGGCCAGTAGCGTGGTGGCGGCATCCGAAGAGCCTCCGCCAATGCCGCCGCCCATGGGCAGGCGTTTTTCAATCCGGATATCCGCGCCCAGTCGGCATGAGGTGGCTTGCTGCAAGGCGACCGCAGCTTTGTAAATGAGGTTTTGTTCGTTCGGTACGCCCGGCAAGACTGGCGAAATACCAATGTCGGGGCCGGAGGTGCGCTGGAAGTGCAGGGTGTCGCCATGGTCCAGCAACGCAAAAAGGGTTTGCAGCGTATGGTAGCCGTCTGCCCGTCGGCCGGTGATATGCAGAAACAGGTTCAGTTTCGCCGGTGCGGGCAGGGTCAACGTATCCATCGGTTGTTCAGGGCGTTTGCCACTGGCTGACAAGAACGGTCAGGCGGGTGTTGGGGCCGGTAATGACGAACTTCTCCGGCAGGGTGCGGTCGTTGACGGTGGTCCAGCTCTTGTAATCGGCCTGCCAATCCTGTTCCAGCACGCTCTTGAGGAGACCATTTTCATCGGTAATGGATTCCGCGCCCGGGGTGGCCGTTCTGCCCTGGAACCATTTCGGCAACAGCGAGACCGGAGCGGTCCAGCCCAAGGCTTCCTGCATCAGGGCTTCGGGTGAGGCAGCCTCCACATGGCCGGTGCGGGCGCTGTCCAGCGTCACTTTTTCCGGGCTGCCTTCCAGTACGGTGCGGCCTTGCCCCAGCGGTCCGTTGAGGGTAATCCGGTAGAGGTTACCGTGCTGCTGCCAGACGTAATAGGCCGTGGCGGCGCTCTCGTGGCCGTCTGGCTGCAAGACGCGGATGGACATCTTGCCGCTTGCGGTCCAGATCAACAGATGGTCATTCTTGACGACCATGTCGAGCGGGGTGGCGATGCCGCCATCGGGTAACGGCGGAACAGCAGCGGACAGCAACGGCGGGATGGCGGGTTGTGATGCGCATCCTGCCAGCATCACGGGCAACAGCAGAGTAGGGAGTCTCACGGTTTTCGCTCGAATTTGGCCTTGTGTTTCAATACCAGTTCACTATCGGGATTTGCTTTCAGCAACTGCTGCCAGACCTTGCCGGCTTCAGCATGTTTCCCGGTTACCCAGAGAATTTCAGCCAGATGGGTGCCGATTTCCTCGTCGGGGAAAAGATTAAAGGCTTTCTGGACATATTCCAGTGCCTCGTTCACGTTTCCCACCCGGTAATACAACCATCCCATGCTGTCGATGATGGCCGGGTCTTCCGGCTTCAGTCGAAATGCCTTGCGAAGATAAACTTCGGCTTCGCCAAAACGTTGGGTCTGGTCCGCCAGAGTGTAGCCCAGGGCATTGAGGTAACTGAAATTATCCGGATCGCGGGATAGCAATTCTTGCATATCTTTCTCGAACTGGGGGAGATTTTTCAGCTTGTCGGCGGTTAATGCGCGTGAAAACAGCAGCAAATTGTCATGCGGATGTTTTTCCAGTCCATCATTGAGCAGCGCGATGGAGTCCGCGTACCGGTTTTGCTTGTTCAGCAGTTCCGCCTCCATGGCGTAAAGGGTTGTGGCTTGTTCCGGCAGGTTCTGTCGAGCCGCCGCGAGATTGCGCCGGGCTTCATCCAGTCGGCCAGAGCTGGCCAGCATATCCGAGAGTTCCCCCAAGGCGGGCAGGAAATGCGGGCCTTCGCCCACGGCTTCGAGGTGGGATTCGGCGGAGTCGGTGTTACCGCCACGACGGGCGATAAGCCCCAGGTAAAAATGCGCTTCGTCCGTGTGCTCGCCAGTCAGCACTAGTTGCTCCAGGCTGTGTCGGGACTCCTCGTCATGACGGTTGTTGAAAGCCAGTAAACCGTGCATCAGCAGGATTTCGCCGTCGGCGGGAAATTTGTCCAGCAGCTGTTTCAACCGCGACTCTGCCTGGAAGGAATGCCCTGCCTTGATCAGCGCGCGAGCATAATGCAGCGTCACTTGCCGGCTGTTGGGATACTTCATGACGGCGCTGGACAGGATGTCGAGGGCTTCATCGTTCCGGTTATCCATGCCGAGGATGCGGGCGTGAAGCAGCAGCGCGGGGATATTGTCCGGATTGATGGCCTGGGCGCGCCGGATATAGTCAATCGCCATTGAGTACTGGCCATTTTCCCCGGCCAGCAGCGCGTGCGCAAAATACAGCTGGCTGTTGCGGGGAAAGCGCTGTTCAAGCCGGTTGATGGACTCCAGCAATTTGTTCCTTCCTTCCGGAGTAGAAGGATAGGCGCTTAGAAAGAGAGCCTCCAGTTCCGCTTCGGGATTCAGGGCGATCAGCTTTTCCAGCGCATCCATCACGGCGTCCGCCTGTTGCAGGCGCAAGGCATGGTAGGCCTTCTGGTACCAGGCGGTGGTATTGTCGGGGTTATTGCGGCTGAACCGCTCCGCCAGTTCGAGGCCTGCCTGGCTGTCCTGCAGGTAGTTGGCGATTTGCAGCGCGCGTTCCAGCACGGCGGGATCATTGGTCGCCAGCGCTTCCTCGCGATAGGGAGCCATGGCCTCGGTCGGCCGGTTGCGGGCGACGGCAAACTCGGCGCTTAACAGACGGAAAAGGCCGTCGTGACTGAAGCCGGAACCGGCGACAGACGCCGTCGGAACCGACAGGGCGATCGCGGGAGTGGCCAGTCCCAGCGCCAGGACAACATATGCGGGAATACGGGGCATGATCGGGCAGTAATCCATGGAAATCGCGGCCAAACAGGCCAAGTCATGGCGAGCAAGTGTCTCAGGGAGCGTCGGTCAAGTCGAGTAACTTTGCGTTGCACACAAGCCGATTTGAAAAGAAGGCCTCTATCCCGCAAAATACCCGCTCTCAGTTCGGGGATATCCTCATCTTATGGGCCTGGTTGCGCTCGGCATCAATCACAAAACGGCTTCGGTGGATACGCGGGAAAAAGTTGCCTTCCTGCCTGAAACCCTGCCCCAGTCCCTGCAGGAAGCCTGTGCCGCTACCGGCATGCCCGAACTCGCCATTTTGTCCACCTGTAATCGCACCGAATTCTACGGGTTCATCGACAATCCTGAACAGCTGGTGCGCTGGTTGCAGGACGTGCGCAAGCTGGCCCCGCATGAGCTGGGCGGCAGTCTGTATGAGTTCAAGGACGCCGCCGCCGTCAGGCACCTGATGCGCGTGGCTTCCGGGCTGGACTCGATGATCCTGGGCGAACCGCAGATATTCGGTCAGGTCAAAACTGCCTATCAGCACGCCCAACAGGCGGGCACGGTGGGGCAGGGACTCGACCGCGTTTTCCAGCAAGTGTTTGCGGCCGTCAAGCGTGTCCGTACCGAGACGGCCATTGGCGCGAATCCGGTTTCCGTCGGTTTCGCCGCCGTGCAGCTGGCGCGACAGATTTTTGCTGACCTGGGTAAAACGACCGCGCTGCTGGTCGGCGCCGGGGAAATGATCGAGCTGGTTGGCAAGCATCTGAAAGAGCAGGGGGTGGCGAAGATCATCATCGCCAACCGCACGCTGGCGCGCGCCGAGAATCTGGCGGCGGAACTGGGCAATGCCCGCGCCGTGCTGCTGGCCGATCTGCATGAAGTGCTGCCGCAAGCCGATATTGTCATCAGTTGTACCGGTAGCGCCCTGCCCATCATCGGCAAGGGCATGGTTGAAAGCGCCTTGCGCAAGCGCCGCCGCCAGCCGATGTTCATGGTCGATATTGCCGTACCGCGCGACATCGAGCCGGAAGTGGATCGTCTCAATGACGTGTACTTGTATACCGTTGATGATCTGGAAGAGGTCATCGCGGAAAACCGGCGCGCCCGTCAGGATGCCGCCACCGAGGCCGAGAACCTGATTATCGCCTGCACTGCCCGCTACGAGGCGGATCAGCGCGTTCAGGCCGCCACCGGACTGGTAACCGCCTATCGTACCCAGGTGGAAGCATTGCGCCAGGAAGAGGTCGCCAAGGCCGCGCAGATGCTGGCCAAGGGCATGAGCGCCGAGGAGGTGCTGGAACGGGTGACCCGCAATCTGGCCAACAAGTTGATGCATGCCCCGACGATCAGCCTGAAGGAGGCTGCCGCCGAGCGCGATACCGACAAGCTGGCCTGGGCGACGAAGCTGTTGGGTATCAAAGACCAAAACTCCGGGGAGAATGAATGAAGCCGTCCTTGCGCGCACGTCTGGAACAACTGACCGAGCGTCTGGAGGAAGTCACCGCGCTGCTCGCGGACGGCTCCGTGATCAGCGATAACGATCGATTCCGCAAGCTGTCGCGCGAACATGCCGAGCTGGAGGAGGTGGTCGGCGTCTGGAAAGCCTATCGCCAGAGCGAGGAAGACCTGGAAACGGCGGAATCACTACGCAACGACCCTGAGTTCAAGGATATTGCCGAGGACGAGATCGCCGACGCCAAGCAGCGCCTGATCTCGCTGGATGAGCAGCTGGGCGTGTTGATGATTCCCAAGGATCCCAACGACACCTTGCCGGTTTATCTGGAAGTGCGCGCCGGCACCGGCGGCGACGAGGCCGCCATTTTTGCCGGCGACCTGTTCCGCATGTACAGCCGCTATGCCGAACGGCAGGGCTGGCAGGTGGAAATCCTGTCCAGCAACGATGGCGAGCACGGCGGTTACAAGGAAATCATCAGTCGCGTCATTGGCGACGGCGTTTATGGCCGGATGAAGTTCGAGTCCGGCGTGCATCGCGTGCAGCGCGTGCCCGCCACCGAAGCCCAGGGCCGGGTGCATACTTCGGCCTGCACGGTTGCCATCATGCCCGAGCGCGAGGATATCGGCACGGTGGAAATCAATCCCGCCGACTTGCGCGTTGATACTTACCGTTCCAGCGGCGCGGGCGGCCAGCACGTCAACAAGACCGACTCCGCCATCCGCCTGACCCATATTCCCACCGGCATTGTCGTGGCCTGCCAGGAAGAGCGTTCGCAGCACAAGAACCGCGCCAAGGCCATGGCGCTGCTGGCCGCCAAGATCGAGGACATGCAGCGCAGCGCGCAACAGACCGCCACCGCTGACATGCGCCGCGACCTGGTCGGTTCGGGTGACCGTTCCGAGCGCATCCGCACCTACAATTTTCCCCAGGGCCGTTTGACCGACCATCGCATCAACCTGACGCTGTACAAGCTGGATGCGGTCATGGAGGGCGATCTGGACGAAATCCTGTCCTCACTGGCCCGCGAGTACCAGGCCGACCAGCTGGCGGCCCTGGGCAGCGAAGACTCCCTGGCCTGATGGTCACCGTCGGCGATCTGAAAGCCGCCCCTCTGTGGCGCGAGCCGCTGGACCGCGAGGCGCTCTACCGCTTGCTGTCGCGCGTCACCGGCAAAACCCCGACCATACTCACCGCCTTCCCGGAAACGGCGTTGTCCGCCGACCAGCAGGCGGCATTCAACGCCTTGGCGGATCGATACCGCCAAGGAGAGCCATTGGCCTACATCCTGGGCGAGCAGGCTTTCTGGACCCTCAACCTGACGGTCACCCCTGATGTGCTGATTCCCCGTCCGGATACCGAATGCGTGGTCGAAGCCGTGCTGGAGTCGGGTAAAGGGCAGGTGTGGCGGGTAGCTGATCTCGGCACCGGCAGCGGCGCTATCGCGCTCAGCCTGGCGCAAGAGCATCCGGAATGGTCGGTGGTGGCTACGGATGCCAGTGCGGCGGCCTTGGCGGTGGCGCGCGGCAATGCGGCTGCACTGCCGCGGTGCAATATCGATTTCCGTCTAGGGAGCTGGTTCGAACCGCTGGACGGCCGTTTTCATTGCATTGTCAGCAATCCGCCCTATATAGCGGATGATGACCCGCACATGACCGCCCTGGCCCATGAGCCGCGCAGTGCGCTGGTTGCTCCGTTACAGGGACTGGCCGATATCGATTGGTTGACGGCGCATGCGGCGCAGTACTTGCATCCTGATGGATGGCTGGTCATCGAGCATGGCTGGCGGCAGGGGGAAGCAGTGCGTGAACTGTTCCGTCGGTCAGGTTTCCGTGACGTCACGACCGGCTATGATTACGGCGGCAATCCGCGCTACACGCGCGGCCAACTCTGATTTTTCCCGGAATCCCGCCATGCTGACCGATGCCGAACTGATGCGCTACAACCGCCAGATCCTGATGCCGCAGTGGGACATCGCCGCGCAGGAGAAAATCCGCGCCGCCCGGGTGCTGATCGTCGGTATGGGCGGTTTGGGCTGCCCGGTATCGCTGTATCTGGCCAGCGCCGGGGTGGGTGAACTGTGGCTGGCGGACTTTGACACGGTGGAGGAGAGCAACCTGCAACGGCAGGTGCTGTTCCGCGAAGAGGATATTGGTTGTCCGAAAGCGGAAGCGGCGGCTCGGCAACTGGCGAAGGTCAACCCGCACGTCACCCTCAAGCCGCTGGTGCGGGCGCTGGATGCCGACAGCCTGCCGGCGCTGTTGGCGGACGTGGATCTGGTGCTGGACTGCACCGACAATTTTTCCACGCGCGACGCCGTCAACCGGGCTTGCGTTATGGCAGGCAAGCCGTTAGTGTCCGCCGCGGCGATCGGGATGAGCGGACAACTGTCGGTTTTCCACGGTCAGGGCGACCGTCCCTGCTACCGCTGCCTCTATCCCGAGGGTGATGCCGGATCGGCCACCTGCAGTGAATCGGGAGTGCTGGCCACGGTCGTCGGCGTCATGGGAACCTTGCAAGCGCACGAGGCGTTGAAATGTTTGAGCGGAGTCGGTGTACCGTTGTTCGGCAAGTTGGTGGTTTGGGAAGGCGAGTCGTCGATGTGGCGAACGCTGGCGTTTCGCAGGGATCCCGCCTGCTCCGTCTGCGGAAATCCGGAGGTAAGCAAGTCATGAATCGTTACGCCACCTGGGGCAACGCCCTGAAAGGCTTGATGCGGCTGGGAGAAACCGGCGTGGTGCTGGCCGAGACCGGTATTGACTGGATGCGCGGCAAGCGCCCGCCGACACCGCGCCTGATGCGCCAGACCTTCGAGCGTCTGGGCGCGACCTACGTGAAGCTTGGTCAGTTCATCGCCAGTTCGCCGTCGCTGTTCCCGCCCGAGTTCGTCAACGAGTTCCAGCATTGCCTCGACCGGACTTCTCCCTTGCCGTTCCATGTGGTGCGCGAGGTTCTTCAGGAAGAACTCAAACAGCCGCTCAGCGCGATTTTTGCTGAAATCGATGAAAGTCCGCTGGCCTCCGCCTCCATTGCGCAGGTCCATGCCGCCAAACTGGTCACCGGCGAGCATGTCGTGATCAAGATCCAGCGTCCGGGTGTCGAGAACATCCTGCTGACTGATCTCAATTTCATTTACTGGGCGACGGCGCTGTTCGAGAAATCTTTCCCCAAGCTGAAGTTCGCCTCGTTGTCGGCGATTGTCACCGAAATCCAGGCCTGCATGATGGAAGAGGTGGATTTCTACAAGGAAGCCGCCAACATCGCCCAGTTCACCGAGTTCCTGCAGGCTACCGGCAACCAGTTGGCGGTCGCTCCGAAGGTCTATCCGCATGCTTCCGGCCTGCGTGTGCTGACGATGGAGCGCTTCTACGGCGTGCCGCTCACCGATCTGGAAACCATCCGCAAGTACACCCGTGATCCCGCCAATACGCTGGTGTCGGCCATGAATACCTGGTTCGCCAGCCTGATGTACTGCGAATCCTTCCACGCTGACCTGCACGCGGGCAACCTGATGGTGCTGACCGACGGTCGTATCGGCTTCATCGATTTCGGGATTGTTGGTCGCATCGCGCCCGATACCTGGGCGGCCACGATGGGCTTCATGGAGTCTATCGGCGAGGGCAATTTCGAGAAGATGGCCGACAGCATGGTCCGCATCGGCATGACCGGCAAGAAAGTGGACACCGCGCTGTTGGCGAAGGACTTGCAGGGCATGTACCAGACCATGACCGTGGTGGACCCGGCGCATGTGCTGAACGGCGCCATTAACGACAGTGAAATCAACAAGTTGATGATGGATGTTGTGGCGGTGGGTGAACGTCACGGCATCCGCTTCCCGCGCGCCTTTGCGCTGCTGTTCAAGCAGATTCTCTACTTCGACCGTTACATCAAGATCCTGGCGCCGGACATGGAGCTGTTCGCCGATGACCGCTTGCAGATGTTCGGCAAGCCGGACATGGAAAACAAGCTGAAGCGCCTCCATTAAAAATGGAGAGCGCCAGCAACCGGGGTTGGCCAAAGCTGCTGCCCCGGTTGCGGATCGGTCGCCGTATTTCTGCAATTAATCCCTTCGAAAACCCCTCGATTGGTTGAGTCGCCAAGACTTGAACGGTATCCTTATACCCCTTCAAAAAATAGGTTATTGGGCGGCGCTGTGTCGACCTGATGCCTGACGGCTGCAGACATCCTCTGAACACTCACCCAGGTAACTTTCGGCATGACATCTGCCCATCCCAACGGGTTCTACCAATCCGTTTTTGAACACAGTATGGAGGCTGTGTTTCTGACTTCTCCGGATGGAACCATTTTTGCCGCTAATCCTGCTGCCTGCTCGCTCTTTGGTTACAGCGAATCGGAGATGCTGCTGCTGGGACGTTCCGCCCTGATTGACAGCAGCGGCCCCGCCTTCGCCGGGTTTCTGGAGCAGCGTCGCCATTCAGGGCGCGCCCGGGGTGAGTTCGAAGGCATTCGTGCTGATGGCGGACGTTTCCCGGTCGAGGTCAGCTCCGAGCAGTTCTCGGATGATCAGGATTCACCCCGGACGATCATGATTGTCCGGGATTTGACCGAACGGAAGCGGACTGAGCAGGAGCTGATTGAGTCTCAGGTCTTGCTGGGCGCCATCATCAACAGTACTGCGGATCTTATCTGGTCGGTGGATGCCGAGACCTTGACGCTGGTCTGGTTCAATCGCGCTTTCAGCGAATATTTCTGGGCCCACCATGGCGTTCGCGTATGGCATGGCATGGGGGCGGAAGATTTGTTCCTGCAGCAACGGGAGGTGCTGGTCTGGCGCGGCCTGTTTCTCAAGGTGTTGGAGGACGGGGTGCTTTCGACCGAATATACCTCGCCGATCAATGGCATTGTCCTGCAGTTGAACCTCTCCCTATTGAAACGGGACGGCAAGGTATTCGGCATTTCCGCTTTTGGACGCGACATCACGGAGTTGCGGCGGTCGGAACAGAAAATCGCCGATTATGTCCGCCAGCTGGAAAACTCGATGCAGCAGACTTTGCTGGCGGTCGCGAACATGGTGGAAATGCGCGATCCCTACACCTCGGGCCACGAACGCAGGGTCGGAATTATTGCCGGCGATATTGCCCGCGAACTTGGCTGGCCCGAGGAGAAGTGCCGCAACCTCGAATTGATCGCTACCGTCCATGACATCGGCAAGATTGCCATTCCCGGCGATATCCTCACGAAGCCGTCGCGATTGACGCCGATTGAATACAAGCTGGTGCAGTCGCACGTGGAGCGCGGTTACGAAATCCTCAAGGATGTCGATTTTCCGCTCCCGATCGCCGAGATCATTTATGAGCACCACGAACGCATGGATGGCAGCGGTTACCCGCGCGGCCTGAAAGGCGATCAGATCCGGCCAGAGGCACGGATACTGGCTGTGGCGGATGTGCTTGAATCCATGGCTTCCCACCGTCCTTACCGGCCTGCGCTGGGTATGGATACGGCAATCCGCGAGATTGAAGAACATCGCGGCACCTGGTTCGATCCGGTCGTTGTAGACGCCATCCTGCGCATGATCCGCGAAAAAGGGTACAGCCTGCCCACATGAGTGGGGCAAGGCTTGGCGCAGCCTGATTGTTGAATCTTGGTTGCCATACCGAAAAGCCTCTCGTTTGCGGGAATGCCACGCGTTACAATGCAGCGACTTTAGCTCTTTGTAACAAGTTATGATTCCTGCCGAATCATCCCCTCCGGGCCAGCGTGGTTTTATCCTGACAGCGCTGCTGCTGATACTGACGCTGGTGCTGGTCGCCATTGTCGGCTTGGCTATTTACGCGCTCAGCCTGGACGGGCAGGTACGTTCAAAGTTCGAGGGCAAGCGTTGGGCGATTCCGGCCAAGGTCTACAGCCGTCCCCTCGAACTCTATACCGGCGCGCCCGTGAGTCGTGATGACGTTTTGGCGGAACTGGAGTTGCTGCATTACAACCCGGGGACCTCGTGGGAAAGTCCCGGTGTCTACACCGAACGTGACGGTGCGCTGTATGTTCACACCCGGGGTTTTGTGTTCAGTGATGAAACGGAAAAATCCCAGGTTCTCAAACTCAAATTCAGCGGCCGCGCACTGTCGGAACTTGCCAGTACGGAACAGAACGGTCGCGGGCTGGTTCGCCTTGAGCCTCTGGTCATCGGGGGTATTTACCCCAGCCAGAATGAAGACCGCGTCCTGATGCAACTCAAGGACAGCCCGAAATTCCTGATCGACGCCCTTATCGCTACCGAAGACCGTGATTTCTATCATCATTTCGGTATCTCCGTGCGCGGTATCCTGCGCGCCATTGCCGTTAACATCATGAATGGTGAGTTGCGTCAGGGGGGGAGTACGCTGACCCAGCAACTGGTAAAGAATTTCTACCTGACGGATGAACGTTCCCTGAAGCGCAAGCTGAACGAAGCCCTGATGGCGATGTTGCTGGAAACCCATTACAGCAAGAACGAAATCCTGGAGTGCTATCTGAACGAGGTGAATCTCGGTCAGAACGGAAATCGCTCCATTAACGGCTTTGGTTTGGCCTCGCAGTTCTATTTCGGCCAGCCGATCAGCGAATTGTCCCTGAGCCAGGTTGCCCTGCTGGTCGGCCTCGTCAAAGGCCCGTCATTTTACAATCCGTGGCGTAACCCCGACCGCGCCCTGGCCCGTCGCAACACCGTGCTGGACAACATGCTGGTACAGGGGCGCATTACCCGCGCCCAGTACGACAAGGCCCATGCCAAGTCCCTGGGCATCCTGATCCAGCCCACGGCCGGCTTGAGCCTGTATCCGGCTTTCATGGATGTCGTGCGTCGCCAGTTGAAGACGGAATACAAGGAGGAAGACCTCAGCTCCGAAGGTTTGCGGATTTTCACGACCCTCGATCCGCGTGTGCAAAACGCCGCCGGCAAGGCCTTCAACCAGACGTTGGGGCAATTGCGCGCCCGCAGCAGCAAGATGCAGGATTTACAGGGCAGCGTGGTGGTCGCCAACCCGGAAAACGGCGAGTTATTGGCAGTGATCGGCGGTTACGGCAGCTTTACCGGTTTCAACCGCGCCCTTGACGCCAACCGTCAGGTTGGCTCCTTGCTGAAGCCGGCGGTCTATCTCACGGCGTTGGCCAGCGGCCAGTACAATCTGCTCAGTCCCCTCGACGATAGCGCCGTAGAGGTGGCCGGGCAGAGCGGTTCGGTCTGGCGACCGGAAAATTATGACCATCAGGATCACGGCATCATTCCGCTTTATGACGCCTTGGCGCATTCCTACAATCAGGCCACCATTCGGCTGGGCATGACCATGGGAATCCCGACCGTCATCAAGACGTTGAAGGATCTCGGCGTAACCGAGGATCTGCCGAATTATCCTTCCCTGTTGCTGGGTACGGTCGATATGTCGCCAATGGAAGTTCTGCGTCTGTATCAACCCTTTGCGGCCAACGGTTTTCAGACCACTCCCCGGGCCATCCGTGAAGTCGTGAACACGCACGGTAAGCGTTTGACCCGTTACGGGCTCGACGTCAAGCAGGTCTATGATCCGGCCGCACTGTATCAGGTCAATTACGCCATGCAGCAGGTCATGCGCAGCGGCACGGCCTCGGCTGCCTATGCCCGCTTGCCCGGCAACCTGGTCATGGCCGGGAAGACCGGCACCACCAATGATTTGCGTGATGCCTGGTTTGCAGGCTATACCGGTAATTATCTGGCGGTTGTCTGGGTCGGGAATGATGACAATCGTTCCACCGGCCTTTCCGGTGCGTCCGGCGCGCTGCCGGTATGGGTGGATATCATGACCCGCCTGCATCCGGTTTCGCTGGAGCCCGCGCAACCCGATACCGTTTCGTGGGTCTGGGCTGACCGCAGCACCGGCAAGCTCAGCGCCGAGGGTTGTCCCGGCGCGTTGTATGTCCCGATGCTGACAACCGCTATTCCGGTGGAAAAGACGTTTTGCGCCGCCGGTAAGGGCGGGGATGCAGATCCGGTCAGCCGGGTGATCAATGGCACCGTCAACAAATTTCTGGATATCTTCCGATGAGTGTGCAACCGGTACGTTTTTCGCTGCTGTTACCCCTGATGATCCTGGCCGGTTGCCAATCAGCACCGCAACATGCGCCCAAGCGGTCACATCCAGCCGGGAACACAATCATCCGCCCGTTGCCATCGACTTCCGCATCAGCAACCGTTCTTCCGCCGACATCGACGCCCAATGTCAGTCAGATGCCGACCCAGCCGGCTGTTCCGTCATCTCCGATGATCATGAAACAGCCCGCACCGACCGGAACATCGGCTCACAGGTTGGCGGACGGACGTGACGTACCCGCCGTGCAAGGCTTGTTGGTTGCCGCCGATGCACATTTGCAGCAAGGCGCTCTTGAAGAGGCCGTGACCAGCCTTGAGCGGGCCCAGCGTCTCGCGCCACAGTCGGCGTCGGTGTATCTCAAGCTGGCGGAAACCCGGTTGCGGCAGGGGCGGGCGGTTGAAGCGGAGCAGCTGGCGCGCAAGGGGCTGGGCTTTTCACGTTCGGGAGCGCAACAGGCGGCTTTATGGCGTCTGATCAGCTTGGCGGCCGAAAAGCAGGGCAAGGCCGATGCCGCCCAGCAGGCTCGCCAGCGGGCAGATCAACTGGAAGCCATCGGCGATCGTAGCTGACTTTCAAGGCATTTGATGCTGGCTGTGGTCCATGCCTTCCATTCCCTCCATCCCGTCCATTGAATGCATGTCCATGTCTGGCTGATGCTGATGTCCGGCGGGCATGGTTTCAGTCCCGGCGGCAGAAGCGGGTGCGGCGCCATTCGGCTCTGCGGGTGAAGGTTTGGCGGCAGTGGCCGGCGCGGTCGCGGATATTTCGTGGTGATGATGTCCGCCAGCGTTGTGTGTCAGCGCCTGCAACAATGTCCACAGACCAAATGCCACGACCAGCAGTCCATTCGCCGTGCGCCATCCTTGCTGCTGCAGCTTGTTCTTGAGTTCGGCGGCAGCGCTTCCGGTCATCAGCATCATTGGCAGCGTGCCCAGGCCGAATGCCAGCATGGCGGCGCCGGCGGTCAGCGCGTTGGCGCTGGTCATGGCCAGGGCCAACGCGCTGTAAACCAGCCCGCAAGGCAGAAATCCCCAGAGCATTCCGGCGGCCAGGGCGCGTGGCATGGTGTTGATCGGGATGAAGCGCTTGCGCAACGGAGCCATAGCCTGCCATAAGCGCGCACCGGCGGCTTCCAGGCGGTCCAGTCCGCGCCACCAGCCCGTCAGGTAAAGGCCAAACAGGATCATCATGGCGGCGGTCAGCACGTAGGGCCAGCGCGAATTGACCAGCGGGGCCAGTATTCCCTTGCCCAACAGGCCCACCAGCACACCCAGCAGGCTGTAAGAAAGCAGTCTTCCCAGATGATAAAGCGACTGCAGCAGCAAACGCCGACCCGGAGTTTGTGACTGCAGGGCGAAGCCCAAGGCGCTGACGATACCGCCACACATGCCCAAGCAATGCGGAGAGCCGAAAAAACCGGCCGCCAGCGCCGTCGCCAGCAGGAGCAGATCATTCATCCTTCAGTCGTTCCTTTTGTTCCCGGCGGGCTTCGTTGTCATCAATGATGATGCGGTGCGCCGGGCCGACCAGATCGTCGAACTGATTGGTTTTGACGGCCCAGGTCAGGGCCCATATTGCGCCGGCGAGGAACATGACGCTGAGCGGAATCAGCAGGTAGACGACTTCCACGATAACCTCACAAAGCGTAACGCTTGATTCTCAGGGCATTCAGCACGACCAGCAGCGAGCTGGCCGACATGCCGATGGTGGCCAGCAAGGGCGAGATGTAGCCCATGGCGGCCGGAGGGACAATAGCCAGATTATAGACCAGCGCCCAGTACAGATTCTGGCGGATGATGCGACGGGTCTGCTGCGCCAGCCGGAAAGCGCTGTCCAGCGAACCGATACGATCGCCCAGCAGCACCACATCGGAGTGCAACTGGGCGAGGTCGGCTCCCGAGCCCATGGCGATGGAAATGTGCGCCTTGCCCAGCACCGGCGCATCATTGATGCCGTCGCCGACCATGACGACAATGCCGCCCTTGGCCTGAATGGTTTCCACTTCACGGATCTTGTCTTCCGGACTGAGCCCGCCGTGGATGATGTCAATTCCCAAGGCTTGGCCCAGGCTTGCGGGCAGTCCGGAGTGATCTCCGGACAGCAGCATGGTTATGACTCCACGGGCGCGCAGGGCGGCGATCAGTGCCCTGGCTTCCGGTCTGACCCGGTCCTCAAAGTCAAAGCGCGCGACCGGCGCCTGGTTGCATGTCAGCCAGATGCGCAAACGGCCTTCAGGAATCGGATCGGTTTCCGGAGACAGGAGTGCAAAGCGGGCGTGGCCGATTCGCCATTGTTGTCCGTCAATCAGCGCGGACAACCCTTGTCCGGGATGATTACGGCGATCGGCGGCCTCCGGCAAGTCGCCCGCGACCATCTGGCGGAAGGCGACGGCAACCGGGTGTTCCGAACCGGACTCCAGTGCTGCGGCAATACGAATCACCGTTGCAGGGTCCTGACCGGATTGCAGTATCACGGTTTCGACCAAGGTCAGCTTACCCTCGGTCAGGGTGCCGGTCTTGTCAAATACCACATGCGTGGCCGCCGACAGGGTCTCGAAAACATGTCCGCGGGTAATCAGGAATCCCGCCCGGGCCAGGCGATGGGTGCTCAGCGTGAGGGCGACCGGGGTAGCCAGCGATAAGGCGCACGGACAGGTGGCCACCAGAACCGCCAAGGTGGCCCACAGGGCCCGGTGGGGATCAATAAAATGCCAGCCCAGATAAACGCCTGCCGCGAGCACCAGTACCAGCCCGGAGAACCAGCGGGCGATACGATCCGCTTTCTGGGCCAACACCGGTTTTTCCGACAAGGCACGATTGATCAGGTGATTCAGGGTGGCCAACGTGCTGCCCGAACTGGGGCGCAAGACCTCGACCAGCAGCGGGCCGTCATGGTTCTGACTGCCGCCGGACAGCGTGTCGCCGGGAGCTTTGTCGATGGGCAAGGGTTCGCCGGTCAACAAGGCCTCGGACACCTGACTCTGGCCTTCAATGACCCGGCCGTCGCAGGGGATGCTTTCGCCCGGGCGAATCATGACTCGATCGCCTGGCTGTAGTTGTGTAACCGGAACATCTTCGCTGCCGCCGGGAAGCTGCAGGTGCGCCAGTTCCGGCATGACCGGACTCAGGTCATTGGCGGTCTCACCGGCCTGTTGCCGCGCCCGTGTTTCCAGGAATCTTCCGGTCAGCAGCAAGAAAATGAACATGCTGACCGAGTCGAAGTAGATGTCGCCGGTTGAAGTGATGGTGGCGTAAACGCTGATCAGGAAGGTGCTGATCAGGGCGATCGAAACCGGTACGTCCATGTTCAGGCTGCGGTTGCGCAATGAAATCCACGCGGACCGATAGAAGGGATAGCCTGAATAGAAAAAAACGGGAATGGTTACGACCAGGCAGGTCCAGCGGAAGAAGTCGCGGAAATCCGCTTCCTCAATGCCCAGATAAAGGCTTCCGGCATACATCATGACCTGCATGGAGCCCAGCGCGGCAACGCCCAGCTGTTTCAGCATCAGGCGTGACTCTCGCCGCAATTGTCCGGCATGAGTATCCTGGCGGAAGGGGCGGGCGCGATAACCGAGGCGGTCCAGGTCAGCCAACAGCGTGCTGAGCGGGGTGCGGACGTCATCCCAGAGCACACGCAGGCGATGGTTGCTGAGGTTCACCGAGGCTTGCCTGACCGCCGGTTCCTGCTGCAGACGGCGTTCGATCAGCCAGGCGCAGGCGGCGCAGCTAAGTCCTTCCACCGTCAGCTCGGCGCAAGCCAGATCATCTTCACGATGGACGAACTGGGCCTGCGTTTCCGGATGATCGTAACCCGCCAACCGCTCCAGCTTGTCGGGAAGGGGAGCGGTCGGACTGATCTCCGTCCGCTCCAGATAATAGTTTTCCAGACCCGAATCGACGATGGCGGATGCAACCGCTTGGCAGCCGACGCAGCACATGGGGCGCGCCTCGCCCAGAATGGTCACCTGCAACGGACGGGCGGGAAGCGGTTCACCGCAGTGATAACAGGTCACTGGCATGCGTATCAGGGACTCTTGGCGGAAATCGTCAGGGTGTCGGTCGGGAGTGCAACCACATCCTTCAAGCGCCAGTCCTTGCAGCCGATCTCGATATAGTAGCGTCCGACAGGAATGGCGGGAAGGTTGCCTACGTACACTTCACCCTGACGCACCAGTTCGGCCTTCAGATCCTTCTTGATATCGGTTGGATGTGAAAGCACCAGTTGCAGTTTCTCAGGCGTTGCGGCAGGCGGCAGGGGGCCGGGCGAGCGCAGTTGCACCCGGAGCGATTTGCCTGTCACTGTGATCTCGGTTGAAATCGCCAGGGCGGTCGCCAGGTTGTCCCGGGAGAAGTCCTGGCGGATGGCCTTTTTCTGGCTGTACCAGTCATCCTTGACTTCGCTGTCCTTGTTCTGCACGGCTACATACAGCATCGAGAAGCTGAGTCCGACCGTGAACACCGGAATAAAGATGATCAGCCACACCCAGGGGTTGGTGTACCAGATGTTTGCCTTCTTTTGGGGTTCAACGGTCATGTTGCTTCTCTCTTAGCTGTGGGGCGCCAGGAAAACAGTCTTGGTTTCCTTGCTGATGTCCGAAGCATTCACGGCTTCCACCTTGAACTCGACCTCATACTTGCTCTTGTGCAATTCAGCCGGGTTGGCCTGCAAGGTGACCGGAACACTGACCACTTCACCAGGTTTGACCACGACACCCGGAACCGGCAGCAGCTTGATGTCGTCATTACTTTCCACGGATACCTGATAAGTATAGGGAACTTGCGCTTTGTTCAGGATGCGCAGCGTATATGCGTTCTCGATCAGGCCTTCGCTGCTTTCCCGATACATCGAACTGCGGTCGCGCAGGGCTTCAACTGTCAACGGCACGCGGGTCGCCAGGGCATAGACGAACAGCACGAAGACGGCCAGGAAAACGGTGGTATAGCCTATCAGGCGCGGCCGCATCCAGTGGTACGGTTTGTGTTCTTCCAGAATGTGTTCGGTGGTATAGCGCACCAGGCCGCGCGGCTTGTTGAGCTTGTCCATGACGGAATCACAGGCGTCCACGCAAGCGGCGCACTGGATGCACTGGAACTGCAGACCGTCGCGAATGTCGATGCCGGTGGGGCAGACCTGAACACACAGGCTGCAATCCACGCAGTCGCCCAGCGGATTTTCAGCTGTGGATTGTTTCAGGGCACCGCGCGGCTCACCGCGTTCGTGATCATAGGAAATGATCAGGGTGTCCTTGTCGAACATCACGCTCTGGAAGCGGCCGTAGGGGCACATGTAGAAACAGACCTGTTCCCGCAGCCAGCCGGCATTCATGTAGGTGAAAACGGTGAACAAGCCGATAAAGAAGTAGCCCCAGACATCCAGGCTGCCATTGGTGAAGTCCCAGGCCAGATCACGGATTGGCGTAAAGTAGCCGACAAAGGAGAAGCCGGTGGCGAAGGCGACCAGCATCCACAGGGTATGCTTGGCCAGACGACGGCCGATCTTGCCGGCCGACAGATCGGCCTTGTCCAGCTTGATCCGGGCGTTGCGCTCGCCTTCCGTAATCTTCTCGATCCACATGAACACCCGCGTCCAGGTTGTTTGCGGGCAGACGTAACCGCAAAAGACGCGGCCTGCGAAAACCGTCACTACGAACAGGCCGAAGGCGCCCATGATCAGCATCCAGGACAGGAAGAAGAAGTCCTGGGGCGCGAAGGAGAAACCGAAAATGTTGAACTGACGGTGGGGCAGGTCGAACAGCAGAGCCTGATGGCCCTTCCACATCACCCAGGGCAGGGCGAAATAGGCCAGCAACATGCCAGCCATAGTGACGTTGCGAATACTTTGGAATATCCCCTTGATGGTGCGGGGGTGGATTTTTTTTCGTTTGGCGTAGAGTTCGAATTCTTCGGTGGGATTTACTTTGACAGGATCTGGCGAGCGGTCTTGCGTGGGTATTTTCTGACTCATGAGGGTGAACCTCGTATACGGGTGGGGGTACTGTCCGCAGTATAACATACCTGCGGACAGACCAGAGAACGACTTACTTTCCTAGCGACAGCGAGTATACGTAAGCAGCCACCAGGTGAATCTTTTCTTCACCCAGCGTGTCCTTCCAGGCAGGCATGTGACCATTGCGACCATGGGTAATGGTCTCAACAATCGCTTCCTTGTTACCGCCATACAGCCAGACCGTATCAGTCAGGTTCGGCGCGCCGACAGCGATGTTGCCGCGACCTTCCGGACCGTGACAGGCGGCGCACTGAACGAACTTGCCAGCGCCGGCGTCAGCCAGCTTCTGGTCGGCATCGGACAGCTTGCGGCCGGACAGGGTCAGCACGTAGTTGGCCACTTCCTGGACACCCTGAGCGCCGAGCACTTCACCCCAGGCCGGCATCTTGGTGCCGCCCTGCACGGACAGACGTCCGTTGGTGATGGTTTCAACGATCTGGGCAGGCTCGCCGCCGTACAGCCAGTCATTGTCCGTCAGGTTGGGGAAGCCGCGGGAACCGTGGGCATCCGCACCATGACAGGCAGCGCAGTTGTCAGCGAAGATACGACCGCCGATCTTCATGGCGGCGGCATCCTTGGCCAGTTCCGGAATCTCGACCTTGGCGTACGCCTGGAACTTCGGCATGTACTTGGCGTCATAAGCCGCCTTGTCCTTGTCGTGTTCGCCGTGCGAGGTCCAGTTCAGGAAGCCCTTGTAGGAACCCAGACCCGGATAGGCGGCCAGATAGAACAGGGCGAAGAAGATGGTCAGCCAGAAAGTCATCAACCACCAGCGGGGCAGGGGGTTGTCGTATTCCTTGATGCCATCGTATTCGTGACCCGTGGTGCCGTCTTCTTCCTTGTGGTGCAACTCGATCTTGCGGGTCCAGGTAACCAACCATGCGCAGCCGACAACGACGGCCATGGAAAGCACGATAATGTACAAACTCCAGAATGCGCTCATTCTGTTTTATCTCCCGATTGGTGTCGGTTTTGATAGACGGGGTCTGTGTCCAGAACCAGGTTCGCGTCCTGCTCGAAACGTTCCTTATTGACGGGGGTGTAAGCCCACCAGCAAATCAGGCCAAACGCGAACATGGCGGAAAACAGCCCAAACATGTACAGCAGGACGGTACCGTTCATCGTCTTATCTCCGTTCTTTGACAGCCAGGCCCAGTTGCTGCAGGTAGGCGATCAGGGCTTCCAGTTCGGTCTTGCCCTGAACGGCCGCCTTGGCGCCCTGGATATCGGCATCGGTATACGGCACGCCGAAGTGATCCCGGAACAGCGCCAGCTTCTTGCCGGTCAGCTCACCATCCAGCTTGTTGGTGGCCAGCCACGGGAAGCCGGGCATGTTGGACTCGGGCACGACATCGCGCGGGTTCATCAGGTGAACGCGGTGCCATTCATCCGAATACTTCGCGCCGACACGGGCCAGATCGGGACCGGTACGCTTGGAACCCCACAGGAACGGGTGATCCCAAACCGATTCCTGGGCCATGGAGTAGTGACCATAGCGTTCGGTTTCGGCGCGCAGCGGACGGATCATCTGGGTGTGGCAGACGTGGCAGCCTTCACGGATGTAGATGTCCCGGCCTTCGAACTGCAGGGCAGTCCAGGGCTTCATGTTCGGCAGAGGCTCGCGCAGTTCCTTCTGGAAGAACAGCGGCACGATTTCCACCAGTGTTGCAAAGCTGATCGAGACACAGATCAGCACGATCAAGAGGCCGAGGTTCTTCTCGACTAACTCATGGGATTTACCAGCCATAAGAATCTCCTCCGCTTACAGGGTGTCAGAACCGACAGGTTTCTTGTTCGAAACGGTCATGACGACGTTGTAGGCCATCACCAGCATGCCGGTGAGGTACAGCGCGCCACCCAGAACACGACCTGCCCAGTACGGGTAGGAGGCGGACACGGCTTCGATGAAGCTGTAGGTCAGGGAGCCGTCATCGTTGACCGCACGCCACATCAGGCCCTGCGTAATGCCGGAAACCCACATGGAGGCGATGTAGAACACCGTGCCGATCGTGGCCAGCCAGAAGTGCAGGTTGATCAGGCTGATGCTGTACATGCGCTGGCGGTCGAAGACCCGCGGAATGAGCACGTAGATCGAAGCGATGGAGATCATGGCAACCCAACCCAACGCGCCGGAATGCACGTGACCAATCGTCCAGTCGGTATCGTGGGACAGTGCGTTCACCGTCTTGATCGACATCATCGGGCCTTCGAAGGTCGACATGCCATAGAACGACAGTGCGACGATCATGAAGCGGATGATCGGGTCGGTGCGCAGCTTGTCCCAGCTGCCGGACAGGGTCATGATGCCGTTGATCATGCCGCCCCAGCTGGGTGCGAACAGGATCAGCGAGAAGATCATGGCCAGGGACTGGGTCCAGTCAGGCAGGGCGGAGTAGTGCAGGTGGTGGCCGCCGGCCCACATGTAGACCGAGATCAGCGCCCAGAAGTGCACGATCGACAGGCGGTAGGAGTACACCGGACGACCAACCTGGATGGGGATGAAGTAGTACATCATGCCCAGGAAGGCGGCGGTCAGGAAGAAACCCACGGCGTTGTGGCCGTACCACCACTGGATCATCGCGTCCTGCACGCCGCCGTACATGGAGTACGACTTGGTCAGCGTCAGCGGGACTTCCATGCTGTTGATGATGTGCAGCAGGGCGACCGTGATGATGAACGCGCCGAAGAACCAGTTGGCCACATAGATGTGGGAAGTCTGGCGCTTGGCGATCGTTCCGAAGAACACGAGCGCGTAAGCTACCCAAACCACGGTGATCAACAGGTCAATGGGCCACTCCAGCTCGGCGTATTCCTTGGCCGAGGTATAACCCAGCGGCAAGGTGATGGCGGCGAGCAGGATCACCAGTTGCCAGCCCCAGAAGGTGAACTTGGCCAGACCGGGCATGAACAGCGAGGTTTGGCAGGTTCTCTGGACAACATAGTAGGAAGTGGCGAAGAGAGCACACCCGCCGAACGCAAAAATCACGGCATTGGTGTGAAGCGGACGCAGATGACTGAAGGTAAGCCAGGGGATGTCGAAGTTGAGGGCGGGCCATACCAGCTGGGCTGCGATGAACACCCCGACTGCCATGCCGACAATTCCCCAGACAACCGTCATCAGGGTGAATAGCCGGATTACCCCTAACTCATACGTCACCGGCTGAGCGACGTTAGTGTGGTTGTGACTCATGCATTTAGCTCCTTAAACCACAAGGTTAATAAGGGAATACGTCTGCCTGTCGCCATCAGGTCCACACCCGAAAAAAGAGGCTTCCAGCGAGGACATCGGATGGGTACCCGGTAGCGGCAGACAGACACACTCCCCGGTCTTCCACATTTTATTGGAAATTATGTATCTCTGCATCTGTCGTGTAGCTTTTTGTGTAAAACGACGGAAAAAAGGTTGAATTTTCCCCAGGTGAATTGATGTCGGGCAAGGTGGGAAGTTTGTTTGCGCGGCACAAGTTGCCAAACGAGCGTCCAATAGGTTAGGTTACGGGGGTCCTGACGACCACCTCCAAGGCGTCCCTGGCGCCCATATCAACAGCTACCGTAGGAGCTACAAATGACTGCATTCCTGTCCGACGCCTGGTTCGACAAAGTTGCCGAGCTGACCGCCGCCGCCGGTGACCTGAACACGCCCGCCACGCTGGCGAACATCGTCCTTAATATCACTGTGACCGGCACCGCACAAGGCAATGTTGACCTGGCCATTAATGGCGGCAAGCTGGAGAAGGGCCACAACGCAGGCGCTTCCACCACCTTGACCATGCCGGGCGATGTGCTGCGCAAGGTCTTCCTGGAGTTCGACATGAATGCCGCCATGCAGGCCTTCATGAGCGGCCAGATCAAGGCTGCCGGCGACATGACCAAGCTGATGGCCCTGCAGACTGCACGTCCCAGCGCCGAACAGAAGGCCCTGTTCCAGCAGGTCCTGGCGATCAGCTAAACCGGATTCCGGTGCGGCTGAACCCAAGGGCGCACATGGTGCGCCCTTTTTCATTTTGACGTAAACCGGCGCCGCCCGGTAACAAAACCGGTATTTCATCCCTCAGTGATCCGTGCAACATGGTGTATCGCTTCTATTCCAACCGGAGAATGAAAATGAAACTGTCCTCAATGACGCCGATCGCCGCTGCGCTGGCCATGTCCGTGTCCACAATCGCCTTGGCGGAGACGCTGCCCCAACCGCCAGCCAAACCGGCCGGTGAGCCCATGATGTCGGAAGGCAAGTGCGGCGGCATGATGGGCGGGATGAACAAGCCCGAAAAAGGCGAACATGAAGGCAAATGCGGGGCTAAAAAGGAAGAAAGGCACGAAGGTAAGTGCGGCGCTGACAAGATGAAGTCAGGTGTCAAGGAAGGCAAGTGCGGCGGCGACAAGATGAAAACCATGATGGATCCGGGCGGCAAGCCCGCTGATGCCAAGGCTGATGCCGGCGCCCCATCCGCCAAGGGCGGCAAGGAGGGTAAGTGCGGTGAAGGCAAGTGCGGGGCGAAGCGCAAGAAAGAAATGATGAAGGATGCCGAAGCCGCCAAGGCTCCCAAGGCCAAATAAGGACCGTTCCGTGCATGTTCCCCCCATTGGCGGCGCCGGGCTTGGCCTGCGTCGCACCTTTCTGGATGAGTTGCTGCAAACGGATTTTCGGCCATTGCCCGATTTTCTGGAAATTGCACCTGAAAACTGGATGGGAATGGGGGGCGCGTATGCGGAAAAGCTGCAGGCAGTGAGTGAGCGCTTTCCGCTGGTTTGCCATGGTCTGTCCTTATCCATTGGAGGTCCGCAGCCGCTGGACCGGGAATTCCTGCGCCGGTTGCGCGGCTTCCTTGATCAATACGGTATCCGCGCCTATTCCGAACACTTGAGCTATTCCGGCGATCAAGGCCATCTTTATGATTTGCTGCCGCTGCCGTTTACCGAGGCGGCGGCCCGCTATGTCGCCGAACGGGTCCGCCAGGTTCAGGATGCTCTCGGTCGGAACATGGCGCTGGAAAATGTTTCCTATTACGCCGCACCCGGGGCAGAAATGACCGAGCTGGATTTCCTGCTGCGGGTGCTGGAACTGGCGGATTGCGAGCTGTTGCTGGACGTTAACAATGTCTTCGTCAATGCCGTGAACCACGGCTATGATCCGGCTGCCTTTATCATGGCGCTTCCGCCGGAACGCATAACCTGTCTGCATGTAGCCGGCCATCTTGTGGAAGCGGAGGACTTGCGGATTGATACGCACGGTGACGCCGTGATTGAGGATGTCTGGCAATTGCTGGCGCAGACCTATCGCCGGTTTGGTGTACTGCCGACATTGCTGGAACGGGATTTCAATATTCCCCCGCTATCCGGGCTGCTGGCGGAAGTCGGTATCATCCGGAAATTGCAAGCGGATGCGGTTGCGAGTCCGGTTCATGGCTGATTTCCGTGACATCCAGGCCGGATTCACCGATTGGATCCGCCACCCGGGGCATGCCGCTCTTCCGGAAGGCGTGACGTTGCAACGGATGCGGATTTATCGCGAATTGTTGTTCAATAACATTGCCGGCTTTGTCGAAAGCGCTTTTCCCGTGTTGCGGTCGAAGTTGCCCGCCGCGTTATGGAATCAGCTCGTTGAAGACTTCTTCAGCCGGCATAACTGTCGCAGCCCTTATTTCCGTGATATTTCCCGTGAGTTCCTGAACTATCTGCAAGCGCGTGAGCGGCAGGAATATCCGTGGATGCTGGAGCTGGCGCACTTCGAATGGGCGGAAATCGCCGCCGAGGTCGCGGAGGAAGACTGGCCCGCATTCGCTACGGGGGATGTAGACCAAGGTACACCTGTGCTGTCACCCTTTGTCTGGCCTTTGCTCTACGCATGGCCGGTACACCGGTTTGTCGAGGATATGCCCGATCATAAGCCAGTGACGCCAACGGCGTTGCTGTTGCACCGTAGCCGCGAGCATCGGGTGTATTGCCGCGAAATTCCGCTGCCGGCGGCGGCGTTACTGGAAAGCCTTCAACACAATCCCGAACCGCTTCCCGATGCCGTACGGCGGCTTGCCTCCGCACACGGTATCGACGTCGCCATTCTGAGGCAACATGCCAAGTCGTGGGCGGCGGAGTGGTTGGCGAACGGGATTATTCTGGGTGTCAGACCGGCATGATGCCGTTCCACCCGCGACCTTTTGCCGCAAAACTGTAAGCGTCAGCGAATGTCTGTTTCACAATCGAGTCGGCCATGCTTAGAATGCCCGCACGTACCAGTACCGAGACGGGCATGAAACAACAACCAAAAAGAATCCTGGCGGCGCTGCTGCTGGCCGCCAGCGTACCGGTGGCGGCATTCGCGGATGCCGCGCCTGCACCCGCACCCGCCAATCCGGATCCCTGGCAGGGCATGAACCGCAAGGTATACGCCTTTAATAAAAGCGTGGATACCTGGTTCTTCAAACCTGTGGCCAAGGGCTATCGTGCGGTCACGCCGCAACTGGTGGACGACTCCATCACGCGTTTTTTCCTGAATCTGGAAGAACCCTTGCATATGGTCAATAACGGCTTGCAGGGGAAGGCCAAGGCGTCCGTGCAGGACCTGGGAAGGTTGGTGGTCAATACCGCGACTTCGCTGGGCTTTGCCGATCTGGCGTCACGCATGGGGCTGCCCCGTCATGATGAGGACTTTGGACAGACCCTGGGCTATTGGGGCGTCAAGCCCGGCCCGTATGTCGTGCTGCCTTTCCTGGGCCCCAGCGATATTCGCGACGGCGCTTCGCTGCCGCTGGACGCGGTGGTGAATCCGCGCAATCTGGTCGAATCCAACAGCGCCAACGCCGGGCTGTTCGTGCTGGACAAGGTGGACTTTCGGGCCGATCTCATTCCGTTCGAAAAAATCATTGAAGGCGACGAATATCTGTTGATGCGAGACCTTTATCTGCAGCGTCGTGATTTTCTGGTACATGACGGCAAGGTCAAGGATGATTTCCTTGACGATGTTCCCGAGGAATAACGCGGACACCCCCTGAACGGAGGCCGTCCCGTCGGCCTCCTTCTTTGTTTCAGGGTGTTCGGAACGGCTTGCATGTTGCCCGGCCTTTGACTATTGTCCGCAGGTATATTCTGTAATTGACCCTCACAATGCCCAAACCAGACCAAGAACACGGCTACATTCTTGTCATCGAACAAGAAACCGCCATGCGCCATTGGCTGGTAACACAACTGTCGGGGCAGGGTCATACCGTTGATGCCTGTGATGTCCTCAGTGTCGGTCTGGAATGTTTCCGCGCGGGGAATCATGATGTCGTCATCGCCGATTACCTCAGTCTGAAAGCCCAGAACTCCACCTTTCTGAAGACCTTGGCCGAAGAGGCTCCCGACACGCCGGTCATTACCGTTTGCAGCGGCGATGACATCAACAACGCGATCGGCGCCTTGCAAAACGGGGCAGTGGATCATCTTTTTCCCCAGCATCTGAATCCCGAGGTATTGGGGCTGCGCGTGCAAAAAGCGCTGGAGCGCAGTCTGCTGCTGCGTCAGAACCGTCAGTACCGGCAACAGCTGGAGGCCGCCAACACCGAGCTGGAACGCAGCCTGGAGCTTCTGCAGGAAGATCAGGAGGCCGGTCGCCGCGTGCAGTTCCGCCTGCTGCCCCCCAGTCCGTTCGAAATCATGGACTGTGTCGTCACCCACCGCATTTTCCCGTCGTTGTATCTGTCCGGCGATTTCGTCGAATATTTCAAGGTCGGTGAAAACAAGCTCGGCTTCTATCTGGCGGACGTTTCCGGTCACGGCGCCGCCAGCGCCTTTGTGACCGTATTTCTGAAAGCGGTCACCAACCGTCTGCAGCGTCATTACGAGAAGAAGACCCAGGTCAATTATGTGTCACCCTCGCGGGTGCTGGCGGACATTAACGCCGAATTGAACGCCATGCACATGGGCAAGCATCTGGCCATGTTTTGCGGCGTGGTCGACCTTGTGAACAACCGGCTGACCTACAGCGTCGCTGCGCATTATCCGCCGCCTTTACTGATTAATGACGGAGACGTGCTATCATTGGCAGGTAAAGGGTTGCCTCTGGGCCTCTTCAAAGAAGTCAATTACGAAGAACACGTTGTTTCGCTGGGTGAGCGTTTCACGCTGATGGCCGCCTCGGACGGGGTGCTGGATGTGTTGCCAAAGGGTTCCGCCAGTGAAAAAGAAAAACAGTTACAAGAGATAGCCATGCATGTAAACAGTGTGGATGACCTGGTCAGCGCCCTCCAACTCAGCAAGGACGCCGCCTTGCCGGATGATGTAGCCCTGCTGGTTATCAAGCGAGCCTGATACATGCCCACCGGTCATATCCTCTATGCCTCGCATGGTGGAACGTATGTTCTCAAGTTTACCGGCGAGATTCGCGCCCCCATGTGCGCCACGCTCGACAACTTTCTTGAAAAATCCTTTCTCGACCCCGGCATCACCGGCATCCTGATCGACTTGACCCAGACCGAGTATGTGGACAGCACCGCATTGGGCCTGATTGCGAAGACGGCGGTTTTCCTGCAACTGCACAATGGCCGCAAGCCGATCATCCTGTCGTCCAATCCGGATATCAGCCGCGTGCTGGAAAGCATGGGGTTTGATCAGGTGTTCCTGATTCTGGACGGTTGTTGTGACGAGATTGGCCTGAGCGAACTGCCGGAAGTGGAGCCCTCCGAGCAGGAAATGATGTCCAAGGTGATTTCAGCACACCGCGTGTTGATGGGGCTCAGCGAAAAGAATCAGGAAACCTTCAAGAATCTGGTGGATATCCTCGAAATGGAGCAGCAGGCGCAAGGAGAGTCGGGGCACTGACCCCTAGCAGCATTTCAAACAGGGCTCCCGCAAGCACGGGAACCCTGATCGTCCTCCTCAAAACATCCCTTCAATCCGGGTTTCCAGCGTCCGCAAGTCGGCTGAGAACAACCGTATTCCTTCCGCCAGTTTCTCCGTCGCCATGGCGTCTTCATTCATGGCCCAGCGGAATCCGGCTTCGGTCAGTTCCGTTTGGCGGGCCTCCAGCTTTCCGGCCGCCGGGCTCAGGGCCCGATCCAGATGGGCGTGGTTTTCCGCCAGCGCATCCAGCAGGGCGGGGCTGATGGTCAGCTTGTCGCAACCCGCCAGCGCCACGATTTCACCGGTATTGCGGAAACTGGCGGCCATCACCACGGTGCGGTAGTCGCAGGCTTTGTAATAGTCATAGATGCGCTTGACGGATTGCACGCCGGGGTCTTGCTGGGCGGTATAGTCTTGGCCGGTGCTTTTCTTATACCAGTCCAGAATGCGACCGACAAACGGAGAAATCAGCGTTACACCAGCTTCCGCGCAGGCTTGCGCCTGGGCGAAGCTGAACAGCAGGGTCAGGTTGCAATGGATGCCTTCCTGCTCCAGCAGTCGCGCCGCCTGAATACCCTCCCACGTACTGGCAATCTTGACCAGCACGCGGTCGCGGTCAATACCGGCCTGTTCATAACGGCGGATGACGCGACGGGCCTGTTCAACCGTGGCGCGCAAATCGAAAGAGGCGCGGGCATCGACTTCGGTCGAAACGACGCCGGGAATGCTTTGCAGGATTTCAACTCCGAAGCCGACGGCAATGCTTTCGATGGCGGCTTGCAAGCGACTGCGAGCATCAGGCTGGCGGCGGGCGCTGTCCAGGCCTTGGCGGATAATGTGCTCATATTCCGGCTGGGACGCCGCCTTGAGAATCAGGGAGGGGTTGGTTGTGGCGTCAACCGGCTTGAGGCGGCGGATACTGGCGATGTCGCCGGTGTCGGCAACGATGGTGCTGAATTGCTGCAGTTGTTCCAACTGGTTCATGCCGTGGCTTCCTGGCGGTTCTTGTCGAGAATGAATCCGGCTGCTTCTTGCACCAGATCGAGGCCGCGATGCTTGAGATGGGCGTGGGTGCTGAGGTGCTGACGCCAGCGCCGCGCGCCGGGCAGCCCCTGAAACAGGCCGAGAATGTGTCGGGTCATTTGATTCAAGGGTACACCATTTGCAAGTTCCTGCGCCATAAACGGCAGGTAGGACTGGAGGATATCCATGCGGTCCGGCGGCGTCTGGCCCCACAGCGTCATGGCTTCGGCCAGAATCCAGGGATTATGGTAAGCCTCGCGCCCGATCATGACGCCGTCCGCATGCCGCCAGTGCTCCGCAATTTCCCCGACGGTCTTGATGCCGCCATTGATGTGAATGGTGAGGTGAGGAAAATCCTGTTTCAGACGATAGACTTCCGGGTAGCGCAACGGAGGAATCTCGCGATTTTCCTTGGGGGACAAACCCTTCAGGATGGCGATGCGGGCATGGACGATAAACTCGCGGCAACCGGCGGCGGCGATCGTGCTGACGAAATGGTGCAGGTGCTCGTAACTGTCGAGGTCATCGATGCCGATGCGGTGCTTGATGGTGACCGGCACCCGGCTTGCCGCCTGCATGGCGGCGAAGCAGTCGGCGACGTGCTGCGGTTCGGCCATCAGACAGGCTCCGATACGATTGTTCTGTACGCGGTCGGAAGGACAACCGACATTAAGGTTGACCTCGTCGTAACCGTAATCGGCGGCGAGAGCGGTGCAGCGCGCCAGTTCCTGAATATCCGAACCGCCCAGCTGCAGCGCAATCGGATGCTCCTGCGGGGCATAACGCAGGAAGCGTGCAGTATCGCCGTGCAGCAGTGCACCGGTGGTGACCATCTCGGTATAAAGGCGTACATGCGGGTTGAAAAGGCGCAGGAACACGCGACAGTGGTGGTCGGTCCAGTCCATCATCGGGGCCACGGACAAGACTTTCGGGGGGTTCAGCGGATCCATCAAGAGGCATACCTCGAAGCAGCCGCCCGGATTCAGGCGCAAGGGCTTGGGGGTGGTATTGTACACCAGTCATCAAGCTGCGTTGCCGACGGCACGCGACTGTGCCGGCTTTCATCCGGAACGATTAACATACGTCTTCTATGGTTAATATTGATGAAAATCAATTTCTTAAGCCGTTCTTAAGACTCCGGATACTGTGCGGCGTTAGAATACGCGCACCACTAATGTCCCGGATAACCCTGTGCTGTCTTCCGTCCTTTGCCGCCAACCTGTTTCCCTGACCCGGCTCGCCCGGATCATGGTGTTGGTGTATATGGGCTGGATACTCCTCACCGTCGCGGTCAGCCTGCTGGGTTCCAATGACCGGCAGCATGTGACGATGACCGCGCAAGAGTTGGTGATCCTGACGCATCATCATGCCAAGGATGCCGGTTGCCAAAGTTCGGACAGCGCCTCCGTGGCTTGCGGCGGTGAACACCACCATGCCGAAGTTTCGCTGAAGCTGGATACGGCTGGCAGCGCCCTCTATCTGGTTCTGCTGGCGGCCGCCATGGTCCTGACGCAGCTGCCATATCCACGCCAGCTTTCGTCATCGCTGCTCAATCGTTGTAATCGTATCAACCCCCACGCACCCCTGCGCCATTACGCCAGTTACCAGATTTCTACCCTCAAGCTGCTGGTTTGACCCCTCCGCCCGAATCGGGCCGCCTTAAGCCGACCTAATTTCCGACTTCAGGTTTCAGGAACAACATCATGAATTTATTATTGAAACTGGCCTTGGTCAGCCCATGCTGGCTGTCCATGGCTTTTGCCGCCGATCTCAATCTGACCCCGGCCCAGATGCAGGCGCTGGGCGTACGTCTGGAGCCCCTGCAAGCGGCTTCCTCCACGCTGCAGTCCGCCTATCCTGCCCGTTTCATGCCTGCTCCCGGGCAGGAACGGGTCATCAGTACGATGCAGGAGGGACTGGTCAGCCGGGTATTGGTGGTGGAAGGGCAGTCCGTCAAAGCCGGTCAGGGATTGCTGGAGCTTCAGGTTCCTGCCCTGCTGGATCAGCAATTGGCCTTGCTGAAGGCGAACAGTCGCGCGCAATTGGCCAAAGCCGCCTTGCTGCGCTATCGGCAGTTGTTGGCGGAAGGTTTGATTGCCGGGAAGAAGGTGATCGAGGCCGAGGCCGAGGCGGCCACCGCGGAAGCCGAGGAGCGGGCGGCATCGACCGCCCTGCGTTTGTCGGGACTGAGCGCCGCCCAGCAGCAGCGGCTGTTGTCCCGTCAGCAGGTGGATTCCGGATTGGTCATTCAGGCCACGCAATCCGGACAGGTGGCCGGTCTGAAGGTAACGCCGGGCCAGCGGGTACAAGCGGCCGAGGAGTTGCTGCGCTTGATTTCGGCATCGTCGTTATGGGTGGAGGCTGATGTCCCCGCAGCGGCGGCAGGGATTTTCCGGAGCGGACAATCGGTGCCGGTCGGGAACGGTGCAGCGGAGGCTGTGGTGGTAAGCGTGGCGGCTCAGTCCGGTAATGCCCAGTCCGTGAAGGTCAGGGCGCGGCTGAAGTCATCGCTGCCGGGAGCCTTGCCGGGAATGACGACCACGCTGGGTGAAGCATCGGCCCAATCGGCCAGCTGGCAGTTGCCGCAAACCGCCGTGACGCGGCTGGATGGAAAGACCGTGGTTTTTCTGAAAGCCGCCACGGGCTTTGCGCCGGTGGAAGTTCAGGCGATCGGCGACGGGCGCACGGTTCGGGTGAGCGGGGCGTTCAAAGGTGGAGAGCTGATTGCGGTCAGTGGCGTTACGGCCCTGAGAAACGCCTGGCAGGCGGAGCGCTGACATGATCGATTGGCTGATACGATTTTCCTTGGCCCAGCGGTTGCTGATGGCTGTGTTGATGGCCGTACTGACCGGGGGCGGATGGCTGGCTTTCCGCTCGCTGCCGATTGACGCCTTCCCCGATGTTTCGCCGACCCAGGTGAAAATCATCATGAAGGCTCCCGGCATGACCCCGGAAGAAGTCGAGAGCCGTATTGCGGTTCCGATCGAGGTCGAGATGCTGGGGATTCCCCATCAGCAGATGCTTCGTTCCACCAGCAAGTATGCCCTGGTGGACATCACCATCAACTTTGATGAAGGCACCGATATCTATTGGGCCCGGCAGCAGGTAGCCGAGCGTCTTGGCGGCATTTCCGACCAACTGCCGGAAGGTATCACCGGCGGTCTGGCGCCGATTACCACGCCCTTGGGCGAGATGTTCATGTTCACGGTTGATGGGCCGCAAAGCCTGCGCGAACGCCGTGAATTGCTGGACTGGGTGATTCGTCCGGCGTTGCGGACCGTGCCCGGCGTGGCTGACGTGAACGCCTTGGGAGGAGAAGTCCGCAGCTTTGAAGTGGCGCCGGATCCGGCGGCCATGGCGGCGCTGGGCGTGGACGTGCGCCAGTTGCGGCAGGTGATTCTGGAAAATAACCGTAATGACGGGGCAGGCCGTATCCAGGATGGCGAAGATGTCCTGTTGGTGCGAGAGGCCGGCGCTGTTCAGGGCATCGATGATCTGAAAAGCATGGTCGTGACGGTCAAGGACGGCGTGCCAGTCACTGTCGGCCAGATCGCCGATGTGCGTCTGGGTGCCTTGACACGCTACGGCGCGGTCACCAAGGACGGGCGGGGTGAGGCCGTGGAAGGGCTGGTGCTGGGATTGGCCGGAGCCAATGCGCGCTCGGTGGTGGATGGTGTCCGGGCGCGTTTGAAGGAGGTTGGGCCTTCACTGCCGCCCGGTGTGAAGATCAATGTTTTTTATGATCGCGCCGGTCTGGTGAACAAGGCGGTCGGAACGGTGGCCAAGGCGTTGATTGAGGCAACCGTGCTGGTGGTGGTGCTGCTGGGTCTATTTCTGGGCAATCTCCGGGCGGCCCTGACCGTGGCCCTGGTGCTGCCGATGTCCGCCCTGATCACGTTTATCCTGATGCGCCGATTCGGTATGTCGGCCAACCTGATGAGTCTGGGCGGCCTGGCCATTGCCATCGGCATGCTGGTCGATGCCGCCGTGGTAGTGGTTGAAAATATCGTGGCCGAGCTTTCGCACCATCAGCATCGCCGCCTCCCCAAAATGACCCAGATCTACCATGCGGTGAAGGAAGTGGCGGCGCCGGTGACATCAGGCATCCTGATCATCATTACCGTCTTTTTGCCGTTGCTGACGCTGGAAGGGCTGGAAGGCAAACTGTTCGCCCCGGTGGCGCTGACGATTGTCTTTGCGCTGGCGGGCTCCCTGATACTGTCGCTGACGGTTATCCCCGTGGTGTCCTCGTGGCTGATCAAGGCGGATGGGCATGAAGAGCCCTGGCTTCCGCGTCAGTTGCTCCGGTTCTATACCCCGCTGCTGAACCGCGCCATCGCCCGCCAGAAGACGGTTTTCGCCATGGCGGCCGTTTTACTGCTTGTGGCTGTGGCGGGCTATACCCAGGTCGGTAAGGCGTTCATGCCGACGATGGATGAAGGCGACGTCATTATCGGGGTGGAAAAGGCGCCGACCATCAGTCTGGATGAAAGCACCCGTCTGGACAGTCGCATCCAGCAGGCCTTGCTGAAGCAGGTTCCGGAAATCGCGGGCATTGTCGCCCGGGTGGGTTCCGATGAAATCGGGCTGGATCCGATGGGGTTGAACCAGACCGACACCTTCCTGCGCCTGAAGCCGCAGGAGCAATGGCAGGTGGCCGGTAAGGAAGCGTTGCTCGACAAGATCCGACGCGTCATGGAGCAATTTCCCGGCATCGACTACAGCTTTACGCAACCGATCGAAATGCGTGTGTCCGAGATGATCATCGGCGTTCGCGGCGATCTGGCGCTGAAAGTCTACGGCCCCGACCTGCACGAGCTCAACCGTCTGGCCAGGGAAACGGAAGCGGTCCTGAAAGGTCTGCAAGGCGCCAGTGATGTCTACACCCTGCAAAATGACGGCGTGCAATACCTGCAAGTGGAAATTGACCGGATGGCTGCCGGGCGTCTCGGCGTCAATGTCAGTGATATCCAGTCAGCCTTGCGGGTGATGGTGGAAGGGCAAAAGGCCGGAGTGGTGATCGACGGTAACAAGCGGGTGCCGATTCTGGTTCGCGGCGAGTCCGACGCCCGCTTGTCCGAAACCGGCTTTTCGCGGATTTACCTGACCACCCCGTCCGGGCAGTCCTATCCATTGTCGGCGGTGGCGAAGCTGCAAACTTCGGCCGGGCCGGTCAAGGTGGATCGTGAGATGGGCAGCCGGTTCAGCGTGGTGATTGCGAATGTCAGCGGCCGCGATCTGGTTGGATTCGTGGATGAGGCCAGACAGCAAGTTGCCGCCAAGGTAAAAATACCGGCAGGATATCGCCTGCAATGGGGCGGTCAATTTGAAAACCAGCAGCGGGCGGCCAAGCGCTTGTCGCTGGTGGTGCCTGTCGCGTTGGGCTTGATTTGCATTCTGCTGTTCTCCACCTTCGGATCGCTGCGCCAGGCCTTGCTGGTGCTGAGCAATATTCCCTTCGCGCTGGTTGGCGGCATCCTGGCGCTGTGGGTCACCGGCGAATACCTGTCAGTTCCGGCATCCGTGGGCTTTATCGCCCTGCTGGGCATTGCGGTCCTGAATGGCGTGATGCTGGTGAGCTACTTCAATCAACTGGTGACGAACGGCATGCCGCTTGACGAGGTCATCGTCGTGGGTACGCAGCGTCGACTGCGCCCGGTAATGATGACCGCCTCGATTACGGCTTTCGGTCTGATTCCGTTGCTGTTCGCCCATGGTCCCGGTTCGGAAATCCAGAAGCCGCTGGCCATCGTGGTGATTGGCGGGCTTGTCTCCGCCACGGTTCTGACCCTGATTTTGTTGCCATTGCTCTATCGCCGTTTTGGCGGCGTGAAGGAGGCCTGATTCATGAAGCATTTCTTGTTAGCAGTATGTGTTGCCGGTCAGTTGACCATGACGGCGAACGCCATGCCGACCGATGCAGAGCTGGAGCAATCGCTGCAGGGCAATCCCGAGTGGCGTGTCAATCAGGCGGAGGCGGAGCTGTCGGGGATCGAAGCGGATTTGCAGCAGTCGTCCCCGCATGAGTGGCAAACCGGCGGAACACTCCAGCAACGCCAGCTGTCGACCGGCGGCAGCACCGGTGAGTGGACCTGGCGGCTGGAGCGCGGGTGGCGCTTGCCGGGCAAGGGCAGACTGGACCGGGATATTGCGGCGTCCATGCGCGAGCAAGCCGGTTACCGTCGACTGGACGGGGTGCGCACCCTGAAGGAGGAGGCGCTGGGGCTGTGGTTCGATTGGGCCGAGGCCAAAGCACGGCGCGCCCTGCTGGTGCGGCAGTTGCAGGAATACAGCCAGCTACTGGACAAGACATCCCGACTGGTTCGTTCCGGGGAGTTGTCGCAGCGTGATCAGGTGCAGTTACAGGCGGAAATGGCCCGGCTGCAGGTACAGGAGCGTGAGTCGGACCGTCAGGAGCAAATGGCTGAAGAGACCCTGGCGCATCATTACCCGGGCTTGATGCGCATCAAGGATGCCGGATTGCCGACGCCGGAGGCGGCGTTGCCAGGGGAGGAGCGAATGCAGCAGATATTGCTGGCCCAGCCCGCGGTCAAGGCTGTCCGATCGCAAGTACGGACGGATACATTGCGGACGGACCGTGCTTCCGCCGAACGTCTGCCGGATCCGGTACTGGGGGTTTTCACGGCGCGTGACGGCTTGCCGGTCGAGCGGGTCGTCGGGGTATCGGTAAGCGTCCCGCTGGGCGGAGAAAGGCGGCGCATACTGACGCGGGAGGCGCAGGCCCGTCTGGCGCAGACAGAGGCGCGGCAGGCGGCGGAGATGAAAATGCAGGAGCACGAACTGGATCAGCTGCTGGCGGAAGTCCGCTTCGGGCTGGGCGTTTGGGAGCAGTCGCAGCAAGGACTTCAGCAAGCCCGCCAATCAGCCGCTATGGCCGGAAGGGCTTGGGAGTTGGGGGAAGGTGATTTGCAGGAAGCCAGTCTGGCGCGCCGTCTGAGCCTGGAGGCGGAGGATGCCGAGTTACGGGCCCGCCTGCGGCTTCTGCGCGCGCAGTCCATCCTCGGGCTTCGGGGCGGTCAGGCCTAAGCGTGGCGCGTGCGTCTGGCCGGACGTCCGGTCAGACGCACGCGCTCACTTGATTTCCTTGTCGTCCGCCGACAGCTCCCGCATTTTATCGAGCCGTTGCTGCAGTCGGGCTTGCATCGGATAGTTTCCCTTCGCCATCCGGATGGCCTGTTCCAGATCCTTGACGGCTTTATCTCCCTGACCGGTCAGGAAGCGCAGTTCGGCACGACCTCGCAAAACGCCGACCGAGTCCTTGCGCTGCAAAGCCGCTTCGCTCATCAGCTCCCATACGGACGGATCCTGCGCCCGGGACCGGCTCAAGGGCTCCAGCCAGTTCATGGCCGCATCCGGTTGCAAGTTGAGAATGGCGGCATGCGCGGCGTAAAGACGCAGGGTTACGCTATCCGGGGTCAGCGCCAGCGCTTTTTGCAGCAGCGCCTGCGCGGCATCCGGATGATTGTCGGCCAGCTCGATGTCGGCGCGGGCCACGATATAGTCCACGGTTTCCGGGTGCTGCTTCAGCAAGGCATCCATTTCCGCCCGCGCCTGATCGAACTGGCGAAGGTTGGATAAGGCCAGCGCCAATCCGAAGCGGGCTTCCTCCAGGTCCGGATGCTGCTTGATTTGCTCGCGGTAGCCGTTCAGCATCTGACTGTCGGCCGAATTGAGCAGCGACATCAGGCGTATCCGGATCAACCGGTAGCCCCGCGAATCGGTACTGCCGTTCAATGGCAACGATCGTGCGCGGTTGAGGCTGTCGGCGATGCGGTCCTGGGTCAGCGGGTGGGTCAGCAGAAAGTCCGGCAGGAAGCCGACTTGCCGGGATTCCCGTTCAAGACGCCCGAAAAAGTCTGGCATCCCCATCGGTGAATAGCCAGCGGAAACCAGCGTCTGCATGCCGATGCGATCGGCTTCACGTTCATGCTGGCGGCTGTAGGCCAGTTGCTGCTGGATCATGGCGGCCTGGGACGACATCCCCAGTGCAATACCGGCGTCACTGCTGCTGGAGGCTGCCAGCGCGATACTCGCCAGCAGTGCGCCCAGATACAGCCAGTTGCTGTTACCGGCTTCCTGAACGCTGCGTGAATAGTGCTTTTGTTGCACGTGCGCCAATTCATGCGCCAGGACCGCGGCGAATTCCGACTCATTCTCGGCATAAAGAAACAGCCCGGCATTGACGCCGATGATGCCGCCGGGAACGGCAAAGGCATTAATACTGCGATCCGGAATCATCACGACCTGGAGGGCGGGCTGCGGCAAACCGGCATGGAAGGCCAACTGATAGGACAGGTTTTCCACCCAGGCCTGCAACATGGGGTCATCAATGACCGGAGTGGAGTTGCGCAGCTTGCGCAGGAAGGCGTCCCCCAGACGGGACTCATCAATCGAGGACTGGGTGGCGGAGTTGTCAAGCGCCGGCAGGTCACCTGCCCGAACAAGGTGGGGAGCGGAGGCCAGCATGACAGCCATTGCGAAACCTGTCCAAAACTTCATAATTACCTGCCCCGAACGTGCTGCAGGCATTGTCGGTGATGGCCGCGAACCGGCCTGTACCATTTTTGCAATCTTAAGGAGCCGACATGTTGCTGGATGCCCGCGGGCTGCGCTGCCCGATGCCGCTGTTGAAGCTGAAGCAGGCGTTGCATGCCTTGCCGCCCGGAGGATCGCTAACCGTGCTGACGACGGATGCGGGGTCGAAGCGTGACTTTGGGGCCTTCCTGCGGCAGGCAGGGCATACCCTCGTCAGCCTGGAGGAAGGAGAAAGCGAGTTCAGGTTTGAGATACGGAAATACGGGCCGGATCCGGGTTGATCCGGCCCGCCGGGTTTTTTTACAGCGCCTGAACGGCCTGCAACACTTCGGCTGCGTGTCCGGGCGCCTTCACCTTGCGCCATTCTTTCACCAGCACACCTTCGGCGTTGAACAGGAACGTGCTGCGCTCCAGTCCCAGAACCTGCTTGCCGTACATGTTTTTCATGCGGATCACGTCGAAAACCTTGCACATGGCTTCATCGGCGTCACTCAGCAGATCGAAGGGCAGGCATTCGTTGGCCTTGAAGCGGTCATGCGAAGTCATCGTGTCGCGGGAAATCCCGAAAACCCGGCAATTCAGCCGGTCGAATTCCGGCATCAGGTCACGGAACTGCTGCGCTTCCGTGGTGCAACCGGGAGTAGCGTCGCGGGGATAGAAATAAAATACGACGGGGGCGCCCTTCAGGGCCGCCAGTTCCACTGTGCGGTTACCGGTAGCGGCAACAGACAGGGCGGGCAGGTTGTCGCCAATAGCAAGGCTCATGCAGGTAATCTCGTTAGTTTTTGTAGGGTTCTATGATGGCATCAAGGTTGCGATCGTCGCAGAAAAGCATGAAGTTTTCCCGCAGCACCCCAATGTGCATGCGCGCGGGGATGTTGATGATCATGTTCAGGGCAAACATGGGCGATCCGGTGTGCGGCGCGGCGTAGGTGCTGGTTTCCAGCGATTCGATGTTGATACCCTGCACCGCGAAGAAATTGGCGATTTCATGCACAATCCCGGGGTTGTCCAGTGCAATGACATTGACGTTGTAGGGCAGGGCTTCCTTTTGCGGTTCACGGCGGTTGGTGCGCTTGACCACGATGGAAAGGCCCAGCCGGCTTTCCAGGACGGGAATCTGGGCTTCAAATTTGGCGACGGCGTCCCAAGGGCCCGAGACCATCATGATGATGGCGAATTCCTGCCCCATGACTACCATGCGGCTGTCGGCGATGTTGCAGCGGGTCTCGCTGGCGGCTCCGGCGATGGCATCGACGATGCCGGTACGGTCTTCACCCAGGGCGGCGAGTACGAGATGCTTTTCCATGAAGTTTTCCGGTAATCAGGTTTCTGGTAAACGTTTTAGCAGAGTTATTCCGACAGCTGCAACCTTCTTCGGCAACTGTCACGGGCTTGTCGCATAACGGGTCGGATCGGGCACGCCCGCCGCCCGGAATCCGGCGGCGCGCAAGCGGCAACTGTCGCATTTACCGCAGGCCCGGCCGTCTTCGTCCGCCTGGTAGCAGGAAACGGTCAGACCGTAGTCGACCCCCAGCGCCAATCCGGCATGAATGATTTCACCCTTCGTCAGGTGCAGCAACGGGGCTTCGATGCGCACCGGATGACCCTCGACCCCGCCCTTGGTGGCCAGCGCCGCCATTTTGGCAAAAGCCTCGATGAACTCGGGGCGGCAGTCCGGATAGCCCGAATAGTCAACGGCATTGACCCCGATGACAATTGCGTCAGCATCCGTCACCTCGGCGTAGCCCAGGGCGAAAGCCAGGAATACGGTATTGCGCGCCGGGACATAGGTCACCGGAATACCGACGGACTCCTCTTCCGGCACCGCGATGGAACTGTCGGTCAGGGCCGAGCCGCCGATCATGCCCAGATCCAGCCGGATAACCCGGTGTTCCACTGCCTTCATCGCGGCGGCCAGGCGGGCGGCCGCCAGCAGTTCGCTGCTATGACGCTGCCCGTAGGCAAAGCTGAGGGCGTAGCAGTCGTATTTTTCCGAGGCCATCGCCAGACAGGTGGCGGAATCCAGACCGCCGGAGAGCAGGACGACGGCGCGGGGGCGGGTATGACGAGACATGTTCAGTGTCCGGGTTCGTTATTCCAAAGATACTTGTGCAATTGCAGCTGGAAACGCACCGGCAGGCGGTCATCCAGAATCCACTCCGCCAATTCGCGGGGGGCCAGCTGGCCGTGGCTGGGCGAGAACAGGACATCGCCGGCGCGATCCGCCAGTTGGTATTCATCCAGTTTGAAGCGCGCCCATTCATAATCCTTGCGGCTGCAGATGACAAACTTGACCTGATCATGCCGGGTCAGGAGCGCCATGTTTTCATAGAGGTTGCGATGCATTTCCCCGGAGTCAGGCGTTTTCAGGTCCACAACCCGGCTAACGCGCGTGTCGACGTCGCGGATGTCCATGGCGCCGCCGGTTTCCAGCGATACCCGGAATCCTTCATCGCATAGCTGTTTCAGAAAGGGGATGCAGTTCGGTTGCGCCAGCGGTTCGCCGCCGGTGACGCAGACAACGGGCGTGCGGTAAGCGCGGATCTGTTGCAACAGCGCGTCGAACGAGAATTTCTCGCCGCCGCTGAAGGAGTAAGTGGTGTCACAGTACACGCAACGCAGCGGGCAGCCGGTCAAACGCACAAAGACTGTCGGAACACCGACGCTGCGGGCTTCTCCCTGAAGCGAATGAAAGATTTCCGTGATGCGCAGTTCGCGCGGGAGATTGTCGGTCAACATCAGGTAGCAGGCACACCGGTCAGGAAGCCCGGAGCGGCGAGGGCGCTCCGGGTTGGGGGCAAAAAAGCGATTGTAGCAAACTTAATGCGTCGGCTTGGCCTTTTCTGCCTTTTCGGGTTTAACGCCGGCGTCGGTCTTGGACGGTTTGTCGGCTGCTTTGGCGTCGGCGGCGGGGGCTTTGGCCTTGCTTTCCGTCTTGGCGGGCGACTTGCTGTCACTGGCCGGCTTGGGCTTGTCGGCCTTGGGCAGCGGCTGGTGGTGTTCCGTCAGCCATTGCTTGGCGGAAGCGGCTTCCGCACTGGCGGGGAAACGCTTGAGGATTTCCTGCAGATAGCGGGCGGCGTCCGCGGTCTTGCCGTCCACGTCCGCCAGGCTGGCCAGTTTCAGCAGGGCGGAAGGCACCTTTGGCGTATCAGGGAACTGTTCCACCAGAATCTTGAAGCTCTTGCGGGCATTGTTCACGTCCGCCGGCGATGCCGCCAGATAAAACTCGCCCAGCCAATAGTAAGCGCCGGGAATATAAGTGCTTTGCGGATAGGCCTTGATGAACTCGCGCATCGGATTGATGGCCTTGTTCGGGCCGCCGCTGCGGTAGACCTCATACGCGGCGAAATAGGCCTTTTTTTCATCATCCGGAGAGGGAGCCTTGGCGGTATCGGTCGTCGCGGCCGGGGTTGCCGCCGCCGTCGGCGCGGGATTGACCGGTGTTGCGGCGACTGGAGCCGGTGTTTCGGTCGGGGCGGCAACCGGCGGACGTGCGCTCAACTGCGTGATGCGCTGGTCCAGGTCAATATAGCGGCTGCGGGCATCCTGCTTCAGGCGTTCAATCTGGTTGGACTGTACTTCCAGCTGTCCGCGCAACTGGCGGATTTCCTGTTGCAACTGCTGTACCTGCTGGTAGAGATCCCACTGGACCGACGGAGCGCTGTCCATGGATTGGCTTTGCAGGGGTTGGGCGGTTGCAACCGGTCGGGTCTGAACCGCGCCGCTGAGGGGCTTTTCTTCAACAGTGACTTCCGCATGAACGGCGGCGGCCGTCAGCAGGGAGGAAACCAGGAATCCGATTTTACGCATGGTGGGTCTAGAAGCCGGCAAGAATGATGACCGAGACATTATCCTTGCTGCCGCGCGCGTTGGCTAGCTCCACCATGTCCAGTCCGACTTCATCAATGGCATGAGGACGACCCAACAGGGCGGCCATTTCATTTTCGGTCAGCATGTCATAAAGACCGTCACTGCACATCAGGAAGCGATCGCCCGCCTGGACGGAAACCTGGCCGTAATCCATGGTGATTTGCGGCTCCAGGCCCAGCGCACGCGTCAGGATATTGCGGGAGACCTTTTCCCGGGCTTCTTCCGGCGTATAGAGACCCTGATCGATGAACTCCTGCAACAGGGAGTGGTCGCGGGTCAATTGCTGGAAATCACCCCGACGCAACAGATACAGGCGGGAGTCGCCGACATGGGCGTAATGCAGGACATTACCGTCAACCAGCACCACGACCACGGTCGTGCCCATGCCGCGACAGCGGATGGATTGACGGCTTTTTTCCCGGATGACGGAATGGGCGGCCTGCACCGAAGACTCCAGGCGCTCATGCGCGGAAATACCGCGCATGGTCTGCCGGAGGATGGCGGAAATGGTTTCCACGGCCGTGCGACTGGCGACTTCACCGGCGCTGTGTCCGCCCATCCCGTCCGCCAAAATGGCGGCGGGGATTTCCGGCAGCGCAAGGATGCAGTCTTCGTTACTGGTCCGGGTTTTTCCGGTGTCAGTAAAGCCGTATATCTTGATGTTGTTCAAGGCGCGCCCCTTACCCTCTTGTTGCGGGCCAATATCCGTTCAGCCATCCGTTCAGCTTTCCTGCTGGTGTCCGGCGCACGATTCTACGCAGTTCTTGATGGCGCGGGCGAACTCGCGACCGGTCTGGAACCGGTCTGCCGGGTTTTTCGCCAGGGCTTGGTCAATCACTGCCGAGATGCAGGGGAGTTGCGTTTCCAGTTCAGGACGCTTGCTGAACAGGGGAGGGTGCGGTTCGTTGGTGATCTTGAACATCAGCGCGGCCATGGATTCCGCGCGGAAGGGCGCGGTTCCGGTCAGCATCTGGTAGAACATCACGCCCAGGCTGTACAGGTCGGAACGTCCATCCACCTTCTGTCCGGCCAGTTGCTCCGGGGACATGTAGGTGGGCGTGCCCAGCACGGTGCCGGTCTTGGTCTTGCTGGAGTCGGTGATGCGGGCGATACCGAAGTCGGTGATCTTGATCTCGCTGTTTTCCGGGTTGAACATGATGTTGGCGGGCTTGATGTCGCGGTGCACGATATGGAACTCGTGCGCGTAATCCAGGGCCAGCGCGGCCTTGTGGATAATGTTGATCACCTTCGGCACCGGCAGCAGGGTTTCCGGCTTTACATAACGGGCCAGGTCATGGCCTTTCAGGAACTCCATGGCGATATAGCACAGGTCGTGCTCTTCGCCCGCATCGTAAATGGTGACGATATTGGGGTGGTTCAGACGGCCGGCGGTTTCGGCTTCGCGGAAAAACCGCTCCTTGACTTCGGCCAGCTCGTCGTCCTCGAACTCGTCCTTCAGCGCCATGGTCTTGATGGCGACCACGCGGTTGATTTTCGGGTCCTTGCCCAGATAGACCACACCCATGGCGCCCTTGCCCAGTTCCTTTTCCACCTGATAACGGCCCAGCATCGGCTTCTCGTCGCTGTTGGGGTCCATGATCATGGTGGCGTTGGAGGCGCTGGCGGAGCTGCCGCCGAAAATGACGGTTTCTTCCAGCTTTTGCGCACGGGCCAGTTTCTGCTTCAGGTCGCGGAAATCCGGGTTGATTTCGGCGGCATACTGGTACACGGAAACCGCCTTGTTGAACTGGCGCTTGCGTTCATAGTCCAGGGCCAGGTTGTACAGCACATCCAGCAGGGACTCTTCGCGCGGGCACTTGCGGAATTTTTCGAAGGCCATGTCCAGCTGACCGGCCTGTTGCAGCGCCAGACCCAGCTGGCGGTTCGATTCGGCCGACTGGGTATCGGAATGGGCCTTGGCGCGTTCCGTGATCAGGTAGTGCTTGGTGGTCATCAGCACATGGCCCAGCACCACCAGGATGGCGGGCAGCATCAGCGGCACCCAGGTGGCGGAACCGGTCATCAGCGTAAAGTGCGCGATCAGGATGGCGACGACAAACCCGACCGAGGCAACGGCGGCCTGACTGGCCTTGAGACGCGGCAAACCCAGCATCAGGTACAGCGCCGCCACCAGGAACAGGCCCCAGCGCAGCGCCGAGCTCCATTCCGGCACCAGATAGAAGTTCTGGTTGAGGATGCTGGCGACGTTGTGCGCCAGGATCAACGCGGGCTCCATGGCCGGAGAGATGGGCGTCACCTGCGGAGATCCCAAGCCGTAAGCAGTGGGGCCGATGATGACGATCTTGTCCTTGTATTTGCTGACCGGGATTTTGCCCGAGACAACGTCGTAGAAAGAGTCAACGGTGAACGGGGGGTGATCGCTGATGTCGCCGTAGTAATAGGTGCGCATCTGCGAGAATTCATCGGTCTTGATCTTCAGCTTGCCGATCTGGACGCTTTCGCCAAGGTTGAGATGAATATCGGCCGGTTTGAGATTCAGGCTGCGCGCCGCCAGCATCAACGACAATGAGGGGTAATACTGGCCGTCATAGCTCACCACCAGCGGCTCGGCGCGGATACCGCCGTCTTCGTCGGGATTGATGCTGAGATGGCCGAGGAGGGCAGCACTGCCGCCCAGTTCCGCAATGGGCGGAACCGCTTCACTGGTTTCCGGGGGCAGGCGGCCGGTATTCGCGGCATCGATCCGGTCAGCAATGGCGGTGACCTGGTTGCGCTGCACAAAATCCGGCAGCGGCTTGTCAGGGTGTCCCTGCATGGGTCCCAGCACGAACTGCATCGGCAACACGACGTTCTTGGCGGCGGCCATGGAATCGGCCAGTTGCTGGTCGGTATTTAGCGCGGATTCGGCCTCGGCCAGTTTCATCCCCAGTTCGCCGACATCGGGATTGTCGCCCAGCGGCGGGTTGGCCAGTTTCTGGCCGTAGAATTCGTTGAGTTCGCGCAGGTATTTCAGGCCCGGATCGATCTGCGGCTCCGACAGGAAGATCGGTAGGCCGATGGCTTTGGCGCCGCCCTGATTCAGCGCACCGATCATTTGCGCCAGGTAGCTGCGCGGCCAGGGCCAGCGGCCGATGTTGCTGATGCTCTGGTCGTCGATGGCGATGACGGCAATCTTGTCGCCCGGTTCGTGATGGCTGGAGCGCACGCCCATGTCGTAGGCATAGCGTTCCAGATTGTCGACCACGGGGGAAGAAGATAAAGCGGCCACGACGGCGGAAATGGCAAGAGCGAACACCCAGTCGCTCTTCCAGGAGAAGGAAATTTTACGCATAGCAAACCCTGCCGCATTTTTTATCTGTAGTTTCTAGCAGAGGCATCCGGCGCATACAAGCGACGAATGAGGTTTTGGCGAAATAATATTGATTTCACGAATGTTTGTGGCGTTCATGCGCGGCCATCGCCCGTGCTGAAGCGGAGTTTTCCGGACCCGGTTCTCATTACCGGGACGACAGTGCTTGCCGTGTGTCCGGCAGTCCTCTATATAAACAAGCATAAACACAAAATTGTCCGCCCTCGCTTCAGGGATTGTCGGGAGTCGCCATGTTGCAGTCCACCGCCGTGTTCCAGGAACTGCTGATGTTCTGGGATGGCGAAGATATCGCCAAGTCCATGCTGTATGAAGATTTTGACGTGACGCTGAGCGGCATGGTGCCGCAGGCCCAGTACGCGCGCGAGGAAAAGAAGGGCGCGTATATCCAGATTGATGACAGCCTGACCATCAAGGGATGTGTGCTGTTCACCATCCGCTTTGACCGGCAGGGTTTTGCCGAGGCCGGATGGAATATCCCGCTGAGTCACCTGGTGGAAGTGGCCGGTCTGGGGCCGGACATGGGGCGCGGCCCCATCCGCCTCGCGTGCCGCAGCCAGTGTCCGGTCTCATGGCACGCGCCGCGCTTGTGGGACCCTGTGCTGCGCGATGACCTGAATACCTTCGAGCAGATCCGCGAGGCGCTGCCGTCCGCCTGTGAGCGCTTCGGCATCCGCGCCCGTCGGCCCGCCCTGACCGAAACCAATATTCCGGTGCTGTCCACCGCTGATCTGGTGCCGCAACCGTGGGAATCGGATCTGCCACACCTGCCGGCGGAAACCGAAGCCTTGCAGCAGCAGGTCAGTGATTTGCTGCTGAAATTGCAAACGTTGACCACCGAGCGTGAGCAGACCGTCAACGAGCAAGCCTACGTTCACCAGCAACAACTGGACATTCTTCAGACCCAGAACCAGAAACTGGTGGAGCAGCAACGCACGCTGAAAACGCAACTGGATGCCCAGCTTGAGCGGATGGAGGCCTTGCACAGCCAGATTATCAGCCTGTCAGGCATAGAAAGTTCCTTGAAAAGCGAGCGGACCGAGAACGAACGCAAGCTGAAAGAATTGCAAGCCGCCCTGAGCAAGGCCGGGGAAGCCCAGCAGCAGGTTGCGGTGTTGCTGGAAGCCAAGGAGCAGGAGTTTGCTTCACGGTTGTCACGGCGGGAAACCGAGCTGGTGCTGGCGATGGATCGTCGCCTTGACGACGAGGCCAACCGCCACCTGTTGACCGTCAAATCCTTGCAGGCGGAGCTGGAAGAGCGGGATCACCAACTGGCGGAACTGGAGAAGAGCCTGGAGGCCGAAAGGGCGGAGCAGGCGCGCATCGCCGAGTCTTCCGCCGACAGTTATTTGCGCGAGCTTCAGGGCATGGGGATGAGTTTTGTGGTGTATCACCCCGGCGTAGGCAACCTGTCGGTGCCGGTGGATGATCTGGCGTCGTACACCCGCAATCCGCCGGCGTATGTGGCCAGGAAATGCCTGGTCAGCGAGGAGCATTACCGCGAATGGATCCGGCATTTTGAAAACCCGCGCTGTCTGGCGAGCATCGGAGAAGGCGCCTGTTGCAACGCCCGGCTGATCCGGGTGGATTCCCCGGCCAAATTCGTTTCGGGACAGTCGGACCGCTGCGCCCGTCATCAGGGCGCTGACACCGCCATCCTTAACGTCCTGAAGTTCCAGTAGGAGGCTGCCCATGTTCCGTAACAGTCTGAATCTGGACGTACTGCATAACTTTGTCCCGTTGAACGCCCTGACCCGCACGCGCTTGCAGGAAGTGGTGGCCGGTTGCCGCATCCAGTCATTGCCCGCCGGCAGCGTGTTGTTCCGTTTTGGCGACCCGCAGGTGCAAAGCGTTTTCCTGCTGAGCGGTCAGGTTGAATTGATCGCCCATGACGGCGAGGTGGCCATGGTGGATGCCACGGATGTCGCCGCCAACCACGCCCTGGCCCCGGGTAATCCGCGCCAGTTCACCGCTACCGCCCTGACAACGGTGAATATCCTGGCCGTGAACCAGCAACGGCTTTATGACGCGCTGCTGTGGGAGCAAAGCCTGTCCAGCCTGGCGCAAACCCTGTTTGCCGAGCTGCCGGGCGACATTGATCGGGACTGGGTGCTGCGCTTGCTGCAGTCCCGCGTATTCCACAGCGTGCCGCCGATGAATATCCTGGCGCTGATACGGGCCATGACGCCCCGGCCGGTAGCCGACGGGGAGCAAATCATTCATCAGGGGGCGGAAGCGGATTGCTGCTATTTCATCCGCGAAGGCCGCGCCAAGGTTGTTCAGCATGAGGGCGGTGCGGCGACCGTGGTCGCCTATCTGGGCAAGGGTGAGTATTTCGGTGAGGAAGCGTTATTGCAGGACGCCCCCCGGAATGCCGACGTCATCATGCTGGAGGATGGCGTGCTGATGCGGCTGGAAAAGCAGGACTTTGACCGGCTGTTGAAAAGCCCCAGTCTGGCGGCGCTGGATTTCGCATCGGCTGAACGGCTGGTTTCCTCCGGAAAGGGCCAATGGCTTGATGTGCGGCTGCCCGAGGAGTATAAGCAGGGGCATCTTCGGGAGGCGATCTCGATGCCGCTTCAGGATCTTCGCCATAAGGCCCTGCAATTGCCGCAGGACCTGCACTATGTCGTTTATTCCTTCAGTGAGCAGCGCAGTGCCGCCGCCGCCTTCATGCTGGGCGTGCTCGGTTTCCGGGCCTCGGTGCTGACGGGCGGTCTCTGGAATCTCAGTCCCGAGCAGAGACAGTCCAATCTGGAAACAGGATGAGCAGAGAAACCTTTCGCAATATCGGCCTGGTGGGGCGTCCCGGCAAGGCCTCGGTGGTACAGACCCTGGATGTGCTGGAGAAGTATCTGGTCGATGCGGGCGCCAAGGTCATCTATGACGAAGACACCGCGCGGCTGATGCCTTCGATGAGCCAGCAGGTGTGTTCGCGCGCGCTGATGGGCGAGATGTGCGACCTGGTGATCGTGGTGGGTGGCGACGGCTCGCTGTTGCACGCCGCCCGCGCCCTGGCTCGTTTCAAGACCCCGGTGCTGGGCGTCAACCGCGGCCGCCTGGGTTTCCTGACCGATATTTCCCCCGACGAGCTGATCACCAAGGTGTCCGAGGTGCTTTCGGGCAACTACACCATGGACCATCGCTTCCTGCTGAATCTGGAGGTACGCTCCAACGGCAGTCCGGTGAGCGAGTCCGTGGCGTTGAACGATGTCGTGCTGCACGCCGGTAAATCGGTGCACATGATCGAATTCGAACTGTATGTGGAAGGCGAGTTTGTCTATCGCCAGCGCTCCGACGGCCTGATCATCGCCACGCCGACCGGTTCAACGGCCTATGCCTTGTCCGGCGGCGGACCGATCATGCACCCGAAACTGGATGCCATCGTGGTGGTGCCGATGCATCCCCATACGCTGTCCAGCCGTCCCATCGTGGTGGACGGCAACAGCGAGATCAAGATCCGCATTTGTGAAACCCGCATTCGTCCCATGGTCAGCCCTGACGGTCATTCCGGCATCAACCTGAACCCCGGCGACTGGCTGTACATCAAGAAGCATCCCTTCAAGCTGCGGCTGATCCATCCGCCCGGCTACGACTTTTACGCCGCCTGCCGCACCAAGCTCGGCTGGGGCAGCCCCATTACCGGAGACGACGACAGTGAATGAGCAAACCATCGCGGCGATGCTGGCCGCCCTCAATCCCGACATCGTGGCCAAACTGCGCCTGGCGATTGAACTGGGCAAGTGGCCCGGTGGTGAGCGCCTGACCCGTGAACAGCGGGAAACCTGCATGCAGGCCATGCTGGCCTGGGAGCTGAAGAACCTGCCGCCCCACGAACGCACCGGCTACATTGACCGGGGCACCAAGCAGGATGGCGAAATCTGCGGCGATGACAGCAAGCACGAACATCAGGCAGCGGATGAGCAGTTGCTGAAGATTATTCAGTAATCCATTGTTATTATTGGATATTAAATGATTCGAGATGTGCTGGGCATCATCCGTCTGCCGTTCCTGATCCTGGCTCCGGCCTGCGTACTGGTGGGCGTGGCGGTGGCCCAATGGGAAGGGCATGCGTTGTCCGGCCTGAATGTGGCGTTGGTGATTCTGGGAGCGGTTCTGGCCCACATCAGCGTCAATGCCTTCAATGAATACTTCGATTGCCGCAGCGGTCTGGACAAGCTGACAGCGCGTACCGCCTTCAGCGGCGGCAGCGGCACCTTGCCGGGCCGACCCGAGTTGATGAAGCTGGCGCTGGCGATATCCGTGGGATCGCTGGCGGGGACGGCGCTGATCGGTCTGTATTTTGTCTGGCTGCATGGCTGGCAGTTGCTGCCCCTGGGCATCTTCGGGTTGGTGCTGGTGGTGACCTACACGATCTGGTGGGTCAACAATCCGCTGATGTGCCTGATTGCGCCCGGCCTGGGTTTTGGCGTGCTGATGGTGATGGGCGCCCATTTCGCACTGACCGGCCAATACAGTGTCAGTTCCTTTGTCGCTTCGCTGCCCTTGACCTGCATGACCAGCAACCTGTTGCTGCTGAACCAGTTCCCGGACGTTGAGGCCGACAAGCAGGTTGGCCGTCGTCACTTTCCCATTGCCTTTGGCCGCCAGGCCAGCGTGCGCTTGTACGGGGTTTTGCTGCTGGTGTGTTACGGCTCCATTGTCGCCGGTGTGATCGGCCATTGGTTGCCGCCCGCCGCGCTGGTAACGCTGGCCACCGCATTGATCGGCTGGCGCATCTACCGTTTCGCCGGACAGCACGCCGATGACATTCCGGCGCTGATTCCTTCCATGGGGCTGAATGTGGTGATCAACCTGCTGACGCCGTTGCTGCTGGCGGCGGGATTGTTCTTCGGCTAAAGAGCGGCTCTACCGTCATGACGCCGCCCCGTGCAAGGGGTACAATATCGCCCCATACCTTCGATCACCTTACCTTTGCCGGATAACACCGGCCGGGAACCCGCCATGATCCGTATTACCGAACTTGCCCTGCCGCTGGACCATACCGACGCCGACCTGCGCAAAGCCATCGTGGCGCGCCTGAAGATCAATGACGCCGACCTGCTGGATTTCACCGTGTTCAAGCGCAGCTATGACGCGCGCAAGAAAGGCAGCGAGATCAAATTCGTTTACATCATTGATTTGCAGGCCCGCAACGTCGACAAGCTGCTGGAGCGCTTTGTCAGCGATCCGCATATCCGTCCCGCGCCGGACACGTCCTATCATCCGGTCGCCAAGGCGCCTGAAGGCTTGTCCGAGCGGCCCATCGTCATCGGTTTCGGCCCTTGCGGCCTGTTCGCGGCGTTGACGCTGGCGCAGATGGGGTTCAGGCCGATCGTGCTGGAGCGCGGCAAGGAAGTGCGGCAGCGCACCAAGGATACCTGGGCGCTGTGGCGGAACAAGACGTTGTCGCCGGAATCCAACGTGCAGTTCGGCGAGGGCGGGGCGGGCCTGTTCTCTGACGGCAAGCTTTACAGCCAGATTAAGGACCCCAAGTTCTATGGCCGCAAGGTGATGCAGGAGTTCGTGCGCGCCGGAGCGCCGGAAGAAATCCTGTTCGTCAGCAAGCCGCACATTGGCACTTTCCGCCTGACCGGTGTGGTATCGACCATGCGCGAGGAAATCCGCGCCCTGGGCGGGGAAGTCCGTTTCCAGAGCCGGGTTACCGACCTGCTGATTGACAACGGCCGCATGCAAGGCGTGGTGCTGGACAACGGCGAAGAACTGCGCAGCCAGCATGTGGTGCTGGCCCTGGGCCACAGCTCGCGCGATACCTTCCGTCTGCTGCACCGTCGCGGCGTGCATATCGAGGCCAAGCCGTTTGCCGTCGGCTTCCGCATCGAGCATCCGCAATCGCTGATCGACAGCGCGCGCTTGGGCAAGTACGCCGGGCATCCGGCGCTGGGGGCGGCGGATTACAAGCTGGTCTATCACGCCAGGAATGGTCGCGCGGTCTACAGTTTCTGCATGTGTCCGGGCGGTACCGTGGTGGCCGCAACCTCCGAACCGAACCGGGTGGTAACCAACGGCATGAGCCAGTATTCCCGCAACGAGCGTAACGCCAACGCCGGTATCGTGGTCGGCATCAGTCCTGAGCAGGATTTTCCCGGTGGCCCGCTGGCCGGTGTCGAGTTCCAGGAACAGCTGGAATCGAAGGCCTTCGAACTGGGCGGCCGTGATTATTGCGCTCCCGGCCAGTTGGTGGGCGATTTCATCAAAGGCGTGCCGTCCAGCGCCTTCGGCGACGTGGAACCCTCCTACAAACCCGGCGTGAAGCTGGGTGATCTGGCGGAATCGTTGCCGCCCTACGTGATTGAAGCCATCCGCGAGGCCTTGCCCGAGTTCGGCAAGCAGATTCGCGGGTTTGACCGCGACGATGCCGTGCTGACCGGCATTGAAACCCGTACGTCGTCGCCGGTGCGCATTACCCGCGACAACCATAGCTTGCAAAGCCTGAACACCATCGGCCTGTATCCGGCCGGGGAAGGCGCGGGATATGCCGGGGGCATCCTGTCCGCGGGCGTGGACGGCATCAAGGTGGCCGAAGCGGTGGCGCTGGATATGGTGGCCCGTGCGGAGAACGCAGCGTGACCTTCGACGAGATCCGCAAGCTGCACCAGAAAAAGTACCGCGAAGCCCTCGGGCATTTCCTGGTGGAAGGCGAACATCTGGTGCTGGAGTTGCAGAAAGCTGCGCTGACCCGGCCGGAACTGCGCGAATCGCGGTTGTATGTGACCGAGCCCTACGCCGACTGGCCGACCCCGTTCCGCAAGACCGTGGTGACGCCTAAGCAGATGACGGCCATGGCGGATACGCAGACGCCGCAAGGCATCCTCGCGGTCGCGCCCTTGCTGGCGGCGTCCGGATCGTCGGATGGCGACAAGGCCGTGTACCTTTACGAAGTGCAGGACCCCGGCAATCTGGGCACCATCCTGCGCACGCTGGGCTGGTTCGGCGGTTTTCGCTGCCTGCTGAGTCCGGGCAGTGTCGATCCTTTCAATCCCAAGGTGGTGAGGGCTAGTATGGGCGCGATCTTCCACGTGCCGCTGGAGCTGGATGTGCCGTTGGACAGTCTGCCGGGACGTTATTCATCCATTGCCTGTCTGGATATGACGGGTAAACCGTTGAGTGATGCCGCGTTTGCCGGGCATGATTGCTATGTCTTTGGCAACGAGGCGCGCGGTGTGCCTCGCGATGCGCTGGCGGCCATGCGGGCGCGGCCGTTCACCATTGCCGGGGGCGGGGCTATTGAGTCGCTGAATCTGGCGACGGCGGTGAATATGTGTGTTTATGAGTTGAAGCGGTGATTGGATGCGTCTGCTGAAGTTGCGGAAGCGGAATTGGCTGTGAGGATTAGTGAGGGGCTCAGTTGACGAGGTTGGCCCGCACTGCTAGCTTTCAAGCATAGCGTCCCATGGATTTAGTTCGCATAGCAATGCAATGCAAGGCGCTCATGTCTTGCAAATTGCTAATTTTTTTTAAAAAACATGGGACTAAATCCTGTTGGGCGAACTGCTTGCTATGCTTGCTCTGTGGTCGAAATATTGGCGGATATTTGAGTTTTATGAAGAAAATAATTTTGTTGTTTCTTTTTTATGGAAATTCTGCGTTATCGAATAACGAAGATTTTCTTATTGAAAAAGTTATTGAGATGTACCCTAATTCAAAAGTTGAGGCACTTGCGACAGGAGGTCTTGATGAAAGTGGTGCTAGTTATATAGGTGCACTTATTAAGAATGGTGCTGATGAAGACGTTCCTGAGCCTGATGCTGACTTAACATTGGTTTTACTCAAGGAGGTTAGTCCAAAGAAATATTTTGTAATTACATACTCAAAACCATGGCAGTACTACTCTCGACGAAATAACGATTCTGAAATTCACATAGATAATAAATCTATTATTGTAACAGAGACTAATCATAGTGGTTGCTGTTCGCGTAATGTTTCAATCTATAAATTTAAGAAAGAAAGAAACGACTTCTACTTGGTAGGCGTAGAAAAAGTCGGTTATGCATCATATACAATCAATCATATAGATGAAAATCACACTTTTGGCACAAGTGTCAACTACTTGACCGGAGTTGTTAAGTATTGGAGAGCTGGCGGAGTGCCAATTAATAATGATTCTTTTGATTTTTCTAAAAATAAATATGTGGAAAAGCAATTTAAATTCAAAAAAAACTCCATAATTAGTATTTCAAATTTTAGTGCGACAAGTGTTAATGATGGCGTCAACAGAGAATTTTGCGGTGGAGTAAATGAATATTTCAAGTATTTATTGTACAGTGACAGTATTCACCTGACACCCGCCCCCGGCGGGTTGTTCATTTAAGCAGCTTTTTTGGTGCTTGGCTTCTCCTGTTTGGTGGTGTTG